>CAVQLL010000009.1:0-486704 GCA_963713325.1 uncultured Actinomycetota bacterium
GACGTCGACGAAGTACTCCTTGTACGCCTCGAACTGCCCCGGCTTCACCGTATAGGTGCCGATGAAGATGAATGGTGCGGACATGATCTGCTCCTTCGTTCTCGCACTCCGACTCTCGAAGTGTGGATGCACTCATGCTTGCCTCGCTCGGGTGACCTTCGCGTCGGCAGGCCGGGCCAGATCAAGCCGCCGCACGTCGGCAGTACACCCGATCCAGTCCCCGGACGGGCGAGGATCGGGAGGATGATGGGCGTCGGGGAGCACCTGATGTCCGACGTGAAGCATCGACTCGAACACGCCCGCCGACTGCGCGGCGCAGAGCGGTGGGACGAGGCGTGCGACGTGTTCGCGGCCATCGACGAGGTCGAGCCGCTGCGCGCCGACGACCTCGAACTGCTCGCCGAGTGCGCGCAGATCATGGGACGTGGAGAGTTCGCCATCGCCATCCTGCGTCGCGCCTACGAAGCCCGCCTTCGAGTCTGGCGACATCGACCGCGCGCTCGCCGTCGGCTTCTGGCTGTGGCAGGCGCTCGTCATCAACGGGGAGTTCGCGCGCGCGAGCGGCTCGGCGGCGCTCATGCGCGGCCGGTTTCGAGCGGGTGCCTGAGCAGAGCGGCGTTGGGCCGACGGATGTCCCCGCACCGCGCGAGGCCTCCGGCTGGCTGCTCGTCACGGACGCCTACGGATTGATCCGCTCCACCCGCTACGAAGAGGCGGGTGGCGTACTGGAGATCGCGGCTCGCCTGGGCGCGGATCATGCCGAAACAGACCTCACGGCGTTTGCAACGACGATGTAGAGCAGCCCTCATCAAGGCGGGACACCTCGACGAAGGGCTCACGCACCTCGATGAGGCGATGCTCGCCATCATCGACCGCGACACGACGCCGCGGGCAACGAGCATGCTCTACTGCAGCGCCATCAGACACCTGCCTCGAGGCCCACGAGTGGAGCCGGGCCCGAGAGTGGACCCGCGCGCTCGGTGACTGGCTCGACCAACTCCCGCACGAGAGTGGCGTGTATCTCGGCAACTGCCGAATCCATCGATCTCAACTCTGGTGTCACCTGGGTGACTGGCCGCAGGCCCTCCACGAACTGAACGATGTCTGCAGCGAGCTGCTCGAGGGCTTCGGTCAGCGGATCGCGGGATACGCCTTCTACCAGCTTGGCGAACTGCACCGGCTGCTCGGCGATCCCGACGCCGAGCGCGATTACCGGCGAGCTCGGGAACGCGGCACCGAAGACCAGCCCGGTCTCGCCCTGCTGCGGCTGTCGCAAGGCGACACCGAATCGGCCGTGGCCGGCATCCGCGGTCGCTTGTCGAATCGAGAGACCTCCTGGGACGCCTCAGCCTGCTGCCGGCCTGCACAAAGATCATGCTGGCGGCCGGCGATCTCGAGTCGGCACGGGCCGGAGCCGAGGAAATCGCCTCGATCGCGACGACCTACGACACACCGGCGGTCCGAGCCGAGCTGTCCCAGGCTCGCGGCGCGGTCGCGCTGGCGGAGGGAAACCTCGAAACGGCCCTCGCGCAGTTGCGTGATGCCGCCCGAATCTGGCGTGAACTGGAGGCGCCGTATGCGGTCGCATCCGTCGGCGTGCTCATCGCGCAGGTCTACGCGGCGCTCCACGACGAAGACGCCGCAGATGCCGAACTCGCGTTCGCGCACGAGACGTTCGAACGTCTCGGAGCACGCCCGACGCGCGCCGGGTCGAGGCTCTCCAGGGCGCGCACCGACAGGCTGTCGCAGTGCACCGGACGCCACCGCACGCGCTGACCAATCGGGAGCTCGAGGTGCTCGCCCTGGTCGCGGCAGGGGAAACCAACCATGAGATCGCTTCCCGGCTCTTCCTCAGCGACCGCACCGTCCACCGCCATGTGAGCAACATCTTCGACAAGCTTGGGGTTCGCTCGCGCACCGCCGCCGCTGCAATGGCCATCCGAGAGCGACTCGTCAGAGCCTGAGTTCCCCAGGTCGAGTAGCCCGCGAACCCTTGGCGGTCGAGTCGCCTGCGCGCCCGGCATAGGTGTCTCGCTCACGGGTCCCGCAGCAGACAGATTCTGAATCGCGTGGCGCGGAGTGTCCGCTGAGGGCAGCCTTTTGACCGGGGTGCTACTTGGCGCGGTAGGTGGACAGGCTGCCTGGCCCGACGACTTCGGACGACACGAGTTCGAGGTGCGCGGCATCCGGAAACAGCGTTTTGCCTTCGCCGAGGACGACGGGGAAGGTGATGAGCCGGTATTCGTCGATGAGGTCCGCGTCGCGCAGCTGCGCGATGATCGACTCGCTGCCGATCACAACGACGTCCTGCTCTTGCGTGGTCTTGCCGACCCACTCTTCGAGGGCTTCCGAGATCGGCCGCGAATTCGACCACACGTCGTCGGGCAGCTCGCGGCGGGTTGCGACGGCCTTCTGCGCAGCATTCATCTGCAGCGCGAACTCTGAGTCACGTGGCGGCCAGAGTTCGCTGAAGTGTTCCCACGTTCGCCGGCCGAACAGCAGCACGCCGGTCTGCATGATGCTGCTGAGGCGGAACTTGTCGCCCGCGATGCCCTCGGGTCCGTACCGCATCGCCCACCCGCCGGCCGGTGTGCCATCGCTGCCGTCAGGGTCTTCGACTACGCCGTCGAGCGTGATGTACTGGACGACGATCACTCGTCCCATGGTGTGCTCCTCTGGTTGGTCAGCTGGCGTTGAGAACGGCTCCGGCGCCCTCGATGCGGTGGCGGAGGGTCGCGTGCTCGGCAGCTTCGATTGCTTCGTCGCCCTCGAAGAAGTTCGGCTGCCCCACTCCCGTCTCGAGGAACGCGGCCAGGCTGCCGCGGATGTATGTCGCCCACGCGTTCGAGCACGCGCCGTAGCATTCGACCTCGGGCTTGAGCCCTTCGTGGGTGAAGGTGACCTGCGTGCGGGCTTCGGTGGGGGTGATGTCGAACCGGACGGTCGTGCCGTTCCATTCCTGCTTGTCATCGACGAAGCTGAGGTAGCTGCCCGTCACGATCCACGCGATGCGGCGACCGGGTTCGAGCTCGGTGACCCGGAACCCGCTGTAGTGCAGGCCGGGGACGACATAGACGAACTCGTCGCCCTCGGCGATTGTGGTGCCGGTAATGCGGCCCCACCAGCCAGCGACGTCATTGATCGCGTCGTAGACCTCGCCGGGCGTTCTGTTGACCGTGATGGTGGCGGTGTAGTCGGCGCTCATCGTGTGACTCCCTTGTTCTTGTGAGACGCTAGTCCAGCTGCTTGCATCACGCAAGTGCTAGTGTCGGATCCATGTTGGGGAAGATGTACGACACGCAGGTGTGCTCGATCGCGCGCTCGCTCGAACTCGTCGGCGAGCGGTGGAGCCTGCTGATCATCCGGGACGCCCTCTTCGCTCGGGTCACACGGTTCGGCGACTTCCAGCACAACCTCGGCATCGCCACGAACGTGCTGGCCGCACGCCTGGATGCCTTCCTCGACAGCGGCGTCATGCGCCGCGACGGTTCGGCGGACTATGTGCTCACTGCGAAGGGGACGCGCTGGCAACCGCGCTGATCGCCTTGACCGAGTGGGGAGACGAGTGGGCAGCGCCCGGGCCACCGCCGATCCTCTATCAGCATGCGTCGTGCGGTCAGCGCGTCAATGCGCGGGTCGTGTGCGACGAATGCGGCGTGATCGACGCGGGCGAGACGAAGGTGCGCATCGGACCGGGGATGCCGGAGGAGTACGTCGCCGCGCGGCGCGGGGGTCAGCGGGCGTCGTAGTTACTGGTGTCGGGCGCTCGCGTCGATGGTGAGCGCGCTGTCGGCCGCCTGGCTGCGTGGAGGCGAGCACATTCAGCGCCCTTAAGCCGGTCGATCAGCGCACGCGTCGTCGGTTCGAGAACGCCTTGAGGGTGGGAGACTTGACCATCATGGGATCTAACGTCATCGGTGTCGGCTATGAGGGACTCGACTCGGACGGACTCATGTCGAAGCTGCGCCTCCGAGGAGTGAGGACGGTGGTCGATGTCCGCCTTAACCCGATCTCTCGCAAGCGCGGCCTTTCAAAGACGGCACTCAAAGGGCGCCTCGCCGAGGAGGAGATCGCGTATGAGCACCTTCCGTCGCTCGGAAACCCACGCGACAATCGGGAGGGGTTTGCCGAGCTGAGCGGCCCGGCAGCGCGCGAGGCTCGCGAGAAGTTCTGCGAGATGTTGGAGTCCGATGCCGCGTGCGAGGCCTTGGATAGGTCGTAGAGCTCTCGGAGTCGGGTACGGTCGCGCTTCTCTGCTTCGAGCATGACGAGACCCGCTGCCACCGTGAGCTCGTGCTGTCGGCGCTGCGAGCGCGGCTTATAACTGCATAGCCAACCTCTAAAAGAGGGACGCGGCGTAGCTGGCAGCGCGAGGCGGACGGTAGATGCCCAGCACCGAAAAGTTCTTCCGCTTGATGATGTCCCCAAAGTTTCCAACGAAGAAGTAGGTGCGAACTCTCTCGTTCCACATCTCTGTATGGAACTTCAGAGTGATGATGGCTTTCAGCTCGGCGTCTGTCTTGAACCGGTTTCGATGTTGGAGCGCGCTCAGTTCCATGTCCAGGATCCGAGGCTTGTGACCCGTGCAAGTCGAGCTCATGCACAGGTAGTCGTAGTGAATCTTGCTCAGCACCTCCGGTGAGACCGCTTCGCCGTTGTGGGCAATGAGCCACGCCTGCGCCTTGGAGTCCAGCTTCGGCCACCACCGATTGTCTCCATGCGGCCACCATGGCACTGCATAGAGCCGACCGGAAGCCGGTCCCTGAGCGGGCACCGGTTGCCCGATTGTTGACGATCGTCTCGCAGAGGGCCCGCTCATCGATTGATGCGCCAGGCCGCTCGTCCTTGAGTCGAAGTTCCATTTGGCCCGACTGGCCGAGTTTGTCAGTTCGGCCGCGTGCGAGTCCGTCGCGTGGTCACCAGCACGGCTGCCCAGATGAAGAGGAGTACGCCGGTCAGTACGAACCCCAGCTCATCGATCCCCACGGATGCCAGCCAGGGGAGCGGTTCCCCGAGGCCGAGGTTCGCAACGAGGACGTCCGAGAACTGGACGATTGCGATCAGCACGGCGGCGGCCACCGATATCCCCGTCATCGCGATCGCATACACCTCACCGAAGCGTTGATGCCCGGGCTGCCAGCCGTAAGCCCGGCGCATCACGGCGCCCTGGGTGGTGTCGCAGGCGCTCATTCCGGCGGCGAACAGAATCGGCAGGGTGAGTGCCGCCCACCAGGGCACGGCCACGAGACTCGCGGCACCGGCAAGGGTGAGGAGCCCGATCTCGGTCGCGGTGTCGAAGCCGAGACCGAACAGCAGCCCGACCACGTACATCCGCGACGGGCGATCCACCGTCTTCTCAAGCGGCCCCAGCAAGCGGAGCACCGGTCCGCTCGCGTGCCCGTGGTGGCGGCGAAGCGACGCGATGTTGATGGCGGCGATGACGAGCAGGAAGACTCCGGAGACGGCTGGGCCGATGATCCCGGTCCAGGTGCGAAGCGCGGAGGAGTCATCGGCCAGCGACGTGCCGATCGCCGTGATCCCGAGGGTCAGTGCGACGCAGAGGACCACGACGATCGTCGAATGGCCGAGGGAGAACCAGAACCCGACCGTCGTGGCGGGCCTGCCACGTTCGACGAGGCGGCGGGTGGTGTTGTCGATCGCCGCGATGTGGTCGGCGTCGAAGGCGTGGCGCACTCCCAGGGCGTAGGCGGTGATACCGACGCCGAGCGTCACGAGCGCACTGCCGCCATCTCCGCCGAGGGGAATGCCCGCCGGGATCACGAGCAGGACCAGGACGCCCCAGCCGAGCACGTGCAGGAGCGCGATGAACGCGATGACACCAATCGTGCTCGGCCGGATCACGCGCGTTCGGGCGCGTTCGTCAGACGGTGACGCCAACGCGAGACCTCCCCGCGTGCGCAACCCAGGTGTCCCACACCGGATCGAGCGGCGACCCGTGCGTGTGGTCGGACAGGTGGCGCGCTATCGCTCCGGCCCCCTCGAACTCGAGGTCGCGCCGGGCGGTGGGCGGGCGGAACCCCACCGCGATCACGGCATCGAGCACCCGATTGGCGCCGAGCACGCCCGGCTCAGGTGCGCTGCCGTCCGCCTCTAGACGTTCGATCAGGATCGGCCCGTCGTCGTCGACGACCGAGAGCGCCGAGACCAAACGTCCGCCCTGCTCGCCGTGCCGGCCGAGCACGAGCGTCTCGCGGATGACCGCTCGCGCGCGGGTTGCAGGGCGAGGGAGCTGCGGCGCTCGACGTCCGCCCCCTCGGTGACGACGAACGGCAGGGCGTTCCACGGCAGTGTCCCACCGTCGCCGATGCGGACGTCCAGAGTCCAAGACGAGCGGGCGCCGGGGTACGCGACCGTTCCACCCACATCTTCGATCTCGAGAGTGCACCCCGGGCCGACGTCGATCTCGATGTGCACGTGGTCGCCGCCGAGCAGCACCATTCCGGCTGCGGCGACGGCCACGTGCGCACGCGTACTGTCGCGGGAGATGAGCCGAGGGGCCAGTGCGCCGACCGCCAGCTCCACACGCGCGCGCGGCTCGCCCGCCGTGACGGCGATGCGGGTGGAGGTCACTCGTTCGCGTTCCTGCCCACGCCGGCGTGCGCGTGGGAGTGAGCGTGGTCGACGTCCGACGCGTGCGGCCCATTCGTCGGCGTGGGAGTGGATGAATCCGCCCTCGGGGTGCTCGTCATCGGCGTGGAAGTGCGGGGCCATGGGGCCGGGGTCCTGCGCGATGTGGGTGCCCGCCCGGTGGCTGGCGAGGATCGTGAGCACCCACGCGCGCAGCGCCGCGACCGAGACGGCGTCGTGCCGCGACAGTGCGAGCACCGCACGACCGTCTCGCGCCGCCTCGGCATCCGTCACCATCTGCGCCACGTCGACGCCCACGTAGGGCGCGAGGTCGGTCTTGTTGACGACGAGGAGGTCGGCACGCCCGATACCCGGACCGCCCTTGCGAGCGACATCGCCGCCGCCCGCGACATCCAGGACGAAGATCTGCGCGTCGACCAGAGCCGGCGAGAACGTCGCTGTCAGGTTGTCGCCGCCGGACTCGATCAGCACGACGTCGAGAGGCGCGAAGTCCCGCTCGAGATCCTCGGCGGCGAGCAGGTTGGTGGTGATGTCATCGCGGATCGCGGTGTGCGGGCAGGCGCCGGTCTCGACGGCGCGGATGCGCTCGGGGTCGAGCACGCCGGCGGAACGCAGAAAGCGGGCATCCTCGTCGGTGTAGATGTCGTTGGTGATGACGCCGAGGCGCAGTTCGGTCGCAAGTGCGCGGCAGACCGTCGCGATGAGCGACGACTTTCCCGTACCGACGGGGCCGGCGACGCCGAGCCGGAGCGCGCGGGGGGCGAGGTGGAGTGTCAGGCACGGAAGAGTCTCCTGTTCGTTACGGCGTGGGATTCGGTCCACGCTTCGGCTTGAGGGGCGCTCGCGGCAGGGATCGCCTCGGGCGAGTCGAGTGCAGCGAGCTGCGAGATGAGGGGATCGACCGCAGCGCACGCGTCGATCACGAGCCGCACGCCGTCGACGGGGTCGCCGGGTTCGAGCTTGAGAAGAGCCGCGACGCCACCGGCCATCTCGTCGTAGACGGCCACACGCACGAGCGTCTCGGCGTCGAGCCCCGCGTGGGCCGCGATCGCGCCGAGCACGATCGGCCGCGGGGGCGTCGCGCCGTCGTCGGTAAGGGCGGCGATCGCAGGTGACTGCGGCCAGAGGCGCTGCGCGAGACGCAGAAGCCCGCGGCCGAGGTCGATCGATGCGGTCCGGGCGGCGCGGCTCGGGGTGCGCGCGGCCCACGCCCGTTCGACCGGTGCGTAGGGTGCGCCGATCAGGCCGGCCCGTCGTGCGACGACCGCCGTCGCCGCATCCACGAGCGTCGTCGTCCGCGCTCGGGCCCGGAGGAACGCCCCGACGTCACGTCGCGCGAGGCCGCCCTGGATGGCCGGCTCGACTCCTGCCGAGAACGCGTGCCCGCCCGAAGGCAGGCGCGCGTCGGCGAGCAGCATGGTGACGGTGTGCGCGGCGGAGTCCATGGGCGGTCTCAGAACATGTTGTACAGCTGGGCGAGGGGGAGGGATGCCGCGGGTGCGGGTTGTACGTCTTCGCCGTCGATCGCGATCTCGAACGTGTCGGGACGGATCCGGATCGACGGCAGGAGGTCGTTGTTCTTCATGTCGGCCTTGCCGATGTGGCGCGTCGGCTCGACCGCAGCGAGTCGACGGCGCAGGCCGAGCGTCTCGGCGAGACCGGCCTCGAGCGCGGCGGGCGAGACGTAGGTCACCGACAGGTCCGCCCCGATCGTGTCTCCGAAGGACGGCCGCATCATCACGGGCTGGGGCGTCGGGATCGACGCGTTCGGGTCGCCGAGCGCCGCCCACGCGATCGCACCGCCTTTGACGACGACGGCGGGCCGGACGCCGAAGAACTTCGGGTCCCAGACCGTCAGATCGGCGAGCTTGCCGACCTCGATCGATCCGACGTCGTAGGCGATGCCGTGGGCGATCGCGGGGTTGATCGTGTACTTCGCGACGTAGCGGCTGCGCCCGCTCGTTGTCTGCCGGCATCCCACCGCCCAGCGCGCCGCGGCGGTGCTTCATGACGTGCGCGACCTGCCACGTGCGCGTGACCACTTCGCCGATCCGGCCCATCGCCTGCGCGTCGGACGAGGTCACCGACAGCGCTCCGATGTCGTGCAGGATGTCTTCCGCGGCGATCGTGGTCGCGCGGATGCGGGACTCGGCGAACGCGAGATCCTCGGGAACCGCGGGGTTGAGGTGATGGCAGACCATGAGCATGTCGAGATGCTCGGCGACGGTGTTGACCGTGTGGGGGAGCGTCGGGTTCGTCGAACCGGGGATCACGTTGGGAAGCCCGGCGATCGAGAGGATGTCGGGGGCATGACCGCCGCCGGCGCCCTCGACGTGGAACGCGTGGATCGATCGGCCGCCCATCGCCGCGATCGTCGACTCGACGAAGCCCGCCTCGTTCAGCGAGTCGGAGTGCAGCGCGACCTGCAGGCCCCACTCCTCTGCCGCGCGTAGGGAAGCATCGATCGCCGCGGGGGAGGAGCCCCAGTCCTCGTGCACCTTGTAGCCGGCGGCGCCCGCGAGCGCCTGCTCCTTCAGCGCGGCCATCGAGACGGTATTGCCCTTGCCGAGCAGCAGGACGTTGACGGGCAGGGGATCGAGCGCCCGGTGCATGGCGCGCAGGTGCCACGCCCCCGGCGTGACCGTCGTCGCCTTCGATCCCTCGGAGGGGCCGGTGCCGCCGCCGACGATCGTCGTGATCCCGGTGGCGAGGGCCTCGTGGATCTGCGAGGGCGAGAGCAGATGGACGTGCGAGTCGATGGCGCCCGCGGTGACGATGCGCCCTTCGCCGGAGATGACATCGGTGGACGGCCCGATGATCATGTCGATGCCGTCGCTGATGTCGGGATTGCCCGCATGCCCGATGCCGACGATGCGACCGTCTCGGATGCCGATATCGGCGCGGATGATGCCCCACCAGTCCAGGATGATCGCATTCGTGATGACGGTGTCGAGCGCGCCTTCGGCCCGCGTCGTCGTGGCCTGCGCCATGGACTCGCGGATCGACTTGCCGCCGCCGAAGACCGCCTCCTCGCCACCCGACGGTGAGGTCGCGCTCGATCTGGATCCACAGGTCGGTGTCGCCCAGGCGCACCTCGTCGCCCACCGTCGGGCCGTAGATCGCGGCGTACCGCGAGCGGTCAAGCCAGACCATCGAGCAGCTCCTGTCCGTCGGCCTTGATCTGGATGCCGGGAACCCGACGCGCGCCGCGCAGCGCCACGGCGTCGAGCTCCCGCGATGCACCCGGCTCGAATCGCTGGGAGGTTCCGGACGGCGATGTCGAGGCGGAAGCCGTGGGCGAGCGCTCGGTCGAACTCCAGTGCGCTGTTCACGTCGGGGAGGTGGATGTGGGAGCCGATCTGGATCGGCCGGTCGCCTGTGTTCACGAACACGAGCCGGATGCGCTCGGCCTCGCTCCGATCGGCATTGAGCTCGATGCGTCCCGGTCGGATGCGGTAGGCGCCAGGGCCCTGGGAGGAAGCGGATTCCACGGCGACTCCTCAGTCGATCGGGTGGTGGACGGTGACGAGCTTGCGCCCGTCGGGGAACGTCGCCTCGACCTGCACGTCGGCGAGCATCTCGGGCACGCCGGGCATCACCTGATCCCGTGTGAGGACCGTGCGGCCCTCCTGCATCAGCTCGGCGACGCCGCGCCCTTCCCTCGCCCGCTCGATGACCCAGCACGACAGCAGGGCGACGGTTTCGGGGTGGTTGAGGAGGATGCCGCGCTCGAGACGGTCGCGCGCGACCATCGCGGCGACCGACAGCAGGAGCTTCTCGGTTTCGGCGGGAGTGAAGTGCATTCGTGGCCTCCGGCGGGTGATGTCAGAAGTGTGCCATATTGCGCACATTCGCCGGAGGTGCTCGTATGCCGCGATCGCCGCATCCGTTCATGGAAGCCCGGAATACCGGGCATCCGACCGCGATGCCCGGCTCACGGTTAACAGAATCGGAACAATCGAGAAATGTCAGAGCAATGTCACGGCCCCATGCTGGCAACTACCGCAGCAGTCGGCGAGCACCTTCGCCGATCCAAACCGGCACGCGAAGCCCGGCACCACACGGCTCGAGCACTATTCAGCATCGACGCACGCACCACCGGCCCACCCCTGCACCACGCCCTGATTCACCGATCAGCCCGTTCCGTCACTCCCTCGGACACGCCCTTCTTTCGGCGTGCCCCGGAATCGTGCCGGCGCGACGGCGTCATTCGGCGTGCCTGCAGGACGCACCACCCACCCGAGAACGCATCACCCTGCATCACACAGAAACGGAGATCCACATGACAATCGACACGGACGAGACGGGCGCGCAGCCTGCTGGCCGTTCCCGCCCTCGCGGCGACCGCGGCCCTCGTGCTCGCCGGCTGCGGTTCCCGCGCCGGCGACGCCCCGGCGGCGGCCGAATCCGGCGCCGCGGCATCCGAGAGCTGCATCGACACGTCCGGCGACACGATCAAGCTCGGCTTCCTCAACTCGCTCACCGGCGGCATGGCGATCTCGGAGCAGACCGTCTCCAACGTCCTGCACATGGCCGCGGACGAGATCAACGCCGACGGCGGCATCCTCGGCAAGCAGATCGAGTACATCCAGGAAGACGGCGCCACCGACTGGCCGACCTTCGCGGAGAAGACCGAGAAGCTGCTCACCCAGGACTGCGTCGCCGCGATCTTCGGCGGCTGGACCTCGTCGTCCCGCAAGGCCGTCAAGCCGGTCGTCGAGGAGAACAACGGCCTGTTCTTCTACCCGGTGCAGTACGAGGGCCTCGAGTCGTCGCCGAACATCTACTACACCGGCGCGACGACCAACCAGCAGATCATCCCGGCGATGGACTACCTCGCCGCGCAGGGTGTGAAGACGCTGTTCCTGGCGGGCTCGGACTACGTGTTCCCGCGCACCGCGAACGCGATCATCAAGCTCTACGCGGCCGAACTCGGCATCGAGATCGTCGGCGAGGAGTACGTGCCCCTCGACAAGGACGACTGGACCACGCAGGTGTCGAAGATCGTCGCGGCGGACCCGGACTTCGTCTTCAACACGATCAACGGCTCGTCGAACGTCGGCTTCATCAAGGCCTACTACGACGCCGGTCTCACCCCGGAGACGACCCCGATCATCTCGGTGTCGATCGCCGAGGAGGAGGCGCCGGCCATGGGTCACGAGGTCACGGGCAACTACGCGTCGTGGAACTACTTCCAGTCGCTCGAGACCCCCAACAACCCGGCCTTCATCGAGCGCTGGAAGGCCTACCCCGGCAGCAGCGGGGTGACCTCCGACCCGATGGAGGCCGCGTACATCTCGCTCTATCTCTACAAGGCCCTGGTCGAGGCGGCCGGTTCGTTCGAGGTCGACGATGTGAACGCCGCCGCTGCGGAAGGCGGCATCACCGTCGACGCGCCGGAGGGTGTCGTCACGCTTGACGGCGAGAACCACCACATCTCCAAGCCGGGCAACATCGGCAGGATCAACGCCGACAACCAGTTCGACATCGTCTGGTCGTCCGACGGCTTCATCGATCCTGACCCGTACCTCGAGGGGTACGACTGGTTCCCGGCCGACGTCCGCGATGCTCTGGTAGCCGCCGCGGGCTGATCGCCCACTGGCTGCGGGGTCCCGTGCCCACTCGGACACGGGACCCCGCAGCACAGAACCGCCTCCAGAACTCCCGACCGCACAGAGAGCGAACAGCACGTGGATGCACTCTTACCGCCGCTGTTGAACGGCACCGCGCTCGGTGCGCTGCTGCTGCTCGCAGCGCTCGGGCTCACCCTCACCTTCGGCCAGATGGGGGTGATCAACATGGCGCACGGCGAGTTCATCATGGCGGGCGCCTTCATCGCCTACATGACCCAGCTGGTCGTCACCTCCAGCAACATCTCGATCCTGCTGGCGCTGCCACTCGCCTTCCTCGGCGCGGGCCTGCTCGGCCTGCTGCTTGAAGTCGGCATCATCCAGTGGATGTACCGGCGGCCGCTGGACACGCTCCTGGTCACGGTCGGGGTGGCTCTGATCCTGCAGCAGATCGCACTGCAGATCTTCCCCGCCCAGGGCGTCCCCGTGGAGGCTCCCGGCTGGCTCGACGGGCAGATCGACGTCCTCGGCTATGCGTGGCCGCTTCGCCAGGTGTTCACGATCGTGCTCGCCGCCGTGTGCCTGGCCGCCCTTGCCGCGTGGCTGAAGTACTCATCCTTCGGACGCCGCATCAGAGCGACGGTCCAGAACCGAGACCTCGCCGAGACCAGCGGCATCCGCACGCGCAACATCGACCGGATCACCTTCTTCGTCGGGTTCGGGCCTGGCCGGTGTCGCCGGAGTCGCGGCATCCCTGATCGGCGGCACGAATTCGCAGATGGGCACGCAGTACATCATCCCGGCGTTCCTCGTCGTGGTCGCCGGTGGCGTCGGCCAGATCAAGGGCACCGTCATCGCCGCGTGGGCGTTCGGCATCGCGCTTTCCTACTTCGCCGACTGGACGACCGGAAGCATGGCCCAAGTGCTCGCCTTCGTGCTCCTGGTCGTGTTCCTGCAGTTCCGTCCACAGGGCCTGTTCACGGTCCGCACCCGGGGGTTGACATGACGAAACTCAAACCGTGGCTTCCGCTGATCGGCATCGCGGTGTTCGCCGTGCTGCTCCTGGTCGTCGCCCCCGCGGTGCTCTCCATGCACTGGATCAACAACCTCGGCAAGTACTGCTGCTGGGCGATCGCCGCGGTCGGGATCGGCCTCGCCTGGGGTCGCGGCGGAATGCTGGTCCTGGGCCAGGGCGTCTTCTTCGGGCTCGGTGCCTACGCCATGGCGATGCACCTCACGCTGGAGAGCACGGCACCCGGCAGCCTTCCCGTCTTCATGATCCTGTACGACCCGTCGGCGTCGCTTCCGGCCTTCTGGGAGCCGTTCCGCAGCGACGCTGTTCACGCTGGCGGCCATCCTGCTGCTCCCGGTGATCGTGGCGGGAGTGCTCGGCTACGCCCTGTTCAAGCGCCGGATCAAGGGGGCGTACTTCGCGATCCTGTCCCAGGCGCTCGCCGTGGCACTCGCCGTCCTGATCAGTTCGACGATCCGCGAGACCGGAGGCGACACCGGACTCAGTGACTTCAAGTACTTCTTCGGGTTCGTCCTGAACGACGACGCGAACAAGGTCATGGTCTTCATGATCGCCGCCTCGCTGCTCATCCTGTGCCTGCTGGTGGTGTGGCAGCTCAACCGCAGCCGCTTCGGCGAACTGCTGATCGCCACCCGGGATGCCGAAGAGCGCGTGCGGTTCCTCGGCTACGACCCCGCCAACATCAAGCTGGTCGCCTACGTGGTCGCCGCCGTGATGGCCAGCATCGCGGGCGCGATGTTCGTCCCCATCGTCGGCATCATCACGCCGGCCGAGATCGGCGCCTCTGCCTCGATCCTCATGATCGCCGGCGTGGCGCTGGGCGGGCGCGCTTCGCTCTTCGGTCCGGCCCTCGGCGCGATGGCGATCGGCTGGGGACAGTCGAGTCTCGGTTCCAGCTGGCCGGATGGGTGGATCTACATCCTGGGTCTGGTCTTCATTCTGGTGACCCTCTTCCTCCCCATGGGGCTGTCCTCGCTGTTCGGCAAGGCGAAGGGTCTGGTGTGGCGCCCGCGCGACACACCGCCCGCTTCGCTGGCCGACCCGGCACCCGTGCTCGAACCCGTTGGTGAAGAGGTGAAGAAGTGACCGCCGCCGAGGGTTCGCTCGTCGTCACCGATCTCAAAGTCGAATTCGACGGATTCGTCGCCGTCGGCGGCGTGTCCTTCGACGCCCACCCTGGCGAGGTCCGATTCCTCATCGGACCGAACGGCGCGGGAAAGACGACGTGCATCGACGCGATCACCGGCCTGTCGAAAGGCACCGGATCGGTGAAGCTCGGCGACCAGGAGCTGCTCGGCCGTTCCACGCAGAAGATCGTCCGGCTCGGAGTCGGGCGCACCTTCCAGACGGCGAGCGTGTTCGAGCAGCTGTCGGTTCTGCAGAACCTCGACATCGCAGCCGGGCTCCATCGCTCCTCGTTGTCGCTGCTGCGGGCGCGGCGCGGCGTCGATCCTGCGATCGAGGTGGCGCTGGAGGAGACCGGGCTCAGCGCCGAGCGCGAGACGCCGGCGGGCATCCTGTCCCACGGTCAGAAGCAGTGGCTGGAGATCGGGATGATGCTCGTGCAGGAGCCCCGCGCGCTGCTGCTCGACGAACCCGTCGCCGGCATGAGCCAGGACGAGCGCACGGCCACCGGCGAACTGCTGCAACGCATCGCCCAGCGCCGCATCGTGCTCGTCGTCGAGCACGACATGGACTTCATGCGCCGGTACGCGTCGCGCGTCACGGTGCTGCATCAGGGAAAGGTGCTCTCGCGAGGGCGCTGTGGCGCAGGTGCAGGCCGACCCCAAGGTGCAGGAGGTCTACCTCGGCACCGCCGGGGCCGTGACACGGCCGCGATGCGCGTGCCGAAGTGACGACCGATGACGGATGCCGCGATGCAGGAAGGAGCCTGACATGCTCGAAATGAACGACATCCGGGCCGGGTACGGCCGCACGCTCGTGCTGCACGGCGTGACGGTGCCCTCGGACAAGGTGGTCGCCGTGCTCGGCCACAACGGCGCCGGCAAGTCGACGCTGCTGCGGGTCGCGATCGGACTCATCAAGCCGCGCAGCGGCCAGGTGATCTTCGACGGCGAGGACGTCACGTCGCTGCCACCCAACAAGCGCGTCGCGCGCGGCATGGGATACGTGCCGCAGGGCCAGCAGTCGTTCGGGCAGCTGACGACGATGGAGAACCTCCAGCTCGTCGCCGACGGCCGGAAGCGCGGCAAGGCGCTCATCGAGCAGCAGCTCTCGCGCTTCCCCGCGCTGGAGAAGTTCGCCACCCGCAAGGCCGGCCTGCTCTCGGGCGGCCAGCGTCAGCAGCTCGCGATCGCCCGGGCACTCATCACCGAGCCGAAGCTGCTGATCCTCGACGAGCCGACCGAGGGCATTCAGCCGACGATCGTCGCCGAGATCGAGCAGACGGTGATGCAGCTGGCGAGCGACGGCCTGTCCGTGCTGCTGGTGGAGCAGCACATCGGCTTCGCGCTCGAGGCGGCGGACAAGTACCTCGTGCTCGCGAGCGGCTTCGCCTCGAGCACCGGGGACGGCGGAGCGTCCGCGGCCGAAGGCGTGCGGGTGGCGATGGCGATCTGAGCGACATGGCGAACGCTGTCTGCGCGCAATGCGTCTGAAACACGGTACGGCGACAATGAGCCCCACGTGCGAGGCGCAGGGGGTGCGACGTGGGGTGCAGTTCACGGTGAGCAGGGCGGACAACGCGCGGGCGGCAGCCGAGGACAGCCTGGAGGACTATGCCTTCCGCTACGTTCCGCGCACGTTCCGGCGCTGGAGTGCCGGCTCGATCGGCGTTACCGCCCTCGGCTCGATCGCGTTCCTCGCCGACTTCTCGATCGGCGCGAGCATCGGAATCGAACACGGCACGAACAACGCCGTTCTCGGCATCCTGTTCGCGTCGATCACGATCTTCATCGTCGGCCTGCCCATCGCGTTCTACGCCGCCCGGTACAACCTCGACCTGGATCTGATAGCGCGAGGGTCGGGGTTCGGGTACTACGGATCGTCGATCACGACAGTGATCTTCGCCGTGTTCACATGCATCTTCTTCGCCCTCGAGGGGGCGATCATGGCGCAGGGGCTCCATGTCGCGCTTGCGATCCCTCTCCCGATCGGCTATCTCATCTCCACCGTGGTGGTGATCCCGATCGTGATCTACGGGATGCGCGCGCTCGAGCGCCTGCAGTTCTGGACCACCCCGCTGTGGCTCGCGCTCGCGCTGCTGCCACTGCTCTGGGTGATCGTCTCCGACCCAGCGGCGGTGAGCGCGTTCGTCGCATTCCCCGGCGAGTCCGATGGCACCGTCAGCTTCCAAGCCATCATCGCGAGTGCCGCCGTCTGCTTTGCTCTGACGCCGCAGCTGGCCGAGCAGATCGACGTGATACGGGCCATGCCGCCACGCACGCGACGGAATCGGCGTTCCTGGTGGGCGTCGCTCCTGTTCGCGGGACCGGGCTGGGTGCTCTTCAGCGGCATCAAGCAGGTAGTCGGCGTCTTCCTCGCGGTCTACCTCATCACCCGCGTCGACCCGACCTTGGGCCAGCAGGCCGCCGAACCAGTCCGCCAATTCATTGGTCTCTACGAATCGATCATGCCGGAGTGGCTGGCCATCGCCTTGGCGCTCGTCCTCGTCGTCGTCGCCCAGGTCAAGATCAACGTCACCAACGCCTACTCAGGCTCGCTGGCGTGGTCCAACGTCTACACCCGGCTCACGAAGACCTACCCGGGCAGATCGATCTTCATCTTCTTCAACCTCGCGATCGCCCTCGCACTGATGTGGATGGATGTCTTCAGCCTCATCAGCTTCGTCCTCAGCCTCTACGCGAACGTCGTGATGGCATGGCTCGTCACGATCGCAGCGGACATTGTGCTCAATAAGCACCTCCTGCGCATCGCACCGATCTACCCGGAATTCCGCCGCGGGATGCTGTACGACTGGAACCCGGTCGGCCTCGTGTCGGTGAGCCTGGCGTCGCTGCTGTCGCTGGCGGCGTTCGGAGGCGCGTTCGGCGAAGGACTGCGGCCGTTCTCGGTGCTGATCGCCATCAGCGTCGCCGTGATCGCGACCCCGCTGATGGCGCTCGTCACGCGCGGGCGGTATTACCTGCGTCGCCAGACGGATGGCATCGCCTCGTCGATCCTGGATGCCGAGGGCAACCCGTCCGGTGAGCGACTTCGCTGCCATGTCACCGGCTACACATTCGAGCGCCCGGATATGCTGGCATCGGCAGAACGCGGGACATCCGGGGAGACGCTGTATGTCTCCTCCCTCGCGTTGACGCTCGATGACTCTGATCGCTACGTGCTACCTGCCGAACCGGGCGGGCGGCGGAGTTCGCCGGGACGGACGGCGGAAGAGGCCAGACGGCCGAAGGGAAGAGGCGGATGATGGCGGAGGCAGTGGACACTCCGACCGCGATCCTCGCCAACGCCGCCGCCGTACTGCGCGAGACTCCGTTCGACGACATCTCGTACCGAGCCCTCGGCGACGCTGTCGGCGTGTCGGAGAGGACGGTCTATCGTCACTTTCCGACGAGATCTCACCTGCTCGAGGGCGTCGCGGGGTGGATCGAGTCGACCGAGTTCCCGTTGCCTCCATTCGTCACGATCGCTCAGTTCCAGGAAGCGGCGCGCGCCCGGTTCCTGGCCTTCGATTCATCGCCGGCCTTTGCTTTCGTGTGCGCTCGCGCGGCATCCATCTCACCAACGACCGAGCCGGAGCCCACTTTCTTCACCCGAGCGCTCGTGGCGATGCTCGCCACCGATCACCCGTCCGTGAACGAGCGGGATCAGCGTCGGGTCGCAGCCACGCTGCGCTATTTCGCATCGGCGCAGTTCTGGGCCCGCATGCGGACAGGCTTCGAGATGAGCGCGCCGACGATCGCGGACGTCTTCGATCGCACGGTCGCACAGGTCCTGAGAGATCTGTTCGTCCTCCAGAAGGCCGCGGTGGACGGCGCGTCGCGGGCGTCCGCCTGACGATGTCGGCGACGTCCGAACCCGATGAACGAGCGGGCGCCGACGTCAGTCGCACGCAAGGGGCAATCCTCGCCGCCTACGCCGAGCTGATCGAGGAACTCGGCACGGATGATGTGTCGTTCCGGCTGATCGCCCGACGTGCGGGCGTCGGCGAGCGGACCGTCTTTCGCAACTATCCGACGCGAGTCGATCTTCTGCTCGCGACAGCGGCCTGGATCGAGACCGAGATCTTTCCGCGGGAGGACGCTCCCGAGCATCTTCGACATGCCCCTCACGATTCGGGCGGCGATGGAGTCGTACGATCAACGACCGGAGCTTGCCCATGTGGTCGCTGAGACGACCATGCGGGGCATCAGCGGGGCCGCACCAAGCCCGCGCCGGGAGATGCTCGAGGCGATGATCGATGCCGAGATCCCCGCGCTCGCAGACGCCGAGCGCAGGGCGATCGTCGCGGCCCTGGCCCACCTCGACTCGGCTGCCACGTGGGTGACGTTCCGCAGGGAGTTCGGGATGAGCCGCAGCGACATCGCCGACGCCGCCGCGTGGGCGGCGGAGGCTGTGCTGGATCAGATCCGATCGCGCGCCGGCTGAAGCCTCCCCAGCCAGTTCTCCCGTCGACATTCGCGTGGCGATCCCTCAGCGGACAGTGGTCACGGGATAATTGACAATCGTCTCGCTGAGCGACCCTCCTGCGATCGGGTCCGAGGCAGCGCCGACAGCGACCACGACATGGCTCGCCCGCTCGATAGCGATCGTGCGCGGACGATCCCTGAGCGGGCCGAATGTCTGTTGCGTCCGACCAAATGTCCGGTAAGCGGGGCCGCCACCGGGTTCCTGAGGCGTCCTACCTGACCGCAAGTCTTCAGAGGAGCGGTCGCGAATACCAGCGTTGCGAGAGCGAGCGTCGACCGGGTCCGCAGGTTTGATCGGAGTGGCGCCACTGTAATGGGCTGACATGGATCTGTCACCATGCTGCCTGACAAAGCCTCGGTGCTCTTGCAGAAGGAAGAGCTTGAGGCAACGAGCGTGCTGCGTCAACGCTGCTGAGTGCCCGGCCGTTTCGCGGCGCAGGCGAGAGGCCATTCACAGCGGATAGAAGCCGGCCACGGAATCCTCCCGTTGCGTTGTATCAGGAGTGAACTTTGGCACTCTCAGTCCGTGAGCGAGGTAGCTGATGGACGATGGGGACCGAGAGGTCGCGACAGGTGCCAAGCGCGGACTCAGACGGCTAGGAGTTGGCCTCTTCGGTTTCGCCCTGGTTGGCATTCTTCTTGCTTGCAGCCCGAGCCGCGTTGGGAGCGATCCCTTCCCCGCCGATCCCGCGCCCAGCTATGACACCGGAGGCGAAGGAGAAGAGCCCCTTCCCGCGAATCCCGCCCCACCTGACGGAGACGGCGATCCCGTGGACGAGAATCCAGACTCTGCGCCAGAGCCGCCCGTCGCGGCAGATCCGCCGGCGCCAGAACAGCAGGTGCCACAACCATCACCGACGCCACAAGCACCGC
Organism: uncultured Actinomycetota bacterium; assembly: GCA_963713325.1. Classification (GTDB taxonomy): domain Bacteria; phylum Actinomycetota; class Actinomycetes; order Actinomycetales; family Microbacteriaceae; genus Microbacterium. The sequence continues at coordinate 19,698 of CAVQLL010000009.1, forward strand.
AGTCGCCTGGCCCCGCCGACCCACCAAATTCGCTCGAACAATTCCAGCGGAACTGCGAGGAAGGGGTCGAAGAGTGGCGAGCAGGGCAGGTCGACTTCCCCGTCGAACTGGCAGTGGACTTGAACGAGACAATCAGCTACAACGCCGCGGTCGATGTAAGAGAGGAGGCGCTACCGCCCGAAGAGGTGATCGACACGGACAGCGGTTCCGCGTCGCAGGAGGGTGTGTCGGTTAAGTGCACGGTCGCCGCACGTCTGACGGCGGTTGGGGATGCCCTCGCGATAGGGGAGCAAGCCAACGAAACTGTCGGAGGCTGGATGCTCCAGGATTTCACCCCATCCGGTTTGCTGGAGTGGTCTTGGACCGTTTCCGCCGTCCAACCCGTGGATCAAGACTTGCTCCTCGAACTACGTCCAGCGATTGTCTCGGATGCCGAGACCGGCGATCTCGCCTACGCTGCGAAGAATCAGGCTGGGTTCACAACGCACGTCCATGTGGAAGCCACCGTCTTTCAGAACGCGGGCTATTGGTTCGAGACCAATTGGCCTCCACTCGTCGCAATCAGCCTGGCCCTAGGGACCGGAGTCGTCTCCGTCATTGGATGGGTGGCGAAGGTAAAGAAGGAGGCCGCCGCTCTCAAGGGCGGCTGAGGGGTGCGGGCGATAAAGCTGAGCGCTCTTCCCCTATGGCTCGCTCGCGGATCCCTTGCCGGGCACTCGCAACGAGATCGTTGACACTCGTCTCAGTGAGCGGACGTCGAATGGCGATCGCTCAGCGGTTGAAGGGTTGTGCAACGACGCGCGGAGTTTCCGGCAAGAGCAGCGCCACTGATTGAGTCACGGACCATTCGCTGTCCGCGCTATTCCTCGACTGGTTGCAGCGGAACCATGGACGCCAAGTCCTGTCACGGCCATGGGCTATTGCAGGTCTCCGCATGTGCGCACACAGGCGCGCGCGGTTCATTCGTTCATGTACTCGGGTTCGGAATCGTAGCCGAGATCCTCCATCGTTCCTTCAACTTGAAATGACTCAGGAAAGCCAGCGAGTTCGAGCGCATCGATTTCCGTAATCGAGAGATGCCACATCTGGGCACGCGAACGAAGCTGTTGCGATCGTCAGAGTAACCTGCGGCTCGTTGCGGTCGACTGTCACTGTGCGGCATTCTGAACCTGGCGATAAGACCATACTTGGCAGCCCTCAGGGCCTGGACTTTAAGAGTTGCAGGGCTCGGACGTTGGTCGGCATGATGCCGGAGCACGTCGTTTCCTCGAATGAAGGGAGCGGCGTGGCCGCCTGCAGCAAACGTTCTTATCCGAATGCCGTCTCCGCAGCACTCGCCCTACGCAAGATGCAAGCGGCGCACCCTGATCGGGGTGAGGTTGGCGTCCATCCGTGCTTCGTGGGCCACAGGGCGTGGCACCTCACCTCGCAGGCGGCGGCCGCGCACAACCGCTGGACTACGTCGGCGCTAGCGAAGCTAGCCGCGCAAGAGGCGTGACTGAAGACCCCCTCTACGGCGCGGACAGGATCCCTTTCCGGGCCGTGATGCTTCGATTGTTGACGATCGTCTCGCTGAGGGGCGATCAAACGATGATTCCCGCGGGCGTACGAAGTGGTCGCTCGGCGGACCGACGCGGCCGCTATTCCATGCTCGTTTCGTTCGTGAACGTAGTGAGCAGGTTCCTTCCCTCGTTCCATGAGCCGAGGCCGCTTGACGAGTTGAGATGGCCCCGGGGGCCGACCATGATCAACGTTGCGTTCCAAGCGTGAGCGAACGCGGCCGACTGCTGCGGGGTGCAGTACGGGTCATCCTCGCTGGCGATGAGGAGCGCGGGGGCACCGGGCGGTGAACTCAGGTCACCGTCGAAGGACGCTAGGTGTGAGGGAAAGGCTGGTGCGGTGGGGTCAGGAGCCGCCACGAGGAACAGGCCGGCGACACGACCCGGGTTCTGGCCCGTCCAACGCACGGCGAGGAGACAGCCGAGGCTGTGCGCAACCAGGACGACTCGTTCATCCCCGGCGACACGATCCAATGCATCCCACCAGTCGATGAGAGTGGGTTCGTCCCACGAAGCGGGAGCGATGCGCAGCATGTCCGGTGATTCGCGTTCCCACAGACTCTGCCAGTGATGCTCGTCGGAGCCTCCGAGTCCGGGCACGATGACAGTGCGCATTTCATTTCCTCGCTTGAGCAGTGGGGTGTCGCTTCATCGTGCCAAGCACCGGTGATCGGCGCTACCGGGTCAGTTGCGTGCCTAACGGCGAGCGACGCGGCGTGCACTGATGATCCTTGAGCGTGCAGGACAAACCGAGACGCACTGTCAGGGCGACCCAGAAATGTCGGGAACGGGGTGAGATTGCATCATTGTTACATGCTGAGCCGCCCTCGGGCGCGTGAACGCCGGTGTTCCCGTGACACTTGCCTGGCACGGCTGGCGGATATGCGACGCCGCTTCCGTCAGCCCTCGATGCGGGAGTGCTCGCCCAGACGGTGCCACGTTCGGTTGTGGTAGATCAGCGCGTCGCCGGGCCCACCCGGGTGGACGTCGCGCTCGATGTGGGACTGCAGTGCGTGAGCGGCGATGACCGTGGAGGTCCCTGCATCCATGCGATCGATGACAGTGCAGCGTACCCAGGCGCGGACATCGCGGTATACCGGCTCACCGGTGATCAGGCGCGACCAGCGGTGCGTCTGCGCGAAGCGATCGATGCCGCTGGTCGCACCGAGCTTCGCCACCTCGATGTCGTGCGCGTCGAGAAAGTGCACGACGACGGTCTCGGCGCGCGCAAGCACGTCGGATGCCGACGACAGCGCCGAGATCGAGAAGATCAGCAACGGAGGCTCGGCGCTCACCGAGGCGACCGACGTCGCCGTCAGCGCGACGGGCCCGTCGCCCGCATCCGCCGTGATGACGGTGACACCCCCGGGGTGCCCGCGGAACAGGGCTTTGAACTCATCGGGCGAGAGGGAGGACGAGAAGCCGTGTTTCGGCGTCTCGATCCGGCCGCCCGCGCGGGATGCATGCGGGTCAGGGCTTCTCAACGGCCAGCTCCTCGCGAATGATCTTCGTCCCCGCACTGAGCGCGCTGAGCTTCGCAAGTGCAACTTCTCGAGTCAACGGCGCCATGCCGCAGTTTGTGCTCGGGATGAGCTTGTCCGCGTCGACGAACTTGAGCGCGTTCCGGAGGGTGTCGGCGACGTCGTTCGGGGTTTCGATCGTCTCGGTCGCCACGTCGATGGCCCCGAGCATGACTTTCTTGCCGCGGATGAGCTCGATCAGCTCCATCGGGACATGGGAGTGCTGGCATTCCAGCGAGACGATGTCGATGGTGGACCGCTGCAGGAGCGGGAATGATTGCTCGTACTGCCGCCATTCCGGCCCGAGGGTCGCCTTCCAGTCGGTGTTCGCCTTGATCCCGTAGCCGTAGCAGATGTGCACGGCTGTCTCGGCACGCAGTCCTTCTGCCGCCCTCTCCAGCGTCGCCACTCCCCAGTCCTGCACCTCATCGTGGAAGACGTTGAATGCGGGCTCGTCGAACTGGATGATGTCGATCCCCGCCGCCTCGAGTTCTTTCGCTTCCTGATTGAGGATCGTCGCGAACTCCCAAGCCAGCTTCTCGCGGCTCTTGTAGTGGCGGTCATAGAGCGTGTCGATCATCGTCATCGGGCCGGGGAGTGCCCACTTGATCGGCTGGTCGGTCTGCTGGCGGAGGAACTTCGCATCATCGACGAACACGGGCTTCTCACGGCTCACGGCACCGACGACGGTCGGCACACTCGCGTCATACCGATCGCGGATTCGAACCGTCTCTCGCTGCTCGAAGTCGACGCCGCTGAGGTGCTCGATGAACGTCGTGACGAAGTGCTGGCGGGTCTGCTCCCCGTCGCTGATGATGTCGATGCCGCGCTGGCGCTGCTCCTGGACGGCGCCACGCAGCGCGTCCTGCTTGCCCTCGACCAACGCGTCACCCTCCAGCTTCCACGGAGACCAGAGGGTTTCCGGTTCGGCGAGCCAGGACGGCTTCGGCAGGCTGCCGACGATGGAGGTGGGCAACAGCGTGTGCATGATCGACGATTGTCCGCGAGTCATCCGACGAGAGCGGGGTAGTCGGCGGCCCACCGCTCCAGTACTTCGCTGTGCGGCTTCACGAAGTGCTCCTCCGTGTACTTCCCCTGCTTCGCCGCAAGCTGATTGCGCTCGACGCGGTCGTAGGCGATCTGGGTCCGCGAGAAGTCCTGCTGCTCCAGGCTCGGTCGGTAGATGCTCGCGGCGGTCGAATTCGCGTTGTAGATCTCCGGTCGATAGATCTTCTGAAACGTCTCCATGGTGCTGATCGTGCCGATGAGCTGCAGGTTGGTGTAGTCACCGAGCAGATCGCCGCGGAAGTAGAAGGCGAACGGCGCGACGCTGCCGGGTGGCATGAAGTATCGGACCTGCAGCCCCATCTTCCCGAAGTACTCGTCGGTCAGGGAGTAATCGTCCTGCTGATACTCGACACCGAGGATCGGGTGGTGGTTCGCGGTGCGACGGTACTCCTTGCTCGTCGAGACGCTGATGCAGATCACGGGCGACGTCGGGAATCGCTCCTGGTATGCGGCAGAGTCGAGGAAGTGCTGGAACAGCTTGCCGTGCAGATTGCCGAAATCGTCGGGCACGGTGAACTTCCCGGCGGCCTCAGTGGCCGCCGGCAGCAGCACGCTGAAGTCGAAATCGCGGACGTAGGAGGAGAAGTTGTTCCCCACGATCCCGTGGTGACGTGCCTCGGTCCGCCGGTCGACGATCTGGATGTCGAGGACCTCGAGCAGCGGGAATTCCTGATCCTCGCCTCCCGCGGCGAACTGCAGCCCCACGGAGACGATCTCGAGTTCGACGGTAAAGCGGTCCCGGTTCGGGTTGTCCCAGTGCGCCAGGTCGTTGAATCGGTGGTCGATCATCGCCAGGGCGTTGCGGAGGTTCTGCTGGCGATGCTCGCCACGGGCCAGATTGGCGAAATTCGTGGTGATCCGGGAAGTGTCCGACGGCGAGTAGTCCTCATCGAAGCGGGTGGTCGTGATGCTGAACGTGAACTCGTTCGCCATGAGTGGCCAATCCGTTGGCTGATCGGCCGGGCTCGGCCTTGCGGAAGTACGGTACAGCCATCGTCCAGGATATTGCGGCCATCAGCAAACTCGACTTGGCTATGTTTTCCTATAGTCTTTAGCTATGGCTCGAGGATCAGGCAGTTATTACGCTGCAGCAGCTTCACTACTTCATCGAGGTCGCGGCGGAGGGGTCGATCAGCGCGGCAGCCGACTTGCTCTATGTCTCCCAGCCGACCATGTCCGCGGCGATGAAAGACCTCGAGACACGGGTGGGGCGCGCCCTCCTTCTCCGCTCGGCCCGCGGCGTGACGCTCACCGCCGACGGTGCGGAGTTCCTCGGCTATGCCAGGCAGGTCACCGAGCAGGTAGCGCTTCTCGAGCAGCGCTACCTAGGTCGGCCGCCGTCGCGACGCCTGCTCGGGGTTTCGGCACAGCACTACTCGTTCGTAGTCGATGCGTTCGTCCGAATGGTGAAGGGCAGCGGGGCGGCCGAATACGAGTTCTCGTTGCGGGAGACTCGCACCTGGGACATCATCGAGGATGTCCGGACGCTTCGCAGCGAGCTCGGCATCCTCTACCGGAACGACTTCAACCGGAACGTCATCGACAAACTTCTCCGGGACTCCGGGCTCGCGTTCCACCCGCTCTTCCTCGCCGAGCCGCACATCTTCATCTCCCGGAAGAACCCACTCGCCTCTCGAGATCGCGTCACCCTCGCCGATCTCGCCGACCTGCCGCGGTTCACCTTCGACCAGGGGGCGAACAACTCGTTCTACTTCGCCGAGGAGATCCTCTCCACCTTGTCGAGCAAGCAAGAGATCCGGGTCTCCGACCGCGCTACGATCTTCAACCTCATGATCGGACTCGACGGCTACACGATCTCGACGGGCATCATCAGCGACGACCTCGACCCGGAGATCGTCGCCATCCCACTCGACGTTGACGAACGCATCGAGATCGGCTGGATCGGCCACGCCGCGATTCCGCTCACCGAACAGGCGCAGCGCTACCTCGCTGAACTGCGGGCTGTCGTCGCCGGGTTCGGCGTAGCGCTGCTCGGCTAGCCTCGAACGCCTGTACTCGCTGGGTGCGCCGTTGGCTGTGCCGGGCGATGGAGCGTGCAGCACGCGGGCTGACGACGGCCACGGCGATGGCATGCGCCGTGCGCGTGCACGGCCGCCATGCGTAAGCATTCCCGTCCCAGCCGCAATGATCGCTCACACGAGGATCGTTCATTGCACGTCAGTCGATCAGCGAGCGCTGCTCTGTCCGGCTCGAGCGGTCGTTGCCGGTCAGGTGTGTTGTTCGACGTGCCCGGCGAGCTGGTCGGTGACGGTTCCCCAGCCCTCGAAGAAGCCCAGCTTGGCGTGGCGTTCTCGATCCTCCGGTTGGCCGTGCCGCACGAGGACGCGGTAGTCCGTGCCCTCGGGGTGTTCGAGGAAGCGGATTTCCGCTGTGAGCGGCACCGGTTGGGGTTGCTGGGGGCGCCATTCGCTGTCGATCGCGTTCGTCCAGACAAGACGAACGCCCTCCTCTACAACGAGGAAGACGGCGTCCATGTGCGGTTCGAAAGTGGTGCCATCGTCGCTGAGTGAGGTGACGAGCCCACCGCCGGGGCGAACGTCAAGTCGATCCACGCGCAACACCGTGGGTGCTGGGATGAACCACTGCCGCAGCTCGTCGGGGTCGGTCCACGCGTGCCAGCACGCGGCACGCGGTGCGCGGATGATTCGGTTGAGCTCGAGATCAAGATCGGGGTTCATTGATTGTCCTTTCCCTGACGGAGGTGCTGTTGGAGGCGATCAGTCCGGCTCTCCCAGATCGCGCGCTGCTCGGCAAGCCACCCATCGAGGACCGCCAGACGCTCGCGCTCGAGCGTGCACGTGCGAACTCGGCCCGTCTTGCGAGTGCTGATCAGCCCAGTTCCCTCCAGTGCACGGATGTGACGAAGGAACGACGGCAGCGCCATGGTGAAGTCGCTCGCCAGCTCACCGACACTCGCCGGCCCCCTGCCCAGGCGATGGACCACCGCCCTGCGGGTCGGATCAGCCAATGCGTCGAAGAGTCCGTCCAATGTCGAAGAATACTGAGCCACGAAGCTAAGTATTGCTGGAATGGTTACTTAGCGCAACTACTAAGTATTGGGTCGCGGGCCGGATGGAGCTCGGCGGACGTTTCTCGGACTGGAAACGGAGGCTGGTCGATGGCGGAGAAGTTCACGACGGTCGATGACTACATCGGGTCGTTTCCGCGCCGTGCCGGGAACGGAAATCAAGAGTTCTGGAATGGTCGTGAGCATTGCCGGGCAGTCTCACCCCCATCGAAGCGCGCCGCCGCATAATTGATCATGGGCAAGCCCAGACAGAGGATCCGATTCTGCCAGGCACCCGACGGTGTTCGGATCGCGTTGGCGGAGAGCGGGGAGGGTCCGCCAATCGTCAAGGCTGCGAACTACCTCACCCATCTTGAGTTCGACTGGGATAGCCCAGTCTGGCGGCACTGGCTCGATGCACTGTCCTCAGATCATCGGTTGATCCGCTACGACGAACGCGGCTGTGGGCTGTCGGACTGGGACATCGAGGATTTCTCACTCGACGCCTGGGTAGCCGATCTGGAAACCGTGGTCGACAGCCTGCGCCTCGAACGCTTCCCGCTGCTCGGCATCTCTCAGGGGGGAGCCGTTGCCATCGCGTACGCGGTGCGGCATCCTGAGCGGGTTACCTGTCTGGTCCTCTACGGAGCGTATGCGCTTGGTCGCCTTCGTCGCAGCACGACCCCGGAACAGCACCAAGAAGCCGTCACGTTGCTTGACTTGATCCGTCTGGGATGGGGCCAGGACAATCCGGCCTTTCGACAGGTGTTCACCACGCTGTTCATGCCGGACGCGACCCCGGAGCAGACACGATCGCTCAACGAGCTGCAACGAAGAACGACGTCTTCGGCCAATGCTGTTCTTTTCGAGGAGGCCTTCTACGCTCTCGATGTGACCGATCTGGCGAGAAGGGTGCCAGTTCCAACGCTGATTCTGCATGCCCGCAATGACGCAATGATTCCGTTCGATGAGGGCCGCCGTCTCGCGGGCCTGATCCCCGACAGCACGTTTGTACCCCTCGACAGTCGAAACCACATCCTCGTGGAGAGCGAGCCGGCATGGGCGCGCTTCGTGGAGGAGGTCAGAGCGTTCATCGATGACACGCCGACCGGCCGTCCTCCTCTCGGCGGTAGGGACGTCGTGGGTGGTCTCAGCCCACGCGAACAGGAAGTCCTGGAGTTGATCTCACAGGGGCTGGGCAACGCAGAGATCGCCGAGAGGCTCTTCATCAGCCCACACACGTTGCGGAATCACATCACCAACGTATTCGCCAAGTTGAACGCCGGGACCCGAGCCCAGGCCATCGTCATGGCCAGGGAGGCCGGGATGGGGCGGTCGGGGTCGGATCAGACCAGTCGCCCGTAGAGCACCCGGATCGCAGCAGTTGGCTCCTGCAAACCCGCATGACCCATGGGAGCGCAGTCCTACTCAGTGGCGTCGTGGCGGGAGGCATTCGGAGAACTAGGAGCGGGCTCTCATGCGTGAGGATTGCTCCGGTCGGCATCATCGAAACGTAGCTTGTAGCGCCAGCATCGAAGGCAAGGTCATGGTATACACCGCTTCCCCATCGGCGCCGTGGTTCAAGGGCGACCTCCCCACCGACGAATTCCGCAAGCTCGGGCATAGAGCTGTTGACATGATCGCGGAGTACTTCGATCGCCTGCCCGACCTTCCGGTGTTTCCCCCACGAGGCTCGGCCGAGATCGAGGCGGTGTTTCACGAGGCCCTGCCTGAGGCCGGCCAAGACGCCGACGCGATCTTGGATGAATGGGCTGAGAAGGTCCTTCCCAACGTCACGCACATCGGGTCCCCTCGCTACTTCGGTTTCGTCAATGGCTCCGGATCGATGATGGCGATCCTTGCCGAGGCGTTCGCAGCGTCGGTGAACCAGAACGTGGGCGCTTGGAAGCCCGCACCTGCTGCAACCGAGATCGAGCGGCGCACGGTGTCCTGGCTCGCAGAACTGATCGGATACGAGCCAGCGTGCGGCGGACTGTTCGTCAGTGGAGGCACGGCGGCGAACTTTACCGCGCTGGTCACCGCCCTGAGGAACACCGGATTCGGCGGGGATCCGTCGCACGCGGGGCCACAGCTCGCTGACCCGTCCGTGCGCTCGAGGATGCGGCTCTACGTGAGCGATCACGAAGGCCACGTCTCGCTCAAGCGATGCGTCGAGCTACTGGGCCTGGGGCCCGACGCCGTCCGACTGGTCCCGAGCCGCTCGGACTTCACCTTGGATGTCGATGCATTGATAGACATGCTGGATGCCGACTCATCTCGAGGAGACATCCCGTTCTGCGTCGTCGGGCAAGCGGGATCGGTCAACGTCGGGGCCATCGATTCCCTGGAGAAGATCGGCACCGTGTGCCGTGAACGTGGCCTCTGGTTCCATGTGGACGGTGCGTCCGGGGCCGTCGGTGCCATGCTGCCCGAGAAAAGGCCGCTCTACCGAGGGATGGAGCAGGCAGACTCGATCACGCTCGATCCCCACAAGTGGTTGTACGTCCCCTATGAATGCGGCTGCGTTCTCGTGCGTGATGCAGAACGTCTCCGTCGAGCCTTCTCGATGACCGCTCCCTACCTTCGAGGAGCGGCGCCGACACAGTACACAGGTTTGGATTATCTTGAGTACGGACCTCAGATGTCGCGTGGCTTCCTTGCGTTGAAAGTCTGGATGACACTGAAGCACTACGGAGCCAGTGGCTACCGAACGCTACTGCGACAGAACCTCCAATGCGCCGAGCACCTGCATCGTCTCGTGCAGGATTCCGACGATTTTCAAGTCATCCACAATCCCACGTTATTCATCTACTCGTTCCGCTATGCACCAGAGCGATATGGCGACGCCATACGACTGCACCCAGACCAGGCGGCGAGGATTGAAGAGCATCTCGACTGGATCAACCAGCAGATGGCCGACGAACTCCAATCCAGCGGGCTGGCGTTTGTCATGACGAGCGTGATCAACCACCGGAGGGTCCTCAGGTTCTCGATCTGCTCTCACCGAACGACGCTCGACGATATCGAAAGGGTCTTTGGCGCACTCAACCACATCGGCGACAAGCTCGATCGCGAGTCAATGTTTGACCTAACCCTGCCTGGAACGAGCACACCCATCACCGGTGACTCGAGCCGCTTTCGTGAGACGGGCAACGGCAGATCCGCTTCAACTGCTGAGCGATAGTGCCGCCGCCGATAACCCTGGGTTGGATGGGGCGATCTTCACATCGTGCTGGGTGAGCACGGCGCAGATCGACTCGACCGGCGACGGACATCTTCCGGCCGTTCACCGCCGTGATGACCCCAGCATTCGCTCACGGAGCAGCGCGAGGTCGCGGCGCCTGTGCAAAGACCGCCGAGTCCAGGCGGTAGCGTCTGGCCATGGCATTCGAGATCGGCACGGCGAGCGCGGCGGACGTGATGCTGATGGCGGAGTGGGCGGCCGCCGAGAACTGGAACCCCGGACTCACTGACGCCCGGGCCTTCGTCGTGGCTGATCCGCGCGGGTTTCTCATCGGGCGCATGGACGGGGAGCCGGTCACCTGCATCTCGGCGGTTCGGTACGGGGAGGCGTTCGGCTTCCTCGGGATGTACATCGCGCGGTCCGACGCACGCGGCCGGGGACTCGGATTCCGAACCTGGCAGGCGGGCATGGCACGGCTGACGGGGCGAACGGTCGCACTCGACGGTGTGGTCGCCCAGCAGGACAACTATCGGCGCTCGGGCTTTCACCTGGCATGGACGAACGTTCGCTTCGAAGGGCCTGCACCCGACGTCGAGGCACCGCCGGGGGTACGGATCGTCGATGCCCGCGACATCCCCTTCGATCAGCTCGCAGCCTACGACCGCCGGTTCTTCGGCGCGCCGCGCGACGCGTTCCTTGCTGCGTGGATCAGCGTGCCCGCCCGCAGCGCGCGTGTCGCCGTTCGCCATGGCGACATCGTGGGGTGCGCGGTACTGCGCGACGCGTACGCGGCCTCACGAGTCGGCCCGTTGTTCGCCGACGACGGCTCGATCGCGCTCGCTCTCGTCAGTTCCCTCGCGCGCGAACGGGCTGCCGCAACGGTCGCCGTCGACGTCCCCGGGGTCAACGAGCCCGCCCTTGCCTGGGCGGAGGATGCCGGGTGGACGCCGTCGTTCGAGACCGCGCGAATGTACGCCGGACAGGCACCCGATATCGACCGGCGCGGACTGTTCGGGATCACGAGTCTCGAACTCGGGTGAGAGGTGCGACCGGTCCACCGCACAAGAGCACGGTCGACCGATGCTGTGGATGTCCAGGTCCACTGACGGATCGCTCAGCGGGCATCCGCCATGGGATCGGCGACTGTCGTCTCGCTGAGGGACGCTAAACGATGCCGCACGGTGCCCTACGCTCAGCAATGCGCTAGGACCAGATCCACCGCTAATCTGACACACCCCGCGCGCGGATGTGGGAGTCCGACCACTCGACGCCCGCGGTATCTATCCAGCACGCGGGGGGGGGGGGGGGGGCACGCGCAAGGCAGTTGAGTTGACACAGAGCGCGTGGACGTGCATCCAGTGGGCCTGGATCCCCACCCTTCACCGCCGCAAGTGCCGCCTGCTCCTCGGCTAACACGATCTCGGCACCCGGCGTCGGCACGCCCCGGGCGGTGACTCCGAGCGCGATCTGAGCGGCCGATGCGCGATGCCTGCCCCGCACTGGACTCCGCAGGTCGGGGAAGAGGATGATGGGCGACGAGGTCAGATCCCGCGATCGGCGCCCTCGCGGTCACGATCGGGGAACGCGCTGGCAGACGGCGCCCGGCCCGGTTCACCCGTCGATTGGGCAGGTCCCGACGGGTGCCGAAGGAGCCTGAGATGAGCACCGAAGCAGCGGCGTCGATCGAAGCGGAGCAGATCCAGCAGTTCGCAGCGGAGTTGCGCGGCGTCGTCCTCCAGCCGGGCGATGCCGCCTACGACGAGGCTCGCGCCGTACGGAACGGGCTGATCGACCGGCGCCCGGCGCTGATCGTGCAGTGCCACGGAACGGCCGACGTGGTCGACGCTGTCGGATTCGCCCGTGCACACGGCCTACTCGTGTCGATCCGGGGCGGCGCGCACAACGTCGCCGGGAACGCCGTCAACGACGGAGGGATCGTCATCGACCTCTCCGAGATGCGCAGCGTGCACGTCGATCCCGACCACCGCGTCGCGCGCGTGCAGGGCGGTGCGACGTGGGGCGACGTCGACCGTGAGACGCAGCTGTGGGGTCTCGCCGCGCCGGGCGGGCAGGTGAGCACTACCGGCGTCGCCGGCCTGACCCTGCACGGCGGTCTGGGCTCGCTGCATCGCAAGTACGGGCTGGCGCTCGACAACTTGCGATCGGTCGAGATTGTCACGGCCGACGGTCAGGTGCGCACGGCGAGCGAATCGGTGAACCCCGAGCTCTTTTGGGCCGTGCGGGGTGCCGGGAGCAACTTCGGCGTCGTCACGTCGTTCGAGTTCGCGCTGCATCCGGTCGGACCCGAGATCTACCAGGCGGCCCCGATCTTTTCGCTCGACGATGCGCCGGCCGTGCTGCGCAAGTACCGGGACTTCTGCGCGACCGCGCCCGACGAGTTCGGGCCGCAGGCGATGTTCTGGAGCGTGCCGGCGGTCGACGATTTCCCAGCGGAGCTGCACGGGATGCCGATCGTCGTCGTCTTGGTCGTCTACTCGGGCGACCCCGACGAGGGGGAGCGGCTGCTGGCGCCGGTTCTCGATTGGGCGACGCCGATCCTCGACCTCAGCGGGCGTGCGCCCTGGGCGTTCGCCCAGAGTTCGTTCGATGCGTTCTTCCCCTTCGGCGGCTACTACTACTGGAAGTCACTGCTCGTGGGCGAGCCGAGCGATGACCTGCTGGACGCGGTTATCGAAGCTGCCGCCGACCGGCCGTCGCCTGACGCGATCGTGAACTTCTGGCAGCTGGGCGGCGAGATCGGCCGGGTCGCTCCGGACGCCACGGCGTTCGCCCAGCGCGACGCGAAGTACCTGCTCAGCCTCGACACCTCGTGGTTCGATCCCGACGCGACCGAGCGGTGCATCGACTGGACCCGAAGGACCTGGGCGGCGATGCAGGAGCGATTCGCAACGGACCGCCCGTACCTGAACTTTGTCGGCTTCGGCGAAGAGAAGGAGGCGCTCGTGCGCGCCTCGTACGGTGCGAATTACGACCGGCTGGTGGCGGCCAAGACGAAGTATGATCCGGGCAATCTGTTCCGGATGAACAACAACATCCCGCCGCGCGGTTGGCCTACCGTCAGCGGTTGAAGTGCCTGGACTGATGGTATCGAACACCTTCGGCCGAGCGGGCGTCGGCTCTCACCGGCCGGGGAGCGGAGCTATCCTCCCGTCATGACCGACCGCGTGAACAAGCCCGAGCTGCAAGCGGACACGGTCGCGGACTGGGAGGCCTGGTTGAACTCGGACTCCGACCCGAGCGGGGTCCGACTACGGCTGCGGAAGAAGGCGTCGACCCAACCGGGAATCACCTACGCCGAGGCGCTCGATGTCGCGCTGTGCTTCGGGTGGATCGATGGGCAGTCGCAATCCCTTGATGCCGACTACTTCCTACAGACCTTCACGCCACGACGACCGCGAAGCATATGGTCGAAGGTCAACATCGGTCACGTGACTCGGCTGATCGAGGAAGGTCGCATGCGGCCCCAGGGCCAGCACGAGATCGACCGCGCCAAGGCGGATGGGCGATGGGACAGCGCGTATCGTCAGCGTGATGGCGAGATCCCAGTGGAGTTGCAGGAAGCCCTGGACGCGGACCCGGAGATCGCCGAAGCCTTCGCGTCCCAGTCGGCACAGAACCGCTTCGCCATGGCCTTCCGCATCGCTGATCTCAAGCGACCGGCCTCGCGTGCCGCACGCGTTGCCATGTACGTCGAGATGCTCAAACGAGGCGAAACCCTTCACTGACGTCACACTGAGCATGTGCGGGCGCCCCTCACGGGGCCCTACCCGGCACTGGTTATGCGGTTGTTTGACAATCGTGGATGAGGGTACGTCGAGTGGGACTACCTGCGGTCAGTGAGTGGTCGTGGTGACGACGGCCGCTCGCGGGCGGGAGCTGCGTGGTGAGAGCGGCGGTTGACGTGGTCGAAAGACGAAGGCGTCAGCTGGGGCGATCTCCGGTCGGTCCCTTCGTCGTGTCGGTGAGATCGTTGCGCCGCCGACTCCTGACAGGCTTCGGGTGCCGGAGGACCCTGGGTCGCGGGGGAGCTCCAACCGCCTTCTCGGCGGGAACGAGGAGCAGCGCGTGGTTACGTCGTCGCTGATCCCTGACCGCCGCCGCGCACGAATCCGCGGATACCGTACCCTGAGGCTCGCGCCGCCCGCATCGTACGATGCGGGGAGGGAGCAGAAGGCGCCGGCCTCTCGGAAGCGCGAGGGGTCCGAGCGTCCACGCTGTTCGCCATGACCGGATGCTCGCGGTGGCGGCGGGTGGCGGCATCCGTGTCTTCGACGCCGACGACACCGGCGAGGATGCGAAGCCGATCGCCGAGGTCGAAGTTCGCGGCAACGTAGACGTGCTCGTCGGTCTTGGTGACGGAGATCTCGTCGCGGTGGGCGACGACGGGCGCGCCTGGTGGATCTCATCGCTGACGGGCGGCAAGCCCAAGGTACGCGAGCTCGATGGGTTCGGAGGCCGCGTCAAGACGGTGGTGCCGACTCGCGCGGGGCTGGTCGCGGTAGTCGACCGCGAGGCGGGGCGCGAACTCGTGGCCTTCGATGCCGCGCGCGGCATCGTGCTCTGCGGATGCCGATCCCGCGCATCGCGACGAACGGCGCTCGACGATCGCGGCATACTCGCGTCGCGATAATCGACGGCGCGCACCTGTGCGGTTCGACGATACGACGGATGCCGCGCGCGTCGAGACCGTGCCGCTCGACCCCGACGCGCGGGTCACTGCTGTTGCTGCTGGGCCCGGAGGACTCCACGTCATCGCACGCAGGGGCGGCGAGTTGCGGATGGTGCGCCTCGACGTCGACCGTGGTGACCTACAGGAGGTTTGCCGCCGTGTGCGGGAGCTGCTCAAGGCCTGCGGGTGCGGATGCCGCGGCGCCGGCGAGCCGGGCGCTCCCGGGGCGGTGGTCGCCCGGGCGGGGAGCCGGAGGATCCGTGCGACAAGGACCCCGAAAAGTCTGGCGGCACTGGGGAGCCGGGAGGCGGCACGGGGCGCCGGCGGCGGCGAGGGCGAGCCGGGCGGCGGGCACGACGACGACTGCGAGCGGCGGCACCGGGCCAGCTGACCTGGACGGTGGCGCAACTGGGCCGCGTCGGCAGCGACCTCGTGGCCGTCTCCGCGGGCGGCGACCGCTTCGCGGTTCTCGACGCGAAGCTCAACGTGCTGTTCGAACGGCGGCTGCGCGGGGCGCCGTTTCACGGGCAGCCCGGCGTCGGACCGCTGGCGATTCTCGACCGGCGTGGCGCGGTGGAGCTGTGGCAGATTGGCGAATACCTCGATGCCACCGGCATCCGTCCTCATCTCGATCGACCCGGGGGCTTGGCCGCGCCGGCCGCCGAGACCGCCGTGTTCCACGGCCAGCGTTGGACGCCGGCGTCGCCGAATCCGCACCTGCGGATCGCAGTGTTCCCGGTGATCGAACCGGGCCAGGTGACAGCGACGCTGACCAGGCGAAGCTCACGCGCTCATGGACGCGAACACCTACTCGATCGCGCAGGACTACTTCTTCGAGAACAGCTTCGAGACCCTGACGCCGGAGTTCCAGTCCATCGGGGTGCACCTGGCCGGCACAGGGATCCCGCTGACCCTGCCGGCATCGTTCGCCAGCTACTTCTGGGACGAGTTCCGCGCCGGCGGGCTACAGGCGTGATGCCCGCCGCCTGGCCGGCGCCGGTGACTTCGCTGGACGTGAGACCATGAGATCCGCACGCATCCTTCGAAGGAATCATCGCGCGACTACGACATGGTGTTCGCCGCGCTCTGGACGCGTCGCACCTACACTGCGTTCCTCGTCGACGTGAGCTTCACCGGCACCGAGACGTTGCAGGTGAATGTCACCGAGCGCGACGGCACTGCGCACACGCTCAACCTGGGTTTCGCCGCGCTGAACCAGAGTCTCGCGCAGGGCGGCAATGAGTCGGCTTTCCTCGACGCCCTCGGCGACCACGTCACTGATGCGATCCGCGCCGCCGAGACGATGGCCGGGTGGGGGCAGGTCCTTCAGGACGTGGTGTTCCGCCGCATCCGGACCTCGACGAGCGACAGTGAGTTCGGGCGGCTCCAGTCCCAGTGGCGGGTGAGCGGCGCCGGCTCAGGCAAGGGCTCGGTCGAGATTGTCGCGCCGGGCGGGACGGTTCCCGCCGGCATCCAGGCCTCGGCTTTGCCGGGGCGGGATCGACGCTGCGGTCGGGGTCGCTCACCAGCCGCAGCGTGATCGACAGTTACCTCGCGGAGTGCCTCGACGCCACTATCCGCGACGCCGGCGAAGGGCCTGGGCTCAACGCCACCGAGCTGCTCAACGACCCACCACGACGGAGGACGCCGCCGCGCAGACGGTGACCGCCGTCATCCGTCTCACCGACGAGTACGGCGGCGGCTCGGCGAAATCGAGCGGCTCGCCTCGTCGGGCATGATCTCGACCGGGTGGAGCACGTCGTCGCCGCAGAACGGCAGCGAGACCACCTTCAACAACCGAAACGCCTGCGCCACAGCGCGAAACTCACGCACGACACCTTCACCGCCGCCATGGACCGCATCCGGTCGCAGGGCCTCTGGGATCGTGAGGCCGTGCGGGCACAGTTCGCGCAGTTCGACGGGATGATGATCGCGTTCGTCGGCCCGTGCCCGACCAGCGTCCCGGTCGCCGACCGGTGGCAGTGCCGGCCGCGGTCGACAAGGACCGGTTCGGATGTTCGTGCGACGGTACTATGCGACCGACGAGAGCGACCCAGACTCGAACGCCACCCCGGTGGCGATGCCGACCGACCTGGTATCGGGCAGCGCTTCGACCGCTTCGACGCGGCCGTGATGAACCACGAGATCGGGCACGGGCTGGGGCTTCCCGATCTGTACTCCGCGACCGGCTTCCGCGACGACGTGCAGTACATCGACGACTGGTGCAACATGGCCGGCAACAACGCCGACTACAACCACCTGTGCGCCTGGTCGAAGTGGTTCGTCGACTGGATCCCCGAGAGTGCGGATGCCGCGGTAACCGCGTCATCGACGTGCCCATGCCCTCGCCCACTGGCGTCGACCCACCGAGGCGTGGCTCGTGCCGGTGGAGCACTGGGACAGCACGATCCGTGCCGACGTCGAGGCCGCGGTGGGGACAGGACTGCCGATCGGGCAGATGATGAAGATCCACCTGGGCAGCGACGGCGGCGTGATCGATATCGCCGAATTCCGCGCGACCGGCGTGAACTTCTCCCAGAATCTCTCGCCGGTGCCGGCCGTTGTCGTCACCAACGTGCTCGACCCGGACACGACCGGCGAGGCCAAGGGCGAACCGCTCGGTTCCCTGCAACACAAGGGAACAGCTACCTCGCCCGGCGATCGGTGGGACTTCGCCGCCGGGGTCGAGTTCCCGCTCAAAGGGTGCGTCGCCGAAGTCGTCGATATCCAGTCGATCCGGGGCGGGTCGATCCCGATCTGCCGGCTGCGGATCGAACGCGAGGCGGCGGAGTTCGTCGACCTGTACTTCGACGACAACGTCCCTTTGTGGCGCAGCCCCGACATCTGGGTCGACTGGCGCGGCAACAACGCCGACCCGGACGAGCCCGACATCTACCCCGAGGGCACTCGACTGACCAGGGCGAGGCGGTGCGCTATCCCGGTTCGGGCAGCGAGGCGCACTTCGTCGTGGCGCGCCCGCACAACGACGGCAACGTGCACGCCGAGGACGTGAAGGTGAAGTGGTTCATCTGCGATCCGCCCGGAGCCGGCGACGACGGCCGGTGGGTCGAGCGCGACACGGTCACGCTCGCGCAGCTGAACGACGGCGACTGGGAGGCGATTCCGTTCCGTGGGCGGTGACGCCCGACGTCAACGACCACCAGTGCCTGCGGGCCGAGATCATCGACTGGACGATCCCCACCGGGGTCGACCCCGCCACCGGTGACACCGTTGCGCTGGCCGGCGACGACGTCACGCTGCAGAACAACATGGCACAGAAAAACGTGTTCGACTTCGAGGCGGCGACATGAGCTACGACACCATCACTTCGTCAGGTGCACACACGCCGTTGAACCGAAGCTATCTCTCGCCGAGCCTGCTCGGCGAAGCTCGAGGTCCCCCGCGCAGGCTGTATGCTGGAATGCCGTGGTGTTCCAGTGCCCTCACGATCGACGACAGATCGTTCAGCCGGTCGACAACGACAGGGATTCCTGCTCACCGCGTGGCGGGTCGCGCACGACGCCGATGAGCGGTGGGGGACTGCTTCTACTGGCTGCGTCCGCGCGTGCGCACCCGCATCCACTCGTTCGCGGCCAGTGGTACGCCGGCCGCTACAGTGTCAGGGGTGCTGCGCTGGACACCGATCAGAACGTTAGCCTCGGCAGTCAGCTGCAACTCGCCGTGCGGCTCCGGGTTGAGGTCGACGACGGCGGTGAACTCGACGTGCGCTGGCACGTGCTCCCCGTGCAGCTCGGCGGCGGATTCAGCCTGCACCTCGACCTCGACGGAAAGGGCGGTGCAACCGCACGGCGGAGGCTGGTTCGATCGCACCGAGCTGCTCGCGTCGGCGCGGTAAGCCAGGGTTCGGTGCACAACTGGCGCCGGTGATCGGGTGACTGCAGGTGGCACAGCGGGAAGGGCAGCGTCACCTCATCGAAGTCGCAGAATCGGACCGCGGAGGACGCCTTGAATCGGGTATACAAGGGATATGGCCAAGGCGGTCAAGGGCGCTGAGAAGGCGCAACCGGCTGACGCCGTCGAAGAGGCGCCGCAGCTGCCGCGCCCGCCATGGATGACTGTCGCCGGCTGGCTCGCCGCCGTGTTCTCCGTGCTGTGCATGATCGTCGTCTCCACCGTCTGGGTCCGTCAGCAGGAGCTGCGTACCAGGACGCGCCCGAGGAAATCCGCGTCATCACCCAGGCTCAGGTGGACGCGTTGAACGACGCCAACGTCTCCACTGGGCTCGACGACGAGTTGCCCGCGTACATCCCGACCGGCGTCATGATCCAGTCCCTCGAGTTCAAGGGCCCCTTCACCCTGCAGATGGCAGGGTACCTGTGGCAGCTCTACCCGCTGGACCGCGAGGACATCGACCGGGGCGTGGTCTTCCCTGAGGCGGACACCACCAACTTCTCCAAGGTGTACGAGGCCGTGCAGGGCGACGAGGTGCTGGTCGGGTGGAACTTCAAGACCACGCTGCGCGAGCAGTTCGACTACGGCAAGTACCCGCTCGACCAGCAGGAGATCTGGCTGCGGATGTGGTCGGTCGACTTCGAGCAGAACGTCTTCCTGGTGCCGGACATCGGCGGGTATGCGGACACGAACCCGACCACGCTTCCCGGTGTCGACCCAACGGTGGTGCTCGAGAACTGGAAGATCGAGGAGAGCTACTTCAGCTATCGGCTCGCCACCTACAACGCCGACTTCGGCATCCAGAACTACCAGTTCATCCCGAAGCCGGAGCTGTACTTCAACATCCACGCCGAGCGATACCTGCTCGGACCGCTCTTCTCGCAGGGGATCGCGCCGTTCATCATCCTGCTGCAGCTGTTCGTCATCGTCATGGTGATCGGACGCAACTCGAAGCGGCTCGACCAGTTCGGCGTGCGGCCGGGCGCGGTGCTGTTCACCTGCGCCGCATACGTCTTCGCGGTGCTCATCTCCCAGAACGGGCTGCGGAACGAGGTGCGCTGGCCCAGCTTCGTCTATCTCGAGGGCCTGCACGTCATCACCTACTTCGCGATCCTCGCCGTCGCGATGAACTCGGTGCTGCTGGTCGCGAGGCCCCACCTCGGGCTGTTCAAGTACGGCAACGCCTGGGCGCGCATCCTCTACTGGCCGGCCATCACCGGGGCGATGCTCGCGATCACCGTGGCGGCCTTCTGGTAGGTCAGTCGCGCAGGATGTCGTAGCCGTCGATGATGGCCTCTTTCACGCTTCCACGGAGTCGAGGAGCCCCGCGAATTTCAGGTACTGCCCGAGGCAGATGACCTCCACGCCGATCCGTACGTCATCGATCGGGGCCGGATCCGTCATGCCGGAATGCTAGCTGGCCAGGTGCCGCCCTCAAGCCGGTCGGTCAGCGGCGCGCTTCCGAACGCATCCAGCCGGTCGTCGACTGAAGCGGTCAGGCCCAGCAGAAGGCGGCTACCCGCGTATGCTCGCCGACCGCCCTATGACCCAAGGCGCCTCAAAGGTTCGTCATGACGGGAAGCGTCTGGGTCGACTGATTCCTTGAGGCACCGGCGTCCGCTCCGCACGCCCGCCACATCGATGCGACATCGCAATCACACGGTAAGTCGATCGCTCTGACCGCTTGAGCCTGGATGGCGAACTGAGCGCGACGGGCCCCTCGCAGGTCAGCGGGACCGCGCTTTCGGTGGCTGGTACAAATCCCGCACCGCAACGTTGATGTCGTCGCTGCCAACATCGACTGGTTCGACGTACAAGCGCATCTCGGCGATCAAGCCCTCATGTGCACGAAGGATCACAACGCCGCGCATCGAAAACGGAGACCCGTCCGTGTACCGGCCGCGCCAATCCCACTCGCCCCACTCCACCACCCCGTCGACCGAGGACGCGACGAGCTCCGCAGTGAAGTCCGGTACGCCCGCGAACACCGACGTCCAGTTCACCAACACTTGGGCTCGCCCACTGAAACCACGAGCAGGGTGCAGCGGTTGACTGCTCGCGTAGGTGCCGGAGAACAGCGACGCCATCTGCTCGGCATCGTGGGAGTTCATCGCATCCCGCAAGCGTTCGAGCATGCTGGCCATGCCACAGAACCTAGACCCGCATCACAGACGCAGGAAAGGCCCTCAGCACTCGCACTCACCGCCCGACGACCCCACCACCAGGTCGCCCAACCACCCTTGACCGACCGTTATGGTGCACAGACAACAGACGTCCGCGCCATCGCGAGCGCTTTCGGTGCTGCAGGGATCACTGGGCGGTCCCACAACGGGACGACTGTCAACGATCGCGTGACTGTTGTCTGGGTAGGGAACCCTCAGCGTGCATCGCGTCCCTGCGCCCGGCGCCGTACTTCGTACTCGAGCATGACGATCCCGGTGGCCGCGTAGACGTGTTGACGCACAAGCTTGAGGTGCGCGTGCGCGGCGGGGTGACGCAGGAACGGCGTTCCGTCTCCGAGGAGGATCGGGACGACGGCAAGCTCGACGGTGTCGACGAGATCCGCTTCGAGAGATTGGAGAAGAGGTCTCCGCCGCCAAACGGCCTGATTCCTTGCCGGGTTCGTTCAGGTTCGAAACCTTCTCGACGAGATCCTCGCCGAGCACGGTGATCCCATGATGCTCGCCCGAAGGGAGAGTCCTCGATGCCACAATCACGCGCTGTCCCGACGCCAGCCCTCCCGTCGCCTCGAAGGTGCGGCGCCCCATCAGGAACGTGTCGAACTGCGCCCACAGCGCCGTGAAGTCGATCGCGGGATCCGTAGGGATCCAATCGGCCGACCCGTCAGGGGCAGCGATGTACCCGTCCACGCTCGTTGCGACCTGATAGCGGAGTCGTCGCATGCTCAGATCCTACGAGTCCCTCGCGACGGTAGCGACGTCGTCTCGGCCCAGTCACCCCTCGAGCGATTCCTGTGTGCGAGAGTCCTCCCGCTGTGTTCGCAAGCTTGTCGTTCACCGAGACAGCGGCGGG
This sequence comes from uncultured Actinomycetota bacterium, assembly GCA_963713325.1. Lineage (GTDB taxonomy): Bacteria > Actinomycetota > Actinomycetes > Actinomycetales > Microbacteriaceae > Microbacterium. Next base: position 41,692 of record CAVQLL010000009.1, read on the forward strand.
CGTCGGCGGCGGCTGCGGCGCGCTCAGTTGCCGAGTCTCGTCAGTTCGCCCGAGAAGCGCCCGCTGGTGGTGGGACCAGCGAACCGACGCGCTGCCTCGGAAGTCATCGACCCGACCACATGTGAGACGGGTCGGCCGAAAGGCCGGCCCGTTTCTGCATCCGGTCGTGATGACCGTTGCAGTGAACGCGCTTCAGGCGGTCCCGCGCCGCCGGAGGCTCCGCCCGCGGCGCAGCCGCGAGCGGAGGGGCGGCGGCGTGGCCAAATCCTGTGATCCCGACCAGAAGGTCCCGGAAACTCAAGGGTTTCCGGGACCTTCAGGTGGTGGGACTTGATCCAGTCATCGAATTGCCATCTCGATGACCTGTGCAGCCGCGTCTGCGGCCGGCTGATCCGATGCGGGGCCGACGGGTGCCTCGGTTTTCCTGCTACGCGCGGACGCGCCGGATCGCTCCGAAGAGCGCGAGCCCGATGCCGAGGACGACGACGATGCCGCCACCGATCGGCACGAGCAGGTTGTTGTCAGAGCCGGTCGCAGCCAGCGTCGTGACGGGCGTCACCACTGCGGCGGGCTTCGGCTCGGGCTGCGGTTCAGGCTGCTCGGTCGGCGGCTCGTTGGGCGGAGTGACCTCGCAAGGTACGTCCGTCCATACCGGGGACCAGTAGTAGATGAACACCCAGGAGGTGTCCGTGGCGGTCCATCCCGAGGGGATCGTGTTCACGACATAGCCCTCATTCACGACGGCGTAGACGTCGAAGTTCGTCACGTCCTCCGATGCCCAGTAGTACGAGACACCCGCGGAGTTCTCCGGGACGGATGCCCAGTCGTTCTCGGTTCCGCACTCATCGTTCAGGATCGGCGTCGCGAGGGTGGTCTCTTCATCCTCCGGCGGGCACGGCAGGTTGGACTCGTCGTTCGACCAGAACGTTTCGCCGACCAGCGTGTAGCCGGGCTGGGCGTACGCCTGCACGACGAGGCTGTCAGGGAACGATCCAGACGGGATGTAGTAGTACTGCTCCGTGTTCTGGAACGCCCAGTAGGCGTTGGCGGGTCCGCACTCGTCGACCCACGTCGGCATGACGGGCTCGACCTCGCACTGCACGCCGTAGGCCGGCGTGAATTCGCGGACGACCTCGACCTGCGGAGTACCCAGGACCCAGCCGTTCTGCTCATCGCTCCAGACGTACGGCGTCGTCGTCGTCGTCACGTCGACAGCCTGCTGCCCTGCCGGACAGTCAACGATCGGCTGAGAGCGGGTGATGTCGATGACGGGGAACGGCGGCTCACCGTGATCCACCGCCGGGGCCGCTTCTCAACGGGAGCAACCTCTCGACGGGAGCAACCTCTTCGACGGGAGCAACCTCCTCGACGGGAGCAACCTCTTCGACGGGAGCAACCTCTTCGGCAGGGGTTGCTTCCTCCACGTCGACGACGGCCGTGTCGTCGACGACGACCTCAGCCTCGTCTGCCTGTGCGGCCATGCCGCCGCCCAACACCAGCGCAACGGCGAGCGTCGCACCAGCGAGGACCTTCCATTTGTTCATGCTGTTCCTTTCTGTGGGTAGCGGGAAAGAACTCTTTCCATGGGCTGATGAGCCCGAGCCGCGACCCTGCCCCGCCCCCAGTAGGCAGGGTCGCGACCCGCACGATCAGTAGCTGGTGCCGCTGGTTGCTTGGAACGCAGGCGGTTGTGCTCCTTGGCAGGTGCAGGCCACCACTGACGTGGAGTCGATCGGACCGGTGACCGAGATCGATGGCTCGTAGCCGGCGCCGGTGAGCTTGACGGTCATGTCCGCGGCCGGGACCTCCTCGTTCCGGTCACACGCCAGTTGTGTGAAGACATCACATGCCTCGATCCCACCACCCCATGTGAACGCGGCTGGTTCCAGAAAGTCCAGCCCACACCGGCGCGCCGGCAATACGTAGTCCACTACCTGTTTCCGACGACCCTGTGCGGCCACGCGAGTGCGAATGCTCCGTATCGGTCAGCACCGGACCCGCGTGCTGGACGAGGGCGCTGCATCGGAGCTGGTGGCTTCGGCGGCCCTCCGTGCGTCCAGGGAACGCAATCCTTCAGCGCCGCCCGCACCCCGCTAATCACCGCCCGCAAGTCGGTCGCTCACCGCCCGCTTCCAAGTTCCTTGCGCCGCGGTGTCGACCGCGACGGTCGACCACATCGGCAATCAGGGCTGTTGTAAGGTTTGCCATAGACAGCCACCTCGTTGTGATGCCTTGGCAATCCACGTTTTCGCCGGCCCGAGGAGTGATCGAAAAGTTGACTCCCGCAGTTGACCCAACGGTTCGGCTGGCTCTCGCACTCAGCTCGAGCCGGGGCGCGTACGCCGCCCTCCTTGGCTCCGGATTATCGGCCGCGGCCGGCATCCCGACCGGACGCCAGATCGTTGCCGATCTCATCGCCAAGGTCGCAGCTCTGGAAGGAACTGAGCTCGGCGGCGATCCTTTCGCCTGGTACCGCGGCAGGTTCGGTGAAGAGCCCGACTACAGCACGCTCCTCGACGAGCTCGCGACTTCCCCGACCCAGCGCAGCGAGCTCTTGCGAGGGTATTTCGAACCGACCGACGAGCAGCGCCGTCAGGGTCTGCGCGTCCCGGGCGCGAGCCATCACGCCCTCGCCCAGCTGGCAGCGCGCGGCTACATCACGGTGTTCCTGACGACCAACTTCGACCGCCTCCTGGAGCACGCGCTCGAACGCGCCGGCGTCGAGCCGACGACCCTGGGCACGCCGGATTCACTCGAGGGGACGGGTGCTCTCGCACGCAACCGCTGCACCGTCATCAAGGTCAATGGCGACTACCTCGACACCCGCATCAAGAACACGCCGGCGGAGCTCGATTCCTATCACCCTGCGGTCGAGAGGCTCCTCGATCGCGTGCTCGACGAATATGGGCTCGTCGTCTGCGGGTGGTCTGCGGACTGGGACACCGCCCTACGGCGCGCCTTCGAGCGGGTGACGACACACCGCTACGCCACCTTCTGGGCTGCCCGCAGGCCGCCCACCGGCGAGGCGGCGCGGCTGTTCACGCTGCGCCGCGCCGAGCTCGTCACCATCAAGGATGCCGACACGCTGTTCACGGACCTCGTCGCCAAGCTTGCCGCACTCGACAAGGAGCCTCCCGGAACCGCAGGCCGAATGTCGACTCCGGTGGCAGCGCATCTGCCCGCGCAGACCGCGGCATTCATCGGGCGTCAAACGGAGCTCAGCGAGATCGGCGACCGCCTCAAGGACCCAGCCGCGCGGCTGCTGACCCTGCTCGGCACGGGCGGCACCGGCAAGACGACCGTGGCGATCGAAGCTGCGAAGGCTGCGCTGCCCGATTTTCCAGATGGCGTGATCTTCGTCGACCTTTCGCGTGCCCGCGACACGAATGCTGTCCTCACCGCCATCACAAGGGCCATCGGGCTGGGCGAGGAGGTCGAGAGACCGCCGAAAGAAGTGCTTGCCGACCACCTGCGCGAGCGCCGCCTGCTGCTCGTCCTCGACAACTTCGAGCAGGTGACGGCGGCAGCCACAGTTGTCGCAGAGCTTCTTGCCGAGTGCCCTTCGGTTCACATCCTGGTGACCAGTCGCGAGACCCTGCACCTGCGGGGAGAGCACACCTACCCCATTCCGCCGTTGGCGCTCCCGCCGGCGACCGCGCGGAACATTTCCGCCGAGGAGGTGCAAGCCTTTGAAGCCACCCAGTTCTTCCTCGACCGCGCGAAGGCGGTCCGGCCCGACTTTGAGGTGACCGACGAGAATGCGCCGGCCATTGTGGAGATCTGCCGCCGGCTCGACGGCTTGCCCTTGGCGATCGAGCTCGCGGCAGCGCGCTTGCGCCTCCTGTCACCGGAAGCGTTGCTGCACCAGCTGGGGGACAAGCTGAAACTACTCCGCTCCGGACCGCGCGATCTGCCCGAGCGGCAGCGGGCGCTGCGCGCCACCATGGACTGGAGTTATGAACTCCTGGAGCCCGACGAGCAGCGTCTGTTCCAGATGCTCGCGGTCTTTGCCGACACCGATCTTACGGCGGTCGAGGCCGTTGCGGCCCTGGCCGATCCGGGCGATGGCGGAACGCCGGATGTCCTCGACGGGCTCACCAGCCTCATGGAGAAGAGCCTGATCCGCCAGGTCGGAGTGCCTACCCGCGAGACCCGGTTCGCGATGCTCGAAACGATACGAGAATTTGCGCAGGATCGGCTCGACCAGCACCCCGAAGTCGCAGCGCGCATCAAGCACGCCCACGCCAGCTACTACGCCGACCTTGTGCAGCGCGCCCGCCCGGAACTCACCGGTGCCGACCGCCTTGTCGCACTCTCGGCGCTGGCCGCCGAAGTGGCAAACCTCCGCCTTGCATGGCGCTACTGGGTGGCGAAGGAGGAACTCGCGCAGCTCGAAAAGCTCGCGAGCGGTCTTCTCATCCTCAACGAGGCGCGCGGCTGGTATCTCGACACCGTCGGGCTTACCGCCGACATGCTCGCCGTCCTCGCCAAGAGCGCATCCTCGCCCGACCGGATCAATCAGGAGATCGCGCTGAGAACGAGCCTCGCGCGCGCACTCATGTCGACCAAGGGCTATACCCCGGAGGTCGAAGAGGCGTTCGGCAAGAGCCTCGAACTTTTCGAGCGCGGCGGCACCCATAGCCATCAGCAGTTCTCGGCGCTTCGGGCGCTGGCCAACCTTTACAACCTCCGCGGAGACACGCAGAAGGGGACGCAGCTCGGACGCGAACTCCTTGCGTTCGCCGAGCGAGTCGACAACCCGGAGATGCTGGTCGAAGGACATCTGCTGGTAGGCGCCAACAAGATGTTCGTCGACGACCTCAAGGGCGGCCTCGACGACCTCGATCGCGCGATTGCGATCGGGGCGAGCCTCCCCCCGCACGCATTCAGCTCGCCCGCCGGGGGCAACGACCCCAGGGTCGCATGCTATACAACCTCCGCAATCACCTTGTGGCTGCTGGGTTATCCGGAGCGGGCCGCAGAACGCATGAATGAGGCGCTGACCCTCGCCGGCGAGCTGAGCCACCCGTTCACCGACGCCTTCGCCCGCTTCCACGCATGCGTTCTCCACCTCTGGCTCCGCGATTTCGACACCGTGTTGGAGCGCGCCGCCGGCCTGCTCGATATTGCCGAGGACCACGGCTTCCAGATCTGGAAGGCGGCCGGAACCACTGTCCTCGGCGCTGCGCAGGTCGGCGTCGGCCAAGCCGAGGAGGGCCTGGCCAACGTCTCCGCCGGGATGACCCTCTACCAGGGGCTCAGGTCACCGCCCGTCTTCTGGCCCATGCTGCTTTCGATTCAGGCCGCGGCCTTTCTCCACGCGGGACGGCCTGCCGAAGGGCTTCCAAAAATCGACCCAGCCATCGAGATGATGAGCTCCGGTGCCGGCACGTCCCTCCTCAGCGAGTTCTATATTCTGAAGGGCGACCTGCTGCTGGCGCTCGCGACCCAGCAAGGCCGCGACGTCGCGGAAGCCGAGCACTGCTATCGTTTGGCGCTCGGTCGGGCGCGCGCCCTCGATGTCGGGATATCGGAGTTGCGGGCAACGACAAGGATTTGTCGAGTCAGCAGGACCAGAGGCGAGCGCGATTCTGCAATGCACATGCTGGCCCGCATCGCCACCCGGTTTGACGATGGCCCGCTGAGCCACGACCTGCGTGAGGCCAAAGAGCTGCTGGACGGCCCCCCGCGCGCTGCCGAATGATGCGCGCCGTTGCTGGAAGACCAGCACGGGCACGGATCGAAGAACGCGGACATCCTCGCCGACTCATGCGCGCACGTGACGAGCGCCGTGCCCACGCGGCGACGTGCCCCCGGCCCCCGTGCACACGTCGTTCATTCGTCACCTATGCACGCACATGGGCCCACAAACCGAGCACGGGTGACGGATGAACGGACATGATCAACTCCGCGCCGCCCCGCGCACACATCGTTCGTCCGTCACCTATGCACGCACATGGGCCCACAAACCGAGCACGGGTGACGGATGAACGGAAACGATCGGGCGCCGCGCCGGCCGCGCACACGTCGTTCGTCCGTCACCTAGGCACGCACTGTGGCAGAATCCGAGCACCGGTGACGGAGGAACGGGAATGAACGTCTCCGCGCTGATCGCTCGATTTGGCGGCATCCCGTCTCTGCCCGACCATGAGGACATGGAGAACGGTCAGAGCTCCACCACCATCGCCCGCCACCCACGGCGTCGCGCGATGCGGATCACGCTGGCCGTCGCCCTGCTTGCGGTGGCCGCCGTGATCGCGGCGTGGATGCTGCGCCCCACCGAGCCGGCAGCATCCGTCCCTGCGCCCACGGCATCGCCGACGGCGACGAAGACCGCCGCACCGACACCGGCCCCCACACCGACGCCGACGCCCCGAGCCGATCCCGGCGAACACGACCGTGTACGACGGGTCCGCGCTGCCGCAGGTCGACGTCTTCGCGGTGATCCTCGGGCTCCCCGTCGACGACGACCCGTTCGGTGCGCTCACGGGGGAGGGCGCCCGGCCGCTGCAGGCAGGCGCTCCGGTGTTCGCCGACCCGATGGGGGAGCCGGTCGCGTTCCTCCCGCGTGACTTGCAGTTCGACGGCACGAACGCCCCGATCATCGAACGCGGGCAGCACTGGGTGCGTGTGCTCCTGGTCGGCCGGCAGGCGGTTCCGTCGCAGGGGAGCCCTGCCCAGGTGACCGGCTGGCTGCGGGCACAGGACGTCGAGATCACCCCGCTCGACGCGGTCGTCGAGGTCAGCATCTCGGCCCGCACCATCGACATCGTGCGCGCGGGCGTGCCCGAGCGCATCGCGACCGACTTCGGCTGGGGCGCAGCCGAAACGCCGACCCCGATCGGGCGCACCTACATCATGACGACCCGCGTCGAGCCGTCCTTCGGGTACACGCGAGGCTATCCTCTCGTCTACCTCGCGGTGCAGTCGCCGACACTCGACGGCTTCGCCGGGGCGGATGTCGCCGTCACCGCGTTCCACTACCACGACGAGCGATCGGGGTCGATCTCGAACGGGTGCCTGCGCGTGGATCCGGCCGCGATCGAGCGACTCGCTCAGCTCCCGCTCGGCACGCCCGTCATCGTCCGCCCCTGAGGCCGAGCTCACCGGGCGAGCTCAGCGTCGTGGTGTCCGCACGGCGCTGCCTTCGAGGGGCCGTTGTCTCGTGCGCGGCCGGTATCTTCCAAGCAGGCACACATGCGGTGTGCGGGGACTGCAATGCATGTGGGGGCGACTGTGCGGGGAGTCACGAGGGTACGAATACTGTCGGCGGTGCTCATCGCGATAGTGGCGGTGACCGCGACCGCCTGCAGCGCGGGCGCTGCGCCGGCTCCCAGCGCGTCGGAGGTGGCCCCGATTCGGGCGGTCGATGTCGCGACGGGGGAGCAGGACGAGCCTGTCGAGGTCTTGGTCGACGGCGGCGCCGCTGGTGTCGATGTGACCTTCCGCGAGATCACGATCGAGCCCGGCGCCGGCACGGGCGAGCACTGCCACTACGGCCAGCTCATCGCCGTCGTGCAGGAGGGCGAACTCACCCACTACTCCGAAACGCATCCGAGTGGCGTGCGGGTCTACGAAACCGGCGAATCGATCATCGAGGGCGCGGGCTATCCGCACGAGGGAATCAACGAGGGCGACACCGATGTCGTGCTCTGGGTGACGTATGTGATCCCGGACGGCAAGCCGCTGGCCGAAACCGATCTGGCCAACTGCGACGAGTGACGCTTCGACGGGAGCGAAGCGCCCGCTCGCCACGGCGCGCGTGACATGCTGGATGAGTCCGTGTCCTGGCGGGCGAAGGAGGATCCTCATGGAACAACGACCGCTCGGTCGCACCGGTCGCGACGTCTCGGCGATCGGCCTCGGAACGTGGCAGCTCGGTGCCGACTGGGGTGCGGTCAGCGAGGATGACGCGCTCGCGGTGCTGGCGGCATCCGCCGATCGTGGGGTCACCCTCTTCGATACCGCCGACGTCTATGGAGACGGGCGGAGCGAGACGCTCATCGGTCGCTTCCTCGCCGAATACCCGGGTCACGGCATCACCGTCGCGACGAAGATGGGGCGGCGCTTGGCGCAGGAGCCCGGCAACTACACGCCGGAGAACTTCCGCCTTTGGACCGACCGCTCCCGCGCCAACCTCGGCGTCGACACTCTCGACCTGGTGCAGCTGCACTGCCCGCCGACGGAGGTGATCGAGGATGCCGCGACCTACGACGCGCTCGATCAGCTCGTCGCGGACGGCGCGATCTCGGCGTACGGGGTGTCGGTCGAGACGTGCGTTCAGGCGCTCGCCGCGATCGAGCGCCCGAACGTGACGAACGTGCAGATCATCTTCAACCCGTTCCGGCTCAAGCCGCTCGACGAGGTGCTGCCCGCAGCCGAGGAGGCCGGGGTCGCGATCTTCGCGCGCGTGCCGCTCGCCTCGGGGCTGCTGTCGGGCAAGTACACCGCCGCGACCACGTTCGCCGAGAACGACCACCGCAGCTATAACCGGCACGGTGAGTCGTTCGATCGCGGCGAGACGTTCTCGGGTGTCGACTACGAGGTCGGGCTGGCCGCGGCATCCGAACTCGCCGCAGTCCTCCCCGAGGGTGTCTCGCTGCCCGCAGCGACCCTCGCGTGGATCGCCTCGCAAGCGGGCGTGACGACTGTCATCCCCGGTGCGCGCAACGTCCGTCAGGCGCAATCGAATGCGGATGCCGCAGCCCTGATCGACTCCGGGTTCGACGTCGGTGCCTTCGACGCCGCGGTGCACGCGGTGTACGACTGGCACCTGCGGAGGGCCATTCACCCGCTTTGGTAGATCGTCGAGGTTCCGACGCGGAGCCGCGCTTGATCATCCGCGCTGATGATGCCGCACCGTCGCGGAATGACCCGCGAAGCGTGAGAGTCCTATCATCCTGACGCGGCAAAACCCCGCAAACACGCGGAAGTCGCGCAGATCCGCACGCCTGGTGCTGGTGTTATGCATGGTGCCTGTGATACAGATGTAATCTGTTGTGCCCGCTCCGCGGGTGGCTGTGACCCGAATCCCGTTCCCCCAAGGGAGTACCACCAATGCGAGCACGCACCACGAAAATGAGCGCGATCGGCGCCGCGATCGGCCTCGTCTTGGCAGCCACCGTCGCTGTCGCACCGGCATCCGCGCGCCCGTGAAGACGGCGGTCCCCTCGACCTGCAGCGCGTTCGACGACACGCACAGTGACCGCCAGTCCGCGGCGTACACCGGCATCGCGATGCGGGCGACGATCGATCACGGCGCGCGTCGCTCCGGCACGGACGGGCGACTACATCCGGGTCAGCGGATCCTCCGGCCTGGACATCATCGTCAGCGAGGGATCGGCAGTGACGGGATACACGTGGCGTGCCGCCGCAGACGGAGTGTACAACCTCGGCTGGTCGTACCGCAGCACCACCGGAACCGTCCCGACGGGGCTCACGTGGACGTTCGACTCGACGTGCTCGAACGTGTCGGTGGCACCCTCACCTTCACCTTCGTCGCCCACGAAGCCCGGCAACGGCAAGGGCAAGAACAAGTAGCTCTCGCTTTAGACACCGAATGCCCCGGCAGCGCTCGCGCTGGCCGGGGCATTCGGCATGTCAGGCCTACGGCGTGGGGTAGTCCACGATGTACGAAGGCATCCCGATGTGGTCAGTGTCGGCCGGGTCGACGACCCCGTTGACGACGTGCTCGATCGTGCCGGCGCTGAGGTTCACCGTCATGATGTGGTGCAGCTGCACGCCCGGCGTCTCGGGAACGGTGAATCCGTTCGCCGTGAGGATCGTCGGGTTGTTCTGGTTGAACACATACACGCCCGCTCCGTCGAGGCGGTGGGTCGTGACGTCATCCGCGGTATGAGCAAGCGCGCGGGTCGCAAGCGTCAGCGCATCGTGCGCGGGATGCCGGCATCGTCGTCCACGGCATGAGTCGGTTCCGGGCATCAGCACAGGTCGACAATGCGCGTATGAGTGAGGCGTGCGCGCCGTCAAGACTCAGGCGGCGAGATAGTCGTAGCGCGCACGGCCTCCGAGGCGGGGAGTTCGCGTCGGATCGACGTGCGGGGGCGGGATGAACCAAACTTTCGCTGCGGTGCCGACACCGTCGATGCGTATGTCCCAGCCGTTGTCGTGGATGCGATGGTGACAGGACTCGCACAGAAGCACACCGTTCGCCAGGTCGGTCGGCCCTCGATCCCGGGTCCACCATCTGATGTGATGCGCACGGGTCATACCGGGTGGGAGTCCGCACATCGCGCATCCGCCGTCGCGTTCGACCAGAGCGAGCCGCTGTGAGCGAGTGAACAGCCGCTTTTCGCGGCCCCAGTCGAGGATCGCGCCCTGCGCATCGAGGACGCAGGGGATGATTCCGCCGCCCGCGGCGAGCCTGCGGGCGGCGGCGATGCTGACCGGCTGGTTGATGCCGTCGATGAGTGCGTGCCCGGTGCCCGTCTCGAGGTCTTCGCGGCTCATCCGCACGACGACCGTCGCGCCGGCGAGAGGAAGATCGTTGTGATCGCAGCCGAGGACGTGTCTCGCAATCAAGACGAGCGCGTCGGCCTGGCGCTGTGGGATGGACCGCATGTCGCGGTCGGGGTCCGATGCGCGGTTGGGGTCATCGAGCGCAGCACGAAAGTCGGCGGTGACGATCGCCTCGATCGCCGTCTTCACCGGCGCGCCCCCCTCGGGGTCGAGCACGCCGTTGAGATGCAGCATCCCATCGCGTTCGAACATGCGAAACGCTCGATCGCCACGCGCGTCGCGCTCCCTGGGCTCGACGCCATCGGGGTCGAGATGCGCCTCCGCGCGAGCGATCACCTTCGCGAGCTGGTCGATGCTCATTCCGATGGCCTGCTCGCAGAGGATCTGCTCGGCCCGGTCGAGGGACTCCCGATCGGCGCGGAGTGCGGCGCGGTCGAGCATCGTGATGATCGCCGAAGCAGCCAGCATCCCGATCCGCCCCGCCTTGTGCGCCTCGGCCACGTACGGGTGACGAGCCGGCGCGGACTCACCGGTCAATGTCGTGCGCGGTGCTGTCGCCTCACCGACCTTGACCAGTCTGACCGCGTCACCTGTCGACGTGCCGGTTGTGGCGGCGATCAGCACAGCAGGGTTTCGGAAGCCCTGCTGCTTCGCCAGACCGTCGCTGCCCAGTTCGGGTCGGGACTCGCGCGCGATCTCGGCGGCGACGCCTGCGTGAACGGAGTCCGTCATGCGCCGCAGCAAACCCAGACCGTCATTGACTGCGATCAGGCGTGACCCCGTCAACGCTGACACGGGAGGCAATGGACCCTCGCCATCCCCTGCCCACGCGGCTCGGATCGCCTGGACAACCTCATCGATGCCAGCGAGCGGATCGCTCGAGTGGTGGATGGGGTCGTTCATGAGTCCATGCTACTAGTTTGTCACCCGAGTGTCAAACATATATTCGAGTAAGTCTCAGAGAACTCTACAATTCTGCGACCTGACAATCTCATGGTTCGCCAAGATCATAGAACATATATACGATTCAAGCGTGGGCTCAGCCGGACTGTTGCGAGAACCGCTGAAGCCAGTCCCTGTCCCACCCGCCGAGCATGCGTGATGGCGATGACCGCCCCGAGCACGAGCACATTGACGACGACCCGCCCCCAGAACGCCCGACGGAACGAACGGTTGCGGGCCTTGCGACGGATCAGCTGCCGAGCGACGATCGCACCCGGCCAGCCGCCGATGAAACCGAGCGTGAGCAGCGGCTGCTCAGTCAGGAGTTGCGCCCCGCGTCGTTCGGCCGACTGTCGACATCACCACAGCCGCGACTCAACACTCAACATCACCGCCGCTACAGCTCGAGCCTCATCACCACCCGGCGCTTGGTCGGATGCGACACCTCTCGGAACCCCGCGGCGAGGAACGGACCGACGGCGCCGACGCTCATCTCGTCCCAGATGACCTGCTTGCCGCCGGTGATCAGCGGATACCCCTCGACGACCTTCGCACCACGGTCGCGAGCATGCTCGACGGCTGCGGCGACGAGCGGATAGGTCAAGCCTCGATGGCGATGCCCTTTCGCGACGACGAGACATGCGATCGCCCACACCGACTCGTCGTCCTTGTCTTCGTCGCGGTCCTTCCACGGCACGGGGGAGCCGCGAAGGCGTCCGTACACTCCGCGCACGTCGACCGCGCACCATCCGGCAGGCTCGTCATCGACATACGCGACGATGCCGATGGTCTCGGTCGCGCGCGGATCGCCGCAGTGCGTCTCTTCGCGCAGGATCGCACCGCGCTCGGCCTGCGGCATGTACCACCAGTCGTGATCGCCGAGCCGCTGCCGCTGGCACTGACACCGGCCCGCGGTGCCCGTCAGGATCGCCTGCAGGTCGTCCCACGACGCCTCGTTCGCAGGCACGATGCGCAGCCCTTCGATGCCGACCGCCTCCATGCGACCCAAGGCTAGACCCGCCCGCCGACGCCTCCCCGCCAGGCGACTCAGCATCCGGCATCCGCCCCAAGCCCGCGCGGCCGAACCGACACGCCGCGCCCGCGCGGCCGAACCGCCGCTCCCGCACCCCACCAAGACTCCCGGCATCCGACCCGAACGTCCGCCCGGCCCCGCAACCTCAACCGCGCTACATTCGTTCCGTTCGGCCGATCAAGGGAGATCCGATGAAACTGCGCTTCGACGACGAGTCCTTCGACGCGCAGTTCCAGAGGACCGCCGCGAAGGCGGTGTACGGGTCGGCAGACCTCGGCGAGATCTTCGCCATCGCAGCGCGCATCACCGAGGGCGATTACGACTCCTGGTACGACGAGTGGTTCAAGGCCGGCTCCGACAACCGCGACCTCGCCGAGGCAGAGGCCGCAGCCGGGCACACCTACAGTGCGACGCAGGCGTACCTGCGGGCAAGCGAGTACTTCCGTTCGGCGTACTTCTTCTGCCGCCGCGACTACACCGAGAAGCACCTGCAGGATGCCTGGAAGGCGACTCGCGAGATGTTCTGGAAGGCCCTGCCGCACCTCGCCGTACCCGCCGTGCGCGTGCAGATCGATCTCGACGGCGTACCGATGCCGGGATACCTCTTCCTCCCGGGGCCGAGCTCGAAAGTGCTCTCCAACGCGCACGGTCACCCTGTCCTGATCTTTCCCGCCGGCTACGACGGCCCCTCCGAGGAGTCGTACTCGCTCGGAGCGATGGATGCGGCGGCGCGCGGCTTCGCGGTACTCACGTTCGACGGGCCGGGCCAGGGAGAGATGCTGTACGAGCGCGGCATCCCGTTCCGGCCCGACTACGAGACGATCGCGGCCGCGGCGATCGCGTTCATCGAGTCGCGCGATGGCCTCGACGCCTCGCGGATCGGAATCGTGGGGCGGAGCTTGGGCGGCTATCTCGCCCCCCGAGCAGCCGCCGGCGAGTCGCGGATCGCGGCGATGACAACTGATCCGGCGCAGGTCGGGCTCCTCGGCGCCTTCCAAGCGCACGCACCGCAGGCGCTGACGGATCTCCTCGCCGCCGATGACCCCGCGTTCAACGATGCGATCTGGAAGGCCCACCCCGGTATCGCCGGGCAGGAGTACTGGATGTCGCGCGCACGCTCGCACGGCTGCACCACTCCGCTCGAGTACTTCAAAGAGCTGACGAAGTTCACGGTCGATGTCGAAGCCATCCGGTGCCCGACATTCGTCTCGTACGGCGAGGGCGATTTCGCGCAGGCCGACAGTCATGAGTTCTACGACCGACTGACCGTCGAGAACAAGCGCTTCGTCATGTACAAGGAGGCCGACGGTGGCGGCGGCCATTGCGAGGGCATGGGGCCATCACGCTTTTTCGCCGACGCCTTCGGCTGGCTGGCCGACGTGCTGGCACGCTGACCCCGGACCAGCGCGACCCAGCCGACCGCGACCAAGGCGCAGCGCGCCCCAGCCGACGCGCTCCGCCCCCGCCCGAAGCGCCGCCGCAGGCCGAACGCGGGCCGGGAGTATGGTGAATCCGTGCCCCTCCCGCCTCGCGTCACTGTGGTGATCCCGTGCCGCAATGACGCGGACTTCCTCCAGCACTGCCTCGAGGCGATCGCCGCGCAGACACACCCCGCTGACCGGGTGATCGTCGTCGACAACTCCAGCACGGATGCCTCGGCCGAGGTCGCCCATGCCTTCCGTGCCGAGCTGTTCGAAGAAGCGAACATCGGCATCTGGCCCGCCGCCGCCCGCGGATACGACGAGGCGCTGGGCGACACCGACATCATCGCCCGCCTCGATGCGGACTCCCGCCCGCACCCCGACTGGATCGCACGACTCGTGCGCGCATTCGTCGCCGATCCTCATCTCGGCGTCCTCACAGGAGGTGCCGAGTTCTACGGCGCCGGACCCGTGACCAACTACCTCGGCGAGCACTGGTACATCGGCGGCGGGCATTTCTGGATCAAGAAATGGCTCGGCATCCCACTGGTGTACGGCTCCAACTTCGCGATGCGCGCGGGGGTGTGGGAGCGCGTGCGCGACCAGGTCGACCGCACCAACGCGAAGATCCACGACGACCTCGACCTCACGATCCGCCTGCGCCCGACCGACGGCGTGCGATTCGATCCCGAACTGCGGATGCCGGTATCGGCGCGGCCGCTCGCGACGCAGCGCGGCCTGTGGCGCCGAGTGTGGCGGGTGGTGCCGACGTTCGCGGCGAGCTGGCCCGAGGGCGCCGCATGGAGGCGCCGCGAACTCGACGGGCGACACATTCCGGATGCCGCTCCCGCCGTCGACGAAGGCTGGACGCCGATCGACGAGGACTGGGCGCCGGGCTTCGGTCGGTAGCCCGACCCCCGGTCGCTGAGCGAGCGCAGCGAGACGCCACCATCCTCGGTCGCTGAGCGAGCGCAGCGAGACGAAGCGCCCACCTGCGGTGCGAAGTCCCCCTCCGATGCCGCTATGTTAGCGATCGTCAGTAAATCTCTTGGGGGGGATGATGACTGGAGGCCCGCCGTCCGCCGGTCCACCGGCCGGCTGGTACGCCGACACGCCGCGCAGCACCCGGGCGCGATGGTGGAACGGATCTGCGTGGACCGACCATTACCAGACCCTGACCGAGCCGGTATCCGTCACGCCCCCCGACCGGACGCCAGAGCCGCAGAGCGCAACGGGACCATCGGCCACCCTCGAGCAGCCACTCTCACGCGCGGCACGGAGAACCAGCCAGAACGGCGCGGTGCGGCTCGACATCCGAGACGTCGCCGTCGCCGACCGGAACGATTCCTCAGTCACGGCGTGACGCGCGGCGACGGCGCCGACACAGGTGGAGGTCGAGACACCGCCCCAGGCGCAGGCTGAGGTGAAACCGCCGAGGCGACGCGACGTGCGACCGCCAGCGCTCGTGCAGCAGGAGGCCGGCGCGCCGTCCCCGACATCGGGCGCGGTTCTGAACTCGACTCCAGCCCCGCCTGAGGCGCCGCCGCCTACAGAAATAGAGGTGCCAACGTCGAACCCGACTCCGGTCGCTGTGCCAACCACGACGTCCGCCGATGCAACACCCGCCGTAGAGCCCGACCCGCACCCCGAGCCCTCGGCACCATGGTCACCCGCCCCGCGCAATGGCGAGGCGTTTCCCGACCAGATCACAGGTCTCAGTCCCCGGGCGAGCAATCATCGCCCACCGCCGCCGCCGGTCACGTACCGTCCTCCGCCGTCATCTGTCGCGTATCGCCCGCTTCCGGGCGCTTATGCCGCCGAACGCTCGAAGATCCTCATGCCGCTGCCGTCGAGAAATGGCGCCGCGAAGGCATCGCTGATCCTCATCCTGATCAGCCTCCTCGGGGGTATCGCGGCTTTCTGGTGGCTGACCGGCGCGAACACAACGCTCGTGCAGGTCGTGAACCTCGTCACCGTGGCGCTCCTCG
Organism: uncultured Actinomycetota bacterium; assembly: GCA_963713325.1. Lineage (GTDB taxonomy): Bacteria > Actinomycetota > Actinomycetes > Actinomycetales > Microbacteriaceae > Microbacterium. The sequence goes on from CAVQLL010000009.1 coordinate 57,555, forward strand.
TGGCCGCGTTCATTCTCGCGATCGTCGGTCTGGTCGTCGCGGTGACTCGGCCGACGAGGAAGGGCGAGTCGGTCTTCGCGCTCATCATGTCGTCGTTGCTCCTCATCGGTGTCATCGTGCTGTTCGGATTGGGACTGGTGGCTGCCGGACCGGTCGACGTCGCGACGGTCGAATCGACGATCGAAGCCTGCGTACCTGAGTGACTCGGGCACGGTCGTGACGGTCGACTGTCCCGTCGAACCCCCGAGCGCCAACGGCTCCACCTTCCTCTGCTCGGCCCGCAACGAAACCGGCACGGTCGACGTCGTCGAGGTGCGAGTGCAGGGCGAGTCGTTCACGTGGGCGATCCTGACCGAATGACCGCGGTGCCGCGGCTGCCGAGGCGAGTAGTCTCGCGCCATGAGGAAGCCCGCGCTCGTAGTCGTGCCGCTTCTGCTCGCGGCCATTCTCGGCGGCTGCGTCGCTGGTTCTGACGAACCGGCTCTCAGGTCCCGTCAGCGACCTCGAGAAGGTCATCGACCTCATTCCGTGGGCGAAGTCGATCGCGGCTGACGCCAGCGCCGACGAGCTGACCGCTCGGATCACCGAGATCACCGCGAACCTTGGCTCCCTCGACCTGCCGCAGTCGAAACGAGCCGAGATCGAGGCGAAACTCCACGCGCTGCACGCCGAGATGCGCCGCCGACCCGAGCGACACCGCGGCGCACGCCGCAGAGCTGAACGCGATCCTCGACGACATCAAGGCCGCGATCCAGTAGCGGCCGCACCGGCGATCGAGTGGCGGCGCAGCCGGGTATCGAGATCACGCAGCCCATCGCTACCCTCGATCTGTGATCATCGAGTTCGACAGTGACGTATTCCGCTGGGATGCCCGCGAGGACTCGGCGTGGTTCTTCACGGCTGTTCCCCCCGAGTTGAGCGCCGAGATCCGCGAGATCCCGCGTCCGTACCGCGGTTTCGGCTCGGTGCGTGTCCGCGCTCGCGTGGGTGGTTCGGAGTGGGCGACATCGATCTTCCCCAGCTCCGAGAGCGGGTCATACGTGCTGCCTCTGAAGAAGGCCGTGCGGGATGCCGAGTCCCTCGTCGAGGGCGGCCCAGTGACGGTGCGACTCGAGATTCTCGACGGCTGACCCCCTCGGTCGCTGAGCGAGCGCAGCGAGACGAAGCGCCTCATTGCCCGGTCGCTGAGCGAGCGAAGCGAGACGAAGTCGCCCTACCGGTCGCTGAGCGAGCGAAGCGAGACGAAGCGTCCCGCACGCAACCCCGTAGCCGAATCGTTAAGCCCATCCTTGGCCAACCCTGAGCCAAACTGCGTTGACAGAGTATGAGAGCGATCTCATGCTCGTATGTGGGAGGGGATTCACACGCGTGTGTGCGCCTCGATCGGGCGTTTTGGGGATGGCCGATCGAATGCACGCATTGTGCACCTGACTCAGTTCTGGGGATGCTGGGCCGTGAACGGCACTCGTGCGTCCCATTCCAGCTCTGGGGAGACTGGGATCGCGTAACTGGGGATAGATCGAGACTGGTCTTGAACCGGTTGAGTCAGAGCTGACCACATCAATCAACATCTAAGGGGAGTTGCACGCATATGCGTACTTTCAAGAACTACATGGACGGCGCGAAGCGTCGCAAGCTGGAAGAGACCGGTGAAGAGGGCTTCTCGCTCATCGAGCTCATCATCGTCGTCGTGATCCTCGGCATCCTGGTCGCGATCGCGATTCCGCTGTTTGCCAACATCCAGGCGCAGGCGCAGACCAATGCGCTGAAGGCTGCTGCGGCCAACGGCGCGACGGCAGCGGCGGCAGCGCTCGCCCAGACCGGTGGCACGCCCGCGCTTGCCAACGCGGCAGCGGTGACGGCGGGGGATCCCCCGATCACGGTCGCGCTCACGCCGCAGTCGCCGGCAACCGTCTCCGCGATCTGCGCAACGGCGACCGGCCCCGCGGGTTGGCCCGCGGCTCAACTAGCTGGCCCTGGCTGCCCATAGGAACAGCAGACCGCTGTCGACCAGACAGCGCATGATGGCCCGGCGCGACGTGGTCGCGCCGGGCCACATCCCAGGAGGTCTGCAGCTCAACGGTTTGGCGCATCCTTGGCGAACCCTGAGCTAAACTGCGTTGACAGAGTATGAGAGTAATCTCATGCTCGTATGTGGGAGGGGATTCACACGTGTGTGTGCGCCTCGATCGGGCGTTTGGGGATGGCCGATCGAATGCACGCACGGTGCACCTCGACTCAGTTCTTGGGGATGCTGGGCCGTGAACGGCACTCGTGCGTCCCGTTCCAGCTCTGGGGAGACTGGGATCGCGTAACTGGGGATATATCGAGACTGGTCTTGAGCCGGTTGAGTCAGAGCTGACCACATCCATCAACATCCAAGGGGAGTTGCAGGCATATGCGTACTTTCAAGAACTACATGGACGGCGCGAAGCGTCGCAAGCTGGAAGAGACCGGTGAAGAGGGCTTCTCGCTCATCGAGCTCATCATCGTCGTCGTGATCCTCGGCATCCTGGTCGCGATCGCGATTCCGCTGTTTGCCAACATCCAGGCGCAGGCGCAGACCAATGCGCTGAAGGCTGCTGCGGCCAACGGCGCGACGGCAGCGGCGGCAGCGCTCGCCCAGACCGGTGGCACGCCCGCGCTTGCCAACGCGGCAGCGGTGACAGCGGGCGATCCCCCGATCACGGTCGCGCTCACCCCGCAGTCGCCGGCAACCATCGATCTCGATCTGCGCAACGGCGACCGGCCCCGCAGGTTGGCCCGCGGCTCAACTAGCTGGCCCTGGCTGCCCCTAGGAACAGCAGACCGCTGTCGACCAGACAGCGCATGATGGCCCGGCGCGAAGTGGTCGCGCCGGGCCACATTCCCAGGAGGTTGCAGTGCAGGTTCGGCGAGGCGACGCGCGCGATAGCGGATTCGGGCTGGTCGAGGTCGTCATCTCGATGCTGATCCTCGGAATGATCGCGATCGCGATCATTCCTGCGCTGTGGCAGGGCCTCCAATATTCGTCCGAGCAGTCGACTGTGGCGACAGCAACGCGCCAGCTCAACGGGTTGATCGAGGAAGCACGCCGATCGCCGACCTGTGGTTCAGTGGCGTTCGCCACGGCGGCCAAATCGTTCGAAGACGGCGCGGGCCGACCATTCACCACGGTCGGCACCGTCGGCGGATGCTTCCCTTGTGCGGCCGCGACGGGCATCGCGGTGCCGCTCACCGTGACTGCTACTCAGAATGGCCGTCAACTCGCCGACGTCTCCGCTCGCATCTTCGTCCGAGGCGCGCAGGTGTCACCATGCACCCCATGACCGAACCCATTGGCGATGACACCGGCCTCGGACTGATCGAACTGATCGTCGCACTCCTGGTGTCGACCGTCGTGCTGATCGCGGTGGCGACGATCCTCGTCAACTCGTGGCTGACGCAGCAGGATGTCACCTCTACGACGGAGGCGACGACTCGCGGCCAACTCATCGGCCAAAGTATCGAGCGCGCTATGCGCAACGCTGTCGCCTTCGACATCTCGCCGGACGGCAGGATGCTCCGCGTCCACACGACGCTCGGCAGCGGACGCGAATGCCAGGCATTCTGGATGACTGGCGGGGCGTCCTACATGACGAGTACCGCAGGGTTGCTCCCCATCGCGGATGTTACGGCGTGGCCACGGCCGTGGGAGCCGGATGGCGTCATCCAGAGCGGTACGACGCCATTCTTCGAACAATCCGGATTGGACGTGACGTACACGTTCGACATCGCTACGGACTCCGCGCCGGTTGGGTTCCTCGGCCAAGTCTCAATGCGAACCCCAGCGACAGGAGCGACGCTGCCATGTTGGAGCTGAAGAGTTTTCGTCCGTCGTCCCCACGGCGGGGTGCGCGGCACGCTGACGACGAGGGAGCCGTGCTGGTCACCGTCGTCGTCGTGATGTTCGTCGGCTTCGTTATCGCGACGGTAATCGCGGCGAGTGTCATTTTCACCTTCCAGGCGAATGCGAGCAACAAGAGCACCACGCAGGCCTTCATCGCCGCCGAATCGGGGCGCGATGTGGTCGTGTCTCAGATCGCCGTAGGGTGCTCGCGACCCATCGGCGCTGCATGCTGAGGGCACATCGCCGATCTTCACGGCCGATGCGAAGGTCGTCGACGGCGGCGTCAGGCCCTCGAGTTTCGACGATGCCGGACTGACATCGACGTGCCCGACCGCGGATACGGACTTCGTTGTGATCCGCTCGACGGGCCAGGGTCCTGACGGGTCGGCCACGACTGTCGACGCGGTTTACCCGTGGGTGTCTCGCTATTCCGATGTGCCAGGCGGTGTGGTCACATACTTCGCGGGCACCATCACGCAAGGAGTCTCGCACTACACAGGCGATCTCGTCCTCCGCGATGGCAATTGGTGCTGCAACATTGGCGGGCGTGCTAGACGGCGACCTGTACGTCCTGAATGGCACCGTGGCCCTCGCGAACAACTGCACAATCAACGGCGATATCTATGCCGATGGCAATGTCACAAGCAACTCCGCGTCCTGGCATATCAACGCACGTCCGTCGAGTGAGAGCACGGGGAGCATCACGACCAACGGCTACGTGACCTTCTCATCCAACGGTGGGACTTCGGTTGCGGGAGCGATCACCGCTGAGGGCGACATCACTCTGTCGGACAATGGCACTGACACCGGGACAGTAGGTGGGGGCCTCACGTCGAACCACAACATCTCCGTCGGAAGCAGTTGGACTACGGGTACGCAGACACCGAACTTCCCTACGGACCCGGTCTTCAACCCAACACTCGAGTGGCTCAGAGCTGCGACGCAATGGATCGACCTTCCTGCGTCGGCGAGTTGGGGCACCCGGCAGACGGGAGTCTGCACGATGACTCCGGCGCAGTTGGTGACGCTGATGGCGACCGCCGGGGGACCCCTGGTCATCGATCTGACACCGTGCCCAAACAACGCGGCGCCCTTTACCGGCGCCAAGCTCGCGCTCAGCATCTCGAACACGACCATTCAGCGAGACGTTGTTGTGCTGAGCCCCGCGGGCAAGAAGCTCGAGGTCGCGCTCGGCAGGGACGGTCGCTGGGAGCGACCGTCAGTTGTTCCTCGTCCACGTCGACACGGTCGCACGACCACCTGCCGACCTGCGGCAACGGCAACACCCAGGACCAGTTCGACGTCAGCGGATCGGTTGCCGCTGATCTGCGAGTGATGGTGTACGCGCCTTGCGGGCTTGGTGGCACGGTGAACGCGAGCTTCTCCGGCCAGCTGTACGCCGACGACACGACGCACTTCATTCAGAGCTCGATCTACACGTGCAAGCCGATGACCTGGCCAGTGATGCTGCCGAAGCTCGGCTGCACGATCAAGGGAGAAGGCGGCGTCATCGACGACACCACGTCGTGCAGGAACTCTCGGTGACCTCGTCTACCAGACCGAGCGCTAGCGGATGCCTGCTCTGGTAATCTTCCTCGTCGTCGTCGCGGGGGTGTTCGGCCTCCTCATCGGGTCGTTCCTCAACGTCGTCGCATATCGCGTGCCGGCGCACATCTCGCTGATGCGCGAGAGCCGCTGCCCGCATTGCGACGCGGCCGATCAAGCCATGGCAGAACGTGCCGGTCGTGTCGTGGATCGCGCTGCGCGGGCAAGTGCGCGTACTGCAAGGCGCCGATCTCGGCGCGGTACCCGATCGTCGAGGCGATCACGGGCGTGGCGTTCGCGGTGGTGACGTGGTGGGATCGTCTCGGTCGACCGCGACCGGCTTCACGGCGCGCTCGATCGTCCGACAGCGGTCGACCGCGGAGCTGTGGGCGCTCGGGCTCGTGATCGTCGCGTTCCTGTACTTCGCGGCCATCAGCATCGTGCTGACGCTCATCGATCTCGACACTACGCCGGCTGCCGAACAGCATCGTGCTGCCGAGCTACCTCGTGGCCGGCATCCTGTTCACGCGTCGCCGCGCTGGCTGAGCGGCGACTGGGACGCGCTGCTGCGCGCCGGCATCGGCATGGCGGCGCTGTACGCGTTCTACTTCGTGCTGCGCCTGGTTCGGCCCGGCGGCATGGGCGGCGGCGACGTCAAGCTCGCGGGCGTCATCGGCATCTACCTCGGCTGGCTCGGGTGGGGCGCGCTCGCGGTCGGCGCGTTCGCGGCATTCGTCTTCGGGGGAGTGTTCGGCATCGCGCTCATGCTCGCGAGGCGCGCCGGGCGCAAGACCGCCATTCCGTTCGGGCCGTGGATGATCCTCGGCGCATGGACGGGCGTATTCGCCGGCGAAGCAGTCGGCCGTTGGTACGTCGAATCTGTTCACTGGGGCTTGAGGGAGAAGGACATCACGCATGGCGAAGACGATCGTCGGGCTGGAGGTGACCGAGGAGAGCGTGCGCGCAGCCGAGGTCTCGCTCGGCCGCAAGCCGCAGCTCATCGCGTACGGCGAAGTGCCGCTGCCGCCCGAGGCGGCACGCGACTCCGAGGTGCTCGACCCGGGCGCGGTCGCGGTCGCGCTGCGACAGCTGTGGACCGGCGCGCGATTCAAGAGCAAGGACGTCGTGCTCGGCGTCGCGAGCCGCCGCATCCTCGTGCGCGAGTACACGACGCAGGCGATGCGGCCCGACCTGCTGCGCGAAGCGCTGCCGTACCAGGTGCAGGATCTGCTGCCGGTGCCCGCCAGCCAGGCCGTGCTCGACTTCTACCCGCTCGTCCCAGCAGGGCGATCAGGTCTCGGGGCTGCTCGTCGCCGCCGTGGCGGAGAACATCGAGCAGATCATCGCGACGCTCTGTCGAGTGAAGCTGCGCGCGCAGGCCGTCGACCTCGCCGCGTTCGGGCTCGCCCGCGTCACCGCGCCGCTCGCGCCGCCCGACGAGACGGTCGCGACGGTGAGCATCGGCGACCACACGACGCAGGTCGTCGTCGCGCGCGGCGGCGTGCCGCAGTTCGTGCGACTGCTGCCGATCGACGTCGCCACGCGCCGCGCGTCGCCACCGCCGTCGATGAGGTCTGCGCCGAGCCGGCGCTCGAGTACGCGTGCCGCGACCGGCACCGCGCACGCGTGGCGCGATGCGCGCCGCAGCCGCACCCGGCGTCTCCGATCTCGCCGCTCGACTGCGCAGCACGCTCGCGTTCTTCGCGAGCCGCCCGAACGCGCACGCCGCTGTCGCAGGTGTTCGTCACCGGCGCCGGCGCCGCGGCGGAAGGCGTGCATGCCGGCGCTCGACGCCGCGATCGACACGCCGATGCGCGTCGTTACGGTCGCCGACGTCGTCGCGATGTCGGCGCGCCCCTGCCGGGCGAACTCGGACTCAACCTCGTCAGCACGGTCGGCATCGCGCTCGGGGAGGTCGCGCTGATGGCCGCATCGCTGGCACCGGCGTTCGCGGGATTGCCGCGCGTCAACCTCATGCCGCGCTCCGAGGTCGCTCGGCGCGAGCGCGACAAGCTCGTCCGCCGCTGGGTGTGGGTCGTCTTCGGCGCGATTCTCGTCGCACTGCTCATCATCGCCGGCGCGTTCTGGTTGAAGTTCGTCGGCCGACCAGCGGCTCGCCGCCGAGCAGGCGCGGACGAACGCGCTGCTCGTCGAGATCGCCTCGCTCTCGGAGGTGAGCCAGGCGCTGGCGACCGAGGCCGAGCTCACCGACTTCCGCACCGAGGCGATGGCCACGGACCTCGCATGGACGCCGGTGCTCGCCAAGGTCACCGGCGTCCTTCCCGCCGACACGACCCTCACCGGCTTCGACCTCGCCGTCGGCGGCGCGCCCCAGGGCGAGGACCCGACGCTCGAACCGGGCCTCGTCGGGACGGTCTCGATCGACAGCCCGACACCCACTCGACATCGTCGCGATCATCCGGTCGCTGCGCGGCGTCGAGGGCGTGCTCTACGCCGACGGACAGTCGGTCACGTCGAGCCAGATGATCGGAGGGCCGGTTCGCGTACCTGCTGAACGTGCAGTTCGATCAGACGATCTACTCGGGCGCGTACGCCGCGGACGAGGAAGGGGAAGAGTGATGCCGAAGCAACTCGATCACCGCCATCGGCCTCGTCGTCTCGCTCGGCGTGATCGCGCTCGGGTTCTTCCTCGTCGCGCTGCCGCTCTACCTCCAGGCCGTCGGCGTCGACGCGCAGACGGCCACCGTCGCGAACACCAACGCGATCTACCAGGCGCAGGTCGACAACCTTCGCGAGAGGAGGAGAACCTCGACGAGATCAACGCCGCGGTCGCCGGACTTCGCGCGCAGATCCCCGCCACGGGCCAGCTCGACGACGTCTTCGAGGTCGTCGCGCGTGCGGCCGAGGCATCCGGTGTCACGCTCGACAGCGTCACCGCTGGCGAGCAGGTCGCGTTCGTCGGCGCGCACGGGTGCCGACGGACGGCGACGCCGCGGCGCCTGCGCCCGAGGCCGCCACCGGAGGCCGACGCCGACGCGACGGACGCGCAGCGGACGGCCGGACGCCGACAGACGCGACTGCCGGCCGCCACGCCGGCGCAGGACGACAGCAGGTCGACTTCGTGATCCAGGCGACTGCAGCCGACATGGGCCAGGTGACTGCGTTCCTCGATGCGCTGCGCGCGGGGCCCGCCTGCTCAGCAGCGTCACGGCGACCACGCCAGGCCGGCGAGGGCGACGATCGACGCTGCAGGTCGTCGGCGCTGACCTACGTCGACGCGGAAGGATGACGGCGATGAACGACGTCGAGTTCGAGACTCTGCTCGCCCAGGGCGCCCGCCACCGCGCATCGGACGTCCACATCACCGCCGGGGTCCGCACCGCTATTGCGCGTCGACGGTGACCTCGTGCCGGTGCCCGGCTACGCCGAACCGCTGTCGGAGGAGTGGGTGGAGCGCGCCGCGTTCGGCCTGATGACCGCAGGAGCAGCGGCAGGAGTTCATGGAGCGCGGCGAGGTCGACCTCGCGCACGCCACCGAGGGACATCGGGCGGTTCCGCGTGAACGTGTTTCGCCAGCTGGGCTCGATCGCGATCGCGCTGCGCTTCATCCCCGATCGCGTGTACTCGCTCGAAGAGCTCGGCGCGCCGCCGATCGCGCGCGACCTCGCGCTGCTGCCGCGCGGACTCGTGCTGCTGACCGGTCCCACCGGCTCGGGCAAGTCGACGACGCTCACCGCGATGGTCGACATCATCAACGAGCTGATCCCGGCACACATCATCACGATCGAAGACCCGATCGAGTTCCATCACGAGAGCAAGCGTGCGCTCGTCCACCAGCGCGAGGTCGGCACCGACACCGGATCGTTCGCCGAGGCGCTGCGACGCGTGCTGCGCCAGGACCCCGACGTCATCCTCATCGGCGAGCTGCGCGACCCCGAGTCGATCCGGACCGCGCTGTCGGCCGCCGAGACCGGCCACCTCGTGCTGTCGACCCTGCACACCCAGGGCGCGGCGAAGAGCATCAACCGCATCGTCGACGTCTTCCCTGCCGACCAGCAGCAGCAGATCCGCACGCAGCTCGGCGACACGCTTCAGGGCGTCATCAGCCAGACGCTGATGCCGCTCGCGCAGACCAACGGCCGCACGATCGCGACCGAGGTGCTGATCAACACGCCCGCGGTCGCGAACATGATCCGCGAGGGCCAGGTCGCGCAGCTCTACTCGGCGATGCAGGCCGGCTCCTCGGTCGGCATGCACACGCTCGACCAGGACCTGCGTCGGCTCGTCGAGGAGGGGACGATCGCGCGCACGTGGCGAAGGACTTCGCAGTCGACCCGAGTAACCTCGACGGCGTACACGTGCGGCCGAAAGACCTCGATGCCGAGGACGTGGTCGCGCATGCGGGCGAGTGGCGCCAGCCGACGGCCAGCCCGTCGGTGCGGCCGCTGATGCGACTGCGGCGGACGGGGGTCGGTATGGGTTCGCGCTTCGGCACACCCGTTGACACCGGTCGGGAGGGATTGAGCATGGCCGTCGTGCAGGAGTTCGTCTACCGCGCGGTCGACCCCCGCGGCGGGGCGATCGTCAAGGGCACGATCGAGGCCGCAAGCGAGTCCGCGGTCACCGGCAAACTCAAGGCCCAGGGGCTCACGCCCGCTCGAGGTGACACTCAAGTCGAAGACCGGCCTGAATCGCGAGATCAAGATGCCGGGAGGCGACGAAGCATGTCTCGGCGAAGTCACTCGCGGTCTTCGCCCGCCAGATGGCGGGGCTCATCAATGCGGGCCTGCCGCTCATGCGCACGCTCTCGATCCTGATCGAGCAGACCGAAGACAAGAAGCTGCAGCCCGCGCTCGTACAGGTGCAGGCGGATGTCGAGAGCGGGCTCATCATTCTCGGCGGCGCTCGCGCGGCATCCGCAGACCTTCCCGCCTTTGATGCTGAGCATCATCAGAGTCGGCGAGACGGGCGGTTTCCTGGGCGGCGCGCTTTCGTCGATCGCCGAGAACTACCGGCGCGAGGCCGAGCTGCAGAACAAGATCCGCGCCGCGGTCACTTATCCGATCATCGTGCTGATCATCGCGATCATCGGCGTACTCGTCATGGTCACGTTCGTCGTGCCGGTCTTCGAGAGCATGTTCGCTAGCCTCGGTTCGTCACTGCCGCTTCCGACGCAGATCCTCGTCACGATCTCGAAGAACATGTGGTGGATCCTCCCGGCGATCGCGCTCGTCGTGATCGTCGCGGTGGTGTGGTGGCGCGCGAACAAGCACACAGAGCAGGTGCGGCGCGTCGTCGACCCGCTCAAGCTCAAGCTGCCGATCTTCGGCAAGCTCGCGACGAAGATCGCCGTCGCCCGATTCAGCCGCAACCTCTCGATGATGCTCAACGCAGGCGTGCCGATCATCCAGGCGCTGTCGATCGTCGGTCAGGCGTCGAACAACTGGAAGATCGAAGGCCGTGCGCGACATCCAGGAGTCGATCCGCCAGGGCAAGTCGTTCGCAGCGCCGCTGGCGAAAGCCGAGGTGTTCCCGCCGATGGTGCCGCAGATGGTCGCCGTCGGCGAGGAGTCGGGCACGCTCGTCGACATGCTCGCAGAGCATCGCCGACTTCTACGAGGACGAAGTGGAGACCGCGACCGCGCAGCTGTCGGCCACGATCGAGCCGGTCCTCATCGTCGGACTCGGGATCGTCATCGGCGGCATGGTGATCTCGCTGTACCTGCCGATCTTCACGCTGTACGGGGAGATCGCGAACCAGTAGGGCGGCAGGTCGCGCGGCGCTTCGTCTCGCTTCGCTCGCTCAGCGACCGGGGCTCACGCAGCGACCGGCAGGGGACCGGTCAGGTCGTGACGCGCAGGACTTCTTCGATCGTCGTGAGACCCTGCGTGACCTTCGACCAGCCGTCGTCGCGCAGCGAGACCATGCCCTGTTCCAGAGCAACACGTCGGATCTCGCCACCCGTGGCGCGCGTTACGACGAGTGACTCGATCTCGTCGCTCAGCGTCATGATTTCGTGCAGCGCCACACGGCCGCGGTAGCCCGTGTTCGAGCAGGACGCGCAGCCGACCGCCTTGTAGATCTGTGGCGGGTCTGCCGGGTCGTGCGGGAAGTTCAGCGCCAACAGGACGTCCGTCGGCTCGGTGATCGCTTCGCGGCACTTCATGCAGAGCCGCCGCGCAAGTCGCTGAGCGATGACTGCGGTCAGCGCGGTCGCAACCAGGAACGGCTCGCATCCGATCTCGGTCAGACGCGTGAGCGCGCTTGGCGCGTCATTGGTGTGCAGCGTCGAAAGCACAAGGTGGCCGGTGAGGGCAGCCTCGATCGAGATGTTCGCGGTCTCGAAGTCGCGGATCTCGCCGACGAGAACGACGTCGGGGTCGGAGCGCAGTATCGAGCGAAGCGCGTTCGAGAACGTCAGGCCCGCCCGGTTGTTCACCTGCACCTGGTTGATGCCGCCGATGCGGTACTCGACCGGGTCTTCGACGGTGATGACATTGATCCGCGGGTTGGCGATCGCGCGAAGCGCGGTGTAGAGGCTGGTCGACTTGCCCGAACCGGTCGGGCCGGTCGCAAGGATCATGCCGTGGGGCTTGGTGATCGCCTCGCGGAATCGCTGCTCGTTCACGCTCGAGAACAGCAGGTCGCGCATCGTCATGACCTGACCGGTGTTGTCGAGAATTCGCATGACGATCTTCTCGCCCCACACGGTCGGCAGCGTCGCCACGCGCAGGTCGACCGAGCGACCCTCATGGGTGACCGATAGGCGGCCGTCCTGCGGCTTGCGCTTCTCGGCGATGTCGATCGACGACATGATCTTGAGACGCGAAATGATGCCGTCCTGGATCGCGCGATCGGCCTTCTGCATCTCGTGCAGCACACCATCGATCCGGAACCGCACTCTGAGCTGCTTCTCACCCGGCTCGACGTGGATGTCGCTCGCCCGGTCGTTGATGGCCTGGGCGATCAGCAGATTCACGAAGCGCACGATCGGCGCGTCGTTGTCCTGCTCCTCGAGCGTCTCGGTCATCGACGCCTGGCTCGACTCGGCCGACTCTTCGATCGTCGACGAGAGCTCGCTCAGCTCCTCGTCGGACCGGAGGAAGCGCTCGAACATCTGCGTCAGCGCATCCTGCGCGACGACGACCGGCTCGACGAACAGGTCGGTCACGCTCGCGACGTCGTCGAGCGCCACGATGTCGGTGGGGTCGAGGATGCCGACGGTCAGTCGATCGCCGCGCCGGTCGACGGGGATGAGCTGGAACTTGCGGCACAGGTTGCCCGGCACCAGCGCGATCACGCTCGGATCGAGCGGCATGCTCGACAGGTCGACGAATCGGTGTCCGGTGTGCAGCGCGATCGCCTGCGCGACCTGCGTCTCGGTCACCAGATTCGAACTGACGAGAAGTCTTTCGAGCTCCGGCCCTTCGCCCACCTGCGCGAGCGCAGCCGACATCTCGGCGGCGCGAACAGCGCCGGTGAGCACAAGCGTCTGTGCGAGTCCCCGCATGGTGATTCCCCTTACCCCAAGTGCCATCTTAGGAGTCCTTCGCAACCCCGGCGTCAAGTCCCCGGTGACCTCACGGGCTGACGGCTAACCTCAAATCCATGGCCAACCTCATCGCGCGCATCACCGCGTGGGCGCTGACGCTCAAACCCGTCCGCGCGTTCCTGCTCTACAGCGAGCACCACGGCCCGATGCTCGCCGACAGCGTCACCTATCGTGCCCTCTTCAGCATCTTCGCGGGCGTGCTCCTGGGCTTCTCGATCGCGGCGTTCTCGCTGGCCGGCAATCCCGCTGCGCTGGAGGCTCTGGTCGCCGCGGTGGATGCCGCCATCCCCGGCCTCGTCGGCGAAGACGGCATCATCGACCCGTCGACGATCGCGCTGCCGGCAGGCCTCACGCTCGCGACGGTCCTTGCGATCATCGGTCTCGTCGGCGCCGCGATCGGCGCGATCGGGTCGCTGCGCACGGCGTTCCGCGCCCTGGCCGACAAGCTCACCGACGACCTCTTCTGGATCTGGGTGCTCGTGCGCAACCTCGTGATCGCGATCGGCATCGGCGCCGCGTTCGCGGCATCGGCCGTGATCACCTTCTACGCGAACGCGGGCATCGGGGCGCTGAGCGAATGGCTGGGTCGCTCGGAAGACGACCCGCTCTCCGTGATCAGGCACCCGTGCGGTGTCGATGCTTCATCGTGTTCGTGCTGGATGCCGCCGCCATCGCCGTTCTGTTCCGCACCCTCTCGGGTGTGCGGCCGTCGATCCGCGCGCTGCTGCCCGGCGCCTTCTACGGCGCGATCGGACTCACCGTGCTGCAACAGCTTTCGAGCCTGTTCGTCGGGGGAGCGGCATCCAATCCACTGCTCGCGTCGTTCGCATCGCTGATCGCCCTGCTGCTGTGGGTCAACCTGTCATCGCAGGTGATCCTGCTTGCCGGGGCGTACATCATCACGAGCGTCGACGAAGAGCAGGACCGCGTTCGCGCGCGGTTCGGGGCGTCCACCTTCGCCCAGCGTCGAGTCAAGCGCGCAGAGGAGGCGGTGAGGCTCGCGACGGAGGAGCTCACGATCGCCCGAACGGACGAGGAGAAGGAGCGGGTGGGGGCTCGTGCCTGAGCGCGTTCCGACCTATACGGCGGCGCAGGTGCGCGCCGCGGAGAAGCCGCTGCTCGAGGCCGGGGCGCCGTTGATGCGCCGCGCCGCGCACGCCCTCGCGCAGATCGCGGCGGAAGAACTCGGCTCCGGCCGCAACCGAGTGCTCGTGCTCGCCGGCAGCGGCGACAACGGGGGAGACGCTCTGTTCGCGGCCGCGGAAGTGGCCGAGATCGACGACGTCGTGGTCGACGTGTTCCTCACCTCCGATCGGGTGCACGAAGCGGGCCTCGGCGCGGCGATCGCGGCGGGCGGCCGCAAGGTCGACCTGCCCGAGGTCACCGCGGCGGCCTCCGACTACGACCTCGTGCTCGACGGCATCCTCGGGATCGGCGCATCGGCCACGCCGGCGCTGCGCGGCACGGCCCGCACGGTGGTCGAGGCGCTCCTGCCTGGCGTGCGCGCGGGCAAGCCTCGGGTCATCGCCGTCGACGTGCCGAGCGGGCTTCAGCCCGACGACGGATCGAGCGACGGCGTCGTGCTGCCGGCATCCGTCACCGTCACGTTCGGGGCCGTCAAGGCCGGACTCGTCACCGGCCGACGGCCAGGAGCTCGCGGGCAAGGTCGTGCTCGTCGACATCGGGCTCGCGCCCGGTCTGTCGGACGTTGCAGCCGCAGGAGAGGCATCCGTCGCCGCTGTCCGGCTCGCGTGAAGCCCGTGCCGCGGTCGCGCGTCAGGAGTGCGCTCTCACCCAGCGCTTGACCTGCCCGGGCGCGAGACCGGCCTCGACCTGACCGTTGCCGAGGTGCGCGACGGCGATGATGTCGGCGACGGTGCAGCCGGCCGTCTGCTCGAGGGTGTAGCTCTTCGTGCCGTTGGTCAGCTCGGTGCCGGTCCACCAGAAGTGATTCGGCTCCGTGCCCGCGGGCGCCTCGGACGATCCGCCGCCGAGATCGGTGTCGGGGCACACGTCGGCGGCATCCGAGATGCCGTCGCCATCCGTGTCGGTGTTGGGATCGCCCGGCGGGGTCGAGGGATCGGAGTGTTTTTGGTTGCCGTTGCCGTTTCCGTTGTTCCCGTTTCCGTTTCCGTTGTTCCCGTTCCCATTCCCGTTGCGGGTGTTGTCCTTCGGTCCGGGATCGTTCCCGTTTCCGTTCCCGTTTCCGTTGTTCCCATTCCCGTTGGCGTGGTCACGCGGTGCGTCTGAGTGGGTGCCGGCATCCGTGCCGTAAAGACCGGTCGGGGTCAGCGGGAGTCCTGCGGCGAAGCTCGGCGCGAGGATGGCGAGCGAGGCAGCGACGGCGATCGCGCCTCCGATGAGAAGGGGGTGGATGCGGCGCATGGCGGCCTCCGGCTCGTGACGCGGCAGGGCGGCCGCTGTGGGGAGCGTAACACCGCGCGTGCCCGCGGCGCCCGACTTTCCGCGAGCGTGATCTCGCGAAGATTGCGTCAGGGGAGTGCCCCCCGGCATCCTCCCCTGACGCGGCCGGAATTCATCTGAGTAATGGGCGTAAAACCAGCGGTGGAGCACGCGGGTGAGCGCGTCATTGAACCCTTCCGGCTATCGCGAATAATCGCGATAAACGGACGACATTGTCCATTTGTGGAAGGATAGCAGTCCGGGTGAGTCACCGACAGTGGGATGTCGTGCGAAACCGCCTGGATTAGGGATGAGAAATGCGAGCCGATGCGGAGGACAACCGCCGAAGGCTGCTCGACGCAGCCGGAGCGGTGTTCGCGGAACGCGGCGTGGAGGCTCCTTTGACACTCATCGCGTCGCGCGCCGGACTCGGCGCCGGCACGCTCTACCGACACTTTCCCGACCGGGATGCCGTGATTCTCGGCCTCGGAGACCAGATGGGGGCGCGCTACGCGGCCGTCGCCATGGCCGCGGCATCCGCTCCCACAGGCTGGGACGGCATCGTCGCCTACCTCGAGGGTGTGACGGCGATGTACGTCGACCTGCCATGGATGACCGCGGTGCTGCCGCGCGTCCGCGCGCTCAGACCACCCGACTCCAGTGGCGAGCAGGCCGCGCGCTGGGTGATGGAGCGCGCATGGGCGGAGCGGTCGCTCCGCACCGACATCGAGCCGACCGACCTCGCCTTCGTGCCGTCGCTCATGGCGGGACTGGTTCATCTGCCCGAGCCGATGCGCTCGATCGTCATGGCTCGCCAGCGCGACATCATCCTCGACGGCCTGCGCCCGGTCGGTGCGTCGCGACCGCCGCTCGGCGGCACACCGCTGCCGCTCGAAGACTTCCGTGCGCGGATCGGCCGCCGAAGCGAAGCGCCCGACGGTGAGGGCGAGGGCTAGCGCGCGTAGCGCTCGACGAAGTTGCGCAGGATCAGGCTCGGGTCCGACACGGCCGCGCGGCGCACGGCGGCGAGGGTGAGCTCCAGCTCCTCGGCGGCGAAGTACCCGTAGTCGGCGTAGGCGTGGATCCGGTTCGTGATGCCGTCGACATCCAGCTCGGGATGGAACTGGGTCGCGTACACGTTCGTGCCGACCCGGAAGATCTGCACCGGGCACCCCGGCGAGGACCCCAGCAGCACCGCGGGCGACGGAAGTTCCGAGATCGCCTCCTTGTGGCCGACGAACGCCTCGAAGGTCGGCCGCAGACCCGTCAGCAGCGGGTCGGCCGCGCCGGCCTCGGTGAGCGTCACCGGGACGACGCTGATGGGTTCGGAGTAGGTGCGATCGATCGTCGCGCCGAGGAACGCGCCGACCGTCCCGACGCCGTAGCAGGCGCCGAGGAACGGGAAGTCGCGGGCGACCACGTCATCCAGCAGCGCCGCGAACTCGGCCTCGACGCGGTGCTGCACCGGCGACTTCTTCTCGGGCGGGTCGGACGCGTTGAAGGGACCGCCGCCGACGAAGATGCCCGACAGCTCATCGAAGTCGAACGTCGGCATCGGGCCCGCCTCCAGGCGGATGCGGACGAGCTGGTCCTCGGTCAAGCCCGAGTAGCGCAGGAACAGCGCGTACTCCTCGTCGGCGGGCTGGTCTTCAGCCCGCGTCGCAAGCAGGACGAACGGTTTCACAGAGTCACCTTATTGGCTGCGTTTCGTCTCGCGCTTCGCGCTCGCTCAACGACCGGTCCTTCGCTCAACCCCGGTCCCTGAGCGACGCTTCGTCTCGTCGCTGCGCTCCTCGCTCAGCGCGGGTCTCCGCGAGACGAAGGGCCACGGAGCGACAACACTCACGACGCGTACGTGACCAGCCCGAGCTCGACCGGCGAGACGAGCTGCGGATGCGCCGGCACGACGCGCACCGTGTAGCCGAAGCTGCCGGTCACGCTGAGGGGGAGGGTACCCGTGAACGTCGTCACGCCGTCGACCGCCGGGCCGACCGGGGTGAGCCGCTGCACGGATCGATCGAAGTCGATCTCGTCGTCCTCATCGGTGCGGCCGTACGCGAGCTCGACGGCGACGTCGTCGGCCGACAGTCCGTCCAGACGCACGCCGGCGCTCACCTCGAGGGCATCGCCCGCCTGGGCCTGCGCCGGGATGCCGGAGCTGTCGACGTTGTCGACGCGAACGTCACGCCAGGCATCCTTCACCCGTGCCACGAACGCGGCGAGCTCGGTCGCCTCCGCGAATCCGTCTGCCCGCAGCGCGGCATCGTGCTCGGCGGCAGGCACGTAGAGGCGCGTGACGTAGTCCTGCACCATGCGGTCGCTCGTGGCCTTCTTGCCGAGCTCGGTCATCGTGTGCCGCACCATCCGCAGCCAGCCGAGCGGGATGCCGCCCTCGCGCTCGTAGAACCTCGGCACGAGCTGGTGCTCGATGAGGTCGTAGAGCGCGGAGGCCTCGGCGTCGTCGCGCTCCTCGTCGCTGGTGGCGGTGTCGGCGGTGGGGATCGCCCAGCCGTTCTCGCCGTCGAACCACTCGTCCCACCAGCCGTCGAGGATCGACAGGTTGAGCACGCCGTTGAGCGCCGCCTTCATGCCCGACGTTCCGCACGCCTCGAGCGGGCGCAGCGGGTTGTTCAGCCACACGTCGCAGCCCGGGTACAGGGTCTTGGCGAGCGTGATGTCGTAATCGGGAAGGAACACGATCCGGCCGCGCACCTTCGGGTCGCGGCTGAAGCGCACGAGCTGCTGGATCAGGATCTTGCCCGAATCGTCGGCGGGGTGCGACTTGCCGCCGATCACGATCTGCACCGGCCGCTTCTTGTCGGTGAGCAGCTTCGTGAGGCGCTCGGGATCGCGCAGCATCAGGGTCAGGCGCTTGTACGTCGGTACGCGGCGTGCGAAGCCGATCGTGAGCACCTCGGGGTCGAGCATGGTGTCGATCCAGGCGGGCGCCACGCCGTTGCCGTTCGAGCGAGCGGCTGCCGCGACCCGGCGCCGAGCCTCGGCGACGAGTTCGCTCTTCATCTGCGACCGGACACCCCACAGCTCGCCGTCGCTGATGACGTCGCGGTCGGTCCAGTCGTGGGACGCGCTGTGCGCATCGCCGAACGCGCGCTCGCTGAGACCCTTGATCGCGGGGTGCACCCACGTGGGGGCGTGCACGCCGTTGGTGATCGACGTGATCGGCACCTCGTCGGTGTCGACGCCCGGCCAGAGGGCGCCGAACATGCCGCGGCTGACCGCACCGTGCAGCACCGAGACGCCGTTCGCGTGCTGCCCGAGGTGCAGGCCGAGCACCGCCATGTTGAAGACGTCCTTGTCGCCGCCCGCGTAGTCCTCGAGGCCGAGCGCGAGCGCTCGGGTGGCATCGAGACCCTCGAACAGGCTGCTCGCGAGGAAGTCCGCGATGAGCTCCCGCGGGAACCGGTCGATTCCGGCGGGCACGGGCGTGTGCGTGGTGAAGACGGTGGAGGCGCGCACCTGGGCGAGCGCCACATCGAAGCTCAGGCCGTCCTGCGTGATGAGCTCCGACATCCGCTCGAGCCCCTGGAACCCGGCGTGACCCTCGTTCGTGTGGTAGACGTCCGGCTTCGGGCGGCCGGTGACCTCGCAGAACGCGCGCACGGCGCGTACGCCGCCGACGCCCAGGAGCAGCTCCTGCAGCAGGCGGTGCTCGCCGCCGCCGCCGTACAGACGGTCGGTGACGCGGCGCATCTCCTCCGTGTTGGACGGAGTCTCGGAGTCCATGAGCAGGAGGGGGATGCGGCCGATGTCGGCGACCCACACGCGCGCGTGCAGCTGACGATCGCCGGGCAGGTCGAGGGTGATCTCGACGGGCGCGCCGGCGGCATCCCGCAGGAGGGTCAGGCCGAGGCCGTACGGGTCGAGCAGCGGGTAGCTCTCGCGCTGCCAGCCGTCGTCGCCGATCGACTGGCGGAAGTACCCCGCGCGATAGAACAGGCCGACGCCGGTGAGCGGAACGCCGAGGTCCGAGGCGCTCTTGAGGTGATCTCCTGCCAGGATGCCGAGGCCGCCCGAGTACTGGGGGAGCGAGCCGTCGACACCGAACTCCGGCGAGAAGTACGCGATGCCGGTGGGCTTGGGGCCTTCGAGGTGCTGGAACCAGCGGTCGCCGCCGAGGTAGGCGTCGAGCCGTTCATCCTCGTCGCGCACGCGGGCGATGAACTCGTCGTCGCGCGCCAGCTCGTCCAGCCGGTCCTGTCCGAGCGCGCCGAGCATGCGCGACGGGTTGCCGCCGATGCGCTCCCACAGGTCTGGATCCATCGACGCGAACAGCGCGTGCGTCGCCCGGCTCCACGACCAGCGCCAGTTGGACGCGAGGCGGTCGAGGGGTGCGAGCGATTCAGCAAGTACTGGGCGGACGGTGAACGTTCGGATGGCCTTCACGGTGCGATTCTATGCCACTGGATGGAAACGCTTTCACGGAATCGACCTCTCCCCGGATGCCGGTCTGCGTGCGAGAAGATCGGTGCATGACCGACAGCCGCTCCCGCACATTCGACTGGGCCGATCCGCACGAGGCGCTCGCGCAGGCGCGCAGCGCCGGAACGGGTCTGGACGCACTGCAGGCGATGATCGACGGCAAGATCCCGCCGCCGCCGATCGCGCGGATGATGGGGTTCACCCTCGTCGAGGTGCGCCACGGGTTCGCCGTCTTCGAGTGCGAGCCCGCCGAGTTCCACTACAACCCGATCGGCGCCGTGCACGGCGGACTCGCGTGCACGCTGCTGGATTCCGCCCTCGGCTGCGCCGGGCACACGACGCTGCCCAACGGCGTCGGGTACACCTCCGTCGACCTCAACGTCCGCTACCTCCGCCCGATCACGCATGAGTCGGGAGTGCTGCGGGCGACGGGCCGCGTGCTCAAGCCCGGTCGGCGCGTGATCTTCACCGAGGGCGAACTGACGGATGCCGCCGGCCGCGTCGTGGCCGCCGCGACGAGTTCGCTGCTCGTTCTGGCGCCCACCGGCTAGCTTCACGATGTTCGGAGGAGCGCAGGGATAGGCTCACTCCATGGCTATCGCACGTCTGCACGGCGGACCCCTCGACGGGCAGCTCCTGCCTCTGGAAAACCCGGACCTCGACCGGCTCATCGTCCCGTACAGCGAGACCCAGGTGGTCTACGTGCGAAAGGGCGGCCTCGAGCGCACCGGCCAGAACGATGGTCCGACCGAGGCGGAGTTCTGGTTCGTCGAGTCGCAGGACGACATCGATCCGTACAGCGACTCGCCGCGTGACCGCCGCTGACCCAGGACCGCAATCCGACGGTCCGTCGCGATCCGTCGAGATCGAAGTCAAGTTCGACGCCGAGGACGACACTCCGCTTCCCGACTGGACGGCGCTGCCCGGCGTCGCCTCGGTCGGCACCGCCGAGCCCCGTGATCTCGATGCGCGCTACTACGACACCGCCGAGTTCGCCCTCGCCGTAGCCGGCTATGCGCTGCGCCGCCGCAGTGGCGGACCCGACGCCGGCTGGCATCTGAAGGGCCCGCGCAGAGGCGGCGGTCGCGTCGAACTGGGCTGGCCGCTCGGCCCGTCGGAGGACGAGGACGTGCCGGATGCGGTGCGCGCCTCGGTCGCGACGGTGACCGAGGGGGAGCTGCGGCCGATCGCCCGCATCCTCAACTCGCGCACCGCCTACGCGCTGAGAGCCGCCGACGGCGAGCTGGTCGGCGAGTTCGTCGACGACCGCGTCACCGCGACCGACCTGCGCACCGAACGTCGTCCGCTCCTGGCGCGAGTGGGAGGTCGAGCTCGGGCCTGCCGCAGCCGCCGATCCGCGTGCGTTCTTCACTGCGGTGGTGGCCGCCGTCCGTGCGGCGGGCGGCCGGGCTGCGGCATCCGACTCGAAGCTCGCCCGCGCGCTCGGGTACTGACGCCGGCGCCGGGGTGGTGGTCCTGCGGGCGGGTCCCTGAGCGAGGAGCGGAGCGACGAGACGAAGGGTTGCTGCGCGGGGCGCTTCGTCTCGCTGCGCTCGCTCAGCGACCGGGGTCAGAGGCGCTTCGTCTCGCTGCGCTCGCTCAGCGACCGGGTTGCCGGTCCTGCGGGCGGGTCCCTGAGCGAGGAGCGGAGCGACGAGACGAAGGGTTGCTGCGCGGGGCGCTTCGTCTCGCTGCGCTCGCTCAGCGACCGGGGTCAGAGGCGCTTCGTCTCGCTGCGCTCGCTCAGCGACCGGGTTGCCGGTCCTGCGCGCGGGTCCCTGAGCGAGGAGCGGAGCGACGAGACGAAGGGTGTCGCTAGCCGCGACTATCGTTCCGGCCATGCCGTACGTCTACATCCTCACGTGCGCCGACGGCTCGTTCTACACCGGCAGCACCGTGAATCTCGTTCAGCGAGTCGAGCAGCACCAGGCGGGGTGCGGTGCCGTGTACACACGCGAGCGGCTGCCCGTCGAACTCACGTGGTACTCCGAGTTCGCTCGCGTCGACGACGCCTTCGCATGGGAGAAGCGGATTCAGGGCTGGACCCGCGCGAAGAAGCGTCTCCTCATCGAAGGAAGGTACTCGGAGTTGCCTGGGTGGAGTATGCGGCAGCGTCGGGGCGTCGGGTAACGCGCTTCGTCTCGCTGCGCTCGCTCAGCGACCGGGGACAACGCGCTTCGTCTCGCTGCGCTCGCTCAGCGACCGGTCTTGCGCGCGGGTCCCTGAGCGAGGAGCGGAGCGACGAGACGAAGGGCCTCAGCCCCGACGCGCTTCGTCTCCCGGGGCTCGGCGCCTACAGGTTGATCATGTGGCCGGCGAGGCCGTGGAACGCCTCCTGCACGGCCTCCGACAGCGTCGGGTGCGTGTGCACGTTGCGCGCCGCCTCGAGAGCCGTGAGGTCCCACTTCTGCGCGAGCGTGAGCTCGGGCAGCAGCTCCGACACGTCGGGGCCGATCAGGTGCCCGCCGAGCAGCTCGAGGTGCTCGCCGTCGGCGATGAGCTTCACGAAGCCGATCGGCTCGCCGAGGCCGTTGGCCTTGCCGTTGGCCGAGAAGGGGAACTTGGCGACCTTCACGTCGTAGCCCTCGTCGATCGCCTGCTGCTCGGTGAGGCCGAACGACGCGACCTGGGGGGAGCAGAACGTCGCCCGCGGCATCATGCGGTAGTCGCCGAGTGTCATCGTCTCGGCCTTGCCGATCGTCTCGGCGGCCACGACGCCCTGCGCCTCGGCGACATGCGCGAGCTGCAGCTTCGCGGTGACGTCCCCGATCGCGTAGATGTGCGGGACCGACGTGTGCATGTAGTCGTCGATCTCGATCGCACCGCGGTCGGTGAGCTTCACGCCGGTCTTCTCGAGGCCGAAGTTCTCGACGTTCGGCGCGAAGCCGATCGACATGAGGACCTTGCTCGCATCGATCGACTGCGACTCGCCGCCCGCGTTGGGGGTGTACGTGACGGTCACGTGGTCACCGTGGTCGGTCACGGTCTCGACCTTGGTCGAGGTGAGGATGTCGACGCCGTACTTCTTGTACTGGCGCGTGATCTCCTTCGAGACGTCGGCGTCCTCGTTCGGCAGCGCGCGATCGAGGAACTCGATGATGGTGACCTTGACGCCGTAGTGCGTCAGCACGAAGCCGAACTCCATGCCGATCGCGCCGGCGCCGACGATGACGATCGATTCGGGCAGCTCGCGAGTGAGGATCTGCTCCTCGTAGGTCACGATGTTCTGGCTGAGCTGCACGCCGGGAAGCAGGCGCACCCGCGAGCCCGTCGCGATGATCGCGTTGTCGAACGTCACCCGCTCGCTCGATCCGTCGGACGTCGCGACGTCGATGGTGTGCGCATCGACGAACGTGCCGCGGCCGTCGTACTCGGTGACCTTGTTCTTCTTCATCAGGAAGTGGATGCCCTTGACGTGCGTGTCGGACACCTTGCGGCTGCGATCCCACGCAACGCCGAAGTCGAAGTGCACGTCGCCCGAGATGCCGAAGAGGTCGGCCTTGTCGTGGAACGTGTGCGCGAGGTCGGCGTTCTTCAGCAGTGCCTTGGAAGGGATGCAGCCCACGTTGAGGCACACACCGCCCCAGTACTTCTCTTCGATGATCGCAACGGAAAGACCGAGCTGAGCTGCTCGGACGGCCGCGACATAACCGCCGGGGCCGGCGCCGAGAATGGCGACGTCGTAGTGAGGCATACTTCCAGCCTATCGGTCGCCACGGGGCGGGGAATCGGTCGGAGAGGCGCTGTCGGGGCCCGCGGAATCAGTCGGCGGGGCGCCGCCCGGGCCGCCCTCAGGGCCTGCCACGGGCGGGTGCTCGAGTGCTTTCTGGCGGCGCGCACGCGAGACGAGAAGGTAGGTGATCCCGCCGAGGACGGCGACTCCGAGGACCGCGAGGAGGATCCACGGGACGGCGGCCGCGCCGGCATCCACCGGCGCCGCCGTCTCGATCGGCGTCGGCGTCGGCGCCTCGGTCGGGGTCTCCACCGGCGGGACGATGGCGGTGTCGGTCGGTGTCGGTGTGGGAGTCGAGACAACTGTGACTGTGAACGCGAGCTCACCCGAGATCGGGTGCCCGTCGCCGGAGACGACCTTCCACAGCACGGTGACGGCACCGGATGCCTCGCCCGCGAGCGCCTGGGTCACCACCGCTCCCTCGACCACCGGGTCGCCGTCCGCGAGATCGGTGCCCGCGGCATCCGTCACCTGGAGCTCGGTCGCCCCGGGGTCGGTGACCAGCTCGCCGCTGAAGGTCAGGGTCAGCTCCGCGGGAAGAGCGTCGACGGTGGCATCGGCCGCGGGATCGCTCGAGACGAGCTCGTCGTGCGCGTACGCGGGCGACGCGATGAGCAATCCTCCGGCGGCGAGCAGGACGCCGGCGAGCGCGGCGCCGAAGGTGCGGGCGAAGGAGCGTGGGGGAGCGGTGTTCGTAGGCATCCTGTCCAGGCTACGCCCGCGCGGAGCGCCGGATTCGTGAGACGCGCTCCCTGCCATCCCGGGATACCCCTGCGGGACAGTGCGATGGACACCGGTGGGCGAGCTACCGATGGGCGAAACGAAAGGACACGATCATGACATCAATCGATGCCGATGCCGCAGCTGCGGCATCCGCAAGCGTGCCGGCGGGGCGGCGCCGGCTTTACCGCACCGCGGGGCTGGGGGGCGTCGGAGCGTTCGTCGCATGGGCGGCTCAGCCCGTCATCGTGAGCGTGTTGTCACGGAGCGCGCCGGAGGACGAACGCGACTTCGCGTTCATAGAGTCGACCGCGTTCCTCGGGGTTCTCGAGGCGATCGTGTTCAGTGCGATCGGCGTCGCGATGCTCTTCCTCGTGGCCGCGACTGCGCAGCTGACCAGTTCCGCGGGCCGGCCATCGACCGCTGCGCTGGTCGGACACCTGCTCGGTGTGCTCAGCGGCATCGCGTGGCTCTTCGTCGCGGGATCGTCGCTCGCGCTCTACACCTCGATCGGGTTCCACCTCGGCGAGGCGGCGCCCCAGGAGGAACTCCAGCAGGGTCTCTACCAGCTGCACGCGGTGGTCCTCACCGGTCTCATCGGTCCGTACGTGTTCGGGATGATCGGGTGGCTGGTCATGCTCGCAACGGCAGGTCGTCGCGCCGGAGTCATCGGCTGGCCGCTCACGATCGTCTGCATCTTCGCGGTGGTGATCATGGTCGCAGCATCGTTCGTGCCGTTCGCGCCTCCGTGGGGTTGGATCGCCGGCATCGGCGCCACGCTCGTGCTCGGCATCGCGTTCCTGGTCAAGGCCCGGAGCGCAGACTGAGCATCCGACGTCAGGGGCGATCGGCGTCAGCGCGATCGCCCCGCGCGCCCTGGTCGCCGGCAGCCCAGACTGTCATGATCGGAGCACCATGGACGAAACGTCCTTTCTCATAGCTGCGCAGGTGATCCTGCTCGCTGTCAGCGCTGTGCTGGTCGCGTTGCTGGTCGCACGCATCGTTCGCGCTCGGCCTTCGAGAATCCTGCTGCCGCAGGTCGCCATGACCGGGCTCATCGTGACCTCCGCTGTCGCCGCAGTGTGGGGTGTCCCGCAGGTCGGCCAGTTCAGCTTCGTCTTGCTTGCGCTTCTGCTGGCCACCTACCCCGACGGGCGATTCGTCCCCCGGTGGAGCCTCGCTCTGGTTATGGCCTGGATCGCCCTGGTGATCGCGGAGCGGCTGGGGGCAGGGCTGACCGACCAACCCTGGTGGTGGATGATCCCCGCCGCATCGATGCT
Source organism: uncultured Actinomycetota bacterium (assembly GCA_963713325.1). GTDB lineage: Bacteria > Actinomycetota > Actinomycetes > Actinomycetales > Microbacteriaceae > Microbacterium. The sequence goes on from CAVQLL010000009.1 coordinate 83,058, forward strand.
CGCTCTTCTCGGCGCGCAGCTCTATCGGTACGTCCGCCGATCCGCTGCCCCCGAGCGGGAGGCCGTGCGCTGGGCGATCCTGGGTCTCGCCTCGAGCGTGGTGCTGTTCGTCATCATCGCATTGACAGGCGAGGGGCGGATCGCCGAGGACGGGCCGGCCTCGGTCGCCTGGGCGAACCTCGCGGCGATCCCCTACCTCGTCGGTCCTGCCGTCGGGCTGATCCGTCCACGGCTCTGGAACGTGGATGCGGTTTTTCGATGGTTCCTGGCCGGGGTCGTCGCCGCGCTGCCGCTGGCGCTGGTCTATGGGCTCACGACTGTGCTGGCCGGCTCGCTCGGCGCAACGATCGTCGGGGCCGGCTGGTGGGGTGCCGCTGCCGTGGCCGGCGCCGCCTATCCTGTGTCAGGTGCCTCGTGGCGTCTTGCGACGATCCTCGTCTACCGAGGACGCGGCGATGCCGACACGGCCGCCGCGCGACTTGCCGAGCGACTCGACGACCTGCCCGAACCGCTTGCGGTGTCGCAGATCGTTGCTCAGGCGGTGGCCGACGCCGTGCGCGCTGAGATCGTCGAGCTGCATGGCGATGGGGTGTTCTCGGCACGCGTGGGACCTGAGAAGGCGACGGATGCCGCGGCACCCGTCGCCGAGGAGTTTCCGATCTCGTTCCACGGCGACGTGCTGGCCACGCTGGTCGTATACCCGCGGCCGGGTGAACGGAGTCTTACGCCATACGACAGGGCTCTCGTGGAGCGCCTCGCGCTTCACTCGGCGCCTGCGCTGCATGGGGCGCGGGCACTGGCCGATCTGTCCGCGACGCACGCTCGACTGCTGCTGGCCCGCGAAGAAGAGCGACGAAGACTGCGGCGCGATCTCCACGATGACCTCTCGCCGACGCTGTCCGGCCTGGGATTGAGCGCCGCCGCACTGGCAAAGCGCGCCGCAGGCATCGATCCCGCTCTCGCGGAGACAGCTCGGGAGCTCGCGAGCGACATCCAGGATGCCGTGGAGCAGACGCGGGAGATCGCGTACGGGCTCCGCCCGCCGATCCTCGACGACCGCGGGCTCGTCGCCGCGATCCGCGACCGCGTGCATGGCCCGGCCGCAGACCGGCTTCGGGTCGACGTCGTCGCACCCGACGAGCTGCTCCCGCTGCCGGCGGCGGTCGATCTCGCCGCGCTGCGGATCGTGCAGGAAGCGGTCGCGAACGTGCGTCATCACGCCCACGCGTCGCGGTGCACCGTGCTGATCGAGCGAGTGCCGGGGGAGCTGCGGCTTCGCATCGACGACGACGGCCGCGGCATCCCGCCCAGGGTTCGATCCGGAATCGGACTGACGTCCATCCGCGACCGTGTGCGCGAGCTCGGCGGTTCAACCACCATCGGCAGCTCTCCGGACGGTGGGGCGAGCATCGCGGTGCGACTTCCGTTCGTGGAGCCGCACCCGCGAACTGCGGAGGTCCCGGTCTGATGCGGGTCGTCGTCGTCGATGATCATCCCGTGTTCCGAAAAGGACTCGTCGCCCTCCTGAGCGCGGACGGCATCGACGTCGTCGGTGAAGCGGAGAATGGGCTCGAAGCAGTCGCCGTCGTGGCGGAGACGTCTCCCGATGTGGTTCTGATGGATCTCGGCATGCCCGAGCTCGGCGGGATCGAGGCGACCGAGCGAATCGTCGCCGCGGATCCCGGCATCCGGGTCATCGTCATAACGCTCTACGACGACGAGCAGTCGGTGCGTACCGCGCTCGAGGCGGGCGCTTCGGGATACGTCGTCAAGCAGGCTCCGCCCGACGAGATCGTCGCCGCCGTCCGTGCAACGGCGGGCGGCGCGTTGTGGATCGGTGCGGGGGTTCCGCGCCCGGGGTTCGGCGCGGTCACCCCGAGTGCGTCGCCCACCATCAGCGGCCTGACGCCACGAGAGAGTGCGATCGCCGACCTGCTCAGCCGCGGCCTGTCCAATCCGGTGATCGCCGAACGGCTGCACCTGTCGGTCAAGACGGTCGCGAATTACGTGTCGATCATCTTGCTGAAGGTCGGCGCCGAAGATCGCACAGCGGCGGCGGCGATTCTGCGCGATCGGCGCGTATGACGGGCATGTGAAATCCAGCTGAGCGCGCACAGGACCCGGTGACGCGGAGCGCCTCGAAGAGTAGCGTTCCGAGAAGGCGACGGCCGTCGCCCTCAAAGGAGAAGAAAGGAGTGTGACGTGGACTCGATGATGATGGACATGATGTCCAAGGACATGTCGATGGCCGGTATGAGCACCATGGACATGTCGCTCATGCAGGCCTGTATGGACGCCTGCTCGGCTTGCGAGCAGGCATGTACGGTGTGTTCGACTCAGATGATGGACTGCGCGCCGGCGTGCATGAACTGCGCGGACATGTGCAACACGATGATGCGCACCATGCTTCGGATGCAGGGCACGACGCCCGCCGTCATGATGTCGATGCTGGACGCGTGCATGGCGATGTGCGAGATGTGCATGGACAAGTGCATGGAGCACGCCGACATGAGCGAGGTCTGCAAGATGTGCGCTCAGTCCTGCAAGGCCTGCATGGACGCCTGCATGGCGCTCAAGGACGCCATGATGAAGATGGCCTGACGGCCACCGACGAACACCACACCTGCGCGGATCTAGCCCTGAAGGACGTTGAAGCGCAGGGAACCCACGGCGAACACGTTGTATCGGCCGTGGAGTGCGACCGGAGTCCCCGGCGCGGCTTCCTGTGCTGCGCCGGACCCGCTCCACAGTTCGACCTGCTCGCCGTCGGCGACGGTTCGGACGATGACTACGCCGTTCGCGGCATCCACGGACTCGACGATCGCGTCGACCCAGTCCGACGGCGTCGCGGACGCCAGCCGTGCCTGGATCAGGTGGAGAGCATGACCCGGCGCGAACGAGGAGCACGACTCACCGTGGACGCACATGCACGCAGCACGCTCACGCACCTGGAGGGGCGGAAGGTGGCGGTGCGGGGTCGACACGAGAGTCTCCTAGTCAGTAGGTTCGGTTACCCGCCAGGCTAGGTGCCACGTCTTCGGCAGTCACCTCGGGTGACACACGACGAAACAATGCGGAACGCCGCGTTCGACCGCGAACCGACCCTTTCGGGATGCGGCCGATCGGATACGCTGGGATTCAGAGGAGGAACACCGTGGAGGACAACCGCCGACCCGAGCCGGACGAGATCCGCCGGGCATCCGGAGCGGGCACCGACGCGGGTGACTCGCGGGGCACCACCGACACGACGCAGACGTTCGGGCACGATTCCGACCTGTCGTTCGTGCCGTTCGGCAGTGACCTGAGCGACGCCGAACTCGACGCGATCGAGGCGCTGCCCACCGGTGCCGCACTGTTCATCGTGCGCTCCGGTCCGACCGCCGGTGCACGCTACCTGCTCGACACCGACGTGACCACCGTGGGCCGGCATCCCGAAGCCGACATCTTCTTCGACGACGTCACGGTCTCGCGCCGCCACGCTGAGATCACCCGCACCGAGACCTCGTTCGAGCTCGTCGACCAGCGTTCGCTGAACGGCACCTACGTCAACGGCGAGCGAGTGGATCGAGCCGTCCTCACCAACGGCTCAGAAGTGCGCGTCGGCAAGTTCCGACTCAATTTCTTCGTCTCACCGGCTGATCTGACGCAGGCGACGGGCGGCTGATGCCGCCGTCCTCAGCCCGCGAACGTTCATCGTCCGCGGGGCTCCTCAGCATTGGCCAGGTCCTCGCGCGCCTGAATCCCGAGTTTCCGAACCTGACCTCCAGCAAACTCAGATTCCTCGAGGTGCAGGGCATCGTCACCCCTACGCGGACCGACTCGGGATATCGCAAGTTCTCGCAGGACGACCTGGAGCGACTGCGCCTGGCACTCACCCTGCAGCGCGACCATTATCTGCCGCTCGTCGTCATCCGCGAGTACCTCGCCGATGTCGATGCCGGGCGCGATCCGGCGCCGCCGACCACCGTTCCGCCGTCGATCGTGCCCGCTCCGCGCCGATATCGCCGCGAGGAGCTGCTCGCTGCCGCCGGCGCCGCGCCGCAGCTGCTCAACGATGCGATCAGCACCGGAGTGATCACGGGCGCGGACGGGTACACCGACCAGGCGGTCGCGATCCTGCGGGCGCTGGTCGCCCTCGACCGTCACGGCATCGAGCCGCGCCACGTCCGCACGCTCCGCCAGAGCGCCGAGCGCGACGTCGCCCTGGTCGAATCGGCCCTGTCGCCCCTGCTGCGACGCACGGATGCCTCGTCCCGCGCCCGTGCCAGCGAACTCGCCCCGGAGCTGGCGAAGAGACTCGACGAGGTGCGCGCGATCTTCGCTCGCGCAGCCCTCGACCGCATGCTGTCCTGACCGCGGACTCCGCCTCTCGATCGCGACACGCCGAGCCGCTGAGGCGGATGTCGTTGCCCGGCGGCCAGGCCTCATCTAGCGTTGACATGTCCGACCATCAAGGAGGAAGCGTATGAACGCTCACGACGCGGACGAACCGAAGTTCGTCGCCGACCTCCTCTTCACGGACGGACTGCCCGAGATGGACGACGAAGTCGGCTACCGCGGCGCTGTCGCGGCCCGCGCGGCCGGGATCACCTACCGCCAGCTCGACTACTGGGCCCGCACCGAGCTCGTCGAACCCACCGTTCGCGGTGCATCCGGGTCAGGGTCGCAGCGGCTCTACGGCTTCCGCGACATCCTCGTGCTCAAGCTCGTCAAGCGGCTGCTGGACACCGGCATCTCGCTGCAGCAGATCCGAACCGCCGTCGAGCAGCTGCGCGCCTCCGGCATCCGCGATCTCGCCGGGACGACGCTCATGAGCGACGGCGCATCGGTGTACCTGTGCACGTCGAACGACGAGGTCATCGACCTGGTCAGCCGCGGTCAGGGCGTCTTCGGCATCGCCGTCGGCAAGGTGCTGCACGAGGTCGAGTCGACGCTCGTCGACTTCGAAGCGCAGGCGCCCGAGGCCATGGACGAGCTGTCGGCTCGCCGGGCCGCGCGCACCGCGTAGCTGCGGGTCAGACGGCGCCGGCGGTCGCGATGCGACCGGTGCGCATGACGCGGTCCAGCAGCGCGTCGAAATCGGCGGCCAGCTCCTGAGCCGAGTCTCCCGGCCAGATGTGGAGCGGCTTCGCCGCGCCCTGCGCCTGCTGCAGCGACGTGCGCTCGGGCAGCTGGGGCGACAGGACGAGCGGACCGAACATGTCACGCAGCTCCTTGATGCGGAACTGGTGCTCGATCGACTGCGGTCGCACGCGGTTCACGACGATGCCGAGCGGCTGGAGGCGAGGGGAGAGGCCGCGGCGGATCTCCTCGATCGCGCGAAGCGCGCGGTCGGCGGCGGCGACGGAGAACAGGCCGGGCTCGGTGACCACGATGACGCGGTCGGATGCCGCCCACGCGGTGCGCGTCAGGGCGTTCAGCGACGGGGCGCAGTCGATGAGGACGAGGTCGTAGTCGCCCTCGATCGTCGCGAGCGCCTCTTCCATCTTCCACACGTCGCGCACGCTCGGGTGCGGGCCGTCGAAGTTGATCGCGGACGGGCTGCCGATCATCACGTCGATCGTGCCCGGGTGCACCTTCGCCCAGCCGCTCGAAGTGATCGCCTGGCGGACCACCTTCTCCTTGGGGTTGGCGAGGACGTCGGCGACGTTGAGCCGACCGGCGACCTGGATATCCATACCGGTGGAGACGTCGGACTGCGGGTCGAGATCTACCACGAGAGTCCGAACTCCCCGCGCAAAAGCCGCGGAGGCGAGTCCTAGAGTCACGGTTGTCTTGCCGACCCCGCCCTTGAGCGAGCTGACGGAGAGTACGTGCACAAGCGACTACGTTACCGTCCCCTAGGCTGAGAGCACACTCAGCCCTTCCCACGGCAGCCCAGCGAGGTGTGAATGTTCCGAAAGATCCTGGTCGCCAACCGCGGAGAGATCGCCATCCGGGCGTTCCGAGCCGCATACGAACTCGGGGCCCGCACGGTCGCGGTCTTCCCCTACGAAGACCGAGGCTCTCTCCACCGGCAGAAGGCCGACGAGTCGTACGTGATCGGCGAGCAGGGTCACCCCGTGCGCGCGTACCTCGATGTCGGCGAGATCATCCGGGTGGCGCTCGAATCCGGCGCGGATGCCATCTACCCGGGATACGGATTCCTGTCCGAGAATCCGGAGCTGGCAGCCCGTGCGGCCGAGAACGGCATCACCTTCATCGGACCGCCCTCGACGGCCCTCGAGATGGCGGGCAACAAGGTCACCGCCAAGCACCACGCGATCGCGGCGGGGGTGCCCGTCCTGCGGTCGACCGAGGCGTCGGAGGACGTCGACGCGCTCGTCGCGCAAGCGGCCGACATCGGATTCCCGATCTTCGTCAAGGCCGTCGCCGGCGGCGGCGGGCGCGGGATGCGGCGTGTCGAGAGCGCCGAAGCACTTCCGCCGGCGATCGCCGAGGCGATGCGCGAGGCCGGCGCCGCGTTCGGAGACCCGCGCGTGTTCCTCGAGCAGGCCGTCGTGCGTCCGCGCCACATCGAGGTGCAGATCCTCGCGGATGCGACCGGCCACACCGTTCACCTTTTCGAGCGCGACTGCTCCGTGCAGCGGCGACACCAGAAGGTCATCGAGATCGCGCCGGCGCCGAACCTCGACGACGAACTCCGCAAGCGCATCCATCGCGACGCGGTCGCGTTCGCAGAGTCGATCGGGTACGTCAACGCCGGAACCGTCGAGTTCCTCGTCGACACGGCGGGGGAGCGGGCCGGCGAGCACGTGTTCATCGAGATGAACCCCCGCATCCAGGTCGAGCACACGGTCACCGAGGAGGTGACCGACGTCGATCTCGTGCAATCGCAGATCCGGATCGCCGCCGGTGAGACGCTGGACGACCTCGGACTCGACCAGGGCAGCATCGTGCTGCGGGGGGCCGCCCTGCAGTGCCGCATCACCACGGAGGACCCGTCGCAGGGCTTCCGCCCCGACACCGGTCGCATCACGACGTACCGTTCGCCGGGTGGCGCTGGGATCCGGCTCGACGGCGGCACGACCGCTGCGGGCTCGCAGATCAGCCCGCACTTCGACTCGATGCTCGCGAAGCTCACCTGCCGCGGGCGCGACTTCCCCGCCGCCGTCGCTCGTGCCAAGCGTGCCCTCGCCGAGTTCCGCATCCGCGGCGTGGCGACGAACATCCCCTTCCTGCGCGCCGTGCTCGATGACCCCGCGTTCGTCGAGGGCGATCTCAGCACGGCATTCATCGAAGAGCGTCCGCGCCTGCTGACGAGCCACCCCTCGCGCGACCGCGCCACCAAGCTGATCAACTGGCTCGCCGACGTGACGGTCAACAGACCCTATGGCGAGAAGCCGCTGTCGATCTCGCCGGGCAGCAAGCTCCCGGCCATCGACCTGTCGGCACCTCCGCCGGCCGGAGCGCTCGCTCGCCTCCGCGAACTGGGCCCGGCCGGGTTCGCCCGCGCGCTGCGCGAGCAGGTGCCGCTCGCGGTCACCGAGACGACGTATCGCGACGCGCACCAATCGCTGCTCGCGACGCGCGTGCGCACACGCGACCTCGTGCGGGTCGGCCCGCATGTGGCGCGCATGACACCCGAGCTGCTGTCGGTCGAGGCGTGGGGCGGGGCGACCTACGACGTCGCGCTCCGCTTCCTCGCCGAAGATCCGTGGGAGCGCCTGGCCGCGGTACGCGAGGCGATCCCGAACATCCCGATCCAGATGCTGCTGCGCGGCCGCAACACCGTCGGATACACGCCGCGGCCGGTCGAGGTCGCAAACGCGTTCGTGCGCGAAGCCGCGTCGACGGGCGTCGACATCTTCCGCATCTTCGACGCTCTCAACGACGTCGACCAGATGCGCCCCGCGATCGACGCGGTGCTCGAGACGGGTACGGCTGTCGCGGAGGTCGCTGTCTGCTACACGGCCGATCTGCTGGACCCGGCCGAGCAGCTCTACACACTCGATTACTATCTGCGTCTGGCCGACCAGATCGTCGGGTCGGGAGCGCACATCCTCGCGATCAAGGACATGGCGGGCCTGCTCCGGCCGGCGGCTGCCGCGAAGCTCGTCACCGCGCTGCGCGAGCGCTTCGACCTGCCGGTGCACCTGCACACGCACGACACCGCCGGCGGACAGCTCGCCACCCTCCTCGCCGCGAGCGCCGCGGGCGTCGACGCGGTGGATGCCGCGGCCGCCCCGCTGTCGGGGACCACCAGCCAGCCGTCGCTGTCCGCGCTCGTGGCCGCCCTCGCTCACACCGAGCGCGACACCGGCATCAGCCTCGCCGCCGTGAGCGACCTCGAGCCGTACTGGGAGGGCGTGAGGCACCTCTACAGCCCGTTCGAGTCGGGACTTCCAGGCCCGACGGGACGGGTCTACCACCACGAGATCCCGGGCGGACAGCTGTCGAACCTCCGCCAGCAGGCGATCGCGCTGGGGATGGCAGACGACTTCGAGCTCATCGAGGACATGTACGCCGCGGCCGACCGCATCCTCGGGCGCATCCCGAAGGTGACCCCGTCCTCGAAGGTGGTCGGCGACCTCGCCCTGGCTCTCGTTGCCGCCAAAGCCGACCCGGCCGACTTCGCCGAGAACCCGCAGAACTACGACATCCCCGATTCGGTGGTCGGCTTCATGGCGGGCGAGCTGGGCGACCTTCCGGGCGGCTGGCCGGAGCCGTTCCGCACCAAAGTGCTGGCGGGCCGGCAAATCTCGATCGAGATTCCGCCATTGACCGATCAGGAGCGCGACGGATTGGCGGGCGACGCCGCCACGCGGCGCCGGACGCTGAACCGCCTGCTCTTCCCCGGCCCCGCGAAGGAGTTCGAGGCCAATCGTGAGGCGTACGGCGACCTGTCGAGCCTCGGCACGCCCGACTACCTGTACGGACTGAAGCCCGGTGAAGAGCATGTCGCCGAGATCGATCCTGGCGTGCAGCTCTATGTGGGACTCGAGGCGATCGGTGAAGCGGATGCGAAGGGCATGCGCACCGTCATGACCACCCTCAACGGTCAGCTGCGACCCGTGTACGTGCGCGACCGCAGCATCAAAGTCGAGACCCGCCAGGTGGAGAAGGCGGACACCACCAAGCCGGGTCAGGTGGCTGCTCCGTTCTCGGGCGTGGTGACGCTCAAGGCATCGGTCGGCGACACCGTGACGGCCGGTCAGCCGGTCGCGTCCATCGAGGCGATGAAGATGGAAGCGGCGATCACCGCACCCGTCGACGGCGTCGTCGACCGGCTTGCGATCGGCGAGACCCAGCAGGTGGAGGCCGGTGACCTTTTGGTCGTCATACGTCCCGCGCATTAGCCTGGAGGGTGCGGCATCCCCCGCGCACGCTTTTCAGTCTTTGGAGATACCGCCGTGACGCCCGATCGTACCGACCAGACGCACCCCGATGATGCCGAGCACGAGCAGCATGGGGTGCTGTCCGAGTCCGGAAGCCTCGACACGTCCGGCATCGGCATCCTCGGCGGCCAGACCGAGCAGGTGAGCGTCGAGATCCCCTCGGACTCCGAGGACGAATTCATCGATGACGACGTCGTGGACGACGAGGTCGCGATCGATCGCGCCCGAGTTCGCTGCGGACGCCGAGGAGTACGACCCGGAGCACGCGCAGACCGGTGAGCTCGAAGAGCTGCCCGAGGTGGCGAGCGTCTATTCGGAATACGACATCGAGGATGCCGCCGTCATCGAGGACGCGGTCATCGAGGATGCCGCTGTCGAGGATGCCGCTGTCGAGGATGCCGCTGTCGAGGATGCCGCGGTCGAAGACGCTTCGCTCGAGGACGAGGATGCCGCCATCGGGCATGTCGCGGTCGAAGAAGCCCCGATCGGGCGCCCCGAGCCGGCGGCTGCGGCCGGTGTCGATGCCGCCATCGAGCACTCCGAGCCGGCGGCTAGACCGGTGCCGCTCCCGTCTTCGACAGCGCGGTGCCGACCGCCGCTGCCGGGACGACCGCACCTGCGGCAGCCGCAGTGCCGACGCCAGCCGCAGTGCCGACGCCAGCCGCAGCGCCGACGCCAGCCGCGAGCGCCGACGCCGGCCGGCGTGCCGACGACGGGCGCTTTCCCGACCACGGGCGCCGCGGCGACCACCGCCTCGGTTCCGACCACCGGCTCGGTTCCGACCGCCGGCTCGGTTCCGACCACCGGGTCGGTGACCACGACCGGATCCGTCCCGACCCGGCGCCGCGAGGTTCAGCGCGGCGAGGCGCCGGAGCGCCACGAGGGCGGGCACGCCGTCGAGCGCGTCATCCCGCGCGCGGATGTCAGCATGACCTCCAAGCGACTGGGTGAGTTCGAGGGCGGCCGCGAGACCGCCGACCTGCTCACCGCCGACCGTCTGCTCGACCCGCACCAGATCGTGCGTCCGGAGCCCGAGGGAGCCTGGCAGCAGTTCGTCTACTCGATCACGGCGCACCGCGTCAATCTGGGCGACGGCAAGCGTGCCAGGGCACGCAAGGAGCTGGATCGGCGGATCGCGGCCCCACTCACCGGCAATGCGCGATTCGTTCCGGTGCTCTCGCGCAAGGGCGGAGTCGGCAAGACGACCGTCACGACACTGCTCGGCATGGCACTGGCCGAAGCCCGGGACGACCGCATCATCGCTGTCGACGCGAACCCCGATCGCGGTACTCTCGCCGAGCGCATCTCGCGCTCGAGCGGCAAGACGGTCCGCGATCTGGTGAAGGTGCGCTCCGAGGTGAGGGGCTACAACGACATCTCGAACATCGTCGCGCGCGACGAGACCCGTCTGGATGTGCTGGCCTCCGACACCGATCCGCGCGTGTCCGAGGCGCTGAACGACCGCGACTACCACGATGTCGCGAGCCTCGCGGCCCATTACTACTCGATCGTGCTCACCGACACCGGTACCGGCATCGTCCACTCGGTGATGGGGGCCACGCTCGACCTCGCCGATCAGCTCGTCGTCGTCGCCGGCCTCAGCGTCGACGAAGCGCGCCTCGCCTCCGAGACGCTCACCTGGCTCGAGACGAACGGCTACTCGGAACAGGTGCGAAAAGCCATCGTCGTGCTGAACAATGCGCGGCCCGGCTCCCCCCTCGTGCGCCTCGACGAGCTCGAGGGACATTTCCGCACGCGCGTGCGCGCTGTGGTGCGCATGCCCTACGACCCGCACATCGCTGCGGGCAGCGCGATCTCGTTCCGCGACCTCCAGCCCGCCACCCGTCTTGCGGCACGCGACCTCGCTGCCGCGGTCGTCGAGGGGCTTCGCTCCCTCACGCCGGTCGCGTAGCCGTGACCGTTCGACCCATCCGCGTCTTCGGCGACCCGGTTCTGCGAGCCGCGAGCGCCCCGATCGAGGAGATCGACGACGGCGTCCGGGCGCTCGTGAAGGATCTCATCGACACCGTCGAGCTGCCCGGCCGCGCGGGCCTGGCTGCGCCTCAGATCGGCGTGGCGCTGCGCGCGTTCAGCTACAACATCGACGGTGACATCGGCTACGTCATCAACCCGGTCCTGGTCGAGGTCGCCGGCGAGCCGGAACTGGTCGGCGAGGGATGCCTGTCGGTGCCGGGTCTGTGGCACGACGCCCTGCGGCATCCGCGTGCGACCGTCACCGGCATCGACCTGGACGGCAATGAGATCGTGCTCGAGGGTGAGGGCCTGCTCGCACAGGCGCTGCAGCACGAGACCGACCATCTGGACGGCAAGCTCTACCTCGACCGGCTGCCGTCGGAGACCCGTCGCATCGCGATGCGCGAGATCCGCGAGAGCGAGTGGTTTTGACATGAGCCGGATAAATGCACCCGCAGGGTGCGTTGATGCGGCTCATGTCAACGCTGAGCGACGAGCGAAGCGAGGAGACGAAGCGTCGCTCCCACCGCGCTTCGTCTCGCCTCCGGCTCGCTCAGCGACCAAGGCGTTTGCTCGCGGTCGCTCGTCGCCCGAGGCTTCACCCGCCTCGGGTCAGCTCAGTGCGACGTTCGACGTGTTCACCGGCACGCTGTAGAGCTCGGTGATCTCGTCGGCGTAGTCGTCCATGATGACGTTGCGCTTGATGCTCATCTTGGGCGTCAGGTGGCCGCTCGCCTCACTCCACTCGGTCGTGAGGATCGTGAACTTGCGGATCGACTCGGCGCGAGACACGTTCGCGTTCGCGCCGTCGATCGCCCGCTGAACCTCAGCGCGCACGGCGGCGTTGTTCGCGGCATCCGCCAACGACATGTCCTTTGGCAGATCGTTGTTGCCCAGCCAGGTCGGGAGCATCTCGCTGTCGAGTGTGACCAGGGCCGAGATGAACGGCTTCTGGTCGCCTACGACCACGACCTGCCCGACGATCGGGTTGGCGCGGATCGGGTCTTCGAGCGCAGCGGGAGCGACGTTCTTGCCGCCCGCCGTCACGATGATCTCCTTCTTGCGGCCGGTGATCGTCAGGAAGCCCTCAGAGTCGAACGCACCGATGTCGCCGGTCTTGAACCAGTCGCCGTCGAACGTGGCGGCCGTCGCCTCGGGGTTGCGCCAGTACTCCTTGAACACGTTGACGCCGCGCACCTGGATCTCGCCGTCGTCGGCGATGCGCACGCCGACTCCGGGAAGAGCAGGCCCCACGGTGCCGATCTTGGACTTCGTCGCGAGGTTCACCGTTGCCGGCGCAGTGGTCTCGGTCAGGCCGTAGCCCTCGAGAATCGTGATGCCGAGGCTGTGGAAGAAGTGACCCAGACGCGGCCCGAGCGGAGCCGAGCCCGACACCGCGTAGACCACGTTGCCGCCCATCGCTGCCCGCAGCTTGCTGTAGACGAGTCGGTCGAAGAGGGCGAACTTGATCTTCATGCCGAGCGGGATCTTCTTGCCGTCCTGCAGCAGCTTGGAGTGATCGATCGCGGTGTGCGCGGCGGCGCGGAAGATCTTGCCCTTGCCCCCGGCCTCGGCCTTCTGCTCGGAGGAGTTGTACACCTTCTCGAACACGCGCGGCACGGCCAGCAGGAACGTCGGCTTGAACGAGCCGAGTGCCGGAAGAAGCTGCTTCGTGTCGGGTTGGTGGCCCGTCTTCACGCCCGCGTGGATGTCGAGGATCGAGATGAAGCGCGCGAAGATGTGCGCGGTCGTGATGAACAGCAATGTCGATGCGCCCGGCGTCTCGACGACCTCCTTCAGCGCCTTGGACGAATTGCGGATCAGCTCGACGAAGTTGCTGTGCGTGAGCACGCAGCCCTTCGGGCGCCCGGTCGAACCCGAGGTGTAGATGAGCGTCGCGATGTCGGCGCCGGTGGCGATGTTGCGGCGGCGCTCGATCTCGTCGTCGGTGACGGACTTGCCCTGTTCGACGAGTCGGTCCAGATCGCCGCGGTGCATCTCCCAGACGGAGCGCACGAGCGGCACTTCGGCGCGCACCTCGTCGAGCCGGGCAGAGTGATCCGCAGACTCCGTGATGCAGGCGATCGCACCCGAGTCGGTCAGGTTCCACGCGATCTGCGCGGGGGAGCTCGTCTCATAGATCGGAACCATGACCGCGCCCGCGAAGAACAGGGCGAAATCGACGAGGGTCCAGTCGTATGTCGTGCGGGCGATGAACCCGACCTTGTCGCCTGGCTCGATGCCCGCGGCGACGAGGCCCTTCGCGAGGTTGATGACCTGGCTGTGGAATTCGGCCGCGGTGATGTCTCGCCATCCATCGCCGTCCGGGACGGCGAACAGCGCCAGCTGGGGCGTCGCCTTCACTCGGTCGACCAGAAGGTCGGTGACGTTAGCCTGCGGGTCAGCGGGGACGATCGCAGGGACTTCAAATTGAACCACGGCAACTCCTTCGGTACCGGTTGCGTTCTCGGGTTGATCCCGCTCCGAGTCTATCCGAGGTGCGCCTTCGCCACCCTGGGTCTGTGGACACTCGTGAGGCCTACGGGTTCACCAACCCGGCCCGCTGACGCGCGGCATGGGGTCCACCCCAAACCCCCGGCCCGCTGACGCGCGGTGCTCAATGGGGTTCCACCCCAAACCCCCGGCCCGCTGACGCGCGGTGCTCAATGGGGTTCCACCCCAAACCCCCGGCCCGCTGACGCGCGCCACTAGACTGCAAGGCGCCGCCGCCGCTGCGCCGGCCGGAAAGGGAGTGCAGTGCTCAACGTCGGGATCGACATCGGTGGAACCAAGATCGCCGGAGGAGTCGTCGATGCCGACGGACGCATCGTCGAGAAGCTTCGCGTCGACACACCCGTCGACACGAGGGCGCTCGCGAATGCCGTCGTCGACATGGCCCGTCACTTCGGCGCCTCCCACGACATCGCCGCGGTCGGGGTGGCCGCCGCCGGATTCATCGATCGCGAACGCGCCAGCGTCATCCATGCACCCAACATCGCGTGGCGCGACGAGCCGCTGAAGGCGATCCTCGAGGCGCGGATCGACGTGCCCGTCACGATCGAGAACGATGCGAACGCGGCCGGCTGGGCGGAGTTCCGCTTCGGCGCCGGCCGTGACGTCGACGACATGGTCATGCTCACGATGGGCACCGGAGTCGGCGGCGCGGTGATCGCCAGCGGCGCCCTCTACCGCGGCGGGCACGGGATCGCCGGTGAGCTCGGGCACATCCGCTTCATCCGCGACGGCCTCCCGTGCGGCTGCGGTCAGCACGGCTGCCTCGAGCAGTACGCCTCCGGTCGCGCCCTGCAGCGCGAGGCGAACGCGATCGCGGATGCCGGCGGGATCGGCGACGCGCTGGCGGCGCTCCGCGCGGAGAAGGGCACCCTCGGCGGTCCTGCCATCTCGCGGCTGGTCCTGGCGGGAGATGCCGGTGCCGTCGAAGCGCTGCGCCGCGTCGCCACCGCGCTGGGCGAAGCATGCGGCGGCTTCCAGGCGGTGCTCGATCCCGAGCTGTTCGTCATCGGCGGCGGGGTCGCCCAGCTCGGCGACGACCTGCTCGGACCGGTTCGGATCGCCTACGAGACGTCCCTGCCGGGTTACGGCGACCGTCCGATCGCGGAGTTCGCGATCGCCGAGCTCGGCAACGACGCGGGTCTCATCGGCGCGGCGGATCTCGCGACCGTCGGCTCTGCGTCCGAGAGCACGGCGGCAGGGAGCGCGTAGCGATGTTCTACTGGCTGATGAAGTACATCGTGATCGGACCGCTCCTGAAGGCGATCTTCCGGCCGTGGATCGTGGGCCGCCGAAATGTGCCGGCGGAAGGGGCCGCGATCCTCGCCAGCAACCACCTTTCGTTCATCGACTCCGTGTTCTTGCCGCTCATGATCGACCGGCCGATGGCGTTCCTCGCCAAGAGCGACTACTTCACCGGCAAAGGCATCAAGGGCTGGGCCACTCGAATGTTCATGAAGGGGACCGGCCAGATTCCGATCGACCGCACCGGCGGCAAGGCGTCCGAGGCCTCGCTCAACACCGGACTGCAGGTGCTCGGCCGCGGTGACCTGCTCGGGATCTACCCCGAGGGCACTCGCAGTCCCGACGGCAGGCTCTACCGCGGCCGCACGGGTCTCGCGCGCATGGCACTGGAGGCCCACGTGCCCGTGATCCCCGTCGTGATGGTCGACACCGACACCGTGATGCCGATCGGACATCGGATTCCGCGCGTCGGGCGAGTGGGCATGGTCATCGGCGAGCCGCTGGACTTTTCGCGCTTCTCGGGGATGGAGGGCGACCGGTACATTCTCCGCTCGGTCACCGACGAGATCATGGTCGCGCTGCAGCGGCTCGGGGAGCAGACCTACGACGACGTCTACGCGTCCACGGTCAAGGACCGCGCGCCGGCACCACCCGCGCGCTGAGCGGTACGCAGCGGCGGCGCGGCGCGACCGGAGCACGCGGCATAAGGCCGTGCGGCGCGAGCACGATCGCGGCCTCGCGTCGCGCCGTCCGTCGTGTGCCACCGATGCGGCGTGCACAACTCCTCCAATTCCGCAGCCAGGGCGGAGCGTCCTCGCGGAATTCCGCCGGACAGCGCGGGCGCCTTGGCCGGATTGGCGGAGTTGTGCACGCCGCGCACACGCTGCGCGCTCGCGTCGGGCGTCTCCGCAGCAGCCGCCGTCACCGAGCCCGGGGCGCATCCGCGCGCGGATAGACTGAGCGGATGCTCCAGCAGCTTGACGCACTCGACCACTGGCGGACCCTGCCCATCAAGCAGCAGCCCGTCTGGTATGACGCGGATGCTGTCGCAGCGGTCTCCGCCGAGATCGCGACCCTGCCCCCTCTCGTGTTCGCGGGCGAGGTCGACCACCTCCGCGACCAGCTCGCTCGGGCGGCATCCGGTCGTGCCTTCCTCCTCCAGGGCGGAGACTGCGCCGAGACCTTCGCGGGGGCGACGGCCGAGCAGATCCGCAACCGCATCAAGACGGTGCTGCAGATGGCGGTCGTGCTGACGTACGGCGCGTCCATGCCGATCGTGAAGATGGGGCGCATGGCGGGGCAGTTCGCCAAGCCGCGTTCGAGCGACACCGAGACCCGCGGCGACGTGACGCTGCCCGCGTACCGAGGCGACATCGTCAACGGCTTCGACTTCACCGAGGGCTCGCGCCGCGCCGACCCGGCCCGGCTGCTGAAGGGCTACCACACGGCCGCCTCGACCCTGAACCTCATCCGCGCGTTCACTCAGGGTGGCTTCGCCGATCTGCGCGAGGTGCACAGCTGGAACAAGGGCTTCGCCGAGAACCCCGCCAACCAGCGGTACGAGGGCCTCGCACACGAGATCGACCGCGCCATCAAGTTCATGGAGGCCGCCGGCGCGAACTTCGACGAGCTGCGCCGGGTCGAGTTCTACACCGGCCACGAGGGCCTGCTCATGGACTACGAGCGCCCGATGACCCGCATCGACTCGCGCACCGGCACGCCCTACAACACGTCGGCGCACTTCCTCTGGATCGGCGAGCGCACCCGCGACCTCGATGGCGCGCACGTCGACTACTTCTCGAAGATCCGCAACCCGATCGGCGTGAAGCTCGGGCCCTCGACCACGCCCGAGATGGCACTGCAGCTCATCGACAAGCTCGACCCCGAGCGCGAGCCCGGCCGGCTCACGTTCATCACCCGCATGGGCGCCGGCAAGATCCGCGACGCGCTGCCGCCGCTGCTGGAGGCCGTGCGCGACTCGGGTGCGACCCCGCTGTGGGTGACCGACCCGATGCACGGCAACGGCATCACCACGCCCACCGGATACAAGACCCGTCGCTTCGACGATGTCGTCGACGAGGTGCGCGGATTCTTCGACGCCCATCGCGCCGTCGGAACCCACCCGGGCGGCATCCACGTCGAGCTCACCGGGGACGATGTCACCGAGTGCCTCGGCGGCTCGGAGATGATCGACGAGGCGACCCTCGCGACGCGCTACGAGTCGCTGTGCGACCCGCGCCTGAACCACATGCAGAGCCTCGAGCTCGCGTTCCTGGTGGCCGAGGAGCTCGACAAGCGCTGAGCCGCGCGACGCGCTGCCCCGGCTGGGCATGCACGAGCGGTGCTAGAACGCGCCGTTGATGCGGAACGAGACGACAGTCCCCTTGGGATGCTCGGTGCCGGCGGCGGGCACCTGCGACTCGACCTCGGTGATCTCGTCGAGCACGGCATCCCACAGCGTCGCGTACTCGAACTCGAAGCCGGCGGTGGTCAGTGCCGCCTTGGCCTGATCGCGGGTCAGCCCGACGATGTTCGGCACTGGGAACAGCTCCGGCCCGCTGGAGACCACCAGGGTCACCGACTCTCCAGGACGCCAGCTGCCGCCGCCTTCGCGCTCGGCGATGTAGATGACCTGCCCGGCATCGAAGTCGTCACTGGACTCCTCGACCGTGCCCGCGACCGAGAGGCCGCGGTCGCCGAGCGTCGCGGCGGCCGACTCGATGCTCATCCCACTCACGTCCGGCACGGGTCCGACCGAGACCGAGATCGTCGCGGTGTCGCCCTCGAGCGCCGTGCAGCCCTGGGTGCAGTCCACGGCGTCCCCGCCCGCGCGCGGCGCGACCGAGATGCCGACGACCGTCCCCTCCGCGGCATCCGTGAAGAACTCCTGATCCGGATCGGACACCAGGAGATTGAGGCCGAGCAGGATGCCGCGCGCATCGCTCGCCGTGGCTCCGGCGAGCGCCTGCACATCCTGTGGCTGGGGGCCCTGCGAAACCAGCACCGCGACGGTGGAATCCTTGTCGAGCCGCGAGCCCGCCGGCGGATCGGTGCCGACCACGACGCCGGGCGCCACCTCGATGTCGAAGACATCCGTCTGCACGGCTTGGAAGCCCTGCTCCGCGAGGATCTGCTGGGCTTCGGCGAAGCTGCGGTTCGCGACATCCGGCACCGGCAGCTGAGAACCGGGGCCCGAGCCGAACCACCAGCCGGCACCCGCCGCCAGCAGCGCCAGCAGGATGACGATCGCGATGAGCCAGCCGCCCTTGGCCGCGCGGCGCTTCGTGGCCGTGCGCAGGCGAGTCGCGTTGTCGACGTCGTCGACCGCAGTCGTCGGAGCGGTCATCGCCGCCGGGAGCACCTGCGTGACATCGCCGGTGCCGCTGCTCTCGTCGCGGATGATCCCCGCCGAGATCGTGCGCGCCACCTGCGGCGCGATGCCGAGCTCGTGTTCGATCTCGCGCAGGCGGTCGAGCATCTCCTTCGCGTCGTTCGGGCGGTCATCCGGCGACTTCTCCGTCGCCCACAGCACGAGCTCATCGAGCTGCTCGGGAACGCCGGGGTTCTTCACGCTCGGGCGCGGGACCGAGTCGGTGGCGTGCTGGAAGGCGATCTGCATCGGCTGCTCGCCCTTGTACGGCTGCTCACCGACGAGCATCTCGTACAGCATGATGCCGAGCGAGTAGATGTCGCTGCGCGCGTCGGCCATCCCGCGGGTGACCAGCTCGGGCGCCAGGTACGCGATCGTGCCGAGCAGCTGCGCGCCGGTCGCGGTGTTCGCGGTGGTGGCTCGGGCGAGCCCGAAGTCGCCGATCTTGATGCGGCCGTCTTCGGCCAGCAGCACGTTCTCGGGCTTGACGTCGCGGTGGACGATGCCTGCGCGGTGAGCGGCGGCGAGCCCCGACAGGATCGCGTCCATGATCGTCACGGTCTGCGGCACGGTGAGCCGGCGCTGCTCGCGCAGGAGCTCGCGCAGCGTGATCCCGGGGAGGTACTCCATGACCAGATACGCCATGTCGCCGTCCTGGCCCTGGTCGAACACGTTGACGACGTGGGGGTCGGCCAGTCGCGCAGCGGCGCGCGCCTCCTGGATGAAGCGGCTCTGGAACACCGTGTCGTCGCTGAGATGACCGTGCATCACCTTGAGTGCGATGCGGCGTTCCAGCCGCAGATCGGTGGCCACGTACACGGTCGCCATGCCGCCGCGCGCGATGCGCGCGCGGACCCGGTATCGGCCGTCCACCAGACGGCCGATCAGCGGGTCGGCCTGCTGACTCGTGCTCACGTTCCGAGTCTACGGACGGGTACCTGCGAGCCCGCGGAGCGGCTCACCTCGGGCTGAGCGGACGAACACGCGCTCCGGCGACTGTCCGGGCGATCATCCGTGCTCGGCGAGCCACGCGAACGCGGGCAGCTCCCACTGCGCGTAGAGGTCGGGATATGCCGAGATCTGAACGGCTTGCGCGGCATCCGTGAACGAGAGGCTCTCCCACCCGCCGATGTCCAGGAGCCCGAGGGTGGTGAATCCATTCGGGTCGGAGGCTCCGCCGTAGAACGCGCGCGCGGCGCGCACGGGGTCGCTGACCTCCGCCTCCGTTCCCCAGCCGGCGCTCGGGCGCTGCTGGAACAGGCCCAGCGAGTCGCGGTCGCCCCAGTCGAGGTTGCGCAGCCACGACTCCTGCATGGCCGTGCCGAGGGCGATGGCGATGCCGCGGTCGGGCACGCCGAGCTCGCGGCCGACGCCGATGATGAGCTGGGCGTTGGCGATCTGCTCGGCGTCGAGCGCGATCGCCGAGGCGAGCACGATCGTCTCGGCAGGAGCGGCGGATGCTGCGGCGGGGATCGCGATCGTCTGGCCCGGGTAGATGATCGACGAGCGGCTCAGTCCGTTCGCATCGAGCACAGCCTGGGTGGAGACGCCGTGGTTCTTGGCGATCCCGCTGATCGTGTCGCCGCCGACGACGACATACGACCCCGCCGTCGGCGCGACCGGCGCGGGCGGCGCAGCAGCCTCGACGGGCACTGCGGCTTCGACCGGCGCTGCGGCCTCGACGGGCGCGGGCGACGATGCGCCGGGGATGGCGAGGGTCTGACCGGGGTAGATGATCGACGACCAATCGAGGCCGTTCGCGATGAAGATGTCGTCGATGGAGAGCCCGTGACGCTCTGCGATCGCGCTGATCGTGTCGCCGCCCTGAACCACGTACGAACCGGCAGAGGGAGCCGCGGCCACAGGCGCGGGAGGAGCGGGCGCGGCAGGCGCCGCTGCCGCGGCGAGCACCAGCACCTGGCCGGGGTGGATCACCGACGACCAGTCGAGCGAGTTCAGAGCGAGGACGTCGGCAGTGCGCAACCCGTGACGGGATGCGATCGCGGATACGGTGTCGCCCGCTTGGACGGTGTAGACCTCGGGGGCGGCTGACGTCGGAACGCGCACCGACGATGGCGTGGCGCCGCGTGAGGCGTCCAGCCCGGCGAGCGTGCCCGGCATTCTCTGGTCTCCGCGGACGGCTTCGGTCGCATGCGCGGGCGTCGCGCTCATGAGGATCGCCAGGGAGCCGGCCAGGGCGACCGGCACGCCCGCGGACATGGTGCGCCGGGCCTGGAGTCGGTCGGAGCGGTCGTCGGGTCGCAACGAGATCTCCCCTCGGTGGACTCTGCAAACCGTGTCACGGAAGTAAATTCGTGTCAACTAATGTTATAGGAGTGATTAATGTGGCCAGTGTGGCTATTGTGACTCCAGTCTCGAGCCCTCGGGGACTTGCCGAGGAGTGCGGAAGTGATGAGATAGTGGCTTCGTGACCGCTGACGCCACACCCCAGATCGAAACCGAATGGCTCACTCTCGCCGACCTGACCGAGGTGCTCGGCGAACCGCTCGGGCGTGTTCGACGGCTGCTGGACGAGCTCCAGCTCGTGGGCTCCCGCCGCGACGGCGTCTTCAAGGTGCCCGCCGTGTTCATCGTCGACGGGCAGCCGGTCGGATCGCTGCGGGGCACCCTCTTCGTGCTCCACGACGCGGGCTTCACCGACGACGAGGCGATCGACTGGCTGCTCTCCTCGGAGGAGTCGATCGGCATCCCGCCCATCGAGGCGCTCCGGGCCGGTCGCAAGAGCGAAGTGCGCCGCGTCGCGCAGTCGCTCGGCTGAGCATCCACGACGCGGCAGCCGAGGCTGCGCCCGCTCAGGTGGTGCGCACGGTGGCGGCGCGTGCGAGGTCGCGAAGCTCGCCGACCGCGGCGTTGCCCAATCGCGCCCCCGACAGCGAGCGCTCGGCCTGCCGCGAGTAGTCGGCGATGAGCTGCTCGACGCGCTCGAGCGCGCCCGTCTCGATGATCGTGCGCTGCAGCGACGCGATCTGCGCCGGATCCAGATCCGGATCTCCGATCAGCTCGTCGACGATCCGCCGAGCAGGGGGAGCGAGGCGTTCGCGGGCGTACGCGACGAGCACGGTGCGCTTGCCCTCGCGGAGGTCGTCGCCGGACGGCTTGCCCGTGGCGGACTCGTCGCCGAACACGCCGAGCACGTCGTCGCGCAACTGGAACGCCATGCCGACGGGGTGGCCGAACGCGTTCAGCGCCGCTCGCTGAGCGGCATCCGCGCCGGCGAGCGCCGCGCCGATCGCGAGGGGCTGCTGGATGCTGTACCTCGCGGACTTGAGGGAGGCCACGCGCAGCGCGCGCTCGGCGTGCCGGTCGTCGGCCTCGCTCACGTATGCCGACTCCTCGGCGATGTCGAGGAACTGGCCGATCGTCACCTCGCGGCGCATCGTCGCGTACGCCGCGCGCGCAGACGCGGCGAGCGCGGGAGATGCCTCGGTGACGCCTTCTTCGAAGAGGTCGTCGCTCCACGCCACCAGCAGGTCTCCGAGCAGGACCGCGCCCGATCGACCGAATGCGTCGGCATCTCCTGCCCAGCCCCGCTCACGATGCGACGCCTCGAGCGCGCGGTGGGCGGCCGGGCGGCCGCGACGGGTGTCGGAGTTGTCGATCACGTCGTCGTGGACGAGCGCGGCGGCGTGGAACACCTCGAGCGCAGCGGCAGCCGCGACCACCTCCGCGGGCGGTGCGCCGACGGGGCCGGACGCCTCCTCCACTGCCCTCCACCCGGCGATGCAGAATCGGCCGCGAAGCCGCTTGCCGCCGCCGATCGCGGTCGCACCGGCTTCGACGAACAGCTGCGCTTCGTGTCCGAGATCGACCGCAGAGGCCCTCTGGGCCGAGAGGAATATGATCAGACGCTGGGAAACCGCTTCGACGGCGTCCGGAGAGGGTGACACGGGCCTAGCCTAGTGATCGAGGGGACGCGTAGAATCGACGCGTCCGAGCAAGCAGAGGGGGATGCATGCCACTCTCCGAACAGGAGCAGCGTCTGCTCGACGAGATGGAACGTCATCTCATGCGCAACGACGCCGACGTGGTCAGCGCGCCTCGCGACGGCCGCACCCTGAGCTACCGCAACATCGTGTACGGCACGATCCTCGTTCTGGTCGGGCTCGGCGGACTCGTCGTCGGCGTGTCGACACAGCTCATCGTCGTCGGCGTCATCGGCTTCGTCGTGATGCTCGGCGGTGTGATCCTCGCGGTCACGCCCACCCGCGGCATCCCGCGCGGACCCGCGGATGCGACGGCTCCGCCGGCGGCATCCAAGCCCCGTTCGAATTCGTCGTTCATGGATCGCATGAACGAGCGCTGGGATCGACGGCAAGAGGGTCCCTGACCCGCCATCGCTGACGACGGCAACTGAGCACCGACCTCCGGGTCGGTGCTTTTCTTTGTGCCGCCGGAGGAGCGCGCGAACCGCCCACGGGGAGCGGCGGGGTGCCGCCGTGCCACGAATGAGTGACAAAGTGGAGGGAAGTGGAGTAAAGTGGCGAACATCCTCGCGGGGGCCGGACGAAGGGGGTGATGGGCCGATGCTTTTGGGCACGCACACTCCCAAACTCGACGACAAAGGCCGGGTCATCCTCCCGTCGAAGTTCCGAGAAGACCTCGGCGGCGGCATCGTCGTCACCCGCGGCCAGGACCGCTGCCTCTACGTCTTCAGCTCGGACGAGTTCGAGCGCATCCACGAGCGCATCCGCGAGACGCCCCTGTCGAACAAGCAGGCGCGCGACTTCCTGCGCATGTTCCTCTCCGGCGCGAGCGCGGAGAAGCCCGACAGCCAGAACCGCATCACGATCCCGCCGTCGCTGCGCGCATACGCCGGCCTGGAGAAGGACCTCGTCGTGACCGGCGTCGGCGCCCACGCCGAGATCTGGAACGCCGACTCGTGGAACGCGTACGCCGAAGGCAACGAATCCAGCTATGCCGAACTCGAGCAGGAGGTGATCCCGGGCCTGTTCTGAGCCCCCGACCCTGACTCCCAGCCGCTCACACCCTGACGCACTTCCCCGGCGCCAGGTCAGAGCGGATGGGGATCAGGATCTGGGGAGCAGAGGACCCGAACACCATGGGCCTGCGCGACATCCACACCCCGGTGCTCCTCGACCGCTGCCTCGAGCTGCTCGCACCATCCCTCGAACGCGACGGCGCGGTCTTCGTCGACGCGA
Organism: uncultured Actinomycetota bacterium; assembly: GCA_963713325.1. Taxonomy (GTDB): domain Bacteria; phylum Actinomycetota; class Actinomycetes; order Actinomycetales; family Microbacteriaceae; genus Microbacterium. The sequence continues at coordinate 106,676 of CAVQLL010000009.1, forward strand.
CCCTCGGGATGGGCGGGCACTCCGAGGCGTTCCTGGAGCGGTTCCCGGGCATGCACCTCGTCGGGCTCGACCGGGATCAGGATGCGCTGCGGATCGCGGGGGAGCGGCTGGAACCGTACGCCGACCGCATCACGCTCGTGCACACGGTCTACGACGGGATCGAGGCGGCGGTCCTCTCGGCGGGCTTCGATGCCGCCGACGGCATCCTCTTCGATCTCGGCGTCTCCTCGCTGCAGCTCGACGAGGCCGAGCGCGGGTTCGCCTACTCAAAGGACGCCCCGCTCGACATGCGGATGGATCAGACGACCGGCCCGATGGCCTCGTACGTGCTTGCGACCTACAGCGAGGGCGAGCTGCGCCGCATCTTCGAGCGCTACGGCGAAGAGAAGCTCTCGGGTCGCTACGCCCGCGCCATCATCAGGGCGCGGGAATCCGCGCCGATCGAACGGTCGGGGCAGCTCGTCGAGATCCTCGTCGCGGCGACGCCATATGCCGCGCAGCGCGCAGGGCATCCGGCCAAGCGGGTCTTCCAGGCCCTGCGCATCGAGGTGAACGGCGAACTCGCGGTGCTCGAGCGCGCGATCCCCTCGGCCCTGGACATCCTCCCGGTCGGCGGCCGCATCGTCGTGCTGTCGTACCAGTCCCTCGAAGACCGGCTGGTCAAGCGGGCGCTCGCGGAGGCCACGGCCTCGACGTCACCCGCAGGTCTGCCGGTCGAACTGCCCGAGCACGCACCCCGGTTCCGCCTGCTGGTCAAGGGCGCCGAGCTCGCTTCCGACCAGGAGCGCGAACGCAACCCGCGCGCGACGCCCGTCCGGCTGCGTGCCGCCGAGCGCGTGAGGGATGCCGCATGAGCGCCCTCACCCAGCCCGCGGTCGCGGCACCGCAGACCCCAGCTCGCAGGGGCGCGCCCCGTCCGCGCCTTCGCGTCGTCGAGGAGCCGTCCCGGAGGCGCCGGCCCAAGCTCATCTACGGAGTCGTCGCTCTCGTCGGCGCCCTCACGATCGGCGCTGCGCAGATGGCGCTGTCGATCATGACGACGCAGAGCTCGTACGAAATCGCGACCCTGACACAGGAGGCGCGCCAGCTCACCTGGCAGAAGCAGATCCTCTACGACGACGTCGCCGGACTGAGCTCGCCCCAGTACCTCGCCGCCAACGCCTCGGCGCTGGGCATGGTCATCGACGAGTCGCCGAGCTACCTGCGCCTCAGCGACGGCGCACTGCTCGGTGCCGGCCAGGCCGCGCTGGGCTCCTCGTCAGTCGACGCGATCGGCCGTGCATCCGTCCCCAACGCGCTGATCACCGACACGCCGCTCGTGACCGCCCCCGACGCGACCATCGAGGGTGCGCCGGTCGAGGCCGACGTCGTCGTGACCGATGGCGGAGTCGTGAACACTCCGCCGCCGCTCACCGACGGACTGCCCACCCCCAGCACACACTGATGACATGACCACCAGAAGCACCCGGAGTCCGCGGCGTCGCACGGTCATCGCATTGGCGGTCGTGCTCGCGGTGCTCGCCGCGTTCATCGTCCGGCTGGTGGACATCCAGGTGGTCAACGCCGACACGCACATCGCGGACTCCATGAAGGTCGCCCTCGGCGCGTCGCGCACTCTGTACGGCACGCGCGGCGAGATCGTCGACGAGACCGGGCAGACGCTGGCGGGCAGCATCCTTCTGTACGACGGCGTGCTCGACCCGAAGAACGTCGGGCCGGTCACCCGCGAGGGCGACGACGGCAAGCGGGTCGAAGTGCCCTGGGCCGAGGTGGCCGGTGAGATCGGCGCCATCACCGGGCAGACGAGCGAGGAGATCCAGAAGATCGTCGCCGACGCCCGCGCGGACGACCCCGACTCGCAGTTCGCCTACCTCAAGCGCGGTCTCACGACCGAGCAGTACCGCGACCTCGTCGACATCGGCGCGCCGTTCCTCACCTTCGACGCGCATCCGTCACGGACCTACCCCGACGGCGCGGTCGCGGGCAACCTCGTCGGATTCATGGGGATCGACGGCGACCCGCTCGCCGGCATCGAGCAGACCCAGAACGACTGCCTCCTGGCTGAGAACGGCACCCTCACATTCCAGAAGGGCAAGGACGGCGTCGTGATACCGGGCACCGAGGTGCAGCAGCCCGCCGTCGACGGCGGAACCCTGCAGCTCACGATCAATCGCGACCTGCAGTGGTACCTGCAGCAGCTGATCGCCGAAGAGGTGCAGAACATGGCGGCACAGCGCGGCACGATCACGGTGGTCGAGGTGGCGACCGGCAAGATCCGCGCCGCGGCCGAATACCCGTCGGTCGACCCGAACAACGTCAGTGGCTCCGACGTGAAGAACCAGTACAGCCACATCTTCACCGACCAGTTCGAGCCCGGCTCCACCTTCAAGGCGCTCACCGGTTCGATCGTGCTCGACGCCGGCGGTCAGGACCTCCTCTCCACCGTCGTCGCGTCCGACTGGGAGAACTTCGCGAACGGGGCGAGAGTGACCGACGCGTTCAATCACCCCGCGTACACGTACACGCTCGCGGGCGTGCTGATCGACTCGTCCAACGCGGGCATCTCGAAGTTCAGCGAGAGGGTCAGCGCGCAGACCCGCTTCGACTACCTGCAGAAGTTCGGGATCGGCACCGGCAGCGCGGTCGACTTCGAGGGCGAATCGAACGGACTGCTCTATCCGGTCGAGCAATGGGACAACCAGCAGCTCTACAACACCACGTTCGGACAGGGTCTGACCACCACGGTGCCTGAACTGGTGGGCGCCTACGACGCGATCGCGAACGGGGGCCTTCGGATGCCGCTCTCGCTGGTCGAATCGTGCACCAAGGCCGACGGCACCGTCGTCGTCCCCGAGCTGCCGGAGCCGACGCAGGTGATCAGCGCCGAGACGTCCGCCGACATGCGCGGGATCCTCGAGAACGTGGCGATGCAGGCGAGCTACTCGAAGGAGATCGAGATCCCCGGCTATCGCCTCGCGACCAAGACCGGAACGGGTGAGAAGGCCGACGGCAACGGCCGCTACAAGGCCGGTGTCTACTTCACGACGATGATCGGGTTCGCACCCGCCGACAACCCGCAGTACCTGGTGGCTGTGACTCTCGACGAGCCCACTACGGTAACCTCGTCTTCGGCCAACGCACCGGCGTTCCAGAAGGCGATGACCCAGGTCCTGAAGACCTACCGGGTCATGCCCGCGACGACGGCGCCGACGCTGCTCCCGAAGTTCGGCTGAGCAGCGCCCGATCCGGCCGGAGAACCGATGATCGCGCTCACCCTCTCTCAGCTCGCCCATGTCCTCGACGGACGGCTCCAGCTCGCACCCGATGACAGTCCCGAGACGGTCGTCTCCGGCGGCGTCGACACCGACTCACGCCTGATCGAACCCGGCGGGATCTTCGTCGCAAAGCCCGGCGAGGTCACCGACGGTCACCTGTTCGTCGACGCCGCCGTCGAGAACGGCGCGGCGGTCGCGATCGTGGAGCGGGTGGTGGAGGCTGCGGTCAGCCAGATCGTCGTCGCCGATGCGATCGCCGCTCTCGCCGATCTCGCCCGTCACGTCGTCGCCCAGGTGCGGGATGCCGGTGACCTCAGGATCGTCGGGATCACCGGCTCCAACGGCAAGACCACGACCAAGAACCTCCTCGCGCGGATCCTCGAGGACGAGGGCGAGACGATCGCTCCGCGCGCTTCGTTCAACAACGAGGTCGGTGCACCCCTCACGATGCTGCGGGTCACCCGCGGCACGCGCTTCCTGGTGAGCGAGTTCGGCGCGAGCGCGCCGGGCGAGATCGCCAAGCTCGCCGGGCTGGTGGAGCCCGACGTCGGCGTCGTGCTCATGGTCGGCATGGCCCACGCCGGCGGCTTCGGCGGCATCGAGGCCACGTTCGAGGCGAAGTCCGAGCTCGTCCGCGTGCTGCGGCGCGGCGGAGTCGCGGTGCTCAACGCCGACGACCCGCGTGTGGCCGCGATGGCTCCGATCGCCGCCGAGCAAGGCGTCACCGTGCGCTGGTTCGGTCGCGGATCCGATGCCGACGTCCGTGCCGACGACGTCGAGGTCACCGCAGACGGCACTCGCTGCGTCGTCACGGCGGACGGCTCCTCCGGCTCCCTCCACCTCCGTGTCCTCGGCGAGCACCACGTCATGAACGCGCTCGCCGCGATCGCCGCGGCCACGGCTCTGGGCGTGCCGCTGGCCGATTGCATCTCACGCCTCGAGATGGTCGAGCTCGCCGAACGGTGGCGGATGCAGCCGCTCGGCTCGGACCGAGTGCGGATCATCAATGACGCGTACAACGCCAGCCCCGACTCGATGTCGGCCGCGCTGCGGACCCTCGCGCAGATCACCGGACCCGGCGAGCGCACCGTCGCGGTACTGGGTGCGATGAGCGAGCTCGGCGAGTACGCCGACGAGGAGCACGACCGCGTGGGGCTGCTCGCCGTCCGCCTCGGCATCCAGCGCATCGTCGTGGTCGGACCCGAGGCGCGCCGCATGTACCTCGAGGCGATCGCACAGGGTTCGTGGGACGCCGAGGCCGTCTTCTTCGCGACCGCCGACGAGGCGTACGACTACCTCCTGGGCGAACTGCGCGATGGCGACCGCGTGCTCGTGAAGTCGTCCAACTCGGCGGGTCTGCGGTTCCTGGGCGATCGTCTGGGAGAATCCTTCTCGTGAGATCACTTCTGACGGCAGCTGCGATCTCGCTGGCATTCACCCTGTTCCTGACGCCCGTCTTCATGCGTCTGTTCCGCAAGTGGGGCTGGGGGCAGGTGATCCGCACGCCCGAGGATGTGCACAACCCGAGCCACGGCGAGAAGCGCGGCACACCCACGATGGGCGGCACGATCTTCATCGTCGGCACGATGGTCGGCTATTTCATAGGCACGTACACGGGCAACAACCCGCCCACGATCTCCGGGCTGCTCGTCATCTGGCTCATGGTGGGCCTGGGCACGGTCGGGTTCATCGACGACTACATGAAAGTGCACCGTCAGCGCAGCCTCGGCCTGACCGGCTGGCGGAAGATCCTCGGCCAGGTGATCGTCCTCGTCCCGTTCGCGATCATCGCCCTGAACTTCCCGGACCGGGTCGGCCAGACTCCGGCGGCGGCGTACGTGTCGGTGTTCCGCGACGTCGAGATGCTGTCGTTCATGGCCCTCGGACCCATCCTCGGGTGGCTGCTGTATCTCGCGTGGATCTCGTTCATCGGGGTCGCGGCATCCAACAGCGCGAACGTCGCCGACGGTCTGGACGGCCTGGCCGCGGGCGCCGGCGTCTTCATGGTGGGCGCGTACAGCCTCATCGCCTTCTGGCAGTTCCAGCAGGTGTGCACGGGCGGTCCCGGAGTTCATCAGCGCCTGCTACCCGACACGCGATCCGCTCGACCTCGCGATCGTCTCGGCGTCCTTCGCGGGTGCCCTGATCGGGTTCCTGTGGTGGAACGCGCCGAAGGCCAGCATCTTCATGGGCGACGTGGGCTCGATGGGCATCGGCGGCGTCCTGGCCGCGATGGCGATCCTGACCCGCACCGAGATCCTGCTCATCCTGGTGGCGGGCGTCTACGCCCTCGCATCGGGTTCGGTCATCGCGCAGCGGCTGTACTTCAAGCTCACGCGCGGCAAACGCCTGTTCCTCATGAGCCCGTTCCACCATCACCTCGAGATGCGCGGCTGGCCGGAGATCTCGATCGTGGTGCGCATGTGGATCATCTCGGGGATGCTGGCCATCTCGGGCGTCGGAATCTTCTACGTCGAATGGCTCTCGCGCGCATGAGCTCCTCTCGGCTGGATGCTCTGACCAGCTGGCACGCCGACTGGAAAGGTCTGCGCGTCGCGGTGCTCGGACTGTCGGTGACCGGGTTCTCGGTCGCGGACACGCTCGCCGAACTCGGCGCCGATGTCCTCGTCATCACCGAATCCGCCGATCCGGAGTACGAGCGACTGCTCCCCGTGATCGGAGCGCGGTCGTGGGTCGGATCGCTCGGCGGTGTTCCCGACGGCCTCGTCGGATTCGCACCGGAGGTGATCGTCGCATCACCGGGCTTCGCACCGGCGCATCCGGTCATCGCGTGGGCGCTGGAATCGGGGATCGCGGTGTGGGGCGACATCGAGCTGGCCTGGCGTGTGCGCGACAAGGTCGTCCGGCCCGACGGCGCGCCCGCGGACTGGGTGCTGATCACCGGCACGAACGGCAAGACCACCACGACCCGGCTGGCCGCCACGATGATGGTCGAAGGCGGCCTCCGCGCAGTTCCCGTCGGCAACATCGGGACCCCCGTGCTGGACGCTGTGCGCGACCCGTCGGGCTTCGACGTGCTCGTCGTGGAGCTCTCCAGCCACCAGCTCTGGTACCTCGCCCGGCAGAGCGGACCCGATCGGGTCTCACCGCACGCCAGCGTCTGCCTGAACCTCGCCGACGACCATCTCGAGTGGCACGGATCGGCCGAGGCGTACCGGGACGCGAAGGCGCACGTCTACGACAACACGCGCGTCGCATGCGTCTACAACAAGGCGGATGCCGCGACCCTCGCGATGGTGGAGGACGCGGAGGTCGTCGACGGTGCGCGCGCGATCGGGTTCGACCTCGGCGTGCCGGGCCCGAGCGACCTCGGCGTCGTGGACGGCATCCTGGTCGATCGCGCCTTCCTGGAGGACCGCCGCACCAGCGCGCTCGAGCTGACGACGATCGCGGAGCTCGCCGAGCAGGGTCTCGCGGCCCCGCACATCGTCGCGAACATCCTCGCCGCCGCGGCACTGGCACGCTCGCTCGAGGTCACTCCCGCCGCGATCCGCGAGGCGCTGCGCACCTTCCGGCTCGACCCGCATCGCATCGAGGTGATCGAGGTGGCGGACGGGGTGACCTGGGTCGACGACTCGAAGGCGACGAACCCGCACGCGGCGGCATCCTCGCTCGCGGCATACCCCGGATCGGTGTGGGTGGTCGGCGGGCTCCTCAAGGGCGTCGACATCTCCGACCTGATCGCCGGGCGCGGCGGGACCGCGAAGGCGGCGATCGTGATCGGAGTGGATCGTGCCCCGGTCGTCGCGGCGTTCTCGCGACACGCGCCCGCGGTGCCGGTGTTCGAGGTGGACGCCGCTGAGACTGAAGAGGTCATGGCACGGGTTGTCGAACTGGCGGCCGGGATCGCGCGTGACGGGGACGTCGTACTGCTCGCCCCCGCCGCGGCATCCTTCGACCAGTTCGCCTCCTACGCCGACCGCGGTCGCCGGTTCGCTGCTGCGGTGCGAGAGCGGATCGGGAGGGGGACCGGTGACGAGCACGACGCAGACTCCGGCCCGAACCCGCCCTCCGGCGACAGAGCCTGACCCCAGACCCCGACGCGGCCTTGCCGCGCGAGTGTCGCTCGGCCGCGTGTTCGCGCCCGTGCCCAGCGAGTTCCTGCTGATCGCCTCGACCGCGCTGCTGCTGACCGGCTTCGGGCTGGTGATGGTGCTCTCGGCGACGTCGGCGACGGCGACGGCGGCCGGCGAGCCGCCGTACGAGGCCGTGATGAAGCAGGCGGTGTTCGCCGTGGTCGGAATCCCGGTGATGTTCATCGCGAGCCGCCTGCCGATCAGCTTCTGGAAGCGCGCCGCGTGGCCCGCCCTGATCGGGGCCGTGCTGTTCCAATTGCTCGTCTTCGTCCCCGGTCTGGGCGTCGAGGCGAACGGAAACCGCAACTGGATCATGATCGCGGGCTTCCAGTTCCAGCCCGCCGAGTTCCTCAAGCTCGGCCTCGCGCTGTGGATGGGCTACGTCCTGTTCCGAAAGCAGACGCTGCTCGGGCTCTGGCGTCACGTCTTCATCCCGGTCGTGCCCGTCGGGGCGCTCGTGATCGCGACGGTCCTGGCCGGCCAGGACCTCGGCACGGCGATGATCCTCGTGCTCATCGTGCTCGGTGCGCTGTTCTTCTCGGGGGTGAAGCTTCGCATCTTCATCCTTCCCCTGATCGCCTCGGTCGCCGCGGTGGCTGCGCTTGCGGTCACCAGCCCCGACCGCATGCGCCGCATCATGAGCTTCCTCGATGCGGACTGCCTCGCGGACTACTTCAACAGCTGCTATCAGCCGCTCCACGGCATCTGGGGGCTCGCCGGGGGCGGGATCTTCGGCCTGGGCCTGGGCAACTCCAAGGAGAAGTACGACTGGCTTCCCGCCGCCGCGAACGACTACATCTTCGCGATCGTCGGGGAGGAGCTCGGGCTGATCGGCGCCGCCGTGGTGCTCGCGCTGTTCGCGCTGTTCGCCGTCGGAGCCTTCCACATCATCCGCAAGACCGACGACCCGTTCGTGCGGATCGTCTCGGGTGCGATCACGGTCTGGATCGTCGGGCAGGCGCTCATCAACATCGGCGTCGTCCTGCGCGTCTTCCCCGTCCTCGGCGTCCCGCTGCCGTTCATGTCGCAGGGTGGCACGTCACTGCTGTCGGTGCTCGTCGCATCGGGCGTGCTGCTCGCTTTCGCACGCACGCTTCCCGAGGCGGAGGCCAAGCGGCGCGCGGCGATCCAGCGCGCGAGCGCGCGCCGCCAGCGCGCAGCCGCAGCGGCCCGGCCCCGGTAGCCGAGGTCGGGCGGCCCGGAGGCGGCCGGTAAACTCACACGGTGACGACGTATCTTCTTGCCGGTGGCGGCACCGCCGGTCACGTCAACCCGCTGCTGGCCGTCGCGGACGCGCTGCGTGCACGCGAGCCGGATGCGCAGATCCTCGTGCTGGGCACTCGGGAGGGCCTGGAGGCGCGCCTCGTTCCCGAGCGCGGGTACGAGCTCCTCTTCGTGGACAAGGTTCCCTTCCCCCGTCGGCCGAACCGTGCCGCAGCCGCATTCCCCGCGCGGTTCCGCCGCGCGATCGCCCAGGTGCGTGAACACATCGCCGACCGCGATGTCGACGTCGTCGTCGGGTTCGGCGGATACGCGTCCGCTCCCGCGTACGTCGCCGCCCGCCGCGCGCGGGTGCCGTTCGTCGTGCACGAAGCCAACGCGCGGCCGGGCATGGCGAACGCGCTCGGCGCGCGCCGCGCCGCCGGAGTCGGGGTCGCGTTCGACGGTACGCCGCTCAAGGGCGGCCGAGTCGTCGGGATGCCGCTGCGCCGCGAGATCGTCGACCTCGATCGCGCAGGTATCCGGGGCGAGGCGGCCCAGTACTTCGGGCTGGATGCCGCACGCCCGACCCTGCTCGTCTTCGGCGGGTCCCTCGGCGCCCAGCGCCTGAACGAGGCGTTCGGCGATTCGTGGCAGGACGTGCTCGACGGCGGCTGGCAGCTCCTCCACGTGACCGGCGAGCGGTCGGAGCTGCCCGATCCTGAAGTCGCGGGCTACGCGGTGCGCCGCTACGTCGACAGGATGGACCTCGCGTTCGCCGTGTGCGACCTGATCGTCTCCCGCGCCGGCGCCGCCACCGTCAGCGAGATCAGCGCACTCGGCATCCCCGCCGTGTACGTGCCCTACGCCGTCGGCAACGGGGAGCAGGCGCTCAACGCGGCATCCGCGGTGCGCGCGGGCGCGGCGATCCTCATCCCCGATGGCGAGTTCACCGCCGACCGTGTCCGCTCGGAGGTCGTGCCGCTCCTGGCGGACGACGCACGGCGCGCCGCGATGACCGATGCCGCGGCATCCGTCGGCATCCGCAACGGCACCGAGAACGTCGTCGAGATGATCGACGAGGCGCTGGGTCAGGCGTAAGGCGCACCTGCGCGGCGCGAGGCCAGCGCGCCGGGGGCCGGGCCCCAGCATGCCAACTTAGGATTGACGGGTCATGATCAGACCCGACCTGAGCCTTCCCATCCCCGAGCACATCGAAGCCGCCCACTTCATCGGCATCGGCGGTTCCGGCATGTCGGGGCTCGCCCGCATGTTCCTGGACCGGGGCATCCGGGTTTCGGGTTCGGACCGCGCCGACAGTCAGGCACTCCGCGAACTCGCCGACCTCGGCGCCACCGTGTACGTGGGTCACGATGCGGCGAACCTCGGCGACGCCGACACGGTCATCCACACCGGCGCGATCTGGCCGGAGAACCCCGAGTTCGTCACAGCCAAGGAGCGCGGGATGCCGGTCATCCATCGCTCGCAGGCGCTCTACTGGCTGATCGGCGGGCGGCGCCTCGTCTCGGTGGCGGGGGCGCACGGCAAGACGACCTCCACGGGCATGATCGTCACGGCGCTGCGCGAACTTGATGCCGACCCCACCTTCGTCAACGGAGGCGTGATCGCGCAGCTGGGCGCCTCCAGCGCAACCGGCTCCGACGACCTGTTCGTCATCGAGGCCGACGAGTCCGACGGCACGTTCCTGCTGTACGACACCTCGATCGCGCTCATCACGAACGTCGACCCCGACCATCTCGACCACTACGGCACGGACGACGCCTTCGTGGACGCGTTCGCGACATTCGCCAATCGGGCGCGCGAGGCCGTCGTCATCTCCGCGGACGATGCGGGCGCCCGTTCGGTGGCGGAGCGGCTCACGCACCCGAATGTGCTGACCTTCGGCGAATCGGATGCCGCGGACGTGCGTGTCACCGCCATCCGCACGGACGGCCCCGTGTCGTTCACGATCAGCCAGGGCGGTGTTTCGGTGGACGCACGTCTGGCCGTCCCGGGCACGCACAACGCGATCAACGCGGCTGGCGCGGTCGCCGTGCTGGTCACGCTGGGCCACGAGCTCGAGGCCGCGGTGCGCGCCGTCGAGGGATTCGAAGGAACGGTCCGCCGCTTCGAGCTGCACGGCGTCCAGCGCGGCGTCAGCGTCTTCGACGACTACGCGCACCACCCGACCGAGGTGGCGGCCGCCCTCGTGGCGGCTCGCACCGTCGTCGGCGACGGGCGGATCATCGCGATCCAGCAGCCGCACACCTATTCGCGCACGCAGCAGATGTACCGCGAGTTCGCGCAGGTGCTCGAGGAGTACGCCGACCACACCGTGATGCTCGACGTCTACGGAGCACGCGAGGATCCGGTGCCCGGGGTGACCGGCGAGCTCGTCTCGGGCGCGTTCGAGGATCCGGCTCACGTGCACTACGTCGCGGACTGGCAGCAGGCCGCCGACTACACCGCGACGGTCGCGCGCGAGGGCGACTACGTCATCACGCTCGGCTGCGGCAACGTCTACCAGATCATCCCGCAGGTGCTCGAGGCACTCGCCCACACGGAGGGGCGCGACGACCGAGCGGCCTCCGGCGCAGCGCCCGTCGACGGTACAGGGGAGTAGTCCCGGATGCGCCGGCCGACGCCGCTCCCGCCGCCGGCGGAGCCGACAGCCGACCGGGTCGACGGTGCGCCGACCCGGGAGGCGGACCTCGATGCGCCTGAGGACCTCTCGACCGATGCCGTGCCCGGCGCCGACGCCCCGGAGGCGGGCGAGCCGATCGCACCCGTCATCCCGCTGACCTCGCCGACGCCGATGCAGCGGCCCGCAGGGCTTCCCGAGACGCAGACGCCCGAGGGCGAGACGCCGCCCGAGGATTCCGCGCCGGTTCGGCTCCGCGACGTCTGGGCCGCGGCGCGAGCCCGCCGCAAGGCGCTGCGCGCGGAAGTGCGTCGGTTCACCGGTCGGCAGCGGCGCAGGCGCGCGATGTGGCTCGGAGGTGCGGCATCCGTCGTCCTTCTGGTGCTCGCGACACTGGGTGCCGCCTACAGCCCTCTGTTCGCCGTGGAGCAGATCCGCATCGTCGGCTCCGTCGACCTCGACACGCTCGCCGTGGAGGCGGCACTGGCGGATCAGCTCGGCACGCCGCTGCCGCTCGTCGACGAGAGCGCGGTCAAAGCTGCTCTCGTGACGTTCCCGCTGGTCGAGTCGTACTCGCTCGAGGCACGCCCGCCGCATGAGCTCGTGGTGCGCATCGTCGAGCGCACCCCTATCGGGCTCATCCAGACCCGCGCCGGTTACACGCTCGTCGATGCGGCCGGAGTCGCGCTGTCGACGACCGCGACGCCGGCACCGGGCCGTCCGGTGGTGACGGTCAAGGGCGGCACCGACTCGCCCGCCTTCGAGGCGATCGGCATGGTCATGCGGTCGCTGCCGCAGTCGATCCTCGTGCAGGTCACCGCGGTGTCGGCCACGACGCCCGACGACGTGACGCTGGCGCTCGGCGGCGCGAACGCGCAGGTCGTGTGGGGGAGCGCGGAGGACTCGGCGCTGAAGGCGCTGGTGCTGGAGACGACGATGGCAGCCCGGCCGCCGGCCTCGGTCCTCGTCTACGACGTCTCGTCGCCGAGCGCGATCGTCGTGCGCTGAGTCCCTTCCGCGCGCTTTGCGGTCGGGTTCTGCACGGGATGTCGCGACACGCCGTGACGCTCCCGGTGGTGTGGTGGCAGCCGCATACTTTCGTGTCCAAGGGAATTGCATACCGGGCAATTCTTTATACCTCTACTAGAGGTTGAAGGTTTCAGACCAGGGCGCAGGACATACGGAGGCCGGCATGAGCCAGAACCAGAACTACCTCGCGGTTATCAAGGTCGTCGGCGTCGGCGGTGGCGGCGTGAACGCCGTCAACCGCATGATCGACCTCGGCCTGCGGGGTGTCGAGTTCATCGCGATCAACACCGACGCGCAGGCGCTGCTGATGAGCGACGCCGACGTCAAGCTCGACGTCGGTCGCGAGCTCACCAGGGGCCTCGGCGCCGGGGCCGACCCAGAGGTGGGTCGCCGCGCCGCGGAGGACCACGCCGAGGAGATCGAGGAGGCGCTGCGAGGCGCCGACATGGTCTTCGTCACCGCCGGTGAAGGCGGCGGCACGGGCACCGGCGGCGCTCCGGTCGTCGCGAAGATCGCGAAGTCGATCGGGGCCCTGACGATCGGTGTCGTGACCAAGCCGTTCTCGTTCGAGGGCCGTCGACGCCAGAGCCAGGCCGAGACCGGAGTCTCCAAGCTCAAGGAAGAAGTCGACACGCTCATCGTCGTGCCGAACGACCGCCTGCTGGAGATCAGCGATCGCGGCATCTCGATGATCGAGGCGTTCGCCACGGCCGACCAGGTGCTCCTGGCCGGTGTCCAGGGCATCACCGACCTCATCACGACCCCGGGTCTGATCAACCTCGACTTCGCCGACGTCAAGTCGGTCATGCAGGGGGCCGGGTCGGCGCTCATGGGCATCGGCTCCGCGCGCGGGGCCGATCGCGCCATCAAGGCCGCGGAGCTCGCCGTCGAGTCGCCGCTGCTGGAGGCGAGCATCGAGGGCGCGCACGGCGTGCTGCTGTCGATCCAGGGTGGATCGAACCTCGGCATCTTCGAGATCAACGACGCCGCGCAGCTTGTCAAGGAAGCGGCCCACCCCGAGGCGAACATCATCTTCGGCACGGTCATCGACGACACGCTCGGCGACGAGGTGCGCGTCACCGTGATCGCGGCCGGCTTCGACAGCGGCGAGCCGACTCTCCGACTCGACCCGGTCACGTCATCCCGCGTCGTCGCGCCGCCGGTCATCCCGGCGACGCCCGCCGAGGATGCCGCCAAGGAGCCCGCACGCGAGAGCGAGACGGTGTCGGTCGGCGCGGCCGTGCCGGACTCGAGCTACGACTCGGCGTTCGGCGACGACGACCTCGACATCCCCGACTTCCTGAAGTAGCCCTCGCGGGGCTGCGGATTCATCCTTCGACAGGCGCGGGGACCGTTGACTCTTGAGGAACGCCTCGCGGAGGTCGATGCCGGCATCGCGGATGCCGCGCGCGCGGCAGGCCGGGATCCCGGCGGCATCACGCGCATCATCGTGACGAAGTTCCACCCCGCGTCGATCGTGCATGAGCTGTACTCGCTCGGCGTGCGCGATTTCGGCGAGAACAGGCAGCAGGAGTTCAGCGACAAGGCGGCGAGCGTCGGCCAGCTCGAGGGACTGCGGTGGCATTTCATCGGGCAGGCGCAGACCAACAAGGCGAAGGCGATCCGGGCCGCGGCAACCGTCGTGCACTCGGTCGACCGCGCCAAGATCGCGAACGCCCTCGACGCGGCCGGCGGCGCCGACAGCCCTCTGCTCGACGTCCTGCTGCAGGTCAACCTCACCGACGACCCGGGCCGCGGCGGAATCGCTCCCGCCGATGTCGAACGTCTCGCCGAGCACGTCGGCGGATGCCGCACCCTGCGTCTGCGCGGTGTGATGGCGGTCGCCCCTCTCGATGAGGAGCCCGCGCCGGCGTTCGAACGGCTCGCGACCTACGCGGACCGCGTGCGCAGCATCGTGCCCGAGGCGACCTGGATCTCGGCCGGCATGACGGCCGATTACCCCGAAGCGATCTCGGCAGGCGCGACACACCTGCGGATCGGGTCGGCAATCACGGGCCCGAGGCCCGAGCACGGTTAACCTCGAACCAGACGAGCACACACGGAGGATGCGATGTCGAACCCGCTGAAGAAGACCATGGTGTACCTGGGCCTCGCCGACGAGGAAGAAGTCTATGAAGAGCCAGCCCCGCAGGCGGCCGGTCGCAAGTCCGGCACCGTCGAGAAGGCCGCTCCGGTGACCCAGCTGCGTCCCACGGTCGTCCGCCAGGTCGCGCCCGCCGCGATCAGCGAGATCCTCACCGTGCATCCCAAGCAGTACCGCGATGCGCAGGTCATCGCCGAGAACTTCCGTGACGGCATCCCGGTCATCATCAATCTCTCGCAGATGAGCGACGCCGATGCGCGGCGCCTGATCGACTTCGCGAGCGGTCTCTCGCTCGGCCTCTACGGCCGGATCGAGCGTGTCACGAGCAAGGTCTTCCTGCTGTCGCCCGAGAACATCGCCGTGTCCGGCGACGGTGCGGTCGCGCAGGCGGACCCGGAGGCGGTCCCGTTCGCGCAGGCATAGCCTGTGCGGGGCTCCGCCCCACACCCCCGGCTTGCTGACGCGCGCCCATCTCAGCGCTGATACGATCGTCTTGTGAATATCGTTGGCGCGATCGCCACGATCCTCAATAGCGTCCTCCTCCTCTACGTGCTCGTGCTGCTTGTGCGCCTCGTGCTCGACTGGATTCCGTTCTTCAACCGTGAATGGCGCCCGAAGGGTGCCGGCCTGGTGGCCGCAGAGATCGTCTACACCGTGACGGATCCGCCGATCAGGCTGTTCCGGCGTTTCATCCCGCCGCTGCGCGTGGGCGGAATCGCGATCGACTTCGGATTCACGCTCACGATGCTGCTCTGCTTCGTGCTCCTCGCGGTGACAAGGACGCTCGCGGGGTAATTCCAGCGCGGCTATGCTTGCCTGGTACGAACGCCGGAAATCGGCGCAACGGCCCCCGACATCGGCCAGCGACCAGACGCTCGAAAGAGGAATCACCATGGCATTGACCCCCGATGACGTCGTCACCAAGCAGTTCCAGCACGTCCGGTTCAAGGAAGGCTTCGACCCGGACGAGGTGGACGACTTCCTCGACGAGATCGTCGTGGAGTGGCGCAAGTCCATCGCCGAAGCCGACGAGCTGCGGGCCAAGCTCGCCGCTTACGAGTCGGGTGCCGAGGCACCTTCCGCACCGGTCGCAGCCGTGGAGCAGCCGCCTGTGCCCGCCGCGGTCGAGTCGTTCGACGGAGGTCACGGCGCTGCTGCTCCGGCAGCGGCCAGCGCCGGCATCATCGAGCTGGCCCAGCGCCTGCACGACGAGCACGTCGCAGAGGGCATCGCCCAGCGCGACAAGCTCGTCTCCGACGCTCAGGCCCAGGCCGCGACCATCGTCTCCGACGCCGAGAACAAGGGTCGCGAAGAGATCGCCCGCCTCGACAAGGAGCGCTCCAGCCTCGAGAACCGCATCACCGAGCTGCGCAACTTCGAGCGCGACTACCGCGCGCAGCTGCGCGGATACATCGAGGGCAAGCTGCGCGACCTCGAGACCACGGGCACGGCGGCGGGTTCGACCCCGGTGTCGGCCATCGGCCTCTAGGCCGGCCTTTTGACAGGCCGAGCCCCCCTGCACAAGGCGGCGGCCGGCGCCATCATCGCGATCCTCGCGGTGCTGGTGCTGGCCGCCGACCAGTTCACGAAGTACCTCGCGATCCAGAACCTGCCGCCCGAGCAGGCCGTCGAGGTGCTCGGCGAGTTCCTGATGTTCTATCTGGTCCGAAACCCCGGCGCCGCCTTCTCGCTCGGAGAGGGTGTCACCTGGATCTTCACGATCGCGCTGGCCGCAGTGGCGGTGGTCATCGTCTGGCTCGCCGCGACCCGCGTGCGCTCCCGTCTGTGGGCGGTCGTGCTCGGACTGCTGCTGGGCGGCGTGCTCGGCAACCTGACCGATCGCATGCTCCGCGAACCCGGCTTCGCGGTCGGGCATGTGATCGACTTCATCAACACCCCGTGGATGTGGTTCTGGACGAGCCCGGCGATCTACAACGTGGCAGACATCTTCATCGTGACGATGATGATCTGCGTCGCATTGCTGGTGCTGGTCGGCGTACACCTGGACGGCACACGCGAGGTCCGTGCGCGCAAGGACGACGACACGCTGCTGGGTGAAGGCGACGAGTTCCCGCCTGAGGGCGGCGTGGCCGGCTTCCAGGGTGGCGAGTTCCCCGTGGCCGATCCGGATGCCGGTGCCCCGGGCAGCCGCGAACCCCGCCGCGACGCGGACGGCTGACGTGGAGTCGCGCAGCCTCCCGGTGCCTGATGGGCTCGACGGGACGCGGGTGGACGCAGCGCTCGCGAAGATGCTCGGATTCTCGCGGACCTTCGCGGCGGAGGTCGCCGACGCCGGTGGCGTTGCGATGGACGGCCGCGAGCTGACGAAGTCCGACCGGCTCCGTGGCGGTTCGTGGCTCGAAGTGTCGTGGGCTCCGAAGGAAGCGCCGAGAGTGGTGCCGCTCGCTGTGCCCGACCTCGGGATCGTCTACGACGACGACGAGATCGTCGTCGTCGACAAGCCCACGGGCGTCGCCGCGCACCCCTCCGTCGGCTGGGAGGGCCCCACCGTGCTCGGGGCACTCGCCGCGGGCGGCATCCGGGTGGCGACGACCGGCGCCGCCGAACGACAGGGCATCGTGCATCGGCTCGACGTCGGCACGAGCGGGCTCATGGTGGTCGCCAAGACCGAGCGGTCCTACATCGCGCTCAAGCGCGCCTTCAAGGATCGCGAGGTCGAGAAGATCTATCACGCGGTCGTGCAGGGGCATCCCGATCCGCTTGCCGGCACCATCGACGCCCCGATCGGGCGGCATCCGTCCCATTCGTGGAAGTTCGCCGTCACGCCCGACGGCAAGGACTCGGTCACCCACTACGAGACCCTCGAGGCGTTCCCGCGGGCCGCGCTGCTGGAGATCCACCTCGAGACCGGCAGGACGCACCAGATCCGCGTGCACATGGCCGCGCACCGGCACCCGTGCGTCGGCGACCCCCTCTACGGCAGCGACCCCACCCTGGCTGCCCGCCTCGGCCTCACCCGCCAGTGGCTGCACGCACGCGAGCTGTCGTTCGCGCACCCCGCCACGGGGGACCAGGTGAGCTTCACGTCCGAGTATCCGGCCGATCTCGCCCACGCGCTCGAGGTGCTGCGGTCCGACTAGCGGCGGCCATGATGTATCGCGCCGCACGCGCGAGCCTCCTCTCCATACACAACACCCGTGAGGAGGGCATCATGAACGACATCACATACGCTGCGAGCCGCCTCGCGGTGTACCGAGCGGACGAACTGGCGCGGACGGCCGAGCGCCGTCGCGTCGTCGCCGAGCGCACCGCGGAGTGCGTGCTTCCGCCGGTGCGCGAGCACCCGCGCGTGCGGTTCCCGCGCTTCGGCTTTCCGCAGCTGCGCGGCATCCGGACCATCCGTCCGGCTGTCTGAACGTCTACGCCCCCTCCCGCCCTCCCGGGCGCGGAGGGGGCGTGCGCGTCGCGCCGCGGTGGCACCATGTGAGCATGGCGATCGAAGTGCGACCGGCGACGACCTTCGCCGACGTCAAGACGATGGTCGGGCCCAAGCGCGCCGACGCGAACGTCTGCTGGTGCCTGAGCTACCGCCTCCCCGCCAAGGAGAATCAGGCGCTCAGCGGGACAGCGCGCGGTCGGAAGGTGTCGGCACTCATGAGGCAAGGACCTCCCGGAGTACTCGCGTACCAGGGCGACGAGGTCGTGGGATGGGCGGCCGTGCACCCACGCGCCGACACGTCATTCGCCACCAACCGCAGGATCCCGCACGTCGACGACCTCGACGTATGGTCGCTGTGGTGCATCAGGGTGCGGCCGGGTCACCGCGGGGAGGGGATCTCCCACGCGCTCGTCGAAGGCGCCGTGGAATTCGCGCGCGCCGGCGGTGCGCCGGCGATCGAGGCCTACCCGGTCGACAACAAAGGTGAGAAGGTCGACTTGACGATGGCCTACGTCGGCACCCGCCGGCTCTTCGAGAGGGCGGGCTTCACGAAGGCCGCGGACACGGAATCCGTTCTCAACGGGTTCCCACGGGTGCTCATGCGACTCGATCTGCGCTGAGGCGCGATCCGGAACCGTGAACCGTTTTCGACGAAGCGGGCAATACCTGATGTGAGTGTTGACAGCGACATCATCCGGCGGTCGATCGAGACGCCGTCCGCGTTCGCGGAGCTCTTCGAGCGTCACGCGCGCGTGATCGGAGCGTTCGCTGCGCGCCGCGTCGGATACGACGCCGCGGAAGACATCCTGAGCGAGACGTTCCTCGTCGCGTTCCGGCGCCGCCGGGATTACGACGCGACATGGGAGTCCGCCAAGCCGTGGCTCCTGGGGATCGCCTCCCGTCTCATACGCAAGCACCGTGGTAGGGAGGCCGCGCAATGGCGCGCTTTCGAGGCCGCCGCCGGAGGTGCCGAGACGGCGACCGACAGCGGGATCGACGCGGTCGGATCGAGAACGGATGCCGCCGCCGACCTGCGCGCGCTGGCACCGCGGATCGCCGCCCTGGCCGCGCGCGATCGCGACACGCTGCTGCTGTATGCGTGGGGCGAACTGACGTACGGGCAGATCGCCGTCGCCCAGGGCATTCCGGTCGGAACGGTCCGCTCGCGCTTGAACAGGGTGCGTCGCAAGCTCGCGCCCCCGGACTCGCAGTCGGGCACGAATCGGATGCGAACGAGTGAGGAGGAAGCAGATGGACGTCTTGGATCACGTGCGTGAGATCGGCGCCGATGTCGAACTCACCGAGTCGCAGGTCGCCGATGCATTCACCAGGGTGCGCGAAGGGCTGCGCCCTGACGAGTCGGCGAGCCGCAGGCGTCTGTGGATCGGCATCGGCGGAGCGGGAGGGGCGCTGGCGGCCGCGGCAGCCGCGACGGCCATCGTCGTCGCGGTCACGACACCGCAGGCCACGGTCGTCGAGGCCGTGACGCCTACGCCGACACCGCCCGCGGTCTCGGTGACGCCGGTGGAGCCCACGTCACCCCCGGTCGAGGTGGTCGGGGCGGTGGCGGTGCTGGAGCAGGCGGCAGGGCTCGCGCCGCTGTCCAGCCCGGTGCTGCAGCCGGGGCAGTACCTGCTCGTCCAGTCGCGGATCGAGTACGTGGTCACCTACGACGCACAGGCGGAGGGCACCGCGCCCTACGGCTCATCCCGCGCTGACGCGGAGGCGGGCTGGCTCGCGACGGGCTCCTACGACACCTACATCCCTGCGGATCGATACGGCGAGTGGGTCAGGGTGTTCAACCCCGACACGATCGTCGTCGACTGGTACGGCGAAGGTGCCGACGCCTTCGCGGTCGAGTGGGAGCGGCAGGTGCACAGGGACGAACCGATCGTCGAGCGCATCCAAGGGGGTCTGTACGAGCCCTACGAGGAAGGGTTCACGATCGGGTCTCCCGAGTACTATGCCGCGATGCCCCGTGATCCGCAGGCGCTGCTGGATTGGTACTGGGACTACAACGGGCTGGACGACGAGCCGCTGGCGATCGAGATCCTCGCTCAGGTGCTCATTCTGGATCTGGAGATCAACGCGGCGCCGGCCGACCTGCGAGCATCCATGTTCCGTGCCCTTTCGCTGATCGATGGCGTGGACGTGCAGTCCGTCGACGGCGAGGTCACGACGCTGTCGATCGCGGTCGACCCCTCCGGCACCCGACTCGTGACGCTGTCGATCGACACCGGGACGGGCCTGGTCGTCGGCAGCAGCGTCACACGCGGACCCGGAGGCCCGGTCATCCCCGACACGGTGCCGGACCACCGGGTGATCACGACGACGACCGTCGTCGACTCCGCCCCGTGAGCGGCCTGTCTCGGCGCGGCGGTCTGCATGGCGTGCGCTGCCGCACCTGCGACGCGACTCAGATGAAGACGGCCTCGCCGCGCTCGGGAAGGGCGAACGCGATCCGCTGCCGCATGTCGGCGTCGAGTTCTCGCAGATCGTCCAGCCGGAACCATCCGACCTCGGTCATCTCGCCGTCGACCGGGAACGGCTCGCCTTCGACCCAGGAGCAGCGGAAGGTGAGGTCGAGGTAATCGCTCTGGTCGCCGTTCTCGTACGTGATGCGCGGGATCTGGTGCACCCAGGCCAACCGGTCCACCCGGATCACGACGCCCGCCTCCTCCTGCGCCTCGCGCGCCGCCGCGACGGCAGGCTCCTCGCCCGGATCGACGATGCCGGTGACCGGCGTGAGTGCCCCATTGTCGCTGCGGCGACCGAGGAGCACTTCGCCGTCACGGATGATGACGGCGGTCACGCCGACGAGCGGCAGCGGGCGGGTGCCCACGAAGCGGCGGAGATCGAGGATGAAGTCGGGGATCGGCATCCGCTCACGTTATCCGCCCGCGCTCGCGGCGGTCGGAACCGGCGCGGGCGCGGCTGGTCGTCGGTGCTCGAAGGTAGTCTCGATCCGTGGCATCCGACTCCTTCGTTCACCTGCATGTGCACAGCGAATACTCGATGCTCGACGGGGCCGCGCGGGTCAAACCGCTGATCGAGGAAGCCACCAGGCAGGGCATGCCGGCGATCGCCGTGACCGACCACGGCAACACGTTCGGTGCCTTCGAGTTCTACAAGACGGCGACCGAGACCGGCATCAAGCCGATCATCGGCATGGAGGCGTACGTCACTCCCGGAACCCACCGCGCCGACAAGGCGCGAGTGCGCTGGGGAGGGCCCGACCAGTCGGACGACGACGTCTCGGGCTCCGGCGCGTACACGCACATGACGCTCCTCGCCGAGAGCAACGAGGGACTGCACAACCTCTTCCGGATGTCGTCCTACGCGTCGCTGGAGGGCTACTACTTCAAGCCGCGCATCGACCGCGAGCTGCTGCAGACATACGCCAAGGGCGTCATCGCGACGACCGGATGCGTCGGCGGCGAAGTGCAGACCCGCCTGCGGCTCGGGCAGTACGACGCCGCCAAGGCGGCCGCCGCGGAATTCCGCGACATCTTCGGCAAGGACAACTTCTACGCCGAGGTCATGGACCACGGCATCGACATCGAGCGCCGCACCATGAACGACTTGATGCGGCTCGCGAAGGAGCTCGACCTCCCGGTTGTGGCCACCAACGACCTGCACTACACGCACCAGCACGATGCCAAGAGCCATGCCGCGCTGCTGTGCGTGCAGTCGGGCTCCACGCTCGATGACCCCAAGCGCTTCAAGTTCGAGGGCGAGGAGTTCTACCTCAAGACCCCCGCGCAGATGCGCCACATCTTCCGCGACACCCCCGAAGCCTGCGACAACACGCTCGCGATCGCGGAGCGCGCCGACATCCACTTCGACACGAGCGCGAACTACATGCCGCGATACCCGGTGCCGGCGGGGGAGACCGAGCAGAGCTGGTTCGTCAAGGAGGTCGAGCGGGGTCTGCACGTGCGCTACCCGGCCGGGATCCCGGCCGACGTGCGCGCCCGCGCCGACTTCGAGACCGACGTCATCGTGCAGATGGGCTTTCCCGGCTACTTCCTCGTCGTCGCCGACTTCATCAACTGGGCGAAGGAGAACGGCATCCGGGTCGGCCCCGGCCGCGGATCGGGTGCCGGCTCGATGGCCGCGTATGCGATGCGCATCACCGACCTCGACCCGCTGCAGCACGGACTGCTGTTCGAGCGCTTCCTCAACCCCGACCGCGTCTCGATGCCCGACTTCGACATCGACTTCGACGACCGGCGCCGCGGCGAGGTGATCCAGTACGTCACGCAGAAGTACGGTGACGAGCGCGTCGCGCAGATCGTCACGTACGGCACGATCAAGGCGAAGCAGGCGCTGAAGGACGCCGGGCGGGTGCTGGGCTTCCCGTTCAGCATGGGCGAGAAGCTCACCAAGGCGATGCCGCCGTCGGTCATGGGCAAGGACATGCCGCTGGAGGGCATGTTCGACAAGGACCACCCGCGCTTCAAGGAGGCGTCCGAGTTCCGCGCCCTCATCGAGACGGATGCCGAGGCCAAGACCGTCTTCGACGCGGCGGTGGGCCTGGAGAACCTGAAGCGCCAGTGGGGCGTGCACGCCGCCGGCGTCATCATGTCCAGCGAGCCGCTGATCGACATCATCCCGATCATGAAGCGCGAGCAGGACGGCCAGATCGTCACGCAGTTCGACTACCCGGCGTGCGAGGCCCTCGGCCTGATCAAGATGGACTTCCTGGGCCTGCGCAACCTCACGATCATCGACGACGCCCTCGACAACATCGCCGCCAACCGCGGTGAGAAGCTCGTGCTCGAGGATCTCGCGCTCGACGATGCCGCCTCGTACGAACTGCTGGCGCGCGGCGACACGCTCGGCGTCTTCCAGCTCGACGGCGGCCCGATGCGAAGCCTGCTGCGCTTGATGAAGCCCGACAACTTCGAGGACATCTCGGCCGTGCTCGCGCTGTACCGGCCAGGCCCGATGGGCGTGAACTCGCACACGAACTACGCGCTGCGCAAGAACGGCCTGCAGAAGATCGAGCCGATCCACGCCGAGCTGGCCGAACCCCTCTCCGACGTGCTCGACACCACCTACGGCCTGATCGTCTACCAGGAGCAGGTCATGTCGGCGGCCCAGAAGCTCGCCGGCTTCTCACTGGGTCAGGCCGACATCCTCCGCCGCGCGATGGGCAAGAAGAAGAAGTCCGAACTCGACAAGCAGCAGGCCGACTTCTTCGCCGGAATGACGCAGAACGGCTACAGCCCGGCCGCGCAGAACGCCCTGTGGAAGGTTCTCGAGTCCTTCGCCGACTACGCCTTCAACAAGGCGCACACGGCGGCGTACGGCGTCATCGCCTATTGGACGGCGTATCTGAAGGCGCACTATCCCGCGGAGTACATGGCTGCGCTGCTGACAAGTGTCGGCGACGCGAAGGACAAGCTCGCGGTCTACCTCAACGAATGCCGGCGCATGGGCATCAGGGTGCTGCCACCCGACGTGGGGGAGTCGATCCGCTACTTCGCCGCCGTCGGCGAAGACATCCGCTTCGGTCTGGGCGCCGTGCGAAACGTCGGCACGAACGTCGTCGACTCGATCGTCGTCGCGAGGCAGGATGCGGCGTTCGATTCGTTCCACGACTTCCTCACGAAGGTTCCCGTGCACGTCGCGAACAAGCGCACGGTCGAGTCGCTCATCAAGGCCGGGGCGTTCGACTCGCTCGGCTCGACGCGCCGCGCCCTCATGGAGATCCACGAGGACGCGACCGAAGCTGCGGTCGAGGTCAAGCGCAAGGCCGCGACGGGCGCGATCGGGTTCGACTTCGACAGCCTCTACGACGAGACCGAGGAGCCGCTTCCGGCGAAGGTGCCCGACCGCCCCGAGTGGACGAAGAAGGACAAGCTGGCTTTCGAGCGGGAGATGCTCGGGCTGTACGTCTCGGATCACCCCCTCGCGGGCCTGGAGATCCCTCTCGCCAAGCACGCGTCGATCAGCATCCACGACCTGCTGGCATCGGAGGATCTGAACGACGGCGACCAGGTCACCGTCGCCGGGCTCGTCACGAGCGTGCAGCACCGCGTCGCGAAATCCAGCGGCAACCCGTACGGCCTGATCACCGTCGAGGACTTCAACGGCGAGGTCACCGTGATGTTCATGGGCAAGACCTACACCGAGTTCCAGTCGATGCTGAAGGCGGACTCGATCCTCGTCGTCCGCGGCCGCATCTCGCGCCGCGACGACGGTCTGAACCTCCACGCGGTCTCGGCGCTCACGCCCGACCTCGGGGCCACGGACGCCTCCGGGCCGCTCGTGCTCATGATGCCCGAACGGCGCGCGAGCGAGGCGACCATCGAAGAGCTCCTGCAGACCTTGAAGCGGCACGGGGGAGACACCGAGGTCACCGTCAAGCTCCACTCCGGGTCGATCGCGAAGGTCTTCGACGTGCCCCATCCGGTGCGGGTGACCGCGGATCTGTACGGCGAATTGAAGGGTCTTCTCGGCCCGCAATGCCTCGGTTGAGGCATCCGTCGCCGAACCTATGGACTCGCTGTCAACCCGTACGTGAGCAGCGACGGTCTCATCGGCATCTCATGAGCCGCCGGTAGTATCGATTCGACGCGCTCCGCGAAAGCGGCAGGAGAGGATCATCGTGACTGACGACCAAATGGGCGAGAGCACAGAGACCGGCGAGATCGTCGACGCGGCGCCGGAGGAACGTCCTCAGTACGGCGTGGGCCCGTTCTCGGTGCGTGAAGTGGCGCTCGTCGGCGTCTGGCTGCTCGCCTTCATCGTGTCGTTCTTCTCCATCGCCAGCGAGCAGGCGATGGCCCAGCTCCTGTACGGCGGATCGGTCTGGACGAACGGCCTCGATTGGATCCTCACGATCGGCGTGCCGACGATCGCCGTCTTCCTCATCGTGCTCCGCCGCTTCTCGCCCGACGGCATCCGCAGGGTCGGCTCGCTCGGCATCGACCAGTTCGCGGCGGTGGCGTTCTCCGTGTCCGCGGTCGTCTGGCTCACGTGGCTCTGGCGCGATATCGCCGTGGCCATCGAGTCGAGCGTCTGGATCTACGGCTGGGTCGTGTGGGTGGAGTTCTTCCTCATGCTCGCCGGCGTCGTGCTGACGGTCCTGGCACCGTTCATCCCGCCGTTCTCTGAGGACTTCGCGGACCGTCGCGAGGTCCCCGCGCACCGCAACGCCCGTCCCGTCCGTGCCGTCTCGGCGCGACCTCCTCGCCCGCCGCGCCCGGCTGCCGAGGAGTCGGACGAGGATGCCGCGGCTTTCGTCGCCGGTGCCGGTGCCGGCGCGTACGCCCAGTCGGGTTACACCGAATCGCCGTACGCCGAACCGGCCTACACCTCGTCGGCGACCGGCCCGCAGGACGCGTGGTCGCCCGCGCATCCCCGCGACACGTTCGAACCGGTCGGTACCGCTTCGGCCGCCTCCGCCGCCGACACGGCGCGGTACGAGCGGCCCAGTGCCCACCAGGCGTTCTGGGCACTCGCTCCGGAAGAGCGCGACATCGTCGATGAGCGCGGCGTGCCGATCTTCCGTGTCGGGCCGACCGCCTGGGCACTCGTGATCGAAGATCGCGGCGAGGTGTTCGTCGTGCGCCACGAGGACGGGCGCGTGGGCTACCTGCACGACGTGTCGGGCGTGATGCGCGGCTGAGCCGCCGTCGCCGATCGCGATACCGTAAGCAGATGCTCCGCACGATCGATCTGCGCGGTCGCGCCTTCTCGCCGGCAGAACTCCTGGCCGTCGTGCCTCGTGCCACCGCCGCCCGCGAAGAGGCGCTGACCACTGCGGCGACCCTCGTCGCGGATGTCGCCTCGCTCGGCGAGGCCGCGCTGCGCGAGCAGGCCGAGAAGTTCGACGGAGCGGTCGACCACGACATCCGCGTCCCCTCGGCACACCTCGAGGAAGCCCTCGCCGGCCTCGATCCGCACGTTCGGGCCGCGCTCGAGGAGGCGATCGCGCGCGTCCGGCGGGCATCCGCCGCGCAGATTCCGCCGCCCACGGTGACCGAGATCGGCCCCGGCGCCCGAGTGCTGCAGCGGTGGCAGCCGGTGCGGCGGGTCGGGCTCTACGTGCCCGGCGGCAAGGCCGTCTATCCGTCCAGCGTCGTCATGAACGTCGTCCCCGCCCAAGTGGCCGGTGTCGCGGAGATCGCCCTCGCGTCGCCGCCGCAGCGCGCGCACGGCGGGCGTGTACACCCCGTCATCCTCGCCGCAGCCCGGCTCCTGGGTGTGCGACGAGGTGTACGCCATGGGCGGCGCCGGCGCGATCGGCGCGTTCGCGTACGGTGTCGCAAGCCTCGGGCTCGACCCGGTCGATGTGGTCACCGGACCGGGCAACAACTTCGTCGCAGCGGCCAAGCGCGCCGTCGCCGGCGTCGTGGGAACGGATGCCGAGGCCGGCGCCACCGAGATCCTCATCGTCGCCGACGACACCGCCGACCCGCGTCTGGTCGCCGCCGACCTCATCAGCCAGGCCGAGCACGACGAGCAGGCATCCGCGGTGCTGGTCACGACATCCGAAGCTCTCGCCGCCGCGGTCTCCGCCGAAGTCGCGCCGCGCGCCGCGCGCACACGACACGCCGAGCGCGTCGCCGCGGCCCTCGCAGGGCCGCAGTCGGCCATCGTGCTGGTCGACGATCTGGCCGCGGCGACGGCGTTCAGCAACGCCTACGCCCCCGAGCACCTCGAGCTGCACCTCGCCGACCCGGATCCGGACCCGTTCGTCCACGCCGGCGCGATCTTCGTCGGCCCGGACTCTCCGGTGAGCCTGGGCGACTATCTGGCCGGGAGCAACCACGTACTGCCGACCGGCGGACAGGCGCGGTACGCCGCGGGCCTGTCGGCGGCGACGTTCCTGCGCCCCCAGCAGGTCATCGACTACGACCGTCCGGCGCTCGACCAGGTGCGTGCGGGCGTGATCACTCTGGCGCAGGCCGAGGACCTGCCCGCGCACGGCGAGGCCGTCGAGGCGCGCTTCGAGGCGTAGTCTGTCCAGGCCATGCATTGCCCGTTCTGCCGTCACCCCGACTCGCGTGTCATCGATTCGCGAACCAGCGACGACGGCCTCAGCATCCGCCGCCGGCGGCAGTGTCCTGAGTGCGGCGGCCGGTTCTCCACGATGGAGACGGCGAGTCTGAACGTCATCAAGCGCTCGGGCGTCATCGAACCGTTCAGCCGCGAGAAGGTCATGTCCGGCGCGCGCAAAGCCTGCCAGGGCCGGCCCGTCACCGAGGGCGATCTCGCGGTGCTCGCGCAGAAGGTCGAAGAGGCGGTGCGCCAGACCGGCGCATCGCAGGTCGACACGAACGAGATCGGGCTGGCGATCCTCGGGCCGCTGCGCGAACTCGACGAGGTCGCCTACCTGCGGTTCGCGAGCGTCTATCAGGCGTTCGACTCGCTCGAGGACTTCGAATCCGCGATCGGGCAGCTCCGGGCCGACCACCCGCGGGTCGAGGCTGAGGCTCCCGCCGAATCCTGACGGCCGCTGACGAGCCGATAGCCTGAAGGGGATGTATCCCCTCCTCTTCCGGACCGTCCTTGCGCGCATGGATCCCGAAACGGCCCACCACGCCGCGATGGTCGTGATCCGGATGCTGGGCATCCCGCCGTTCTCCTGGGCGTCCCGGGCCCTCACCCGCCCCGCGCCGGAGCTGCGCGACCGAGGCGCTCGGACTGCGCTTCGAGTCGCCGTTCGGCATCGCCGCCGGGTTCGACAAGGACGTGCGCGCCGCCCGCGGGCTCCACGCCCTCGGCTTCGGGCACATCGAGGTGGGCACGATCACGGCGATCCCTCAGGACGGCAATCCGCGGCCGCGCCTGTTCCGGCTCATTCCCGACCGCGCCGTCATCAACCGGATGGGGTTCAACAACCACGGCGCCGAGGCGGCCGCGCAGCGCCTCGCGAAGCTGCGGCGGCGGTCTCAGCGCGCCGTCATCGGCGTGAACATCGGCAAGAGCCGGGTCGTCGAGGTCGCTGATGCGGCCGCCGACTACGTTCGCAGCGCCACGCTCCTCGCGCCGCTCGCCGACTACCTCGTCGTCAACGTCTCATCTCCGAACACGCCGGGCCTGCGCGGCCTGCAGGCGGTCGAAACGCTCCGGCCACTTCTGGTGGCGGTCCGGGATGCCGCCGGTGCGACGCCGCTGCTCGTCAAGATCGCGCCCGACCTGCCTGACGAGGAGGTCGGGGCGATCTCGCGCCTCGCCGTGGATCTCGGCCTTTCCGGGCTGATCGCCACCAACACGACCATCTCCCGCGACGGACTGCGCACCGACCCCGCGGTCGTCGCTGCTGCCGGCGACGGGGGACTGTCCGGCGCGCCGCTGAAGCGTCGTGCGATCGACGTGCTCCGCCTGGTGCGCGCGGTCGTGCCTGCGGAGTTCGTCGTGATCTCGGCGGGCGGGGTGGAGACGGCCGCGGACGTGCGCGAGCGACTGGATGCCGGGAGCCACCCTCGTGCAGGGCTACACGGCGTTCCTCTACCGCGGCCCGCTGTGGGGGCGCCAGCTCAACCGTGGGCTGGCGCGTTAGCGGCCGACGCCGATGAGCCGACTGACCGCGACTCAGTACGTGGGATGCTGCCCGCGCTTGACCTGCGCCTTGGGCAGCCGCATGAAGCGCATCTGGATGATGCGCATGGCGCCGTACCAGCCCAGGCCCTTCTCGATGCGGTCGGCGCCGAACTTCTTGCGCGCCGCCTGCTTCACGCGGATCGACGCGATGATCATGTCGCCGATCACGAAGAGGATGAAGATCCACAGCCCGACGAACGAGTAGTACTGGATCGCGGGGATCGGGATGAACGTCGCGAGGATGACGAGCACCATCGCGGGCATCACTGCTTCGCCGATGTGCCAGCCCGAGTCGATGAAGTCGCGCACGAACTTCCGCTGAGGACCCTTGTCCCGCACGGGAAGGTACCTGTCGTCGCCCGCGGCCATGCCGAGGCGGGCCTTCTCGCGCTGAGCGGCCATGTCGGCCTTGTTGCGGGCCTTGGCCTCCTTCGTGTCGGCGACCAGCGGGCGCTTGCGGGCCGCCTCCTGCTCGGCACGGGTCGGCGTCGCACGGCCCTTGCCGCTCGTCGTGTCGGCCGGAGCGTCCGGTGGGACGGGAGTTGCGGGTGTCTTGGCCACGGTGGAACCTCGAAGTCTCGATGGGGAAGCACCTTAAGATTACCCGCATGACCACTGAGCTCACCCGACAGGATGCTGTGCGCGATGCCGCGGCATCCGGCATCCCTGCAGCCCTCGCCGATCTCGGCGCCCTCGTTCGCATTCCGTCCATCGCGTTTCCCGGTTTCGACGGGGCCGAAGTGCAACGCAGCGCGGAGGCGATCGCCGCTCTGGTGGAGGAGCTCGGGCTGTTCGACAGCGTCGAGATCCGCCGCGCCGCGATCCCCGGAACGGACGAGATCGGCCACCCCGCGGTGCTCGCGTCACGGGCAGCGCGCAACGGACGCCCGACGATCCTGCTGTACGCCCATCACGACGTGCAGCCTGTCGGCGACGAGGCGCTGTGGGAGTCCGCGCCGTTCGCGCCGACCGTCCGCGACGGTCGTCTGTACGGGCGCGGCGCCGCCGACGACAAGGCCGGTGTCATGGCGCACATCGCTTCGCTGCGAGCGCTGAAGGAGTCGCTGGGCGAGGACTTCGACCTCGGCGTCGCCCTGTTCATCGAGGGTGAGGAGGAGGCAGGCTCGCGCTCGTTCGCGCAGTTCCTCGACGACAACGCCGACGCGCTCCGCGCCGACGTCATCGTGGTGGCCGACTCGGGCAACTGGGATGCGCGCACGCCGGCTCTGACGGTGACGTTGCGCGGCAACACGCGCTTCACGATGAACGTCCGAACGCTCGAGCACGCCTCGCACTCCGGCGTGTTCGGGGGAGCGGTCCCCGACGCGATGATGGCCACCGTGACAGCTGCTGGCAACCCTGTGGGACGCGGACGGCGCGGTCGCTGTCGACGGGCTCACCGAACGGGATGCCGCGACCCCCGAGTACAGCGAGGCGACGCTGCGCGACGAATCGGGGCTGCCGGCGGGAGTCAGCCCGATCGGAACCGGCACGATCCTCAGCCGGATCTGGAACAAGCCCTCGATCACCGTGACCGGGATCGATGCGCCGAGCGTGGCGAACGCATCCAACACGCTGAGCCCGTCGATCTCGGTCGTCATCAGCGCACGCATCGCACCGGGTCAGCCTGCCCGCGAGGCCTACGCGGCGATCGAAGCGCACCTGCGGGCGAACGCTCCGTTCGGCGCGCAGCTCTCGTTCAGCGACCAGGACTTCGGCGACGCGTTCCTCGTCGACACGAGCGGGTGGGCCGTCGCGAGCGCACTGGAGGCCATGCACGAGGCGTACGGGGTCGAGCCGGTGGAGATCGGGGTCGGAGGATCGATCCCGTTCATCGCCGATCTCGTCCGCGAGTTCCCTGGCGCGCAGATCCTCGTCACGGGTGTCGAGGACCCGCACGCACGCGCCCACAGCCCGAACGAGTCGCTGCACCTCGAGACGTTCCGAAACGCCGTCCTGGCCGAGGCGCTCCTGCTCGAGAAGCTCGACGCGCGCACCGCCGCAGGCTAGAGAAGTGCGGCTCGCAGCGCGCTCGGAGCCTGCGGCGAGCAGCCGGGCGTAGAATCGAGTCAACCCGCCGCATCCGCGGCCCGTCACGAGGAGTGCCATGACCGACACTGCACTGTCGACCGACCAGACCGTTCGCGAGCACGGCGTCGCGCTGACCGATGCCGCAGCGCTCAAGGTGAAGAGCCTTCTCGAGCAGGAGGGTCGCGACGACCTGCGCCTGCGCGTGGCCGTTCAGCCGGGCGGATGCAGCGGCCTGATCTACCAGCTGTACTTCGACGAGCGCCATCTCGACGGCGACAAGACCGTCGACTTCGACGGCGTCGAGGTCATCGTCGATGACATGAGCGTCGCGTACCTCGACGGCGCCATGATCGACTTCAAGGACACGATCTCGGAGCAGGGGTTCACGATCGACAACCCCAATGCCGCCGGCAGCTGCGCCTGCGGCGACAGCTTCCACTGATCGCAGCGGATTTCCGCATCAGGCCCGGCCGCTCATGGAGCGGCCGGGCCTGATTCTTGGGCTCGCCAGAGGCGGGCAACCTGGGCGGATGGCCTGAATCCGTTGGGAGGTTGCCCTAGACTGGCGGTGTCACAATCGCGACCCGGAAAGGTGCACCGTGCCCTCGAAACGCCGCCTCCGCTGGGCTGTTCTTCCCATCGGGATCGCAACGGCTGCCGTCCTCGCGGGGTGCACCCCGACCGAGCTGCACGGCTATCTTCCCGGCTTCGTGGAAGACGGAACGCCGGCGACGAACCACACCGACATGGTGGCCGGACTCTGGGTGAACTCCTGGATCGTCCTGCTGGCCGTCGGCCTGATCACGTGGGGCCTGATGGGCTGGGCGGCGATCGCCTACCGACGCCGCAAGGGGCAGGTCGGACTGCCCGTGCAGCTGCGCTACAACATGCCGATCGAGATCTTCTACACGATCGTGCCGCTGATCCTCGTGATCGGATTCTTCGCCTTCACCGCGCGCGACCAGACAATCCTCGAGACCCAGACCGAAGACCCCGACGTGTCGATCGTCGCGATCGGCAAGCAATGGGCGTGGGACTTCCAGTACAACGGCGAAGACGAGGACGGCGCGGACGCCGTCTGGTCGATGGGCGTTCAGGCGCAGCCCGCCGCCAACGGCGACGTCGACCAGGAGCGGCTCCCGACGCTGTACCTGCCCGTCGACAAGTCGGTCAAGATCCTTCTGCAGTCGCGCGACACCATCCACTCGTTCTGGGTCATCGACTTCCTGTACAAGAAGGACATGTACATCGGCCGCGACAACTTCTGGTCGTTCACGCCGACCCGCGAGGGCACCTACGCGGGCAAGTGCGCCGAGCTGTGCGGTGAGTACCACTCCGCGATGCTCTTCAACGTCAAGGTGGTCAGCGAAGCCGAGTACGAGGACTACCTCGCTTCGCTGCGCGCCGCAGGCCAGACCGGCGATATCAACGACGAATACGACCGGCTCGGAAATGCCCCGGGCACCGGTTCACAAGAGCGAGAGGAAGGCGACTGATCATGGCGACCACGCTTCCACTGCAGGACCCCACGCCGGGTCGCCCCACGACGCTTCCCCCTCGCCAGGCCGCACTGCTCAGCTCCACGCGGACTGAGCAGAAGGGCAACATCGTCGTCAAGTGGATCACCTCCACCGACCACAAGACGATCGGCTACCTGTACCTGATCGCCTCCGTGCTCTTCTTCATGCTCGGCGGCGTGATGGCGCTGCTCATGCGGGCCGAGCTGTTCGAGCCGGGAATGCAGATCATCCCGACGAAGGAGCAGTACAACCAGCTGTTCACGATGCACGGCACGATCATGCTGCTCATGTTCGCGACGCCGCTTTTCGCCGGATTCGGGAACGTGATCATGCCGCTGCAGATCGGCGCGCCCGACGTCGCCTTCCCGCGGCTGAACGCGTTCGCCTTCTGGCTGTTCCTGTTCGGATCGACGCTCGCCGTCGCCGGCTTCCTCACCCCGCAGGGCGCCGCGGCATTCGGCTGGTTCGCCTATCAGCCGCTGGCGAACGCCACATTCTCGCCCGGAGTCGGCGGCAACCTCTGGATGCTCGGACTCGGCATGAGCGGTTTCGGCACGATCCTCGGTGCCGTGAACTTCATCACCACGATCATCACGATGCGCGCGCCCGGCATGACGATGTGGCGCATGCCGATCTTCACGTGGAACACGCTGGTCACCAGCATCCTGGTACTGATGGCCTTCCCCGTGCTTGCCGCGGCGATCCTCGCCGGCGCGGCCGACCGCGTGCTCGGTGCGCACATCTACGATCCGGCGAACGGCGGCGTGCTGCTCTGGCAGCACCTGTTCTGGTTCTTCGGGCATCCCGAGGTGTACATCATCGCGCTGCCGTTCTTCGGCATCATCTCCGAAGTGCTGCCGGTGTTCAGCCGCAAGCCGATCTTCGGGTACAAGACCCTCGTCTACGCGACGATCGCGATCGCGGCCCTCTCGGTCGCGGTGTGGGCGCACCACATGTACGTCACCGGTGCGGTTCTGCTGCCGTTCTTCGCGCTGATGACGATGCTCATCGCCGTGCCGACAGGGGTGAAGATCTTCAACTGGATCGGCACGATGTGGCGCGGTTCCGTGACGTTCGAGACACCGATGATGTTCTCGCTCGGATTCCTCGTGTCGTTCGTCTTCGGCGGTCTGACCGGCGTGATCCTGGCGTCGCCGCCACTGGACTTCCCGCTGTCGGACTCCTACTTCGTCGTCGCGCACTTCCACTACGTCGTCTTCGGAACGGTCGTGTTCGCGATGTTCGCGGGCTTCTACTTCTGGTGGCCGAAGTGGACCGGCAAGATGCTCAACGAGCGCCTCGGCATGGTGCACTTCTGGATGCTGTTCATCGGCTTCCACATGACCTTCCTCATCCAGCACTGGCTGGGCGTGGACGGCATGGCCCGCCGGTACGCCGACTACTCCGCTGCCGATGACTGGCTGTGGGAGAACCAGGTCTCCACGATCGGCGCGATGCTCCTCGGCGCATCGATGATCCCGTTCCTGTTCAACGTGTGGATCACCGCGCGCAAGGCGCCGCGCGTGACCGTCAACGATCCGTGGGGCTACGGCGCATCGCTCGAGTGGGCGACGTCGTGCCCACCGCCGCGGCACAACTTCACCTCGATCCCGCGCATCCGCAGCGAGCGTCCCGCGTTCGACCTCAACCACCCCGAAGCCGGGATCCCGGTGGGTGTCGGGCCGGCGAAGGACGCGCCGTCGGCCCCGGTCGTGGACGTCGAGACGGAAGAGGTCAAGTAGATGCGGACCAACACCGGCCTGTGGTGGCTGCTCTGCGCCTTCTTCCTGCTGACGGCGGCCATATACACGACGTGGAGCATCCTCGCCCACCCCGACCTCACGTGGTACACCGCGATCGAGTGGGTCGGCTCCGTGGCGCTCCTGTTCACCGCCATCATGGGTGCGCTCATCGCGTTCTACATCGGGCGCGTGCACAGGGCGCAGGGCGGCGAGCTTCCGGAGGACGTCCTCACGTCCGACATCGACGACGGCGACCCCGAGCTCGGTGAGTTCAGCCCGTGGTCGTGGTGGCCGATCGTGCTGGCCTTCTCGGCAGCACTCGGCATGATGGGCCTCGCCATCGGCACGTGGCTGTTCCCGATCGGCCTCGCCGTCTTCTTCGTCGCCATCGTCGGGTGGGTCTACGAGTACTACCGCGGATACTTCGCGCGCTGATCATCGGGTATCGATGCCGGTTCGGCTGAGCACCGCCGCCGTCTCGGACGTCGGCGCCTATCGTGCGGTGAACCAGGATGCCGCGTTCACCGCGCCCTGGGGCGCGGCGGTCGCCGACGGTGTGGGCGGAGGACCATCCGGCGATCTCGCCTCCGCTGCGCTCGTGCACCGGCTCGTTGCGGGGCGGATGATGCTGCCGGATGCCGAGGCTCTCGCCGAGCGGATCCGCGAGGCGAACTGGGACCTTCGCGCGCACACCGAGCGCGACGAATCGCTGCGAGGGATGGCGACGACCTTCACGGGGATCTTCGTGTCTCAGACCGGCAGGCTGCTGCTCGCCCACGCCGGGGACTCGCGTGCGTACCGACTGCGGGACGGTGCTCTCACGCGCCAGACCCGCGATGACTCCTACGTGCAGGCCCTCGTGGACCACGGCCTGCTCGCACCGGATGCCGTGGCATCCCACCCGCGGCGCAACCTCATCACCGCGTCTCTCGGCGGAGCCGAGGCGGACACCGCCATCGTCGTCGATCGGGAGGCGAAGGCCGAAGACCGGTGGCTGCTGTGCAGCGACGGTGTGACGGACTACCTGCCCGACGAGGAGCTCCGGGTCGTGCTGACCACGGCGCCGACACCCGCGGCCGCCGCGGCATCCCTCGTCGCCCTGGCCCTCGAGGCCGGTACGCGAGACAACGCGACGGCGGTGGTCTGCGACGTCGAGGTCACCATCGATGAATCATCCGGGCAGCGGGCGTCGTTCTACGGAGCCGCCGCAGATCGATTCTGCGAAGACTTCGAGACGGCGTAGCGCTCAGCCGGCCACGCGTGCGCGCACGACCATGACCTGGTCGTCGAACGTGCGGGGGAGCGGGCCCTCATCGTTCTCGGTCGGCTGTCCTTCGCGCACCCAGTACTCGTAGCCCCCGATCATCTCCTTCACGGAGTAGCCGAGCTGGGCGAACGCGAGTGCACCCTTCGTGGCCGCGTTGCAGCCGGGGCTCCAGCAGTACACGACCACAGGGACGGCGGGATCCAGCTCGGCCCGTGCGCGTTCGGCGATGTCCTGGCGCCGGAGGTGGATCGCGCCCGAGATGCGCCCCTGGGCCCACGCCTCGTCGCCGCGCACATCGACGAGCACGAATTGCTCGCCGGCCTTCTGGGCGGCGTAGACGTCGGAGGCGTCTGTCTCGTGGGCGAGTTTGGCGGAGAAGTACGAGAGGGCATCGGTCATGACTTCACGCTACGCGGTGACGGATGCCGCCCCCGGCCGCTGCGCTGTCAGGGGGCGCCGGAATCCTGCCGATGTGCCCCGGAATGCCGGATGCCCCGACGCGTGCACCGCTGGGGTGACGTGCCGGGGCATCCGATGGCGTTGTGGCGCTTAGGAGCCCTTTTCCTTCTCGCGATTGCGCGGCTTCTTCGTGCCGTCGTCGGTGACGATCACGTTCGAGGGGCGCACGGCCGTCTCGGAGTTGCGACCATCGTCGATCGGCTTGAGAGGCGCATCCGGGACGCCGGCGCGCTCGTGAGCGGCCTGGAGCTCCGCGTCCTCTTCGGTCGCGATGTGCTCCAGCTCGTGGTGCTGGTGATGCGCCGCGGCGTCGAGCTCGGCCTGCGTCAGCGGGGCGAGGCGATCCTCGAAGAGCGTGCGGGACATGATCGCGCGGAGGTTCTCGTGCCACGGGATGCGACCCTTGGCGTTCGGACGCACGATCAGCGGCTCGTAGTTGTCGTTGTCGACCAGCTTCCAGCGCTCGTACTCGTCCACCGGCTGGTGAACCTCGATGTACTCACCACCGGGAAGGCGGACGATACGACCGGACTCGTAGCCGTGCAGAGCGATCTCGCGGTCCTTCTTCTGGAGCGCGATGCAGATGCGCTTGGTGACGAAGTAGGCGATGACCGGGCCGACGAACAGCAACGCCTGAAGGGTGTGGATGACGCCCTCCATCGTGATGTAGAAGTGCGTCGCGATGATGTCGGAGGCGGCCGCCGCCCACAGGACCGCGTAGAACATGACGCCTGCCGCACCGATGGCTGTGCGCGTCGCCGAGTTGCGCGGACGCTGGGCGATGTGGTGCTCGCGCTTGTCGCCGGTGATCCACGCCTCGATGAACGGGTAGATGGCGACGATCACGAGGAAGAGGCTGAACACCGCTCCCGGGATGAGGATGTTGAACGACCACGTGCGGTCGAGCCACACGATCTCCCAGCCCGGCGGAACCAGTCGGAGCGCACCGTCGGCGAACCCGATGTACCAGTCCGGCTGCGTTCCGGCCGAGACCGGCGACGGGTCGTACGGACCGTAGTTCCAGATGGGGTTGATCGTGAACAGCGCCGCGATCAGCACGATGACGCCGAACGTGATGAAGAGGAATCCGCCCATCTTCGACATGTAGACCGGCATCATCGGGTAGCCCACGACGTTGCTGTTCTTCCGGCCCGGGCCGGCGAACTGCGTGTGCTTGTTGATCACCATCAGCATGAGGTGCAGAACGAGCAGGGCGACGAGGATCGCGGGCAGCAGCAGGATGTGGAGCGTGTAGAGGCGCCCGACGATCTGGTTGCCGGGGAATTCGCCGCCGAAGAACAGGAACGACGTCCAGGTGCCGATGATCGGCATGCCCTTGATGATGCCGTCGATGATCCGGAGGCCGTTGCCGGACAGCAGGTCGTCGGGGAGCGAGTAGCCGGTGAAGCCCTCGGCCATCGCCAGCACGAACAGGATGAAGCCGATCACCCAGTTGAGTTCGCGCGGCTTGCGGAACGCACCCGTGAAGTAGATGCGCAGCATGTGCACGCCGATGCCGGCGATGAAGACGAGTGCCGACCAGTGGTGCATCTGCCGCACGAGCAGGCCACCGCGGATGTCGAACGAGATCGTCAGCGACGAATCCAGCGCCGCCGACATCTCGACCCCGCGCATCGGGAGGAACGCGCCGGTGTAGTGGGTGGGCACCATCGACGCCTGGAAGAAGAACGTCAGGAACGTTCCCGACAGCAGGACGACGACGAAGCTCCACAGCGCGATCTCGCCGAGCATGAACGACCAGTGGTCGGGGAAGATCTTGCGTCCGAGCTCTTTGACGAAGCCGGAGAGGCTGGTGCGCTCATCGATGTAGTTCGCCGTGGCGCCGAGGAAACGCCCGCCGAGCGGCCCGCCGTTCTTACCCGTCGGCAGCTTGTTCTCGTCGACGTGAACCGCCAGCTCCTCGTTGGCGCTCTCCGTGGGGTCAGTTGAAGTACTCAATGGCGCTCCCAGAAGCTCGGGCCGACCGGCTCGGTGAAGCCGCTGCGGGCGACGAGGTAGCCCTCTTCGTCGACGGTGATCGGCAGCTGCGGCAGTGGACGTGCGGCCGGACCGAAGATGACCGCGGCGCCGTTGGTGACGTCGAACTGCGACTGGTGGCAGGGGCACAGCAGGTGGTGGGTCTGCTGCTCGTAGAGGGCGACCGGGCATCCGACGTGGGTGCACACCTTCGAGTACGCGACGATGCCCTGGTACGACCAGTCGGCCCGCTCAGGCGTTTCGTTGAGGTCCTCGGGCAGCAGGCGCATGAGCAGCACGATCGCCTTCGCCTTGGCCTCGAGGTAGCCCTCCGCGTGGTCGAGCTCGGCCAGAGCCTCGGGGATGACGTGCACAGCCGAGCCGAGGGTCACGTCGGCGGCACGGATCGGGGTTCCCTCCGGGTCATGGGCGAGGCGCATCCCCTCCGTCCACATCGTCTCTTCGAGCAGGGTCACCGGGTTTTCACCCTCAGGCGCGAGCCCGCGGAACAGGACGATGCCCGGGGCGACCGAGGCGATCACTGCGGCGATCATCGAGTTGCGGATGATCGCGCGGCGACCGAACCCGGAATCTTCGTTCGCATCGGCGAACGCCCACGCGGCGGCGGCGCGGGTCGTGTCGCGACCACGCGTGGCGTGGCGGGGCTCGGTGAACTCCTTGTCCGACATGACCGCCTTCGACCAGTGGATCGCACCGAGGCCGAGTGCGAGCAGCGCGAGGCCGATGCCGAGGCCGACGAAGAGGTTGTTGTTGCGGATGTCGACGATCGCGCCGCTCTCGATCGGGAAGAGCATGTAGGCCGCGATCGCCCAGATGCTCGCAGCGACCGAGAGGTAGAACAGCGTGTAGATCGTGCGGATCGCGCGCTTCAACGACGCGGGATCCTTGTCGGTCATCCGCAGGCGATGAGGGGGCAGCACCGGGGTCGGCACCGGGTCGGAAACCGCGACGGCCACCCCGGGCGAGGGCTTCCACGAAGCCCTTTCATGCTCGAGCGGGTCGTC
The DNA here is from genome assembly GCA_963713325.1 of uncultured Actinomycetota bacterium. Taxonomy (GTDB): domain Bacteria; phylum Actinomycetota; class Actinomycetes; order Actinomycetales; family Microbacteriaceae; genus Microbacterium. Next base: position 145,003 of record CAVQLL010000009.1, read on the forward strand.
CTCGTGTTCCATGGTCATCCTCGTTCGTAACTGTGGTCTGTCGATCAGTTGGACTTCGCCGTGATCCACACGGTGACGCCGATCAGGCCGCCGATGCCGAAGATCCAGATGAACAGGCCTTCGGATACGGGGCCGAGGTTGCCCAGCGAGAATCCGCCGGGCGACTCGTTCTCCTGCTGGAACAGCAGCGAGGAGATGATGTCGCGCTTGTCCTCGGCCGTCAGGTTCAGGTCGTTGAAGACCGGCATGTTCTGCGGTCCGGTGACCATCGCGGCGTACATGTGCAGCGCGCTCGTCCCGCCGAGGGCCGGCGCGTACTTGCCCTCGGTGAGGGCACCGCCGGCGGCTGCGACGTTGTGGCACATCGCGCAGTTGATGCGGAACAGCTCTGCGCCGCGGGCGACATCGCCCCCGCCGTCGAGCACTTCCTCTTCGGGGAACGTCGGGCCGGGTGCCTGCGTCTGGACGTAGGCGGCCATGGCGAGGATCTGCTCCTCGGTGAACTGCACAGGCTTCTGCGGCGCCTGGGGTGCCTGTGCCTGAAGCGGCATGCGCCCGGTCGCGACCTGGAACTCGACGGACAGCTCGCCGACGCCGTACAGGGACGGGCCGGTGGTCGACCCCTGCAGGTCGAGACCGTGGCAGGTCGCGCAGTTCGCCTGAAAGAGCTTCTTCCCGTCCTCGACGGTCAGCGCCGAGGAGACGGCGGTGTCGGTGTTCGCCGCCATCGCGGCGGAAGCACCGGCGTACACGCCGCCTGTGATCAGGAGGCCGATGCCGATGAGGGCTGCCGCCGCCCAGGGGCTGCGGCGACCGTTCGAGCGGCGCTTGGTCTCTCGTGCCATGTCGGGGTCAGCTCCGCTCTATCTGCAGGAAGTAGATGACGAGGAAGAGGGCGATCCAGACGACGTCGACGAAGTGCCAGTAGTACGACACGACGATCGAGGACGTCATCTCCTTGCGCCCGAAGTTCTTGACGGCGTACGCGCGCCCGATCACGAGCAGGAACGCGATCAGAGCCGCCGGTCACGTGCAGGGCGTGGAAGCCCGTCGTGAGGTAGAACGCGGATGCATACGAGTTCGCGCTGATCGGCATACCCTCGGTGACCAGCTGCGCGTACTCCCACACCTGTCCGGACACGAAGATCGCTCCGAGGAGGAAGGTCAGCCAGAACCACTCCACCATGCCCCATCCGAGCCACCCGCGCTTCTTCGTCGAGTAGGGCTGGAAGCGCTCTGCGGCGAACACGCCCATCTGGCACGTCACCGATGACAGCACGAGGATGATCGTGTTGACCGTCGCGTACGGGATGTTGAGAAGCTCGGTCTCCTGGGCCCACAGCTCGGGGGAGGTGCTGCGAAGGGTGAAGTACATCGCGAAGAGTCCCGCGAAGAACATCACCTCGCTGCCGAGCCACACGATCGTGCCGACAGCGACCGGGTCAGGCCGCTTGACGGAACGCATGGCCTGAGAGTAGGTCGCTGGCGTGGTCGTCACCTCCCCATTATGGCCGATTCCGGCGCGGGAGTTTCCCATCTGCGCCCATCGATTTGGCCCGATGCGGACTTAGGACCGCCTAAGAGTCCACCGTGAGTACGCCGGGAGTGGCCGCGGAGGATGCCGAGAGGCCCGTGGGGGCGCGGGAACGCGGGATGCGGCGTCACAGGGCGGTCTCCGGGCGTGTCGCGCGGCTAGGCTCTTCACCTATGGCGGAGCTGTACACCTGGCCCGGAATTCTCACCACGCTGCTGGATCAGCGGGACCTCAGCGTCTCGGAATCCACGTGGGCGATGCGGCAGATCATGTCGGGCGCCGCGACCCCGTCGCAGCTGTCCGGCTTCCTCGTCGCGCTGCGTGCGAAGGGCGAGACGGTCGATGAGATCGTCGGCTTCCGCGACGCGATCCTCGAGGCCGCGCTTCCCCTTCCGGTGGACCCGAATGTCCTCGACATCGTCGGAACCGGCGGCGATCGGTTCGGAACGGTCAACATCTCCACGATGGCGGCCGTCGTGGCCGCGGCATCCGGTGTGCCCGTCGTCAAGCACGGCAACAAGGCGGCGAGCTCCGCGTCCGGGTCCTCCGACGTGCTGTCCGCGCTCGGGATCGACTTGACCATCACTCCCGAGCAGGTCGCGGAGACGCTGTCTCGAGCCGGAATCACGTTCGCGTTCGCGTCGGCGTTCCACCCCGGCTTCCGCCATGCCGGCCCATCGCGGGCCGAACTCGGGGTGCCGACCGTCTTCAACTTCCTGGGGCCCCTGTGCAATCCGGCGCGCGCCGAGGCGAACGCGGTGGGCGTTGCCCAGCTCGACCGGGTGCCGCTCATCACCGGCGTCTTCCGCACGCGCGGGGCCACCGCGCTCGTGTTCCGCGGTGACGACGGGCTGGACGAGCTCACCACGACCGGCCACAGCCGTGTCTGGGAGGTGAGCCGCGGAGACATCCACGAGCACGACCTCGACCCGCGCGACCTCGGCATCCCGGTGGCCGACATCGACGATCTTCTCGGCGGCGACCCGGCGCACAATGCGACGGTCGTGCACCGAGTCTTCGACGGCGAGCAGGGTTCGGTGCGCGACATCGTGCTGCTGAACGCGGCGGCGGGCATCGTGGCGTTCCGGCTCTTCCAGGATGCGACCGAGGTCCAGACGCCCGATCCTCGAACGTCTCGCCGAGGCGAAGGATGCCGCGGCCGAAGCGATCGACAGCGGCGCGGCAGCCGCGAAGCTGGATGCCTGGGTGGAGGTCACCCGCTCGTTCTCGCGCTGATCGGGGGTGATGCGCCGCACGGTGACCAGAAGACAGGCACGGACACGGCGCCGCGTACGGGCCGGAGCGGCATCGCTAGCGTGACCAACAGAACGCCATGACCGCAGGAGGACGCAATGACGGGCACGGAATCTCCGAGACCACGAACCTCGACGCCATCGAACCGCCCGTCGAGCGGCTCGAGTTCGTCAAGGTTGCGGGCGTTCTCGGCATCATCGGCGGCGTCCTCTGATCGTGGCATCGCCGTGATCGCATGGATCGTGCGTCACGAATCAACTCACGGCGGAGAACATCACCATCCCTGACGACGCGCTGCGTTCCAGGGCCAGCGGTCGCCGGCCCTTCACCGCCTTCGTGCAGGCGGATATCATCAACAGCACGCGCTCGAGGCCTCCGGCGGGCAAGACGTACGCCGAGCTCGCGCAGGACGACCCCGTGCGCGATACCGTCATGCAGGCATCGTTCCTTCGCGCCTCTCTGTTCACGTCGGTGGTCGCCTACGGTGTCGCGCTGTTCGCATGCGGCGATCGGCATGCTGTCGATCCTGTTCGGATGGGCGATTCATCGTCTGGCGAACGTGCCGGTCGTCGTGAAGCGATCGCCCGTCGCCGGAGTTGTGACACGCCGCCCCTGCCGGGGAGCTCATGAATATGGACCCCCATGACGCGCTGAGCGAGATCGCGACGCTGCTCGAGCGCGAGCGCTCGTCGCGGTACAAGTCGAAGGCCTTCCGCACAGCGGCCGACGCGATCGCCGGCCTCGAGCGACGAGCAGCTGCGCGATTCCGCCGCTCTGCGGCGCCGCAAGGGCATCGGCGATTCGACGTTCGCGGTGATCCAGGAGGCGCTGGAGGGCGGCATCCCGGGCTACCTCGTCGATCTGCGGGAGCGCGCGGGCGTGCAGCGCGCATCGACGCTGCGCGCGAAGCTGCGCGGGGATCTGCACAGTCACAGCGACTGGTCGGACGGATTGACCTCGATCGACCTCATGGTCGAGGCGGCACGGGCGCTCGGGCACGAGTACCTCGCACTCACCGACCATTCGCCGCGTCTGCGCGTCGCCAACGGCCTCTCGCCGGAGCGCCTCCGCGCCCAGCTGGACGTCGTCGCGGGGATGAGCGGCGACGGCTTCACGCTCCTGTCGGGAATCGAGGTCGACATCCTCGAGGACGGAGGCATCGATCAGGAGCCGGACCTCCTCGACGAGCTGGATGTGGTGGTCGCGTCCGCGCATTCCAAACTGCGCATGGAACGCGGCCCGATGACTCGGCGGCTGATCGCTGCGGTGTCCGATCCGCACGTGGACGTGCTCGGTCACGTCACCGGGCGACTCGTAGAGGGATCGCGCGGCACACGGCCACCCTCGACCCTCGACGCCCGGGCGGTCTTCGAGGCGTGCGCGCAGAACGGCGTCGCTGTGGAGATCAACTCGAGGCCTGAGCGGCAGGACCCGCCCGACGAGATGATCGCGATCGCCCTCGAACTCGGATGCCTGTTCTCCATCGACTCCGACGCGCACGCGCCCGGCCAGCTCTCTCTGCTGGACTACGGGGCCGAGCGCGCCGAAAGGGCGGGAGTGCCGGCGGAGCGCATCGTGACGACGTGGCCGTTGGAGCGCCTTCGGGAGTGGACCGGGCGAGCGCGCTGAGCGCGCAGCCGGCGCGGCGTGCGCGGTACGGTCGGACGGTGACGTTCACTCACGCGGGAATCCTGGAGCGAAACGACGCCGAGTTCGCGACCTTCGTCGCCCTCGTCGAATCCCTCCCCGCGGAGCGCCTGGACGAGCCCTTCGCGGGCACGGCTCGCGACCGCAATGTGCGGGATGTCGTGGCCCATCTGCATGCGTGGCACATCCTGCTCGAACGCTGGCACTCCGATGGCGCCGCGGGCGGCTCGCCCGCGATTCCCGCCGAGGGGTACACGTGGAGCCGGCTCGACGAACTCAACGAGGATCTGCGTCAGCAGTGGCAGGACACGACCCTCGCCGAGCTGCTTCCCGCTGCTGAAGGCATCCCACGAGTCACTGCAGGCCATGGTCGCCCTGCACACGGATGCCGAGCTCGACGACCCGGCCGCCTACGCGTGGACGCGAGGCTCGGCGCTCGGCGAGTACGCGCTCGAATGCGGCGGCAACCATTACGCCTGGGCGCGCGCCACGATCACGGCCGGCCTCCGGCTCGGCGAGTGAGCTCGAACCGTCCGGCACGTGCGGCCCGCGGCATCCCGTGGTTCGTCATCATGGGCGTGCTCGTGGCCGCGCTGAGCATGCGCGGACCGATCGTCGCGCCGACGCCGGTGCTGCGCGACATCGAGGCCGACTTCGGCATCGGCTCCGCGACCGCCGGGCTGCTGACGACCGCGCCGGTGCTCATGTTCGCGCTGCTCACGCCGCTCGCCGCGCTGGTGATCAGGCGCGCGGGTGCCGAGCTGGCGCTGCTGCTGTCATTGATCGGCGTGCTGCTCGGCACGGTGATCCGGGCGATCCCGGGTTTCGGCTGGATGCTGGCGGGAATGTTCGTGATCGGCGCGGCAGTGACGATCGGCAACGTCGTCATCCCGGTCGTGATCCGGCGAGACGTGCCACCCGCACACGTCGGCGTGATCACGGCCGCCTATGTGGCGACCCTCAACGCGGGTTCGCTGCTCACCTCCCTGCTGACCGCGCCGCTCGCGTCACTCCTGGGCTGGCCGGCGGCCCTGCTGGCGTGGTCGCTGCTCACGATCGCGGGGATCATCCTCTGGGGAGTCCACCTGGGGCGCAGCCGTCGCGCCGGCGACGAGTGGAGCGAGCGGTACTCAGGAGACGAATCGCGCCCGGCCGACGTCGGAGACTCATCGCGCGACATTGACCCGTCGATCCTCACCGGTCCGATGCCTGTCGTAGCGCGGGGGCGTCGAGAGCGCTCGATCCTGCGGCGTCCCGTCACCTGGCTGCTGCTCGCCGCCTTCGGCGTGCAGTGCGCGATCTATTACGGGCTCACGACGTGGCTGCCGACCCTCACTGCCGACGAGCTCGGGCTCGACGCCGCGGCCGCAGGGGCCCTCGCATCGCTCTTCCAGGGGGCCGGCATCGTCGGGGCGTTCGTCGTTCCCCTGCTCGCCCGCTTCACGCCGGCGATCGTTCCCACGCTCACGATCTGCGCATCGTGGCTGTTTCTCACGGTCGGAATGCTGGTCGCCCCGCAGTCGACGTGGCTGTGGCTGGTTATCGGCGCGATCGGCCACGCGGGCGGATTCGTCATCATCTTCACCACTCTCGTCACGGTCGCGCGCAGCGACAGCGAAGCGGCGGGGATGTCGGCGCTCGTGCAGGGCGGCGGGTACGCGATCGGGGCGCTGGCTGCTCCCGTGATGGGTGCGCTGCACGAGCTCACCGGAGGATGGACCGCGGCGCTGGCCCTGCTGGTCGTGCTCGCCGTCTTCTACTGCGTCGCGCTTCTCGCGTCGGAGCCGTTGGCCCGCGCAGGACGCGGCTGAGCACACGACGACGCGCCGCCCCCAGCGGGAACGGCGCGTCGCGTGACTCGATTCAGGCCGGTGGTGCGGCGTTGGCGCGGAGCACCTCGAGCCGCGCCCGGTACTCGACCTCGTCGATGTCGCCCTTCGCGTATCGTTCGGCCAGAGTGGTCTCCGCCTGTCGCGCCGGGTTCATCCGCCCGTGCGGGCCGTAGCCGTTCTCCATCGCGTTCCTGCGCCACCGCCGCCCGAAGATGGCGAAGATCACGACGAACACCAGGATCCAGAACAACGGGATCAGCAGGAACCACCAGCCGAAGCCGGGTCCCCATCCGACGAAATGGGTGCCGACGTTGTGGGCCGCTGTCGCGGCAGCGGCAAGGGTCGTGGACATGTGCTTCCTCTCGGTCGAGATCGTCGGCCCGGCATCGACACCGGATGCCGCGATCGGATGCTCCGAGTCAACGCGGGTGGCGGCATCCGCGAATCTGACCGGGGGAGTGACTGCGGATGCTCCCGAGGGAGTACCGCGGTGCGCAGGGCTACTGCCAGCCCGGCGCGATCAGTCCGGATTCGTACGCGGTCACCACGAGCTGGACGCGGTCGCGGGCGTGGAGCTTCTGCATGATGCGCGAGACGTGGGTCTTCGCGGTCAACGGCGACAGGAAGAGGCGCTGTGCGATCTCGTCGTTGGTGAGTCCCTGACCGACGAGCCGCAGCACCTCGGTCTCGCGGTCCGTCAGCGCGGCGAGGCGGCTCGGGTCGGCGGCATCCCGCATACCCAGGGCCGCGCGCTCGAGAAGGCGTCGCGTCACACCGGGGGAGAGCAGCGCGTCGCCGCCCGCGACGACGCGGACCGCGCGGATGAGGTCGACCGGCTCGGTGTCTTTCACGAGGAACCCGCTCGCGCCTGCGCGGATCGCGCGCGCGACGTACTCGTCCAGCTCGAACGTCGTCACGATCACGACGCGGACACCGGCGAGCTCGGGGTCCGCGGCGATCTGCTCGGTCGTCCATAGGCCGTCGCCGTCGGGCATGCGGATGTCCAGGAGCGCGACATCGACAGGGGTCTCGCGCAGGGCGCGCAGCAGCGCTTCGCCACCGGACGCCTCGACGACGACCTCGATGTCGGGCTCCGAGTCCAGCAGCGCGCGGAAGCCGGCGCGCACCAGCTGGTGGTCGTCGGCCAGCGCGACGCGGATCACGACGCACCCGCCCACGGGAGGCGCGCGACGACGATCGTCCCGGCGCGCGGTGCGGGCGTGAGGGACAGGTCGCCGCCGGCGAGCTCTGCGCGCTCGCGCATTCCTTGGATTCCGGCGCCCTCGACGGCGTCGGGGCCGAGCCCCGTGCCGTCGTCCTGCACCGTGACGACCAGCAGCTCTTCGCGGTCGCCGGCGATGCGCTCGAGGGTGATCGTCGCTGCGGAGCCGCCGGAGTGGCGCACGACGTTCGTGAGAGCCTCCTGCGCGATGCGGTACGCGGTGGTCTGCACGGCGCTCGAGGGAAGCGTTCCGCCGAGGCGGTCGTCGAGCGTCACCTCAAGACCGAGGCCGGTGCGCTGAGCCGCGAGCGCTGCGAGGTCGGCGAGCTGGGGCTGCGGAGTGAGCGGTGCCGTGCGCGGTGACGCTTCGTCGCCGCGCAGGAACGACAGGACGCCGCGCACCTCGTCGAGACCGGTGGCGCTGAGCGTGCGAATGCTGGCCAGCGCCTCGCGTGCGCGCTCGGGCTCCTTGTCGAACAGGTGCAGACCCACCCCGGACTGCACGGCGATCTGGCTCAGCGAGTGGGCGAGCACGTCGTGCAGCTCACGCGCGATTCGGGTGCGCTCGTCCTGCTCGGCCGTGCGACGGCGCTCCTGCAGCTGCTCTCGGCGCTCGGTGCCACGATCGAGGCGGCGACGCACCCCTTCGCCGATCGCGAAGCACAGCGCGAGCCCCACGGTGGTGAGCGCGACCCGGAACGGGTGGATGCGCGTGTCGAGCAGTCCGATGGCCACGATCGCGATCAGCCACGCTGCGCCGACCGAGACGAGCGCCCAGATGCGCGCGCGCCGCACCACGGCGCCGATGATCGCGAACGCGAGAGCGATGAACGGCGGCGAAACGTCGGGCGGCACGAACAGGTCGGCGAGCGTCAGCGCGGCGACGGCAGCGACGGTCGGCCCCGGCCAGCGGCGTGCTGCCAGCAGAGCGAGGGCGGATGCCGCGGCCAGTGCCGTGCTCAGCGCGGCGTACCGAAACGGGACGTGCTGCCACACCGAGATGCCGATCGTGCCCGGCACCTGGATGAGGAGCGAGAGCACCACGGGGACGAGGAGGGTCACCGCCGGCGGTGGCCGGAAGCGCGGCCCGAATTCGTCCCAGCGCTCACCCGGCATGCGCTCGATCGTACGCCGCGGAGTCTGGGCGTTTCGTCTGCCCGCAGGAGCGCTCTCGCGTACTCCGCCGGGAGTACGCGGCGCGTCGCTCAGCGGGCCGCGGCGGCGTCGAGCGCGTCGGTGATGCGCGTCATCGCCGTCCCGAGCGCCCACTGCTCCGCGAGGGACGCGGCATCCGCCCGGGCACGATCGTCGAGCGGCCGCAGCAGCGAGTCCGCCTCGCCGAGGTCGAGGTCCTTCACGACCTCCACGACGGTCGGCGCGACGGCGAGATAGGGGAGACCGGCCATGATCTTGCTGCGGATGCCGGCCGACATGCCTTCGCCGGCTTCAGCCGCCGCGATGATGCCGGCGAGGTCGCCGTGGGTTGCGAGCAGCGTCGCGGCGGTCTTCTCGCCGATGCCTGCGACACCCGGCAGACCGTCTGAGGAGTCGCCGCGCAGCGTCGCGAAGTCGGCATACTGGCTCGGCAGCACGCCGTACTTCGTCACGACGGTCGCGTCCGTGACGATCTCGAGGTTGCTCATGCCGCGGGCGGTGTAGATCACCCGCACCTCGCTCGCGTCGTCGACGAGCTGGAACAGGTCGCGGTCGCCGGTCACGATGTCGACGGGCAGACTCGCCTTGGTGGCGAGTGTCCCGATGACGTCGTCTGCCTCGTGGTCGGCGGCGCCCACGATCGGGATGCCGAGGGCGTCGAGCACCTGGCGGATGATCGGCACCTGCACCTCGAGCGGATCGGGCACGACCTCCACATCGGGGCCGACGGCCACGACCACGGCGACCCGATGGGTCTTGTACGTCGGGATGAGCTCGACCCGCCACTTCGGGCGCCAGTCGTCGTCCCAGCAGGCCACCAGATGCGTGGGTTCGTACGTCGTGACGAGCCGCGTGATGATGTCGAGGAAGCCGCGCACCGCGTTGACGGGCGTGCCGTCCGGCGCGCGAACGGTGTCGGGCACGCCGTAGAACGCACGGAAGTACAGCGAGGCACTGTCGAGAAGCATGAGGCGGTCGGTCACGCGCTCATCCTGCCACGGCGGTGCGACGCGATGTTCGGCGCACCATGTACGCGGGGTGGGCATGCACGAGGCTCATGAGCTCCGTCGGTTCGTGTCGGGCGTTCCTGCGAGACTCTCGGCATGACCTTCGCGAACGTGGGAACCCTCGGCACGCTTCCCGGCCGGCGCGACGAGCTGGTTGTGCTTCTCACGCGGCCAAGCCCCGAGCTCGCCGAGCTGGGATGCCTGCTCTACGAGGTCGGCGTCTCGGACGACGAGCCTGACGCGGTCTTCGTGTCCGAGCTGTGGGAGTCGGCCGAGGCGCATCGCGCATCGCTCGACCTGCCTTCCGTGCGGGCGGCGATCGCGGAGGCTCGACCACTGCTCTCGGGCGAGATGAGCGGAGTGCGCTTCGACGTGGTCGGCTCGCCGCTGCGTCCCTAGTCATTCAGCAGCCGGGACCACCGGGGTTCTCGACGCACGTCTGGTCGACCAGGGCGGTGCGCGCCTCGACGACCCGCACGTCGTACCCGCCGCTGGTCGCGGTGACGTAGCCGGTCACCGGACGCCAGGTTCCCGAACCGAAATCGACGGATGCCGCGTACTGCACGGTCACACCGACCGGGTACGTTCCGCGCTCGCGGTAGACGTGGCTCGTTGCGGTCGGGGTGAACTGCGGCTGGCCGAGGATCGCCCAGCTCGCCCCGCCTGTGGTGGATCGCGCCGTCGATCCGTCGCCGTAGTCGAAGAGGTAGCCCGCAGGCACGAACCGGACCGTCACGTCCCAGCCCAGCAGCGATCCCGTCATCAGCTGCTCGGATGCCGCGGCCACCACGTTCGTCGGAGCCCCGACGATCCCGAAACCGGTGGGCTCGCCCGTCAGCGACGGTCGTGCCGGACGGAACGATGCGAGATCCGCCGCGGTGACGTCGGGCGGCGCGACGACGATGAAGCCGCAGCGCTCGGGTGTGGGGCAGTCGTTGGAGATCGGCGGGAGGAGTGGTTCGACCGGCTCGGGGTCGGCGGGACCGTTCGCGTCGCTCGCGGGCGGGGCAGGGTTCCCGGTGCTTGCGCCGATGTCTACTTGGGAGCCGGAGTTCGAGATCTGTGCACTCGCCAGCCCACGGAGAGCCCCCAGTGCAGGATCCGGATCGCCTGGCCACGCCAGACCGCTTGCGAGCGCGAGCGCGGCTACCGCGAGTCCTACTTGCATATGCCCTCGTCAGAGCCATCAAGGTCGGAGATGAGCAGACCAGTTGGCGAACCGTCCGACGCGATCGCGTCAACTCGCACTTCCTGAACGTCCGGGCGGTCGCCAGCGACAGCCGAGTTGCCTTCGTCGTCGGTCGAGAGACACTGCGCTAACGTCGAGACACGCGATGAGAGACACCGTCGTCGTTTCCGCCAAGTTTGGCTTCGATGTATCTTGTCGTGCCGACGAGCGACTCGCCAGCGACGGTCCACCCATCGGCGTGCATCTCCGAGAATGACTCCCGCGCTCCTGCGTTCGCATCCCCGGTAGTCCACGAATAAACCGCCTCGAACGTCTCCGGATCGCTGAGATCCACCTGGTTCAGCGCGTCCACGTACTCCCGGTACGTCTCCTCCGCTGCGGCGAAGGCTTCTTCCTCGGTCGCGAACGCGGGCGCCGAGGGTGACGGCTCTGGTTCGGGCTGGCATCCCGTCATCACACAGACCGCCAGCGCGAGCGCGATGGTCACGGCGGCGACGCGGGGGATCACCCGACCACGGTATCCGCGATCGCAGCTGCGCGAGAGTGACTTATCCACACCCGCCCTGCGGCGCGGGGTCTGTTCGACGTCTGAGTGCGCTGGCATACTGACCGCGTGAAGATCTCGAAGCTGATCGGTGCCGCCGCCGTCGTCGCAATCGCCGTCGGGCTCAGCGCGTGCGCTGCCCCGACGCCGGTGATCGCACCGGTGACCATGGATGCCAACGACCTGCAGGGGGCCACGGTCGATCTGGTCGTCGGCCAGGTCCTCAACATCAACACCGGCGATCTCGCCGTCGACAGCTACAGCGGCGAAGTCGCGGATCCCGCGATCGCCGAGTTCGTGAAGGGCTACGAAGAGGGCGGTGCGACCTACAACCCGGGAGTCAAGGCGCTCGCCGAGGGATCGACCGAAGTCGTGATGTCGAACTCGGATGGCGGCATCCAAGACCTGACGTTCACGGTCGAGGTCGGCAAGTAGGACGACTCAGCCGCGAGTCGTGCTCTCGAGCGCCTCGTGGATGCGGCGCAGGTCCTCCAGCAGCGAGCCGATCAGCACCCAGTGATCCTGCGATGGCGCGTGGATCCGCAGCGGCGCGGTGAGCGCGGCCGGTTCGCTCTGGTCCGGCGAAGCGTCGGCAGCGGCATCCGTCCGTCGCACTTCGAGCCGCACATCGTGCGCCGCGCGCCGCAGCTGCTCGGCGATCGCCTGCACCGCGGGCTCGTCGGCGATCGTGGCGTCGTAGTGATCGCAGAACGCCCGGGTCATGCCGATGGTCTGCGTCACGATCGGTCCGACCGCATCGAGAAGGGTCTGAGTCGCCGCGAGATCCTCACGGTGGCGACGGCCGCGTGGGTTCAGTGAGAGCGATTCGGTGCCCACCTCGATCGCCGCGTCGGCGGCATCCCGCATGGGCTTCATCAGACGCGCTTCCACCAGAAGGCCGTTCAGCTGCGCCGCGGACTGGGGTGTCTCGAGGGCGTGCGCGAGGCGTTCGAGCGAATCAGCCAGTTCGTCGCCGAGCGCCGTGACAGCATCCCGTGCCGGTGCGACAGCGACGGGCGGAACGAGCGCGACGTTGACGATGATGCCGATCACGGCGCCGATGAGCGTCTCCAGCACGCGGTCGAGCGCGTACGTCGGGGTCGCGGTGCCCAGTGCGAGGACGAGCAGCGCACTGATCGCGACCTGATTGGCGGTGCCGGGCGTCATCTTGAGCGCCCATGCGATCAGCAGCGCGACGACGGTGGCGAGGATGATCACCCAGGTTCCCTCGCCGAGAACGATGCCCAGGAGCGAGGCGATCACGACACCGGCGAACACGCCGACGCTGCGTTCGATCGCCTTCGTCAGCGACTGGTTCAGGCTCGGCTGTACGACCAGCAGCGCCGCGATCGCCGCGAAGACCGGGGGCTGACCCGGGATCAGGGCTCCGGCGACCAGCCATGCCGCGGTGGTCGCGACGGCGGACTTGCCGACCTGCAGGATCGGGCTGCGTTGGGAAGCTCTGAAGCCGGCGGTCACGCGCATGCCACGAGCGTATGCCTGGCGTTCCGCGCGGGTCAGTCGGTCGAGCGCACCTGCGCGATGACGTCGAGGATCGCCTCGGTGACGAGGGCCGGCTGCTCGACCGAGATTCCGTGCCCGCTGTCGGTCTCGGTGATGTGCGTGGCGTCGAGCGACTCCGCGAGCGCTGCCTGCGCGGCAAGCCATCCCGGCCAGGTCGACGCGCCGGGCGTGACCTGCAGATCCCATGGATGATCGGATGACATCACGGTGGCAGGGATGCCCGGCAGCGGCGCGGTCGCTTGCAGGTCGACGATGCTCGGTTCGTACGCCGGCACCTCCGAGCCCGAACCATCGACGCTCGACTCGACCAGCGCCATCCACGCCGCCCATTGCTCCGGAGTGAGCGTCTCCTTCAGATAGGCGGAGGCGGAGTCGAGCAGGACGATGCCCTCCACCTCCTCCGAGTAGGTTCGGGCGAACTGCTGCGCGATGAACCCGCCCCACGACAGCCCGACGACCACATACGGCCCGGACTGACCCGCCGCATCCATCAGCGCGTGCAGGTCCTCGGCGCTCTGCAGCGCCGTGACCGGCTGCGGGACCGCTGTCGACGTCGTCGGCTCACCCGATGCGACGGTCGTGCCGGGGCGGTCGTAGGCGCAGACCCGAGTCGTCTCGGAGACGGCGTCGAAGCTCGAAATCGTGTCGGCGTCGGCGTCGGGCAGCAGAGTGTCCCACTCGTCGGCCGCGCCGCCGGTGCCCGAGATGAACAGCACGGTCGGCGAGCCGGTGCCCTTGCACTCGAGGTACAGGGCGCGGCCGCCGCCGATGTCGACGAGTTCCGCGATGTCGGGGGCGGCCGTCGCCTCGGGCGTCGGACTGGCCGCGGGCGTCGGACTCGCCGCGGACAAAGCGGGAGCACTGCATCCGCCCAGCCCGAGCGTCATCAGCGCGAAGACCGCGAGGATCGCCGTGGACGGCGCGGGCGGCGCGCTTCGTGGGGCCATGATGACTGCATTCTCTTGGCCGCGAGGCGGCCTGTCGGCGAAGAATATACCGCGGGTGTCGTGCGACGCGGGAGCCTGTGCGGAATCCGGCCGCCCCGATCGGTGTTGGGTCCGTGTGTGGAGCCCATAGCTGTCGACGTCATCGTGATCGGTGCGGGCCAGGCGGGCTTGTCGGCCGCGTACCACCTCGCGCGGCGGGGATTCGTTCCGCTCACCCGCGCCACTGCAGCGGACCAGACCTTCGTCGTGCTCGACGCGAACGACGAGCCCGGGGGAGCCTGGCAGCACCGGTGGGCCTCGCTGAAGATGGCCACGGTGAACGGCATCCACGAGCTGCCCGGGCTCCCGGTGCCGCCGGCCGATGCGCGAGCGTCGAGCCGAGATGTGCTGCCGCCGTACTTCACCGAGTACGAGGAGACGTACGCCTTCGACGTGCGCCGTCCGGTGCGCGTAACCGCGGTGCGCCGCGACGACCAGAATGCGCACGGCCGACTCCTCGTCGAGACCGATCATGGCGTGTGGGCTGCTCGGTACGTCATCAACGCGACCGGCACGTGGACCCGCCCGTTCTGGCCGCACTACCCCGGGCAGAACCGGTTCCGCGGCCGCCAGCTGCACGTCGCGGACTACGTCTCAGCCGACGAGTTCGCAGGCAAGCGGGTGGTCATCGTCGGCGCCGGCATCTCGGCGGTGCAGCTGCTCGACGAGATCTCGCACGTCGCCGAGACGTTCTGGGTGACGCGGCGCGAGCCGGAGTGGTCCGAGGAGGCCTTCGACCTCCCCGCCCGGATCGCAGCGATCGCGGGCGTCGAGGATCGCGTGCGCCGCGGGCTTCCACCGGGAAGCGTCATCTCCGTGACCGGGATGCACTGGACGCCCTGGGCGCGAGCCGCGCAGGCGCGCGGAGTGCTCGTGCGGCATCCGATGTTCTCGTCGATCGAGGAGGAACGGCGTCCGCATGCCGGACGGGTCGCTCGTCGAGGCCGACGTCATCCTGTGGGCGACGGGGTTCCGGCCGGCGCTGGACCACCTGGCGCCCCTGCACCTGCGCACACCCGAAGGCGGCATTCGCGTGGCGAACACGCGTGCGACCGACGAGCCGCGGCTCTTCCTCATCGGGTACGGACCCTCGCAGTCCACCGTCGGCGCCAACCGCGCCGGCCGCGAAGCGGTGCGGGCGATCGTCACCGATCGCGAGCCCGTCGCGGCGTGATCCGGAATCGTCGCACCACGACGTCGGCCTAGGCTGACGTGCGAGCTGCGTCGAAGGAGGCGTCATGTCGTTCGGTCAGGCCGCTTCACGTCGCTCGCATCTGCGGCACGTCGACGACGCGGCGCCGTGCCCGTGCGGGAGCGGTGACTCCTACGGCGGATGCTGCGGCCCGCTGCTGCGCGGAGCCTCGGCGCCGACGGCCGAACGCCTGATGCGCTCCCGATACACCGCCTTCTTCGTGGGCGACGCGAATCACCTGGCGAAGTCGTGGCACCCGAGAACTCGACCGGACTCCGTCGACGTCGATCGCCTGCTCCGCTGGACCGGGCTGGACATCAGCGACGTCGAGGGCGGCGGCCCCGCAGACGCGACGGGCGCCGTCGAGTTCACCGCGTCGTGGATCGAGGGCGGCGCACGCGGCGAGCTGCACGAACGCAGCCGGTTCGTTCGGCAGGGCGGACGATGGTGGTATCTCGACGGCGACGTCGGCTGACGGCCCTCACCCCTCGAATCGTGCGTAGCGTTGAGGGATGTCTCGTCCCACTCCAGAACCCGTCATCGCCGGCCAGGAATCGGTCTGGGACTACCCGCGCCCGCCGCGCATCGAGGCGGTCGACCGCCGCGTGACGATCGACCTCGGCGGCCAGCGCATCATCGAGACCACCGATGTCGTCCGCGTGCTCGAAACAAGTCATCCGCCGGTCTACTACCTGCCCATCTCGGCGTTCGCCGAGGGAGCGCTCATTCCCGCGCGCGGGTCGTCGTTCTGCGAGTTCAAGGGCTATGCCCGGTACTTCGACGTCCGCGGCGGCGGCCGGACTGTGAAGGGGGCGGCGTGGAACTACCCCACGCCCTCCCACGGGTACGAGGCTCTCGCCGATCGGGTCGCCGTGTACGCGGGCAAGATGGACGAATGCACCGTCGACGGTGAAGTGGTCGCGCCGCAGCCTGGAGGCTTCTACGGCGGCTGGGTGACCTCCGACATCGTCGGACCCTTCAAGGGCGAGCCCGGCACGATGGGCTGGTAGCGCCTCAGCTCCGCGGCGGGGCGTCGCCGTCGGGCGCGGCATCCGAATCGTCGCCGTCTTGGGAGTCGCGCATGCCTTCTTCGAGGAGATTCTCCAGCGCGGCGTCGACGTCGTCGCCGTGCTCGGCGGTGGTCAGGAGGGGCTCGGCGGCGAGCGTCAGGTCGATGAGCTCGCGCAGGAGTCCGCCGACGGTCGTCGACCGCAGCAGGCGGAACTGGTCGAGCTGACCGAGGGGAGCGATCGCGGCGAGCTGCCAGCTCGATTCGAGCGGGTCGTCCGACAGTTCGATGTTCGGATCCCACTGCACTTCAGAGAACTCGGCCGCGCGCGAGAGCACGCGCCGGACGATGCGTTCCGCCTCAGTCCGCAACGGCGCGAGCGCGTCGTCCCACACGAGCGCGGGCAGTTCGCGCACCGTCGCGGTCGGGTAGGGCTCGTCGTCGCGCCACTCGTCGACCTCGACGCGCGTGCCGCCGACCGCGATCAGGTGGATGTCGCTCTCGCGCGCCATGACGTTCGTGATGCGTGCCATCGTTCCGATGCCGAACCGCTGGTCGCCACCGCCGGCTTCGTGGCCGCGCTCGATGAGCACCACACCGAACTGAGGGTCCTCGTCGTCGAGCAGCCGGCCGAGCATCACGAGGTAGCGCTCCTCGAAGATCCGCAGCGCCAGGGGCGTGTGCGGGAAGAGCACGGCTCCGAGGGGGAACATCGCGACGTCCGCCATGCCCCCAGTCAACCAGCGATCCGGGGGAACGGCCTGGGAATGTTGCTCGGAATGCCATTGTGGCGGCATCCGTTGTCTTGAGCATGCATCGCAAGCGGATCGGCTTCCTCTCGTTCGGCCACTGGCATCCGCACCACTCGAGTCAGACGAACAGCGGCGCGGATGCCCTCCTCCAGTCGATCGAGCTCGCGGTCAACGCGGAGCAGCTCGGCATCGACGGCGCGTTCTACCGCGTCCACCACTTCGCGCGGCAGCTCTCCTCACCGTTCCCGCTGCTGGCGGCGGCGGCCGCGCGCACGAGCCGCATCGAGCTCGGCACCGGCGTCATCGACATGCGGTACGAGAACCCGCTCTACATGGCGGAGGAAGCCGCGGCCGCCGACCTGATCAGCGGTGGCCGGCTGCAGCTCGGCGTCAGTCGCGGCTCACCCGAGACCGCGCTGAACGGATCGCACGCGTTCGGGTTCGTGCCCGCCGAAGGCGAGTCGGACGCCGACCTGGCGCGGCGCAAGACCGAGCTCTTCCGCGCAGCGATCGCCGGCGAGCCCGTCGTCCAGTCGGATCCGGCGATGGGCCCGGCGGGAACGCTCGCGATCCAGCCGCAGTCGCCCGGCCTCGATGACCGCATCTGGTGGGGATCCGGAACACGGGCGACCGCGACGCTGGACCGCCGAGCAGGGCATGAATCTGATGTCGTCGACGCTCCTGGTCGAAGACACCGGCGTGCCGTTCGACCAGCTGCAGCTCGAGCAGATCGAGATCTTCCGCGCCGCGTGGCGCGAGGCAGGCTGGCAGCGCGAGCCGAGGGTGAGCGTCAGCCGCAGCGTCATCCCGATCACCTCCGACTTCGATCGCGAGCTTTTCGGCGGCCGCGGCGACACCGACGACCAGGTCGGCTACCTGGAAGGCGTCAAGGCTCGGTTCGGCAAGAGCTACACGGGCGAGCCTGACGCGATCGCGGCCGAATTGGCGCAGGATGCCGCGGTGCAGGCCGCCGACACGGTGCTGCTGACGGTGCCCAACCAGCTCGGCGTCGACTACAACACGCGGATGCTCGGCACGATCGCGGAGCACATCGCACCGTCGATCGGCTGGTCGCCAGGGTCGCAGCCGGCGTAGGGGCGTCGCGCTCTATGCGAGTGCCCGGCCGGCCATTGCCAGCGCGAGGCGCCGCGGCATCAGCCCGGCTGACCTTCGCCGCGATCGCGTTGGTGCGGCCCGACACGAAGCTCGGGGGAGTGTGGGCGCGGTCCAGCTGGTGCAGCGTGCGCGTCACGACCTGCTCGGACGTCTCGTAGGTCGCCATCGCGTACCCCCGCTGGCCGAGCACGTCGAAGAACTCGGTGCTCGTCGCGCCCGGGCTCACGGCCAGCACCGTCAGGCCGCTGTCGCGGGTCTCGTAGGAGAGCGCTTCGCTGAAACTCAGCACGAACGCCTTGGTCGCGCCGTAGACGGCCATGTTGGGGCAGGGCTGATACGCGCCGTTGCTCGCGATGTTCACGACGGCGCCCGTTCCCGCGTTCACGAGCTCAGGCAGCAGTGCGCGCGTCAGAGCGACGAGGGTGCCGACGTTCAGCTGCACCATCTCCGTGACCCTTTCGGCGTCGGAGTCGACGAATGCCCCTTTCATGCCGAAGCCGGCGTTGTTGATGAGGCTCTGGATGCCGATCCCGCGGTCTTGGAGCGTGCGGACCAGTTCGGCTGCCGCGTCGGCGCGACCGAGATCGAGCGCGATCGCGGTGGCGGTGATCCCATGCCCGCGCTCGAGCCGGTCGGCGAGCTCGCGCAGCCTGTCCTCCCGCCGTGCGACGAGCACGACGTTCGCGCCGCGAGCTGCGAACTGAATGGCGAACTCTTCACCGAGCCCCGAGCTCGCGCCGGTGATGAGGGCGGTAGTGCCGCGGTAGGTGATGGTCATGATTTCAGGCTACGCAACGAGCGGGCAGCTGTCGGCTGGGGTGATCGCGCGCGGACGAACCTGTCGTACCCGGCTCGTAGCCTCGCACCATGACTTCGTGGATCAACACGGTGAGCCGCAGCCACGTCGAGCGGGGTGTCGCCGGCGGCTTCACGCAGGCCAATCACGGCAAGCCGCACGTGCTGAAGCGCATGCGCCGCGGCGACTGGATCGCCTTCTACTCGCCGCGAACCCACTTCCCTGACGGCGCCCCGCTTCAGGCGTTCACGGCGCTCGGCGAGGTGACCGACGACGAGCCCTACCAGGTCGAGATGTCGGCGGACTTCCACCCGTGGCGCCGCAACGTCGCGTTCCTGTCCGTGCGGGAGACGCCGATCCGCGGGCTGCTCGACGCGCTCGATTTCGTCGAAGACACGAGCCGCTGGGGCTACAAGTTCCGGTTCGGGGTGTTCGAGATCTCCGAGCACGACCTGGGCGTGATCCGGTCGGCGATGGGCGGCTGACATCGACGTGACGCACCGAGTCGATCGGCTCGGAGGCGCACATGTCCGAAATCTAGACTGACCCCGTGAGCACCTTCACCGCCGCCCTTGAGGCCGGTCCGATCGTCCTCGACGGAGGGCTCGGCACGCTGCTCGAGGCGCACGGATACGACCTCTCGTCGTCGCTGTGGTCGGCGCGGCTCCTGATCGAGGACCCCGAAGCGATCCGTCGCGCGCACACCGAGTTCTTCGAAGCCGGCGCCCGGGTCGCCATCACATCTTCGTACCAGGTGAGCCATACCGGACTCGATGCCGCGGGTGTCGGTCGCACGCAGGCGGACGCACTCCTCGGCAGGAGTGTGCACCTTGCTCGCCGAGCGCGCGAGGAAGCGGGTCTCTCGGCGGATGAGGCGTGGGTCGCGGCATCCGTCGGCCCGTATGGAGCATCGCTCGCGGACGGGAGCGAATACACCGGCGACTACGGGCTCGAATGTCGCTGCAGCTGCGCGAATGGCATCGCCCGCGGCTTCAGGCGCTCGCCGCGGCCGCGCCAGACGTGATCGCGGTCGAGACGGTGCCGTCGCTCACGGAGCTCGAGGCCGTATGTCGCGAACTCGACGGCCTCGGCATCCCGACGTGGGTGAGCATGACGATCGCCGACGGCGAGCTGCGCTCCGGTGAGTCGCTCGCGGAGGCGTTCGCGATCGCCGAGTCGGTTCCCGACGTCGTCGCCGATCGGTGTGAACTGCTGCGACGCAGCCGAGATCGGCGGGGCGCTTGCGGTTGTCGCAGCGGTGACCGCGAAGCCCGCGGTCGCGTATCCCAACAGCGGCGAGCAGTGGCACGCAGGCTCCCGTCAGTGGTCGGGTGAGGCATCCGCCATCGCCGCGAGCGCGCCGAGCTGGATCGCCGGCGGCGCGCGGCTCGTGGGCGGATGCTGTCGCGTCGGGCCGGATCAGATCGCCGAGATCGCACGCGCGGTCGCGATGCTGCGTTCGTCCTCGCGGGCCTGACGAGCGTCAGCGCGCGTAGCGTGGATGCGAACCCCTGGAGGCGTCATGTCCCGCATTCTCATCATCGGCGGTCACGGCAAGATCGCGCTGCTGCTCGCTCCGCTGCTCGTCGCCCGCGGCGATCAGGTGACGAGCGTCATCCGCAACCCCGAGCACGCGGACGAGGTCGCCGCGACCGGTGCTGCGCCCCTGGTCGCCGATGTCGAGACTCTGTCGACAGACGAGCTGGCGAGCCGGTTCGAAGGCCACGATGCCATCGTGTGGTCGGCCGGTGCGGGGGGCGGCAACCCTGCCCGCACATATGCGGTCGATCGCGACGCCGCGATCCGGTCTATGGATGCGGCCGCCTCAGCCGGCGCCGATCGCTTCGTGATGGTCTCCTACTTCGGGGCGCGGTCAGACCATGGCGTCCCCTCCGGCAACTCGTTCTTCGCGTACGCCGAGGCGAAGGCCGCTGCCGATGACCACCTGCGTGGGAGCGACCTGGCGTGGACTGTTCTCGGTCCTGGCTCCCTGACACTCGGGGAGCCCACAGGCCGGATCGATGTGACCGCGACGGAGTCCGGTCTCGGTGAGCCGGGCGGATGTCGCGGCCGTCGTCGCGGCGGCACTTGCCGACGATGCGACCATCGGGCGCACCATCCGCTTCAACAGCGGCGACGTCCCGATCGCCGAGGCGATCGGATCGTGAGCGAGTCGTCGCTGCCGGCGGGCGGGGCGACCGGGTGACCGCGGAGTTCGAACGGCTCATCGCCGAACGCCGCGGCCGGCTTGATGTGCTGCTGACGTCGGTCGAATCGCAGCTCGAGGCGATCCGAGCGGCCCGCGGTGCGGCTCACGACGACGACGAGCACGACCCTGAAGGTTCGACCCTGTCGACGGAGTGGTCGCGAGCAGAAGGTCAGCGCGCGGACGTCTCGCGCGAGCTCGCCGAACTCGATGCTGCGCTCGAGCGCCTCGCCGACGGCACGTACGGCGTATGCACCTCGTGCGGCAACCCGATACCGCGCGAGCGGCTCAGGCTGCGACCGGCCGCGACGCTGTGCGTGCCGTGCGCGAGCCGGCAGTGAGTTCGGCGTCCAGCGACAGACTCGCGTCCCGGTCGGCGAGCCAGCGGGAGCGACGCGGAGGTGAGCCGAGACGGTGCGTCAGTCGAACGTGACGCGCACGAGGGGGCTCTCCGCGACCCACCGGTCGGTGCGGGCGACGCGTCGATCCGATCCGCGCCGCACGTACAGTTCGTCGATGCCCGCGATGATCGCAGCGAACAGCCGTGCGCGTTCGCCCGGATCGGTCACGGGCGTCGCGTGGGCCGGAGGTCCGCCCGCACCCCGTGCTTCAGGTGGAACGTCAGGCGCGGGTCCGCCATCAGATTCGCGTACCAATCGCGCGGGCCGGGCAGGCCCGTGAGGTAGACGGTGCCATCGACGTTGTGGAACCAGATCTCGATGCGCCGCGGTCGGCCCGAACGGGCACCGGTCGTCGTGATGTCGACGGTGTGGTCTGCCATCGTGGTTTCGGGCCCGAGGGCCAGGGCGTGTGCGATCGCGGCATCCATTCTTTGCCAAGTCTAGGTTCGCCCGGGAGGGCGGAGGCCGGGATCGCGGCTGTCACTGTTGTCTCACGAAGCGCGGGCCCTCGTAGTCGTCACGGTGGACGGGTTCGTCCCACATCGCGCGCGGCCGCACCCAGAGGCCGCCGTCCCCGTAGCGCGCACGGTAGACGACGTACTCGTCTTCGGTCTCGCTGTGCCGGGCGGTGCCGACGACCTCGTAGGTCGCGCCTTTGAAGTGCCGGTAGATGCCCGGTTCGATCGAACTCATGACGTGAGGGTAGCCCGAAGCGCCTACGCCGGTCGGGCCGCGGCATCCTCAGCCATGCGCGACCCGACCAGAGTCACGGCACCCCGCAGGGCGTCCGCGCTTCGCGCCGCGGATCAGCCGCCGGGGTACGGAACGAACGGCCAGGTGATCGCCGCCAGAACGCGCTGGCCTTCGATGCTCGGGTGGAAGTAGTCGGCGGTCGAGATGTGGGTCGACGTGAACGCGTAGTTGGCGACGGTGTAACCGTCGAAGGTGCACCGTGCGAGCGCCGCGCACTCGGACGCGAGGATGGCGTTGTACGCGTTCACGCGGGCCTGGACGGCGAGCCGCCGATTCTCGTCGGTCGTGGTCGTGCTGGACGGGTTGGCGAGCATCGACTGGCAGATGCCTGCGGAGGCCCAGATCAGTCGTGCCGCGAACTTGCTCTTGGAGACCTGCCACATCTTGTACAGACTCGGGATGCTGGCCACGAAGATCTTGTTGTCGGCCTTCGCGTTGTGGAACTGCGTCAGCGCCGCCTTGATACGAGCGCGGTAATCGGCTTCCGACGTCATCCCCGCCACCGTGGGCGTGCACGCATCATTGGCGCCGATCTCGACCGTGAGGTAGTCGGCTTGCGCGGCGATCGCGGAGGTCACCTGTCCGGCGAGGTTGCTCGAGTTCGCGCCGAGCTGCGCGACGTTGACTCCGGTGATCGTGGTGCCGGAGGCCACCTGAAGTCGCTGCAGCTGCGAGTTGAGCGTCGACGCGGTTCCGGTCGACCAGCTGTACTGCGGGAACGACCCGTAGCTCGCCGAGTTGTAGGCGATCGTGATCGAGTCGCCCGCCGCCGCCATCTTGTCGGGGTAGGTGCCCGGGGTCGGGGTGGGCGTGGGTGTCGGGGTGGGTGTCGGCGTGGGGTGGGCGTCGGGTCGGCGTCGGTGTCGGCGTCGGGGTGGGCGTCGGAGTCGGGGTCGGAGTCGGAGTCGGGCGTCGGTGTCGGCGTGGGGGTGGGCGTCGGCGTCGGTGTCGGCGTCGGTGTCGGTGTCGGCGTCGGCGTCGGCGTCGGAGTCGGAGTGGGCGTCGCCGTCGGCGTCGGCTTGCCCTTGCCGGGCGGTGGAGCCGCGAGGGCGGGCGCGCTGATGGCGGCGGTGGCGACCACCGCAAGGACCGAAAGAGTTGCGATCGCGAACACCGAGCGCGCGCGAAGAGAGGGCATGACGACTCCTGGTTATTGCTCGGGTCGACGCGCGCGGTTCCCCCAGTGAAACCCGCGAGGTTGGCGCTCACGATAGACCCGCGGCGCAGGCGGGTCAATGGCTGCGGGCTGGTGGGCGATCCGGCTGTGCGTCACTGACAGCCCGTACGCTTGTGCGGTGCCTTCCGTCCTCAACGTCTCCGCGTACCTCTTCACGAGGATCGACGACCCGCATACGCTCCGCCCGGTGCTGCGCGAGCGTGCCGTCGCCGCAGACCTGAAGGGCACGATCGTCCTCGCCGAGGAGGGCATCAACTTCTTCCTCGCGGGCGATCCGGAAGCCGTTCGCGCCTTCGTCTCCGCGCTGCGCGGCGATCCGCGATTCGCGGAGCTCACGTGCAGGGAGACATGGTCGGCGGATCAGCCGTTCGGCAAGATGCTCGTGAAGCTCAAGCGCGAGATCATCCGGATGGACCACCCGACGATCCGCCCTGATTCCGGTCGTGCGCCGGCGGTCGCACCCGCGACGCTGCACCGGTGGCTCGACCAAGGGCACGACGACGCGGGCCGCGAGGTCGTGCTGCTCGACACGCGCAACGCGTTCGAGGTCGACTACGGCTCGTTCGACGGCGCTCTGGACTGGCGCATCGAGCGTTTCACCCAGTTTCCGGATGCCGCCGGCCGGCGCCGAGCAGATCTCGATGGCAAGACGGTCGTCAGCTTCTGCACGGGCGGCATCCGCTGCGAAAAGGCGACGCTCCACCTGCGCGACGAGGGCATCGAGGCCTTCCAGCTCGACGGCGGGATCCTGGGCTACTTCGAGCACGTCGGCGCCGCGTATTGGACGGGCGAGTGCTTCGTCTTCGACGAGCGCGAGGCGCTGACCCCCGATCTCGCTCCGCGGGTGGCACCGTGACCGGCGGGGCCCACCGGTCGCTGAGTGAGGGGCGCGAGACGAGTCGGCCGACGCCCCGCACAATCGTCCTCTCACTCGCACTCGACATCGCCCTCGTCATCGTCTTCGCCGCGATCGGACGGGCAAGCCACGACTCCGACGTCCTCGCCGGACTCCTCCAGACGGCCTGGCCGTTCCTCGCCGGACTCGGCATCGGCTGGCTGGTCACGCTCGCCTGGCGGGCGCCGACGGCACCCGTGCGCACCGGACTCGGCGTGTGGGCGGCGACGGTGATCGTCGGGATGCTGCTTCGTGCGGCATCCGGTCAGGGCACGGCGCTGCCGTTCATCATCGTCGCGGCCGTCACTCTGCTCGCACTCGTGGTCGGCTGGCGCGTGATCGCGACGCTGATCGGCCGCGCGAGGGTGAAGCGAGTCGCGACATGAAGACCGATCTCAAGAAGGAGATCGCCTCATATCGGGCGCCCCGCGGCTCGTTCGCGGTCGTCGACGTGCCCCCGCTTCGGTATCTGATGATCGACGGGCACGGCGACCCGAACTCGCACGTGTACGCCGACGCGATCTCGACTCTCTTCGCGGTCGCGTACAGACTCAAGTTCATGAGCAGGAACGAGCACGACCGCGACTACGTGGTCATGCCGCTCGAAGCGCTCTGGTGGTCGGACGACATGGCGACCTTCACCACCGACCGCGACAAGTCGCGCTGGGACTGGACGGCGATGAACCTCGTGCCGAACTGGATCACGGACGATCAGTTCGAGCGCGCGCTCGCCGCGGCCGCCGACGCCCCGGCGATCGGCAAGCTCAGGCTCGGGAGGCTCGCCGAGGGCCGCTGCGTCCAGACGCTCCACCTCGGCTCGTTCGACGACGAGGGGCCGGTGCTCGACGCGATGCACCACGAGTTCATCCCGGGCCAGGGGCTGCGGATGACCGGCCGGCATCACGAGGTCTACCTCAGCGACATCCGCCGCACCGACCCCTCGAAGCTCCGGACGATCTTGCGGCAGCCCGTCGCGGATGCCTCAGCCTGAGACCGTCGATCGCGGAGCGTGGAGAATGCCGTGATGGTTCGCTCTGCGTCAATGACGACAACAGGCCCCGAGGACGCAGTCGTGTGGGTTCCTGCAGGGTGCGCGAGAATCAGCGCGTGGCCACGCGACTGCTCCTGATCTCCGACACGCACATTCCGGGGCGCGCTCGGCAGCTTCCCGCGGCAGTGCTGCGCGGGGCGGATGCCGCAGACCTCGTGATCCACGCCGGCGACTGGGTCGCGGCATCCGTCCTCGATGAACTCGAGCAGCATGCGCACCTGATCGGTGTCTATGGCAACAACGACGGAAGCGACCTGCGCGCGCGGCTCCCCGAGGTCGCGCGGCGCGAAATCGATGGGCTGAAGTTCGCGGTCGTGCATGAGACCGGCGACGCACGTCGACGCGAGATCCGAATGGAAGAGACGTACCCCGACGTGGATGTGCTGGTGTTCGGGCACAGCCATATCCCGTGGGACACGACCTCGCCGCGAGGAATGCGGCTGCTCAATCCGGGCTCACCCACCGACCGGCGGCGTCAACCGAATCACACGATGATGACCGCCGTCGTCGATGACGGCGTGCTGCGCGACGTCGCCCTCGTCAGGCTGTGAGGAGCGCGCACTTCGGGGGCGAGAACTCGATTTCTCACCGCCCGCACCCAGGTTGAACGATATATCGTTATGTATCGCTGAATCCTCGGTGGGCTCGGCGCAGAGAGGTCATCATGAGCGGTTCATTCATGGGAGACGGGTTCGCCGGACGCGGTCGCGGCGCTGGAGCGGGCTGGCCGATCAACGGTCTGTGGGAGGCGATGGAGCAGCTGCGCGGGCAGTTCGAGCAGAAGGTCGGCACGCGCATGGGGCGCGGCGACGTGCGCTCAGCGGTGCTGTCGCTGCTCGCTGAGAAGCCGATGCACGGCTACCAGATCATCCGCGAGATCGAGGAGCGCAGCGGCGGCGCCTGGAAGCCGAGTCCCGGCTCGGTGTATCCGACTCTGCAGCTTCTCACCGACGAGGGTCTGGTCACCGCCGAGGAATCCGACGGGAGGAAGACCTACTCGCTCACCGCGGAAGGCCGAGCGGTCGTCGATGCAGACGCCGAGAAGTCGACCCCGTGGGAGATGCCGGGCACGCGCGACAGCGGACGGTCCGGTGCGCTGCCGAAGGCCGGGATCGATCTGGCTCAGGCGGTCGCTCAGGTCGGTCGCTCGGGAAGCCCGGAGCAGGTGACGCAGGCGATCGACGTGCTCGACGAAGCGCGCCGTAAGATCTTCACCATCCTCGCTCAGGACTGACCGGGTGCCGGAAGCACGTCGGCGTCAAGGAGATTCGATGGCCGACGTCGGGAACATGCGCGCCCGCTACCGCAGAATCATGCGGTTCGCTGCCCGGTATCTGGTGCAGACGTGGTGGTTCGAGCTGTTCCTGCCAAGGCTGGGACTCGCGTCGTTCTCGGCGCGAAACCGCTCGGCGCGACTGCAGCGCATCGCGCAGCACTTCCACGCGCTGGCGATCGACCTCGGCGGCCTGATGATCAAGGTCGGCCAGTTCATGTCGTCGCGACTCGACGTTCTTCCGCCCGAGATCACGAAAGAGCTCGAGGGGCTTCAGGACGAAGTCCCCCCGGTGCCGTTTCCGGCGATCCGCGAGCTCGCCGAGGCCGAGTTGGGCGTTCCGCTCGAGCGGGCCTACTCGTTCGTCGATCCCGCTCCGCTGGCGGCGGCATCCCTCGGTCAAGCGCACCGTGCGACGCTTTCGGATGCCGACGCCGAAGACACCGGCTTGACCGACGTCGTCGTCAAGATCCAGCGACCGGGGATCGACCAGGTCGTCGCCGTCGACCTGCGGGCACTGCGCCGCGTCGCAGGGTGGTTGAGCCGCATCCGTCTCGTCTCCGACCGGGTGGACATGCCGGCCCTCGTCGAGGAGTTCGCGGAGGTGAGCCTCGAGGAGATCGACTACCTGCACGAGGCCGCCAACGCCGAGCGGTTCGCGCAGGAATTCGGGGACGACCGCCGTGTCGGCGTTCCCGAGGTCGTGTGGGAGCGGACGACGCGCCGCGTGCTCACCCTGGAGGATGTCACCGCGATCAAGATCAACGACGTCGAGGCGCTGAGAGCCGCCGGCATCGACCCGTCCGAGGTCGCGACGGAGTTCGCGGCTGTCATGTTCGACCAGCTCTTCGCCGACGGGTTCTTCCACGCCGACCCGCACCCCGGCAACATCTTCGTCACGCCTCTGCCCGGCGGCGAAGGCGGGGGAGCGGATGCCGAGAGCCAACGCTGGAAGCTGACGTTCATCGACTTCGGGATGATGGGCGAGGTGCCCGAGGGCCTGCGCCGCGGGCTGCGCCGCGTCCTGATCGCCGCCGCGTCACGCGACGGCAAGGGGATGGTCGACGGCATGCGTGAAGTGGGCGTGCTGCTGCCGTCCGCCGACACCGTCGACCTCGAGCGGGCCATGACGAAGCTGTTCGCCCGATTCGGAGGGATGGGTTTCGCCGAGCTGCAGGAGGTCGATCCGCGCGAGTTCCGCGCCTTCGCGCTCGAGTTCGGCGACGTCGTTCGCTCCCTCCCGTTCCAGCTGCCCGAGAACTTCCTGCTGATCGTCCGAGCGATGTCGCTGACGTCCGGGATGTGCAGCTCGCTCGACCCGAAGTTCAACATCTGGGATGCCATCGAGCCGTACGCCAATCGGCTGATCCGCGAGGAGAGCGGCAACGTCGTGCAGGCGTTCGCGAAGCAGGCCGTGTCGGTCGCGGGCACCGTCGCGCGGCTGCCGCAGCGGCTCGACGAACTGACGACGCGGATCGAAGAGGGGCGCGTGTCGACGCAGAATCCCCGGCTCGAACGTCGCGTGGCGAGCCTCGAGCGCACCGGACGGCGGATCATCTCCGCCGTCCTGTTCGCGGCGCTCTTCATCGGCGGCATCCTGCTGCGGGCCGACGATGTCGTGCTCGGCATCGTGCTGATGTCGATCTCGGCACTTCCGCTGCTGCACGCCCTGTTCGCCGGCGTGGTCGGACGGCGCGGGCCTCTGCCCTGACCTCTCGGCGTCAGTCCCGCAGCCCCACTCGGTCGGGGATCTCGAAGGGGAGGTGCGGCAGCCATGACGCCGGGTCGGGCCACGGGCGTGACGACGGCAGGTTGCTCAGCAGGCGCCGGATGGCGGCATCGCGCGGGGTTGTCGGCGCCGGTGAGGCGAGCACGCGCTGAGGGGCATGGTGCCCGAGTGCTCCGCACCACCAATGGCGCCACGTGTCCGGTGCGCCCAGCGGTTCGAGCACGATGTAGTAGTCGGGCATGAGGGCCGACCCATCCTCGAACCGGGCGAGGGCGGTTTCCACCTCGATTTCGAGTGCCCCGAGCGTCGATCGCTCCTCGAAGAGCTCGACCCAGGCTGCGGCCACATGCTCGAGCGGGTCCGCGTCATGCACGATCCATGGGGTGCCGGCTGCGGCGATGCGCCGTGCTGCCAGCGCAGGCTCGCTGCCCTGCAGTGCGAGGATCTCGACTCCGCGGATGCCGTCGAGGGTGGCCAGGGCGTCTTCGGATTGCGCGCCGACGATTGCGACGATGGTCCCGGTGTTCATCGCGTGCGCCATGTTCAATCGTAAGTCCGCGCGGTTCAAGACCGGTGGACATTCCACCCGATCCTCACGAGCGGGTCGGCACGGAAAGAACGGATGCCGCGACCCGATGGGTGCGCGGCATCCGTTGTCCGGTCGTCAGCGAGCCAGGCTCGCCCCGACCGCCGAGACGCGGTCGTCGACCGAGGCGGACGATGCCGCCCCGGCCGACTGGAGGATCAGAGCGGCCGGATGTTGGCGGCCTGCATGCCCTTCGGGCCGCGCTCCGCGTCGAACTCGACCTTCTGGTCTTCGCGGAGCTCCTTGTAACCGGACGCGGTGATCGCGGTGTAGTGCGCGAAGAGATCGGCGCCGCCATCATCGGGGGCGATGAAGCCGAAGCCCTTTTCGGAGTTGAACCATTTCACGGTGCCAGTGGCCATCGTGTCATTCCTTTTACTATTCGGGCCGCGTGAGCGACCGGGGGTGCCGCGCCGCTGTGTGCGGCGCGGACGGGTGAGACGCGGAGGACCCGCGTGGGAGGGTGCGGGGCGAGTGACGGAGGCCGCCACTGCCGAGCGGGCGAGGTCACGAGTGCTGTGCACGCCGAGGTCTTCGCCGCGCGCGCTGTGCGCTTCGTAGCCGAGCGGGGTGCTGCCGACGAAGCCGGCGTACTCACCGGCGGCGGTCGCGACGAACACGTCGTGATCAGCCGGACGCCAGTCGAGCGGCGATCGTGAGGAAGGGGTGGGGATGGTGACGAAGGTCAAGAGGTCTTTCAGAGATGCGCGGCGATACAGACGCTCGTGCGCGGGAGTTGAAGGGGAAGGGGCGGATGTCGGTGGGACGATCCGGGCGTCAGGCTGTCTGCTGCTCCTTGGTCTGCAACAGCGCAGTGAGGCAGGGTGACGACGCAAGACCCGAGTGGGCAGTTCCCACCGTAGCACGACGAGCCTGGGAGACTCCCAGCCCGGCTTCAGGGCCGTCACACGCCGCGAGTGCGGCGGCGGACGAGCGCGCGAGTGAAGAGTCCGATCACCGCGACGACGACGGTCGCGATGATCGGCCGCAGAGCGAGTTCGGGGGTGACCAGCGCCGTCTGGAAGACGTCGATGCCGTAGTCGATCACGTCGTCACCGGAGCGGATGAGCACTCGGCTGCCGAGCGCAGCTGCGATCGCCGTGGTCAGCGCGGGCGCGACCCAGACGAGCACGACGGAGATGAGCGCCGCGATAACCCGCCCGGCGGTGTTCACCCCTGTCCACGCGATGGCGATACCGGTCAGCACGGGGGTGATCCACGGCACGATCACGAGCATCGCCGTCATCGGGCCTTCGCCGATGCGGGTCGGGTCGATCAGGGCGCTGGTCCACGACGCCATGCCGATTGCTCCGACCGTGAGGCCCAGCAGTGCGCCCGCGCGAGGCGCCCCGGCCACGAGGATCGTGACGATGAGGCCGACGACGATCGACAAGCCCGTTCCCGCGATGAGCCCGACCAGGTACACGGTCGATTCGAGACGTTCCTGCAGCCCCTCCCGCACGACGAGAGCGGTCTGGACGGTGGCCATGACCTGGACGCCCAGGACACCGGCCACGAGCAGGAGGAGCCCCCACCCGCGCACACGCAGCGCCCGCCCGCCGATGCCCGCGAGGCCCGCACCGACGACGATCATCGAGAAGATCAGGATGACCGCGTACTGGCTGAACGGCATCAGGGTGATCGGCATCGCCCCGGGCCGGACAGCACCCTCCCACAGGTTCTGGAGCGGAAGGCGGGCACCGCTCACCCACCACGGCACGAGTCCGACGATCGCCGCCACGATGCCGACCGGCAGGGCCATCGCCCATGAGCCGGTGCGCGGTTCGTTGGCGCGAGTCTCGGGCGGAGCATCGTTCCAGGCGTCGGCGCTGGGCTCGGTCTCGACGGCGTCGTTCATGCTCACTCCTCTGCGGCGTCGCTGCCACGGCTCGGCCAGCTTAGGGGCTTGCGACGGCCGCTGCTCGGGGCCGGAGACAGCGCGGGTCGGTTCGCCGAGCAGAACCTGCGCGCCCGATCGGGGTGTGGTGCATGCTGTACTCGTGGTGGCGGATTGCGCGCTCGCGATGCAGCGGCGGACAGGATGACCGCGACGAATCACGCCCTCGTCGGCGACGCGCTTTCATCGCTGGCACAGGGTGCAGAGCCGTTCGTCGCTCGAGTCGTCTCACGGTTCGTGCCGGCCGGAAAACACTGGACGACGATCCTCGCGGAAAAGGATGCGCACGCAGGACTCCGCAATGCGTCTTACCTGCCGGGCGACCTCACTCCGCTGCTGCGCGCCTTGACCGAGCGGTTCGGGCAGCACGGATATCTGTTCACCGATGAGATGCCGGCAATCGGTGGCACGTACGCCAACGAGCTGCGAGCGACGCGCAACGCGTGGGCGCACTTCCAGCCGTTCGATGACGCCGACACCTTCCGCGCGCTCGACACGGTGGAGCGGCTTCTTCGTGTGATGGGCTGTGCGGAGCGCGCTGACCGGATCGCTGTCGTGAGGGCTCTGCCTCTCGAACGGATGGCTGCGAAGGCGGAGATCTCGACGGATGGTGCGGATGCCGCATCCGCTCGTTCCGCGTCGATTCCGCTGGATCTCGATGAACCTGCCTACCTCGCACAGGTGCCGATCGATGTGACGTCGGCGCGGATCGAGGATCAGGACGAGGCGAGCGAAGCCGACGATGCAGCCGCCGCGCTGCGGGAGATCCTGGGCGCACTCGACCGCCCGTTGCCACTCGCGACGGTGTCGCAGCAGCTGATCGCGAGGTTCGGCCGCGAAGTGTCGGACGACTGGGCGGGAGCGGGCACGTTCGTGGCGTTCGTGCAGCGCATCGAACCGCGAGCCGCCATGAGCGGGCCGCAGCCGGGGTACGTCCATCCCGTAGGGCATCCGGTCCCGGAAGGCTGGGGTCGCGAACCGCAGCCGACGGATGTGCCGGATGCGATCAGAGACCTGCGAGCGGCTGATCCGGAGTTGCCGCTGGTCACCTGGTCTCGCATGCGCGATACCATCTCCGCGGTTCTGACCACAGGCCCCCTGGACGGCCCGACTCTGCAGGCGCTGACCCGCGGCGAGATCGATCGTCGTGCGCGCGAGGCGATCGCGAACGCGGCGCTGGATGGCCGACTCATCTACCGCGCCCACCTCGCGTGGGTTCTCGGCGTGCTGCGCGCCGAGCACCACACCCCGGATGCCGTCACCGTCGCGTCTGCGACCCAGTCCGTCGCCGCGCACATGGCAGGACTCGCTGCCGCAGCCGGGGTGGGCGTGGAGCGTCTGCGCGCCGATATCAAGACGTGGCTGGAGGCGGGGGATGGCGCCTGAGGCGATGCCACCGAGCCCGCGCACGCCACTACTGTCTGACACATGACTTCCCAGCAGCCCCACGACGACGTCCGAAGGGCAAAGCCGCCCCGCAACGGGTCGGCGGTGACATCGCTCGCGCTCGGCCTGGTGGCGATCGTGACCGGCGTGTGGACGCCGATGCCGGTTCTCGGTGTGTTCGCGGCCATCATGGCCTTCGTGCCGGCCGTGTTCGCGGTGGTGTTCGGCTACGTCGGGCTCACTCGTGCGCGGGAGATCGGCGGGGTCGGCCGGGGAACGGCGCTTGCGGGCCTTTGGACCGGGTACATCACGCTCGCCATCATCGCGGTGACGACGGTCGGCTGGATCGCGATCGCCGTCGCCGGAGCCGGCTGAACGATGCCCAGTCGAGGCGCCCATCCCAGTAGGGACCCCACGCTGCGCCGCTCGGGGCTCCGGATACCCTCGACATCGTGACCTCCCGGACCCTCGCCGACAACGCCACGCTGCGCGAAGCCCGACCGGGCGATGAGCCCGGCATCCTCGCGTGCATCCACGCACTCGCCGTCTACGAACGTGAACCGGATGCTGTGGAGAACACCGTCGACGCGCTCGCCGAGGCGCTGTTCGGACCCGAGCCGCGCGCGTTCGCACACGTTGTCGAGCGACACGGTGAGGTGGTCGGGATCGCGCTGTGGTTCCTGACCTACTCCACCTGGACGGGCCGCCACGGCATCTGGCTCGAAGACCTGTACGTCGACGACGCGCAGCGCGGACGCGGCTATGGCACGGCGCTCATCGCTGCACTGGCCGCGGTGTGCGTCGAGCGGGGCTACACCCGGCTGGAATGGACGGTGCTCGACTGGAACGCCCCCGCGGTCGCGTTCTATCGATCGATCGGCGCGACCCCGATGAGTGAGTGGACGACGCAGAGGCTTACCGGGGCGGAACTCGCCGCGGTTGCCGGTCGGTGAAGGCGGGGCACGTGCGGACTCGCTAGTCTTCCGCATCCGCGGTCGACATGCCGATCCGCAGGATCAGGAACTCGGACGGTCGCGACGGCGCGAGACCGATCATGCAGACCAGCCGACCGTTGTCGAGATCGTTCTGGGTCATCGTGGTGCCGTCGCACCTCACGAAGAACGCATGCTCGGCCTTGATGCCGACGAAAGCCCCCGCTTGCCATTGCTGCATGAGGAAAGTCGTCACGCTCTGCCGCACGCGTTGCCACAGAGGCTCGCCGTTCGGTTCGAACACGACCCACCCCAGACCTCGCGAGATGCTCTCCTCCACGAAGAGGACGGTGCGCCGGACGGGTACGTACTTCCACTCCTGGTCGGTCGCCTGAGTCCGTGCCCCCCACACGACGACCCCCACGTTGGGAAACGCGCGGATGATGTTCACCCCGAGCCGGTTCAGTGCGTCACCCTCCGCACGCGTGGTCGTCACGACAGGGCCAGTGACCCCGACCAGCGCGGCATCCGTACCGGCAGGCGCCGTGAAGACCCCGCGGGTGTCGTCGGTGCGCGAGATCACGCCCGCCACCGGTCCGAGTGGCGAGATCTCCTCGACTCCGCCGCCGCCGACCGAGCGCCGCACGCGCGGCCAGTACACGGCGACGTCCGGGCCGCCGGCGCCGATCGCGGCCGGCCGGTCGGCGGCCATCGCCTCGAGTGCCGACGCCGCATCGGCCCACGGACCCTCCACCAGGAGCATCGCGCGGCGGTCGGCGAGCGCCTCTGCGGCAGCGCCGATGACGTTCGGCGGCGCGGCAGGGTCTGCGACCACCGCCACGATCGCGACATCCCGATCCATCGCCTCGACGGCACGTCGCACGGCCTTGCGAGAGAGGCGCTTGACCGGCGCGACCCAGGCGACCGATCCGCCGTTGCGGAAGAACTCCTCGACCGCGGTGGCCAAAGCCGAGCCGGTCGGCCAGCGCCGGCTGAACTCGAGCGAGCTGGAGATATACGAATCGTCGAACGGACCGGTCTGGAGGGAACCGATGAAAGCGGCCACGGATGTCCCGACGGCCTCGATCGGTCGAGGCCCGGACTCGATCTCCTCGATCCAGACATCCGGATTCCGGCCACCCATGCAGCACCCCTGACGCCGAGCCTGCCGCTGTCGAACGGGGGTGTCAATGCCCGCACGGCGTGCGCGCGCGCCCCCTGTCCGCCGCGGCTGAGAAGCCTACGATGGGTGAAGAGCCGTCCCGCGAGGGGAGGAGGGCTGATGATCCAGGTTCGCGTCGCAGGAGTTGCGCTCGACCCGACCGGCCAGCACGTCATCCTGCTCAAGCCGATCGACGAGATCCCGGGTGAAGGACGCCTGCTGCCGATCTGGATCGGTCAGCAGGAAGCCACCTCGATCCTCATCGCCGTCGAGGGGGCGATGGCCCCGCGCCCGCTCGCCCACGATCTGATGCGGTCGCTCCTGGATGCCGTCGACGCCACGGTCACCGGAATCGCGGTCACCCGCATCGAGGAGGGCACCTTCTACGCCGAGGTGACGCTCTCGTCCACGCTCGGCGAGCGGATCGTCGACTCGCGACCATCCGACGCCGTCGCGCTCGCGTCGCGTGTCGCAGCCCCGATGTGGGTGGCCGAGGCAGTGATGGCGGAGGCGGGCGTCCCCGACAACATCACCGAGAACGATGAGGCCGAGGAGCGGCTCGACGAGTTCAAGCGGTTCCTCGAGGACGTCGACCCCGACGACTTCGCCGGCGATCCGCCGCGCTAGTGCGCTCCCCGCACGGCAGCCGCGACATCCGCCGGCCGGCCCTGCCACGGCGCGCCATGACCTGGCAGCACCCATGACGCCTCCACAGTCGCAAGCCGGTCGAGCGAATCCAGCGCGACGGAAGGCGCGTCCGTGAACGGTGCGGGCTGCATCCCCTGGCGACCCGTGAGCACGTGGCGCGTCGTGAGCGCGTCGCCGACGAACACTGCATCGACGGCGGGCACATGGATCGCGATGCTGCCGGGGGAGTGGCCGGGCATGCCGATCACGACCGGCGCGCCGGGCAGGGGAAGCACGTCGCCGTCGCCGACCTCGACGACCTCCGATACGTAGTGCGTCCGCATCCCGCCCTTGCTCAGCGCGTAGGTGAAGAATCCGACCGTGGCCCCGAGCCGCCACGGTCCCATCGCGACCTTGGGTTTGTCGCCGCCCTTCGCGCGATCCGCGTCCGCGTGGTGCACGTACACGGGGACGCCGTGGTCTTTGCGAAGCCGCTCGGCGAACCCCAGGTGGTCGCTGTCGCCGTGGGTGAGCACGACGCCTTTGATGTCGTCGATCGACCTGCCCATCGCCTCGAGCTCCTCCCGCAGATCGCGCCAGTGCCCCGGCAGGGCGGCATCGATCACCGTGATGCCCTCGGGCGTCTCGACGAGGTAGGCCGCGACGATGTCGTTGCCGATGCGGTGCAGGTGCGGTGCGAGCTGCATGGTGATCTCCTCCAACGGATTCCAGAGCGGGTTGCTCATGGCTACGGTACATAGCTATGATAGCTTACGTCAATAGCCATCGTTGATGAGGCTCGAGGAGACCACATGCCCACGCCCGATCGCACATCGCTCGCCGAGATCGTCGACGCAGGCTGCGGCATCCTCGAGTCAGGCGGTCCGTCGAAACTGACGATGCAGGCCGTCGCCGAACGCGTCGGGGTGCGCGCGCCGTCGCTGTACAAGCGGGTCCGCGATCGCGACGCGCTGCTGACCCTCGTGGCGGAGGAGACCGCGAAGGAGCTCACGGCTCGTCTCGCGGCGACCGACGGCTCGCTCGCCGCGCTCGCACGCGCCTATCGCGCCTTCGCCATGGGCCGCCCGGAGGGATTCCGCCTGATGTTCGCGGTCGACGGCGCCGCCGAGTCGATGGCGCAGGCCAGCGAGCCCGTGCTCCGAGCCACGCGCGACCTCGTGGGGGAGGATGCCGCACTCGACGCGGCCCGCCTGGTGACGGCGTGGGCGACCGGCTTCGTGAACATGGAGCTGTCCGGATCATTCCGCTTCGCCGGAGATCTGGACCAGGCGTTCGAGTACGGGCTGGAGCGACTCGCCGCAGGGCTTGCCGCGGCGTGACCGTCACGGGTCTGTCATCGCCATCGACGGAAGGATGACGGCGATGTCGGGAGCGTAATACTCCTCGTCCGCGGCGTAGGTCGAGATCGTGCCGTAGGCGATGGTCGTGCCGCGCATGCCGAACATCTGCCACTGACGCAGCGGCTCGGGGTATCCCTCGGGCTGCCAGGTGAACACGAGCAGCTCGCCGCTGTCGGCGCCGGTGACGGCGAGCGATGTGCGCGACTCGAGCTCGAAGTCGGGGAACTCCTCGGGCGCCTGCTCGTAGTAGGCCACGGACTCGTCGACGTAGGTGCTGAGCGCGCCCTCGTAGACGTCCGTCGACAGCACGAGGTTGGCGCCGCCGGCGCAGTCCTTCGCAGAGAACAGGTCGCCCGTGCTCCCCGCGGGGCGGATCGCGGCATCCCACAAGGGTGGCACCGCCATCGATATGCCCTCCGCCTCGAGCACGTCATCGCGAGGCGGCAGGCCGTCCAGCGGCCGCTCGAGCGCGATCGAGTCGTACATGCGCCACGCGGCCGGCCAGCCGGGCGCGCTCTTGACCCGCACATCGAAGAGGGCGCCGCCGCACCCCCACTGCGATGCGTACGGCGAGAGGGCTGCGGCTTCGACGATGTCTGGTGCACCGTCACCGTCGACATCGGCGCTCTCCTTCACGATCACGTGCGGCAGCCCGAACAGCCACGGAGTCGCGACGTCGGACAGGCCCTGGTCCGCCGCCGTCACCCACCAGGTGCGCAGTGACTCCTCGAGGTAGGGCCCGACGTCCTGAGGAACCATCCCCTCGACCCGGCGCACTGTGACCCCCGTGTATTGGTCGGGTCCGAGGTGCCATTCGACGCCGTCATCCCACCACTCGGTCCACTCCTCGGGCACGACGACGCTCACGCCCAGTCGCTGCGATTCGTAGCGGGCGAGGCCGCCGTCGCCCTGGTACGACGTCTGGAACTCGCGCCGGTGACCCGCGATGTAAACGTCAGCGCGGTACTCGCCCGACTCGAGCAGCCACCCGGCCGGTACGGGGAAGTCCAGGTGCCCACCACCTCGCATCGTCCGGGCACTGGCCTCGATCAGAACCCCCCACGCCACGCTGTCATCGGGGCGGTAGTACCAGACGACCTTCGCGTCGTACGGGCCGGTCGCGTCGATCACGTCGATCTGCAGCTCCTGCGGGAAGACGTCGAAGCGCGATTCGCCCAGCGCGATGCCGGGACCGCGTGCCGGCAGCACGCCGAGGACCGCGGCGCGATAGGCGTCGAGGTCCTCGGCGTCTCCGAGCAGTTCGAGATCCGCGAGGGCACCAAGGCGCGCGTCGTCGGCGACACCGGTGTCCATCAGTCCGCCGCCGTCGCACTCGGCCGCCGCGTCGAGGCAGCGCTCGGCCTCGAGGTAGGCCTGCAGGGCCTCGTCACGGTTCCCCAGGGCGGCGAGCGCCAGCGCGCGATTGAATCTCGTGATGTGGATGCCGCTCCCGGTCGATCCCGGATCGGACTCCATGCCGCCGAGCGCCTCCTCCGTGAGCTCGAGTCCGCGCTGCACCGAGCCGGGGTCGCCGTTCTCGATGCCGTGGAGGATGTAGAACCATCCCAGATTGCCCTGCAGTGGGGGAGTGACCGGTCCGAGCGCGACGGCGCGCTCGAGGTCGTCGATGATCGGGCGCGTTTCGCCCGCGTCGATCTGCGGCGAGAATGCCGGCCACGTGTGCAGTGCGGACTCGCAGTCCGTCGCGAACGCGCGGCCCACGAAGGCCGGGCCGTAGCCGTCGAACGTGGCGATCGCCTCGTCGAGCCCTTCACCGGCCGCGCAGGAGTCGGCTTCGCTCGCCGCCAGCCGGTCGCCGAACACCTGCGCGGTATCGCCGCGCGGTACACCCGTGCCCACGACCAGATCCGGCAGGGGGACGAGCGCGATCGCGATGCCGAGACCCGTGCCCACCCCGCCGATGAGGAGCAGGGTGCGCGCGCTGCGGTGGGACCGCTCCGAACTCGCCGCGAGTGCGAGCAGGAAGGCCGCGAGGCCCAGCACGACCAGGGCCACGGTGAACGTGGATCCGTGCGCCGACCAGATCCGGGCTTCCTGGCGCGACAGCGACGACATCACATCGCATGCCCTGGACGGCACCTGCTGATCGAGCACGTACCAGAGCACCGAGTCGGGGTCCGAGCCCAGCTCCTCCAGCAGCGCGCTCGGCAGCGGGGCCTCGCCGGCGGTCGAGGCTGCGCAGTCCGGATTCGAGTCGGCGGTGAGCGTCTCCGCGGATTGTGCACGAAGGTCCTGGTCTGCCGCGCGAAGGCGCTCGTCGACCACTTCGCGCAGGGCGGCCGCCGCTGCCGGGTCCGCGTCGGACGGCGAGATCACCACGGATGACTCGCTCTCGGACAGCTGTCGCGCGGTGACCTCAGCGGCGTCCATCTGCGCGATGAACGAGAGCGACGCCAGCGCGCGCAGTGCCTGCTGCTGACCGACCCGCTGCAGATCGAGCGCCACGAACCCCTCGCGATCCGCACGGGCGTACGCCTCGCGCTCCTGGATCGCGGCGAGGGAGAGCCCGACCGCGGATGCGGTGAATGCGACGAGCGCGACCGCGCCGATCATCTCGGCCCACCATTGAGGCCGCGCGCTGCGGCGTGGCGCGGGCGCATCCGGCGGGCCGGGCACCGGCTCCGGGCGCGGCCGTCGCAGCCACGCCCACTCGGCGATGAGGATCACCGCGAGTGCGACCAGGATGAGTGCCGTGAGCTCCGGATCCACGGCGAAGACGACGAGCAGCACGACGCCGATCGGCAGCGCGATCGCGCCGGCGAGCAGCATCCCGTTCTGCCAACGGTGGACGGCGCGCGAGCGCATCCGCGAGGGTCTGGTCGAGCGTGAGCCGAATTGGTCGATCGCGATGATCGCCGCGACGACGACCGCGAAGAGGAAGCCGGCGGTCATCAGGAACGCCTCGTCGCGATGGTAGATCGCCGCCTGCTCTTCGAGGTCGGAACCGTCGGACCCGCTCGACGCGAAGTCCGATTGACGGCTTTCCAGGCGCTCTGCGGCGCGCTGCATCGCGTAGCCCGATTCGCCATCAGCCGCGCACTTCGCGTCCTGGTCGCCGAGCAGAAGCGGTCGGAGCCCGTCGAGTGTGAGGCCCGCCGTCACGAGCGCAGGCAGGTCGGGCTGTTCGCTCAGGTATGTGACGCGGGCGACGTCGCGCTGCACCTCAGCGGTGCACAGCGTCCGCATGACGTCGAGGTCGTGGTCTACCAGCGTCTGCAGGTAGCCGACCTGGCGTGAGGCCTCGGTCGCGACGACGCGGGCCTCGTCGAGGAGATCGCCCGCTTCGTCGGCGGCGCGGGTGGCTTGGAAGACGGCGACGGCGCTCAGGGTCATGGCGACCGCGAGCACCGTGATGAGGATGTTGTCGCTGCGCAGCAGCCGCTGACGGAGCAGGAGCAACCTGCGTGAGAGTGAGCGCCGCGGAGCCGGCCGGGCCGGTACGGAACCGCTCATCACGCGACACCCCCTCGCCGCGACTACGACGGGAACGCCTCCCAAACGCCGCCGTCGATCGGTCAGTCGCGATATCGAAACTGTGGACCCGCGGGCCGGCCGCTCGCAACCCCCAAGGGGCGCGTCAGCAAGCCGAGGGTGTGGAGCGGAGCCCCACAGGGAACCGCACGTCAAGAGGCCGGGGTGTGTGCGGAGCCCCATTGGGGACGAATCGCCGTGTGCACAGAGCGGCCGGGTGCCGAAATTTCGGGATCGCGACGCACTGCTGATCCTCGTCGCGGAGGCGACCGCGAAGGACCTCACCGCCCGGCTCGCGGCAGCCGACGGCTCGCTCGCCGCCCGGGCACGCGCTCATCGCGCCTTCGCCAGGGGCCGCCCGCAGGGATTCCGCGTGATGCTCGCGGTCGAGGGCGCCGCCGAGTCGATGGCGCGGGCGTGCGAGGAGTCGGACGCGACGACGCTCACGCCGATGCCGGCACGGCCATGCAGGTCGTGCGACGCCACCTCGGCGATCCACATCGCATCGAGCACGCCATGGCAACGGCTCGAGCGACGCGCCGGTGGGTCACGCGCGCGGGATGGGGTCGGTGCGGTATAAAAGCAGAAGTCGCGCTGACCTGAAGGGACCCCCACACCGTGAAGCTCGTCAAGCGCATCGCCCTCGTGCTCGTCGTCGGTTTCGCCGTCTTCTACCTGGTCACCCGGCCGCAGGACGCCGCGGATGCGGTACAGGGCGCGGCCAACGCCGTCTGGAACTCGGGCGTGGCGATCACCCAATTCTTCGGTGCCCTCATAAGCAGGTTGTAGTGTTCGACCCGCGGATCGCGAGGTACCTGATCGCCGACCAAGGCGAAGTGGTGGTCGACGAAGTGCGCAAGCACTGGGCGGCGATCGTCGTCGCGGTGCTTGAGATGTTCTTGGGCATCGTCGTGCTCCTGCTGGCCTTCTCAACGCCGCCACAGTCGTGGTGGGTGCCGGTCGTCCTCGGAGGTGGCCTGGTGCTGCACGCGAGCTGGCGCATCATCGACCGGCGGATGGACCGGTTCGTCGTCACGAACATGCGGGTGTTCCGGGTGCACGGCATCCTGTCGCAACGCATCGCGACGATGCCGTTGACGCGAATCCTCGATATCTCGGTGCACAAGCCGATCGTCGGACGCGTGTTCGGGTACGGGCACTTCGTGTTCGAGTCAGCGGCGCAGGAACAGGGGCTGCGCGAGATCCGCTACGTCGGCGACCCGGACCACCGCGGGCTCACGATCCAGCGGGTCATCCAGCAGTCGGGGCTTCGCGGCTTCAGTGCTCAGCAGCCTTTCGCCTCGAGGAAGGCTGGGGCCGACGTCCCTCCGCACTCGCCGACGAGCACCGCGTCATGGGACGACGGGACCGCGGAACTGCTGATCCCTCCGAAGCCTCCGCTTCCGTCGTTCGACCCCGACCGCACCACCACCGCGCCGATCAACCTGCCCTACTGAGCCGCGACGCGGCGGCGGGAACATCGTTGCCCGATCCCGCGTTCTGATACCCTGGAGTGTCACGAGTGTGTGGCTTCTACAAGCACGTCACCGTGACATCGCAATCAAATCCATCCGCTCAAGCTCGCGGCATTCCTATGCCCGTGTGCCCAGGCCCGACACCCCAACCCAACAAGGACAACCCACTACATGACTATCGCAACGACCGCCCCGGCCACCAAGCAGGTCGCCATCAATGACATCGGATCTGCTGAGGACTTTCTGGCCGCGGTCGAACTGACCCTGAAGTTCTTCAACGACGGCGACCTCATCGAAGGAACCGTCGTGAAGATCGACCGCGACGAGGTCCTCCTCGACGTCGGCTACAAGACCGAGGGCGTCATCCCCTCGCGCGAACTCTCCATCAAGCACGACGTCGACCCCAACGAGGTCGTCAAGGTCGGCGACGCCGTCGAGGCGCTCGTTCTCCAGAAGGAGGACAAGGAAGGCCGCCTCATCCTGTCGAAGAAGCGCGCGCAGTACGAGCGCGCGTGGGGCGACGTGGAGAAGATCAAGGAGACCGACGGTGTCGTCACCGGCTCCGTGATCGAGGTCGTCAAGGGTGGACTCATCGTCGACATCGGCCTGCGCGGCTTCCTGCCCGCATCGCTGATCGAGCTGCGCCGCGTCCGCGACCTCACGCCGTACCTCGGCCAGGAGATCGAGGCGAAGATCCTCGAGCTCGACAAGAACCGCAACAACGTGGTCCTGTCGCGCCGCGCCCTGCTCGAGCAGACGCAGTCCGAGTCGCGCACGTCGTTCCT
This sequence comes from uncultured Actinomycetota bacterium, assembly GCA_963713325.1. GTDB lineage: Bacteria > Actinomycetota > Actinomycetes > Actinomycetales > Microbacteriaceae > Microbacterium. Next base: position 186,950 of record CAVQLL010000009.1, read on the forward strand.
GAACAACCTCCACAAGGGCCAGGTCCGCAAGGGCACCGTGTCGTCGATCGTCAACTTCGGTGCGTTCGTCGACCTGGGTGGCGTGGACGGTCTCGTTCACGTCTCCGAGCTGTCGTGGAAGCACATCGAGCACGCCTCCGAGGTCGTCGAGGTCGGACAGGAAGTCACCGTCGAGATCCTCGAGGTCGACCTGGATCGCGAGCGCGTGTCGCTCTCGCTCAAGGCGACGCAGGAGGACCCGTGGCAGGTGTTCGCCCGCACGCACGCGATCGGGCAGGTCACCCCGGGCAAGGTCACCAAGCTCGTTCCGTTCGGCGCGTTCGTTCGTGTCGCAGACGGCATCGAGGGCCTCGTCCACATCTCGGAGCTCTCCGGCAAGCACGTCGAGCTCGCCGAGCAGGTCGTCTCGGTCGGCGAAGAGGTCTTCGTCAAGGTCATCGACATCGACCTCGAGCGTCGTCGCATCTCGCTTTCGCTCAAGCAGGCGAACGAGTCGGTCGACCCCTACGGCACCGAGTTCGACCCGGCCCTCTACGGCATGGTCACCGAGTACGACGAGAACGGGGAGTACAAGTACCCCGAGGGCTTCGACTCCGAGACCAACGCCTGGAAGGAAGGCTTCGACGCCGAGCGCGAGAAGTGGGAGCAGGAGTACGCCGCTGCCCAGGCTCGCTGGGAGGCGCACAAGACTCAGGTCGCCAAGACCCTCGAGGCCGAGGCTGCAGCCCCGACCGAGACCAGCTCGGCATCGAGCTCGTTCGTGTCGGACAGCACCGCGGGCGGCACCCTGGCCGATGACGAGGCGCTCGCCGCGCTTCGCGAGAAGCTCTCGGGTCGCTGATCCCACGCACCACCAGCCAGCGCTGGCGAACGGGCCGTCACCTTCGGGTGGCGGCCCTTTCGCGTTCATCCTCACGGCAAGGCCGCCGTGTCGGGGCCGACACGTAGCATCCAGGCGTGCCCACACCGTCATCCGTGTCGTCCGATCGAGCCCATTGCGCGATCAACGGATGCCGCGCCCCGGTGCCTCCGGACGCACCCGTCGATCTGTGCGACCGACACCTCGCTGTCGCGGGCGAATGGGCTGCGCGCGAGTTCGGGCTCACAGATGTGCTCCCGTCGCCATGTCGCCTGTGCGGGTCGCGACTCGGGGTGCGCTACCCCTCGGCGTGGCTCTGCGCAGTGTGCGAATGGGTGCACGGCGAGCTCGTCGACGGGGAGCTGCCGCCCCCGCGCGTCGACGTCGTCTACTATCTCCGGTTCGACGACCGCGTGAAGATCGGCACCACTTCGAACCCGCGACAGCGGCTCGGGGCGATCTGGCACGACGATCTCCTCGCGTTCGAACGGGGCGACCGCCGGCTCGAGCGTCGTCGGCACGAAGAATTCGCCGACGAGCGATTCGATCGCACCGAATGGTTCCGGTTCTCGGAGCGGCTCCGCGAACACATCGAAGTCGTCCGAGGGGGAGGGGCAGAGGAGCCGTGGGATCGGTACACCCGCTGGATCAGCGAGACCGTGGCTCTGCGCGGGTGATCCCAGCATCCTCAAAGGACGTGGGCCTACGGTGAGGAGTCCCCACGAGACTTCGGAGGACACGATGGGATTCCTTGACCGCCTGTTCGGCAGTGATCAGCCCGACCGCTCGGTACCGCCCGTTCCGCAGAACAACGGCTACCGGCAGCCGGGCCCGACGTCCGCCCGGCCGGGCACAGAGCCGCCCAAGAGCGAGGACGAACTCGCAATCGAGCGGTACCGCTACCTGCTGCGAACCGCCCCGCCGGAGACGATCGAGCAGGTCCACGCGGAGGCGTTCTCGAAGCTGAGCGAGCCGCAGCGCCAGCAGGTGCTCGCCGAGCTCTCGGCCGGACTCTCGCCGTTCGAGCAGCCGCGTTCGTCCAATCCTCAGGACCTCGCGCGGGCGGCGACCCGCGCGGAGTACATGAACCCCGGATTCATGGAGCGCACCCTCGGCGCGCAGCAGGGCAGGCAGGGCCCGGGCATGGGCTCGATGATCGGCAGCTCGATCCTCGGCACCGTCGTCGGCTACGTCATCGGGTCGGCCATCGTGAGCTCGTTCATGGCTCCGGCGTTCGCCTCCGACCAGGGTTCCGGAGACGGCTCGGGCGACAGCTCGGGCTCGGATTCGGGCGGCGCCGACTCCGGCTCGGGCGCTGATGCGGGCGCCGACGCCGGCTCCGGCTGGGGTGACGTGGGTGCGGGCGACATGAGCGGATTCGGCGACTTCGGAGGCGACTTCGGCTTCTGAGGCCGGGAGCCTGTCGAGGCCGAGAGGCGCGTGAGACGTCACTGACGCGCGGGCATCGGTTACCGTCACGGTATGGCCGTTGCGACGCAGCAGGACCAGCCGGGGGAGGCCGCGCGCCCCGCGCGTGCGCGGACCGGCTGGCTGAGGGAGGACTTCGTCGACCGCACGCGAGCCCGCGCCGCGACGCTCAATCAGCTTCTGCTCGGCTCGGTCGTCTTCGTGCTGGGCATCCTGATCGCGATCGGCCCGTTCACCGGCGACGTCATCCTGTTCTTCACCGGGGTGGTCGTGGTGTTCGTGGTCACCGGTGCCACCCTCGTGATCCCCTGGAACCGCATCGCATTCGGCTGGGTGGCTGTGGTCCCCGCGATCGACATCGTCGCGATCACGCTGATGCAGGTGGCCGCCCCCGGCTCGGCGCTCGGGCTGCTCTGGATCTTCCCGACGACGTGGCTCGCGTCCGGCTTCGGTCTGCTCGGGCTGTTCGCGGTGATCGTGGCGGTCGCCGGGATCGTCAGCGTGCTCACCGCACTCAACGAGCAGCAGGTGACCTATGCGACCGTGCTGCTCCCGCTGGTGCTCATCGCGGTGGCCACGACGAGTCACCTGTCGGCGCGCCGCTCCGACGCCCAGCGGACCCTGCTCGCCAAGCAGGCGCAGCTGCTGCGGCGGGTGCTCGAGCGCACGCGCCGCCAGGAGCAGGAGGTCACCGAGGTGCTCGATGCCGTCGACTTCGGCGTCATCCGCATCGCGTCGGACGGGCAGGTCGCCGTCACGAACGAGGCGCACGGCCGCCTGCAGCAGGCGATCCGGTCCGAGGACGATGACTCCGCCGACGCGGAGGTGCCGGCGTTCCGCGACGACGGCCTCACCCGCCTGCCGAACGAGGAGCTTCCGCTCGAACGGGCGCTGCGCGGCGAGGCGTTCGACGGCCAGGTGGTCTGGTTCGGCAACGAGCCGGGGCCGCGGCAGGCCCTCAGCATCACGGCACGCCGCCTGACCGACTCGTCGGGTGAGGATGCCGGTGCCGTGGTCGTCTCGCGTGACGTGACGACCGAGCTGAACGCGCTGCGCGCACGCGACGAGCTCGTCGCCTCCGTCTCACACGAGCTGCGCACGCCGCTCACGTCGATCCTCGGCTATCTCGATCTCGCCATCGAAGACCCCGAGCTGCCCGACCACCTCCGATCGAACCTCGACATCGCCGAGCGCAATGCCGAGCGGCTCCTGGGCATCATCGCCGACATCCTCGCGGCATCCAGCTCGTCGTCCTCCGTGGAGGCCTCCCTCGCGCCCGTTGCCATCGACGCACGGGACATCGTGCGCGCATCCGCCGAGGCCCTCGCCCCGCGCGCCGCGGGCAGGGCCATCGCGATCGACACGACCGGGCTGCAGGAGGCGTTCGTCTGGGCCGACCCGCTGCGCGTCCGCCAGGTCGTCGACAATCTGCTCTCCAATGCGATCACCTACAACCGCGACGGCGGAACGGTCTTCCTGGGCACCACCGGCGACGGGATCTCCAGCTGGATCCTCGTGCGCGACACCGGGGTCGGGATGACCGAGGAGGAGCGCGCACGGCTCTTCCAGCGGTTCTACAAAGCCGGGCCCTCCCGCCGCGCGGGCACGGGCCTGGGGCTGGCGATCAGCCGCGACATCGTCCGCGCCCATGGCGGCGAGCTCGGCCTGCACAGCGCGCCCGGCGTCGGCACGACCTTCATCGTCAAACTCCCCGCGAACGCCCCCGAAGGGACCCCGTCATGAACCTCGACCTCACCAGTGTGCTCGTGATGACCGCGCTCGTGGTCAATGTCAGCGGCATCCTCTTCATCGTCGAGACGCTCCTGCGCCGTGACGAGGGCGCCGGGCGGATCTGGGCGCTCGCGTTCCTCGCGGCGATGCTGACCACCCTCGCGTACATCCTCTGGGCGCAGACGCCGGAAGCCTGGTGGGCCATCGCCGTCGGAAACGCCGCGTTCGTTGCGGGCACCGGGTGCATGTGGCTCGGATGCCGTCGCTTCAACGGCAGGCGCTTGGGATGGCCATCGGGGCTCGTCGTGGTCGCGGTCCTCGCCGCGGCCGTCGCAGTAGTCATCCAAGGGCCGGGCGCGGGGGACTGGGCGGGCGCGCTCTGGATGTTCGTCCCGCTCGTCGGATTCGCGGGCGCCGGCGCGGTCGAGTGCCTGCGCGGCGACCTCGGCGAGTCGCGCACCGCATGGGTGCTCAGCGCGGTGCTCGCCTTCCAGTCTCTCTACTACCTCTCGCGGACGACCGCCTTCCTGACATCCGGCGCGGAGAGCTCGCTGTTCCTCGGCGCGTTCGGCACCATCCCCACGAGCTTCCTGACCGTGACGCTCACCATCGTCGCGGTCGTGGTCACGTCGGTCCTGCGCGCGACGCGGGCACCGATGCGCGGTCACCTGCGGCCGGCCGGTTTCGGCACCGCGCGCGACGGCATCGTTTCGAAGGACGTCTTCGACGGCGCCCTGACCGATCTGTGCGAACGCGCGCGCTGGCGCTCGGAGCTGGTAGGTGTGATCGCGGTGCGGATCGACGACCTGGAGCAGATCTCGACCGCGTTCGGCAGCGAGGTCGCGCGCGCCGTCACCGAGACCTGGCGCAAGGGCGTCCGCCGGCACGCGCCGTCCAACTCGTTCGTCGCCGAGGACGGCTCGAGCGGGCTTCTGGTCGGGGTCCTCGTGGACTCGCCCCGCGAGGCGCGCCGCCAGGCCGGCGTGATCTACCGAGGTCTCTTCGACGATCTGGGCATGGTCGGAATCGGCGGAGACGTCGGGGGCGTGATCCCCGTCGTCGGGGTGGGAGTGGGGCTCAGCGACACGACGGGCTATGACGCCGAGGCCCTCACGAGTGTCGCGCGCGACGCGGCCAGTCGTGCGGCGACAAACGTCGACACGTCGGTCCTCGTGGGCGAGGCGGAATAGCGACGGATGCCGCGGCATCCGTCGCTTCAGGCAGTGAGTCGGTAGCCGACGCCGCGCACCGTCTCGATCCAGCGCGGATGCGACGGCGACTCGCCGAGCTTTCGGCGCAGGTTCGCGACATGCACCTCGATCGCCCGTGCGTCGCTGTCGCTGACGAAGTCGACGCCGGTGAACTGCTCGCCCCGCAGCATCATCGCGAGATCCGACTTGGCGCGCACGCGCCTGCCCGAACCGAGCAGGTCGGCGAGGATGTCGAACTCGCTGCGAGTGAGATCGAGGTCGGCGCCGTCGACCGTCACGATGCGGGTCTCGGGGTTCAGCCGGACGCCCTGGTGCTCCAGCCAGCCGTCGGGCGAATCCTGTGCCTCGGCACGCGGCCGGGGCCGTCGGTGGCGGGAGCGGCCGCCTCCGTGGCGAGATGGTGTCGCGGCCGCCGCAGCATCGCGTCGATGCGCGCGCGCAGTTCGCGGGGCCGGAACGGCTTGGCGACGTAGTCGTCGGCGCCCGCCTCGAGTCCCTGCAGTGCGTCGATCTCTTCGGTGCGTGCGCTGAGCATGACGATGTAGGTCGCGCTGGCCGAACGGATGCGCTTGGCGGTCTCGAAGCCGTCCATGCCGGGCATGTTCACGTCGAGGGTCGTCACGAGCGGCTGGTGCTCACGGACGAGGTCCAGGCCGTCCTGCCCGTTGGCGGCGCCGTGCACCGTGAAGCCGGCCTGCGCGAGCACGGCAGAAAGCAGCGATCGGATGTCTTCCTCATCCTCGATCACGACTGCGACGCGCGCTTCTTCCACCGTTGCACCTTCCGGCGCAGACGACCCGATCGCCGGCGCCCGGACGTCGGTCATGATATCCCAGAATGCGGTCTGGAACTTCCTATCCGGGTCGCTCACCGGCGTGCCGCTGAAAAGGCACTCACCGGACTCCGCGTGGGGCGGGAGGCGAGCCCCCGCGCCTCCGCCCCCGCGGATGCCCGATGGACGGTTTGGGATGGCGATCGCCCCCACGATCGCCATCCCGCCGTACCGAAACCAGATCCTGCGAACCGCATCACGGTGGAGCGGCGCAAACGGACTGCCATGCGATCGGCAGACGCCGCACAGTCGCGTCCACCTGCCATCGCATATCCTCCCCCAGACGCCGTCCGAGGATCCGCTTTTCTTCGGGTTGAGACGACCATACGACGGTGGACTCAAGCGTTGCTCAGGTCGCCCTCAGGAGTGCCCAAGGTTAGGCAGCATGTCATGCTCGATGCATGCCACTCGTCGCCCTCACCGGAGGCATCGCCTCGGGCAAATCCACGATCGCCCGCCGCCTCGCCGAGCATGGCGCCGTCATCGTCGATGCGGATCAGGTGGTCCGCGACGTGCAGCAGCCCGGATCACCAGTGCTGGCCGCGATCGCGGCAGAATTCGGCGACGGGATGCTGCGCGGGGACGGCTCGCTCGATCGCGCGGGCCTCGGGGCGCTCGTGTTCGGCGACCCGCAGGCTGTGACGCGCCTCAACGCGATCGTCCATCCGGCGGTGCGGATCGAGTCGAAGCGGCAGTTCGACGAGGCTTTCGCCGCCGACCCGGACGCGGTGGTCGTCTACGACGTGCCGCTGCTGGCCGAAGCGCGTATGAGCGACCCGTGGGATCTCATCGTGGTGGCCCACGCGCCGGCGGACGTGCGACGACGGCGGCTCGTCGACCTGCGAGGGCTCGGCGAGCAGGAGGCTGCAGCGCGGATCGCATCGCAGGTCTCGGACGAGGAGCGGCTGCGCATCGCCGACGCCGTCATCGAGACCGCCGGCTCGCTCCAGAGCACGCTGGACCAGACCGACGAACTCTGGGAGAGCCTCCCGCAGCTCGTCGCGACGCGACGGCGCGGCGAGCAGTAGCCAGGAGTACGCTGGAGAGACCAGCAATGGAGGTGCGGGATGAGCATTCTCTCGAGGTTCCGTCGACGCAAGGACCCGTACAAAGCGGCCACCGAGGAAGAGCAGATCTCCCGGTACGTCTACCTGCTCAACACCCTCCCTGCGAGCGTCATCGAGAGCGCCCACGCCACCGCGTTCCGCGACATTCCGGTTGCGCGCCGTCGTGAGATGTTCGAGCAGCTGCGTCCGTTCATGTCCGACGCCGAGCGCACCGCGTCGCCCGACGATCCGCATGTGCTCGCGAAGCTGGTGCGCCGTGCCGAAGAGCGCAGGGCCGAACGTGAGGCGGCACGCGGGGGACCGGATGCCGAGGCAGAGGCACCGGTCAAGACCCTCACGGCCACCGACGCCCGAGATGAGATCGATCCCCGCGATCTGATGATGCGCAACGGCGTCATGGGACTCGTGGCATACCAGTTCATCGCGACCAACTCCGTCTTGGCCTACTTCAGCGTCGGCGCCGGCTCGCTCGGCATCGCCGATCAGCCCGGCTGGGTCGGCGACATGGTGAGCCCCGGATCCACCGGGATCGACGCCGGCATGAGCGGCGGGGGCTACGACGGCGGCGGAGGTGGCTACGACGGCGGCGGCTTCAGCGGCGGCTTCGACGCAGGCGGCTTCGGAGGCGGCTTCGACGGCGGGGGCGGCTTCGGCTGACCGCGAGCGCGCAGGCCATCCGCCCGCTGCCGACCTGCTGGCCTGGCGGCCCGGGCTGATGTCCGAGTACTCTGTGGCGTTCGGTGATTCAGGGAGCTTGCGCCGCCCGCGAACGCGGATCCGCATGTCGTAGCCCGCGCATAATCTGGACTGATGCAGACGACACGATCCGTGCGGCCGTTCGAGGTCGTCAGCGAGTACGTTCCCTCGGGTGACCAGCCGCAGGCGATCGCCGAGCTGGCGGGTCGCATCAACGCCGGGGAGACCGACGTCGTGCTGCTGGGTGCGACCGGAACCGGCAAGTCGGCGACCACGGCCTGGCTCATCGAGCAGGTGCAGCGACCCACCCTGGTGCTGGCCCACAACAAGACGCTGGCCGCCCAGCTCGCGAACGAGTTCCGCGATCTGATGCCCCACAACGCGGTCGAGTACTTCGTCTCGTACTACGACTATTACCAGCCTGAGGCGTACGTCCCGCAGACCGACACGTTCATCGAGAAGGACTCCTCGGTCAACGCCGAGGTCGAGCGTCTGCGGCACTCGACCACCAACTCGCTCCTGAGCCGTCGCGACGTGATCGTCGTCTCGACCGTGTCATGCATCTACGGCCTCGGCGCGCCGGAGGAGTACATGCGCGCCATGGTGGCCCTGCAGGTGGGGGAGCGCTACGACCGCGACGCCCTCATCCGCAAATTCATCGCGATGCAGTACAACCGCAACGACGTCGACTTCTCCCGAGGCAACTTCCGGGTCCGCGGCGACACCATCGAGATCATCCCGGTATACGAGGAGTACGCGATCCGCATCGAGCTGTTCGGCGACGAGATCGAGGCGCTGTACATGCTGCACCCGCTGACGGGCGAGGTCGTTCAGAAGCTCGACTCGGTGCCGATCTTCCCGGCCTCGCACTACGTCGCCGGCACCGAGACGGTGGCTCGCGCGATCGGCACGATCGAAGAGGAGCTCGCGCTCCGGCTCAAAGAGCTCGAGTCGCAGGGCAAGCTCCTCGAGGCCCAGCGTCTGCGCATGCGGACGACGTTCGATCTCGAGATGCTCCAGCAGCTCGGATTCTGCTCCGGCATCGAGAACTACTCGCGCCACCTCGACGGCCGCGCTCCGGGCGAGGCGCCGCACTGCCTTCTGGACTTCTTCCCCGACGACTTCCTCGTGGTGATCGACGAGTCCCACGCCACGGTGCCGCAGATCGGCGCGATGTACGAGGGGGATGCCTCGCGCAAGCGCACCCTCGTCGAGCACGGTTTCCGCCTGCCGAGCGCACTGGACAACCGCCCTCTGCGCTGGGACGAGTTCAAGAACCGCGTCGGCCAGACCGTGTACCTCTCCGCGACGCCGGGTCGGTACGAGATGGGCATCGCCGACGGTGTCGTGGAGCAGATCATCCGCCCGACCGGCCTCGTCGACCCGCAGATCGTCGTCAAGCCGTCGAAGGGGCAGATCGACGACCTGCTCGAAGAGATCCGCGTTCGAGCCGAGCGTCACGAGCGCGTGCTCGTGACGACTCTCACCAAGAAGATGGCCGAAGAGCTCACCGACTTCCTCGGCGAGCACGGGGTCAGGGTGCGATACCTGCACTCGGATGTCGACACCCTCCGTCGCGTGGAGCTTCTGACCGAGCTGCGGGCCGGCGTCTACGACGTGCTGGTCGGCATCAACCTCCTGCGGGAAGGCCTCGACCTTCCCGAGGTGTCGCTCGTGGCGATCCTCGACGCCGACAAGGAGGGGTTCCTCCGCTCGGGGACTTCACTGATCCAGACGATCGGCCGCGCGGCGCGAAACGTCTCGGGTGAGGTGCACATGTACGCCGACACGGTGACCGACTCGATGAGGGCGGCGATCGGCGAGACCGACCGGCGACGCGAGAAGCAGGTCGCGTACAACCTCGAGAACGGCATCGACCCGACACCGCTGCGCAAGCGGATCGCCGACATCACCGAGGTGCTGGCCCGCGAGGGCGCCGACACCGCGGCGATGCTGTCACGGCGGGATTCAGCCATGTCGAAGTCGGGCAAGGGCCGGGCGCCGACACCGCGCCTGCGCCGCGAAGGCATCGCAGCAGAGGGCGCCGAGCAGCTGGAGGCGACCATCGCAGACCTGTCGAACCAGATGCTGGCCGCGGCCGGCGAGCTCAAGTTCGAACTCGCGGCACGCCTGCGTGACGAGGTGCAGGACATGAAGAAGGATCTCCGCGCCATGGAGCGGGCCGGTCACGCCTGACGGACGCCTGCGCTCAGTCGGGCTACGGGCAGTGCATGAGCGGCTTCGGGCCGGATCTGTCGAAGGTGTGCGCCGTCATCGGAGCACCGCACAACGGGCACGCCCGCTCCGCGCGCTCGGCGACCGAGGGCGCGGGAGTGGTCTCGTAGGGGCCGACCGCCGCCGGACCCGCCATTCGGATGAGCTTCGTGTTCGCCCACGCGTACCAGCCGCCGGCCGCGCGAACCCGAGAGCGAAGCGAGCCGTCATCTGCATCATCCGTTCGTGGCATGATGATTAGTGTACTAACTATTAGAGGCGATAGCATCTTCGTGTGGACGACGACCTGCTCAAGCTCGAGAATCAGCTCTGCTTCGCCGTGGTGACGGCCGCCCGCAACGTGGTCGCCGTGTACCGACCGGTGCTCGAGCCGCTGGGGCTCACGCATCCGCAGTATCTGGTCATGCTCGCGCTGTGGGAAAGCTCCCCGCGATCACTCCGCGAGCTGGCGGGGGAGCTGGCCATGGAGCCGGCGACGCTGTCGCCGTTGATCAAGAGGCTGGAAGCGCAAGGCAGGCTGTCCCGCTCGCGGCGAGCAGACGACGAGCGCGTTCTCGACATCGAGCTCACAGAAGAGGGTCGTGCGCTGCGCCGCGAGGCCCTGGATGTGCCGCGCCAGATCATGGAGCGCGTGGGCATGGACGCGGCGGAAGTCGGACGCCTGCGCGACGCGCTGGTGAGGTTCGCGGGCCGCCCTCTGGTGGCGCCTGCACGCTGAGGGCACAAACGGTATCGGTTCGGTTGCGGACGGCAGAACTCTGTATCAGGTCATTGGCAACTCGCAGGTTGGCTCATAGGCTCTCATGAGGTGCAGTGCTGCCCGACCAGGTTCGCACGCGCCGTTCCGTCCCCCATCGGTCCGATCACAGAGGATGCGTCATGCGATCTCGGTCACACCCCCGGTCACACAACGACCACGCCACACCCGTCACTCGCCGACGCCTCACAATCGGCGCCGCAGCGACCGTCTTCGCGCTCGCCGCCGGCGCGGTCGCGGCACCGGCCGCGCACGCGGTGGACACCGAGATCCAGATCATCGCGACGAACGACTTCCACGGCCGCATTCTCGATGAAGGTGCGCAGGCCGGTGCCGCGAAGCTCGCAGGGGCCGTAGACGCTCTTCGCGCCGCGAACCCGAACACCGTTTTCGCGGCTGCGGGCGACCTGATCGGCGCGTCGACGTTCGAGTCGTTCATTCAGAACGACAAGCCGACGATCGATGCCCTCAACGCTGCGGGCCTCGAAGTCTCGGCGGTCGGCAACCACGAGCTCGACCAGGGCTACGACGACCTCGTCAACCGGGTGATGGCGGACTACAACGCTGAAACCAACCCGGAGGGCGGCGCCGAGTGGCAGTACATCGCGGCGAACCTGAAGATGCGCGCCACCGGGGAGCCGGCCGTTCCCGCCACCTGGATCAAGGAGTTCGGCGACGTTCAGGTCGGCTTCGTCGGTGCAGTGACGGAGGACCTTCCGACGCTCGTGAGCCCCACCGGGATCGCCGACATCCAGGTTGACGGGATCGTGCAGTCGGTGAACGCCGAAGCCGCGAATCTCGTCACCGAGGGCGCGGACCTCGTCGTCATGCTCGTGCACGAGGGCGCCCCGTCCACCACGTGCTCCACGATGGACGACTCTGGCACGTGGGCCAACATCATCAACAACATCTCGCCCGATGTCGACGCGATCGTCTCGGGCCACACGCATCTCGCCTACAACTGCTCCTTCCCCGTCGCCCAGTGGGTGACCGAGGGTCGCGCTGTCACGGAGCGTCCTGTGGTATCGGCGGGTCAGTACGGCACGAGCCTCAATCAGCTGAAATTCACGGTGGACGGCGCGACCGGCGAGGTGAAGACGAAGTTCCAAGACATCCTCGCGGTAGCCGCCTACCCGGCGGACCCCGAGGTCGCCCAGATCGTCGCAGACGCCAAGATCGTCGCGGACGAGCTCGGCCTGGTCCCGCTCGGCGAGATCGCCGGGGCGTTCAACCGTGCGCAGCTCTCGACCATCAACCCGACGACGGGCCTTCCCAATGAGAACCGCGGTGGCGAGTCGACGCTCGGCAATCTCGTCGCGGAGGTGCAGCAGTGGGCCACCGAAGGCGAGGAGTCCGGAGCCGCTCAAATCGCTTTCATGAACCCGGGCGGTCTGCGTGCCGACATGGTCGGCACTGCCGAGGCTGGTGGCGGGTACCCCCGAGAGCTCACCTACAAAGATGCAGCACTCGTCCAGCCGTTCGCGAACACGCTCATCAACATGGACCTGACGGGTGCGCAGATCAAGACTGTCCTCGAACAGCAGTGGCAGCGGAACTCGCTGAACGTCGTCCCGTCGCGGCCCTTCCTTCGGCTCGGCGTTTCTGAGGGCTTCGAGTACACCTACGCGCAGCAGCAGGTGACTGAATTCCCCCTCGACAACCCGTCGACTCCGGATGTCGACGAGTCGTTGACGTCGTACACCGCGCCGAAGGGCTTCGTGACCGGTATGTGGCTGCACGGCGCGCCGATCGACCTGGCCGCGACGTACTCCGTGACGGTGAACTCGTTCCTCGCGGGCGGTGGAGACAACTTCCACGAACTCGTCAAGGGGGCGGCCAAGAGCGACACCGGCAAGGTCGATCTCGGCGCAATGGTCGACTACATGGAGTCGGCCACCGCGTCCGGTCCGCTCGCCGTGGACTACGCGCAGCGCGCCGTGGAGGTCGCCTTCGCGCCGGGTGCGCCGACCTCATACGCGGTCGGCTCGACAGTCGCCTTCGACGTGAAGTCGTGGTCGATGTCGACGGCGGCGGACGTGAAGGACACCGAGCTCGTCGTTTCGCTCGGCGACCAGGTGCTCGGGAACTTCCCGGTGACCACGGCGCTCGGAACCGACCCGTACGACAACCTCGGGACAGCGACGGTGTCGGTGCAGCTGCCGACCGGCCTCCCCGCCGGCGCGGCAAGCCTCGTGCTGTCGGGTGCGGCCACCGGCACTGAAGTGCGCGTCCCCATCACGATTGACAAGGCCGTCCCGACGCTCGCGGCGACTGCTCCTGAGACGATCAAGCAGAAGAAGGACACAGCGTCGATCTCGGTCACGGTGTCCTCGGATGGACCGCAGGCGACCGGCGTGGTGCAGGCCGTCATCTCCGGTGACGTCGTGGACGAGGCTGAGCTTGTCGACGGTGCCGCGGAACTGGAGGTCGGCCCCTTCAATAAGGGTCAGGTAGAGGTCGAGATTCGTTACCTGGGCGATGACTCGACTGAGGCTGGCGAAACCAGTGTCGTGATCTCTGTGGTCGCCAGCACGGCAGTCCGCGGAAAACCGCAACCAGTCTGAGCCCATACGAGGGTCGGGGTGGCGGCCACGGCAGCGGCTACCACCCCGACGCTTCGCACACGGGGTGCGCTCCGGGCGAACCCCGCGACTCGTGTCGGGGGCCCCGCCTAGACTTGTCCAGTGCCCATCGTCCCTGTCGCCGCGCCCGGAAACACCAGTGGAAGACTCAGCGTCCGGGGTGCCCGCGTCCACAACCTCAAGAACGTCGACCTCGACATCCCGCGCAATTCCCTGGTGGTCTTCACGGGGCTCAGCGGATCGGGCAAGTCCAGCCTCGCGTTCGACACGATCTTCGCGGAGGGGCAGCGACGCTACGTCGAGTCGCTGAGCGCGTACGCGCGTCAGTTCCTCGGCCAGGTCGATCGCCCGGATGTCGACTTCATCGAGGGGCTCAGCCCCGCGGTGAGCATCGATCAGAAGTCGACCAACCGCAACCCGCGTTCGACGGTCGGTACGATCACCGAGATCCACGACTACATGCGCCTGCTGTGGGCGCGAATCGGCGTTCCGCACTGTCCTGAGTGCGGTGAGGTCATCCAGCGCCAGACGGTGCAGCAGATCGCCGATCAGCTCATGGAGCTGCCTGAGAAGACCCGGTACCAGATCGTCGCCCCGGTCGTCTCGCAGAAGAAGGGCGAGTTCGTCGACCTCTTCAAGGAGCTGTCCGCGAAGGGCTACGCCCGCGCGGTCGTGGACGGTGAGCTGATCCAGCTCGCCGAGCCGCCGACGCTGAAGAAGAGCTACAAGCACGACATCGCTGTCGTCGTCGATCGTCTTGTCGCCGGCCCCGACATCCTCAGCCGTGTGACCGACTCGGTCGAGACGGCACTGGGCCTTGCCGGCGGCATCGTGCAGGCGAACTTCGTCGATGAGGAGGGGGATGCCGCATGGCAGTCGTTCTCCGAGAAGCTCGCGTGTCCGAACGGTCATCCGCTGCAGCTCACCGAGATCGAGCCCCGCACGTTCTCGTTCAACGCGCCGTTCGGGGCATGCCCGACGTGCTCCGGCCTCGGCACCCGCATGTCGGTCGACGTCGACCTCATGCTCGGAGACGAGGACCTGTCGATCCGCGAAGGCGTGCTGATCCCGTGGACGACTCAGGGCAAGGGTCTCTTCCAGTACTACGAGCGCCTCCTCGAGGGCCTCGCCGCCGATCTCAATTTCTCGCTCGACACACCGTGGCGCGACCTGCGCGTGGACGTCCAGGACGCGGTGCTCCGTGGTGAGAACTACAAGGTCACCGTCAAGTGGAAGAACCGCTATGGACGCGAGATGCGCTATTCGTCGGGCTTCGAGGGCGTCGTGCCGTACATCGAGCGCCAGTACGTGCAGGCCGACTCGGATTCGCAGCGTCAGCGCTGGTCGGAGTATCTGCGGGAAGTGCCCTGCCTGGCCTGCAACGGCGACCGTCTCAAGCCCGAGGTGCTCGCGGTTCTCGTGCACGGACACTCGATCGCGGATGCATCGCACCTGAGCCTCGCCGACGCCCAGGAGTACTTCGCGCAGCTCGAGCTGACCGATCGCGAGGCGAAGATCGCAGCGCAGGTGCTGCGCGAGATCCGGGCGCGCCTGAACTTCCTGTTGCAGGTGGGACTGAATTACCTCAGCTTGAGCCGGTCGGCCGGATCGCTGTCAGGCGGCGAGGCCCAGCGCATCCGCCTCGCGACGCAGATCGGCTCGGGACTGACCGGCGTCCTCTACGTGCTCGACGAGCCGTCGATCGGACTGCACCAGCGCGACAACCGCCGCCTCATCGAGACGCTCCTGACGCTGCGCGACCTGGGCAACACGCTGATCGTCGTCGAGCACGACGAGGAGACCATCCACGCCGCCGACTGGGTCGTCGACATCGGTCCTCGGGCAGGCGTGGACGGCGGCCATGTCGTGCACTCCGGACCTCTTTCGGACCTGCTGAACGACACCCGCTCGATCACCGGCGACTACCTGGCCGGTCGCCGGTCGATCCCCACGCCGTCCAAGCGCCGGCGGATCGACAAGAAGCGGATGCTCACCGTCGTCGGCGCGCGTGAGAACAATCTCCGCAACGTCACCGTTGACTTCCCCCTCGGCGTGATGACGGCCGTCACGGGCGTGAGCGGATCGGGCAAGTCCTCTCTGGTGAACGGCATCCTGTACGAGGTGCTGGCGACCCGACTCAACGGCGCACGTCGCATCGCGGGCAAGCACACGCGCGTGACGGGCCTGGACAACCTCGACAAGGTGGTGCACGTCGACCAGGCGCCGATCGGCCGCACGCCGCGCTCGAACCCGGCCACCTACACGGGCGTGTTCGACCGCGTCCGGACGCTCTTCAGCGAGACGCCCGAGGCGAAGGCTCGCGGCTACCAGCCGGGTCGCTTCAGCTTCAACGTCAAGGGTGGTCGGTGCGAGGCGTGCTCCGGCGACGGCACGATCAAGATCGAGATGAACTTCCTCCCCGACGTGTACGTGGACTGCGAGGTGTGCCACGGCAAGCGCTACAACCGCGACACGCTGTCGGTCCACTACAAAGGCAAGAACATCGCCGAGGTGCTCGAGATGCCGATCGAGGAGGCCGCGGTCTTCTTCGAGCCGATCCAGGCGATCCATCGCTACCTGAAGACGCTCGTTGACGTCGGCCTCGGCTATGTGCGCCTCGGCCAGTCGGCGACGACCCTCAGCGGCGGCGAGGCCCAGCGCGTCAAGCTCGCGACCGAACTGCAGCGACGCAGCAACGGACGCAGCGTCTACGTGCTCGACGAGCCGACCACCGGTCTGCACTTCGAAGACGTCCAGCGACTGCTGGAGGTGCTCAACGGGCTCGTAGAGAAGGGCAACACGGTGATCGTCATCGAGCACAACCTCGATGTCATCAAGTCCTCGGACTGGATCATCGACCTGGGCCCCGAAGGCGGCTCGGGCGGGGGAGAGGTCGTCGCAACGGGGACTCCCGAGCAGGTGGCGCGGGTGGAAGGCAGCTTCACGGGCGGGTTCCTCGCGGAGGTGCTCGGCGTCTCCGCGGTGCGCAAGGCCGGCTGAGCGATGGTCGAAGCCGCAGCGATGGTCGAAGCCTGAGCATGCCAGCATCCCGTCCCACGGTCGCCTACAAGCCGCGACCCGGGGAGATCCCCACCAACCCGGGCGTCTACCGCTTCCGCGATGCCGCCGGGCGAGTCCTCTACGTCGGCAAGGCCAAGAACCTGCGCTCGCGGCTGTCGAACTACTTCGCACCGCTGCACACGCTCCACGAGCGCACGCGGCGCATGGTCACGACCGCGGCATCCGTCGAGTGGACCGTCGTGGCGAGCGACGTCGATTCCCTGCAGCTCGAGTACATGTGGATCAAGGAGTTCGATCCGCCGTTCAACGTCCGCTACAAAGACGACAAGTCGTACCCCTTCATGGCGATCACGCTCGCCGACGAGGCCCCGCGGGTGATCGTGACCCGCAACCGCCGCATCCCGGGAGCGAAGTACTTCGGCCCGTATCCGAAGGTGTGGGCGGTGCACGACACGATCGATCTCATGATCAAGGTCTTCCCGATCCGCACGTGCAGCGACGCGTCGTACCGGAAGGCGATGGCGACGGGGCGTCCGTGCTTCCCCGGTCAGATCGGGCGCTGCGGCGGTCCGTGCTCGATGAAGGTCACGATCGAGGAGCACCGCGCGATCGTCGACGACTTCATCGCATTCATGGCCGGCGGCGACCAGCGGTTCGCGAAGGAGCTGGGCGCCCGGATGCGCGAGGCCTCAGCCGCGATGGACTACGAGGCTGCCGCCGTCTACCGTGACAGGCTCGCCTCGATCGACGCCGTGCTGTCCAAGAGCGCTCTCGTGCTGTCGTCCGACACGGATGCCGACCTGTTCGGCATCGCCGAGGACGAGCTGAACGCGACGGTCCAGCAGTTCGTGATCCGCGGCGGGCGCGTGCGCGGTGTGCGGGCGACCACGATCGAGAAAGAACTGGACATCTCCGGCGGTGAGCTCGTCGATCAGGTGCTCCAGCGCGCCTACGGCGACGCCGCACCGCCTGACATCCCGCGCAACGTGCTGGTTCCGGCGCTGCCGGACGACGCCCCGGACCTCGAGGAATGGCTGCGGGAGCGGCGCGGCAAGCTCGTGTCGATCCAGGTCGCCCAGCGCGGGCGGAAGGCCGATCTGCTCCGCACGGCCACCCTCAACGCGCAGCAGGCGCTGATGATCCACAAGACGCGGCGTACGAGCGACTACGTCGCCCGCACGCAGGCGCTCACCGATCTCCAGGAGGCGCTCGGACTCGCCGAGGCGCCGCTGCGGATCGAGTGCTTCGACGTCTCTCACCTGAGCGGCACGAACGTGGTCGCCTCGATGGTCGTGTTCGAGGACGGGCTGCCGCGCAAGGATCAGTACCGCTCCTTCGGCGTCCCCGAGACGACCGACGACACGGATTCGCTGTATCAGGTGCTCATCCGCCGGCTGGCCTACCTGGACAGGCCGGAGGAGCAGGAGGAGCCCGAACCGGAGCCCACCGAGGACGGCACGGTCGCCACCACTCGACGCAGGCCGCGCTTCGCGTACCCGCCGCAGCTGCTCGTGGTGGACGGCGGCAAGCCTCAGGTCGAGGCCGCGGCGCGGGCGCTCTCGGACGCCGGACACGAGGAGATCGCCCTGTGCGGCATCGCCAAGCGCCTCGAGGAGGTGTGGATGCCGGGTGAGGACTACCCGGTGATCCTGCCGCGCACGAGCGAGGCGCTCTATCTTCTGCAGCGACTCCGCGACGAGGCGCACCGGTTCGCGATCACCCATCAGCGCCGGCGGCGCAGGCGCGACATCCAGAGCGTGCTCGCCGAGGTGCCGGGTCTCGGCGACGCGCGAATCAAGGCGCTCCTGCGGCACTTCGGCTCGGTCGCCGCGCTGAAGCGCGCGACCCCCGACGAGATCACCGAGCTGCCCGGGGTGGGTCCCAAGCTCGCTGCCGCGATTCACGCGCACCTCACGAATGGGTAGGCTGAAGCCGACGACGGGGGTGGTCATGACGGACGCCGAGCACAGTGCTCCCGAGTACATTGCACCCGAACCCCGCACCGGCGAAGTGCTGATCGTCACCGGCATGTCGGGCGCCGGGCGCTCGACCGCCGCAGACGCACTCGAGGATCTCGGCTGGTACGTCGTGGACAATCTCCCGCCGCAGATGCTGCGCCCGCTGCTGGATCTGACCGAGCTCGCCGGCGGCGCCCTTCCTCGTGTCGCCGTGGTCGTGGACGTCCGCGGACGCGACCTGTTCGTCGAGCTGCCCGCGATCACGCGGGCCCTGCGCGACGGCCGCCCGGTGCGCGTGATGTTCCTGGATGCCTCGGACGACGTCCTCGTCCGCAGGTTCGAAGCGGTCCGCCGGCCCCACCCGCTGCAGGGCGACGGCACGATCCTGGACGGCATCCGCCTCGAGCGCGACCGGCTCGCCGCGGTCCGCGAGAGCGCCGACGTCATCATCGACACGTCGACCTTCAACATCCACCAGCTCGCCACCCAGGTCATCGACATGTTCGCGGCGGAGGGTGCCGCGCGGCACTCGGTGACGATCATGAGCTTCGGGTTCAAGTACGGCCTCCCTCCGGATGCCGACCTCGTCGCCGACATGCGGTTCCTGCCCAACCCGTTCTGGAACGACGAGCTTCGCGCTCTGACCGGCGAGGACGAGGAAGTCCGAGAGTTCGTCCTCGACCAGGAGGGCGCGGCCGAGTTCCTGGACTCGTACGCCGCCGCTCTCGAGCCCGTCATCGCGGGCTACCAGCGCGAGAACAAGGGGCACTCGGTCGTCGCGATCGGCTGCACGGGCGGCAAGCACCGCTCCGTGGTGATGGCCGGCGAACTCGCCGCGCGGCTGTCGTCACTGCCCGGCGTCGCCGTCCGAGTCAAGCATCGCGACCTCGGTCGCGAGTAGGCTTGAACGTTCCCACAACCCAACTGCACAGCAAGCCGCATCGCATTCCATACCTGTATCGCGAGGAGATCCGTGTCGCTGACCGCTGACGTGAAGGCTGAACTCACGGCCGTCCGCGACCCGAGCCCCACCGCTCGCGTGGCAGAGCTGACGTCGCTCCTTCGCTTCTCGGGCGGCCTGCACTCGATCGCCAATCGCGTCGCGGTCGAGGCCGAGCTGGACTCCGACCTCCTCGCCCGCCGCGTGGCGCGCGACCTGATGGAGCTGTACGGCGTGCGCCCCGAGCTCGTCCATGTGCAGGGCTCCGGCGCCCGCAACGGCAGTCATTACGCTGTCCGCGTCATCGAGGGCGGTGAGACCCTCGCCCGCCAGACCGGCCTGCTCGACCAGCGTCGCCGCCCGGTCCGGGGCCTGCCGAACAAGCTCACGACAGGGTCCCGCTCAGACCTCGCGGCGATCTGGCGCGGCGCGTTCCTCGCCGCCGGAACCCTGAGCGAACCCGGCCGCTCGGCGGCCCTCGAGATCACCTGCCCCGCCCCCGAGGCTGCGATGGCCCTCGTCGGCGCGGCGCATCGCCTGGGCATCCCGGCGAAAGCCCGCGAAGTGCGCGGTGTGCCCCGCGTCGTCGTCCGCGAAGGGGAGGCGATCCGGGTCGCGCTCGCGCAGATGGGCGCCGGTCGAGCCGCAAGCGACTGGGATCAGATGCGCCAGCGCCGTGAGGTGCGCGCGGGCGTCAACCGCCTCGTGAACTTCGACGACGCGAACCTGCGCCGCTCCGCCCAGGCAGCGGTGGCCGCGTGCGCGCGTGTGGAGCGTGCGCTCGAGATCCTCGGCGACGAGGTGCCCGAGCACCTCCGTGAAGCCGGTGAGCTGCGCCTCGCGCATCGCGACGCGAGCCTCGATGAGCTGGGTCATCACGCGGATCCGCCGCTCACGAAGGATGCCGTCGCCGGGCGCATCCGCCGCCTGCTGGCGATGGCCGACAAGAAGGCCGAGCACGACGGCGTCCCCGATACCGAAGCCGCCGTCCCGGTGGGTGCCGAGGACTGAGCGGCACGCTCCGGCGCCTCTCGAGCCGGGGTAGAGCACGTCACACAGGGAAGCAACCCCCTCCTCCCGACGTTGCCCGTCAGTAGGATGATCACGTCATTCTCGCTGCGCCGAGAGTCTCGGCTCAGCGCCGACAGGAAGAAGAGAACATGGCGAAGTACACGTTGCCCGACCTCCCCTACGACTACGCAGCACTCGCGCCGCACATCAGTGCGACGATCATGGAGCTGCACCACGACAAGCACCATCAGGCGTATGTCACGGGCGCGAACACGGCCCTCGAGCAGCTCGCGGAAGCCCGCGACAAGGGCGAGCTCGGGAACATCAACAAGCTCGAGAAGGACCTCGCGTTCAACCTCGGCGGACACACCAACCACTCGATCTTCTGGACCAACCTCTCACCGGACGGCGGAGACAAGCCCACCGGCGAACTCGCGTCCGCGGTCGATGACCACTTCGGCTCGTTCGACAAGTTCGCGGCGCACTTCACCGCCGCCGCACTGGGCGTGCAGGGCTCCGGCTGGGCAGGCCTGTTCTGGGACTCGATCGGGGAGAACCTGATCGTCCAGCAGTTCTTCGACCAGCAGTCCTCGTTCGCGGCGGGTACGGTTCCGCTGCTGCTCCTGGACGTCTGGGAGCACGCGTATTACCTGGACTACAAGAACGTGCGCGCCGACTACGTGAAGGCGTTCTGGAACATCGCGAACTGGGCGAACGTGCAGGAGCGGTTCGCCACCGCCCGCCAGAAGACCTCGGGCCTGCTGGTACTGTCGTAGCAAGTGTGGGCGTCCCGGCGGACACCCCGCCGGGACGCCGTTGTCCATCGTCTGCAACCGCACAATCGCGCTCTCGCGCACGACACATCTCAGGAGAAGCTCCGTGGCTGTCAAGATCGGAATCAACGGCTTCGGCCGCATCGGACGCAACTACCTCCGCGCGGCACTCGCGCAGGGTGCGGACCTCGAAGTCGTGGCGGTGAACGATCTCACCGACAACAAGACGCTCGCTCACCTGCTGAAGTACGACTCCGTCAGCGGCCCGCTCGCCGAAGAAGTCTCGTACGACGAGGACTCCATCACTGTGGGTGGCAAGAAGATCAAGGTCTTCGAAGAGCGCGACCCGGCGAACCTCCCCTGGGGCGAGCTCGGCGTCGACATCGTCATCGAGTCGACCGGCCGGTTCACGAAGGCCGAGGATGCCAAGAAGCACATCGCCGGCGGTGCCAAGAAGGTTCTGATCTCGGCGCCTGCGACCGGCGACGACGTCACGATCGTGATGGGCGTGAACGAGGGCGAGTACGACCCCGAGAAGGACGTCATCATCTCGAACGCGTCGTGCACCACGAACTGCCTCGCACCCCTCGCGAAGGTGTTCAACGACGCTTTCGGCATCGAGCGCGGCTTCATGATGACCGCGCACGCGTACACGGCCGACCAGAACCTGCAGGACGGCCCGCACAGCGACCTGCGTCGCGCCCGTGGCGCCGCGATCAACATCGTCCCCGCTTCGACAGGCGCGGCCAAGGCCATCGGGCACGTGCTGCCCGAGCTGAACGGCAAGCTGAGCGGCTCGTCCTACCGTGTGCCGGTCCCGACCGGCTCGATCGTCGACCTCACGATCGTCACCCCCACCGAGGGCCTCACGGTCGACCAGGTCAACGCCGCCTACGAGGCCGCCGCCGCCGACGGACGTCTGGCCGGCTACCTGGAGTACACCGACGACCCGATCGTCTCCAGCGACATCCAGGGCAACCCGCACTCGTCGATCTTCGACTCGGAGCTGACGAACGTGAGCGGCAACCTGGTCAAGGTCTCGGCCTGGTACGACAACGAGTGGGGCTACTCCAACCGTCTCGTCGACCTCACCGAGTACGTCGCCGAACGCCTCTAAGCCGTTCAGAAGCAAGCGATCATGCCTCTGCGCACCCTCGACTCGCTGGGTTCGCTCGCCGGCAAGCGGGTCATCGTCCGCTGTGATCTCAACGTCCCCCTCAAGGACGGCGTGATCACGGACGATGGCCGCGTGCGGGCGTCGCTTCCCACGCTGAACGCGCTCATCCATCAGGGTGCTCGCGTCGTGGTCTGCTCGCACCTCGGTCGCCCGGAGGGCGCCCCCGATGCGAAGTACAGCCTCGCCCCGGTCGCCCAGCGGCTCTCCGAGCTGCTCGGAAAGCCCGTCGCGTTCGCGCTCGATACGGTGGGGGAGTCGGCTCACGACGCCGTGGCCGCGCTCGAGGACGGGGATGTCGCCGTCATCGAGAACCTCCGATTCAACCCCGGAGAGACGGCCAAGGACGACGCGCAGCGCCGGGCGTTCGCCGAGGAGCTCGCCGACCTCGGCGACGTGCTCGTCTCGGACGGCTTCGGAGTCGTGCACCGCAAGCAGGCCAGCGTCTACGACCTGGCCGAGATCCTGCCCTCCGCGGCAGGGCTGCTGATCGCCGCGGAGCTGGACGTGCTGGATCGCCTGACCGAGAACCCCGAGCGGCCGTACACGGTCGTCCTCGGCGGCTCGAAGGTCAGCGACAAGCTCGGTGTCATCTCGCACCTGCTCCCTCGTGTCGACCGCCTGCTCATCGGCGGAGGGATGCTGTTCACCTTCCTCGCCGCACAGGGCCACAAGGTCGGCGCGAGCCTGCTGGAAGCCGACCAGCTCGACACGGTGACGCAGTACATGACCACCGCGGAGGAGTCCGGCGTCGAGATCGTGCTGCCGACGGACGTCGTGGTCGCATCGAAGTTCGGGGCGGACGCGGAGCACGTCGTGACTCCCGCCGACAGCATCGAAGAAACGCCGTTCGGCGCAGCCGGTCTGGGGCTCGACATCGGTCCCGACACGGCGGCGCGCTTCGCCGAGGTGATCCGCGACAGCCGGACCGTCTTCTGGAACGGGCCGATGGGCGTCTTCGAGCTCGCACCGTTCGCGGCGGGCACGAAAACCGTCGCGCAGGCGCTCACGGAGGTCGACGGGCTCAGCGTCGTCGGCGGAGGCGACTCCGCTGCAGCAGTGCGTCAGCTGGGCTTCCAGGACGACCAGTTCGGTCACATCTCGACGGGCGGCGGAGCGAGCCTGGAATTCCTCGAGGGCAAGAAGCTCCCCGGACTGGAGGTCCTCGGATGGCAGTAGCGAGAGTCCCGTTCATCGCGGGCAACTGGAAGATGAACCTCGACCACCAGCAGGCGATCGCGTTCGTGCAGAAGCTGCACTGGGCCCTCAAGGAGGCCAAGCACCTCGACGGTGCGGTCGAGGTCGGCCTCTTCCCACCGTTCACAGACCTCCGCACGGTGCAGACGCTCATGGACGCCGACAAGATCCCGTTCGAGCTCGGTGCGCAGGATCTGTCGACGAAGGACTCCGGTGCCTACACCGGTGAGGTCTCCGGCGCGTTCCTCAAGAAGCTCAACTGCACCTACGTGATCATCGGGCATTCCGAGCGTCGCGAGTACCACGCCGAGACCGACGAAGTCGTGGCCGCGAAGGTGAAGGCGGCCCTGCGGCACGGGCTCGTGCCGGTGATCTGCGTGGGGGAGACCTCCGAGGACCTGGAGAAGTTCGGCGCGAGCGCTGTTCCGGTCGGGCAGCTCGAGATCGCGCTGGACGGCGTCTCAGCGGACGCCGACATCGTCGTGGCGTATGAGCCGGTCTGGGCCATCGGCTCGGGTCAGGCGGCCACTCCCGAACAGGCGCAGGAGGTCTGCGCGAAGCTTCGCGGGGTCATCGCCGACAAGCTCGGTCAGGATGCCGCGGATCGCACGCGGGTCCTGTACGGGGGATCGGTGAAGGCGGCGAACATCGCGAGCTTCATGCGCGAGCCCGATGTCGACGGCGCTCTCGTGGGCGGCGCGAGCCTCGTGGTCGACGAATTCGCGGCGATCATCCGCTATCAGAAACACGTCGGCGTCTGACGACGTTTATACTGGGAGATCGTGCGCCCGTTTCAGGCGCGGTGAAAGGCTTAGATCTGTGCAGATCCTCGAGTTCGTCCTGCAGGTGCTCCTCGGCATCACCAGCCTGCTGCTGACCCTTCTCATCCTGCTCCACAAGGGGCGCGGTGGCGGCCTGTCCGACATGTTCGGCGGCGGCATGACTTCGGCCCTCGGCTCTTCGGGCCTTGCCGAGCGCAACCTCAACCGGTTCACGGTGATCCTCGCGCTCGCATGGTTCGTGTCGATCGTCGCCCTCGGGCTCATCACGAAGTTCCAGAGCGTCTGATGGCCACCGGAGGCAATGCGATCCGCGGCACCCGCGTCGGCGCGGGACCGATGGGCGAGCAGGACCACGGCTTCCACGCCGAGCGCATCGCCATCTCGTACTGGGATGCCCTCGGCAACGAGACGATCCGCTACTTCGCGGCCGGCATCCCCGAAGAGGAGATCCCCGACACGATCGACTCGCCGCACTCCGGCCTGCCCGCCGGGCGCGACAAGGAGAACCCGCCTGCTCTCGCCAAGACCGAGCCCTACAAGACCCACCTCGCGTACGTGAAGGAACGTCGCACCGAGGAAGAGGCCGAGGCTCTGCTCGACGACGCGCTCAAGCAGCTGCGGGACCGTCGCGGTCAGGACTGACGCACGCATCCAGCGCGGACCCACACCCCTCGCGCTCAGTAGTCCTGATCGATGAGCTCCGGCGGCACCTGTGAAGCCGCAGCTTGGTCGACGAAGAAGACGGTGCGCTTGCGGCCCTTCGCTCCGGCGACCGGCACGCTCGCGTAGCTGGCTCCGGCCAGGGCGAGGCCGAGCGCCGATGCCTTGTCGGCCCCGGCGAGCACCAGCCATACGCGCTTGGACGCGTTGATCACCGGTCGCGTGAGGCTCACGCGCTCCGGCGGGGGCTTGGGGGAGTCGCGGACTGCCACCGCGGCACGGTCGGCGATCAGGATCTCCGGACGGTCGGGGAACAGCGACGCGATGTGCCCGTCCGGTCCGACTCCGAGGAAGCAGACGTCGAATGACGGCCAGGCCGTGCCGTCCGACTGCGGGAAGCGGGCGAGCTCGGCCGCGTAGCGCTCGGCGGCGGCATCCAGGTCGATCCCCTCATCGCCGGCGGCCATCGCGTGGATGTTGGCGGGAGGAATGTCCAGGGCATCCAGCAGCGCCTCGCGCGCCTGCTTCTCATTGCGATCGGCGTCGTCGCGGGCGACGAATCGCTCGTCGCCCCACCAGAAGTGCACGCGCGACCAGTCGACGCGGTCGCGCTGCGAGTGACGGGCTGCGGCGGCGAGCACCGCCGAACCCATCGTCCCGCCGGTCAGGGCGACATGCACGGGCCGACCGTCGGCCGAGCACTTCGCGAGGCGGTGGACGAATCGAGCGGCGACCGACTCAGCGAGAGCGGCGGGATCATCGCTGATCACGACACGCTTCTCGATGGTGAATTCACCCATGCGTCTCCTGCGTCGCCGGTTCCAAGAGCTCCCAGCCCTCGGTGATCACTCGACCATACAGGACGTCCGGATCGAGTCGGCGAAGCTCCTCGGCGAGGCACTCGCGGAGGGATCGGCGGGGGAGGACGAGGTCGTGCTGCGGCTGACCCGGCTGGCTGAGGCAGGCGATCGCCGGGGAGGAGCGCTCCAGAACACCTCACCGCTCGCGCGCGAGTCAGGCGCACCGACTTGATGCCCTCACTCCACTCATCTTCGGGCAGGTACCGCCAGTCGACCGGCACATCGAGCATGAGGCGGAGCCACGCAGCCAGCAGGGCGGTCGATGGCGAGGTTGCCGCACCGCGCACCTCGACCCCGGTCACCGCCTCGTACGGCGGCTGGTCGAGGACGGCGGCGAGCTGCTCGCGCCAGTGCGTCAGGCGCGTCCACGCGAGATCCGTGTCGCCGGGCGCTTGGTTCTCGACTCAGCGCCGCGACCCACGCCTGCGGATCGGACTTGGTCGCGGCATCCGTGATCCGTCGCTGTGCGATGCGGCCGATCGAGGTCGTCGACGGCGAGTCGGGCGTCTTGTTCGGCCACCAGACCACGACGGGGGCGTCGGGCAGCAGGAGCCCGGTCACGAGGCTCTCGAGGTTGGAGGCTGCCGGCCTCGCCGAACGCGCGGAGGGTGACTGACCTCGCTCGCGCCGGCGTCGCCGCCGACGCGGATCTGCGCGTCCAGCCGGGAGTCGGTGGCGGTCGTCCCATCGATCATGAGCACGATGACGCGCATCGGATGCTCCCGCGACGCGTCGTTGGCCGCCTCGACGACCTCTTCGAGCGCGCCCTCGCGCGTGAGGATGATGAGGGTCAGCACACGGCCGAGCGCGACGGCGCCGCCCTCTTCGCGCACGTTCACGAGAGCCCGCGAGATCTTGCTCACGGTCGTGTCGGGCAGGTCGATGATCACGGTCGTCTCCAGGTGCGTCCGTCGCGGGCGAGCATCTCGTCGGCGGATGCCGGCCCCCACGACCCGGGCGCGTACTGCTCGACGGGGGCCACCCTGCGAGGTCCAGAACTGCTCGATCGGGTCGAGGATCTTCCAGGAGAGCTCGACCTCCTCGTGGCGGGGGAACAGCGGCGGGTCGCCGAGGAGCACGTCGAGGATGAGCCGCTCGTACGCCTCGGGGCTCGCCTCGGTGAACGCGTGCCCGTAGCCGAAGTCCATCGTGACGTCACGCACCTGCGCACCGGCACCCGGCACCTTCGAGCCGAAGCGGATCGTCACGCCTTCGTCGGGCTGCACGCGGATCACGAGGGCGTTCTGCCCCTGGCCCGAGGTCTGACTCCGGGAGAACAGCTGCTCGGGTGCTCGCTTGAACACGACGGCGATCTCGGTGACGCGGCGGCCCAGACGCTTGCCGGTGCGCAGGTAGAACGGAACGCCCGGCCCAGCGGCGCGTGTTCACCTCGAGAGTGATCGCCGCATAGGTCTCCGTCGTGGATTCCGGGTTCATCCCGTCCTCCTCGAGGAAGCCGAGCACTTGCTCGCCTCCCTGCCATCCGCCGGCGTACTGGCCGCGGGCGGTCGAGCGGGACAGATCCTTCGGAAGGGTGACCGCTGCGAGAACCTTCTCCTTCTCGGCGCGCAGGTTCTTCGCGTCGAAGGTGATCGGCTCCTCCATCGCGGTGAGCGCCATGAGCTGCAGGAGGTGGTTCTGGATGACGTCACGCGCGGCGCCGATGCCGTCGTAGTATCCGGCACGGCCACCCACGCCGATGTCCTCGGCCATCGTGATCTGCACGTGGTCGACGTAGTTCGCGTTCCAGATCGGCTCGTACAACTCGTTCGCGAAGCGCAGAGCCAGGATGTTCTGAACCGTCTCCTTGCCGAGATAGTGGTCGATGCGGAAGATCGAATCGGTCGGGAACGCCGAGCGCAGCGCGTCGTTGAGCTACTGCGCCGATGCGAGGTCATGGCCGAATGGCTTCTCGATGACGACTCGTCGCCACCGTTCGGGCTGGTCGGCGGTGTCGTCCACGAGCCCCGATGTCCTTCAGCTGCTCGGCCACGATGGGGAAGTCCTTGGGCGGAATCGAGAGGTAGAACGCGTGGTTGCCCATCGTTCCGCGCTCCACGTCGAGCTTGTCGACCGTCTCGCGAAGGCGGCGGAACGCGTCGTCGGATCGCCGAACTCGCCCGAGACGAACCGGATGCCCTCGAGCAGCTGCTGCCAGGTCTCCTCGCGGAACTCGGTGCGCGAATGATCCTTGACCGCCTCCTTCACCACCTGCGGCGAAGTCCTCGTCCTCCCAATCACGTCGCGCGAAGCCGACCAGCGCGAACCCGGGGGGCAGCAGACCGCGGTTGGCCAGATCGTAGACGGCGGGCATGAGCTTCTTGCGGGATAGGTCGCCCGTCACCCCGAAGATCACGAGCGCGCTCGGACCGGCGATGCGGTTGAGACGGTGGTCTTCGGGGTCGCGCAGCGGGTTGTGCCCCCGCGAGATCTCCACGGTCATTTGGGCTGCACCATCATCTGGGATGGACTCCTATTGAGCGGCTTCGAAGAGCGCGAGCACCTCGGCCTGGGGGTCGGTGAGGGTGAGGGTGACGACCGGACGACCGTGCCCGTCGGCGAGCACGCTCGCATCGCCTGCGGCCTGCGCTGTGATCAGCTGGCCGAAGGTGAACGGGCGGCCGGGGATCTCGAGGTCGACGTCGGTCTGTTCGAGGATCTGGAGGAACACGCCGACCGCGGGGCCGCCTTTGTGGAACTGGCCGGTCGAGTGCAGGAACCGCGGGCCCCACCCGAAAGTGACGGGCCGACCGGAGTCGGCGGCGGCCAGTTCGCGCAGACCCTGCAGCTGCGACAGGCCCAGGCGATCGACATATGCCTGGATCGACACGTAGCCGTCGGCGGGCACCTGCGCCCACAGCGCGTCGAGCACGCCGGCGACGGTTCCGGATGCCGCCAGCGCCGGGTCGGATACGCGAACCTCGACGCCGTCCACCGCGAACGCGGGTGCCGTGGCCTCGGGTCGCGCGTCGAGCAGGCCGCGCGTTGCGACCTTCGCGGATTCGACGTCGGGCTGGTCGAACGGGTTGATCCCCAGCATCCGGCCGGCGATCGCGGTCGCGTACTCCCACACGACGAACTGCCCGCCCAGCGAGCCGCTGACGAGGATCTCGCCCTCGTGCCGCTCGCGGAAGTGGAACTCGTTCGCCTCGTCGACGAACCGCACGATCTGCATGTCGGACGGGGTGTTCTCGGCTTCGGGCGAGACGGGCAGGAGCACGACGGGCAGGATGCCGGTGCCGTCCTTGCCGGTGGACTCGGCGACGAGCTGTTCGATCCAGTCGGGGAGGCCGATGATGTGGGTGCCGTCGGTGATGAGCCCGAGCTTGTCGCGGCGCGGCTCACCGCCGGCGATCGCTGCGGCGAGCACGAGCGCGGGGTTGTCGGCGCTGTCGATCGCGACCTCCAGAAGCGACGCCTCGGCCTCGTCGAGGAGCTCCGAAAGGTTGACGCCGGCGAGCCCGGTCGGCACGAGGCCGAACGCGGTCAGCGCCGAGTAGCGTCCGCCCACGGTCGGGTCGGCGTTGAAGACGCGGTAGCCATCGGCGCGTGCCGCCTGATCGAGCGGCGAGCCGGGGTCGGTGACGACGACGATCCGCTCGAGCGGATCGATCCCGATGTCGCTGAAGGCCGTCTCGAAGGCGCGTTTGGCGGAGTCGGTCTCGACCGTCGATCCGGACTTCGACGAGACGACGAGCACGGTCTGCTCGAGACCGCCCGCCTCGGCGTCGCCGTCGATCGCGGCGAGCACCTGGCTCGGAGCGGTCGAATCGAGGATCACGAGTGGGACGCCGGAGGTCTGCGCGATCACTTCGGGCGCGAGCGAGGACCCGCCCATGCCCGCGAGCACGACCCGCGTGACACCCTTGGCGACGAGCTCCGCACGAAGCGCCGCGATCTCGGGGACAAGCGGTCGCGACACGGATACGGCCTCGACCCAGCCGAGCCGCTGGGAAGCATCCGCCTCGGCGCCGGGGCCCCACAGCGATGCATCGCCTGCCGTGATCCCCGAAGCGACGAGGTCGGCGATCAGGCCCGGGAGTGTCTCATGGACGACCGACTTGACGCGCCCGGTCAGGTGGATCTCGAAGCTCACTGTGCTGAATCCGAGTGGGCGGACTGCGCTGCCTCGAGAGCCGTCGAGACGGTGGCCTGCAGCTCGTGCCACGACGCGATGAACTTCTCGACGCCCTCGTCTTCGAGCACCTGGGTGACATCGGCGAAGTCGACGCCGACGGCGGCGAGGCGGTCGAAGAGGCCATGGGCGTCTTCGTAGGCACCGGTCACGGTGTCTCCGTCGATCACGCCGTGATCGAACGTCGCCTCGAGGGTCTTCTCCGGCATCGTGTTGACGGTGCCACGCGCGACGAGCTCGGTGACGTACAGGGTGTCGGGCAGGGCCGGGTCCTTGACGCCGGTGGAGGCCCAGAGCGGCCGCTGAACGTTGGCGCCGGCATCCGTCAGCTTCTTCGCCCGTTCGGTCGCGAACTCGCGCTCGAACAGCTCGTAGGCCAGGCGCGCGTTCGCGATGCCCGCCTTGCTCTTGAGCGCCGCGGCCTCATCGGTGCCGATCGCACCGAGCCGCTTGTCGACTTCGGTGTCGACGCGCGACACGAAGAACGAGGCGACAGAGTGGATCTGCGAGAGATCGTGTCCGGCATCCTTGGCCTGCTCGACGCCGGAGAGGTAGGCGTCGATGACCTCGGCGTACCGCTCCAGGCTGAAGATCAGGGTCACGTTGACCGAGATGCCGGAGCCGATCACCGCGGTGATCGCGGGCAGGCCGGCCTTGGTCGCCGGGATCTTGATGTGGACGTTCGGGCGGTCGACCTTGGCCCAGAGGTCCTTGGCCTGCGCGATCGTCGCGTCGGTGTCGTGGGCGAGGTCGGGGGAGACCTCGATCGAGACCCGCCCGTCGACGCCGTTCGTGGCGTCGTAGACCGACCGGAAGACATCGGCGGCTGCACGCACGTCGTCGGTGGTGATCTCGAAGATCGCCTCATCGGCGGATGCGCCGCGCTCGGAGAGGACGTGGACCTGACCCTCGTACGCCTCGCCCTTGCTGAGGGCGCCGGCGAAGATGGTCGGGTTCGTCGTCACGCCGCTGACGTTGCGCGTGACGATCAGGTCGGCGAGGTTGCCCGTGATGATGCGCTGACGTGAGAGGTCGTCGAGCCAGATGCTGACGCCCTCTGCGACGAGGTGGGCGGTGGGGGTGCTCATGAGTTCTCCTTGAGAGTCTCGCGTGCCGCCTCGACGACGGCTTCGGCGGTGACGCCGAATTTCTGGAACAGGGTCTTGTAGTCGGCCGAGGCGCCGAAGTGCTCGATCGAGACGCTCCGGCCCTTGTCTCCGACGATGTGGCGCCACGGCATCGCGATGCCCGCCTCCACCGATACGCGCGCGCCCACCGACGCGGGCAGCACGCTCTCGCGGTACGCGGCATCCTGCTCGTCGAACCACTCGAGCGACGGCGCCGACACCACGCGGGCGCCGATGCCTTCGGCGGCCAGCGTCTCGCGGGCGGCGACGGCGAGTTGAACCTCGGAGCCGGTCGCGATGAGGATCACGTCGGGCGTGCCGCCCGGCGCGTCCGCGAGGACGTACGCACCCTTGACCGCGAGATCGGCCGAGGCGAGCGTGTCGCCGGATGCCGCGCCCTCGCCGCGCTCGAACACCGCGATGTTCTGACGCGTCAGTGCGATGCCGACAGGACCGGCGTGGCGACGGAGCATCTCGAGCCAGACGACGGCCGTCTCGGCCGCGTCGCCCGGGCGAACGACTGTGAAGTTCGGGATCGCGCGCAGGGCGGCCAGCTGCTCGATGGGCTGATGGGTCGGACCGTCCTCGCCGAGCGCGACGGAGTCGTGGGTCCAGACGTAGATCGACGGGATGTTCATCAGCGACGCGATGCGGACCGAGGGGCGCATGTAGTCGCTGAAGATGAGGAAGGTGCCGCCGAAGGCCCGTGTGGGGCCGTGCAGGACGATGCCGTTGACGATCGCGCCCATGGCGTGCTCGCGGATGCCGAAGTGCAGGACCCGGCCGTAGGGGTCGCCGCTCCACTCGTGAGTGGACCACTCGGTGGGGATGAACGACTGCGCGCTCTTGATGGTCGTCAGGTTCGACTCGGCGAGGTCGGCGGAACCGCCCCACAGCTCGGGAAGCTCGGCAGCGAGGGCGTTGATGACGGTCCCGGATGCTGCGCGGGTCGAGACGTCCTTGCCCGCCTCGAACGAGGGCAGGGCGGAGGCGATGCCCTCGGGCAGCTCACGGGCCTGCAGACGATCCCACAGCGCCTTGCGTTCCGGATTGGCCGCCGCCCACGCGTCGAACTTCTCCTGCCAGGCCGCGTGCGTCGCCGCTCCGCGCTCGCCCAGGCCCCTGGTGTGCGTCAGCACGTCCTCAGGGACGACGAATGTCTCGTCCGGGTCCCAGCCGAGCACCTTCTTCGTCGCGGCGAGCTCGTCTCCGCCGAGCGCCGAGCCGTGGATCTTGCCGGTGTTCTGCTTGCCGGGGGAGGGCCAGCCGATGATCGTCTTGAGCACGATGATGGACGGCTTGGACGTCTCGCCCTGAGCCGCCTCGAGCGCGGCGAACAGCTCTGCCGCGTCCTCGACGTACTCGCCCGTCTTCTTCCAGTCGACGGTCTGGACGTGCCAGCCGTACGACTCGTAGCGCTTGGCGACGTCCTCGGTGAACGCCACGTCCGTGTCGTCCTCGATGGAGATCTGGTTGGAGTCGTAGATCACGACGAGGTTGCCGAGCTCCTGGTGGCCGGCAAGCGAGGATGCCTCGCTCGTGATGCCTTCCTGCAGGTCGCCGTCCGAGGCGATGACATAGATGAAGTGGTCGAAGGGGCTTTCACCCGGTGCCGCATCGGGATCGAACAGCCCGCGCTCGTAGCGGGCCGCGTAGGCGAAGCCCACAGACGAGGCGAGCCCCTGGCCGAGCGGACCGGTCGTGATCTCCACCCCGTCGGTGTGGCCGAACTCCGGGTGACCGGGCGTCTTCGAGCCCCACGTGCGCAGCGACTTGAGGTCGTCGAGCTCGAGTCCGAATCCGCCGAGATAGAGCTGCACGTACTGCGTGAGCGACGAGTGGCCGGCCGAGAGGATGAACCGGTCGCGACCGGGCCAATGCACATCGCCCGGGTCGTGGTTCATGACGCGCTGATACAGCAGGTATGCCGCCGGAGCAAGGCTCATGGCCGTCCCCGGGTGGCCGTTGCCCACCTTCTCAACCGCGTCCGCGGCCAGCACGCGAGCGGTGTCCACCGCGCGCCGGTCGATTTCATCCCAACGCAGTTCCGACACCGGGCCGCCTTTCTCAGAGGGAGTGCACCCGATTCCGCAGACCGCGTCGCAAATCGGGAGGAGCAGCCGGCGCAGGGCGCGCGTATAGGTTTCAGCATAGCGAAGCGCCATTCCGCGCCGGCCATGCGAGACCTCGTATGACTGGCAGTGTGGCAGGCTCCGCGGGCCTGCACGTGTCCGGATGGTGTCGCCGGTGTATCGGTGTGCTCACACGGCGACGCGCCGCTGTGTGAGAACCTACGCCGGATGTCGTGCGGCGCAGATGCCATAGACTCGAGAGGCAGTTTCAGGCGGTCGAGCGGGGAGTGATGGACACCACGATGACGGCGGGCGCAGCCGCCGCGCGACCGCATTCGCTGGGCCGCACGATCCGCGCCTACATCGCGCTGACAAAGCCGCGGGTGCTCGAGCTCCTGCTCGTCACGACGGTTCCGGTCATGATCCTCGCCCAGGGCGGATTCCCGAGCATCTGGCTGGTTCTGGCGACGGTCCTCGGCGGCTCGATGAGTGCCGGGTCGGCTGCCGCGTTCAACATGTACCTCGACCGCGACATCGACGCGCACATGCAGCGCACGATAGGCCGGCCGCTGGTCACGGGGGAGGTCTCGCCGCGCGGAGCGCTGATCTTCGCGTGGACGCTGGCCGCGGCATCCACGGTCTGGCTCTGGCTCACCACCAACTGGCTGGCCGCCGCCCTGTCGGCCGGAGCGATCTTCTTCTACGTGGTCATCTACACGATGATCCTCAAGCGCCGCACCGAGCAGAACATCGTGTGGGGTGGCATCGCCGGATGCTTCCCGGTGGTCATCGGCTGGTCGGCGGTCACCGGATCGCTGTCATGGACGCCGATGATCCTGTTCGCACTGGTGTTCCTGTGGACTCCGCCGCACTACTGGCCGCTGTCGATGAAGTACAAGGACCAGTACGACGAGGTCGACGTGCCGATGCTCGGCGCGACCCGATCCGGATCGCAGGTGGGCCTGCAGGTCATCCTGTACGCGTGGGCGACCGTCGCGTGCTCGCTGCTGCTCATCCCCGTCGCGGGCATGGGGCTCGTGTACTCGGTGTCGGCCGTCGTGTTCGGCGGGTGGTTCATCTACGAGTCGCATCGCCTCTACACCCGGGCGGTGCGCGGCACGGAGCCGCGACCGATGCGTGTTTTCCACGCATCGATCACCTACCTGACGCTGCTTTTCGTGGCTATCGCGATCGACCCCCTGCTGCCCTTCTGAGCCATGGCGCAGGACCCCGACGGGTGGCGCACCGTGTATGTACGCCTGGGCGACGGACCGGTGCCGTTCGCGGCGGACCGACCCGACGGCGGCGGTTCCTAGCGGTCCTTCGGGAACTGCGCGCGCAGCGCCGTCTCCTCGGCGTCGATCGCCTGCAGCGCCGCGACGATCGCCGGCTCCTGATAGCGCCCCTCGATACGGGCCTTCAGCACCGCCGCCCGCTCAGCGTCGAGCATCGCGGTGCGCAGGCGGAACTTCGCCTCGAGCTGTGGGATCGAGGCATCCGGACCGTAAGTGTCGAGGGTCTCGCCGAGGAAGCCTGCATCGCTTCTGAGCAGGTCCGCCACGCGCTGCTCGTCGCCGGTCACATCCTGAGCGTCCAGCCGATCGATTCCCGCCTGCCGCGCTTCGGCCATCAGGAGCCGGCGCTCGGTGAGCTCCTGCGCGAAGCTCGGCTTGGGCAGGTTCAGCCGCCGGATGATCGCCGGCAGCGCCAGACCGCCGAGGAGGGTGGCGACGACCACCACGAAGGCAAGGAACTGCAGGTACTCGCGAGACGGGGTCTCCGCGGGCAGGAGGAAGACCGCAGCCAGCGTCACGACGCCCCGCACTCCCGCCGACGACACGGCGACGCCGCTGCCCCACGACCAGCGGCGCTCGCGCAGCCGGCGCGGCCCCTTGCGGTAGAGCAGCGTGATGCCCATGACCCAGGCGAAGCGGGACAGAACGAGGGCGGCGAGGATGCCGATGCTGATGCCCACGGTCTCCCACACGCCGGGGCCGGTGCTGATCGCGCCTTCGAGAATGCCCTTCAGGTTGAGTCCGATGAACAGGAAGACGGCGTTCTCGAGCAGGAACTGGATCGTTCGCCAGTTGAGGCGCTCGGCGACCCGAGCCTCCGCCGACGAGACTGTCGGCGCCCGGAAGCCCAGATAGAGGCCGGCGATGACCACCGCCAGCACGCCCGAACCATGCAGCAGTTCGCCGAGCAGGAACGCCGCGAACGGCGTCACGAGCGTGAGGCTGGTATCGAGCACGGCGGAGTGCAGCCGTGACCGCACGAGCGAGACGATCCAGCCGACGGCGAAGCCGACGCCCATCCCGACGGCGACCGCGATGACGAAGTCGAGGCCGATCTCGGCCGGGGTGACGACGCTGACGATCGCCGCGATCGAGGCGTTCAGCGCGACCAGGGCGGTCGCGTCGTTGAGCAGGCTCTCGCCCTCGAGGATCGTCACCACGCGGCGCGGCAACCCGAGGCGACCGGCGATCGCCGTGACCGCGATCGCGTCGGTCGGTGCGACAACCGCCGCGAAGGCGAACGCGGCCGCGAGGGTGATCGCCGGGATCAGGGCGAGCGCGGCGAAGCCCACCGCGATCACCGTGAAGGCGACCAGGCCGACCGAAAGGAGCAGGATGCTGTCGCGGCGGGCGCGCACGTCGATCACGGACGTGCGGATCGCCGCGGCGAACAGCAGCGGCGGGAGGATGCCGTACAGGATGAGCTCCGGCTGGACCTCGACCTGAGGCACGCCGGGGATGAAGGAGACCGCTCCGCCGACGATGACAAGGGCGACGGGGGCCGACCAGCCGAGTCGTCCGACGAATCCGGTCACGGCGACCGTGGCGATGACGAACAGCACGATCCACGTGATGGTTCCGACGGGGTCCACCCAGCAAGTATCGGGCCAGTGCCGTGTCGGTATCGAGCAGAGAGGGCGGGAGCGCTCAGTCCTGCAGCGCCCCCGCCCTCGTCAGTCGTCGGATCAGCGCTGCGCGGCGACCTCTTCGACGGGCTCCTCGACGGCGACGGCGGCGTCCGTCTCGGCGGCCGGGGCGTCATCAGCGTCGGCGGCCGAGGCGTCATCGAGCGCCTCGTCGTCGGCGGACCAGTCGAGCGCCTCGATGATCTCGACGTCGGTCACGGGGACGAACGACCGGATCACGGCGAGCACGAGCGCGAGCGCGAGGCCGACGATTCCGGTGGCGAGGAGAATGCCGCCGACGATCGCCCACACCTGGCCGACGTACACGTCGACCGGTGTCGCGGTGCCGGCGGTCAGGCCGACGGACATGACGGCGAGCCTGTCGACCGTGAGCCACGCGCCGACGGCGCTGGTGACGAGGGATCCGGCGATCAGGATCCAGAACGGGATGCTGCGGACAAGGCTGGGGCGTGCGGACATGCGTGTACTCCTCGGTCGGGGGTTGGGGCGTCGATCATCCTGGCGTGCTCTGCTCGGCCGCAGGTGTGCGAATCCGATGAGCCGGCTATGAATCCAGGTCAGCGGCGCGGGGACGCCGCTTCGACTGTTCCAGCGTACGCGGAATCGCTGGCCGCGCCAGGCGCCTCGGACTTCAGGTGCATCACGACGGCCGTCATCGCGGCCACCAGCAGCACCGCGAGCACCATGTGGATGTTCACGAGAAGGATCGGCAGCCCGGTCCGCGCCTGCCAGAGGCCCACCACGATCTGGGCGAGCTCGACGGCCAGAAGCAGCCCCGTCCATAGCCTGAGCCGGAGCACGGCCGGCGTGCGCCACGCCCCGATGACGAGCACGAGCGTCGCGGCGAAGAGCGCATACGCCGGCCACGAGTGCACATGCTGCATGAACTCGGGATCGAGTCCGTTGCGCGCGGCGCCGCCGTCTCCGGCGTGCGGGCCAGATCCGGTCACCAGGATGCCCACAACAACCGTGATGAGCACGAGCGCGCTCGTCACATGCACGGTCGCGGCATACCAGAGCGGGGACGGCGCGCACTCGCGGTCCCGGTCTGGCGTAAACGCGCGCGACGAGCACGGCGGCGAGCGCGACGAGCACGACGGACGCGAAGTAGTGCAGCCCCACGATGTAGGGGTTCAGGTTGGTCAGCACGGTGATGCCGCCGATGATCGCCTGGAGCGGCACGTACAGGCCGATCACGAGCGACAGCCAGAACAGATCGCGGCGCTCACGGCGCATCCGCACGACGAAGAGGAACATCGTGATCGCCACGATCACGAGGACGAAGGTCAGCAGGCGGTTGCCGAACTCGATGACGCCGTGGATCCCCATCTCCGGCGTCGGGACGAGCGACTCGGCGGTGCAGCGCGGCCACGTGGGGCACCCGAGTCCCGATCCGGTGAGCCTGACCAGTCCGCCGGTGCCGACGATCGCCACCTGGACCGCGAGCGTCGCCCAGGCCGCGGCGATGACACGACGGTCCACGCGCGTGGGCAGCCATTCCCAGAATGTGCGGAAGATGCCGCGGCGGGCGTGCGTCAGCGAGCCGGGGGTCTGGGGCGGAGCCCCAGAGGGATCCCGCGTCAGCGAGCCGGGGGTCTGGGGCGGAGCCCCAGAGGGATCGTGCGTCGGCGAGCCGGGGCTCTGGGGCGGAGCCGCACTGGGATCCTGCGTCGGCGAACCGGGGGTCTGGGGCGGAGCGCCAGAAGAATCGGTGGTGCTCGGGTCCGCGGCCATCGGGCCAGCCTCCTGGGAATGCGCTCCGGACGTGGCCGGGGGAGGGCCCTGCCACCCGGGGCGGGGGCGGAACCCTGTAGAATCGAAGGGTCGGATGCGGGCGCGTCGCGCTCTGCATCACTGACAAGTGTAGGCGCGCAGGTCGGCGCCACTTGATTGGGCCCACCGAGCGGCACCCCTCTTCGGTACTCCACCGGAGGCGCAGGAGTACCGGGGCGGATGACACCGTTGAGGCCCGGAGGAGAGTGTGACGATGTCGGATGTGCTGATCGACCGACCCGAACTGGCCAGCCTCGGACAGTACGAATTCGGCTGGCACGACGCCGATGCCGCCGGCGCCGCCGCCCAGCGCGGGCTGAGCGAGTCCGTCGTGCGCGGGATCTCGACGCTCAAGAACGAGCCCGAGTGGATGCTCAAGTCGCGTCTGAAGGGCCTGCAGCTCTTCGAGCGCAAGCCGATGCCCACCTGGGGCGCCGATCTCAGCGAGATCGACTTCGACAACATCAAGTACTTCGTGCGGTCGACCGAGAAGCAGGCAGGATCCTGGGAAGAGCTTCCCGAGGAGATCCGCAATACGTACGAGCGCCTCGGCATCCCCGAGGCCGAGCGTCAGCGGCTGGTCGCCGGCGTCGCCGCGCAGTACGAGTCCGAGGTCGTCTACCACCAGATCAACGAACAGCTCGAGGCCCAGGGCGTCATCTTCATGGACACCGACACCGCGCTGCGCGAGCACCCGGAGTTCTTCGAGGAGTACTTCGGCACCGTGATCCCGGCCGGAGACAACAAGTTCGCTGCGCTGAACACGTCGGTGTGGTCGGGCGGATCGTTCGTCTACGTGCCGCCGGGCGTGCATGTCGAGATCCCGCTCCAGGCCTACTTCCGCATCAACACCGAGAACATGGGTCAGTTCGAGCGGACGCTGATCATCGCCGACGAGGGGTCGTACGTCCACTACATCGAGGGCTGCACCGCTCCGATCTACAAGAGCGACTCGCTGCACTCCGCGGTCGTCGAGATCATCGTCAAGAAGAACGCCCGCGTTCGGTACACGACGATCCAGAACTGGTCGAACAACGTCTACAACCTCGTCACGAAGCGCGCTATCGCCCACGAGGGCGCGACGATGGAATGGATCGACGGCAACATCGGCTCGAAGGTCACGATGAAGTACCCGTCGATCTTCCTCGTCGGAGAGCACGCCAAGGGCGAGACCCTCTCGGTCGCGTTCGCCGGCCCCGGTCAGCACCAGGACGCCGGCGCGAAGATGATCCACATGGCGCCCTACACGCAGTCCTCGATCGTCTCGAAGTCGATCGCCCGCGGCGGCGGACGCGCAGGCTACCGCGGCGAGGTGCGGGTAGACGCCAACGCGCACCACTCCGCCAACACGGTGCGGTGCGACGCGCTTCTGGTCGATACGATCTCGCGCTCGGACACCTACCCGTCTATCGACATCCGTGTCGACGACGTCCAGCTCGGCCACGAGGCGACCGTCTCGAAGGTCAGTGAAGAGCAGCTGTTCTACCTGATGAGCCGTGGCATGCCGGAGGACGAGGCGATGGCGATGATCGTGCGAGGCTTCATCGAGCCGATCGCCCGCGAACTTCCCATGGAGTACGCCATGGAGCTGAACAAGCTCATCGAAATGGGCATGGAAGGCAGTGTCGGCTAGATGACGACGACCTCGCAGGCACCTTCGTCGGTGCCGGGCTCGACAGCGCATACCGACGGCGCGTGGGCGCCGATTCAGACCC
Source organism: uncultured Actinomycetota bacterium (assembly GCA_963713325.1). Classification (GTDB taxonomy): domain Bacteria; phylum Actinomycetota; class Actinomycetes; order Actinomycetales; family Microbacteriaceae; genus Microbacterium. The sequence goes on from CAVQLL010000009.1 coordinate 226,487, forward strand.
GTTCGGAGCGACCGCGCTCTTACGACCCGACCGACTTCGATCGGCCCACGGGTCGCGAGGTCAACTGGAAGCACACGCCGGTAGGCCGGATCGCACCGCTGTTCGAGGACGCGGCGGGCGCCCCGGATTCCGTCACCTTCGCGATCAGCGGAGCCGAGCGGGTCGAAATCGCCACCAGGCGTGCAGGCGAGGCGCCGCGCGGCGACGTGTTCATCCCCGAGGATCTGACCGCGGCGATCGCGTGGCAGCGCTCGGTCGAGGCGACGCACGTCCGGATCCCCGCCGAGGTCGAGCTCAGCGAGCCGGTCGTCGTGGAGATCGCGGGACACAGCGGACTCGCCCACGCCCAGCTCATCCTCGAGGCCGCGGCCAACGCGCGCGGAACGGTCGTGCTGCGCCACCGCGGCGCGGTGCATTTCGCCGAGAACGTCGAGATCATCGTCGGCGATGGCGCGCATCTCACCGTGATCACCGTGCAGGAGTGGGACGATGACGCGGTGCACGCGGCGTCCCATCAGGCCCGCGTCGACCGTGACGCCACGCTGCGGCACATCGTCGTCAGCTTCGGCGGCGGCCTCGTGCGCATCAACCCGAGCGTCGAGCTCGCCGGTGCCGGCGCCCAGGCCCAGCTGTACGGCCTGTCGTACTCCGACGCCGGCCAGCACCTCGAGAGCCAGGTGTACCTCTTCCACAAGGGTCGCGACACGCGCGGCGATGTCCTCTACAAGGGCGCGCTGCAGGGTGCAGGCGCCCGAAGCGTGTGGATCGGCGATGTGCTGATCGGCCCCGACGCGGTCGGAACCGACTCGTACGAGGCGAACCGCAATCTCGTCCTCACCGACGGCGCGCGCGCCGAGTCGATCCCGAACCTCGAGATCGAGACGGGCGATATCCGTGGCGCAGGCCACGCCAGTGCGACCGGTCGATTCGACGACGAGCAGCTGTTCTACCTGCAGTCGCGCGGCATCAGCGAGGAAGAGGCGAGGCGCCTGGTGGTCATCGGGTTCCTGAGCGACATCGTCCAGCGCATCGGGATCCCCGCGCTGGAGGCCGAACTGCACGCCGCGATCGAAGTCGAGCTCAAGGCCATCGGGGCTGAACCTCAGGAAGGAGCGGCCGAGTGACCGCAACCCGTGTCTGCGCGCTGAGCGAGCTCGAGCAGGACTCCGCGATCCGCGTCGAGGTGGACGGCGTCGCGATCGCCGTCGTCCGAGACTCCAACGACGAGGTGCACGCGATCGGCGACGTCTGCACGCACGGCGACATCTCGCTGGCCGAGGGGTTCGTCGACGGCGACACCATCGAGTGCTGGGCCCACGGCTCGGCCTTCTCGCTGCTGTCGGGCAAGCCCCTCAACCTCCCCGCGTACGAGCCCGTACCCGTGTACGTCGTCACGATCGAGGGGGACGATGTGCTCATCGACCCCACTGTCCTCAAGACTCCGTGACCGAAGAAGCGAACTGAAGAAGGAAGCCTCAATGTCAGTCCTCGAGATCCGCGACCTGCACGTGACGGTCGAGACGGATGCCGGAACCACACCGATCCTCAACGGCGTCACCCTCACCGTCCGCAAGGGCCAGACCCACGCCATCATGGGGCCCAACGGCTCCGGCAAGTCCACGCTCGCCTACACGATCGCCGGACACCCGAAGTACAAGGTCACCAGCGGCACCATCACGCTCGACGGCGAGGATGTCCTCGCGATGACCGTCGACGAGCGCGCAAGACGAGGACTCTTCCTCGCGATGCAGTATCCGGTCGAGATCCCCGGCGTGACCGTCACCAACTTCCTCCGCACGGCGAAGACCGCGATCGACGGCGAGGCGCCTGCCATCCGCACATGGACCAAGGACGTCAAGCAGTCCATGAAGAACCTGCGCATGGACCCGAAGTTCGCGCAGCGCAACGTGAACGAGGGCTTCTCGGGCGGCGAGAAGAAGCGCCATGAGATCCTTCAGCTCGAACTGCTGCGCCCGCAGATCGCCGTGCTCGACGAGACCGACTCCGGTCTCGACGTGGACGCGCTCAAGATCGTGGCGGAGGGCGTCAACCGCGCGAAGGAGGACACCGACCTCGGCGTGCTCCTCATCACGCACTACACGCGCATCCTCCGCTACATCCACCCCGACTTCGTGCACGTCATGATCGCCGGGCAGATCGTCGAGGAGGGCGGGCCCGAGCTCGCCGATCGACTCGAGGATGAGGGGTATGACCGGTTCATCGAACCGATCCTCGAAGCCGCGACCGAAGGCGAAGCGTAGAATCCCCTTATGACCGCGACGCTCGCACCCGAGAAGTACGACGAGGTCCAAGAAGCCCTCAAGGACGTCATGGACCCCGAACTGGGGATCAACGTCGTCGACCTGGGCTTGATCTACGACCTCGGGTGGGACGACGAGAACGACGCCCTGGTCATCCATATGACCCTGACCAGCGCCGGGTGCCCGCTCACCGACGTGCTCGAGGAGCAGACCGCGCAGGCCCTGGACGAGGTCGTCGAGCGCTTCCGCATCAACTGGGTCTGGATGCCGCCGTGGGGCCCCGAGCGGATCACCGATGACGGACGCGACATGATGCGCGCGCTCGGCTTCGCGATCTGAATTTCGCTATCTGACAGGCGAAGTCGCGGCATCCATGCGCGTCGATAGGCTCGACGGGTGAGCGTCACCCCCCTGAAGGCCCTGCACATCGACGAGCTGCGACAGCGTTCCAGCACGAAGTGGCGCCTCTATCCGCCACGGGTGCTGCCGCTCTTCGTGGCGGAGACGGACTTCGCACCCGCGCCCGCGATCACCCGCGCCCTGCGGCGCGCGGTGGACCTCGGCGACACGGGCTACACGCCCCCTGATCCGGGAATCGCCGATGCGTACGCCGGCTTCGCACAGCGACGCTACGGATGGACCGTCGACCCCGCGCACATCCGCACCACCTGCGACGTCATGATGGGCGTCGTCGAGATCCTCCGGCGCGTCACCGAGCCCGGCGACCGGGTCATCGTCACCCCGCCGGTCTACCCGCCGTTCTACGAGTGCATCCCCGAGGCGGGGGCCGTCGTCGAACGCGTGCCTCTGACCACGACCGCGACCGGGTGGGAGCTCGACCTCCTCGGAATCGAGGCGGCCCTGGCCGGCGGGGCGCGCGCGGTCCTGCTGTGCAACCCGCACAACCCGACCGGGACGGCTCACTCGCGCGAGAGCCTGGCCGCACTGGCGGACCTCGCCGCAGGTTTCGGCGCGGCGGTCATCAGCGACGAGATCCACGCCCCGCTCGTGCATGCCCCCCGCACCTTCACTCCGTTCCTGGATGCCTCGCCCACCGCGGCGCGGGTCGGCTTCGCCGTCGTCAGCGCGAGCAAGGCCTTCAATCTCGCCGGACTGAAATGCGCCCTGATGGTGACGGCGGCGGACGAGACCGCAAGGGTGGTGCGCTCGCTGCCCGATGAAGTGGAATGGCGCACCGGCCTGTTCGGCGCCATCGCCGGGGTGGCGGCTTTCTCGCAGGAGAGCGACGACTGGCTCGACGGACTGCGCGCCGCCCTCGATGAGAACCGGCACCTGCTGGCCGAGCTGCTCGCGGAGCACGTGCCCGGCGCCCGCTACCGCATCCCCGACGCCGGATTCCTGGCGTGGGTCGACCTCAGCGACCTGGGCTGGGGGGACAACCCCGCCGTCAGGATCAGGCGCGACGCCGATGTGGCGCTGCATCTGGGACCGCTGTTCGGGGAGGAGGGGAGCGGGCACGTGCGGATCAACTTCGGCTGCTCGCCCGAGGTGCTGCGCGAGGCCGTCGAGCGGATCGGAACGCTCGTCCCGTCGTGATCGCACCCGTCGAGTCCGCACCGAGCATCTGGGGGTCGCGCTACGTCTGGGTGACGGTCGGCGCGGTCGCGCTCATCTTTCTCGCGGCGATCCAGTCCCTCGCGGTCACGACCGTCATGCCCGTCGTCAGCGGTGACCTCGACGGCGACGCCCTGTACGCCGTGGCCTTCGCGGGCACGCTCGCCACGAGCGTGATCGGAATGGTCGCCGTCGGCGCGTGGAGCGACCGATCCGGGCCGAAGGCGCCGCTGTACGCCGCCGTCGCACTGTTCGTGGTCGGCCTCGTGATCGCCGGCCTCGCACCCACGATGCCCGTCCTGGTCGTCGGCCGCCTGATCCAGGGACTGGGCGCCGGCGGCCAGACCGTCGCCCTGTACGTGGTCGTCGCGCGTGTGTATCCACCGCAGATCCACGGGCGCGTGTTCGCCGCATTCTCGGCGGCGTGGGTCGTGCCCTCGCTGATCGGGCCGTTCCTCGCCGGCGCGGTGACCGAGTACCTGCACTGGCGGTGGGTGTTCCTCGGGGTCGCCGCTCTCACGGTCGTCGCGTTCGCGATGGTCGCCCTGCGGCTGCACGGCCTCCCGATGCAGACCGACGAGCCCGCGACCGGGCGCATCGGTCCTCGCCTGGCATGCGCGGTCGCTGTGGCGGCGGGTGCACTGGGGCTGAGCCTGGCTGGTGAGCTCGGCGCGTGGTCACCAATTGTGGTGGCGGCATCCGTCGTCGTGATCGCCGTGGCAGCGCGGCCGCTGCTGCCCGCGCGCACGCTGCGGTCGGGGCGGGGTCTGCCCAGCGTCGTCCTGATGCGCGGGCTGATCGCAGGCTCGCTTTTCGGCGCCGAGATCTACATTCCGTACCTGCTGATCGTCGACTACGGATTCTCGCCGACATGGGCGGGGCTCGGCCTGACCGCAGCGGCGCTGGCATGGGCTGCAGCCGCCGACGTTCAAGGGCGCTTCGGCGACCGGATCGGCAACACGCGCATCACCCTCATCGGGACGGCGCAGCTGTTCATCGCGGTCGTCGCGGCCGGCGCGGTCGCGTGGGGACATCTGCACCCGGCGGTGCTCATCGTCGGGTGGGCGTTCGCCGGAAGCGGCATGGGGCTGATGTATCCGCGTCTGACGGTCCTGACGCTCGCCTACTCGACGCCGCAGAACCAGGGCTTCAACTCGTCGGCGCTGTCGATATCCGACTCGATCGGCGCAGCAGCGGCCATCGCGACGATGGGGCTGGTCTTCACGGCCCTCGCGGGGACGGATGCCGGATTCCCCGCGGTCTTCGCCATCGCCGGGGCACTGGCGCTTCTGGCGCTCGTGCCGGGACTCCGCCTCGGGCATGCGCACGAGGTGGCCCCGCCACAGCGACGGAGGACCTGAGCGCGGCCCGGTCGCTGCGTTACTGCTTGCGCGCGTCCAGCGCGTGAACGCCCTTCCAGACGAGCGGCACGAGCGCGGCGGCGACGACGGCCTTCAGCAGGTCGCCGAGGAGGAACGGGAACATGCCCGCGCCCAGCGTGGCGCCGATCAGCGTGTCGTAGCCAAGCGCGTCCTGCCACACGGCCGGGCCGAGGTTGCCGAGCGAGACGTACAGCCACGGGAGTCCGAAGGCGTAGATCACGGCGCTGCCCGAGACGTAGGTGACGAACATGCCCAGCACCTTGCGGTCCCACGCGCGACGCGCGAGCCACCCCACGAGCGTCGCCGCTACGACGAACCCGATGATGTACCCGCCGGTCGTCAGGGCGAAGAGGCTGCCCGATGTGCCCTGTGCGAAGACGGGAAGGCCGAGCACGCCGATCACGAGGTAGAGCCCGAGCGAGAGGGCGCCGCGCAGCGGGCCGAGCGTGACTCCGACCAGCAGCACGGCGAACGTCTGCGCGGTGAGCGGAACGGGCCAGAACGGGATGGCGATCTGCGCGGCGACCGCGACGAGCGCGGTTCCGGCGACGACGAGAGCGGCATCCGTCGCCCACGCGAGCGCGCGCGAACGGCTGGGGACGACGACATCCGCGAGAACGCGGTGGTGCGGAGCGGCGGACAGAGACATGGGCTCTCCTTCGGCGTGGTGGCCCGGGCGGGCCGAGGGGGCGTCGCGATTCATCCTAGGGGCGGGTATCGGTCGCCCATGTGCGTCATGCACCAACGAATGGCGGCATCCGCTGTGGTGGTCGTCAGTTCTCCGCCCTGCCGAGCCGCCAGTAGCCCATGAACGCCACCGCGCGGCGGTCGACGCCCTGCCCCGCGACGAGGTGTCGGCGCATGGTCTTGATGGCGCTCGCCTCGCCGGCGAGCCACGAGTAGAGGACCGCGCTCTTGAGGGCCGCGCCCCCCTTGGCCGTGCGGGGCACCTCCCACAGGATGTCGTGATCGATGTCGATCTCCTCGACGTGGGCGCCGCGACCCGCCGGCGCAAGGCCGGCGGCCGCCTCCTGAACGGCGGAGACGAGGTGCTCGTGACGCTCGCCTTCTCCGCGCGCGCTGACCCGGTACTCGAAGCCCGGATGGTGCGGCAGATAGGCCGCGTCGTCGCGGTGCGGCATCTCGAGCACGACGACGCCGCGCGCCTCGCGCGGAAGCTGCTCCAGGATCACCGCGATGGCGGGCGCGGCCGTCTCGTCGCCCGCGAGCAGCAGGCTCTCGGTGCTCGCCGGCGGTACGAAGTCGATGCCGTAGCTCACCCCGCTGTGCGCGGTCGTAGGGGCGAGGATGAGCACTTCGTCGCCGATGACGGCGCGCGCTATCCACGCGGACGCGGGACCCTGCACGTCGTGCGCGACCATGTCGATGTCGACCTCGCGCTGCTCGTTGCGCACGAGCCGGGTGGTGTAGGTGCGGAACGGAGGTCGTTCGTCCTCGGGCATCTCGCGCCACACGGTGTACCAGTCATCGCCCGACGGCATCGCGTCGAGGCTGATCGTCTCGGTCGGGAAGACGACCTTGACGCGCTGGTCGAAGCCGGGGTCGCCGTAATCGGCGAGGTCCTCGGCGCCGAACGTGAAGCGGCGGAAGCTCGGGGTGAGGTCCGTGATCGCGGTGACCTGCGCGCGGAAGAAGCGCAGAGTGCTAGCGGTGGATGACATCGAAGGTGCCTGCCTGGGTCTGCTCGGGCGACGCGAACGCCGCGTCGGCGGTTTAAAGGACATGGTGCCGTCCGCGCGGCAGGACGATGGGGGAGCCTGACACAGGGTCGGGGATCACCACCGCGTCCAGGTCGAACACCGCGCGGATCAACTCGCTCGTCATGACGGCGTGCGGGGGACCGCTGGCCACGATCGCCCCGTCGCGCATCGCGAAGACGTGGTCCGCGTAGCGGGCTGCCATGTTCATGTCGTGCAGCACCATCACGATCGTGGTGCCGCGCTCGCGATTGAGGTCGGTGAGCAGATCCAGCACCTCGACCTGATGCGCCACGTCCAGGAATGTGGTCGGCTCATCCAGCAGCAGGATCTCGGTCTCCTGTGCGAGGGCCATCGCGATCCACACCCGCTGGCGCTGCCCGCCGGAGAGCTCGTCGATGGAGCGATCGGCGAGGTCGGCGACGCCGGTCGCGGCCAGCGACTGGGCGACGACCGCGTAGTCGTGTGCGGTGAATCGCGAGAGGAGCTTCTGGTGCGGATGGCGTCCGCGGCCGACCAGGTCCGCCACGACGATGCCCTCGGGAGCGATCGGGCTCTGCGGAAGCAGGCCCAGTGTTCGCGCGATCTCCTTCGAGGGCTGGGTGTGCAGCGCCTTTCCGTCGAGCACCACCTGGCCCGCGCGCGGAGCGATGAGGCGCGCGAGGGCGCGCAGCACGGTCGACTTGCCGCAGCCGTTGGCCCCGACGACGGCGGTGATCCGGCCGGGCGGGATCTGCAGGTCCAGCTGCGAGACGATCGTCCGGTCGCCGTACGCGAGCGTCAGCGTCTCGGTCGACAGGCTGTGGGCTTCGGTCATATCGAGCCTCCGGAACGGTTCATCCTCACGAGGAGGTAGACGAGATAGGGCGCGCCGAGGACGCCGGTGATGACGCCGACCGGATAGCGCGTGCCGAACGCGTACTGTCCGATCAGGTCGGCGCCGAGCACGAGCAGAGCTCCGACGAGACCGGCGGGCAGCAGGAGCGACGCCCCGGGACCGACGATGCGCGCGGCGATGGGTCCTGCCATGAACGCGACGAACGCGATCGGCCCGCACGCGGCCGTGGCGAAGGCGAGCAGGGCGACGGCCGAGAGGATCAGGACCACCCGGGTGCGACCCACGTGCAACCCCAGGCTCGCGGCAGCATCGTCGCCCAGTTGCAGGACGCCGAGGCCGCGAGACTGCGCGAGCAGCAGCGGCACCAGAACGACGCTCGCGACGGCCAGCGGCAGCACGGCATCCCACGTCGCCCCGTTGAGGCTGCCGGTGAGCCATTGCATCGCCGTCTGCAGGTCCCACGCGGCGGCGCGCGAGAGGATGTACGTGATGGCGCTGTGGAGCATCGCCGCCACGCCGATGCCGATGAGGATGAGGCGCGTCCCGGCGAATCCGCGGCGGTTCGAGAGCAGATAGATCGCCGCCGCGGTCAGCAGTGCTCCGAGCAGAGCCAGGAACGACACCGCGGTCTCGTCGAGCGCGAGCACGATGATGCCGAACACGGCTGCGGTGCTCGCGCCCGCGCTGATTCCGATGATGTCGGGGGAGGCGAGCGGGTTGCGCAGCATCGTCTGGAACGTCACCCCGGCGATCCCGAACGCGAAGCCCGCGAGAAGCCCCATGACGGCGCGGGGGAGGCGGAGTTCGCCGACGGTGAAAGACGCCCCCGGGACGGTCTCGCCGACGAGGACGCGGGCGACGTCGATCGGACCGTAGAACGTGTTTCCGACCATGAGCGTGACGGCGAACGCGAGCAGGATGCCGAGGCAGAGCGCGGCTGAAACCACACCACGGCGCCGGCGACGTGACACGCGGCCTGCGATCACGGCCTGTGCGACGGTCGTTCTGTCGGTGGTCTGAACGCTCACAGTTCACGCACCTTCTGCCGGCGGACGATCCAGATGAAGAACGGGGCGCCGATGAACGCGGTCACGATCCCGACCTCGATCTCTTCCGGGCGGGCGACGACGCGCCCGATGACGTCCGCGGCGACGAGGAGACCTGCACCGGTCAGTGCGGAGAACGGCAGCAGCCAGCGATGGTCCGGGCCGACCAGCAGCCGGCACATGTGGGGCACCACGAGGCCGACGAAGGCGATCGGGCCGGCGACGGCCGTCGCCGCGCCGCACAGGATCACGGCGCCCGCGGCGGCGATGAGACGCGTGCGGGCCACGTTCTCACCGAGCCCTGCCGCGAGGTCGTCGCCCAGCGCGAGAGAGTTCATGCCGCGAGCGCACAGCAGGCAGATGGCCGCGCCGGCCACCAGAACCGGCAGCACGAGCGCGATCCGGTCCCACGTCGCGCCGCCCACGCCGCCGATCTGCCAGAACCGGAACGTCTCCATCACGTCGACCCGCGGAAGGAGGATCGCGCTGGTCAGCGACGTGAACGCCGCGGCCGTCGCCGCGCCCGCGAGCGCGAGCTTGAGGGGTGTCGCGCCGCCGCGGCCGAGCGACCCGACGAAGTACACGAAGATCGCCGCGCCTGCGGCGCCGACGATCGCGAGCCCCATGTGCGCAGAGGGATTCGCGAGTCCGAAGAAGGCGAGCCCGATCACGACGGCCAGCGCGGCGCCTCCCGAGATGCCGAGGATGCCCGGATCGGCCAGCGGGTTGCGCGTGACGGCCTGCATGCTCGCACCGGACAGGCCGAGCGCCGCGCCGACCAGCAGCGCCAGCACGGTCCGCGGAATCCGCGCCACCACGGCCGCTTCGGACACGCCGCTGATGTCGCCGCCGAGCGCGGTGACGAGTTCGCTCAGCGAGACCTCGCGGACACCGAACGCGACCGATGCTGCGCAGAGTACGGCGAGCACGACCAGCACCGCGCCCAGCCACGCCAGACGCACCGCTGCCGGGCGCCGCAGGGATGCGGCATCCGGCAGTGGTGTCGTGGTCTGCGTGATGCTCAAGCGTTTCAGCCCAGCGCGCCTGCGAGCAGTGCGAAGTACTCGTCGATTCCCCAGCTGATCGACAGCGGCGACGGATTGGCGGATGCCGCGAGCGGCGTCGAGTTCTCCAGGATGGCGATGCGGCCGTTCGCGATGGCGGGGATCTGCGAGAGCAGGGGATCTGCCTGGAGCTGCGCGATGATCGCGCCGTCTGCCTCGCCGTACGTGACGAAAACGTCCACGTCGTCGAAGCGGTCCGCCTCTTCGGCGCTGATCGAGATGTAGAACTCCTCGGTCGCGGCCGACTCCTCCTCGACGATCGCGGGCTGGGCCAGACCCAGGCTCGCGAGGAATCCCGGGCGCGTGTCGTGGCTCGTGTAGAAACCGACCTGACTGAGGTCGGCAGGGTCGATGTAGGAGAAGAGCACGTTCGACTCGGCGAGCTGCGGGTAGGCGGCCAGCGCGGCGTCGACCTCTGCGTGGAGGTCCTCGATGAGCTGGTCACCCTCGTCGGCCAGGCCGATCGCGGCGGAGTTGAGACGGATCGTGTCCTCGTAGGACGTGCCCCACGCGATGTCGGGGTAGGCCACGACCGGCGCGATCTTGGACAGCGTGTCGTACTCCTCCTGAGTGAGGCCGGAGTACGCGGCGAGGATGACGTCGGGCTGGGTGTCGGCCACCGCCTCGAAGTCGATGCCGTCGGTCTCGTCGAACAGCACCGGGGTCTCGGCGCCGAGTTCCTCGAGCTGGTCTTCGACCCACGGCAGCACCCCGTCGCCGTCGTCGTCGCCCCACGTCGCCTTGCTCATGCCCACGGGAACGACGCCGAGCGCGAGGGGAACCTCGTGGTTCGCCCACGCGACGGTCGCGATCCGCTCGGGCTTCGCGTCGATGGTCGTCTCGCCGTACGCGTGCGCGACGGTGACCGGGAAGGCGCCGTCGGCCGCGGATGCGGTGTCGCCGGTAGCCGGCGCCGCTTCCGCTCGAGCAAGCAGTCAGGAGCAGCGCGGCGGCTGCTGCGGTCGCGAGTGCGGTGGTCACGGCAAGGGGAGTGCGAGGCACGGATTCCTCCGGATGATTGCGGGTTAGGTAAGCCTTACATTACCTACCCGATCGGCGAGATGCGAACTCGGTTACGTGCCCGCGCAATGAGGCTGCGAGAGGCGAGAAGCCGGCGGGTCGGAGGCATTCCGGCGCGCCGTATACTGGGAGGCTGGCCGTTCGGCCGATCCTCCTCCCTCGAAGAAACGGACCTCCGCTGTGCTCGCCGTGCACGACCTCGAGATCCGCGTGGGCGCCCGCGTGCTCATGTCGGACGTCTCGTTCCGCGTGAGCAACGGCGACAAGGTCGGTCTCGTCGGCCGCAACGGTGCGGGCAAGACGACCCTGACGAAGGTGCTCGCGGGCGACCTGCTCCCCGCCGACGGCCGTGTGGACCGCGCGGGCGAGCTCGGGTATCTCCCACAGGATCCGCGCACCGGAGACCCGGACATGCTCGCGCGCACACGCATCCTGGATGCGCGCGGCCTCGGCACGCTCGCGATCGGGATGCACGAGGCGTCAATGCTGATGGGCGATGGCGACGCCGATGTCGCGGCCAAGGCCATGAAGCGGTACAGCAGCCTCACCGAGCGCTTCGAAGCCCTCGGCGGCTATACCGCCGAGGCCGAGGCCGCATCCATCGCCCACAACCTGTCGCTGCCGGACCGCATCCTCGACCAGCCGTTGCGCACACTCTCCGGCGGCCAGCGCCGCCGCATCGAGCTCGCGCGGATCCTGTTCTCGGACGCCGATTCGATGATCCTCGATGAGCCGACCAACCACCTCGATGCCGACAGCGTCGTGTGGCTGCGCGAGTTCCTGAAGAACTACAAGGGCGGGCTGATCGTGATCAGCCACGACGTGGAACTGGTCGGCGAGACCGTGAACCGCGTCTTCTACCTCGACGCGAACCGGCAGGTCATCGACGTCTACAACATGAACTGGAAGAACTACCTGCGCCAGCGGGTGGCCGACGAGGAGCGCCGCAAGAAGGAGCGCGTGAACGTCGAGAAGAAGGCCACCCAGCTGCAGCTGCAGGCTGCGCGCTTCGGGGCGAAGGCCTCCAAAGCCGCCGCCGCGCACCAGATGGTCGCCCGCGCGGAGAAGATGCTGTCAGGGCTGGACGAGGTGCGCCAGGTCGAGCGCGTCGCGAAGCTCCGGTTCCCCAAGCCCGCCGCGTGCGGGAAGACGCCGCTCATGGCGTCCGGCCTGTCCAAGTCCTACGGGTCGCTGGAGATCTTCACGGACGTCGACCTCGCGATCGATCGCGGGTCGAAGGTGGTCGTGCTCGGTCTGAACGGTGCCGGAAAGACGACACTGCTGCGCATCCTCGCCGGCGTGGACCAGCCCGACACGGGCCAGCTCGAGCCCGGCCACGGTCTGAAGGTCGGCTACTACGCGCAGGAGCACGAGAATCTGGATGTCTCGCGTTCCGTACTCGAGAACATGATGTCGGCGGCGCCGGACATCACGGCGACCGAAGCCCGCAAGGTCCTCGGGTCCTTCCTGTTCACCGGCGACGACGTGCTCAAGCCTGCCGGCGTCCTGTCCGGTGGCGAGAAGACGCGGCTCTCGCTCGCGACGCTGGTCGTCTCCAGCGCCAACATGCTGCTGTTGGACGAGCCGACGAACAACCTCGATCCGGCGTCCCGGGAGGAGATCCTGGGTGCGCTCGCGCACTATGAGGGCGCCGTCGTGCTCGTCTCGCACGACGAGGGTGCGGTGGAGGCCCTGAACCCCGAGCGCGTGCTGATCCTGCCCGACGGTGTCGAAGACCTCTGGAACCGCGACTACCAGGAGCTCATCTCACTCGCGTAGCGAGCAGCTCAGCGGCCGGCGGCGTCGAGGATCGAGTCCTCGTCCTGCATGTCGCGGTCGCGCGGTTTCCGCTCCTGCGTGTCCTCGCGCCGGTGTCGCAGCTCCGTGCGGATGATGTAGCCGATGAAGACGAACCCCATGAGGGCGAACAGGATCCACTGGATCGCGTAGGACAAGTGCGGGCCCGGATCTTCGGACGGCATCTCCAGCGCGGCGGGCCGCGCCGGCGGGGCCGGGTCCTCCGAGACCATCACACCGTATGCGCTGAGCTCCATATCGCCGCCCACGCCGGGGTCGATGACGTCCGCCACCAGCTCAGGGTTGATCGTCGGGACCTGCCCCGCGGGTGCGGAGCGTCCCGACGCGGGCAGCTGCTCGGCGGGCCGAAGGCGCGCGATGACCGTCGTCTCGCCCTCGGGCGGTGCCGGAATCACGTCGGGGAGAGGCTGGTCCTCACCCGGGGGCACCCAACCGCGGTCGATCAGCAGCACGCGCCCGTCGGCCAGACGGAACGGCACGAGCACTTCGAAGGCCGCCGTGCCGCCGTGCGGGCGATTGCGCACGAGCATCTGCTCTGCGGCGACGTACTCGCCCTCGAGCGCCACCGGACGCCACTCGTCGCCTGCCGCCAGTGTGCCGCCGGGTGCGATGACCTCGCTGAGCGGCACGGGTTCTGCGTCGTAGTTCTGCGCGACCAGTGCGAGCTGCTCGGCGCGGCCCGCGTTGCGCGTGAACTGCCAATTCGACAGGAACGCGCACGCGATGGCGAACACGATGGCAACCGCGATGTACGCCGTCCAGCGCACCGCCCGCGGCGCCGTGGCGCGGCTCACGAAATCTCCTCGGCCGCCGCGCGGGCATGCAGGGGAGCGACCGACACGGGGAAGTCGCGCGCGGCGAGATAATCGCGCAGGAAGTCGCGGTGCTCGTCGCAGGCGACCCAGATCTTGCGGCGATCAGGGGAGTGGATCTTCGGATTGCGCCACTCGATCCGCCACGCGGCGACGGCTCGGCAGCCGGCTCGTGAGCAGTACGCGGCGGCGGGCGCGTCGGAGGACGCCGTGTGCGGATCGATCACGCGCGGCCGTCCTGGTCGTCGCGTCGTTCCTCGATCGCGTGCGACTCCTCGATGACGACGGGAGACGGTCCCGTCGCAGGCTGAGACCTGGGGGGACGGCGCGGCGGGCAGGGCGCGCTCAGGGTTCTCGGCATCCGTTCGGCGCACGTTCGCACTGACGTTCGCGAGGACCACGGCGATGTAGGGCAGAACGATCGCGGCGGCGCCGAGAACCCACGTGTACCAGCCGTATGGAGTGATCACGACCATGAGGATGAAGCAGGCGATTCGGATGCCCATCATCACGAGATAGCGGGTGGAACGCCGAGCCTCGTCGTCGCGTGGTGCACGCGGCAACGACGTCGCAGATTGGGGCCTCGACGAACTCTTCACGGTGCTTCCAGACTACGCCGGAAGCGGGCCGATGGGACCGTCAGGTGGCGCTGTTCACACCCGCGATCAGCGCCGGCAGGAGCGCGAAGAACACGATCATCCCGAGGAGGGCGAACGCGAGGCCGACGTACCCCAGGATGGTGCCGGTCAGGCCCAGTCCGCGGCCCTGCTCGCCGGTCCGCTTGATCTGGCCGAGCGACATGTGACCGGTGATGATTCCCACCACCGAGCCGATGAACGGGATGATCAGCAGCCCCACGAGCGAGGAGACCAGCGACACGATCGCGAGCGTGTTGGTCTTCGCCGGCGCGTAGCCGCCGTACGGTGCGCCGTAGGCGGGCGCGGCGCCGTACGCGGGCGGCGCTGCTCCGTAGGCCGGCGCGGTGCCGTAGGCGGGCGGTGCCGGTTGGTAGGCGGGCGGCGCGCTCGGATCCGCTGCGGGATAAGCCCCGGGCGCCTCGTATGCGGGCGGTGCCGGCGGTGCGGGCTGTGCGGGCGGCGGGACCGGAGTCGTGCCGTCAGGATTGTTGTCGCTCACGGGAAGGCCTTTCGTCGAGTCCGGTATCAGCGTCCCAGTGTCGGCCGGGAGTGTCAAACATCGCACCGATAGGCTGGTGCGGTTCATCGCGTCCAGCCCCCGGGAGAGCCCCATGTCCACCGAACGCGTCGTCCTGGTCACAGGAGGCAACCGCGGCATCGGCCGTGCCATCGCTGAGCGCTTCGTCGCGGAGGGCTACAAGGTCGCCGTGACCGCGCGTTCGGGTGAGGGCCCGGACGGCGCGCTCACCGTTCGCGCCGATGTGACGGATGCCGCTGCCGTCGACGCCGCGTTCTCCGAGGTCGAGGAGAAGCTGGGTCCGGTCGAGATCGTCGTCGCCAATGCCGGCATCACGAAGGACACGCTGCTGCTGCGCATGACCGAGGACGACTTCGACAGCGTCGTCTCGACGAACCTCGGCGGCACGTTCCGCGTCGTCAAGCGGGCGTCCAAGGGGATGCTGCGCGCCAAGTGGGGGCGCGTCATCCTGATCTCGAGCGTGGTGGGGCTCTACGGCGGGGCGGGTCAGATCAACTACGCCGCATCCAAGAGCGCCCTCGTCGGCTTCGCGCGGTCCCTCACGCGCGAACTGGGCAGCCGCGGGATCACCGCGAACGTCGTCGCACCGGGCTTCATCGAGACCGACATGACCGCATCCCTGGCCGATGATCTGCAAGCCCAGTACAAGCGCAGCATCCCGGCAGGCCGCTTCGCCACCACCGACGAGGTCGCCGGCGTGGTCGCCTGGATCGCCTCGGACGACGCCGCCTATATCTCCGGTGCCGTCATCCCCGTCGACGGCGGGCTCGGGATGGGGCACTGAGCCGGAACCGACCCGGGAGCCCTCACCGGTGGGGGCGGTCGACCGCCGCGAGGATCGCGGCTCCGAGCTTGTCGGGCATCGAGAACTGCGGCCAGTGGCCGGAATTCAGCTCGACGATCTCCAGGTCGCTCAGCGCGGCGAGCTCTGCCGCCCAGTCGGGCGCTGCCGCGATGATGCGCTCGATCTCGGCGGCAGGCACCGTCCCGGTGAGCATGGTCGCCGGCACGCCCCGGCGGCGCTCGTCGCTGAGGCGCAGCGGGTCGGTCGGAACCTGCTGCGGCACCGACCGCGTGCGTGCGGCCGCCGCCTCGCGGGTGTCGGCGTCGAGATCGGCGACTTCCGGCTCTTCGAAGAAGTCCCAACCAGGGAACGGGATCACTCCGTCCACCACCGGGAACTCCCAGATCGACCCGCCGTCGCCGGGCGGGAACGTGTCGACGAAGACGACGCGGGCGACGCGCTCGGGCCGCGCGTCGACGGCGCCGTAGACGACGTTGCCGCCGCCGCTGTGGCCGACGAGCACGACCAGTCCGCTCGTGCTGTCGATCTCGTCGACGACGGCCGCCACCCAGTCGGCGATGCCGATGTCGGACGACTCGGATGCAGGGGCGCCGACGCCGGGCATCGTGAGCGCGCGAACGGTGTGGCCGGCCTTCTCGAGAGCAGGCGTGACGGCATCCCACGACGACGCGTCGAGCCAGAGTCCGGGTACGAGGATGATGTGCATACCCGCGACGCTACCCAGTGCTGCGGACACCGGACCAGTGGGCGGCCGGATTCAGGGCAGCAGCGGAATCACTTCGCGCAGATCGACGCGCTCGATGATCAGGTCCGCCTGAGCACGGACGGTCGGCTTGGCGTTGAAGGCAAGACCCAGGCCCGCGGCGGCCATCATCCGCAAGTCGTTGGCGCCGTCCCCGATCGCGATCGTCCGCGCGAGCGGGACGCCCGCGGCTTCGGCCCACTCACGCAGAGCGGTCTCCTTGCCTTCGGCATCCACGATCGCGCCGTCGATGGACCCGGACAGCACGCCGTCGTCGGTCGTGAGCCTGTTCGCCCTCCAGAGGTCCACGCCGAGCTCCGGAGCGACCGTGTCGAGGATCTCGTGAAAGCCGCCGGAGACGACACCGACGCGTCCGCCGCGCGCGTGGGCGGCGTCGATCAGGTCGCGCACGCCCGGCGTGGGCTCGATGCGCGCCAGGACGCGCTCGAAGGCGCCGACCGGGATCCCGGTCAGCGCGGTGACCCGCGCGCGGAGACTCGACGCGAAGTCGACGTCGCCGCGCATGGCCGCCTCGGTCGCCGCGGTCACCTCAGCGCCGCGGCCGGCCTCATCGGCCAGCAGCTCGATCACTTCGTTGCGGATGAGGGTCGAATCCGCATCGAGGACCAGCAGGAAGCGGACGGACGACGCAGGCATCCCTCAACGCTAGCGCCGCGGCATCGCCGATCCGGCCCGTGTGTCCTCAGGCGTCGACGTGCATTCCCTTGCCGACGACGGTGATCCCGGTGTCGGTGACGGTGAACCCGCGCTCGACGTCGCGCTCCCGGTCGACGCCCACGGTCGCGCCGTCCGCGAGGACGACGTTCTTGTCGAGGATCGCTCGATTTATGCGCGCGCCCTGGCCCACGCGGACGTGGTCGAAGAGCACCGAGTCGGTGATGGTCGAACCGCCGCCGGCGAGTGTCCACGGACCCACCACGCTGCGCTCGAGGTGCGTTCCGGACAGCACCGAGCCGAGCGAGACGATCGAGTCGATCGCGTTGCCGATCCGGCCGACCGAATCGCGGACGAACTTCGCCGGGGGCGAGTTGACCGTCTGCGAGTGGATCGGCCACTGCGTGTTGTAGAGGTTGAAGATCGGAAGCGTCGAGATGAGGTCCATGTGGGCGTCGAAGAACGACTCGATCGTTCCGACGTCACGCCAGTAGTCGCGGTCGCGATCCGTGGAGCCAGGCACGTCGTTGAGCTTCATGTCGTAGACGCCCGACTCGCCGCGACCGACGAAGTAGGGGATGATGTCGCCGCCCATGTCGTGGTTCGACGTGGGCAGCTCGCCGTCGGTCTCCACGGCCTCGATGAGGGCATCGGTGTCGAAGATGTAGTTGCCCATCGATGCGAGCACCTCGTGGGGGGAGTCGGCGAGGCCCGCGGCATCCTGAGGCTTCTCGAGGAACTCGCGGATCTTCGCCGGGTCCTTCGAGTCGACGTCGATGACGCCGAACTGGTTCGCGAGCGAGAGGGGCTGACGGATGCCGGCGACCGTCGCGCGCGCGCCGGATTCGATGTGCGAATCGAGCATCTGGCGGAAGTCCATCCGGTACACGTGGTCGGCGCCGATCACGATCACGATGTCGGGCTTCTCGTCGTTGATCAGGTTGAGGCTCTGCAGAATGGCGTCGGCGGAGCCCGAGAACCAGCGCTTGCCCAGTCGCTGCTGCGCGGGAACCGAGGCGACGTACGAGTCCAGCAGCGGCGACATGCGCCAGGTCTGGGAGATGTGCCGGTCGAGGCTGTGCGACTTGTACTGGGTCAGCACGACGAGCTGCCGCAGTCCGGAGTTGATCAGGTTGGATATCGCGAAGTCGATGAGGCGGTATTGACCGCCGAACGGCACGGCGGGCTTCGCCCGGTCCGCCGTCAGGGGCATGAGTCGCTTTCCCTCGCCGCCGGCGAGGATGATTCCGAAGACCTTCGGCGCTGCAGGCATGGCCCCACCCTATGCCGCAGTTCGACCCGGGTACTAGCGTGTTGACATGCGAGTCGACATCGTCACCAAGGAGTACCCGCCCGAGATCTACGGCGGCGCCGGAGTGCATGTCACCGAACTGGTAAAGGCCCTGCGCGAGCGGATGGACGTCCGGGTGCGGGCGTTCGGAGCCGCGCGAGACGAGGCCGGAACCACCGCGTACGGAGTGCCCGAAGAGCTGTCCGCCGCCAACGGCGCGATCCAGACCCTGGGCACCGATCTGGAGATCGTGGCGGATGTCGCCGGGGCCGATGTCGTGCACAGCCACACCTGGTACGCGAACTTCGCCGGCCACCTCGCCTCGCTTCTGCACGGCATCCCGCATGTCGTGACCGCGCACAGCCTGGAGCCGCTGAGGCCGTGGAAGGCCGAGCAGCTGGGCGGCGGCTACGCGGTCTCCAGTTACATCGAGAAGACCGCGTACGAGGGCGCCGCGGCGATCGTCGCGGTGAGCGACGGGATGCGTTCCGACATCCTGCGCAGCTACCCGAGCCTGGATCCCGCCAAGGTGCGCGTGATCTACAACGGCATCGACGTCGAGGCGTGGCACCCGGTGCAGGACGACGCACTGCTGGCGGAGCTCGGCATCGACCCCGCGAAGCCGTCCGTGGTCTTCGTGGGGCGGATCACGCGCCAGAAAGGGCTGCCGTACTTCCTGCGCGCGGCCGAGCGCCTCCCCGCCGACGTGCAGGTGATCCTGTGTGCGGGTGCGCCGGACACTCCGCAGATCATGGCCGAGGTCGAGGGCCTGGTGCGCCGCCTGCAGGAGACTCGAGAGGGTGTCATCTGGATCGACCGGATGCTGCCCCGCCACGATCTGTGCACGATCCTCAGCGCGGCCACGACCTTCGTGTGCCCCTCGATCTACGAGCCGCTCGGCATCGTGAACCTCGAGGCCATGGCCTGCGGCGCGGCTGTCGTCGGAACGGCCACCGGCGGCATCCCCGAGGTCGTCGTCGACGGTGTGACGGGTCGATTGGTGCCGATCGAGCAGGTGCAGGACGGCACCGGAACCCCGTTGCACCCCGACCGGTACGTGGAGGACCTCGCCCGCGTCCTCACCGAGGTCGTCACCGACCCGGAGCGCGCCGCCGCGTACGGAGCGGCAGGCAGGGAGCGGGCGACGAACGACTTCAGCTGGGCCTCCATCGCCGACGCGACCGCCGCGCTGTACGCGGAGGTCGCCGGCATCCGCCGATAGGCTTACGGCATGCCGCAGGTGCTCGAGTTCTCCGACGTCGTCGTCCGCAGAAACGCCCGAGACATCGTCGACCACCTCGACTGGTCGGTCGACGACGACCAGCGGTGGGTGATCCTCGGGCCCAACGGTGCGGGCAAGACGACGCTGCTGCAGCTCGCCGACACCCTCGTGCACCCGACGTCCGGAAAGGTGACGATCCTGGGCGAGCAGCTCGGGCGCGCCGACGTGTTCGACCTGCGGCCGCGGATCGGATTCGCCTCAACCGCGATGGCAAAGCGCGTGCCGCCGGACGAGACGGTGCTGAACGTCGTCCTCACTGCCGCCTACTCCGTGCTCGGCCGCTGGAACGAGGCGTACGAGGACATCGACGAGCGGCGCGCCCTGCGGGTTCTGGCCGAATGGCGCCTCGACGGCCTCGCCGATCGCACGTTCGGAACGCTGTCGGACGGCGAGCAGAAGCGGGTCCAGATCGCCCGGGCGATCATGACCGATCCCGAGCTCCTGCTCCTGGACGAGCCCGCTGCCAGCCTGGACCTCGGCGCCCGCGAGGAGCTGCTGACCCTCCTCGGCGGCTACGCGCAGGCGCCTACGACGCCGGCGATGGTGATGGTGACGCACCACGTCGAGGAGATCCCGATCGGATTCACTCACGTGCTGCTGCTGCGCGAGGGTCGTGTGGTCTCCGCCGGGCCACTGCGTGAGACCCTCACCGCGGACAACCTGACGGAGGCGTTCGGGGCGCCCATCCTGCTCAGCTCGGACGGCGGACGCTACGCCGCGCGCGCGGCCCTGTAAGCACGATTCCGCGTCGGCGCGCCAGGCTGATAGAATCGATCCTTGGTGCACTCGCACCGCAGACTTTCACGCCCTGGCAAAATCCAGGGCACCACTCCTTAGAGGATCACCATGAAGACTGACATCCACCCCGACTACCAGGCGGTCGTGTTCCGCGACCTCGGCTCGGGTGAGACCTTCCTGACCCGTTCGACGGTCACCAGCGACAAGACGATCGAGCTCGACGGTGTCGAATACCCCGTCATCGACGTCGAGATCTCGTCGGCTTCTCACCCGTTCTACACGGGCAAGCAGCGCATCATGGACTCGGCCGGTCGCGTCGAGAAGTTCAACCAGCGCTTCAAGAACTTCGGTTCGAAGTAGGTCCACGACTCGTGAAGCAAGGCCCCGTCGGCAACGACGGGGCCTTACTCGTCGGCGCCATTGTCAACGGATCGGCCAGCTGCCGTCCAGGCGGGCATCCGGGTCGAGGCGCCCGATGCTGATGAAGTACTCGGTCAAGCTCGCCGCCTGTGCACGAGCCCACGCGATCTGCTGCGTGTGCAGTTCGTCCGCCTCGGGCGGCATCAGTCCCGCGAACCGCCCGGCGAGCGCCTGCGCGATGCGACCGGCGGCGACGGCATCGGCCGATGCCTCGTGCGCGTCGTCGAGTCGCACCGCGTAGTGCTCCGCGACCATCGCGAGCGTGCGCTTGCCACGACGGAACCGGTCGTACGCCTTGTCGAGGATCAGCGGATCGATCACGGGTGACGGATTGCGCAGCGGCGGGATGCCGTGACGCGCCGCTTCGTGGGCGAGCAGCGAGAAGTCGAACGCGGCGTTGTAGGCCACGACCGGGATGCCGGCATCCAGCAGCGAGCGCAGCGTATCGGTGATCTGCTCCACCACATCGGTGGCCGGAGCGCCGATCGCCCGCGCGTACTCGCTTGTGATGCCGTGCACGGCGGTCGCGGCGGCCGGGATGTCGATTCCGGGGTCGGCGATCCAGTCGCGGGCCAGGATCGCCGCGCCGCGGGCGTCGAGCAGTCCGACGTGCGCGGTCACGATCCGGTCCTCGGACACATCGACGCCGGTCGTCTCGAGATCGAAGACGCCGATCACACGCGTCCAGGTCGGTGGCTCCCCCTGCCCGCCGACCGGTGGGTGCACATCACGTGTCGCCTTCATGCCACTCACGGTATGTGCCGCCTCCGACATCGCCGCTCAGGAACGCGGGAGAATGCGACCGTAGACTCAGGGGGTGTCCGCGCCCAATCCCTACGCCTCGCTACTGGACTCGATCCCGGTCGAGCGCCGGGACGTCGGCGTGCTCGGCGGCGTGACCGCGTACTGGGTCTACGGACCGGCGGACGCGCGAGATGACGATCGTCGCCGTCCACGGATTCCGCGGGGAGCACCATGGACTCGAGCCCGTGGTCGCGCACCTCGACGGCATCCGGATCATCTCGCCCGACCTCCCCGGATTCGGCGAGACGCCGCCGCTTCCCGGAAGACGGCACGACCTGTCGGCCTACGCCGACTGGCTGAAGGATTTCGTGGCCGCCGTCGCCCCGGAGGCGGTGATCCTCGGTCACTCGTTCGGCTCGATCGTCGTGGCCGCCGCGGTCGCCGGCGGGCTGCCGACCCCGCGCGTCATCCTGGTGAACCCGATCGGCGCCCCCGCGCTGGAGGGACCGCGCGGCATCCTCACCCGCCTCGCCGTGTTCTACTACTGGGCCGGTGCCCGGCTGCCCCAGCGCGTGGGCGACGGGCTGCTGCGCAACGGCGCCGTGGTGCGCGCGATGAGCGTCTCGATGGCCAAGACCCGCGACGCAGACCTGCGCCGGTTCATCCACGATCAGCACGACACGTACTTCTCGCGCTTCGCGGACCGCGACGTGCTGCACGACGCGTTCCTGGCGTCCGTCTCGCACGACGTGCGGGAGTTCGCTCCGCGGATCGTCCAGCCGACCCTTCTGGTCGCTGCGCAGCGCGACGACATCACGCCGATCGAGGCGGAGCGGCACCTCGCCACCCTGTTCCCGGACGCGGAGCTGGTGGAGATCGCGGATGTCGGACACCTGATCCACTACGAGACGCCGGCGCCCGCGGCCGATGCGATCAGGCGCTTCCTTGCGCCTTCCGCTCCCGGTACGCGTTGACGTTCATGCGGTTGCCGCAGTTGCCGGTGTCGCAGTAGCGCTTGGACCCGTTGCGCGAGTAGTCGATGTAGACCGAGTCGCAGTCGTCCGCGGCACAGACCCGCACGCGGTCGTACTCGTCGGACCGGATGATGTCGACGAAGGCCATGGCGGCCTCCACCAGGATGCGGGTCGCCAGCGGCGCGTCATCGGCGGTCGCGTGGATGTGCCAGTCGTAGCCGTCGTGGATCACGAGCCGGGGGAGAGCGCGGCCGTCGCGCAGCATCTCGTTGACCAGCGGAACCGCGCCGTCCCGGTCGACGTCCCAGAGCCTGCGCAGCCGAGGCCGGATGGCGCGCACGGCGGCGACCTCTGCCTCGTCGCGGCGGATCGCCCCGGTGTAGGGGTTGACCGCGAGGTAGGCGTCGAGATCGGCGGGTGTGGTCAGCGTGTCCTCGTCGTCGAAGCCGGGAAGGGTGTTGACCAGGTAGACGGCTGCCTTCAGCGACTGTTCGGTGTCACGAATGAAAACCATGTTGACTCCTGACAGGATGAGGCTGTAGCGTCACTAGTGTAAGCGTATTTTACTCCTGACAGCATCGACGACAGCCGGATTCCGCCATGGCAGCACCCACCGCATCCCTCCCCGTGGTCAGCGCGCTGCCCGTTCGGCGGGTCAGCACGTCCGGCCTGGTGCTTGCCGTGGCATCCGCCCTGGCCTTCTCCTCGAGCGGGCCTTTCATCAAGCCGCTGCTCGAGGCGGGATGGTCGCTCGGCGCAGCGCTGCTCGTGCGGATGGGGGTCGCCGGCCTCGTCCTCTCGCCCGCCCTCTTCCTCGCGATGCGACGGCAGCCGTCGTTCCTGCGTCGGCACTGGAGGCTCATCCTCGGATTCGGGCTCATGCCCGTGCTCGGCTGCCAGCTCTTCTTCTTCTCCGCGATGCAGCGGATGCCGGTCGCCGTGGCGCTGCTGATCCAGTACCTCGCTCCGGTCATGCTCGTCGCGTTCGTCTGGCTGCGCACCCGCAAGGCGCCGTCCGCACTCGTGCTGTGGGGGTCGGCGGTCGCGATCGTGGGCCTGATCCTGGTCGTCGACATCTCGGGCGCGTCCTTCGACCTGATCGGCACCCTGTTCGCGCTCGGCGCCGCGGTGTGCGTGTGCGCCTACTTCGTGATCTCGGAGCGCGCAGGGGAGGACCTGCCTCCGCTCGCGCTCGCCGCCGGGGGACTCCTCACCGGCGGGATCATCATGGCGATCCTGTGCGTCACCGGCATCATGCCCTTCGCGGCGCCGCCGGTCTCGGTCGTGCTCGCAGGTGCAGAGGTGCCCTGGTTCGTGCCCCTCATCTGGGTCGCCGCGATCGCCACGACTCTCGGCTACGCGTTCGGAGTGATGGCGGTGCCGCGCATCGGGTCGCGCGTGGCGTCGTTCGTCGGCCTGTCCGAGGTCCTGTTCGCCCTCGGATTCGCGTGGCTGTTCCTGGCCGAAGTCCCTGCGCCGATCCAGTTCGCCGGTGGCGCGCTGATCCTCGTGGGCGTCGTCCTGGTGCGGCTCGACGCGCAGAGCGCCGGCAACCCGCGCGGCGAGGCGGCTGTCCTCACGTGATCGCGGGGAGATCCCCGCGGCGAAGCAGCTACTGTTCCCGTCGCGCCAGCTCCATGAGCGGCGTGACGCGGTAGCCGATCACTTCGCCCATGACCAGCGAGGTCTCGGTGCGCTCGACGCCCTCGATCGCGAGGATGCGGGCATCCGTGTCGAACAGGTGCTGAGTGTCCCGGCAGGCGACGCGCACGAGCAGGTCGACCTGGCCGCTCAGTCCGTGCACCTGCACGATCTCGGGGACGTGGGCCAGTTCCGCGGTGATCCGCGGCAGGTCCGCCTGGCGCACCATCACGCTCACGAACGCCTCGATCGGGAAGCCCAGAGCAGTGGAGGAGATCGCCCGCTCGTAGGAGAGGAACACGCCGGAGCGCTCGAGACGGGCCATGCGCGCCTGCACCGTGTTGCGGGAGAGTCCGAGCCGTTCGGCGAGCGCGACGACGGTCGCTCTCGGATCGGCCGCGAGCGCCGCCAGCAGCTCGAGGTCGACATGATCGAGGTTGCTCATAGTGTGAAACATTAGCACGTCACGCCACTGAATGCTTGGCAACATGCTCAACAGACTTCGTGAAGCTTGAGCTAGGTGCAAGATCGACGTATTCTCAAGCTAGTCGGCGACGGTGCCGGCGATCCGCGACGAGCGGCCTCACGAGGGCTTCTCGCAACGAGGAGGGATGACGATGATGCACACCCTGACCCCGACGGCCGACCCGGCAACCAACGTCGACGATGTGGCCCGGCTGGTGAGTCCCGACGGCGAGCGCATCGCCGACGGGGACCTGGATCCGTGGGTCGAGGACATCGACGCCGAGGCGCTGCGCGGGCTGTACCGCGACATGATGCTGGTGCGTCGCATCGACACCGAGGGCGTTGCTCTGCAGCGCCAGGGCCAGCTCGGCCTCTGGGCTCCGTGCCAGGGCCAGGAGGCCACGCAGGTCGGAACCGCCCGCGCATTCCGTCGCGACGACTTCGTCTTCCCCAGCTACCGCGAGATCGGCGTCAACTTCGTCCGCGGGGCCGTTGCCTCGGACTTCGTCCTCGCGTGGCGCGGTGAGGCCCACTCCACGTACAACCCCTACGACATCAACACCGCCACTCCGCAGATCATCATCGGCGCTCAGTCGCTGCACGCCGTGGGTTACGCGATGGGAATCCAGTTCGACGGCACCGATCAGGTCGCCGCGGCCTACTTCGGCGACGGCGCGACCAGCCAGGGCGATGTCAACGAGGCCATGGTGTTCGCCTCCTCGTTCAAGGCGCCCGTCGTGTTCGTCTGCACGAACAACCAGTGGGCGATCTCCGAGCCGGTGACCGTCCAGGCCAAGTTCCCGATCGCCGGTCGGGCTCCGGGATTCGGCATCCCGAGCCTGCGGGTGGACGGCAATGACGTCCTCGCGTGCCTCGCTGCGATGCGCTGGGCGGTCGATCACGCCCGCACCGGCAACGGTCCGGCGTTCATCGAGGCGGTGACCTACCGCATGGGGCCCCACACGACCTCGGACGACCCGACGCGCTACCGCGACAAGGACGAGGTCGAGCGCTGGCGGCGCCGCGACCCGCTCACCCGACTCGAGGCGCTCCTGCGGACTCAGGATGCCTTCACCGACGACTTCGTGCGCGATGTCGCCGCCGAAGCCGACCGCTGGGGTGCGGACGTCCGCTCGGCATGCCTGTCGGCGCAGACTCGACCGGCTATCGAGGTCTTCGACCACGTCTACGACGAGCCGCACGTCGGCCTGGACGCACAGCGGGCGCAGTACGCCGCCTACCTCGACGGCTTCGCCGCGGAGGGCACCGCAGTCCAGGGAGGTGCGCGATGACGCAGCTCACGATGGCCAAGTCCATCAACGAAGGACTCCGCCGTGCCATGGCGGATGACCCCAAGGTCCTCGTCATGGGCGAGGACATCGGCAAGCTCGGCGGCGTCTTCCGAGTCACCGACGGACTGCTGGACCAGTTCGGCGCCAAGCGGGTCATCGACACGCCGCTGGCCGAATCGGGCATCATGGGCACCGCGGTCGGGCTCGCCTTCCGCGGCTACCGGCCGGTCGTGGAGATCCAGTTCGACGGATTCGTGTACCCCGCGTTCGACCAGATCGTCTGCCAGGTCGCGAAGCTGCACTACCGCACGCGCGGCAACGTGAAGATGCCGATCACGATCCGGATCCCGTGGGCCGGGGGAGTGGGAGCGGCCGAGCACCACTCCGAGTCGCCCGAGGCCTACTTCGTCCACACGTCCGGGCTGCGCGTCGTCGCCGTCTCGAACCCGCAGGACGCCTACGTCATGCTCCGGCAGGCGATCGCCTCGAACGACCCCGTCGTGTACTTCGAGCCCAAGCGGCTCTACCACCAGAAGGGCGACGTCGACCTGGACGTCGACCTGGCCGATGCGCCGCCGATGGGCCTTGCCCGCATCGCGCGGGAGGGCACGGACGTGACGCTGCTGACCTACGGCGCGCAGGTCTCGACGGCGATGGATGCCGCGACCGCCGCCGAGGACGACGGGATCTCGATCGAGGTCATCGACCTGCGCTCGATCTCACCGGTGGACTACCGCACGGTGGCGGCATCCGTCCGCAAGACCGGGCGCGTCGTGGTCACGCACGAGGCCGCTCGCGAAGCCGGTGTCGGTGCCGAGCTGGTCGCCAGCGTGACCGAGCAGTGCTTCAACTACCTCGAGGCCGCACCCGTGCGCGTGACCGGCCACGACATCCCGTATCCGCCCGCGAAGCTCGAGAAGCACCATCTGCCCGACCTCGACCGCGTCCTCGACGCCGTCGACCGCGTCCTCGATCGGCCGAACAGCCAGTCCGGGCGCGAGGAGTGGAGTTCTCAGGATGCCGATCGCGGCGCGACCGTGAACGGCGGTCTGCTGTGATCCAGGACTTCCATCTCCCCGACCTCGGCGAGGGTCTTCCCGAGGCTGAGCTCGTCCAGTGGCTCGTCGCCGAGGGCGACACCGTCACCCTGAATCAGACGATCGCCGAAGTCGAGACCGCCAAAGCGGTCGTCGAGCTGCCATCGCCTCACGCGGGCGTCGTGACGGCACTGCACGCCGCTGCCGGCGACGTGATCGAAGTCGGTTCCGTGCTCATCTCGTTCGAGGTCGCCGGGACTGCGGCGGAGACGCCCGCAGCCCCCGCGGCTGCCGCCGACGCCGCCGCCGAGCCGCGGCCGCGGCTGCCGAAGAGAAGGCCCAGCCCAACCTCGTCGGCTACGGCGCCGCTCCGCGAGGCGCCGGTCGCCCGCAGCGCCGCGCACGCACGGGTGCACGTCCGCCGGCAGGACCGGACACCGCCGTGCTCGAAGCCGCACCGCACGATGCCATCAGCGGCCACGAGCTCGCCGAAACGGTCGGGGAGCGCCCGCGTTCCACGCCGCCCGTGCGCAAGCTCGCCAAGGAACTCGGCGTCGACCTCGCACTCGTCGAGGCGAGCGGCACGACAGGGCTCATCACGCGCGCGGACGTCGAGACGTACGCGGCGCGCATCCGGTCGCTCGACCAGGCGACGGCACCCGCGCCGCAGAAGACCGCTCCCGACGCCGTCGAGCGCGTCACCCGCATCCCGATCCGCGGCGTTCGCAAGCACACCGCCGACGCGATGGTGCGCAGCGCCTTCACGGCGCCGCACGTCACGACCTTCCACACCGTCGATGTCACGGCCACGAGCGAGCTGATCGCCTCCCTGCGCGCCGATCGCAGCCTCCAGGGGCACCGCATCGGCGTGATGGCCGTTGCCGCGAAGGCCGTCTGCCTCGCACTGATGAATCACCCGAGCCTCAACTCCCGGTGGGACGGTGACAACGCGGAGATCGTCCAGCACCACTACGTCAACCTCGGCATCGCCGCGGCGACAGATCGCGGTCTGGTCGTCCCGAACATCCGTGACGCGGAGAGTATGACCCTGGTCGAGCTCGCCGACGCGATCGGGCAGCTCGCCGAGACCGCGAGGTCGGGCAAGACCGCCCCGGGTGCCATGAGCGGCGGAACGTTCTCGATCACCAACGTCGGCGTGTTCGGCGTCGACGCCGGAACGCCGATCCTCAACCCGGGCGAAGCCGGCATCCTCGCCCTCGGCGCCGTGCGGCGTCAGCCGTGGGAGCACCAGGGCGAAATCGCGTTGCGCGACGTGATGACGCTGAGCCTGTCGTTCGATCACCGTCTCGTGGACGGCGAGCAGGGAGCGAAGTTCCTCCGGGACGTCGCAGGCATCCTGCGTGAACCAGGCCGCGCGATGCTCATGCGCTGACGCCCTCCCGGGCGGAGCGGCTCACGCCGTCAGTGCGGACCGCGCCATCGATTCCAGGATGCCGCGGACCGTGCTGTCGGCGGGGGTGGCGCGCAATCGGCGCATGCTGTGCGGCGTGGAGTTGATGAGGCCGAAGCACGCGTGCGCGCGCACGCGCAAGTCGGACTCCGTGCGCGCGGGATGGATGTCTGCGAGGACAGCCGTCCACAGTTCCACGTACTCGCGCTGAAGCCGGCGCACGGTGTGCCTGTCGTCTTCGCTCAGGCTCGCGAGGTCGCGGTCCTGCACGCGGATGACGTCGGCGTCGGTGAGGGCGAAGTCCACATGGAAGCGGATGAGGGCTTCCAGTCGCGCCGTCGGTGAGTCGTGGGAGGCGACCACGTCCTTCCCGCCGGCGAGAAGCCGCTCGCTCACGCGCACCAGGATGGCCCCCAGAAGCGCCTGCTTGTTGGCGAAGTGGCGGTAGACGGCAGGACCGCTGACGCCGACGGCGGCGCCGAGTTCCTCGAGGCTCACCCCGCTGAATCCGCGGTCGGCGAAGAGGCGCGCGGCCTCATTGAGGAACGCGGCCTGACGGTCTGCCTTCGCGCGGTCGCGCTCGGTGACACCGCTTGTCATTTCAGTTAATCCTCGCTAACCTAGACACTCAGTTAGTGAACCCTAACCAATCGCATCGCGACGAAACAACCGACGTGATGCGATCGTGACGTCGACGGAGATGACATGACGGCAGCCGGCTCGGCACTGCAGACCGCAGTCGTGCACGACGACGCGTTCGCCCGCACCCGCGACGCCCAGGCCGCGCTGGCCGCGGCCCTGCGCGAGCGGCTGGCCGAGGCGTCCGTCGGCGGCCCCACGGCGTCCCGGGAACGTCACGTCGCGCGGGGCAAGCTCCTGCCTCGCGACCGCATCGCGCGGCTCCTCGACGAAGGCAGTCCGTTCGTCGAGATCGCACCGCTGGCCGCCGAGGGGATGTACCGGGGAGAGGCGCCCGGAGCCGGCGTGATCGCGGGCATCGGCCTGGTCCACGGTCGCCAGGTCATGGTCGTGTGCAACGACGCGACCGTAAAGGGCGGGACGTACTACCCGCTCACCGTGAAGAAGCATCTCCGCGCACAGGAGATCGCGCTGGAGAACAAGCTTCCCTGCGTCTATCTGGTCGATTCCGGCGGCGCGTTCCTGCCGATGCAGGACGAGGTGTTCCCCGATCGCGACCACTTCGGGCGCATCTTCTTCAACCAGGCCCGGATGTCGGCCGAGGGCATTCCGCAGATCGCAGCGGTGCTCGGTTCGTGCACCGCCGGTGGCGCATATGTGCCCGCGATGAGCGACGAGACGGTTATCGTCCGAAATCAGGGCACGATCTTCCTGGGCGGACCGCCGCTCGTGAAGGCCGCCATCGGCGAGATCGTCACCGCGGAGGAGCTCGGCGGGGGAGAGCTGCACGCGACCCGGTCCGGTGTCGTCGATCACCTCGCCGAGAATGACGAGCACGCCCTCGAGATCGTGCGCGACATCATCGCGACCCTGCCGCCGCCGCCGCAGCCGGCGTGGGATGTCATCGAGACGGTCCCGCCCACGGTCGACGCCTCCGATCTCTACGGCGTCGTGCCCGTCGACGTCAACCAGCCCTACGACGTCCGCGAGGTCATCGCGCGGCTGGTCGACGGCAGCGCGTTCCACGAGTTCAAGCGCGCGTACGGCGAAACCCTCGTCACCGGCTTCGCGCGGATCCACGGCCACCCGGTCGGGATCCTCGCCAACAACGGCGTGCTGTTCTCGGAGTCCGCGCAGAAGGGCGCCCACTTCATCGAGCTGTGCGATCAGCGCGGCATCCCGCTCCTGTTCCTGCAGAACATCTCCGGCTTCATGGTCGGGCGGGATGCCGAGGCCGG
This sequence comes from uncultured Actinomycetota bacterium, assembly GCA_963713325.1. GTDB lineage: Bacteria > Actinomycetota > Actinomycetes > Actinomycetales > Microbacteriaceae > Microbacterium. The sequence goes on from CAVQLL010000009.1 coordinate 256,591, forward strand.
CGGCATCGCGAAGGACGGGGCGAAGATGGTCACCGCGGTCGCGACCACGCGCGTCCCTAAGCTCACCGTCGTGATCGGCGGATCGTTCGGCGCCGGCAACTACTCGATGTGCGGCCGCGCCTACTCGCCGCGCTTCCTCTGGACCTGGCCGGCGAGCCGCATCTCCGTGATGGGCGGGCCGCAGGCGTCATCGGTGCTGTCCACCGTCAAGCGTGATCAGCTCGAGGCGCGCGGCCAGGACTGGTCGAGCCAGGAGCAGTCCGAGTTCGAAGCGCCGATCCGCCGCCAGTACGAAGAGCAGGGCAACCCGTACTACGCCACCGCGCGGCTGTGGGACGACGGCATCGTCGACCCCGCCGACACCCGCGACCTCCTCGGGCTTGCGCTCGACGTCGTCTCCCGCGCCCCGCTGCCCGAGCCGCGCTTCGGCCTCTTCCGGATGTGAGCCGCATGCAGACGCAGCTCTTCGACACCGTCCTCGTCGCGAACCGCGGCGAGATCGCCCGCCGCGTCATCCGGACGCTGCGGCGCCTCGGCATCCGCTCGATCGCCGTCTACAGCGACGCCGACGCCGAGGCTCCGCACGTGCGCGATGCCGACGCGGCCTATCGCATCGGCCCCGCCGCCGCGGCGCTCTCCTATCTCGACGGCGCGGCCATCCTCGCCGCCGCTCGCGAGTCCGGCGCCCAGGCGATCCACCCGGGCTACGGCTTTCTCTCCGAGAACGCCGAGTTCGCGGCAGCCTGCGCTGAGGCCGGCATCGTGTTCATCGGACCCGACGAGCGCGCGCTCGACGTGATGGGCGACAAGATCCGCGCGAAGGCGCACGTCGCCGGCAACGGCGTCCCGGTCGTCCCGGGAATCGACGCGACCGGTCTGTCCGACGATGCGATCGCGGATGCCGCGGCCGAGGTCGGCTACCCGCTGCTGATCAAGCCCTCCGCGGGGGGTGGAGGCAAGGGGATGCAGGTCGTGCGCAGTGCCGCCGAACTGCCCGAGGCGCTCGCGACGGCCCGCCGCGTGGCCTCCGCCGCGTTCGGCGACGACACGCTGCTGCTGGAGCGGCTTATCGAGCGCCCGCGTCACATCGAGGTGCAGGTCATGGCCGATGCGCACGGCCGGGTGATCCACCTCGGAGAGCGCGAGTGCACGCTGCAGCGCCGGCACCAGAAGGTGATCGAAGAGGCTCCGTCGCCGGCTGTGGACGCCGACACGCGCGCGAGGCTCGGAGCCGCGGCGTGCGCGGCCGCCGCGAGCGTCGACTACCGCGGCGCCGGCACCGTGGAGTTCCTGGTGGCAGCCGCCCGTCCGGACGAGTTCTTCTTCATCGAGATGAACACGCGACTGCAGGTCGAGCATCCCGTCACCGAGCTCGTGACCGGCGTCGACCTGGTCGAGCTTCAGCTGCGCGTCGCCGCCGGCGAGCCGCTCCCGCTCACGCAGGATGACGTGCGACTCACCGGACATGCGATCGAGGCCCGTGTCTACGCCGAGACGCCCTCGCGGGGCTTCCTCCCCGCCAGCGGCATAGTTCTGGGCTGGATGCCGGCGCCCGGCGTACGCACGGACTCCGCTGTTGAGACCGGCAGCACCGTCACGAGCGATTACGACCCGATGATCGCGAAGGTCATCGCGTACGGGCAGGATCGCACGGAGGCCCTCGCGGAACTCGATGACGCGCTCGCTCGCACCGTCCTGCTCGGGCTCGATACGAACATCGCGTTCCTGCGCGCCCTGCTCGCCGACGCCGCGGTCCGCGCCGGCGACCTCGACACGGGGCTCATCGACCGGATGCCGGTCTTCACCGATCCGCAGCCGAGCGAGTCCGCCCTTGCGGCTGCCGCCGCGGGGATGGTGCGCGCAGAGGACGCGCCGGGCGACGGCGCGCGCAGCGCGTCCGGGCTCTGGCGCAGCGGCTCGGGGTGGCGCGTCGGCGGAGCCTCCGTGCCGCGGCGGTACCGGTTCGAGACCGATGCCGGCGACATCCTGTCGGCAGAGGCACCCGCGCCGAGCGGCGGATACATCGTCCTCGGCGGTGGCGCGCGTCGTCGGTACGCCGGCGGAATCGCGCCATCCGGCACGCGGATCGCGATGGACATCGACGGAGCTCTTTGGGTGCACGCCGACGGCATGACGTCGCGCCTGCGCCCTCTCACGCGTCGCGGTGCGCTCGAGCAGGAGCTCCAGGACGCCTCCGGGCCTGCGGCCGCTGCCCATCCCGAGCTGCGGGCGCCGATGCCCGGCGCCGTCGTCGCGGTGCACGTCGCGGACGGCGCGCGCGTGAGCGCGGGGGAGCGGATCGTCACGATCGAGGCCATGAAGATGGAGCACCCCGTCATCGCCCCCCACGACGGAACCGCGGCCGTCGAGGTCGCGATCGGCGACCAGGTGCGCAGAGACCAGATCCTCGCCCGCGTGAACGCGGACCCCGAGTGAACAGCGAAGGAAGATCCATGCAGAACTACGACCTCACCGACGACGAGCAGGAGCTCGCCGGTCTCGTCCGCGACTTCGCCGACCAGGTCGTCGCGCCGCGCTCCTACGAGGCCGACCGCACCCACACGCTTCCGCTGGACGTCGTGGCGCAGATGGGCGAGCTCGGCCTGTTCGGCCTGCCCTTCCCCGAGGAGTTCGGCGGCCAGGGCGGCGACTACTTCGCGCTCTGCATCGCGATCGAGGCGCTCGGCCGCGTCGACCAGTCGCTGGCCATCACACTCGAGGCCGGGGTGAGCCTCGGTGCGATGCCGGTGTTCCGCTTCGGAACCGACGCGCAGAAGGCGCAGCTGCTGCCCGACCTCCTCGCCGGTCGTGCTCTGGCCGGCTTCGGCCTCACCGAGCCCGAGGCGGGCTCGGACGCCGGCGCGACGCGCACCACGGCACGCCTGGAGGGCGACGAGTGGGTGATCAACGGCTCGAAGCAGTTCATCACGAACTCCGGGACCGACATCACACGGTTCGTGACGGTCACGGCCGTGACGGGCGAGAGCAACGGCCGCAAGGAGATCTCGACGATCATCGTTCCGAGCGGCACACCCGGCTTCACCGTCGAGCCCGCCTACGACAAGGTCGGCTGGCACGCCTCCGACACGCACCCGCTGACCTTCCAGGACGCCCGCGTTCCCGAGGGCAACCTCCTGGGCGAGCGCGGTCGCGGGTTCGCGAGCTTCCTCCACATCCTCGACGAGGGGCGCATCGCGATCGCCGCCCTCTCCACCGGTGCCGCCGAGGGCTGCCTCGAGGCCGCGGTCGACTACGCCAAGAAGCGCACGGTCTTCGGCGAGCAGCTGTCCACCCGGCAGAGCATCCAGTTCATGCTCGCCCGCATGCAGCTGCGCGTGCACAACGCTCGCCTCGCGTGGCATCACGCGGCGCGACTGCGCGATGCGGGCAAGCCGTTCAAGGTCGAAGCTGCCATCGCGAAGCTCACCGCGAGCGATGCCGCCATGGACAACGCCCGCGACGCCACGCAGATCTTCGGCGGAAACGGCTTCATGAACGAGTATCCGGTCGCCCGGCACTATCGCGACTCGAAGATCCTCGAGATCGGCGAAGGCACCACCGAAGTGCAGCTGCTGGTCATCTCGCGCGCACTGGGGCTGTCCTGAGCACGGTCTCGGGTAGCGTGTCGAGCGTGGGCGAGACGGATGCCGGAACCGGGGGTCGCGAGATCGTGCAGCGCGGTCTCTACTTCGAGGAGTTCGAGGTCGGCGCGCGGTACCTGCACCGACCGGGGCGGACCGCCACTGAGGCCGACAACGTCCTGTTCTCGTCGCTGACGATGAACACGCAGGCGCTGCACCTGGACGCCGCCTACTCGGCGACGCAGCCGTTCGGGCAGAGGCTGATGAACTCGATGTGGACGCTCGCGACGATGGTCGGGGCATCCGTCACGCAGCTCACGCAGGGGACGCTCGTCGCCCAGCTCGGCCTCACTGACATCGCATTCCCGGCGCCGCTGCTGCACGGCGACACCCTCTACACAGACACCGAGATCGTGGACGCGAGGCTCTCGGGCTCGCGACCCGGGCAGGGAATCGTCACGATGCGCCATACCGGCCGAAACCAGGATGGCGTCATCGTCGCCACCGCGACGCGCGCCGCGCTCATGTGGTGCCGGGACGCGGCGCCGAGTGCCGACGGCGAGGGCGATTCATGACGTTCCTGGACGCAGGACCCGCGCTGCTGTTCTGCCCCGCCGACCGGCCCGAGCGGTTCGCCAAGGCGCTCGAACGGGCCGATGCCGTGATCCTCGACCTGGAGGATGCGGTGGCCGCTTCGGCCAAGACCGCCGCCCGCGGGGCGCTCATCGAGTCGGACCTCGACCCCGACCGGGTGATCGTCCGCGTGAACCCGCCCGGCACCGACGCATTCGTCGCCGATCTTGCGACGCTGTCGCAGACGGACTACCGCATGGTGATGGTCGCCAAGGCCGAGAGCGTGAAACAGCTCAAGGCGATCGACCGACGATTCTCGATCGTCGCCTTGTGCGAGACCGCGCGCGGGGTCGCGGCGGCCGAGAAGTTCGCGGCGCACGAGCAGGTCGTGGCCCTCATGTGGGGCGCGGAGGATCTGGTGGCCAGCCTCGGCGGCACCTCCAGCCGCAAGCCCAACGGACGCTATCGCGATGTCGCCCGCCACGCGCGCGCCCGGGTCCTGCTCGCCGCGGGCGCCCGCGGCAAGGCGGCGATCGACGCCGTCCACCTCGACATCACCGAGACGAAGCGACTCGCGATCGAAGCCGCAGACGCCGCGGCATCCGGCTTCGCCGCCACGGCCTGCATCCACCCGAGTCAGGTCGAGATCATCCGCGATGCGTACCGGCCCGACCCATCGGCCGTCGCCTGGGCGCGTGCCGTGCTCGCAGCCGCCGAGACACAGGGCGGCGTGTTCACCTACGACGGCCGAATGGTCGACGAGCCCGTGCTCCGACACGCGCGCGCCGTCCTTCGCCGCGCCGAGTCCTGACCACGGGCGCGGATCGGCCGACGATGACGGACGAGTCCGAACTGACGCAGCGGATCGGCAAGGTCGCCCGGCGCGAGCTCGCGGTCCACGGAATCCGCCGTTACGACCAGCTCGCCGGGCGCCGCCGAGCGGAACTGCTCGAGATCCACGGCGTCGGTCCGAAGGCGATCCGGATCCTGACCGAGGAGCTCCAGGCCCGCGGTCAGTCGTTCTCCGATTGAACCGCAGCCGTGCGGGCGACGATCGCCCGGGTCACCGCGCGGATCAGCTCATACGGGATCGGCTTGCTGTGCGGGAAGCGGACCGAGTCCTTCTCGGCGCGGTAGGGCGCGATCTCGCTCTCGAGGGGCTCGTCGAGCGTCGGCACCGGGTAGAGGCCGATGTGCTTCTTCCATCCCGCGAAGTGCAGCGCATAGCGGCCGCCGAGCATCACTGCGGCGATGCCGTAGCGCATCTTCTCCTCGGGCTGCGCGTTCTGGGGCTCCGCGCCTGACTCCCTGCTTGCAGGCGCGGGCACCTTCTGGGGCTCCGCCCCAGACCCCCTGCTTGCTGGCGCAGGCACGACCTCCTCCACGATGATCTCGCGGATGCGCTGCAGCCGCTCGGCGACGTCGGGCGGGAAGCCCGCGATGTACTCGTCGACCGTCGCCGGAGCCGCCATGGCCGAGCCTATGCCGTCGCCCCGGCGTACGACACGAGCCGGAGCCGCTCGCGTTCGTAGAGCATGCTGTACGCCGATCCGTTCGCGAGGCGCTCGCCCGTCGGCGGAAGCTCGCCGCCGGTGGCATGGCGGATCAGCTCGCGGATGAGGGCGCCGTGGGTGACCACGATGACGGATGCCGCGGCCGGCGCCGTCGCGCGGCGCGCGTCGCGGACGACCGATGCGAGCGCTCTCAGACCGCGCTCACGCAGGTGCGGCCACGGCTCGGCGCCGGGCACCTCGGCGGTGTGCCAGTCGCCCCAGCGGCTGATGAACTCTGCGGCGTCCACACCCTCGGCATCGCCGTACGCCCGCTCCCGCAGGTCGGCGTAGGTGCGCGGAGCGGGCAGCTCGAGCTCCGCGGCGATGATCTGCGCGGTCTCCTGCGCGCGGGACAGGTCGCTGGAGACGATCACGGGGGCGACGAGCGCCGATGAGAGGTCGAGCTGCTCGCGAAGCGTGGCTGCGGCATCCCGTGCCTGGGCGCGACCGGCGTCGTTGAGCGGGATGTCGGTCGATCCCTGGATGCGGCGATCGCGGTTCCAGTCGGTCTCTCCGTGGCGTACGAGCGTCAGCAGTGTCACTCGTCGAGCCTAAGCGAGGCCGGATGCTCCACGGCGCTACGCAGGGGTGGGGAGCGAGTCGGCGAGCGCCTGGAGGACGTCGCTCGTGCCCGCATCGACCTTCACCGTCGCGCGGGCGTCCGCGCGGGTCGCGCCTCGGTTCACGATGACGATCGGCAGGCGTCGCCGACGGGCGCGCTCGAGGAGGCGGATCCCGGAGTTGACGACCAGCGACGAGCCGGCGATCACCAGGGCGTCGCTGCCGCGCACCAGCTGCTCTGCCTCGCGGAACTTCTCGGCGGGGATGAACTCGCCGAAGAAGACGACATCCGGCTTGAGCATCCCGCCGCACACGGTGCATGCGGGAATCAGGAAGCCGGTGGTGGTCTCCGGGAGCACATCGCCGTCTGGGCCGAGGGGGACGTTCTCGGGGACCTGGATCCAGGGGTTGTCGGTCTCGACCCGCTGCGCGAGGTCGCGCCGGTCGAACACCTGCCCGCAGTGGGTGCAGAAGACGCGCCGCATCGTGCCGTGCAGTTCGACGACGCGGCGGCTGCCTGCCCGGACGTGGAGGCCGTCGACGTTCTGTGTGATCACGCCCGATGCGACGCCGCGTGCCTCGAGCGTGGCGAGGGCTCGATGACCGGGGTTGGGCTCGGCGGCGGCGAAGGCGCGCCACCCGAGGTGGCTCCCGACCCAGTACCGCCGGCGGGCATCCTCGTCGGCGAGGAACTGCTCGACGGTCATCGGCGTGCGCACCGGTGCGCCCTTTCCTCGATAGTCGGGGATGCCGGAGTCGGTGGAGATGCCCGCTCCCGTGAGGATCGCGAGCCTGCGTCCTGCGAGGGCGCCTACCGCGTCGGCGATCGCCTCCGCCGTCCGGGCATCCTGCTCGGCCACGGTCGTCATGCGATCACCCCCTCGAGGTCCACCCTGTGGTCAGAGTGTAGGCGGCGCGCTTTACCGGGATGTTACGGATGACCTGTCACCTGGGAGAGTGGAGATCGGCCGGACGCCTCATCGGCGGCGCCGACCGGAGGGAGCGCGGGTGCGGATCATCGAGGTCGCAGATGCAGAGGATCCGCGGCTCGCGGACTACCGCGACCTGACAGATGTCGCGCTCCGACGTGTGCTGGAGCCCGACGGCGGTTTGTACATCGCCGAGTCGGCGAAGGTGATCGGCCGAGCGCTCGGTGCCGGTCATCGTCCGCGGTCGGTGCTCGTGCAGGAGAAGTGGCTGCGGGAGGTCGCCGAACTCCTGGAAGCGGACACGGAGACGGCGGTCTACGTCGTCACCCCCGAGGTCGCGGAGTCGCTCACCGGCTACGCGGTGCACCGGGGCGCCCTCGCCGCCATGCACCGCCCCGTGCTCGCTTCAGTGGAGGACGTCGTCGCCGACGCGCGGACGGTCGTCGTGCTCGAGGACATCGTGGACCACACGAACGTCGGCGCGGCGTTCAGAAGTGCTGCGGCGCTCGGCGCCGACGCCGTGCTGATCTCGCCGCGCTGCGCGGATCCGCTGTACCGCCGCAGCGTCCGCGTGAGCATGGGCACCGTGTTCCAGGTGCCGTGGACGCGCGTGCCCGAATGGGGCAAGGCGCGCGCCATCCTGACCGGCGCGGGGTTCCACCTCGCGGCGCTTGCGCTGGCCGACGATGCCGTCTCGCTCGACGACTTCGCGGCGGGCCGCCCCGAGCGGGTGGCGCTGCTCCTCGGTGCCGAGGGGGACGGCCTCAGCCGCCGCGCGCTGCAAGCGGCGGACACGATCGTCACGATCCCGATGGCGGGTGGCGTGGACTCGCTGAACGTCGCCGCGGCCAGCGCCGTCGCACTCTGGGCGCTGCGGGAGCGCTAGACCTGCTCGCCCGGCGTGGCCAGCGGATCCTTCAGCGGCGCCAGGGTCGTCACCGGCAGCGGCTCGGGGCGCTTGGCGATGAGGTTGTCGCCGGAGGACTCGTGTCGCACGCGACGCAGCACCCACGGCACGAAGTGCGTGCGCGCCCAGACGAAGTCCTCGGTGCGCGCTTCGCGCCAGTTCCGCACGGGCAGCGGATCGGGCTGCATCGGCAGCAGGTCGTTGGGGACGTTGAGTGCGCGCAGCACCATCCGGGCGACTTCGTGGTGGCCGAGCGCGTTGTAGTGGAGTCGGTCCATGTCGAAGAAGCGCGGGTCCTGCACCTCCTTGAGGGCCCACTGGTCCGCGACGATGCAGTCGTAGCGGTCGGCGATCGCGCGGATGTTCTCGTTGTAGATGGCGACCTTCCCGCGGAACGGGCGGAACACCGGCGTGAAGTTCGTGTCGATGCCGGTGAAGACGACGATCGTCGCCCCGTCGCCGCTCAACCGCACGACGGCGTCCTCGAACTGCGCCGCGATCTCGTCGGGATCCGTGCCCGGCCGGATGACGTCGTTCCCGCCGGCGGAGAACGTGATGAGGTCGGGTTTGAGCTCGAGCGCGCGATCGACCTGGCCGGCGACGATCTGGGCGATGAGCTTGCCGCGCACGGCGAGGTTCGCGTAGGCGAAGTCGTCGACCTGCTGTGAGAGGACTTCTGCGACCCGGTCGGCCCAGCCGCGGTGACCGTCGGGGGATTCGGGTTCGGGATCGCCGATCCCCTCCGTGAACGAGTCTCCGAGGGCGACATAGCGCCGCCACGGATGGTGGCCGAGATTCGGGATGTCTGGCGTCTGATCGTCGTTGGTGGGCATTGCTCTTCCTCGGTTAATGACCGTTACGAGGTTATCGCGCCGCTGCGCCGGGTCGCGCCGACTGTGTCGCCCGGCTCGTCTATGGTGGTCACTCGTTGTGTGTGCGGCGGCGGCGGCACGGGGGAGGAGCACGTGATGGAGGACGACGCCCTCGCCGACCTCGCCGACTTGCCGATCGCGCCGCTGATCGGACCCTCCGCACCGACGACATGCACATCGGCGGTTTCGCCGGAGCGCCGTCTCGGATCGGCGGCGTGGCCGCGGATCACCTGTCCCCGGCATACCCGCAGCGCGCGCCGTGGGGAACCGCCGAGCGACTGCGTGCGTGGCAGGCCGAAGCGCTCGACCGGTATTTCGGTCTCGAGGGCCCCGACGGGGTCGGCTCCGGCCCGCGCGATTTCCTGGCGGCGGCGACGCCCGGTGCCGGCAAGACGACCTTCGCACTGCGACTCGCAAGCGAACTCCTGCGCCGTCGCGTGATCGACCGCGTCGTCGTCGTGGCGCCGACCGAGCACCTCAAGACGCAGTGGGCGGATGCCGCGGCACGCGTCTCGATCCGGCTCGACCCCGCGTTCAGCAATCGTCACGTCTCACCCGCTCGGCACTTCCACGGAATCGCCGTCACCTACGCGCAGGTGGCGGTCAAGGCATCGGTGCACCAGCGCGTCACCGAGGACGCCCGCACCCTCGTCATCCTCGACGAGGTGCACCACGGAGGGGACGCGCTGAGCTGGGGCGACGCGCTGCGCGAGGCTTACGGTCGCGCCACGCGGCGACTGCTGCTGTCGGGAACCCCTTTCCGCAGCGACACGGCGCCTATCCCGTTCGTCGAATACCACCCGGACGAGCACGGCATCCGACTTTCGCGCACCGACTACAGCTACGGGTACGGGCGCGCACTCGCGGACGGCGTCGTGCGTCCGGTGATCTTCCTCGTCTACGCCGGACAGATGCGCTGGCGCACGCGCACCGGCGACGAGATGGAGGCGCAGCTCGGGCAGGACAACACGAAGGACATCACCGCGCAGGCGTGGCGGACGGCGCTCGACCCGGAGGGGGAGTGGATTCCCGCGGTCCTCCGGTCGGCGGATCGCCGCCTGAGCGAAGTGCGCGAGCAGGTGCCCGATGCCGGTGGGCTCGTGATCGCGACCGACCAGACCGCCGCACGCGCCTACGCGGCGATCCTGCGCGGTCTCACCGGCGAGGAGCCCGCCGTCGTACTCTCCGACGAATCCGAGGCGTCCGCTCGGATCGAGTCGTTCGCCAAGAGCACGAGCCGGTGGATGGTCGCCGTTCGCATGGTGTCGGAGGGCGTGGATGTCCCGCGGCTGGCAGTAGGCGTCTACGCGACGTCCGCCGCGACCCCGCTGTTCTTCGCGCAGGCCGTCGGCCGGTTCGTGCGCGCCCGCCGTCGCGGCGAGACCGCCAGCGTCTTCCTCCCGCACGTCCCGCAGCTGATGGCGTTGGCGGGCGAGATGGAGCGCCAGCGCGATCACGCGCTCGACCGCGACGTCATCGGCGACGGCGAATGGGCCCTCGACGAGGACGCGATGGATGCCGCCCAGCGCGAGGAATCGGCATCCGACGCCCTGACCTACGAGTACACGTACCAGGCGCTGGGATCCGTCGCCCATTTCGACCGCGTGCTCTACGAAGGCCGCGAGTTCGGACAGCTCGCCGTGCCGGGGACGCCCGAGGAGGAGGAGTTCCTGGGCCTGCCGGGGCTTCTCGAACCCGAGCACGTGCACGAGCTGCTCCAGCAGAGGCATGCGCGGCAGAGCCGGCACCGGCGCGCGCGGGAGGCGCGCGAGGGCACCGGTGAACCTGTGCCGCCGCAGGCGCTGCATCGCACGCTGAAGGAGCAGCGACAGCTTCTGAACAGCCTGGTCGGCCTCTACGCGCGCCAGACCGGCGAGCCGCACGGAATGGTGCACGCCGAGCTGCGTCGGGTGTGCGGCGGTCCGGCCGTCTCGCACGCGACCGTCGCACAGCTGCAGGCACGAATCGACGTGCTGCGCGCGCGCGTCCGGTCGTAAGCGGCGGCTCGACCGCGCAATCACTCCGACCGGAGGTGTCTCCGACTCCGGGCCGGCTCTCGGGGTTCCGCCTCGTCCGGAGGGTGGTTCGGAGACCCGAAATGCTGGCAATCCGCGTCTGGACGCGGGTCCTCAGCGCGGCCCTGGCTAGCGTGGGATCGTCCCCGCACCGCCGCCCCGGAGGCTTCATTGAGCGCGCCCGCAGAACCCACGAGTCGTGACCGTCGTCGCTGGGCCCAATACCTGGTGGACGAGCGCGCCGAGGCGCGGGTCTATCGAGAACTCGCCGCCCGGCGGGACGGCGAGGAGCGCGACATCCTGACGGCCCTCGCCGCCGCGGAGGGTCGCCACGAGGCCCACTGGCTGGGCATGCTCGGGGGAGAGCCCGCACGCCTCCCGCGGCCCGACCCGCGCACGCGCGTGCTCGGCTGGATGGCGAAGCGATTCGGCTCGATCTTCGTCCTCGCGCTGGCCCAGAACGCGGAAGGGCGCTCGCCCTACGAGACGGAGCCGTTCGCGACCCCTGCGATGGCGGCAGACGAGAAGATCCATCACGAGGTCGTGCGCGGACTCGCAGCGCGCGGGCGACGGCGCCTGTCGGGCACCTTTCGGGCCGCCGTGTTCGGCGCCAACGACGGGCTGGTCTCGAACCTCGCCCTGGTCATGGGAATCGGCGCCACCGGCGTCGCCCCGCAGTTCGTTCTGTTCAGCGGGATTGCCGGGCTCCTGGCGGGGGCGCTGTCGATGGGCGCCGGGGAGTTCGTGTCGGTCCGTTCACAGCGCGAGCTGCTCGCGGCGACCGAGCCGAACGATTACGCCGACGATGCGCTTCCGCACCTGGATCTGGATGCGAACGAGCTGGCGCTCGTCTACCGCACGCGCGGGATGCCGCTGCCGGAGGCGCTCGAACGCGCGCGGGCGGTCGTCAGCGCGGCGCAGACCGGCTCGAAGCCGCACGGCGGCCCCCTTGATGCGCCGTCCGACCACGAGCTCGTGGGAGGGGCCTGGAGCGCGGCGCTGTCGAGTTTCCTGTTCTTCGCCTCGGGCGCGATCATCCCGGTGCTGCCCTGGATCTTCGGCCTGTCGGGACTTGCGGCGGTCGTCACCGCACTGGTTCTCGTGGGCATCGCGCTGATGGCGACGGGCGCGATGGTCGGACTCCTCTCGGGCGGTCCGCCGCTGCGTCGTGCGGTGCGTCAGCTGCTCATCGGCTACGGCGCCGCGGCCGTCACCTACGCGCTCGGATGGCTGTTCGGAGTGTCTCTCGGGTGAGGGTCCGGGTTTCTGGCTGAGGGTGCGAACGTGATAATGTCGATCTTCGGTTGGCGACAACCACACCCATGCGCGGGTGGCGGAATAGGTAGACGCGCTAGCTTGAGGTGCTAGTGCCCTTTAACGGGCGTGGGGGTTCAAGTCCCCCCTCGCGCACAGAATGACGAAGGCCCCCCGGCAGGGGGGCCTTCGTCATTTCGTAGGGAGGGGTTGGCGCGAACCTGACTGGGCGGTGGGGACAAAGTTCCTCCTCGCGCGCACTAGGGGATGTACGCGGCGAACCACGCGATCGCGCTAGCGACTGCTACGCAAACCAACATCACCATCCCGGCAACGACCGGCACGTAAACAGCGCTTCTGCCCTGCACAAGCCGGATGATGCTCACGACAACGGAGAGAACGAACACACCAAGTAGCGTCAAAACCAAGACGGTTTGAGCGAGCGCAAACCGTCCTTCGCAGCCGGGGATGGAACAGCCCGCACTCATGATCGAGACGATTGCGCCGCCGACAAGGATCATGACGCCCAGGAAAATGAGCAGTATGACGTGCACGAGCGCCGTCCACCCGGCATCTCTCCTTGAGTTTTCGTGCGGTACCGGACCCTCGTTGCCCGGCGACACGGGAGGGGTCGTAGTCATGGCCTCACCGTAGTGGAAGGGCGCAGATCACGACATAGCCCGCCGATGGCATCGCATTGACATGACAATTTCCGAACACTGTCCATCACCGGCGACCAACGCCTGTGACCGGCCCGTTTCACGAGCGTCCTATCGTCGCAGGTAGGTTAGTCGGCATGTCTACGACCGGCCCCGAGCTTCCCGAGGTGGTCCGCATCGCTCGTGATCTGATCCGGTTCGACACGTCAAACTGGGGCGGCGGCAAGGCCGAGGGCGAGCGCGAAGCGGCCGAATACGTGGGCGCGTACCTCGAGTCGCTGGGCCTGGAGCCCGAGTACTACGAGCCGATCCCGTACCGCACCAACGTCATGGCGCGGGTGCGCGGCCGCAACCCGGAAAAGCCGGCGCTGGTTCTGCACGGTCACCTCGATGTCGTGCCTGCGATGGCGGAGGACTGGTCGGTGGACCCGTTCGCGGGCGAGATCCGCGACGGCATGCTGTGGGGTCGCGGCGCGGTCGACATGAAGGACATGGACGCCATGATCCTCACGTCGGTCGCCGACATCCTGCGGTCTGGTCAGCAGCCCGAGCGCGACCTCATCCTGGTGTTCTTCGCGGATGAGGAGGCCGGCGGAATCGAGGGCTCGCACCTCGTTGTGACGAACCACCCCGAGTGGTTCGAGGGCGCGACCGAGGCGATCAGCGAAGTCGGCGGCTACTCGATCGCCGTCGGCGACCGCAGGGCCTATCTCCTGCAGGTGGGGGAGAAGGGTCTCATCTGGATCCGGCTCCGTGCGCGAGGGAGCGCGGGGCACGGCAGTCGTGTCCACCCCGACAATGCCGTCACGCGCCTTGCAGAGGCCGTCGTCGCCCTCGGCCGCACCGAATGGCCGATCCAGCTGACCAAGACGTCGGAGGCCATGCTGGCGGGACTGAGCGACCTCACCGGATCGGACCAAGCAGAGCCCGACGCGCTCGCGATGGCGACCGGTCCGGCCGCGGGCTTCATCCGCTCTACGCTGCGGACCACGACGAACCCGACCGGCCTTGCCGCCGGATACAAGCACAACGTGATCCCGGATGCCGCCGAAGCGCTGATCGATGTGCGCACGCTTCCGGGCACGGAGGATGCCGCCCTGGAAGACATCCGCCGGATCGTCGGCGACGACATCGAGGTCGAGATCGTCGTGCGCGACATCGGTCTGGAGGTGCCGTTCGACGGCGACCTGGTGGACGCGATGGTGGCCGCTCTCGGACGCGCCGACCCCGGCGTTCCCGTCATCCCGTATCTGATGGGCGGCGGTACAGACAACAAGGCGCTGGCGGCGCTGGGCATCGAGGGCTATGGATTCGCACCCCTGCGGCTGCCCGCCGACCTCGACTTCACCGGGATGTTCCACGGCGTCGACGAGCGCGTTCCGCTCGATGCGCTGGTATTCGGGCAGCGCGTGCTGACCGACCTGCTCCGCACGTACTGATCCCGCACACACCTCGACGCTCGATCCCGCAGCACGAAAGGCGCCCATGCTTCTGGAGGCGATCATCCTCGGCCTCGTCCAGGGACTGACCGAGTTCCTGCCGATCTCATCCAGTGCTCATCTGCGCATCCTCGGCGAGTTCCTGCCGGGCGCGCAGGACCCGGGCGCGGCGTTCACGGCGATCACGCAGATCGGAACGGAGGCGGCGGTCGTCCTGTTCTTCTGGCGGGACATCGTGCGCATCATCACGCGATGGTTCCAGGCGCTGTTCGGCAAGATCCCGCGCAACGACCCGGACGCGCGCATGGGATGGCTGATCATCATCGGAAGCATCCCGATCGTCGTGCTCGGGCTGCTGTTCCAGGACCAGATCGAGACGACGTTCCGGTCGCTCTGGCTCATCGCCGGGATGCTCATCTTCTTCGGGGTGCTGCTCGGGATCGCCGACCACGTCGGTGCGAAGAAGCGTCAGCTGAAGGACATCACCATCCCGCACGGCATCATCTACGGCTTCGCGCAGGCTCTGGCTCTCATCCCCGGGGTGTCACGCTCGGGAGGAACGATCACCGCCGGTCTCTTCATGGGCTACGAGCGTTCCGCCGCGGCGCGATACGCGTTCCTGCTCGCGATCCCCGCGGTTTTCGGCAGCGGCTTCTACCAGCTGTTCAAGAGCTGGGACGAGCCCGGCGTCTTCACGCTCGGGGAGACCGCGATCGCCACGGTCGTCGCGTTCTTCGTGGCGCTCGGCGTGATCGCGTTCTTCATGAGCTGGATCTCCAAGCACAGCTTCCTGCCGTTCGTGATCTACCGCGTGGCGCTGGGCAGCCTGCTGCTGGTCCTGCTGAGCACGGGTGCGATCCAGCCGTACTGAGGCGGCACAGCTAGCGGCGCGGTTCGTCGCGGCCCGGCTTGGTCGGGCCGTCGCCTCCGCCTCCGCCGCGTCGCAGGTACTTCTCGAACTCCTGCGCGATCGCGTCGCCGGACGCCTCAGGGGAGTCCCACGTGTCTCGGGTGCGCTCGAGCTGGCGGATGTACTCGGTCATCTCCTCGTCGTCGGCCGCTGCCGCGTCGATCGAGGCCTCCCACGCGGCGGACTCGGTCGCGAGGTCTCCGCGCGGGACCGGCGCTCCCGTCAGATCCTCCAGCCGGTCCAGGAGCGCAAGCGTCGCCTTCGGCGACGGCGTGTGGCCGGCGACGTAGTGAGGCACGCTGGCCCACAGGCTGGCGGAGGGGATGCCGGCGGCATCCGCTGCGTGAGAGAGCACACTGAGGATCCCGACCGGACCTTCGTAGGTGCTCCGCTCCAGGTCGAGCGTGGTGCGGACCTGCTCGCTCTCACTGCCCGCGAAGATCGAGATCGGCCGGGTGTGGGGCACATCCGACATCATCGAACCGAGTGCGACGAAACCCGTGATGTCCTCTCGGAGGGCGACGTCCACGAACTCGTTCGCGAACGCCTGCCACGCGCGTGCGGGCTCGACACCGGTGAGCAGCCAGAGCTGGGTGCTCCGAGTGGACTTCACGGGCTTGAGGATCGTCGCCTCGGGCCAGCGGAGCATCCGGCTGCCGTCGCCGTCGATCGCGATCTGCGGGCGCGTGTACTGGTAGTCGAAGTACAGTTCCGGGTCGACGGAGAAGACCGGCTCGTACACGCCGATCTCGCGCAGATGCGACACGGCGGCGGATGCCGCTTCGCCCGCGTCGTTCCATCCGTCGAACGCGGCGACGAGCACCTTGCGTCCCAGTCCGTCCACACGACCTCCTCGACCCCGCATCTGCGGGGTGCATCCAGAATAGGCTCCGCGCTGGGATGACGGGTGGCCCGGCGCGGCGAGCCCCGACCGCGCCCGGACCGCGACAGGGGCCCCAGGACCGCGCGACTAACATGGAGCAGTGAGCGAGAGCACCCTGACGGCCGTCCTGTGGGACATGGATGGGACGCTCGTGGACACCGAGCCCTACTGGATGGCGGCGGAGACCGTGCTGGTCGAGCGCTTCGGCGGAACGTGGTCGCACGAGCAGGCTCTGCGCCTGGTCGGACTCGGTCTCGAGGACTCGGCCCGCATCTTCCAGGACGCCGGAGTTCGGATGGGCATCCACGACATCGTGGATCACCTGACGGACGACGTGATGGTGCAGCTGTCCACGAAAGGCGTGCCGTTCCGCCCGGGAGCGCAGGAGCTGCTCGCAGGTCTCCGCGAGGCGGGCGTGAAGACGGGCCTGGTCACGATGTCGCTGCGCCGCATGGCGCAGACCGTCGTCGACCTCATGGACTTCGAGGCGTTCGACGTGGTGATCGCCGGCGACGACTCG
This sequence comes from uncultured Actinomycetota bacterium, assembly GCA_963713325.1. Taxonomy (GTDB): domain Bacteria; phylum Actinomycetota; class Actinomycetes; order Actinomycetales; family Microbacteriaceae; genus Microbacterium. The sequence continues at coordinate 273,247 of CAVQLL010000009.1, forward strand.
ACGCGGCCGAAGCCCTTCCCGGATCCCTACCTGCAGGCGTGCGCGGCGCTCGGAGTGGAGCCCCGCGACACGGTCGCGATCGAGGACTCGCCGAACGGACTGCGCTCGGCCGTCGCCTCAGGCGCGGCGGTTATCGGCGTGCCGCTGATGGTCTCGATCGCCGGCGCCGGCGCGCACACGGTGTGGACGACGCTCGAGGGGCGCACCGCCTCAGACGTCGCGCAGTTCCATGCGGCGCACGTGCGACGCCATGCCGGCCTCGGGGCAGCCCGAGGAGAGACCCGATGACCGTCGAACGCCCGAGCGGTCCGTTCCGCATCGGCGACCGCGTGCAGCTGACCGGCCCCAAGGGTCGTCTGCACACGATCACCCTCCGCGAGGGACGGCGAGCTGCACACGCACCACGGCGTCCTTCGGCACACCGCCCTGATCGGCCAGCCCGACGGGTCGGTCGTCTCGAACAGCGGCGGCCACGAGTACCTGGCACTGCGCCCGCTGCTGCGCGATTTCGTCATGTCGATGCCCCGCGGCGCGGCCATCGTGTATCCGAAGGATGCCGCGCAGATCGTCGCACAGGCAGACGTGTTCCCGGGCAGCGTCGTCGTCGAGGCCGGCGTGGGCTCGGGGGCGCTCGCGCTGTCGCTCCTGCGGGCGATCGGAGGCGACGGGCGTCTCGTGTCGTTCGAGCGGCGTGCCGAGTTCGCCGATGTCGCGCGAGCGAACGTCGAGACGTTCCTGGGTGGCGTGCCCGAGAACTGGAGTGTCGTGGTCGGCGACCTGGTCGCCGAGCTGCCGGACACGGTGGCCGCGGCATCCGTCGATCGGGTCGTTCTGGACATGCTGGCACCGTGGGAGTGCATCGACGTCGTCGCCGATGCGCTCACCCCAGGCGGTGTGGTGCTCTGCTACGTGGCCACGGCGACTCAGCTCAGCCGCGTCGCGGAGTACATCCGCGCAACGGGGCTGTTCACCGAGCCGGACGCGAACGAGACGATGGTCCGCGGCTGGCACGTGGAGGGCCTGGCGGTTCGCCCCGACCACCGCATGGTCGCGCACACCGGGTTCCTCGTGTGGGCGCGGCGCCTCGCTCCGGGCGCCGTTCCGCCAGAGCAGCGGCGACGCGCGTCGAAGTCCAGCTACGGCGACGAGGACGTCGAGCTGTGGACCCCGGGGGCCGTCGGCGATCGCCAGATCACCGACAAGAACCTCCGCAAGAGGGTGCGCGAGGCCGAGCGCGCCGCCGATGGCGCGAGGCGGGCCGCACAGGGCACCGAAACGACCGTGGAGTAGCGCCGAGCGCGGCTCGAGTTGCCGCCTAGACTGTTCCGGTGCGCAAGATCCCCGCTTCCCTCGCGGTCCTCGGACTCCTCTCCGTCGGACTGGTCGGCTGTTCGCTGCCCGGCACGCAGGCGTGCTCCCGCCCCGACGGCTCCGATCCGGCGGTGACCGACCTGATCACGGTGTCGGGTCCCTCCGACGAGGCTCCCGAGGTCGAGCTTTACACCCCGTTCGTCACGACGAAGACCGTGTTCGTCGACGACGTGAAGGGCGAGGGAACCCCGATCAGCGTCGACGAGCAGCTCGTCGTGCTGGACATCGGCATCACGAGCGGCGAGAGCGGCGAGAACCTGGTGACCGAGGGGTACGACGGCGATCTGTCCCGTGTCACATCGGTGTCGCAGTGGGGCGACGTCATCCCCGCGTTCGAGCAGGCTCTGCATTGCGCGACCGAGGGCTCCCGTGTCCTGATCGCGCTCGCGCCCGGCGACATCGAGGCGCGGACGGCCGAGAGCATCGGGCTCGGAGATGACGAGTCCGCCGTCGCCGTGGTCGACGTCCGCAAGGTCTACCTCCCGAAGGCGGACGGCGTCAATCAGTACAACGTCGGCACCGGGCTGCCCACCGTCGTCCGCGCTCCCGACGGACGACCTGGGATCATCGTGCCCGAGACCGAGCCGCCCACTGACCTCACCGTCCAGACGATCAAGAGGGGCGACGGACCGGTCGTGACCGGCGACGACCCCGTGCGCGTCCACTACACGGGGCTGACCTGGGCCGACCAGACCGTGTTCGAGACGACTTGGGACACGGGTCCGCAGTCCGTCACACTCGAATCGATGCTCCCCGGCTTCGCCGAGGCGCTGACCGGCCAGACGGTCGGCTCCCAGGTGATGATCGTCATTCCGCCCGACGAGGGCTACGGCGATCAGGAGCAGGGCCCGATCCCCGCCGATTCGACCCTCGTCTTCGTGGTCGACATCCTCGGGCTGGATCAGGCCGCCGCGCCCTGACGGGGGTGAGGCATTAGACCGCGTCCGCGGCACAGGTTGCGGCATCCTGCGCGGCCTAGGATAAGGGTCGTGCCAGCGAACGCTTCTGCGAAGAACCCGCCTGAGGAGCGCCTCGTCAACCTCGTCGTCGCCCTCGTGGCGACCGAGCAGGGACTGACCAAGGACACGATCCTCACCTCGGTCTCCGGGTATCGCGAGCAGTCCGAGGCGGGAGCGTCCAAGGACGCTCTCGAGAAGATGTTCGAGCGCGACAAGGAGAGTCTCCGGCGCCTGGGCGTGCCGATCGAGACGATCGGCGACTGGGCAGACCCCGACGATCTGCGCGAAGCGCGCTACCGCGTTCCCACGGCCGAGTACGAACTCCCGGAGGACATCGTCTTCACCTCCGCGGAGGTGGCGCTGCTCAATCTGGCCGGCGCGGTGTGGAGCGAGAGCTCGATGTCGTCGGATGCGCGCAGCGGGCTGCGGAAGATCCGGGCCCTCGGCATCTCGGTGGATGAGCCGATCATCGGCTACTCGCCGCGCGTCAGCCTGCGTGAGCCGTCGTTCGCCGCGCTCCAGCAGGCGATCGAGCAGTCCCGCGTCGTCACGTTCGGCTACCTCAAGCCCGGCGAAGCAGCGCCGCGCACACGGCGCATCCAGCCGCTGGCCCTCGTCGAGTACGAGGGACGCTGGCACGTCTTCGGCATCGACCTCGACGCCGCGGCCGATCGCACGTTCCTGCTCTCTCGCATCGTCGATGAGGTCACGGTAACCCGCGACGCGTTCGATCCCGCGCTGCGCGAAGGTGCGGGGGAGCGCGCGCTCGCGGGCCTGGAGGACGTCGCCGCGCGCAACCAGGCATTGCTCGAGGTGAATCCCGGCACCGAGGCCGCACTTCGTCTCAGCCGGCGCGCCCATCCCGCAGACCAGGGCATCCACGTGCCGTTCGTCGACATCCACGTCTTCGCGGGCGAGCTGGCCTCGTACGGGCCGGAGGTCAGGGTGGTGGAGCCCGCCGAGCTGCGCGAGCAGGTCATCCAGCGCCTCGAGGCGACCCGCGCCATCCACGGAGGGATCGCATGACCGCGCGCAAGCCGCTGATCGCCACCGACCGGGCGGCGCTGATGCTCCAGCTCGTGCCGTATCTGATCGGCAAGGGCGAGGTGTCGATCGCCGAGGCGGCCGACGAGTTCGACGTGACCCCCGCGCAGATGCGCGCCATGGTCGAGACGCTCACGGTGATCGGCCTGCCCGGCGACGGCGGCTACTGGCAGATGGCCAACGACCTGTTCGACATCGACTGGGACCTGCTCGACGAGCGCGACATCATCGTCATCACCAACTCCGTGGGGCTGGAACGGGCGCCGAAGCTGACCGCCCGGGAGGCGGCCGCGCTGCTGAGCGGGCTCCAGCTGGCCCGGGCGATTCCGGGCGTCGGCGACACCGAGCTGTTCGCCGGCCTGCTGGCCAAGCTCGCTCGCGGTGCCTCCAGCACTCCGGCCGACGTGATCCTCGCACCCGGCCCGGTCGACGCCGTCCGCAACGCGGTCGCGGAGGCACTGCAGCGCGGAGTGGCGGTCTCGTTCACCTACAAGGCGCCGGATGCCGCCCCCACCACGCGCACGGTCGACCCGGTCAAGGTGCTCATCGCCACCGGCGAGTGGTACCTGCAGGGCTGGTGTCATCTGCGTCAGGCGATGCGCACGTTCCATCTGGAGCGGGTCAGCGATCTGGAGCTCACCGACATCGCGATCGAGCACGGCGAGGATCCCGTGCCGGGATGGTTCGAGTCGGGCACCGGCGACATCGTCGCCCGCATCCGGTTCCCCGAATCTGTCGCCCCGCTGCTGGGCGAGTACCTCGACCGCGCGACGGTCGACACGGTCGACGGCGTCTCGACGGCGACCATGCACATCGCCGACGAGCACAGCCTCCGCCGTCTCGCGGCGCGCCGCGCCGGTGCCGTGGAGATCATCGAGCCGGAGTCTGCGCGCCGGGCGGCCGCAGCGTGGGCGGAATCGGGTCTCGTGCAGTACCGTTGAGGTGCCTTGGACTATCCCGGGAGAGTCGGCCACGTCCTTCTCCGCGGGCTACACTTGAACGACGAACCGGAAGGACTCGACATGTTGCAAGGTCTCACAGGATGGCACTTCCTGATTATCCTCGCGGTCATCCTCCTGCTGTTCGGTGCCGCGAAGCTTCCTGCACTCGCCAAGAGCATGGGCCAGTCCGCCCGCGTCTTCAAAGGCGAGATGAAGGCAATGAAGGAAGAGGATCCGGCCGCGGGCAAGACGGAGTCGGTCGCAACCCCCGCAGGCGATGAGTCGGTCAGCCAGACCACCGCCGACGCGAGCGGGGCCTCTGATACCAAGCCCTGACCTGCGCGTGGCCACAGCAGGACCGCCGCGCATCGCCGACCCAGGCGAACCCCGGCGAGACAAGCGCATGTCGCTCGGCCAGCACCTGGTCGAGTTCCGCAAGCGAATTCTCATCGCAGCCCTCGCCCTCATCGTGGGCATGGTCGTCGCGTTCTTCATCACCGATGCGGTCATCTGGCTGATCACCGAGCCGATCAGGCAGATCGCCGAGGACGAAGGCGAATCGGCCAAGGTCGAGCTGATGTTCAGCACGGTCACCGGCGCCTTCGACCTGCGGCTGCGCATGTCGTTCGCGATCGGCATCCTCATCTCCGCACCGGTGTGGCTGTGGCAGATCTGGGCGTTCGTCATGCCCGGGCTGACGCGTAAGGAGATCAAGTACACGGTCGGCTTCGTCGCGGCCGCCGTGCCGCTGTTCTTCGCCGGCTGCTACGTCGGCCTGGTCGTGATGCCGCACATCGTCGAGCTGATGACGAGCTTCGTCCCCGACGGCGGCGCTTCGTTCTTCGACGCGTCGTACTACTACGACTTCGTCTTCAAACTGCTGATCGTCGTCGGCGTCTCATTCGTGCTGCCGGTGTTCCTGGTGGCCCTCAACCTCGCGGGCGTCATGAGCGGCCGTGCCATCGTGAAGGGCTGGCGTGTGGCCGTGCTCGTCGCGGTCGTCTTCTCCGCGGTCGCCACACCCGCTGCCGACGTGGTGAGCATGCTGATGCTCGCCGGAATGCTGGTGGTGCTCTTCTTCGCTGCAGCGGCGGTCTCGATGCTCTTCGACCGACGGCGTGCGAAGCGCGCCGCGATGATCCTTCCGCCCGAGGCCATCGCGTGACGGACCCGAGTCCGGCGCAACGATACGCCCGGGCTTCGCAGGACCGCACTCATCCCATCACGACTCAGTTCGCGGCATCCCAGCGCTTCGAACTCGATCCCTTCCAGGTCGCGGGATGCCACGCGCTCGAGGACGGCCGCAGCGTGCTGGTCGCAGCGCCCACCGGCGCGGGCAAGACCATCGTCGGCGAGTTCGCGATCCACCTCGCGATGCGCGAACCGGCGTTCGACGGGCGCGGAGACAAAGCCTTCTACACCACCCCCATCAAGGCTCTGTCGAACCAGAAGTTCCGCGAGCTCCAGGACGTATACGGCGCAGACGAGGTGGGGCTGCTGACCGGCGACACCAACATCAATGGGAACGCGCGGATCGTCGTCATGACCACTGAGGTCCTGCGCAACATGCTCTACGCCGACTCTTCGGCGCTGCGCGGCCTGAAGTACGTCGTGATGGACGAGGTGCACTACCTCGCCGACCGGTTCCGGGGCGCCGTGTGGGAGGAGATCATCATCCATCTGCCTCCTGCGGTCCGCCTGATCTCGCTGAGCGCCACCGTCTCGAACGCGGAGGAGTTCGGCGACTGGCTCGACACCGTCCGCGGCGACACCGAGGTGATCGTCTCCGAGATCCGGCCGGTGCCGCTCGAGCAGCACGTCCTCGTGCGCGGCGATCTCCTTCCGCTCTTCGACGACCGTGCCGGGATCGCGACGGCCCAGGTGAACCAGGAGCTCATGCGCATCCGGTCGTTCAAGGGGCCGAACTTCGAGAACAACCGACGAGCGCAGTCGATGCGCAGCAGTTCGGCCCAGAACGGCGGTCGGTACGAGGGCGGCGGGCGGTATCAGGGCGGGGCACGACGACCGCAGAAGGGCGGTCAGCGGCCGGTGCGATCGGCGAACGTGCAGCGCATCGAGCGGATCGATCGCCCGGACGTCGTGAAGCTGCTCCAGCGTGCGAACCTCCTGCCGGCGATCTTCTTCATCTTCAGCCGAGTCGGGTGCGACGCGGCAGTGCAGCAGGTCCGGCGCTCGGGCGTGCGTCTGACGACCCCCGAGGAGCGGGCGGAGATCCGTGCGATCGTCGACGAGCGAACGCGCACCCTGCTGGACGAGGACCTCGCGGTGCTGGGCTACTGGGAGTGGCTCGACAACCTCGAGCGTGGCGTCGCCTCACACCACGCCGGGTTGCTGCCCGCGTTCAAGGAGGTCGTCGAGGATCTCTTCCAGCGCAAGCTCGTCAGAGTGGTGTTCGCGACCGAGACGCTGGCACTCGGCATCAACATGCCCGCCCGGACGGTCGTGCTCGAGAAGCTCGAGAAGTTCAACGGCGAGGCGCGCGTCGCGATCACCTCGGGGGAGTACACGCAGCTCACCGGACGCGCCGGACGCCGCGGCATCGACGTCGAGGGCCACGCGGTGATCCAGTGGACCGAGGGCCTCGATCCCCAGCAGGTCGCGGCGCTGGCGTCCCGGCGCACCTACCCGCTCAACTCCAGCTTCCGCCCGACCTACAACATGGCGGTGAACCTCATCGACCAGTTCGGCCGTGCGAAGGCGCGCGAGATCCTCGAGTCGTCGTTCGCCCAGTTCCAGGCCGACCGAGCGGTGGTGGGCCTCGCCCGCCAGGTGCGCGAGTCGGAGGAGACCCTCGCCGGGTATGCGAAGGCCATGACGTGCGATCGCGGGGACTTCACGGAGTACTCCGCGATCCGCCGCGATCTGAGCGACGCGGAGAAGCTCAACCGCAAGGACGCGACCGCCTCCCGCGGCGCCCGCGAGGCCCGGCAGCGCGAGATCGGCGGTCTCCGTCGACGCATGCAGCGGCATCCGTGTCATCAGTGCCCCGACCGTGAGCACCACGCACGCTGGGCGGAGCGGTACTGGAAGCTCAAGCGCACGGTCGACAAGCTGCGCCAGCAGATCGAGACCCGCACAGGCACGGTCGCCCGCATCTTCGACCGCGTCGTGGACGTGCTCGCCGAACTCGACTACGTCGCGATCACCTCGGACGGCGCCACCGTGCTCACCCCGGCGGGGCGCACGATGAGACGCATCTACGGCGAACGCGATCTCCTCGTCGCGGAATCCCTGCGCAGCGGGATCTGGAAGGACCTGGATGCCGCGTCCCTCGCGACGCTCGCGTGCTGTCTCGTCTACGAGCCGCGGCGGGACGACGCGGCGCCGGGTGAGCGGGGACTGCCGCGGGGCACTTTCCGCACGGCCCTGTCGGCCACCGAGGATCTCTGGCAGCGCCTCGAGGACCTCGAGCAGGACCATCACCTGCCCGGCACCGAGGCCGTCGCGACGGGACTCGCGCAGGCCATGCACTCCTGGGCGCGCGGCGTCCCGCTCGACCGCGTGCTCATCGAGGCCGATATGGCGGCCGGGGACTTCGTCCGGTGGGCCAAGCAGACGATCGACCTCCTCGACCAGCTCTCGCTCGTGGCCGACGCGCCGCTCGCGACGACAGCACGTAAGGCGCTGGATGCCGTCCGGCGCGGCATCGTCGCATACAGCTCGGTCTGAGCCCGCTTAGGGGCGTGCGTCAGCGAGCCGGGGGTGTGGGGCGGAGCCCCAATAGTGGCGTCAGGAGCGTGTAACCGGTGCCCCTCGCCGCGCCTCCGCGACCGATCCTGCCCCTGTGGGCCGCGGTCCTCGCGTCCATTGCCGGCGGGCTCATCCTCACGCTCGCCTTCCCGGCTCTCGCCTGGTGGCCGATGGCCTTCCCCGCAGTGGTGCTGGCCCTCGTCGCCCTGGTCGGGCGAAGCGTCTGGGCGTCCCTGCTGGTGGGCTTCGCCTTCGGAGCGTCGTTCTTCTTCGTGAACCTCTTCTTCACCGCACGCTATCTGGGGCCGGTGCCGTGGGTCGCCCTCTCGATGCTCGAGGCCGTGATCACGGCGGCCGGGGCGATCCCGATCACGCTCGCCTATCGCTGGATGCCGCGCGTACTGCCTGGGTCGGTTCGCGCGGCTCACGCTGCTGCCGCTGCTGGTCGCGGGCCTGTGGACGCTCCGCGAGCAGATCGTGGGCTCATGGCCGTACGGAGGGTACCCGTGGGGGCGGATCGGCATCACCCAGGCGAGCAGCCCGCTCGCCCACCTGGCGTCGTGGGTGGGCGTCTCGGGCCTGACGTTCCTCATGGTGCTCCTGTGCGCTGCGGCGATCGAGTACGTGCGCATCGCCCGGTTCCGCAGCCCGCTGACGGCGCTGCCGACGGTCATCGTCGCCCTGCTGCTCATCTTCGTACCGCAGTTCCCGACCAGTGCGGCCGGTACGCTGCGGGTCGGCGCGGTGCAGGGCAACGGACCTGCCGGCTACTTCGACGAACGCACCACCCCCAACGCAGTGATGCAGGCACAGCTGGAGGCGACTGCTCCGCTGCTCGGCGAGGACATGGACGTGCTGCTCTGGCCGGAGGGCGGCATCGATTCCGATCCGACCGCGGACGCCTCGACGGCAGCGGTCCTTGATGCCCTGTCCGAGCGGATCGACGCGCCGCTGATCGTCAGCGCGGTGACCGCGCGCGGTGACGAGTAGTTCAATTCGTCGCTGCTGTGGAAAGCGGGCGAGGGGGCGGTGCAGACGTATGACAAGCGGCATCCGGTCCCGTTCGGCGAGTACGTGCCCGACCGGGCGTTCTTCGAGCCGTTCGCGCCGGAATTGATCGGCCTCATCCAGCGTGAGTACTCACCCGGCACCGCGCGGCCGTTCTTCGACCTCGACGGGGTCGGGGTCGGTCTCGCGATCTGCTTCGACGTCATCTACGACGACGTCATCTGGGACGGCGCAAACGACGGCGCGCAGATCTACATGTTCCAGACCAACAACGCGGACTTCCGCGGGACCGACGAGAACCTCCAGCAGCTCGCCTTCGCCCGGATGCGGGCGATAGAGACCGGGCGCGCGGTGGTCAACCTGTCGACGGTGGGCACGAGTCAGGTGATCGCCCCGGACGGGACGACGATGATCGGCTTGCCCGCCGACGAGGCGGGGCACATGCTCACGGATGTGCCGCTGCGAACCGGCCTGACCCCTGCGGTCATCGCGGGGGAGTGGGTGAAGATGATCCTCGGATGGGGAAGCATCGTCGCGCTGACGGCGCTGGGCATCACGGTCGCCGTCATGCGTCGACGCGACGCGAAAACGCCGGCCCCCGAAGGGGCCGGCGTCGCGGACTGAGGGTCAGGCGCTGAGCTTGCCGACGGTGACGTCCTCGCCGGCGCCGCGGCGGGCGCGGACGTAGGCGAGACGCTCCTCGAGGAGCTCTTCGAGCTCGGGGATCGTCCGGCGCTCCAGGAGCATGTCCCAGTGGGTGCGCGGGATCTTGTCCTCGCTGTGATCGACGGTCGCGGTGCCGTCGCCGATGCGCAGCAGGGCCTCGGCGCCGCAGGTGCGGCACTCCCAGGCCTCGGGGACCTCGGCGTCGGCTGCGAATGTCATGGTGGTGTCACGCGCGCATGCGGTGCACCGGTAGATGTGTTGTGCGCGTTCATGGAACACGACGCCCTCTTCGCTCTGTAGGCTCTGGGCGCCGAGTCGAATGCCGCGCAGGCTGCGGTCTGCCATTGTGTGGTCCTCTCGTCGCTGTATAGGTATAGCGCTGAGACCTGGGCGGATCATCCGAACCGAGCCTCCTGCGAGGTCATTCACAGACGATGCTCAGGGCGGCGCGATCAGCGATGACCGGAAGCCGGGCCGTCGCCATGGAGGACGTCGAGCGCGACGTCCGCGCGGTCGGTGACCAGGCCGTCCACGCCCATTGCGATGAGGCGTCGCATATCGTCGGGAGCGTTCACCGTCCAGACGTGGACCTCGACATCGTTGCGGTGCGCGGCGGCGATCAGGCGGGGCGTCACGATGCGCAGTCGTCCGCGTCTTTCAGGCACCTGAAGCGCGTCGACACCCGCCAGCGCGCGCCGGACGAGGCGCGACGAGCGCGCCGCGAGTGCGCTGAGCACGCGCGCGATCGTGGCGCTTCCGGCGGACGTCGCCGGGCGCACGCCGCGGCCGGCGCGCTCCACCGCGGCGAGAGCGGCGCGGCGGCGCTCGTCCGAGAAGCTCGTCAGGAGCACGCGGCGGGCGTGCGGTGCCACGATGCGGCCGACCTCGTCCGCGGCATCCTTCGCCTTCACGTCGAGGTTGAAGCGCACGGTCGGGAAGGACTCGAGCGCCTGCGCGAGGGTGATGAGCCCCCCGCGCGAGGCCATCAGCGACTCGAGCTCCTGCGCCGTCACCTGTGCCACTGTGCGAGGGTCGCCCGTGACGCGCGAGAGGTCATCGTCGTGGAACAGGACGACCGTGCCGTCGGCGGTCAGGTGGCAGTCCGACTCGACATACACCGCCCCCACCGCGTGCGCAGCCGCGACGGCAGCGAACGAGTTCTCGACCACTCCGTGTGCCACGTCCTCCGCGGTCAGCAGCCCACGGTGGGCGAGGACACGAGGCCGCGAGGCGCCCTCGAACCAGCGGTGCGTCACGGCAGCGGCGGCTCGGCGGGCTTCTCCTCCGGCGCCGGTGGCTTGCCGGCCTCGATGACGGACCCTGCGAACGCGGTGCTCATTCCCTTGAGCGCCTCGGTGAATTCGCTCGGGATGATCCAGAGCTTGCTGGATGCGCTGTCGGCGATCTTGGGAAGCGTCTGCAGATACTGGTACGCGAGCAGCTTGTCGTCCGGGTTTCCGAGGTGGATGGCGCTGAAGACCGTCTGGATGGCCTCGGCCTCGCCCTGAGCGCGCAGCACGGCTGCCTGCTTGTCACCCTCCGCGCGGAGGATCTCCGCCTGCCGCGCGCCTTCGGCGGTGAGGATGGCGGACTGCTTGGTTCCCTCGGCGGTCAGGATCAGGGCGCGGCGATCGCGTTCGGCACGCATCTGCTTCTCCATCGAGTCCTGGATGCTGATCGGCGGGTCGATCGCCTTCAGCTCGACGCGTCCGACGCGGATGCCCCACTTGCCGGTGGCCTCGTCCAGCACGATGCGCAGCTGGCCGTTGATCTCGTCGCGGCTGGTGAGGGCCTCTTCGAGGTTGAGACCGCCGACGACGTTGCGCAGCGTGGTCGTGGTCAGCTGCTCGACCGCGCCCAGGTAGTTGCGGATCTCGTACGTGGCGGCACGCGGATCCGTCACCTGGAAGTAGATGACCGTGTCGATCGAGACGACGAGGTTGTCTTCGGTGATCACCGGCTGCGGCGGGAAGGAGACGACCTGTTCGCGCATGTCGATCAGCGGACGCACCCGGTCGATGAACGGGACGAGGATGTTCAGACCCGGCATGAGCGTCTTGTGGTACCGGCCGAGCCGCTCGACGACGCCCGCCGTGGCCTGCGGGATGATCCGGATCGAGCGGACGATGACGACCAGGACGAAGATGAAGACGGCGATCGCCAGCAGCCAGCCGATGGCCGTCGGGATGAAGCTCTCGGGGGTCATGCGGACGGATCCTCTTCTTCGGGGCGGACGTAGGCGGTCGCGCCGTCGATGCGGCTGACACGGATGACGGTGCCAGGCTCCAGCTCGCCGCTGCGGTCGGGGCGCGCGGTCCAGGTGTCGCCGTTGGAGAGCTTCACCTGGCCCCCGTGCGGTGTGACCGTGGACAGCACCTGACCGGTGCAGCCCGACGAGTGCGGCGACGTTGGTCGGAGTCGGGTCCTCGCCGCGTCGCAGGCGCCGCAGCAGCGGCGGACGCAGGACCAGGACGAGCACGGCGGCCACGATCGCGGCGATGATGACCTGCAGCCAGATGGGCGCGCCGAACAGGTCGGACACGAGACCCGCGACTCCACCGATGCCGAGCATGAGGAACGTGAAATCGAGCGTGAGCATCTCGATCACCAGGAAGATCAGGATCAGGACGACCCACCCGATCCAGGCGAATTGTTCGATGGTCTGGATGAGCTCCACGGCGTGCCTCCCTGTGGTTCGAATCTATCACGCGGGTTCGCCGCGGAGCCCGGCCGGCACCTGCCTGAGAGCCTCGGTTGGTAGGGTCGATAGGCGCCCGCGCGACCGCGCGCGGAGGCCGCGGCATCCGGCTGATCAGCGCCCCGCACCACCCCTGGAGTCTTCCGTGACTGAGCCCCTCACCCCCCTCGACCCCGGTTCGCTGAGCGGCAAGACCGCGCTCGTGACCGGATCCTCCCGTGGCATCGGCGCCGACACCGTGCGTTACTTCGCACAGGCCGGCGCGAACGTCGTGATCAACTACCGCAACAAGGCTCCGCGCGCCGAGAAGCTCGCCGCGGAGCTGCGCGGCCTGGGTGTCGAGGTCCTCGTGGTCGGCGCCGACCTCACCGATCCGGAGTCGGTTCAGGCGATGTTCTCCGAGGTCGAGCGGACGTTCGGCTCACTCGATGTGCTCGTGCTCAACGCGTCCGGGGGCATGGAGTCGGGGATGGGCGAGGAGTACGCGCTGCAGCTCAACCGCGACGCGCAGCTGCGCGTGCTGGAGAGCGCGCTTCCGCTGCTCGGCGCGGATTCGCGGGTGGTCTTCGTCACGAGCCACCAAGCCCACTTCATCCGCACCACCCCGACGATGCCGGAGTACGTGCCGGTCGCGCTGTCCAAGCGCGCCGGTGAGGATGCCCTCCGCGCGCAGATTCCGGATCTCGAGGCGCGCGGAGTCGGATTCGTCGTCGTCTCGGGCGACATGATCGAAGGCACGATCACCGCGACGCTCCTCGAGCGCGCCAACCCGGGCGCGATCGCATCGCGCCGCGAATCGGCCGGCAAGCTCTACAACGTGGGCGAGTTCGCCGCCGAGGTCGCCCGCGCAGCCGTCGACCCGATCCCGCAGGAGAACACGCGGCTGGTCGGCGACACGAGCTCGTTCGCGGCGGAGTGAGCGTGCGCCCCGCAGACATCGAGAAGCTCGTCTCGGTCGGCCGGCCGGACATCGCCCCCGACGCAGCGTTCGCGGTCTTCGCGACGTCGCGTCCGGATCTGGCCGCCAATCGCGCCGTCGGCCAGCTGTGGCGCGTCGACCTGCCCGACGGTGCGCCTCGGCGGATCACGCGCGGCACCGCGGATTCCTCACCGCGGCTGTCTCCGGACGGATCCCGGATCGCGTTCCTGCGCGCCGACGCGAAAAGCAAGCCACAGCTGCACGTCGTCGATTCCGGGGGAGGGGAGCCGGTCCAGGCGACCGATGCGCCCCTCGGCGTCGACTCCTTCGACTGGTCCGACGACGGCGCCGCGCTCGCGTACACCGCGCGGATCCCGGAACCCGGTCGCTACGGCAGTGTCGAAGGCCTGGAGGCGCCCGCCGAGGCCGCGCGCCACATCACCGGCATCCGGTGGCACTCGAACGGGCTCGGCTACCTCGCCGACCGCCCCGCGCAGCTGTTCGTCGTCCCGGCACCCGACATCCACGCCGAGCCGTTCTACGAGCCGGCGCCGGCGGTGCTGCCCGACGGTGAGAAGCCGCCGAAGAAGAAGCTCGTCGCCGGTGAGGCCGTCGCGCTCACCGCAGGACCTGCCTCGCGGTCGGGTGCGGTGTTCCGCGGTGACGAAGTGCTCACCGTCGTCGACGAGATCGAGATCGACCGCCGCGATCTGCGCTCGCGACTGGTCGCGGTGCGCGCCGATGGATCCGGCGAACGAGAGCTGATCGGCCGGAGCTCCAACCTGTCGATCTCGGATGCCGCCGTCGCAGCCGACGGGACGATCGCGTTTCTCGCGGCCGACGTCGGCGAGTCCGGCATCGACTTCGTCGCGCCCAGCGCCGCCCTCTGGGTTCTCGAGGCCGGTGGCCCGCGTCGGCTCACGGACGGCGAGACGATCGACCTCGACGAGGTCGGCAGCCACATCACCGCCGCCGGAGACGACTTCCTCGTCCAGGACCGCGCACGGGGCCGCGTTCGCCTGCTGCGCGTATCGCGCGCCGGCGAGGTCGTCGAGGTGCTCGGCGGCGACGTCGAGGTAGGCGGGCACGCGGCGGCGGGGGAGCGCGTCGTCGCTGCCGTTGCCACCCCGGACTCGCTCGGCGAGCTCGTCCTCATCGAGGGCGGAGACACGCGGACGCTCACATCGTTCGGGGCGGGTGCGCAGAGCGTTCGTCCGACGGAGCTGACCATCCCGGGCCGGGACGGGTATCCGATCCACGGCTGGGTCGCCCAACCTGCCGGTGAGGGGCCGTTCCCGGTCGTCCTGCAGATTCACGGGGGACCGTATGCCAGTTATGGCATACATCTGTTCGATGAGACCCAGGTTCTGGTGGATGCCGGTTACGCCGTCGTCTACTGCAACCCTCGGGGCTCGGCCGGATACGGACGGGCGCACGGGCGCAGCATCCGCGGCGCCATGGGGACGGTCGACTTCGCGGATGTCATCGACTTCCTCGACGGGGCGATCGCCCGGGACCCGCGCCTCGACAGTGGACGCGTGGGGATCATGGGCGGCTCATACGGCGGCTACCTCACGGCGTGGGTCATCGCCCACGACCACCGCTTCGCCGGCGCCATCGTGGAGCGCGGGTACCTCGACCCGGCCACGTTCCAGGGCACGAGCGACATCGGTTCCTTCTTCGGCGACGAGTACGTCGGCACGGACCCCGATGCCATCGCGCGGCAGAGCCCGATGGCGGTCGTCGGCGACGTCACGACGCCGACGCTCGTGATCCACTCCGAGCTGGATTACCGCTGCCCGCTCGAGCAGGCGACGAGGTATTACACCGCGCTCAAGCGCCAGGGCACGGAGGCGGAACTCCTGATCTTCCCCGGTGAGAACCACGAACTGACGCGCTCGGGCCAGCCGCGGCACCGCGTGGAGCGATTCGATGCCGTCCTCGACTGGTGGAAGAAGCACCTCCCCGTCGGATGACCGCGGGCGCGGATCGGCGTTGCGCAACGAAGAAGCGCCCCGGGATCACCCGGGGCGCTTCTTCGTGCAGTCGGACTAGAGGTCCTTCTTGCCGAACGTGAACGCGCGCACGATCTGGATGATGCCCAGGACGATGAGCGCGATGCCGAGCAGCCACCACAGCACCGCTGCGCCCCAGATGGGCGAGAAGAGCAGGACGATACCGGCGATGATGCTGATGATCGCGAAGAAGACCGTCCAGCCCTTCGACGAGGCGTCGCCGAGTGTGGAGAGCGCGACCACGCCCTCGACGATCCAGAGGATACCGACGAGGATTCCGAGGAAGAACGCGAGCCATGCCGTCGCCGCGCCGAGGTTCAGGAACGCGACGATGCCGGCGATGATGAACAGGATGCCGAGGAGGATGTGGCCGACGCGCGACCACCCACCCCTGGTCTTGGAGAAGATGCCGAGACCGGCGTAGACGAGCCCCGCCGCTATGGCGTAGATCGCGATGATCGCCGCGACGACCATGGCGGTCTTGTCCGGCCAGGCGAGGATGAGGATACCGACGATGACGGACAGTACGCCGCCAATGCCGAGTGCTGTGCGGATGCCGTTGACGGCGGACTTTTCCGCTGCGGATTCGGTAGACATTTGTCTTCCCTTTCTGGGAGTTACCTGTGAGGTGCGGTCATAGCATAGACCCGCGCGGCGAACTCCGGGGGAGAGGCGCGCTGAGGCGTGTCCACGGTGGAACACGGCGAAACATAGCCCGGCGCGGGTGCGTTTCAGCCCAGAAGGACGGTGGCGAGCAGCAGCACCGGGATGCATCCGACCGTCGTCAGGAAGATCGTGTCCCGGGAGATCGTCTCGCCGACGCCGTACCGCTGCGAATAGTTGAAGACGTTCTGGGCGGTCGGCAGCGCGGCCAGCACGACCACGATGAGGACTTCCTCGGCGGACAGCCCGAACGCGAACTGGGCGAGGGCCCAGGCGACGAGCGGCATCGCGATGAGCTTCAGCGCCGTGGCCAGGAAGATGTCACGCCGTCGTCCGGACGTGCCCAGCACACGCTGCCCGTAAAGGGAGATCCCGTAGCTGATCAGGAGCACCGGTACGCAGGCGTTCGCGATGAGCAGCGCCGGCTCGAACACGATCGGCGGAAGCTCCCATCCGCTCACCGAGACCGCCGTACCGAGCACAGAGCCGATGACGAGGGGATTGGACACCGCGCGTCCGACGGCGCGCCAGAACGACGGGCGACCTGAAGTCGCCGCCTCGAGGACCGCCATCGAGATCGGGGTGAACACGAGCAGCTGCAGCAGGATCACGGGCGCAGGGAACGCCGCGCTTCCGAGCAGGTACAGCGAGAGCGGGATGCCGATGTTGTTGGAGTTGACCTGACCCGCCGACAGCGCGCCGATCACCACCTCGCCCACGGAGCGTCGCCAGGCGAAGCGGGAAACCAGGACGAACACCGCGATCACGGCGGCCGCGGCGATCGCAGAGACGGGCAGCAATGCCGAGAACAGCGTCCGCACGTCGGCCTGGGCGAGGACGACGAAGAGCAGGAACGGGGCCAGGACGAAGAACGTGAGACGCGCCAACACCGGGCGAGCGTGCTCGCCCAGGAGATCGATGCGCCCGATGATATAGCCGACCAGGATCGCGAGGCCGACGACGACGAAGCCGGTCAGACTCTCGAGCACGGGGTCGCTCTCGGGTCCTGTGCATCCACCGGAGTCGCGCAGCCCCGGCCGCGGCAGCGCGATGTCATGGTTCGAGCCTACCGACGTTCATCACCCGGACCGGGTGATGACCGCGGACAGAAGCGGACGCTAGCCTCCCAGCATCCTGTCGTGCCTCGACGGGAGCGCGTTTCCGCGCGGTGATGCGTGTCGTGGGCTGTGTGGTGGGGGAGAGGTTGCGATGTCCGTCGTCTCCCGGGTCGTGCCGCAGTGGATCCGCCAATACAAGATGTCGTGGCTGTCCGGCGATGTCATCGCCGGCGTCACCCTGGCGGCGATCGCGATCCCCGAGGTCATGGGGTACACGTCGATCGCGCAGACGCCGGTCATCACCGGCCTGTACACGATCATCTTCCCGACGCTCGTCTTCGCGCTGCTGGGGTCGTCGCGACTGCTCGTGGTCGGAGCGGATTCGGCGACGGCGGCGATCCTGGCCGCGGGGCTCGCGGGCCTCGGTATTGCGGGCCTGGCGCCCAACACTCAGGAGTGGGTGGCGTGGACGAGCCTTGTCGCACTCGTGTGCGGTGTGCTCCTGATCCTGGCGCGCCTGCTCCGGCTCGGCTTCCTCGGCGACTTCCTGAGTGCGTCCGTCCTGATCGGCTTCCTGACCGGCGTGGGCATCCAGGTGCTCACCGGTCAGCTGCCCGACATGCTGGGCATACCGAAGGGCACCGGCAACTGGTTCGAGCAGCAGTGGAACACGCTCACTCATCTGGGCGAGGCGAACCTGTGGACGGTGGCGTTCGCCGGCGGAGCTCTGGTGATCATCGTCGGCTGCAAGCTGATCAGCAGGAAGATCCCGGGCGCGGTGATCGCCGTCGTGCTCTCGATCATCCTGTCGAACGTGCTGGATGCGTCCAGTCATGGCGTCGCTGTGATCGGCCCGGTGCAGGGCGGGCTCCCGCCGCTCGGGCTTCCTCAGGGCATCTCGTGGACGGACATCCCCGCGGTGGTCGGCGTCGCGCTGTCGTGCTTCTTCCTGATCATCGCCCAGAGTGCGGCGACCTCCCGCAGCTTCGCGATGAAGCACAGCGAGCGCGTGGACATCAACAAGGACATCCTGGGACTCGCCGGCGCCAACATCGCTGCCGGGCTCACGGGCACATTCGTCGTCAACGGCAGCCCGACCAAGACGGAGATCCTCGACGAGCAGCGTGGCCGCTCTCAGATGGCGAACATCACGATGTCGCTCGTGGTCATCGTCGTGGTGCTGTTCCTCACCCGATTCCTCACCGACATGCCGGTTGCGGTGCTCGCCGCGATCGTGTTCATGATCGGTCTGGGGCTCGTGGACGTGAAGGGATTGCGCCGCATCGCGGCGGCCCGGTTCAGCGAGTTCGTGATCGCGTGCGTCACGGCGATCGTCGTCTTCGCCTGGGGAGTCGAGCAGGGCATCATCCTCGCGATCATCCTGTCGATCGTGGAGCTCGTCCGGCGGGCCTATTCGCCCACGGACTTCCTCGTCGGCGTGAACAAGGCCGGCGTGCCGACATACACGGCGGCCGAACCGGGCAGTCAGAGTCTGCCCGGGCTTGTCGTGTTCCGCTTCGACTCGCGACTGTTCTACGCCAACGCGAGTCTGTTCGTCGACCGCATCCAGGAGATCATCGCCGCCGCACCGACCCCGGTGCGATGGCTCATCCTGGACTGTTCCTCCATCGGCGACATCGACTACTCGGCGAGCGTGAACCTGGAGGGGCTCATCGCGGCTCTCCATGCCGACCACCGGATATTCGCGCTCACCGAGGTCGACCCGACGCTGATGCACGTGCTGACGAAGCTGCAGATCCTCGAGCACTTCGACAACGCGCACATCTACGCGACCGTCGACGAGGCGATCGACGCTTTCCGCGCGGACACCGGCTCACCGAAGGCCTAGATCGACGGGCTGCAATGGTCGGCTTTCAGCAATTGCCGATAATGCACATTATGTCAACTACGAGAAGTTTGCCTCGCCATCCATGTGCGGGACGATCCCTCCCGTCACTCCCCGCTCGAGGTGGTGTCGGCCAGCCAATCGATCGTCTGAGTGAGCGCCTCCTGCGCCTCCGGCAAGTCCAGATGGAACTGATACTCGTGTGGAAGCTGCGGTTCGTGCGGTGCGGGCCAGAAAAGCTCCGTGACCGGTACCTCCAGCTCCTCCAGACGCTGCGCCATCGGAATCGACTGCAGCCAGGTCAGCCCGTCGCCGTTGCCGCCGCTGATGTACGTCGGCGGGAACTCGTCGTCGACGAATTCAATCGTCGACATCGTCGCCCCCGAAGACTGCTCCGACCAGTCCTTGGTTCCTGTGTATGCCCACAATGCGACCTTGAAGCCCCACGCCGGCAGCCCTTGCAGCTCGGCCATCGCGCTCAGGTCGTACACGCCGCAGTTGAGGATCACGCCCGCCACCTGATCCGGCGACAGCGCAGGCTGGATGTCCAGGAGTGCGGCGTAGCGAGGATTCGTGATGAGGGTCGCGAGCTGGCTGGCGAGCTGGGCGCCTGCGGAGTCCCCCGCCAGCACGATCTGCGCGGTATCCACGCTCAGCTCCTCGGCGTGGTCTCGGATGTAAGCGAGGGCGTCGTTCAGCTGAGTGACCGCGGTCGGGTAGGTCGACTCGGGCCCGACGCTGTAGTCGACTCCGATCGTCGTGTACCCATGCGTCGCCAGAATTCGCAGGTAGGGCTCGACATTCTCCATGGCCCCTGAGATCCAGGCACCGCCGTGCACCCACACGACCGTGGGACGGACCTCCCCCTCCTCGGCGAGGGTGAACATGTCGAGTGTCGTCGTAGCGCCGGCGTCGCCGTACGGGATCGATGCCGCTTCGCGAAGGTCATCGTCCGGAATGTAAGGAGTCATCTCGGCGACGGTGTCGGCGGCGCTGCGCTCGAAGAGTGCGCGGATGAGCAGTGCCGACGGCCACGGTGTGATCGAGGTGACGATGCCGACGACGAGCAGGATGCCGACGACGGTGCCCAGGGTGATCCACAGTCCGCGGTGGCTGCGTCGTGGCCTCTGACTCCGGCCCGCCTCATCGGCGCGGTCATTCGTCATGGGCCGCCTCCCTGCCCCCAGTGTGTCAGCCAACAGGGATGCCGCCGGCCAACGACCCACAGAGAAGAGCCCGGATCGGGGAGGCGAAATCGCTCCCTGATCCGGGCCCTCTGCGACTCAGAGGATTTCGAGTCAGATCGTGTCGTCGGTGCTGCTGGTCGACTGGCGGGTCACCCGCTCGTTGGCGGCCGGGTCGACTGCCGTGCGCGTGACGGTCTCGCTCGAGCGCTTGCGCATCAGCAGGATGATCCCGACGATGAACACGAGCACTCCAGCACCCATCAGGATGTACCCGATCAAGTCGAGGTTGATCCAGTCGAGTTGAACGTTCACAGCGAACGTGAGAATCGCTCCGATGACGAAGAGGACTACTCCTGCTCCGATGCTCATGGCACTTCCTTTCCGGTGGACGCGGCGCGTCCCAGCAGTTACACCTTGGCCCGCGGGAACTGCTCCGGCAAGGGCTTGACACGCCGCGTGGGGCCGCGTCAGGCGTGGAGCCCGGCCACGACCTTGGCCATGTCGTCGATGAACGCGTTGTAGCCCGCGATCGTCGCATCGACCTGCTCGTCGCTGAAGTCGGAGCGGTCCTGGCTGATGGTCAGCTGCGTTCCGCCGTCGACGGATTCGAGGTCGAAGACCACGGGCAGGCCCGCATCGTCTCCAGGCTGGTCGGTGAGTGTCAGGGCCAGACGCACCGGCGGATCCACCTCGACGTAGGTGCCCGCCCAATGGATCCGGTTTCCATCCGGGAGATGCATGACCGCGCGAAAGGCCCCACCGGGGCGCACGTCCATCGAGAGCGTCTCCTGGGGCACATCGACCTCGGCGGTCCCGAACCAGACGGCGAAGTGCTCGGGCTTGGTGATCGCCTCGAAGACGAGTTCTCGCGGCGCCGCGAGCGTACGCGTCACCGTGAAGTAGTCAGTCATGGGGGTTCTCCTTGTCGTCGGATGTGGATGGCGGTGGGCCGCCGAGGTTCTGCAAGGCGTTCAGGTAATGGTCGAGGGCCCCGAGACTGTCGTCCCAGAAGCGTGAGTAGTCCCCGATCCACTGGGATGCGGTGGCCAGCGGCCGCGCGTCGAGCTTGGCGGGGCGGTACTGCGCCTCCCTCCCCCGACTGACCAGCCCCGCGTTCTCGAGTACCCGAAGGTGCTTCGAGACCGCGGCGAATGTCATCTCGAACGGAGCGGCCAGCTCCCCCACCGTGGCCTCCCCCGCAGCCAGGCGCGCGAGGATCGCGCGTCGCGTGGGATCGGCCAGTGCGGCGAACGTCCGGCTCAGCTCGTCGGTCGTCATGTGATCACCTCGTATTCAACCGATATGTACAATACCAATTGGTTGAATACCTGTCAATACTGTCGGAGAGCCTCGCTATCGTGGCGGCATGCCTCGCGTCATCTACAACACCGCCACCACACTCAACGGCTTCCTGGCCGACGACGAGAATTCGCTGTCTTGGCTTTTCGTGGTACCGGGCGCGGACGAGGCCGAGTTCGATTTCTCCGGGTTCCTCGCCGGCATCGGCGCGCTGGTCATGGGTTCCACCACGTACGAATGGATCCTCGAGCACGAGAATCTCGTCGAGCGGCCGGAGAAGTGGGCATATGGCGACATCGTCAGCTTCGTGCTGTCCTCACGTCCGCTGCCGGAGGTTCCGGGCGCAGACATCCGCTTCCGCAAGGGCGAGATCGAGGGCATCTGGAGCGAGCTGCACGACGCGGCCGGCAGCCGTGACATCTGGCTCGTGGGTGGCGGCGACCTGGTCGGCCAGTTCGCGGATGCCGGTCACCTCGACGAGATCCGAGTTTCGGTCGCGCCCGTCACGCTGACATCGGGCAAGCCGCTGCTCCCCCGGCGCCTGGAATCGGACCGGCTGAGCCTCCGATCCGTGCAACGGGCCGGCCAGTTCGCCGAACTCGTCTATTCGGTCGACGATCGCGTCGAGTCAGACGCCTGACGGCTCGATCGCAGCCCACTCGGGATGCTTCGGCTCACGCCCGTCGCCCGAGGACGTCCCGGTGAGCCTTCGCTGCACCCAGGGTCCGAGATGCTCGCGATAGTACGACGACGCGCGCATCCGAGCCGCATCCGGGAGCGCCGGGAGCGACCACCACTCGGCGGGCGGCTCCATGCCCAGAGCGGTGAGGACCCGTGCGGCGACGCGATGGTGACCGCGCGAGTTCATATGAAGGCGGTCCTCCGACCAGTACGCCGGCGTCGACAGTTCGCGATCGGGCCAGTTGAAGGCGCGGATGATGTCGGGCCGTTCCGCGATCCGGGCGTTCACGGCGTGCGAGAGCACGTCGCCACGTCGCTGGATGAGGCGGCTGAGCGGCAGCTGCGCCGAGGGGTTCGCGCCGGACAGCAGAATCAGCCGGACCCCCTCCTCGTCGCATCGCTCGATCACTCGGCTGAACGCGGCGACGACCTGCGCGATGGACGTCCTCGGCCGGATCATGTCATTTCCGCCGCCGTTGAAGGACAGATGCGTCGGCTTCAGCGCGAGAGCAGGTTCGAGCTGCTCGTCGACGATCGGCCAGGCGAGCTTTCCGCGGATGGCGAGATTGGCGTACTCGATCGGCTTGCCCTCCGCGTGAGCCCAGCCTTGGGCGACCAGGTCGGCCCAGCCTCGCACGCGACCGTCGGGAAGGTCGTCCCCGACGCCCTCGGTGAACGAGTCGCCGATCGCGACGTATCGAACGGATGCCACTCACCCACTTTACGACCGCTCAGCGGTCGTCGAGAGCGCGGCCACGGCGGTCCACCAAGCCCCACGCTGCTCCGGCAGCCACCGCGAAGAACGCCGCGAAGACGACGAACAGGAGCGGAGCGCCGCCCCATGCGAGCAGGAGCGGCACAGTGAGCGGGGCGATGATGGAGGCGATTCGGCCCACTCCCGCCGCCCACCCCGATCCGGTGGCGCGCAGCGAGGTCGGATACATCTCCGGAGTCACGGCGTACAGCGCACCCCACGCGCCGAGGTTGAAGAACGACAGCGCCATGCCGGTGCCGATGACCACCGATTCCGCTGTCGCGGTGCCGAAGAAGATCGCCGATACGGCGGAGCCCGCCAGGAACACCGACAGGGTGAGCCTGCGCCCCCAGACCTCGATCAGCCACGCCGCGACCGCGTAGCCGGGCAGCTGCGCGAGCGTGATGATCAGCGTGAACCCGAACGATCGCACGAGGTCGTACCCCTGCGAGACCAGGATGGACGGGATCCAGATGAATGCTCCGTAGTACGAGAAGTTGACGCAGAACCACACCAGCCACAGACATGCGGTGCGCATCCGGAACTCCGGCGCCCACAGCGCAGTCAGGCGGTCACGGGTCGACAGCGCGGCGGCGGGAGCCTCATCCTGCCGCCCCTCAACGTCCGGGGGCGAGAGCTCGCCGGCGGACTGTTCGAAGGACCGCACGACCGCGTCAGCCTCCGCGTGTCGACCCCGGCGCGCGAGCCAGCGGGCTGACTCGGGCAGGCCCCACCGCACGAACAGCGCGTACGCGGCAGGGAGGGCGCCCAGGGCGAACGCCCAACGCCAGCCGTCCTCCGAACCCGGGATGACAAGGAAGCCGATGAGCGCGGCCGCCGTCCAGCCGACCGCCCAGAACGCCTCGAGGATCACGATGAGCCGCCCGCGCATGCGCGCCGGCGCGAACTCGCTGACGTACGTCGATGCGACCGGCAGCTCCGCGCCGAGCCCCAGCCCGACCAGGAACCGCAGGATGAGCAGCGCCACGAGGCCGCCCACGAGCGCGCTCGCCCCGGTCGCAAGACCGTAGACGAGAAGGGTGACGGCGAACACCTGCCGTCGCCCGAAGCGGTCGGCGAGGAGTCCCCCCACGCTCGCGCCGACCGCCATCCCGACGAAGCCGATGGAGGCGATCCACGCCGTCTGACCCGGTTCGAGGTTCCACTGCGCAGCCAGCGCCGCGATCACGAACGAGATGAGGCCGACATCCATCGCGTCCAGCGCCCAGCCGACTCCCGACCCGGTGAGCACGCGCAGGTGGAGGCGGGTGAAGGGCAGCCGGTCGAGGCGTTCCGAGAGCGACGTCGGGCGGGCGGGTGCATCCGTCATGTGGTTCATGCTACGGATGCGCCCGGCCCCAGGGTGGCGCGCGTCAGCAAGCCGGGGGTTTGGGGCGGAGCCGTCGCGCGAGCAATCGAGCCCGCGCGTCAGCCGAGCAAGTCGCGTACCAGCGGCTGCACCTG
Source organism: uncultured Actinomycetota bacterium (assembly GCA_963713325.1). Lineage (GTDB taxonomy): Bacteria > Actinomycetota > Actinomycetes > Actinomycetales > Microbacteriaceae > Microbacterium. The sequence continues at coordinate 297,531 of CAVQLL010000009.1, forward strand.
CGTGCCGTACAGCTCGATCGAGCGCATCATCTTCTCGTGCGACAGCGTGCCCGTCGAGAACTTCATGTCGAATCGGGTTGTTCCCAGCGTCCGGACGGTGTCGGCGATCTTGCGCGCCACCGTCTCAGGAGACCCGACGTACAGCGCGCCCTCCGGCCCGACGTCGTGCTGGAACCGCATGCGGCTGTACGGCGGCCAGCCGCGCTCCTTGCCGATCGTGTTGTTCATCGACTCGAAGCCTTCGTACGCCTCTTCCCATGCCTGCTGGTCGGTCTCGGCGATGTGGCCGGGCGAGTGCACGCCGACCGGAAGCCGATCGCGCCCGAACGAGTCGAGCGACCGGTGGTAGAGATCCACGAACGGGCGGAACCTCGCCGCCGGACCGCCGATGATCGCGAGCATGAGCCCGTAGCCGTAGCGGGCGGCGCGGACGACCGACTCCGGCGTTCCACCGACGCCCACCCAGGCTTTGAGGCCGTTCTCGGTCTTGGGGAACACGTTCGCCTCGCTCAGCGGCGCCCTCATGGTGCCCTGCCACGTGACGGGCTTCTCGGTCAGCAGCTGCGAGAAGAGGTCGAGTTTCTCGTCGAAGAGCGCTTCGTAGTCGCGCAGGTCGTAGCCGAACAGCGGGAACGATTCGATGAACGACCCGCGACCCAGGATCACTTCGGCGCGGCCGCGTGAGACCGCGTCTAGGGTGGCGAAGCGCTCGTAGACGCGCACCGGATCGTCTGAGGAGAGCACGGTCACCGCGGTGCCGAGATGGATGGTCGTGGTGCGGGCTGCCGCAGCCGCGAGTACGATCTCGGGGCTCGAGATCGCGAACTCGGGTCGGTGGTGCTCCCCCACGCCGAAGAACGAAAGTCCCACCTGATCCGCGAGCACCGCCTGGTCCACGACGTTGCGGATCGTCTCGGCGTCGCTGACCAGCTCGCCCGACGCGTTCCTGGTCACATCGCCGAACGTGTCGAGTCCGAGGTCCAGATCCCCCGCAGCGATACCGGTCATGACGTCGTCTCTTTTCTATGCACATGCATACGAACAGCCGATCAGCCGAGCGCATTCCCCCGCCCGGCGGATGCCGCAGGCGTATCGTGTGCGCGTGACCATCTTCGCGGATCGGGCGGACGCGGGGCGTGAGCTCGCCGCCCTTCTGGAAGACCGACGCGGTACCGACGCAGTCGTGTTCGGCATCCCGCGCGGCGGCGTCGTCGTGGCCGCCGAGGTAGCGCGCCTCCTCGACCTGCCACTCGCCGCCGCTGTGGTTCGCAAGCTCGGCGCGCCCTCGCACGAGGAGTACGCGATCGGAGCGATCGCGGACGGCGTGAAGATCATGAATCCCGAGGCAGCACGGCGGGTCACGCCGGAGCAGCTCGCGCACGTCGAAGACCTCGAGCGCGTGGAGCTCGAACGGCGGCTGCGACTGTTCGCGGCATCGACACCTTCCATCGCCGGTGCGACCGCGATCGTCGTCGACGACGGTGTCGCGACGGGCGCGACGGCGATGGCGGCGTGCCAGGCCCTGCGCGCTCAGGGGGCTGCTCGGATCATCCTCGCGGTTCCGGTGGCTCCTGCGAGCTGGCGCCCGGATTCGGCGATCGTCGACGAGTTCCTGTGTCCACATCCGATCCGCGACTTCTGGGCAGTGGGCCAGTTCTACACCGACTTCACGCAGACGACCGACGAGGAGGTCTCGCGGCTGCTGTCGCGTGACCTCCCCGTCGAGGAGTGAACTGGTCTCAGCTCTTGAGTGCCGACCGCAGGGTGTCCAGGCCCACGCCACCGAGGTCGAGTGCGCGCTTGTGGAACGCCTTGATGTCGAACCCATCACCCTGAGCGGCCTTCGCGTCGTCGCGGATCTGCTCCCAGATGCGCTGCCCGACCTTGTAGGCGGGCGCCTGCCCCGGCCAGCCGAGGTAGCGGTTCACTTCGAACTGCACGAACTCGTCCGACATGTTGACGTTGCGGCGCATGAATCCCAGCGCGTAGTCAGCGTCCCACGTGCCTTCGCCGTCAGGGCGCGGCTTCTCCAGGTGCACGCCGATGTCGAGCGCGACGCGCGCGGCGCGCATCCGCTGGCCGTCCAGCATCCCGAGCCGGTCAGCCGGTTCTTCCAGGTAGCCCAGCTGCTCCATGAGGCGTTCGGCGTACAAAGCCCAACCCTCTGCGTGGCCCGACGTGCCGGCAAGCAGCCGACGCCAGGAGTTCAGCTCCGATCGGTTGTACACGGCCTGCGCGATCTGCAGGTGGTGACCGGGGACGCCCTCGTGGTAGACCGTGGTCAGCTCTCGCCACGTGTCGAAGTCCTCGACGCCCTCGGGCACCGACCACCACATCCTTCCGGGCCGTGAGAAGTCGTCGGTCGGCCCGGTGTAGTAGATCCCGCCTTCCTTCGTCGGCGCGATCATGCACTCCAGGCGGCGAATCGGCTCGGGGATGTCGAAGTGGGTCTTGCCGAGCTCGGCGATCGCCCGGTCGCTCGTCTCCTGCATCCAGCGCTGCAGCGCGTCGGTGCCGTGGAGCCTTTGCGACGGATCCTCCTCGAGGAACGCGACAGCCTCCTCGACCGACGCCCCGGCCTTGATCTGGTCGGCGATCGACTCCTGCTCTGCGACCATGCGGGCGAGCTCTTCCACACCCCAGTCGTAGGTCTCGTCGAGGTCGATGGTCGCGCCGAGGAACCGCTGGGACTGAAGGGCGTAGAGCTCGCGGCCCACGGCATCCTTCTCGCCGGCGGCCGGTGCGAGCTCGGAACTGAGGAATGCGGCGAGGGCGTCATACGAAACGCGTGCGGCGTTGGCGTTGTCGGAGAGTTCGCGGGCGAGGGAGGCGGGCAGCTGCCCATCCGTCGGTGCCGCGTCTCCGGCGAACGTCGCGAAGAATCCGGTGTCGGCGGTATACCGGGCGATCTGAGTCACGACCTCGAGCACCTGGCGGCGGGCGGGCACGACGCCCTGCGCAATGCCTTCGCGCAGGGTCTCGATGTAGCCGTCGATCGCACCGGGAACGGCCGTGAGGCGCGTGGAGATCACGGACCAGTCATCGGCCGTGTCGGTCGGCATGAGGTCGAAGACGGAGCGGATGTCCTGCACCGGTGAGGCGATCACGTTGAGGTCGCGCAAATGCCACTGCGCATCGTGCAGCTCGAGTGCGAGACGGATCTCGCGGGCCAGGTCCTCCTGGGTGACGGCGTCGACTGCATCAACAGGGGTGGCGGCTTCGAGGTCGGCGAGCGTGACGCGTCCGGCCGCGATGAGTCGTTCCTGACCCTCCGGCGAATAGTCGCCGTAACGATCGTTGTACTCGGAGCGGCCGATATAGGTCGCAAGCGTGGGGAGCTGTTCGGCGAGGGTGTCGACCCATGCGTCAGCGATCGTGTCGATCTGCGTGGGCGTGCGTGCTGCATCTGTCATGTCATCGAGCCTAGGCAACCGCCCCGACGCAGCCAAACACCGTCAGTGGCCGGCTTCGTTCCAATCGTCGCCGCGGCCGATCTGGACGTCGAGCGGAACGGTCAGGCTCGCCGCGTCACCCATCCGATCGCGCACGATGCGCTCGGCGGCGTCCCACTCCCCCGGTGCGACCTCCACGACGAGTTCGTCGTGGATCTGCATCAGCACTCGTGACCGAAGACTCTCGGCGGCGAACTCGTCGTGGATGTGGAACAGCGCGATCTTCATGATGTCGGCCGCGCTGCCCTGGATCGGCGCGTTCAGCGCGGCGCGTTCTGCATTCTCGCGGAGCACGCGGTTGGGACTGGCCAGATCCGGGAAGGGACGCCGGCGACCGAAGATCGTCGCGGTGTAGCCGTCGATCTTGGCCTGCTCGACCGACGAGCGCAGGTAGTCTCGCACGGCGCCGAATCGGTTGAAGTACTCCATCATGAGCTGCTTCGCCTCGGTCTGCTCGATGCGGAGCTGCTTCGAGAGCCCGAACGCGGAAAGACCGTAGACGAGGCCGTACGACATCGCCTTCACTTTCGTGCGCATGGCAGCGGTGACGTCCTCCGGGGCGACGGCGAAGACGCGCGCGCCGACGAACCGGTGAAGGTCTTCGCCGGAGTTGAAGGCTTCGATCAGGCCCGGGTCCTCCGACAGGTGTGCCATGATGCGCATCTCGATCTGCGAGTAGTCGGCGGTCAGGAGTGTCTCGTAGCCCTCGCCGACCTCGAACGCGGCCCGGATGCGGCGACTCTCCTCGGTGCGAACCGGGATGTTCTGCAGGTTCGGGTCGGTGCTCGAGAGTCGACCGGTCTGGCTGCCGGTCTGGACATACGTCGTGTGCACGCGGCGGTCGACGCCGATCGCGGTGTCGAGGGACTCGATGATCTGGCGCAGCTTGGTCGCTTCGCGATGCTGCAGCAGGAGGTCGAGGAACGGGTGCGGGTTGGACTCCTGCAGATCGGCCAGGACGGCGGCATCCGTCGAGTAGCCCGTCTTCGTCTTGCGGGTCTTCGGCAGCTGCAGCTCGTCGAACAGCACCTCCTGCAGCTGCTTGGGCGAGCCGAGGTTCACCTCGCGCCCGATCGCCCCGTACGCCTCCTCCGCGATCGCGTCGGCGCGCTGACCGAGGTCGTCGGAGAACTCCGCGAGCTTGTCATGCGATACCGAGACTCCGGCGAGTTCCATGTCGGCCAGAGTGAGGAGCGTGGGCAGCTCGATGTCGACCAGCACCGAGGCCACGCTCTCGGCGAGCTCGCCGCGGAGCGCATCCGCGACGCGGAGGGTGAACCACGAGAGCTGCCCGGGGGTCGCGCCCTCGGTCTCGGGCACGAGCTGCGTCGGGTCGGACTCGGGGAGCTTCTCGTCGAGATACCGGTCGACGAGGTCGGCGAGCGTCTTGTCGGGGAAGCTCGGTCGCAGCAGCCACCCGGCGACGATCGTGTCGAACGCGAGACCGCCGATCCGGATCCCGGCGCGGCGAAGCGCCTTCACCTGCAGCTTCGCGTCGCTGAAGACCTTCGGCGCATCGGAGGACAGCCACGGCCCGATGGATGCTTCGACCTCAGGGGTCCACGTCGCCTCGGCGGCGGCATCCCCCCGTGCAAAGCCGACCCGCCGGGGCTTGCCGCCCTCGATCGTGATCGTCACGCCGATCTCGTCGTCGGACTCCGTGAGCCAGGCGGCGAGCTCCTCCGTGGTCGGCTGGCTCGGCACGGGGACCGCGACCGCAGCCGCGGCGGTCACGGCCGCCATCTGCTGCTCGATGCCCGCAAGCTCCGCGACGCGCGGGATGAGCGTCTTGAACTCGAGCCGCGCGAAGATGTCGCGCACCCCCTGCGCATCCATCGGCTGCACTTCGAGATCCGTGATCGTCACCGGCAGCTCGACGTCGCGCAGGAGGCGGTTGAGCGTGCGGTTGCGCCGCACGTCGTCGAGATGTTCACGCAGGTTGCCGCCGACGACGCCCGGGACCTTGTCGGCGTTGTCCAGCAGCGCGTCGAGACTGCCGAACTGGCCGAGCCATTTGACCGCGGTCTTCTCGCCGACCTTGGGGACGCCGGGGAGGTTGTCGCTGGTCTCGCCGACCAGCGCTGCGATGTCGGGGTACTGCTCGGGCGGCACGCCGTAGCGCTCGATCACCGCGGCGGTGTCGTAGCGCTTGAGCTGCGAGACTCCCTGCACGTTCGGGTAGAGCAGCGTGATGTCGTCGTTGACGAGCTGGATCGTGTCGCGGTCACCGGAGCACACCAGCACGTCGTAGCCCTGCTCGGCGCCCTGCGTCGCGAGGGTCGCGAGGATGTCGTCGGCCTCGATGTCCTCCTTCTGGAGCACGGTGATGCTCATGGCGGCGAGGCAGTCCTGAAGGAGCGGGATCTGGCCCTTGAACTCGTTCGGCGACTCGGAGCGGTTGGCCTTGTACTCGGCGTATTCGCGCGTGCGGAACGACTGCCGTGACGTGTCGAAAGCGACCGCCAGATGCGTCGGCTTCTCGGCCTTGATGAGGTTGATCAGCATCGCCAGGAATCCGTAGATCCCGTTCGTGTGCTGCCCGTCCTTCGTCGTGAAATTGTCGACCGGAAGGGCGAAGAACGCTCGATAAGCGAGCGAATGGCCGTCCACGACGAGAAGGGTAGGCTTTGCGGAGTCCGTCACCCTGCAAGCTTAGTAACGCCCTCGGACGCCGCTTCCGCACGACTGAAGGCGAGACATGAGCCGAACTCCCCCTGGAGACGTCGACGGCCTCGAGTGGGCGGCGAACCGCGGAATGGGCGCACTCGCGGAGAAGATGGGGATGCAGTTCCTGGAGTTCTCGGTCGAGCGCTGCGTCGCGACGATGCCGGTCGAGGGCAACACCCAGCCGGTCGGGCTCATGCACGGCGGCGCCTACGTCGTGCTCGGCGAGTCGCTCGGCTCGATGGCCGCCAATCTGCACGCTGGGCCTGGCCGACTCGCGGTCGGAGTGGACATCAACGCGACGCACACCCGCTCGGCGACCTCAGGCGTGGTGACCGGCGTGTGCACGCCGATCCACCTCGGTGGCAGCGTCACGGTGCACGAGATCGCCGTGCTCGATGATCAGGGTCGCCGGCTGTCCACGATCCGGATCACGAACATGATCAAGGACGTGCCGCAGAGCTGACTGCCTGCAGTCAGCCCTTCTTCGGCGCCAGCTGCTCGATGATCGCCTTCGCGACGTCCTGCATGGTGAGGCGGCGGTCCATCGACGCCTTCTGGATCCAGCGGAACGCCTCGGGCTCGCTGAGTCCCATCTTCTCGTTGAGCAGGCCCTTGGCCCGGTCGACGAGCTTGCGGGTCTCGAAGCGCTCGACCATGTCGGCGACCTCGGCCTCGAGCGTGATGATCTGCTCGTAGCGGGCCAGTGCGATCTCGATCGCGGGCAGCAGGTCGTTCGGCGTGAACGGCTTGACCACATACGCCAGGGCGCCGGCCTCGCTCGCCCGCTCGACGAGCTCCTTCTGGCTGAACGCGGTCAGGAGCACCACCGGTGCGATGTGGTTCTTGCTGAGCTTCTCAGCGGCCGAGATGCCGTCCAGCTGCGGCATCTTGACGTCCATGATGACCAGGTCGGGGCGCAGCTCGGTGGCCAGCTGCACGGCCGTCTCGCCGTCACCCGCTTCGCCGACGACGTCGAAGCCGTTGTCCCGGAGGATCTCGACGATGTCGAGCCGGATCAGCGACTCGTCCTCCGCAACGACGACTCGTCGGGGCGTGGATGCCGGAGAACCGGTCGCCTGCTCTTCCTCAGTCACCCTTGAATCCTACGGTATGGTCGTTCGCGGACGTGCCGAGGCCGGTGTGGCGGAATGGCAGACGCGGAGCACTCAAAATGCTTTGTCCGAAAGGGCGTGTGGGTTCGACTCCCACCACCGGCACGTTGTGAGGGGCCGTCCCGAAGGGGCGGCCCCTCACAACGTCCGGACGGTGGTGACGGAGAAGCCCAACGGTGGGCGGGCCCACGCGGCCGGAGGCTCCGCACGCCCCGCAGCGGCGAGCGGAGAGGCCGCGGGGACGACTCCCAGCACCGGCACGTGTGAGGGGCCGTCCCGAAGGGGCGGCCCCTCACACGTTCCTCAGATCTGCGCGGTCAGTCTGGTCCGCACCCGTCGGAAGTTGATCTCGTTGAGCGCGACCAGCACACCGATCACAACGACGGATGCCGCCACCACGACTTCGGCGCCCACCGCGGTCGACAGCGGCACCAGCAGCCACGGCAGCAGGATCCCCGCCGGACCCCACATGACGACATCGCCCCACGGCGCTCCATACCTCAGCGATTCCGCGGTGCTCGCGATGAAGAACAGGCTGACGCCCGCACTCACGCACACCGCGGCGCCGATCGGCAGGTGGTGCCCGGCGTCGGCCACGGCCGTCCCCAGGCCCGCTGCGAACAGCGCGATGCCCGCGACGAGCAGGAACGGCAGGTACATCACGGTGTCGCGCAGGCCGCTGATGCTCCCGCGCAGCTGAAGTCGGCGCAGACCGCGTTCGACCGCGGACGTGGCGTAGCCGAAGAAGATCCACGCGAGCATCGACACGGCGGCGAATCCGAGCACTGCCGCGATACCCGACAGCGGCGTCCAGTGCGCGTCGAGCTCGGCGATGATCGCGAGGATCGATTCGCCGAAGACGATGACGACCAGCAGCCCCACCCGCTCGATGAGGTGGTCGACATCGAGGGCCTGACGCAGCCACGTGCGCTGCCCGCCGAGGAAGCTGAGCAGGACGATCTCGATCGCGACGGCGATCGCCCAGAGCACGTACTGCCACGGCGCCGGAACCCACACGGACACCACCCAGAGCGCCGCGGGCACGAAGGAGTACGCCACGGGCCGCCACCACGGCACACCGGTCGTCCTTCGCTTGAGCAGCCACGGCCATGCCCAGACGATCCGGATCACCGCGTTGCCGATCGCGAACGCTCCGGCGCGCTCAGTGAGTGCCTCGGGCACGGCCGCCGCCATCACGCCGATCGCCATCATCGCGATCGTGACCGCGACCCAGATCGACGGCGTGATCCGGATGCCGAAGAGGTTCATGGTGACGGTCGCGTTCACCCACGCCCACCAGGCCGCCGCGAGGAAGGCGAAGAAGACCAGCCCGTCGACCCACGACGGGTCGCCGTGCATCGTGTGCGCGATCTGGCCGATGTAGGCGACCATCACGAGGTCGAAGAAGAGCTCCAGCCAGTGCACGCGCCGTCCGGGACGGTGCTCGTCCTCTGTCGCGCCCGCCTGCTCCGATGCGCCCCCCTCCACGTCGGGCGGGGTCACGGGCTACGCCCCGAAGTACTGGTTTCCCAGGGCCTTGCTCTTGAGCGCGTCGTATTCGCCTTGAGTGATGGTCCCGGCATCCAGCAGCGCCTTCGCCTGGGCGATGTCCTGCGCGGGTGTCGACGATGCGGACGGGCGGTAGTCGTCAACCTCCGGCACACCGCCGCCGCGCATCGCCGCGGTGCGTTCGGCCATGCCCTTGCCACGCGCGATCACGTACACCAGCGCCGTGAGGAAGGGCGCGAAGACCAGGAATATGATCCACAGCGCCTTGAACCAGCCGTTGAGCTCATGGTCGCGGAACAGGTCGCTGATGATCAGGAAGACGATGAAGATGTACGCGGCGAAATAGAACGTCCACAGCAGGAACCAGAAGAAACTCCCGAAGTCCACAGCGCACCTCCATGTTGAGAATGGTCGCGCTCAGCATAGCGAGCGCGACCATTCCCGGATACGTGCGAGCCGCTACTCTCGCGACTGGTAGATCGGCGCCTTGCCGTGGACGGCGTCGCCGACCTTGTGGATGCGGATGTCGTTGGTCGAGCCGATGATTCCGGGAGGGGAACCCGAGATCACGACGACCTTGTCGCCGATCTTCGCGAGGTCATTCGCAAGGAAGTAGTCGTCGACCTGGATGAACATCCGGTCGGTGTGCGCGACGTGCTCGACGAGGGCGGACTGCACGCCCCACGTGAGGGCCATACGCCGCCGGATGGACGGCTCGGGGGTGAATCCGATCATGGGGATGCGCGGGACGCAGTCGCGACATGCGGCGTGCGGTGTCTCCCGACTCGGTGAAGATGCAGAGGTACTTCGCATCCACGAACTCCGCCACCTCGAGTGCTGCGAGCGTGATCGCCCCGCCCTGGGTGCGGGGCTTGGTCGTGAGCGGCTGGATCCGCTCCAGGCCGTGCTCCTCGGTCGAATCGACGATGCGCGCCATCGTCTCCACGACGACGACCGGGTACTTGCCCACGCTCGTCTCACCCGACAGCATGACCGCGTCGGCGCCGTCCAGGACGGCGTTGGCGACGTCGCTGGTCTCGGCGCGCGTGGGAACCGGGTTGTCGATCATCGACTCGAGCATCTGCGTCGCGACGATGACGGGCTTGGCCATGCGTCGGCAGAGTTCGACGGCGCGCTTCTGCACGATCGGAACGGCTTCCAGCGGCAGTTCGACGCCCAGATCGCCGCGGGCGACCATGATTCCGTCGAATGCGTCGATGATCTCCTCGAGGTGGTCGACGGCCTGCGGCTTCTCGATCTTGGCGATGACGGGGACGTGACGCCCCTCCTCGGCCATGATCACGTGCACGCGCTGCACGTCCTTGGCGCTGCGCACGAACGACAGCGCGATCAGGTCGGCGCCGATGCGCAGACCCCAGCGGAGGTCGGCCTCGTCCTTCTCGGACAGCGCGGGAACGGTGACCGCGACGCCGGGAAGGTTGATGCCCTTGTTGTTGGAGACGGGGCCGGCGACGATGACCTTGGTCGTGACCACGACGCCGTCGGTCTCGATGACCTCGACCTTGACCTTGCCGTCGTCGATCAGGAGGTAGTCGCCCGGCTGGACGTCGTTCGGGAGGCCCTTGAACGTCGTCGAGACGATCTCCTTGGTGCCGGCGATGTCCTCGGTGGTGATCTTGAAGATGTCGCCGACCGCGAGATCGTGGGGGCCGTCGGCGAACTTGCCGAGGCGGATCTTGGGTCCCTGCAGGTCGACGAGCACGGCGACGGCGCGGCCGGCATCCTCTGCGGCTTTGCGAACGTTGGCGAAGCTCGCCTCGTGAACGGTGTAATCGCCGTGGCTGAGGTTCATGCGCGCGACGTCGACACCCGCCTCGATGATCGCCCGCACCTGCTCGTACGTGGAGGTGGCGGGTCCCAGGGTGGCGACGATCTTGGCGCGTCTCATCGGTGTTTATGCTCCGGGTGGTTTGTTGGGGGGTTGGCGAAAGGGCCGCGGCCAGCCTACGCGGGCTGCAGACCGATCGCGACATCAGTCGGGCGCACCGGCGCGGGCAGCGCCGTCTCGCCCATCAGGTACTCGTCCACGTGCGCCGCGGCGGCGCGACCCTCGGCGATCGCCCACACGATGAGCGACTGCCCGCGGCCGGCGTCGCCGGCGACGAAGACGCCGGGCGCGGTCGTCTGGTAGTCGTCTTCGCGCTCCAGGTTGCCGCGCGATGTGAACTGCGCACCGAGCTGCTCCTCCAGGAGCGTGCTCTCCGGGCCGGTGAACCCCATCGCGATCAGCACGAGATCCGCGGGGATCTCCCGCTCCGTGCCGCTCTTGGGAACGCGGCGTCCGTCGAGGAACTCGGTCTCGGCGACGCGGAGTGCGCGCACCTCTCCCCCGCCGTTGCCGAGGAACTCGACGGTCGAGGCGAGGTAGGAGCGCTCACCGCCCTCTTCGTGCGCGGACTGCACCTCGAAGACGGTCGGCGTCATCGGCCACGGCTGATGCTCCGGGCGTGTGCCAGGAGGCTGGCGGCCGATGGCGAGGTTGGTCACGCTGAGCGCGCCCTGGCGGTGCGCGGTTCCGATGCAGTCGGCGCCGGTGTCGCCGCCGCCGATGACCACGACGTGCTTGCCCTCGGCCGTGATCTGGTTCGGCACCGAGTCCCCGGCCAGAGCCTTGTTGGACTCGACGAGGAACTCCATCGCGAGATGGACGCCGGCGAGGTCGCGACCGGGAATGGAGATCTCCCGCGGCAGGGTGGCTCCGGTGGCGACGACGACGGCGTCGTAGCGCGCGCGCAGGTCATTCCACGAGATGTCCTTGCCGATCTCCACGCCCGCGCGGAACCGCGTGCCCTCATCCTGCATCTGGCGCAGGCGGTACTCGAGGTGGCGCTTCTCCATCTTGAAGTCCGGGATGCCGTACCGCAGCAGTCCGCCGATCCGGTCGTCGCGCTCGAACACGGCGACCGTGTGGCCCGCACGAGTGAGCTGCTGGGCTGCGGCAAGTCCCGCGGGGCCGGATCCGACGACCGCGACGGTCTTGCCGGTGAGCCGGCCGGGCGGCTCGGGCTCCACCCAGCCGTTCGAGAACGCCTCGTCGATGATCGACACTTCGATCTGCTTGATGGTGACGGCCGGCTGGTTGATTCCCAGCACGCAGGAGCTCTCGCACGGAGCCGGGCACAGTCGCCCGGTGAACTCCGGGAAGTTGTTGGTCGCGTGCAGGCGCTCGATCGCCGAGCGACCCTCGCCGCGCCAGGTCAGGTCGTTCCACTCCGGGATGAGGTTGCCCAGCGGGCATCCCTTGTGACAGAACGGGATGCCGCAGTCCATGCAGCGGCCGGCCTGACGGCGGAGGACCGCCGCATCGCCTGGCTCGTAGACCTCTTTCCAGTCCATGATCCGGACCGGCACGGGACGACGGGGCGGCAGCTCGCGCTCCGTCACCTTGAGGAAGCCCTTCGGGTCAGCCACCGGTCACCTCCAGGATGCGGGTCCAGACGACGTCGCCGTCGGGGTCGAGCCCCTCGGCGACAGCCTCCTGACGGGTCAGCAGCACCGCCGCATAGTCGCGGGGCATCACGCGGACGAAGTCTTCGAGTTCCGTCTCGAAGTTCGCCAGCAGGGATGACGCGAGCGTCGAGCCGGTTTCGGCGACGTGCTGCACGAGCAGGTCGCGCAGGATCTCGGCGTCGCCCGAGCCGAGCTCGCCGAGTTCGAGTTCCCCGGTCGCCAGCGCTTCGCGGTTGACCAGAGCGCGGTCAAGTCGGTAGATGTACGCCGTACCTCCGGACATACCGGCACCGAGGTTGCGGCCGGTCGCGCCGAGGATGATCGCGAGACCGCCGGTCATGTACTCCAGGGCGTGATCGCCGACGCCTTCGACGACAGCGGTCGCGCCGGAGTTGCGCACGAAGAACCGCTCCCCCACCACGCCGCGCAGGAACATCGTGCCCTGCGTCGCGCCGTAGCCGATGACGTTGCCGGCGATGACGTTCTGCGACGCATCGAAGGTCGCTTCGCGCGGCGGCCGGATGACGATCTGGCCGCCCGAGAGACCCTTCCCGACGTAGTCGTTCGAATCGCCCTCCAGTCGCAGTGTGATCCCCGCCGGCATGAAGGCTCCGAAGGACTGCCCTGCCGACCCGGTCAGGTTGACGACGATCGATCCGGACGGCATCCCGTTCTCGCCGTGGGCGAGTGTGACGTGGTGGCCGAGCATGGTTCCGACCGCGCGCTCGGTGTTGCGGATCGGCAGGTCGAACGTGATCGTCCCGCTGTGCGCGATGACGTCCCGCGCCGCCTCGATGAGGGGGACGTCGAAGTGCTCTTCGAGCTCGTGGTTCTGAGGATGCGTGTTGCGGCGCGCCTGGTCGTCCCCGAACGCAGGGCCGGTGAGGATCGGGGTCAGATCGAGCCCGCTCGCCTTCCAGTGCTCGACCGCCCCGTTGATGTCGAGGACCTCGTGGTGGCCGATCGCCTCGTCGAGGGAACGGAATCCGAGTTCGGCGAGGTACTCGCGCACCTCCTCGGCGATGAACTCCATGAAGTTGACGACGAACTCGGGCTTGCCGGCGAAACGCTGCCGCAGAACCGGGTTCTGCGTCGCGACGCCGACGGGGCAGGTGTCCAGGTGGCAGACGCGCATCATGATGCAGCCGGACACGACCAGTGGCGCGGTGGCGAAGCCGAACTCCTCGGCACCGAGCAGCGCGCCGATGATGACGTCGCGACCGGTCTTGAGCTGACCGTCCACCTGCACCACGACCCGGTCGCGCATGCCGTTGAGCATGAGCGTCTGCTGCGTCTCGGCGAGGCCGAGCTCCCAAGGGGTACCCGCGTGCTTGAGCGAGTTCAGCGGGCTCGCGCCGGTGCCGCCGTCATGGCCGGACACCAGGATGACGTCGGCGAGGGCCTTCGCGGTTCCGGCGGCGACCGCTCCGATCCCCGACTGGCTCACGAGCTTCGCGTGCACGCGGGCCGTGGGGTTGGCGCGCTTCAGATCGTAGATGAGCTGCTTGAGGTCTTCGATCGAGTAGATGTCGTGATGCGGAGGCGGTGAGATCAGCCCGACACCGGCAGTGGCGTGGCGCGTGCGCGCGACCCAGGGATACACCTTGGTCGGCGGCAGCTGGCCGCCCTCCCCCGGCTTCGCGCCCTGCGCGAGCTTGATCTGGATGTCATCGGCCTTCGTCAAGTACAGGCTCGTGACGCCGAAGCGGCCGGACGCGACCTGCTTGATCGCGCTGCGGCGGTCCGGGTCGAGCAGGCGGTCGACGTCTTCGCCGCCTTCGCCGGTGTTGGACTTGCCGCCGATCGAGTTCATCGCGATCGCGAGCGTCTCGTGCGCCTCCTTGGAGATCGAGCCGTAGCTCATCGCCCCCGTGGAGAAGCGCTTCACGATCGAGGAAACCGGCTCGACCTCGTCGATCGGCACGGGTTTGCGCACGCCGGACCGCAGGGTGAACAGTCCGCGCAGCGTCTTCAGCTCGGATGCCTGGTCGTCCACGAGCTTCGTGTACTCGCGGAAGATGTCGTACCGGCGGGTGCGCGTCGCGTGCTGCAGCCGGAACACGGTGTCGGGGTTGAACAGGTGGGGCGAACCGTCGCGACGCCACTGGTACTCGCCACCGGTCCAGAGCCGCTCGTGCGCCCGGACCGCAGCATCCTCGGGGTAGGCGTACGCGTGCCGCGACGCGTTCTCCGCCGCGATCACGTCGAGCGCCACCCCGCCGAGCTTCGTCTCGGTGCCGGTGAAGTACTTGTCCACGAACTCGTGGGAGAGGCCGATCGCCTCGAACACCTGGGCGCCCGCGTACGACGACACGGTGGAGATGCCCATCTTCGACATGATCTTCAGCACGCCCTTGCCGAGCGCGTAGATGAGGTTCTTCACGGCCTTCTGTGGGGTGATCCCGGTGATGTAGCCGGCGCGGACCAGGTACTCGACGGTCTCCATCGCGAGATACGGGTTGACGGCGGACGCGCCGTACCCGATGAGCGTCGCGACGTGGTGGACTTCGCGCACGTCGCCGGCCTCGACCACGAGACCGCACTTCATGCGGGTCTGGTTGCGGATGAGGTGATGGTGCACGGCGGCGAGCATCAGCAGCGACGGGATCGGCGCGAGGTCCTTGTTCGAGTCGCGGTCGCTCAGGACGATGAACTCCGCGCCGTCCTCGATGGCCTCGTCCACCTCTGCGCACATCTGCGCGATGCGCTTCTGCATGCCCTTGTGGCCGGCCTCGACGCGGTAGAGCCCGCGGATCGTGACCGACGACCGACCGGGCAGCGCGGTGTCGATGTGCTGGATCTTGGCGAGTTCGTCGTTGTCGATCACCGGGAAGTCCAGCGTGACCGAACGCGCGTGCTGCGGACCCCAGTCCAGGAGATTGCGCTCGGGTCCGAGACCCAGCGCGAGCGAGGTGACCACTTCTTCGCGGATCGAGTCCAGCGGCGGGTTCGTGACCTGCGCGAACTGCTGCGTGAAGTAGTCGAAAAGCAGGCGCGGGCGCTGACTGAGAACCGCGACGGGCGTGTCACTGCCCATCGCGCCGAGCGGCTCGGCCCCGTTCTGCCCCATCGGGGTGAGGAGGATGCGCACTTCCTCTTCGGTGTAGCCGAACGTGCGCTGCCTCCGGGTGATCGAGGCGATCGGGTGCACGATGTGCTCGCGCTCGGGCAGATCGGCCAGGCGCACGCGACCGGCTTCGAGCCACTCGCCCCACGGCTCCTGATCGGCCAGCTCCGACTTGATCTCGTCCTCCTCGACGATGCGCCTCTGCGCGGTGTCGACGAGGAACATGCGTCCGGGGCGCAGGCGCCCGCGGCGCTTGATGCGCTCCGGCGCGAAGTCCAGGACGCCCGTCTCGCTGCCGATCACGACGAGGCCGTCGGTCGTCTCGGTCCACCGACCCGGACGCAGGCCGTTGCGGTCCAGCGTCGCGCCGACGAGGGTGCCGTCGGTGAAGATCAGCGCCGCCGGACCGTCCCAGGGCTCCATCTGCATGGAGTGGTAGTCGTAGAAGGCGCGCAGCTTCGGATCGATGTCCGCCTGCTTCTCGTACGCCTCGGGCACCATCATCATGATCGCGTGCGGCAGGCTGCGGCCGGTCAGGGTCAGCAGCTCGAGGACCTCGTCGAACGAGGCGGAGTCGCTGGCTCCCTCGGTGCAGATCGGCAGGAGCGGATCGATGTCGCCCAGCAGCTCCGACTCGAGCTGCGACTGGCGGGCACGCATCCAGTTCCGGTTGCCGTTGACGGTGTTGATCTCGCCGTTGTGCGCGAGCATCCGCAGCGGCTGCGCGAGCGGCCACGACGGGAAGGTGTTGGTGGAGTAGCGGGAGTGGACGACGGCGAGCTCGGAGGCGAACCGCTCGTCCTGCAGGTCGGGGTAGAACGGCTCGAGCTGAAGGGTCGTGACCATGCCCTTGTACCCGATCGTGCGGGACGAGAGCGAGACGATGTAGGCGCCGAGCTCCGTGCGGGCGCGCTTGCGAAGGCGGAAGACGCGCCGGTCAAGTTCGATCCCGGAGAGCGCAGAGGCGTCGCCGACGGCGGGGCGCGATACGAAGAGCTGCTCGAACACGGGGCGGGCATCGAACGCCAGCTTGCCGAGGTTCTCGTCGGCGGTGGGGACATCGCGCCACCCGAGCAGCACGAGGTTCTCGCTCTCGGCGATCTTCTCGATCCCGGCCTTCTCTGCCGCGCGGGCTTCGTCGTCGCGGGGCAGGAAGATCATGCCCGCGGCGTACTGTCCCACCGGCGGGAGCTCGAACTCCACGACCGCCCGGAGGAAGGCATCCGGCATCTGGGTCAGGATGCCGGCACCGTCGCCTGTTCCGGCATCCGAGCCGATCGCGCCGCGGTGCTCGAGGTTGCGCAGCGCGGTCAGAGCGAGGTCGATGATGTCGTGCCCGGCCTCGCCGCGAAGGGTCGCGACCATGGCGAGGCCGCACGCGTCCTTCTCGAAGGCAGGGTTGTACATCCCCTGCTTGGGGGGAAACGTGCCGAATGTGTGCTCTGCGGCGCCGTGACGGGGGCTCGAAGCCATTCCTACCGTCCTCACGTTGATGCTCAAGATGGGACGACGTCGGCCCTGAACTGCGGAAGCTGAAGGCTCACCTATCGGTGAAGCGCTACTTCGTGGCGACTGTGCTTGTGGCGGTGCCCGCGGCGACTTCGTCCGTCGGTGGTTCGCTGACGTCGACGAAGTCGCCGGTGTCCTGCGATTGTACCGTGCCTGCAGGGTTCCACTCGCGGCCGGGCACGTAGGGCGAAGGCTCCAGGCCCGGATGCCGCCGCTTCTGGACGAAGAAGATGACCAGACCGAGGACGACCCCGAAGATCGCCGCCCACACGTTGCTGCGCAGTCCGAGGATGATCTCGCTCGGATCGATGCGGATGGACTCCCACACGATGCGGCCCGAGCTGTACCAGATCAGGTAGAGCGCGAAAAGGCGGCCCCACTGCAGGCGGAACTTGTTCCCCACCCACAGCAGGAACAGCACGCCGAGCGAGTTCCAGATCACCTCGTAGAGGAACGTCGGGTGGAAGAGCGTCCCCGGTTCCAGCCCAGGTGGGAAGGCGGGGTTGTCGCTGTCGATCTCCAGGCCCCAGGGCAGCGCGGTGGGCAGCCCGAACAGCTCCTGGTTGAACCAGTTGCCGAAGCGGCCCATCGCCTGCGCGAGCAGGAGTCCCGGCGCCAGGGCATCGGCGAAGGTCCAGAATCGGATGCCGGTCCACCGGCAGCCGAGAAATGCCCCGATCGCGCCGCCGATGAGGGCGCCGTAGATGGCGATGCCGCCCTCCCAGATGCGGAAGATCGCCCAGAAGTCGGTGCCGGGGCCGAAATAGAAGCCCGGGTGCGTCAGCACGTGGTAGATCCGCGCGCCGATGATCGCGAGCGGGACCGCTATCAGCGAGATGTCGATGACCACCCACGGCTCGGCGCCGCGCTTGGTCAGGCGCCAGTTCGTGAGCAGAACGGCGGCGATGATGCCGGCGATGATGCAGAGCGCGTAGTAGTGGATCGTGAGCGGGCCGAGCTGGAAGGAGCTGACCGGAGGGCTCGGGATGCTGGCGACGACGCCCTGTGCGAACAGGCTCTGTGCGGCGTTGATCATGGGCGATCGAATCCTTGCTGATGAGGTCGTCGGCGGCGGGCCGACGTGAGAAGTCTAATTCGCGGTGCGGGCGGTGCCGTCGGCGAGGGCACGGGTCGCCTCGGCCAGCCCCTCGAGGCCGCCGTCGCGCAGGGCGCGCACCAGGGCGGTGCCCACGATCGCGCCGTCCGCGTAGTCGAGCACTCCGGCGACCTGATCGGCGTTCGAGATGCCGATGCCGACGCACGCGTGCGCCGCGCCGTGGGCGCGGAGGCGACCGACCAGGGTGCGGGCTGCGGCATCCAGCTGCGCCCTCTCCCCCGTGATGCCCATCGTCGAGACCGTGTACACGAAGCCGGTCGAGTTCGCGACGATCAGGTCGAGGCGCTCATCCGTCGAGGTGGGAGCCGCGAGGAACACGCGATCCAGGCCGGTGCGCTCGCTCGCGGCGATCCATTCGGCCGCGGCGTCGGGAGTGATATCCGGCGTGATGAGCCCGGCTCCACCCGCCGCCAGCAGGTCGTCGGCGTAGCGGTCGACTCCGTACTGCATCACGGGGTTCCAGTACGTCATCACGAGGACCGGCACATCGACGCGGCTCGTGATCGCGCGCACCGCGGTGAACGTGTCTCGCAGGCGGAATCCGCCGGCGAGCGCCGCCTGCGTGGCCTCCTGGATGACCGTCCCGTCCATGACCGGGTCCGAGTACGGCGGGCCGAGCTCGAGCACGTCCGCGCCGTTCTCGGCGAGGGTCACGGCGGCATCGATGCTGGTCTGCAGATCGGGGAAGCCGAGCGGGAGGTAGCCGACGAGCGCTCCCCGCCCCGCGGCGTGCGCGGCGTCGATCGCCGCGGCCACACGCGAGGTCACAGTTTCGTCCCCTCGCCCTTGGCCTCGTCGGTGCGTGCGTGGGCGGCGACGACGGGACCATCGACCGTCGCCGTCTCGTCGTACAGTCCGAACCAGCGAGCCGCGGTGTCCATGTCCTTGTCGCCGCGACCGGAGAGGCAGATCGCCAGCACCGCATCGGGGCCGAGTTCGCGCCCGATCCGCAGTGCGCCGGCGAGGGCGTGCGCGGACTCGATCGCAGGGATGATGCCCTCCGTCTCGGACAGCAGCCGCAGAGCGTCCATCGCCTCGGCATCCGTCGCCGGGATGTACTCCGCCCGTCCGATCGAGGCCAGCCATGCGTGCTCGGGCCCGACGCCCGGGTAGTCCAAGCCCGCTGAGATCGAGTGCGACTCGATGGTCTGCCCGTCCTCGTCCTGCAGGACGAACGTCTTCGCACCGTGGAGCACGCCGGGGCGTCCGCGCTCGATGGACGCCGCGTGCTTGTCGGTGTCGACGCCGTCGCCGGCAGCCTCGACGCCGTAGAGCTTCACGTCGGCGTCGTCGAGGAACGCGTCGAACATGCCGATGGCGTTGGAGCCGCCGCCCACGCACGCGATGACCGCGTCGGGCAGCCGGCCGAGCTCGTCCAGCAGCTGGGCGCGAGCCTCTTCCCCGATGATCCGCTGGAAGTCGCGGACCATGGCGGGGAACGGATGCGGACCGGCGGCGGTGCCGAAGATGTAGTTGGTGGTCTCGACGCTGGCGACCCAGTCGCGGTAGGCGTCGTTGATGGCGTCTTTGAGGGTGCGCGAGCCGGTCTTGACGGGGATCACCTCGGCGCCGAGAAGTCGCATGCGCGCCACGTTCAGCGCTTGGCGCTGCGTGTCGACCTCACCCATGTAGATGGTGCACTCGAAGCCGAACAGCGCCGCGGCGGTCGCCGTCGCGACGCCGTGCTGACCGGCGCCGGTCTCGGCGATGACGCGTGTCTTGCCAAGCCGCTTGGTCAGCAGCGCCTGCCCGAGCACGTTGTTGATCTTGTGGGAGCCGGTGTGATTGAGGTCCTCGCGCTTGAGGAAGACCCGTCCGCCGCCGGCGTGGGCCGCGAAGCGTTCGACCTCGGTGAGCGCCGACGGCCGGCCGGCGTAGTTCTTCAGGAGGCCCAGGAGCTCGGCCTCGAACGCGGGATCGGCCATCGCGTCCTCGTAGACCGCCGTCAGCTCGTCGATCGCGGCGATGAGCGACTCGGGCATGAAACGGCCGCCGAACTCGCCGAAGTACGGGCCGGGCGCCTCGCGCAGACTCACTTCGACTCCTTTCTCTCGCTCAGCACGTCGCATGATCCGGCCTCCAGGAACGCAGTCAGGGTGGCGACGGGGTCGCCCGTCACCAGTGCTTCGCCGATGAGCACGACATCGGCGCCCGCGGCTCGATAGTGCGCGACATCCGCGGGCGTCAGCACCGCCGACTCGGCGATCTTGATCGCGTCGGCCGGGATGCGGCCTGCCAAGCGGCCGAACAGATCGCGATCCAGCGCGAACGTCGACAGATCGCGTGCATTGACGCCGATGAGCTTCGCGCCGACATCGGCCGCGCGCACGACCTCGTCCGCCGAGTGGGTCTCGACGAGCGGTGTCATGCCGAGCTCGAGCGTCAGCGCGTGCAGGCGGGCGAGCACGTCCTGCTCGAGTGCCGCGACGATGAGCAGCACGAGGTCGGCACCGGACGCGCGCGCTTCGAGCACCTGGTACTCCGTCGCGATGAAGTCCTTGCGCAGCACCGGCAGAGTCACTGCGGCGCGCACTGCCTCGAGGTCGGCGAGGCTGCCCTTGAACCGCCGCCCCTCGGTGAGCACCGAGATCGTGGACGCGCCACCCTGCTCGTACAGGGTGGCCTGGAGGGCGGGATCGGGGATCTCCGCCAGGTCACCACGCGACGGGCTCGCACGCTTGACCTCGGCGATGATCTTGACGCGCTCGGCCGGAGCCAGGAAGGCGAGCGCGTCGCGCGCGGCAGGCTGGACGAGCGCTGCCTGCTCGACAACGGCGACCGGCCGCTCGGAGGCGCGAGCCTCGGCATCCTGCACCGCGCCGGCCGTGAGGTCGGCGAGCATGCTTCGACTCACTGGTGCTCGCTCTGCACGAGTGTTCAATGCTCTTTCGGCGTGTACTTCGAGCCGTTGACGCCGTACCCGGCCCTGGACATGCCCCACCCGACGAGCGCGCCGACGACGAGCAGCCCCGCGGAGGTCCACACCAGCCAGGGCAGATCGAACCAGTACGCGAGCGTGCCGATCGTGAACGCCGCGAGCATGATGATGACGGCGGTCCAAGCAGCGGGCGAGTGTCCGTGGCCGGGGTCGCCGATGGGGTTGCTCATTGAAATTCCTCCGGGATAGCGCGGGTGCGGCAAGTCTAGCGGGGTCCGGCCGTCGGATCGGCTGTTGGGTCGGCGCCGCGCGACAGGTCGTCCCACGAGTCGATCGCGTCGAACGGGCGGGATGCCGATGCCTCCGTGCCCGCTTCCGACGGGGCGGTCGCATCCGACTCGTACCTGCGACCGCTCCTGCCCCAGCTGCGTGCGGTGGCGAGGATGAACACACCGCTGATGAGCAGCAGGGCGGAGGACGCGAGCGTGATCGCCGGCCAGGGCGTGGCCGTGATGGACGCGACGAGCGAGGCCACAGCATCCGTCCCGGTGATGCCCGTCGCGGATGTGACCGTCGAGGCGACAGCCGACACGGGCGTCGTGAACGCCACCTGCGCACTGAGGAACCCGACGGCGGCCGCGATCGCGACCGTGAGGGCACCGAAGACGTACCGAAGGGCCGGTCCGACGATGGACAGCGCGCCGCCGAGCGCGAGCACCGCGAGGCTGAGCGGGGCGAGCACGGGCATCGCGGCGGCACCGCTGACCTCGAGCGTGCGCTGCGCGCCGTCCTCGAGCGTCGCGACGAGCCATGTCTGGGTCGACGAGATGACGCCGATCGCGCCCACGGCGAGAGTCGCGAGCACGGCGAAGAGGCGAGCGCGCCGTATCATTGCGACGGCGGCGAGGAGCCGGCCACGGCGTGGAGGTCGTCGGCGTCGAAGCACGTGCGGGTGCCGGTGTGGCACGCCGGCCCGACCTGGTCGACTTCGACGAGGATCGCGTCGCCGTCGCAGTCCAGGCGCGCTCCCCGCACCACCTGGATGTTCCCCGACGTGTCACCCTTGCGCCAGTACTCCTTGCGCGAGCGCGACCAGAAGGTCACGCGGCCGCTGGTGAGCGTGCGGCGCAGGGCCTCGGCATCCATCCAGCCCAGCATGAGCACCTCGCGGGTGTCCCACTGCTGGATGATCGCCGCGACAAGTCCGTCCGCGGTGAATGCGACCCGCGCGATCCGATCGTCCACGGTCTCGGTCACTTCGTCTCGCTCCGCTCGCTCAGTGCACCCATTCCCGCACCTCGATCCCTTCGGCCTGCATCGCTGTCTTCACGTCGCCGATCGTCAGCTGCCCCGAGTGGAAGACGCTCGCCGCGAGCACGGCGTCTGCGCCCGCGGCGATGGCCGGCGCGAAGTCCTGCGCACGCCCCGCTCCGCCGGAGGCGATCACCGGGACGGAGGAGACCTCGCGCATCAGCGAGACGAGCTCGAGGTCGAAGCCCTCCTTCGTGCCGTCGGCGTCGATCGAGTTGACCAGCAGCTCACCGGCACCGCGCTCGATAGCCTCTCGCGCCCAGTCCAGGGCATCGAGCGAGGTGAGCGTGCGCCCGCCGTGGGTGGTGACGACGAATCCCGAATGCGTGCCCGGTGCCCGCTTCACATCGAGCGAGAGCACGAGCACCTGCGCGCCGAAGCGGTCGGCGATCTCGTCCACCAGGTCCGGCCGGGCGATCGCGGCGGAGTTGACTCCCACCTTGTCGGCGCCGACGCCGAGGAGCCTCGCCACATCGTCCGCCGAGCGCACCCCTCCCCCGACGGTGAGCGGGATGAAGACCTCCTCCGCGGTGCGGCGCACCACATCGTAGGTCGTCGAGCGCTCGTCGACGGTGGCGGTCACGTCCAGGAACGTGAGCTCGTCGGCGCCCTGCGCGAAGTACTCACGGGCGAGCTCGACGGGATCGCCCATGTCGCGCAGGTTCTCGAAGTTGACGCCCTTGACCACCCGCCCTCCGGCGACGTCGAGGCACGGGATCACGCGGCATACCAGGGCCATCGCTACAGCCTCGCGTTGTGGATCGCCGTGACCAGGATCGCCCTCGCCCCGATCGCGTACAGCGCGTCCATCACCCGGTTCACGTCCTTGCGGGGGCTCATCACGCGCACGGCCAGCCACTCGGGATCGCGCAGGGGCGAGATCGTCGGCGACTCGATGCCCGGCGCGATCGCGACCGCTTCGTCGATCAGATGCGCGGGCAGGTCGTAGTCGATGAGCACGTAGCGACGGGCCACCATGACTCCGCGGAGCCTGCGCAGCAGCGTCTCGGTGCCCTCGACCTCGACCGGCGCTCCGATGAGCACCGCCTCGGATTCGAGGATCACCGGGCCGAAGATCTCCAGTCCCGCCTGCTTGAGCGTCGTGCCGGTCGAGACGACGTCGGCTACCGCATCCGCGACGCCCAGGCGCACCGCCGATTCGACGGCCCCGTCGAGCGGCACCAGATCGACGGCCACGCCGCGCTCGTCCAGGAACGCGTCCACGAGCCCCGGGTACGCCGTGGCGACCCGCACGCCCTCGAGGTCTTCGATGGTCGTGAAGCCGCCGGGGGGCGCGGCGAATCGGAACGTCGAGTCGCCGAAGCCGAGCGCTTCGATCTCGCGTGCGCCGGGCATCCGCGCGTCCAGGAGCAGGTCGCGCCCGGTGATTCCGACGTCGAGCGCGCGGGAGCCGACGTAGGTCGCGATGTCCTTGGGGCGCAGGTAGAAGAACTCGACCTCGTTGGCCGGGTCGATGACGTGGAGGTCCTTCGGGTCGCGGCGGCCGGTGTAGCCCGCCTCCGCGAGCATCTCGGCGGCGGTGTCGGCGAGCGACCCCTTGTTCGGCACGGCGATTCGCAGCATGGCGGGGTGGGCTTTCGGATTCGTGGCGGTCGGCGGGCGGCTGCTCAGAGATGTCGGTAGACGTCTTCGAGGGAGAGACCCTTCGCGAGCATCAGCACCTGCAGGTGGTACAGCAGCTGCGAGATCTCCTCGGCAGCGGCATCCGTCGACTCGTACTCGGCCGCCATCCACACTTCGGCGGCTTCCTCGACGATCTTCTTGCCGATCGCGTGGACGCCCGCGTCGAGCTGCGCGACCGTGCCCGATCCCTCGGGGCGCTCGGCCGCCTTGGCGGCCAGCTCCGCGTACAGCGCGTCGAACGTCTTCACACTGCCAGGTTATCGCCCTTCGATACGCGCGCTCCGCGCGCTGCTCGGGAACCGCTCGGCGATGCCGGGTGTCAATGGACGATGATGCTCAGCACGATCACGAGCGCGCCCAGCAACGTCGTGGACAGGATGCCGGCCACTCGCCAGCCCCAGGAGCTGCCGTTGCGGGCGGCGTTGGCGTACCCGATGAGCGCCAGCAGGATGATGCCGCTGCCCAGGGCGAGATAGTACGCCGTGTACTCCTCGACGACGTCGACCACTGCCAGCCCGAGGAGTGCTGCGGGGATCAGCATGGCCACGAGCATGCCCTTCGTGTGACCGATGCCACTGAGGATCGACGCGCGCAGGCCCATGGGCTCGTCGCTTCCGCGGCTTGCGACCACGGATGCGTAGATGTGCGCGAGCCAGAACACGAAGACCGTGCCGACCACGAAGACCAGCACGTCGAAGTCGGTCTCGTCTTCCCAGCCCACCGCGATCAGGGCGGTGACCAGAACGATGCCGTAGACGCCGTGCTCCCCGCTGTAGGCGTCCAGAACACGACGGACGGGCTTGGCTGCCACCTCGAGCAGGCGGTCGGCGGGATTGAGGTCTTCGCCTGCGGTCTTCGGCTCGCCCGCGGCGCTCTCCCTGCCCGCGGCGCTCTCCTCGTCCGCGGGTTCGTTGCTCGGTGGGACGGACTCCATGGCTCTCCCTTCCGGGGCTGCGCCCCAGACCCCTCGTTGTCGGCGCGCACGTCCGTGCGATGACACTAGCCGAGCGGCGGATTCAGCGCGTGTGCCGGTGACGCCCTGCCGTCGTGCGCAGTGCCGCGATCGCCGCATCCGGGTCGCCCGCGCCGAAGACCGCGGAACCGGCGACGAACGTGTCCGCGCCCGCCTCGGCGGCCTCCGCGATCGTCGCCTCGCCGATGCCGCCGTCGACCTGGAGCCACACCGCCGAACCGCGGCGTCGCGCCTCATCGGCCAGCAGCCGCAGCTTGGGCATGGTCTCGGGCATGAACGATTGCCCCCCGAACCCGGGCTCCACCGTCATCACCAGGATCTGGTCGAACTCGTCCAGCACGTCGAAGAGCCCCTCGACCGCCGTCGCGGGCTTGACCGCGATGCCGGCACGGGTGCCGATCGCCCGAAGGCGCCGGGCGAGCGCGACGGGCTCGGTCGCCGCCTCCAGATGGAAGGTGACCGACGCCACTCCGAGCTCGGCGTACTCCGGTGCCCATCGCTCGGGTTCGTCGATCATCAGATGCACATCCAGCGGCACCGGGCTGGTCGCCTGGATGCGCTCGACCATCTGCGGTCCGAACGTCAGGTTCGGCACGAAGTGGTTGTCCATGACGTCCACGTGGACGAAGTCGGCGCCGTCGATCCGGGCCAATTCGGCCTGCATGTTGGCGAAATCGGCCGCGAGCACACTCGGGTTGATGCGCACGTCGCCCGTGACTCCCGCAATGCTGTGGTCTCGGCTTTCCTCGCGGCTGTGCACGCGTCCATTATGGTCGAGCCGTGGACCCCATCACGGCGTTGCTTCAAGCGGTGCTCGACGAGATCCGCCCGCAGGACGCGGGCGAACCCGCCTCGTACATCCCCGAACTGGCCGACGCAGACACGGATCTGCTCGCGTTCGGCGTGGTCGGCCCGCGCGGTCGCGTCATCACGGTCGGCGACGACGACGCGGCGTTCACCATCCAGTCGATGTCCAAGCCGTTCGTCCTCGCCCTCGCGCTGGAGACCCTGGGGCGCGATGCGGTACTCGCCAAAGTGGGTGCCGAGCCCAGCGGTGAGCCCTTCAACGCGATCAGCCTCGAGGCGGGCACGGGCCGACCGGCCAATCCGATGGTCAACGCCGGTGCCATCGCGACGACGGCGCTCATTCCCGGTGCCGACATCGACGAGCGCACAGGGCGCATCGTCGAGATGATGTCCGCGTTCGCCGGGCACTCTCTGTGGATCGACGAGTCCGTGTACTCGTCGGAGTCGGCGACGGGTGACCGCAACCGGGCGCTCGCGCACCTGCTGAAGTCCTACGGCATCATCAGCGGCTCGGTGGACGACGCTGTCGAGACCTACTTCCGTCAGTGCTCGGTGCTGGTCACGGTTCGCGATCTTGCCGTGATGGCGGCGACACTCGCCTTCGGCGGAGTCAATCCGGTCACCGGCCATCGGGTCGTCGCGGAGCGGGTCGCGCGCGATGTCACCTCGATCATGGCGAGCTGCGGAATGTACGACTTCTCGGGCGAGTGGATGCTGAGGGTCGGGCTTCCTGCCAAGAGCGGCGTCAGCGGCGGCGTCATGGCCGTCGCCACGTCGCAGTTCGGCGTGGCGGCGTTCAGCCCGCGCCTGGACAGCCACGGCAACAGCGTCCGCGCGAGCGCGATCGTCGAGATCCTGTCGGAGCGGTTCGGGATGCACGTTCTGGAGCCGCATGAGAACATCGCCGCGCCAGGCGTCCTCGTGAGTGAAACCGCCGAGGGGCCGCTCGTGCGACTGGGCGGTGAACTGGGGTTCGCCGGGTCGGAGCGCGTGCTCTCGATGCTGCGCGAGATCGCCGCGGCCTCGCCCACCGGCGCGCTCATCACGGTCGATGCGAGTGAACTGGCACGATCCCACCCAGCGGCGGTCATGGTGCTGCAAGCCGAGGTCGACAGCCTCTCGCCGACATTCCGCCTGCTCGTGTGAGTGGGGGCGCGGCGCCGGCGGAACCTCAGACCCGTCGCAGCAGCGTGATCGACATCGCATCGGTGTTGTGCCGATGCGGCCACAGTTGCGCACGACCGGATCCGTCGTTCTGCGGCGGCAGACCCGGATCGGCGCCTGCCACGCTGCGGAGAACCTCCCGAGCATCGAGCTCTTCGATCGCGCCGCCGAGCTCACGGCGCACCTCGCCGACCACGCCCGCCGTTTCGGCGAGGTGCGGCGAGCAGGTCACGTAGGCGACGACGCCGCCCGGCCGGAGACCTCCGATCGCGGCGATCAGGAGCTCGCCCTGCAGCTGCGTCAGTTCGGGCACGTCGGCCGGTGACTTGCGCCACCGCGCCTCGGGACGCCGGCGAAGTGCACCGAGCCCCGTGCATGGTGCATCCACGAGGATGCGGTCGTATGCGTCCGTGCCGGCGCGCACGCGCCCGTCCTCCTCCGACACCGGAACCTCCAGCGGCACGCCGGCGATCGCCTGCCGCACGAGACCTGCGCGGGCCGGGGAGACTTCGTTCGCCTCGAGTCGAGCATCGTGCTCGAGCGCCTCCGCCGCGAGCACGGCTGTCTTGCCCCCCGGTCCGGCGCACAGGTCCAGCCAGCGCTCCCCCGGCTGCACCGGCAGGGCGCGGGTCAGGGCCAGGGCCGCGAGCTGCGAGCCTTCGTCCTGCACGCGGAGTGTGCCGCCGGATTCGCGCACGAGCCGCTCAGGGTCGCCCCCGCCGAGTCTGAAGCCGAACGGCGAGTACGGCGTGTGCCGCGCTTCTTCGGGGATCGAAGCCAGTCCCGGCAGGGCCGCCATGGTGACCCGCGGTGACGCGTTGTCGGCCACCAGGAGGGCCTCGAGCTCATCGGCGCGTCCTTCGGCCGCCAGAGCCCTCCGGAACGCGCGGACGACCCACACGGGGTGCGAGTACACCAGGCCCAGCCGCTCGTCGTCCGAGCGGGCGCTCGCCGCGACGCGCGACATCCACTCCCCCGGCGTGTCGCGCGAGACGCGCCTGAGAACCGCATTGGCGAAACCGGACGCGCCGCGGCCGCCGACGCTGCGCGCCAGCTCGACGGACTCGTTGACGGCCGCGTGGGATGCGACTCGGGTGGAGAGCAGCTGGTGAACGCCGAGGCGCAGCGCATCCAGCACGCCCGGGTCGATCTCCTGGATGCCGCGATCTGCGGCGATCTGGATGACCGCGTCGTAGGTCCCCTGGCGCCGCAGCGTGCCGTACGTCAGCTCGGTCGCCAGCGCGGCATCCGCGGTGTCGAGTCCGGAGCGCGCGATGGCCCTCGGGAGCAGGAGATTCGCATACGCATCGGACTCGTTGACCGCGCGGATCGTCTCGAAGGCGACACGCCGGGACTCCTTGGCGGCACTCATGATCCCGCTCTCGGCTCGGTTCCGGTGCTGCGGCGTCCGCGCCACCAGTCGGCGGCATCCATCGGACCCTTCCCGGCGGGCTGCACCCGGTCAAGCGCGACCGGATCCGTGGCGGTTCCCACGATCACGGTACGCCCGTGTGCCGCGATCGCGCCGGGTTCGAGGCGGGCCGGGTCATCGGGCGCCACGCTCGCGGCGAGGATCTTCACCCTGGCGCCGTCGATCGTCGTATGCGCGCCCGGCTCGGGCGTGACTCCACGCAGCCGCGCCAGCACGGCATCACGCGGCTCGTCCCAGCGCAGCCGGCCGTCGTCGTCGTCGAGCTTCGGGGCGAACGTCGGCTCCCCGGTCTGCGGTGCGGCTCGTGCGGTGCCTCCGGCGATCCCATCGACGACATCGGTGAGCAGCTCCGCACCCTCGACAGCCAGCGCGGCCAGGACGTCCCCCGCGGTCGCTCCCTCGGGAACGGGGTACTCGCGCTGCGCGAAGACCGCGCCCGCGTCGAGCGCGGGCACGAGCTGGAACACCGCCGCGCCCGTGACGCGGTCGCCGGCGATCAGGGCGTGCTGGACCGGGGCCGCACCCCGCCAGCGCGGCAGGAGGGAGAAGTGCAGGTTGATCCAGCCGTGGGCCGGCGCGGACAGGAGCGGCTCGCGCACCAGACCGCCGTACGCGACGATCACGCCGAGGTCGGGTGCGAGCGCCGTGATGCGCTCGCTGGCATCTCCATCCAGCCTGTCGGTCCGGATCGTCTCGATGCCGAGATCCTCCGCGGCCGCGGCCACCGGTGAGGGGGTGATCACGCGTTTGCGACCCACCGGCGCATCGCGG
Organism: uncultured Actinomycetota bacterium; assembly: GCA_963713325.1. Taxonomy (GTDB): domain Bacteria; phylum Actinomycetota; class Actinomycetes; order Actinomycetales; family Microbacteriaceae; genus Microbacterium. The sequence continues at coordinate 326,415 of CAVQLL010000009.1, forward strand.
CGCGTGACGGCGGCGACGATGTCGTGGCCGGATGCCGCGAGCAGGCGCAGTGACGGGACTGCGGCATCGGGCGTGCCGGCGAAGACGAGGCGCATGGCGTTCCTCACAGGTCGAGATCGGGCACGTCGACCCGCACTCTGAGTGTATTGCGGGCGCCCGGCGCGCGAGTCTTCGGGTTGCGCCGCGCCCGCAGCGCATCGGCGATGACCGAACCGCGCAGGCTCTCCGCGACCCGCGCACCATGTGCGTAGTCGAAGCGCACGAGCGCACGCACTGCATCTTCCGGGGCTCCGCCCCGGACCCCCTGTTCGCTGGCGCGCCCACCTTCCGGGGCTCCGCCCCGGACCCCCTGTTCGCTGGCGCGCCCACCTTCCGGGGCTCCGCCCCGGACCCCCTGTTCACCGGCGCGTGCCCCTGCAGTCGGCACCGGACCGAGGACCGCTTCGTCGTCGAGCACCGGCACGGCCTCGCGCACGGCGCTCAGCGCGGCCTCCACCGCGGCGCGGCTGCCCTCCAGCGCCGCGACGCGGACCGTCGGCGGCATCCGAAGCGGAGCCCGGTCGGCGAGCTCCGCGCGGGCGTAGGCGGGCTGGGTCCATGTTGCGAGCGCGCGTGCCACTGCCCCCGTGACGCCCACGAGATGGACCGGCGCACCGGGTGCCGCGAGGGCTGCCGCGTTCGACCACCACCGCAGGCAGGACTCGCCGATCCGCAGATCCTCGGCCAGCAGCATCCGGTCGCCGTCGAGGAGGACGACGGCGCGGTAGCCGCCCTCGGCGATCGGCTCGGCGCCCCGTGTTGCGACCACGAGCGCCGGGGTGGCGTCGACATGCATCACGGGGTGCTCGCCGTCGGCGACGATGATCCGCACGCCGGGGAACGCGCGGCCGAGCTCATCAGCGGTGCGCTCGCTGCCCGACGAGGCCATACGGACGCGCACCGACGTGCACCGCGGGCACGCCCATGCTGTGGCAGGGCCGTCCGCACCACCCGCACTCGGGCACCGCCCCGCGGACTGCGGCATGCAGCGGACCGCCGCAGTGCGGGCAGCGCGCCGGCGTGCGGCAATCGGCGCAGACGAGCACCGGTGCGTACCCCGGCCGGGCGACCTGCACGAGCACGGGTCCGGTCTTCAGAGCATCGCGGGCCGCCGCGAATGCGGCCGACGGGACGCGTGCTCCGCGTGACTCGCCCTCCTTCGTGGCGCTGAGGACCACGCGCGGCGAAGCGCGACGCGCGGCGGAGACATCGCGCACCCAGCCCAGCGACACGAGCCGCTCGACATCGGTCGTGCGCGTATGGCCCGCGAAGACGACCGCGCATTCGTCGAGCTCCTGGCGGATGAGTGCGGCGTCGCGAGCGTGGACCCCGGGGCTCAGGGGCTCCGCGAGCAGCGGATCGCCGTCGTCCCAGATCGCCACAAGCCCGGGTGCGTGCACCGGGGCATAGACCGAGGACCGATTGCCCACGACGATGCACGGCACGGCCGCGAGCATGCGAAGGAACGCGGAGTATCGCGCCGGCGAGGTCTGTCGCGCGTCGTTGCGGACGATCGACCCGGCCGGTGCGCGTCCGGCCAGCGCGGCCTCCAGCTGTGCCTGGTCGCGATGGTCCGGCACCACGAGGATCGCGCTGCGACCGTGCGCAAGCGTGCGGACCGCGGCGGCGGCGAGGAGCACCGCCCACGACCCGGCCGTTTCGCCGTCCCGCAGCCGGGCCGGCTCGGGGGGTGCATCCAGCGCCCCCCGTCCGCTCCGGTCGAGGCACTCCACCAGTGCGGGATGCCCTCGAAGTGCCTCATCCGCCCATGCACGGTCCACGTCGTCGACGATCGGCGCGGAGGGCGCCCCGCCGGCGAGCCAGGTCTTCTCAGCCCGCACCATGCGCTTGGGGATCGCCAGGCGCAGGATGTCGGTGGCCGACCCGGCGGCGCGGTCCGCCGCCCGGCGCGCCAGGGCATACGTGGCCGGTGTCAGGACCGGAATCGACGAGACGACCGCGTCCACCTCGGACAGCGGGCGGTCGGTCTCATCCGGCTCGCCCAGTTCGACGACATACGCGTCGACGACGCGGCCTGCGCTGCGCAGGGGAACGCGGATGCGGACGCCGGGCCGGACGTCTTCGGCCAGCTGGTCCGGGATCGCATAGTCGAAGAGGCGATCGAGCTGCGGCAGCGGCGAGTCGATCAGCACGCGCGCGACGCGTCGCGCGGTCATCACTCCCCCGCCGGCAGGCGCCGCAGGGGTGCACCGAGCCCCGCCGGGAGGCGGCGCGGGATCACAGCCCGGCGGCTGCGCGCAGATCGTCGACGCGGTCGGTGCGCTCCCACGTGAAGTCGGGGAGCTCGCGGCCGAAGTGACCGTACGCCGCCGTCTGCGCGTAGATCGGCCGGAGCAGGTCCAGGTGATCGATGATCGCCTTCGGGCGCAGATCGAAGACGTCGAGGATCGCTTGCGTGATGACCTCGTCGGCCACGTGCGCGGTTCCGAACGACTCGACGTACAGCCCGACCGGCTTCGCCTTGCCGATCGCATACGCGACCTGAACCTCGAGGCGGTCGGCAAGGCCGGCGGCGACGGCGTTCTTGGCGACCCAGCGCATCGCGTAGGCGGCCGAGCGGTCGACCTTCGACGGGTCCTTGCCACTGAAGGCACCGCCGCCGTGACGGGATGCCCCGCCGTACGTGTCGATGATGATCTTGCGGCCGGTCAGGCCCGCGTCGCCCTTGGGCCCGCCGATCACGAACGGACCGGCCGGATTGATGTAGAAATTCACGTCCGGCAGATCGAGCCCGGTCGCCTCGAGCACCGGGTCGATGACCTCCGCACGGACGGCGGCACGCAGCGCCTTCTGAGAGATGTCGGGGTGGTGCTGAGTGGACAGCACCACCGACTCGACCGTTCGCGGGATCTGCCCGTCGTAACCGAGCGTCACCTGCGTCTTGCCGTCGGGGCGGAGGAACGGCAGCGCACCGGATCGGCGGACCTCGGCAAGCCGCTCGGCCATGCGATGCGCGGTCCAGGCCGCCATCGGCATCAGCTCAGGTGTCTCGGTCGTCGCGTAGCCGAACATGATCCCCTGATCACCGGCGCCCTGCTCGTCCCGCGGGTCGGTCGATCCGTCCTCACGCCGCTCGAAGGCCTTGTCGACGCCGGCCGCGATGTCGGAGGACTGGGCGCCGATCGACACGCTGACACCGCAGGAGTCGCCGTCGAAGCCGGTTTCGCTGGACGTGTAGCCGATGTGGTTGACGACCCGACGGACGATCGCCGGGATCTCGACGTAGGCACTCGTGGACACTTCGCCCGCGACGTGCACGAGCCCGGTCGTCACCAGCGTCTCGACCGCCACGCGACCGTGGGGGTCTTCCGCCAGGATCGCATCGAGGATGCTGTCCGAGATCTGGTCGCAGATCTTGTCGGGATGCCCCTCCGTCACGGATTCTGACGTGAACAGACGCAGATCGGTCATCGATGCTCCAGGTGGCTAGCGGAGTCGGGTGCGGTCCGCACCAGTATGCCGGGCTCGGCCGACATGGCCGAGCCGGGCGCCTCATGCGGTCACAGGTGAGGGTGCGGGCGCCTCAGCGGACGCCCACGGTCACTCGGCTGAGCGCAGGCGGAGCTTGTCCTCGTGGATCTCGTGCAGCGCGATCGTGAGGGGCTTGTCCTCGACCGTCGAATCGACGAGCGGTCCGACGTTGTCGAAGAGGTTTCCCTCGTGCAGGTCGGAGTAGTAGTCGTTGATCTGACGCGCCCGCTTGGATGCGTAGATGACGAGCTGGTACTTCGAGTCGACCTTCTCGAGCAGGCTGTCGATGGGGGGATCGATGATCCCCTGGTTCGTTCCGGCCACGGCGAAACCTCCTGGGTTCGTACGACGGATGTCGGTGGAAAAGTGTCGGCGCCATCGGGCGCGCTGAGATCAGCGCGCGGGCGCCTTCACCAATTCTACGACCTCTCGGGCCGCCGAGGCGACGTCGGCGTTCACGACACGGAAATCGAACTCGTTCTGAGCCGCCAATTCGCCCTTCGCGGTGCGCAGGCGCCGCGCCCGCTCCTCGTCGCCCTCGGTGCCGCGGCCGACCAGTCGCTGCACGAGTTCGTCCCAGCTCGGCGGCAGGAGGAACACCAGGGTCGCGGTCGGCTCGGCGGCCCGGACCTGCCTGGCACCCTGCAGGTCGATCTCCAGCAGCACCGTCCTCCCGGAGGCGAGAGCGTCTTCGATCGGGCGGCGCGGAGTGCCGTACCGGTACTCGTTGTGCACGGTGGCGTGCTCGAGGAGCTCGCCGTCTGCGATCATGCGGTCGAACTCCGCGTCGTCGACGAAGAAGTAGTGCTCGCCGTCGAGCTCCGCCGGCCGTGGCGGCCGCGTGGTCGCCGACACCGACAGGTGGATCTCCGGATGGTGCTGCTGGATGTGCGCCGCCACAGTTCCCTTGCCGACCGCGGTGGGGCCGGCGAGCACGACGAGGCGGCTGCGGCCGCTGCGGGCCCGCTGCTGCGGCCAGCGCGTGTCGAGGAACGACTTCAGCGCGCGACGCTGGCGGGCTCCGAGTCCGCCGAGCCGCTTGACGGACGAGATCTGCAGTTCGGCCAGGATTCGGTCGCGCTTGCCTTCTCCGATCGCGGGCAGGCTGGTGAGGAACTCCGTGACGCGCATCGTCCCCGCAGGTGAGGTCGGGTCGGCGAACGCGCGCCGCGCCAGCTCCTGCGGTGTGATGACGCGCATCGCGACATCCTTCTTCAACGCGGCGCGCGCGCGTCGCGCCGCGACGGCACGACGGGATGCCGCCACTCGATCCACATCGGGTGGCCGCGTGAGCGAGCCGGGGGTTTGCGGCGGAGCCCCGTTCGGGGGCGTCGCGTGGTCAGCCATTCGAGCTCCTGTACTCCTGAACGCGCGAATCTATCGCGGACGCGAGTTCGGCGGGACCGGCGGAGAGCACGCTGCGGCTCTCCGACGCGATGACGAAGGGTGCGGATACGCCGAAGCGCGTGCGAAGATCGCCGGGTCCGGCACCCTGGTGTCCGAAGCCCGGCCCGAGGATCGGGGCCGGCGGGTCCACGGCATCCAGCCCGGCATCCGCCCAGTCCACCGTGGCGCCGATGACGAAGCCGATGCTCGCCCACGACCCCGTGGGCGTCGTGCGGGCGTTGCGCGCCGAGACCTCCTCGACGATGTCCGCTGAGACCGTGCGGCCGCCCGCGAGCGTCGCGCGCTGGGCGGTGAATGCGTCCGCGTTGCTCGTGGCGGCGAGGACGAAGACCCCTTTGCCGGCGCGCTCTGCGAGCCCGAACGTGCCCTCGAGCGATCCGACGCCCAGGAACGGATTCGCCGTCATGGCGTCCGCCTCCAGGCGCGAGCCGGGTGTCAGCCATGCCTCGGCGTACGCATCCATCGTCGAGCCGATGTCGCCGCGCTTCGCGTCGGCGATCACGATCAGCCCCGCCGCGCGGGCGGTTGCCATGACGTCTTCGAGGGCCGCGAAGCCCTTCGATCCGTAGCGCTCGAAGAATGAGACCTGCGGCTTGACGATCCCCACCCGTCCGGCCGCGGCATCCGCCACGCGCAGCCCGAACTCGCGGGCGCCGTCGGCCGTGGCGTCCAGTTCCCACGCGGCGAGCAGGTTCGCGTGCGGGTCGATGCCGACGCACAGCGGGCCGAAGCGTGCGATGGCGTCCCGCACGCGGTCGCCGAACGTGGGCGCGGCGCTCACAGGCGCGCCGCCCGGTCGGCCGCGTACTCCTGCAGGCTCTTGACGTCGTAGCCTGCGCGCACGGCGTCGAACGAGCTCACGGCGGCGCCGAGGACGGCCATCGTCGTGAACAGCGCCTTGTCGGCGGCGACCGCGGCTGCGCGGATCTCGTAGCCGTCGGCCCGCGCGGAGCGACCGCTCGGGGTGTTCACGACGATGTCGATCTTGCCGGCGTTGATCAGGTCGACGACGTTGGTCTCGCCCGACTCCTGGGTCGCGCTGAACTTGTTGACCACCTGCACATCGATGCCGTTGCGAGCGAGGATCTCGGCGGTTCCCTCGGTCGCGACGAGCGTGAAGCCGAGCTCCTGCAGCCGGTGGGCGGGCAGGATGACGGCACGCTTGTCGCTGTCGGCGACGGAGATGAACACCGTGCCCGACAGTGGCATGCCGCCGTATGCGGCCTCCTGGCTCTTGGCGAACGCGCGCGGGAAGTCGCGGTCGATGCCCATGACCTCGCCGGTCGAGCGCATCTCGGGGCCGAGCACCGAGTCGACCGTCTGGCCGTCCTTGGTGCGGAACCGTTTGAACGGCAGCACGGCCTCCTTGACCGAGACGGGCGAATCCAGCGGCACGCGAGACCCGTCGATCACCGGGAGCAGCCCCTCCGCCTTGAGGTCGGCGATGGTCGACCCCGTCATGATGCGCGCTGCGGCCTTGGCGAGCGGGATGCCGAGCGCCTTCGAGACGAACGGCACCGTGCGGCTCGCCCGCGGGTTGGCCTCGATCACGTAGAGCACGCCCGCGCTGATGGCGAACTGCACGTTGATGAGCCCCTGGACCCCGACGCCCTTGGCGATCGCGAGCGTCGCGGTGCGCACCCGGTCCACCTCGGTGCGCCCGAGCGAGATCGGGGGCAGCGTGCAGCTCGAATCACCGGAGTGGATGCCGGCCTCCTCGAGGTGCTCCATGACGCCGCCGATGTAGAGCTCGGTGCCGTCGTAGAGGGCATCGACGTCGAGTTCGATCGCGTCGTCGAGGAAGCGGTCGACCAGCAGCGGCATCCCCGGTCCGATGATCGCCTGATCGGCGATGCGCACGAAATAGTCGCGCAGGCTCGGGGTGTCGTAGATGATCTCCATGCCGCGTCCGCCGAGCACGAAGCTCGGGCGCACGAGCACGGGGTAGCCGATCTCCTCGGCGATCGTGACCGCGCCGTGCACGTCGATGGCCGTGCCATGGCGGGGCGCGATCAGGCCGGCCTCGTCGAGCAGCTGCGAGAACAGCTCGCGCTCTTCGGCCATGTCGATCGCCGCGGGGCTGGTCCCGAGGATCCGGTAGCCGGCATCCTGGATGCCCTTGGCCAGGCCGAGCGGCGTCTGACCGCCGAGCTGGCAGATCACGCCGAGGATCACGCCGGACTGCGCTTCCGCGTGCAGCACCTCGAGGACGTCCTCGAGCGTCAGCGGCTCGAAGTAGAGCCGGTCGCTCGTGTCGTAGTCGGTCGAGACGGTCTCGGGGTTGCAGTTGACCATCACGGTCTCGTACCCGGCCGCCGAGAGTGCGAACGACGCGTGCACGCACGAGTAGTCGAACTCCACGCCCTGGCCGATGCGGTTCGGTCCCGAGCCGATGATGACGACCTTGGTGCGATCCGACGGCGCGACCTCGGTCTCGACGTCGTAGCTCGAGTAGTGGTACGGGGTGAGCGCCGGGAACTCCCCCGCGCACGTGTCGACGGTCTTGTAGACGGGGCGGAGGCCGAACGCGTGACGGATGCCGCGGACCGCGGTCTCGGTATCACGGCGGAGCTCCGCGATCTGGGCGTCGCTGAATCCGTGCTCCTTCGCGAGCCGCATCATGTCGACGTCGAGCTCGCCGGCGGCATGGACGAACGCGGCGACCTCGTTGATCAGGACGATCTGGTCGAGGAACCACGGGTCGATGCCGGTCGCATCGAACAGCTGCTCGATCGTGCCGCCCTTGCGGAGGGCCTGCTGGACGACGACGATGCGGCCGTCGGTCGGCGTCCGCGCGATCTCGATGAGCTCCTCGAGGGACCGCTGCTCGTCGCCCCAGTGGAAGCTCGATCCGCGCTTCTCGAGCGAGCGGAGCGATTTCTGCAGCGCGGTCGCGTAATTGCGGCCGATCGCCATCGCCTCGCCGACCGACTTCATGGTCGTGGTCAGCGTCGTGTCGGCGGCCGGGAACTTCTCGAAGTTGAACCGCGGAACCTTCACCACGACATAATCCAGCGTCGGCTCGAAGCTCGCCGGGGTGACCTTGGTGATGTCGTTCGGGATCTCGTCCAGCCGATACCCGATGGCGAGCTTGGCGGCGATCTTCGCGATCGGGAAGCCCGTCGCCTTGGAGGCCAGGGCGGATGAGCGCGAGACGCGCGGGTTCATCTCGATGACGATGATGCGCCCGTTGGCAGGATCGACCGCGAACTGGATGTTGCAGCCGCCGGTGTCGACGCCGACGGCGCGGATGATGTCGATGCCGATGTCGCGGAGCTTCTGGTACTCGCGGTCGGTCAGGGTGAGCGCGGGTGCGACCGTGATCGAGTCGCCGGTGTGGACGCCGACCGGGTCGACGTTCTCGATCGAGCAGACCACGACGGTGTTGTCCGCAGTGTCGCGCATCAGCTCGAGCTCGTACTCCTTCCACCCGAGGATCGACTCCTCGAGCAGCACCTCGTGCGTGGGCGAGTCGTGCAGCCCCGCCCCCGCGATGCGGCGCAGGTCGGACTCGTCGTACGCGAACCCGGATCCGAGACCGCCCATCGTGAAGCTCGGGCGTACCACGAGCGGGTATCCGAGCTCCTCGGCGGCGGCGAGGCAGTCCTCGATCGAATGAGCGATGCGGGATGCCGCGACATCCGCCCCCGCATCCAGCACGAGCTGCTTGAAGATCTGGCGGTCCTCGCCCTTGTTGATCGCCTCGAAGCTCGCGCCGATCAGCTCGACGTCGTACTTCGTGAGGATCCCGTGGTTGTGCAGGTCGATCGCCGCGTTCAGCGCGGTCTGGCCGCCCAGCGTCGGCAGGATCGCGTCGGGACGCTCCTTGGCGATGATCGTCTCGATCACCTGCCACGTGATCGGCTCGATGTACGTGGCGTCGGCGAAGTCGGGGTCGGTCATGATGGTCGCCGGGTTCGAGTTGACCAGGATGACGCGCACGCCCTCCTCCCGCAGAACGCGGCACGCCTGCGTTCCGGAGTAATCGAACTCGCACGCCTGGCCGATCACGATCGGGCCGGAGCCGATCACCAGCACGCTCTTGATGTCGTCGCGCTTGGGCATCAGTGGTTGTTCTCCTGGTGTCCCGAAATGTCGCCCTCGTGTCCCGAACTCGGTCGCTCCGAGGTCTCGGAAGCAGTGGAGTTCGGGACATGGTTGGCGCGGGTGGCGACGACCATGTCCTTGAACCGGTCGAACAGGTAGTTGGCGTCGTGGGGTCCGGCGGCGGCTTCCGGGTGGTACTGCACCGAGAAGGCCGGGATGTCGAGCGCACGCAGGCCCTCGACCACATTGTCGTTGAGGCCGACGTGGCTCACCTCGACGCGTCCGTATCCATTCGGGCTGTCGAATTCGCCCTCCAGGGGCGCGTCGACGGCGAATCCGTGGTTGTGAGCAGTGATCTCGACGCGCCCTGTCGTCTTGTCCAGCACCGGCTGGTTGATCCCGCGGTGCCCGAACGGCAGCTTGTACGTGCCCAGCCCGAGCGCGCGGCCGAGAAGCTGGTTGCCGAAGCAGATGCCGAAGAACGGGAGTCCGTCATCGAGGACGCCGCGGAGGAGTTCGATGTGATCTCCCGAAGCGGCGGGGTCGCCGGGTCCGTTGGAGTAGAAGACCGCGACGGGGTCGATCGCGCGGATGTCCTCGATCGCGACGTCCTGCGGCAGGACGTGCACATCGAACCCCCGAGCGGCGAGGTTGTCGATCGTCGCCTGCTTGACGCCGAGGTCGAGCACGGCGAGGTTGCCGATGCGCTCGCCGGTGGCCGGGGTCACCTCGACCGTCGAGACCGAGACCTGGGAGGAGAGGTTCTGTCCTGACATCTCCGGTGCGGCCTGCACGAGCTCGAGCTGCCGGTCGGCGGCGAGGCGTGCGGCGTCCCCCGAGAAGATCCCGCCGCGCATGCTGCCGGCGGAGCGGATGTGGCGCGTCACGGCGCGGGTATCGATCCCGCTGATGCCCACGACGCCATCGCTGACCAGTGCGTCGTCGAGCGATTCGTCGGCGCGCCAGTTCGACACGACGCGTGAAGGGTCCCGCACAATGTAACCGGACACCCAGATCCGATGGGACTCGGGGTCTTCTGCGTTCATGCCGGTGTTGCCGATGTGCGGCGCGGTCTGCAGCACGATCTGGCCGGCGTAGGACGGGTCGGTGAGGGTCTCCTGGTAGCCGGTCATGCCGGTCGCGAAGACCACTTCGCCGAGCGTCGTGCCGCGCGCACCGTAGGCGCGCCCGACGTGGCGGGTGCCGTCCTCGAGCACGAGCACGGCGGGTTCGGACTGGAACAGGGAGGTCATGCTTCGGTTCCCGTCTGGGTGTGGGTGAGGATGGCGGACACCGCGTCGGCAAGGGCGCGGGCCGAGGCATCCTGCGGGCGGAGGTAGGTGTCGACCGTCCGACCGGCGTCGGTCGTCCAGACCAGGCGGGTAAGCCCGTCCTTCTCGACCACGCGGTCGATCGCGACGGTCGATTGACCGACCTCGACGATCCGGGCCAGCGGGAGGAAGACGCGATCAGCGCCGGTCAGATCGAGCGCGACACCTTGGTCGGTCACCGCGACCGCGGCGCGCGAGCGGAAGGCGAGACCGGGCGCGGCGATGCGCTCGAGCGGCGCGTCGTGAGCCGTCGTCGCGACGTAGAGCGCGTCGAAGACCGCGCTCACCGTCGCACCCGCCGGGATCTCTGCGGGTGCGATGAGCGGTCGCGCGTCTCGGCGCGCCCGGCGCCGCCAGGCCCACACGCCGAGCGCGGCCAGCGCTGCGGCGACCGCGAGCACCACAAGAAGTGCACCCTCGCGCGTCATGCGCGCACCCCCGGCGTCTCCAGCAGCGTTCCGTCCGCGACCGTGGCCACGCCGGCGTGCAGGGTCCAGCGCACTTCCCCGGGCAGCTCACGCCCGAGGTAGGGCGAGTTCGTGCTTCGTCCGCGCAGGTCGTCCTTCGAGAACGTGCGGCTGGGCTGGGGGTCGTAGAGGGTGATCGATGCCGCCTCCCCTGGTGCGAGGTGCGTGCCGTGCCCGGCGAGCCGGCCGATGCGCGCCGGGGTGCGCGACATGACGCGGGCGATGTCGGGCCAGCTCAGCAGTCCAGTGTCGACCATCGCGAGCTGAACGACGCGGAGCGCGCTCTCGAGGCCCACCATGCCGTTGGCCGCAGCCGGCCACTCGCACGCCTTGGCCTCGGCGGGATGCGGTGCATGGTCGGTCGCGACGATGTCGATCGTGCCGTCGGCGAGACCTTCGCGGACCGCCCGGACGTCCTCTTCGCGGCGCAGCGGTGGGTTCACCTTGAAGTGGGCGTCGTAGCCGCGTGCGAGTTCGTCGGTCAGCAGGAGGTGGTGGGGTGTGACTTCGGCGGTCACGTTCACGCCGCGGCGCTTGGCCCATCGGATGATGTCGACGGAACCGGCGGTGGAGAGGTGGCAGACATGCAGGCGCGACCCGACGTGCTCGGCCAGGAGCACGTCGCGGGCGATGATCGACTCCTCGGCCACAGCCGGCCATCCGGCCAGGCCCAGTTCCGCCGAGACGGCGCCCTCGTTCATCTGCGCGCCCTCGGTGAGGCGTGGGTCCTGCGCGTGCTGCGCGATCACACCGTCGAACGCCTTCACGTACTCCAGCGCCCTGCGCATGATGAGCGGGTCCCATACGCAGAAGCCGTCGTCGCTGAAGACACGCACCCTTGCGCGCGAGTCGGCCATCGCGCCGAGCTCTGCGAGGCGTTCGCCTCTCTGACCCACGGTGACGGCGCCGATGGGCTGCACCGTGACGAAGCCTGCGGCCTCACCCAGGGCGAGCTCCTGCTCGACGACGCCGGCGGTGTCGGCGACCGGAGACGTGTTGGGCATCGCGAACACGGCGGTGTAGCCACCGGCCGCGGCTGCTCGCGAGCCCGTGAGCACCGTCTCGGAGGCCTCATATCCGGGTTCGCGAAGATGGGTGTGCAGGTCGACGAGACCCGGGAGCGCGATGAGGCCGTCGGCGTCGATCACGGTCGCGCCCGCCCGGCTGAGCGAGGGGCCGACCTCGGCGATGACACTGCCGTCGACGATCAGGTCTGCGGCTCCCCCGCCCTCGAGTCGTGCTCCGCGGAAAAGAAGGATTTCGGTCATCGTCCGTCCTCCTTCTCATCGTCGTTTCGCTGTTCGCCGGCGCGCTCGCCTGCCAGGAGCAGGTAGAGCACCGCCATCCGCACGGAGACGCCGTTCGTCACCTGATCGAGGACTGTCGATCGGGATGAATCGGCGGCTTCGGCGGAGATCTCCAGGCCGCGGTTCATCGGGCCCGGATGCATCACCATGCTATCGGGCGCGAGCACCTGCAGCCGCCGCGCGTCGAGCCCCCATCGGCGGGAATACTCCCGTTCAGTGGGGAAATACGCTGCGTTCATCCGTTCGAGCTGGATGCGCAGCATCATGAGCGCGTCGGGCTCGGCTGCGATCGCATCGTCGAGGTCGTACAGCACACGCACCGGCCACGCCGTGACATCCTGCGGCACGAGCGTGGGAGGGGCGACGAGCGTGACATCGGCGCCGAGCGTGTCCAGCAGCCACACGTTCGATCGCGCGACGCGGGAGTGGAGCACATCGCCGACGATCGTGACTTTCACACCGGCCAGGTCGCGACCGCGGCTTTCGGCGCCGAAGCGGCGCTTGCGGATCGTGAAGGCATCCAGGAGCGCCTGAGTGGGATGCTCGTGCGTGCCGTCGCCCGCGTTGACCACGCCCGCGCTGATCCAGCCGCTCGTGGCCAGTGTCCGCGGCGCGCCCGAGGCTCCATGGCGGATGACGACGGCATCCGCCCCCATCGCCTGCAGCGTCTGCGCGGTGTCCTGCAGCGATTCGCCCTTCGAGACGCTCGAGCCCTTCGCGGAGAAGTTGATGACGTCGGCGCTCAGGCGCTTCGCCGCAGCCTCGAACGAGATGCGGGTGCGCGTCGAGTCCTCGAAGAAGAGGTTCACGACCGTCTTGCCGCGCAGCGTCGGCAGCTTCTTGATCTCACGCTGCTGCGTGTCGGCCATGTCCTCCGCGACGTCGAGGATGTCCAGCGCGTCCGCCCGCGACAGGGTCTTCGTGTCGAGCAGGTGCCTCATGAGTCGGCTCCCTCGATCGTCACGAACTCTTCGCCGTCGACTTCGGCGAGGCGCACGTTCACGCGCTCATCGGACGCGCTCGGCAGGTTCTTGCCGACGAAGTCCGGCCGGATGGGCAGCTCGCGGTGGCCGCGGTCGACGAGCGTCGCCAGCCGAACCGCCGCCGGACGGCCGATGTCCTGGAGCGCGTCGAGGGCGGAGCGGATGCTGCGCCCGGAGAACAGCACATCGTCCACGAGCACGACCACCTTGCCGTCGATGCCGCCTGCCGGAATCGACGTGCGCTGCGGGGCGCGAGTGGGATTGCGGTGCAGGTCGTCGCGGTACATCGTCACATCGAGCGCACCCACCGGCACGGAAGTGCCGCTGAACTCGGCGATGAGCGTCGCGATGCGATGGGCGAGGGTGACTCCACGAGTGGGGATGCCGAGGATGACCAGCCCGTCGGATCCCTTGTTGGACTCGAGGATCTCGTGGGAGATCCGAGTCAGGGCCCGGGCGATGTCGGCCTCATGCAGCACGGTGCGCGTGCTCATCCGCCGCTCCCTTCTCCGCCTCACGGGACGGGGTTAAAGGTTGCTTCGCTCGATCCTACCCGACCGGCCTCACGGTGCGCCTCCGCTGACCGGGTGCGCGGGCTGGGACGATGTGTGGGTGGCGGAGCCCATGCCGGCAGGCGCAGAAGGAGCGCACGAGCGTGCGCACGCCGCCTCGTTCATGTCGCGCTCGTCGGCCGAGTTCGGCCGCGGCATCTCCTTCCTCGATGCGATCTACGGCTTCGCAGCGACGCTGCTGATCGCCAACGTGGATGCGCCGCCCGCGGAGGCATGGACGAGCCTGGAGGCGCTGGGCGAGTCCGGAGTGACGTCGCAGGCGCTCGGATTCGCATTGAGCTTCACCGTCATCGCCGTGTTCTGGCGCGTCAACGTGCGGCTCGTGCGGCGCCTTGTCGGTTTGGACGGGATCACGACGTTCATCAACCTCACGGGTGCTGCGCTGGTGATCCTCATCGCGTACACCACGCAGGGCATCAGCGATCCGTCGACGTCCGATCTGCCTCTGCCGACGGCGCTCTACGCGGCGAACATCGCTCTGGTGGCCATCTGCCAGACCGCGATGTATCAGGTGGCCCGCCTGCGCGGTCTGGAGCGGGTGCCGACGTCCGGTCGGCTGAATGCGCTGGACACGGCGGCGGCGCTGGTCACTCCGCTCGTCTTCCTCGTGTCCATCCCGATCGCGATGACGTTCGGCGCCACCGCCGGAAAGTTGACCTGGGCGGTGACGCTGGTTCTCGGGCCGCTGTGCGGCATCCTCGCGGCCCGCGCGCACCGCGCCGCGGCAGAATGAATCCGGCCGGCCCTCGCAGGACCGGCCGGATCTCGAGTGGACGTCAGCGCTTCGCGTCCGGTCCCTTCAGGACCCGGGATGCCACGACGAGCGCTGCGGTGATCAGCACGGCGTTCTTGAAGATGTACTGGCCCGTGAGCGTCGGTCCGGCGGTGCCGAACACCTCACCGGGCAGCAGCACGATCGGGGACAGGATGCCCACGAACGCGAAAGCCAGGACGACGAGCCCGACGCGGGCGAAGACGCCTCCGGCGATCAGGAGCGCACCGGCGGTGACCTCCAAGATCGCGGTGAGGATCATCGCGGCCTGTCCGCCGACCATCCCGAACGTGAGGCGCTCCCACGTGGACTGGACGAGTGCTTCCAGCGGGCTCATGCCGGGAACGAACTTGAGCGCACCGAAGGTGAGGAACACGGCGCCGAGGGCGACGCGGAGAGCCGGAATGCTCCAGCGCTGGAGGAAGACCTTCAGGCCTGCTTCGGCGCGCGCTTCCACCTCCATGATTCGGCGGATCGGCGAGGTGCGCGGCGATCCGGGGACGACGCCGACGGCGCCATGGCGGACGGGAACGGTGGTCATGCGAGGCTCCTTGATCGAGTTTCGGCCGCAAGTGCGGTTGTCGATCAAGAGAGCGTTCCAGTCGGATTGATACAACGCCCTTCCTTCGCGACGCTCTTCCGCTGCGCAGCGGGTCAGGCGACGGCGGGCGCGCTTGCCGCCTGCGAGACGGCATCCTCGACGTTGTGCGAGCGGATCGGGTGCCCGTGCGTGGTGAGGCACTTGCCGCTGGTGAGGTCCCATTTCCAGTCGTGCAGGCTGCAGGTGAGCACGCCGTCCTCGATCTTGCCGGTCTTGGAGAGGTCGGCGCGCAGGTGCGGGCAGCGGCGCTGCACGACCCAGTCCTCAAGCTGGACGTCCTCGGAGACGTCCGACTGCTCGGCGTACCAGTTCTCGACGTACTCGATGCGGTCTCGCGAAAGGCACTTCATGAAGGTGTAGATGAACTCGTTGAACTTGCCGACGCGACCGGCCTGGAACTGCATCGACAGGAAGATCGAGTTGGACCAGTCGATCTCGTTGTCGCGGATGTTCGTCGAGACGAGGTCGGCGGGGATGGTGAACCAGTAGCTGGTCTCCTCCCCCGCGTATTCGCGCAGCTTCGCCTTGGGGAAGTCGACGACCATGTCGAGGTCGCCGATCGTGTAGCGCACAGGACCGCCGACGCCCTCACGGAAGATGCGACCGCGACGCAGGAGCGGCTCCCACCACTCCTTCAACGCGGCCAGCATCTCATCCGGCGGGAGGACCGCGGCGCGGGACGCCTCCTCCTCGGCGATCTCGGTCGTCCGCGACGCGTGCTGCGCGTGGAGGTAGCCCCACTTGTCGGCGAACATGTCGTCGATCTCGGCATCCGTGTACAGGGTCTGGGTGACGGTGATCTGACCGCCATCGAGCTCGACGACCGTGCCGGGGATGAAGACATGGCCCGTGTACTGCGGAGCCTCCTGCTGCATGCGCTGGATGAACTCGACCTGGTCTGTGAAGATCGAGTCGTTCTCGGTGCCGAGGCCGTTGTAGCGCAGCAGCTCGTCGCGAAGGAACATCGGCGGGCCGGCCATCGGGAACACGTGCGGGGCGTCCACCTTGTCGATGTAGAACATCGCGCGCTTGTGCTGAGCCTCGCGCTTGAGGTGGGCGAAGTTCTGCTTCGCCTCGTGAGGCAGGTCGTAGACCATAGGCCACCAGATCGCTCCGGAGAACTGCGTGAAGTACGCCTCGGGCTTGCCGAACGACAGCAGCTTGTCCAGATCCAGGGGGTGCGAGTCGTTCTGATTCAGGATGCTGGCAGTGCCGTCGTCGACAGACAGCGACGAGTCGCCGATGGGGCCGTCCGACGGTGCGCGCAGGGGCGTGACCATGAGCCGCAGGGGCCCGCGCTCGAGGACCTCGCCGGCCTGCGTGTAGGTGATGTTCGTGAAGCCGAGTTTGCGCAGATCGGTCTCGAGGTCGTCGGTCGGGTAGTCCGGAAGGAGGACTTCGATGTCCTTGGGCACGTACTGCTCGAGCAGCCAGGGGTCGAAATGGTCGCGGTGCCTGTGAGACACGTAGAGGAAGTCGGCTTGGCCGTACTTCGCCCAGTTCATCGCGCGGTTGTCGGGGAACGGGAGCCAGGAGCCGAAGAAGGCGGGCTTGACCCACGGGTCGCACAGGATGCTGCCGCCGAGGGTTTCGATGAACATGCCCGCGTGGCCGAGGCCGGTGATCCTCATGGCGCTGATTGACTCCTCAGATGCCGTCGTCTTGTGAACTCCCCGATTCTACGGCGCGACGAAGCGCCGCCCTGGCGGACGGGCCGTGCATAACGGTCGCCGTCGCGCGATCCCCGGGCACGCGCCAGCGCCGCGGACGCACCGGCGGTATCTTCGTCACCACGAGCGACCCGCGTATCACGCTCGCCCCGCGCCGACTCCTCGCAGGCGTCGGGAACCCCTCGAGGAAGGATCCGTCGTGCGCGGACTGCGTGATCTCATCGGTCGTCTGAACGCACCCCGGGCGAGTCGCTGGCTCATCGGCACGTCGATGCTGCTGCTCACGCTGTGGCTGCAGGCGCACCTCGCACTGGCCGCGCTCCGCGACGACGGCACGACGGTGCGCAATGCGATCGCCGTCTACAACAGCGGTGAGGTGCGGGGGCAGCTCGGAGGCGCGGTCGACTGGGTGTTCGACCGGGGGGCGGAGCTGACGTCGGCGGACGCGGAGCTGGCGCCTCTGCACGCGGCCCTCGGGGCTGCGCTGCAGTCCGGCACGATCAGCGCGCCGGTGGCTGAGGCCCTGGTCCACGCGCTCACCGCCGCCCGCGACGACCTCCTCGTGCAGTTCGACGGCGACGCGCCGGCGAGAGCCCTCTCCGTGGAGATCGGCCCGCTGCTGACCGCCTTCGACATCCCGGTGACCCCGGAGCTCACGCAGTCTCTGGGTCTTCCGGCTTCCGCGGAGCTGGCGATACCGATCGCCGATGCGCAGACCGTCGAGACGCTCCGCCAGCGATACGGGTGGGCCGTTCTCATCGACCGGTGGGCGCTGCTGGCCGGCATCGTCGCAGGAGCGGCCGGGGTGATCCTGTCCGAGCGGCCGCTGCGCACGCTGGCGATCGTGCTGGGGATCGGCGGCGTGGCGTGCCTCGTGGCCATACCGCTTTTCGGTGTGCTCACCGATTGGCTGGTCGGCGGTGGCATCGGTGGCTGGTCGCCGCTGGTCGCTCCGCTGGTGACGGCCGCGATCGACCAGATCAGACCGTGGCTGCTCCCGCTCGGGATCGGCGGCGTGATCGTCGGCGCTGCGAGCTTCGTCGGGCTGCTGCTGCTGGAACGGCGCCGGGCGGGCTCACCTGCGCGCGTCGGCGATCAGGACGAACGCGCGATGCGCGCCAGCACGCCGTGAACGAAGGCGCCCGAGTCGTCGGTCGAGAACTCCTTGGCGAGATCCACCGCTTCGTCTATCGCCACGGCGGTCGGCACCTCGTCGTTGTAGAGGATCTCCCACACCGCCATCCGCAGCAGTGCGCGGTCGACGGCGGGCATTCGGGCCAGCGACCAGTCCTTCGCGAACGTCGTGATCTGCTCGTCGATCTCGTCGCGGTTGTCGATCACGCCGTCCACGATCTCCCGCGCGTACAGCCACGATGACTCGCGGGCGGGCTCGTTCGCCGCGCGCTTCGCTTCGGCGGCGAGCGTGACGGAGAGGTCGTCGCCTCGGATGTCGGACTGGAAGAGGATGTCGAGGGCGCGTTTGCGCGCCTTGGTACGGGCGCTCACGCGCTAGTTGACGCGACCGAGGTAGTCGCCCGTGCGGGTGTCGACCTTGACCTTCGTGCCGGTCTCGAGGAACAGCGGAACCTGGATCTCGTAGCCCGTCTCGACGGTGGCGGGCTTCGTGCCGGCCGACGACCGATCGCCCTGCAGGCCGGGCTCGGTGTACGTGATCTCCAGCACGACGGATGCCGGGAGCTCGACGTAAAGCGGGTTGCCGTTGTTCAGCGCGATCTGGACCTGCTGGTTCTCCAGGAGGAAGTTCGCGGCATCCCCGACCACGGTGGCAGGGACTGTGAGCTGGTCGTAGTCGGCCACGTCCATGAAGACGAAGGCCTCGCCGTCGTTGTACAGGTAGGTGAAGTCGCGGCGGTCGACGTTCTCGATGTCGATCTTCGCGCCCGCGTTGTAGGTGCGGTCCACGGTCTTGCCCGAGACGACGTTCTTGAGCTTGGTGCGCACGAACGCTCCGCCCTTGCCGGGCTTGACGTGCTGGAACTCGATGACGTTCCACAGCTGTCCGTCGATGCTGAGGACGACGCCGTTCTTGATGTCTGCGGTGGATGCCATGGCTGAAGAGATTCCGTTCGTGAGAGAGCTCGGGGCGTGGGCCCAGAGGTTCGGTCGCCGCCCTTCGACAAGCTCAGGAACGCGGCCGATTCATTGCCGACGTCCGATTCTACGGGATGCCCCCGCGGCGGACCTGTCAGCCGTCCGCCTGGCCGGTTATGACCTCGATCAGGCGACTCGTCGCGGTCGCATACCCCGCGACGCCCTCCCCCATCACGTGGATGACCGCCACATCGGCGATGTACGAGTGATGCCGGAACGTCTCGCGTTCCCGCACGTTGCTGATGTGCACCTCGGCGACCGGCAGTGCGACCCCGGACAGCGCGTCGCGCAGCACGACCGAGGTGTGCGTGAGTCCGCCGGGATTGATGACGATGCCCGCGCAGTCCTCGCGCGCCGCGTGGATCGCGTCGATCAGCGCGCCTTCGTGGTTGCTCTGCACGGCACGGACCTCGAATCCGAACTCGGCGGCCGTTCGGGCCGTGAGCTCTTCGACGTCGCGCAGCGTCTGCGTTCCGTAGAGGTCGGGCTCACGGGTCCCGAGCAGGTTCAGATTCGGTCCGTTCACGAGCAGGAGGCGGCGGGGCGCGGTCACCCCGGCACGATACCAGCGACGTGGACGACGCCGACTCCCGGACAGTGCGCAGCAGGCGACATCAGTGAGATCAGCCGGCGATCTCCTGGTAGGCCGCGAACAGCAGGGATTCGTCCGGCGCCTGCAGAACGGTGGGGCGGGCGATGTCGTCGAGCACGATGAACCGCAGCATCCCCGCCCGGCTCTTCTTGTCGCGCTGCATCGTGGCCAGCAGCTGCGGCCAGGCGCCGGCCCGGTACGTCGTGGGCAGCCCCAGCAGCTCGAGGATGTCGCGGTGACGCTGGACCGCGGCATCCGGGAGCCGCCCGGCAAGCCGTGACAGCTCGGCCGCGTAGATCATGCCGATCGAGACGGCCGCGCCGTGGCGCCACCGGTATCGCTCGGCGTGCTCGATCGCGTGCCCGAGGGTGTGGCCGTAGTTGAGGACCTCGCGCAGGCCGCCCTCGCGGAAGTCCTCCCCCACCACGTGCGCCTTCATCTCGATCGCCAGCTCGATGCAGCGCCGGAAGGCGGCGGAGGCAGGATCCACGGCGGCCTCGGAGTCGGCTTCGATCAGGTCGAGGATCTCGGGATACCAGATGAACCCTGCTTTGACGACCTCCGCGAAGCCCGCGACGCTCTCGTTCTTGGACAGCGAGTCGAGCATGCTCAGGTCGCACACGACTGCGCGCGGTGCCCAGAACGCGCCGACCAGGTTCTTGCCCTCCGCGGTGTTGATCCCGGTCTTCCCGCCCACCGCGGCGTCGACCATGCCCAGGACCGTCGTGGGAATCTGGACGACCTGCACGCCGCGCAGCCACGTCGCCGCGACGAAGCCGGCCAGATCGGTGACCGCTCCTCCTCCGAACCCGACAACGGCGTCCGTGCGCGTGAAGTCGGCCTTGCCCATGACCTGCCAGCAGAACGCGGCGACCTCGACGCGCTTGCCCTGCTCGGCATCGGGGATCTCCGCGAGGAGCACCTCGCGGGTGCCATCGGCCATCAGCAGCTCGCGCAACTGCGCGGCTGCGGCTGCCAGCGTCGGCGGATGCACCACGAGCACTTTTCGCGCGCTGGGTGCGAGCGCTTCGCCGACGCGGTCCAGGATGCCGCGGCCGACGACGATGTCGTAGCCCGCGTCACCCCGCACGGAGATGGTCGTCGTATCGCTCATGCGTGCTCCTCGGCGGACTGCGCGGTCTGCGCCCACGCGACGATCTCGGCGACGACGCCCGCCAGCGGACCCGAGGACGTGTCGAAGGTCACGTCCGCGACCTCGTCGTACAGGCCGCGCCGCTCGGCGAAGATCCGCTGCCACCGCGCGACCGGATCGCCGTCGGCCAGGAGCGGACGGTCGCTGCCGTGGATGCGAGCTGCGACGATGTGCGGGGCGACCGTCAGCAGGACGACGCGGTGTCGTGCGAGGTCGGCTCGGGTCGCCGGATCCAGGATCGCCCCGCCGCCGAGGGCGATGACCCCACCCTGCGCGAGTGCCTCGGAGACCGCGGCGCGCTCGATCTCACGGAAGCGCGCTTCGCCGAAGCGCTCGAACAGCTCGGGGATCGGGCCGTGTTCGCGCACGACGATCTTGTCGGTGTCGGTGAAGGTCTGTCCGAGCGCGCGGGCGACGCGGCGCCCGACGCTCGTCTTGCCCGACCCCATCGGCCCGATCAGGACGATCGCGCTACCGGGCGAGGTCATGCTCGGTGAGGGCGGGATCGCTCGCGTTCTTCGTCCGGAGCGTCTCCGGAATCGCGGCGAGGTAGCCCTCGAGGTTTCGGCGCGTCTCGGCGACGCTGTCGCCGCCGAACTTCTCGAGCACGACGTCGGCCAGCACGACCGCGACCATCGCCTCGGCAACCACACCCGCGGCCGGGACGGCGCAGACATCGGAGCGCTGGTGGTGCGCGGACGCGGTCTCGCCCGTCGCGACGTCGATGGTGCGCAGCGAACGCGGAACCGTGGCGATCGGCTTCATGCCGGCGCGGACGCGCAGTGCGGTGCCGGTCGACATGCCGCCCTCGGTGCCGCCGGCCCGATCGCTGGATCGGGTGATGCCGTCGTCGGTCGCGAACAGCTCGTCGTGCGCCGCGGACCCACGGCGCGTCGTCGTGAGGAATCCGTCGCCCACTTCGACGCCCTTGATGGCCTGGATGCTCATGAGCGCCTGCGCCAGCTTGCCGTCGAGTCGGCGGTCCCAGTGGACGTGCGAGCCCAGCCCCGGCGGCAGACCATAGGCGAGCACCTCGACGATGCCGCCGAGCGTGTCGCCCTCCTTGCGGGCGTCGTCGACCTCCGCGACCATGCGCGCGGAGGTGCCCGGGTCGAAGCACCGCAGCGGATCCGCGTCGAGCGTCTCGACGTCGTCAGGTGTCGGGAGCGGGGCATCCTCGGGCACGCGCACCGGTCCGATCGACAGGGTGTGGCTCACCAATCGGATGCCGAGTTCGGCCAGGAACCCGCGGGCGATCGCCCCGAGCGCGACGCGGGCCGCGGTCTCGCGGGCACTCGCGCGCTCGAGGATCGGTCGTGCCTCGTCGAATCCGTACTTCTGCATGCCGACCAGGTCGGCGTGGCCCGGTCGCGGGCGGGTCAGCGCGGCGCCGCGACCGCGCGACATGTCGGTGAGCTCCGCAGGCTCGGGGCTCATCACCTCCACCCACTTGGGCCACTCCGTGTTGCCGATGCGCAGCGCGATGGGGCTGCCGAGGCTGAGGCCATGACGGACGCCGCCGGAGATCGTGAGGTCGTCCTCCTCGAATTTCATCCGCGAACCCCGGCCGTAGCCGAGCTTGCGTCGGGCGAGATCGGCCTGGATCGCGGCGCGCGACACGGGGACGCCGGCAGGCAGGCCCTCCATGATGGCGACGAGTTCGGGGCCGTGGGATTCGCCGGCCGTGAGCACGCGGAGCATTCGTCTAGTCTCCCACGACCGCCAGGCGCATTTCGGCGAGTACGGCGCCTTCGTCATCGAGCGGCCCGTCCTGGTCGCCGGTCACGAAGATGCGCACCTGGAGCAGAGCCTGGTGCAGCAGCATCCCCAGTCCCGACGTCGCCGGACGCCCTGCGCGCGCCCAGGCGCCCGCCAGCGCGGTCGGCCAGTGACCGTAGACGACGTCCAGCAGGAGTCCCCCATGGGAGGCCAGCGCATCGGCGATGGCGACCGGTACCGACGCGTCGCCCGGCAGCGTTGCGATGGTGACGGGTGCATCCGTGTGCTGGGCCTGGTCGAACGGCACTCCGATGACCTCGACCCCGATCGACGCCCCGAGCTCTTCGAGGGGCTGCACGGCTGCCGCGCGGCGTGCGACGACCTCGACGCGCTCGACGCCGAGCTCTCCCAGTGCGACCAGGGCCGAGGTCGCGGTGGCTCCGGCGCCGACGATTCGCGCCCGCGCCACTTCCTGCACGCCCTCCTCCTGGAGGGCGCGAACGATTCCGCCGACGTCCGTGTTGAACCCGCGCGGACCGTCGTCGGTCAGCAGCAGCGTGTTCACGGCACCGGTCAGGTCGGCGCGCCGATCACGCGAGGATGCCGATTCGTACGCGACGCTCTTGAGTGGCATCGTGAGCGACAGGCCGCGCCACTGATCCGACAGACCGGCGAGCTCCGCCGCGAAGGCGGCGTCGGAGACGCGTCGGCGACCGTACGTCCAGTCCAGCCCGAGCACCCGGTACGCCGCCGCGTGCAGCTGCGGCGAGCGGCTGTGCGCGACGGGGTCGCCCCACACTTCCAGTCGCGTGCGGGTGGGACTCAGCATCCCGCGTCGGGGTTGTCGGTGCACCAGGCCTGCCACTGCGCGACCGCGCGGTTGTGGTCGTCGACGTTCGTCGTGAACACCGTTTCACCCGTGTTGAGGTTCACCGTGACGAAGTAGAGCCACTCCCCGTCGGCGGGGTGCATCGCGGCGTCGATCGCGGTGTCGCCCGGGTTCGAGATCGGCCCGACGGGCAGTCCCGGATGCACGTACGTGTTCCACGGGTTGTCGTCGGCGAGCGCCTCGCCCGAGGAGCTCACGGTGCCGTCGTGCAGCTCCCCATAGCCGTACTGCGCGGTCGAGTCCATCTGCAGCAGGCCGAACGTCTCCTGATTGTCGGGATTCAGGCGATTTTCGATGACCCGCGAGACTTTGTAGAAGTCGGCCTCGAACCTCGCCTCGCGCTGGATGATCGATGCGACAGTGAGCACCCGCTGCCGGTCCTCTACGGGGACGCCCGCCGCATCGAGGGATTGGACGGCACGATTCACGAGCGTGGTGATCACGTCCTTCGCGGTGACGCCGGGGTCGAACGTGTATGTCGCCGGGAAGAGCCAGCCTTCGAGGCTGTCGGCGGCGACCCCGTAGTCGGACGGGGTCGCGACGGCCGCCTGGAAGTCTTCCAGCGGCAGCCCGGTGCCGTCGACCAGGAGCGGAAGCGACTGCTCCACCGTGAGCCCCTCGCGCAGCTGCGCGGTGTTCTCCAGCTTGTTTGCGGGGTCCAGGAGCGCCTCCAGCGCCGCGGCGGATGTCATCTGCTTCTGCAGCTTGAACAGGCCGGGCACGAATGGGGGGTTCTGACCGGTGTCGATCAGGTAGTCGTAGAAGGCCTCGGGCGTCTTCGTGACGCCTGCGTTGTACAGGGTCTGCGAGATCGGTCCGCCCGTGTCGCCGGAGGCGATGGTCACGAGCGCTTCGCCATTGGCCTGGCCCGCCTCGTAGTCCTTCGGCTCCTCCCACCCCATGAGCTCGCGGATGGGTTCCTCGTAGGTGTTCCACACCCAGAGGCCGCCTGCTGCGACACCGCCGAGGAGGAGCAGGACGACGCCGAGCGCGATCCAACCGCCGATCCGGCGCTTGCGCTTGTCCTTCGGCGGCGGCACCTCGCCGAGGCTTTCGACCGTGTGCTCGCCCGTGAACAGATCCTCCAGGGTGGCAGTGGCCGCCGCACTCGTCGTTGCGGAGTCGCCGCTACGGCGATACGCGGTCGAGTTCGACCCCGATCCGCCGAGCAGGGGCCAGTCATCCGCGTCTTCGTCCACAGTCGTGACCGACACCGACGGTGCCGGCACCGACGCCGCCGGCACTGCGGACGCGATCGCCGGCTCGGAACGTGTCGGGGCCTCGGAGGCCACCGGCGCAGGTGCTGCAGACGTTGCCGCCTGGGTCGCAGTCGCGGGAGCCGTCGAGGCTCCACCGCTCTGCTTGGCCGCCGCTTGACGAGCCGCCGCTTCGCGAGCCTCACGCCGAGTCATCGGCGCTGCACCGGCCGCCGGCTGCCCGGAGGCCGAGGTCACCGGTTCGGCCGTCCCGCGCGCAGCGTCGTCGCCCGCACCCCGCCGCTCTCGCGGATCGGGGAGCTCTGCCGAACAGATCCGCGAACGGATCGTCGAACGGCGACGTGGCATTGGGCATATCAGGTGGGCTCCTGGGCCTGGGGGACGGGTGATCCGGCGGGCCGTCCGGTGCTCTTCTCGACATCGAGTGCTTGCTGAAGCAGGACCACGGCCGCGACCTGGTCAACAATGCTACGAGAAGAACGCTGTGATCTGCCCGAATCCCTCAGTGCCGCGTGCGCGGACACCGTGCTGAGCCGCTCGTCGACAAGCCGTACGGGCACGCCGGATGCTGCCGCCAGAGCGGCCGCGAAGTCCCTCGCGTCGGTCGTTGACGCGGTGTCCTCGCCGCGCATGTTCAGCGGCAGTCCGACGAGGATCTCGGTCGACGTCGTGCTCCTGCGCGAGCGCGACGATGCGCGGGATCGAGCCTTCGTCACGCGGGACGGTCTCCACCGGGGTCGCCAGCATCCCGTCCGGGTCGGAGCGCGCGACGCCCACTCGCGCCTTGCCGACGTCGATTCCGAGGCGCGCGCCCCTTCGGAAGCCGGTCACCGGGCTCCGAGCGCATCCTTCACGGCGCTCAGCGCCGCAGGCAGCGCCGCGGAGTCCGTGCCACCGCCCTGGGCGACATCGTCGCGGCCGCCTCCGCCTCCGCCGAGTGTCGTCGCCGCGATCTTGGCCAGCGCGCCCGCGCGAGCGCCGGCGGCGCGTGCGGCCTCGTTGGTGGCGACGATCACGACGGGTCGGCCGCCGAGTTCGGCGCCGATCGCGACGACGCCGGCTTCCGCGCCGAGCCGATCGCGAACCCCGAGCGCGAGCGAGCGAACGTCGTCCGCCGACGCTGCGGCGCCGATCGACTCGGCGACCACGCGGTGCGGACCGACCGTTACCGCGCCCGCGGCAAGAGTCGGGATGCGGTCGTTCAGCGCGCGAGCCTCGAAGGCCGCGATCTTCTTCTCCGCGGCCTTGAGGCTCGCGGCGAGCTCGGCGATCCGGGCGGGCAGCTGGTCGCGGGGGGTCTTCAGCGTGGAGGTGAGCTGGGAGACGATCGCGCGCTCCGCGGCGAGGTCGCGGAAGGCATCCAGGCCGACGAGGGCCTCGACGCGTCTGTTGGACGCGCCGACGGACGATTCGCCCACGAGGTTCACGAGGCCGATCTCGGCGCTGGAGGAGACGTGCGTGCCGGCGCAGAGTTCGCGCGACCACGGCCCGCCGATGTCGACCATCCGCACCGTGTCACCGTACTTCTCGCCGAACAGGGCCATCGCCCCGAGCGACTTCGCTTCGTCGAGCGAGACCACCCTGGTCGTCACCTCGAGGTTGTCCCGCACTGCGTTGTTCGCGATCTCCTCGATCTCGGTGCGCGTCTCGGGCGAGAGCGCCTGTCCCCACGTGAAGTCGAGGCGCATGTAGCCCGCGCGGTTGAGCGAGCCGGCCTGCGTGGCGCTCTTGCCGAGCGTGTCCCGCAGCGCCGCGTGCACGAGGTGCGTTGCGGAGTGCGCCTGGCGTGCGGCACGGCGGTTGACCGCATCCACGACCGACGTGGCAGGCTGTCCGACTCCGACCTCCCCCGAGGCGACCTCGACGGTGTGGCTGATCAGCCCGGCGACGGGCTTCTGCACGTCGAGTACGTCGAGTTCGTACCCGGGCCCGACGATGATCCCCTTGTCGGCGACCTGTCCGCCGGACTCGGCGTACAGAGCGGTGTCCGCGAGGATGACCTCGGCGATCTGCCCCTGCGTCGCCCGGTCGACCGAGACGCCGTCGACGAGCACGCCGAGGACGGTGGACTCGCTCTCGAGGTCGGTGTAACCCGTGAAGACGGTCTCACCCTTGGCGCGGAACTCGCGGTACACGCTGTTGTCGGCGAGTGCGCGCTTGCGCGATCGCGCATCCGCCTTCGCCCGGGTGCGCTGCTCGAGCATGAGCGTGTCGAACGCCGCGCGGTCGACCGTGAGGCCCGCCTCTTCGGCGATCTCAAGCGTCAGATCGATCGGGAAGCCGTAAGTGTCATGCAGGAGGAAGGCCTCCGAGCCCGCGATCGACGTTCCACCGGCATCCTTCGTCTGCGCGACCGACAGGTCGAGCGTTGCCGAGCCCGCGGCGAGCGTGCGAAGGAACGTCTCCTCCTCGGCGACCGCATACGCCGACAGGCGCGGGTACTCCGTCTCCAGCTCGGGGTACGCGGCCTTCATCGCGTCGCGGGACGCCGCGAAAAGCTCGGGGAAGGTCGGCCCGTCCACGCCGAGCAGACGCATCGACCGGATGCCGCGGCGCATGAGGCGCCGGAGGATGTAGCCGCGTCCTTCGTTCGACGGCGTGACCCCATCGGCGAGGAGCATGAGGGAGGAGCGCACATGGTCGGCGATGATGCGCATGCGCACGTCGTCGCCGTGGTCCGCGCCGTAGCGGCGCCCGCTCAGCTCCGAAGCGAGATCCAGCACGGGCCGGACCTGATCGGTCTCGTACATGTTCTGCACGCCCTGCTTGATGAACGCGATGCGCTCCAGGCCCATGCCGGTGTCGATGTTCTTCTGGGGCAGCTCGCCGACGATCCGGAAGTCGTACTTCGAGGTGACGTCGTCGATCGCGTACTGCATGAAGACGAGGTTCCAGATCTCCACGTACCGGTCGTCGTCGGTCACGGGTCCGCCGTCGACTCCGTATGCCGGTCCCTGATCGAAGAAGATCTCCGAACACGGGCCGGCTGGACCCGGAAGGCCGGTGCTCCAGTAGTTGGTGTCCTTGTCCAGCCGCTGGATCCGCTCCTCGGGGAGGCCTGCGATCTTCCGCCACAGCAGGGCGGCATCGTCGTCGTCCTTGTAGACGGTCACCCAAAGATCCTTCGGGTCGAACCCGAGTCCGCCGTCCGCCTCGGAGGTGGTGAGCAGCTCCCACGCGTAGGTGATCGCACCCTCTTTGAAGTAGTCGCCGAACGACCAGTTGCCGAGCATCTGGAAGAAAGTGCCGTGCCGCGGCGTCTTGCCGACCTCTTCGATGTCGTTCGTGCGGATGCACTTCTGGTTGTCGGCAGCTCGCAGGTACGGTGAGGGGACGTCGCCGCTGAGGTATGGGATGAACGGCACCATGCCCGCCACGGTGAACAGCAGCGCCGGGTCATCGGTGACCAGGGACGCCGAGGGGACGATGGTGTGATCGCGCTTCTCGAAGTAGCGGAGGAAGCGGTCGGCGAGCTCTGCGGTCTGCATGGTGTCCTCGAAGAATGGCGGTGCCCCCGCGGGGACACCGCCTGACGGGTGTGTCAGTCGGTGAGCTTCTTGGATGCAGCCTTCGCCGCGTCGGCCGTGGCGTCGGCGGCATCGGCCGCGGTGCTCTTGACCGCGTCCACTGCATCGGCGGCCGTGCTCTTGGCCGATCCGTATGCGTCGTTTGCGGCATCCTTCACTTCGTCCACGATGCCCGAGAAGCGCGCCTCCTGTTCACGGTATGCGTCCCCGATGCGATCCGTGAACTCCGAGATGCGGGCGTCGACGTCTGCGAGGACCTCATGGCCGCGAGGGTCCTTGTTCATGAGATGCGCGGCGACGAAACCGCCGATCACGCCGAGCAGAAACCACAGGACGTTTCTCATGTCACCACTTCCTCATCCGCGGGGCGCGGGATGTCCCCATCGTAGGCGACCCTTGGACTCGCCGCATGGGCGCCTCGCTCAGGGCGGGGAACGCGAAAGGGCGCCGGGTTGCCCCGACGCCCTTTCGGCGATTGCTCGATCGCGGCAGACTAGCGCGCCGTGCCCATACTCGGACGCGGCGCTGGCGCGCACGTTCCGCCGCGGCCCTATCGGGCCGCGTAGTACTCCACCACGAGCTGGACGTCACCGGTGACGGGGACCTCCGCGCGCTTCGGGCGGCGCACGAGGCGTGCGTGCAGCTTGTCGAGCTCGACCTCGAGGTACGCGGGAACCGGGGGCAGAACCTCGGCGTGACCGCCGGCGGCTGCGACCTGGAACGGCTCGGTGCCTTCGCTCTTGGCCTTCACGTGGATGAGCTGACCCGGCTTCACGCGGAACGACGGGCGGTCGACGGTCTGGCCGTCGACGAGGATGTGGCGGTGCACGACCAGCTGGCGCGCCTGCGCGGTGGTGCGGGCGAAACCGGCGCGCAGAACGAGGGCGTCGAGGCGCATCTCGAGAAGCTCGACCAGGTTCTCACCGGTCAGGCCCTGGGTGCGGCGAGCCTCGTTGAAGGTGTTGCGCATCTGCTTCTCGCGAATGCCGTACTGCTCGCGCAGGCGCTGCTTCTCACGCAGACGGACCGCGTAGTCACTGTCCTGCTTGCGCTTGGTGCGGCCGTGCTCACCCGGAGCGTACGGACGCTTCTCGAGGTACTTGGCGGCCTTCGGCGTCAGCGGGATGCCGAGCGCGCGGGAGAGGCGGACCTTGCGACGGTCCTGGGACTTCGTGGGCACGGATGTGTCCTTCCAAAATGACATGGCCGCGTCTCTCGCGGGCTCATGGACGTATCTCCTGCCCTTCCCGTTCAGCGCGCACGTCGGGGCGAAGCTGAAGGTGTGTGGGGGAAGGAGATACCCGAAAACTGGGTTTCGAGCCGGTCTAGCTTAGCAGATTCACGCTGATCGACTGATCAGGAGCCCGACCCGAGGATGCGGCGGATCTTGTCCAGGCGAGCCTGGACGTCGCGCTCCTGACCGTGGTTGGTCGGCTCGTAGTACCGGCGGGTCACCAGGTCGTCGGGAAGGTACTGCTGGGCGACGACGCCGACCTCGGAGTCGTGCGGGTAGCGGTACCCCTTGCCGTGGCCGAGCCGCTTGGCGCCCGGGTAGTGCGCATCCCGCAGGTGCGCGGGCACGCGGCCGAAACCGCCTGCGCGCACATCGGCGATCGCCTTGTCGATTGCGAGGTAGGAGGCGTTGGACTTCGCGGTCGTGGCGAGGTAGGCGGTCGCCTCGGCGAGCGGGATGCGGCCCTCCGGCATCCCGATGAACTGGACGGCGTCGGCTGCGGCCACGGCGAGCGGGAGGGCGTGAGGGTCGGCGAGCCCGATATCCTCCGCTGCGGAGATGATGAGCCGACGTGCGATGAAACGCGGATCCTCGCCGGCCTCGATCATGCGGGCGAGGTAGTGCAGGGCGGCATCGACGTCGGAGCCGCGGATGGACTTGATGAACGCGCTGATGACGTCGTAGTGCTCGTCGCCCTGCCGGTCATAGCGAAGCAGCGCGCGGTCCACGGCGTCCGACACGTTGTCGGCGGAGATCTCCAGTGGTCCGGCATCTGCCTTCCCGCCGTCGTCCTCGAGGTCGTCGTCGGTGACGGGCTCGGCGAGGGATGCCGCGGCCTCGAGTGCCGTCAGCGCGCGCCGCGCGTCGCCGGATGCGAGCCGTACAAGCGCATCGCGCGCCTCAGGCAGGAGCGCAACGGCGCCGCCGAGTCCTCGCGGATCGGCGACCGCGCGATCGAGGAGCATTCCCAAATCGTCGTCGGTCAGCGGCTGGAGGGTGAGCAGGAGCGACCTCGACAGGAGCGGGGAGATCACCGAGAACGACGGGTTCTCCGTCGTGGCCGCAATGAGCACGACCCAGCCGTTCTCGACCCCCGGCAGCAGCGCGTCCTGCTGTGCTTTGGTGAAGCGGTGGATCTCATCGAGGAACAGGATCGTCGACTGCCCGTACAGATCCCGCTGGGTGAGGGCCTCCTGCATGACCTCGCGCACATCGCGCACACCCGCAGTGACGGCGGACAACTCGACGAAGCGCCGGCCGGACGACCGTGCGATCGCCTGTGCGAGCGTCGTCTTGCCGGTTCCCGGCGGACCCCACAGGATCACGGATGCCGCGGCGCCCGTCGAGACATCCGGCCGGGCCAGCAGAACGAGCGGGGACCCGGGGCGCAGGAGATGGGATTGACCCGCGACCTCGTCGAGCGACGTCGGCCGCATCCGCACCGCGAGCGGGGTCTGCCCCTGGAAGAGCGCGGTGGAGGTCACAGATCAAGGCTAACGGTCGCATACGACCCGCGGCCGTGGGACCGGTTTTGGCGGCCGACCCAGGGCACCGTAGGATCAACCCGCCCGGGGTGACCGGGGAGCGAGGGAGGTCCCGTGCCGACGGGTGGAAAGCAGCGCGACACGCGTGCGGAGCGAGAGCGCGTCCGGGTTTACCAGGCCCGTCAGGCGTTCCACGACGGGCAGTCGCGTCGGCGCACGCGTGACAACCTCATCGCGGGAATCGGCGGCGGCATCCTGATCCTGGCGATCGTCGCCGGACAAGCCGCGTACTTCATGTCCGGCCCTGGCGCCCCCGCGCCGACGCCGTCGACCTCCACCTCACCGAGTCCGACGACCACCCCCGACCCCAGCGCCTCGCCCGCCGCGACGCCGGATCCGAGCGCGACCCCCGCGCCGACGGCAACACCCACCACCCGCTGACGAGGAGCAGCCTCGCACCACGCGTGGGCCGCTATCCCACGTCCGCTGGCGCGTGAGCGCACCCGTACTAGGCTTGGGAGCCGTCCAACCCCCCACAGGCGGCGAGAGCCGCGATGAGGTGCATCCCGTGACTGCCGCAGCAGAGTCCACTCCCCCGTCCGCCCCCGAATCCGCACCGGAGACCACTCCGGATGCCGACGCTTCCGAGGTCTCCTCGCCCACCAGCGATGCTCCCGCCGCCGCCCCCGAGGCGGTCGCGGAGGACGTGACGACGATGGCCGGCGAGCCGAATGAGTCGGCGGAGGCTTCCGACTCGGAGGCGGCTGAGCCGGTGGAGGCGCCCGCCGTGGAGGCGGCTGAGTCGGTGGACGCAGCCCGCAGCGGAGGCTGCCGGGTCGGTGGAGGCCCGTCGAGGCGCCTGCGCCGCGGAGGCGGTGGAGTCGGCGGAGCCCGTTGAGTCGCCTGCCGCAGTCGGAAGCGCCCGCCGGGAGTCGGTGGACGCGCCCACCGTGAAGGCGGCCGAGTCGGTGGAGACGTCTGCCGACACAGCGGCTGCGGCCGTCGAGGACGGAGGCGGAGCCGACGGTCGAAGGTCCCGGTGTTGCAGCTCCCCCAGCGGAGCCCGCGGCGACCGCACGCGCCACCCCGATGCCTTCCCCGCGACCGGCCCCCGCCGCGCCCGTGAAGCCCGCAGCGGCTGCCGGAACCGAGGCGCCCGAAGAGCCCGCCGACACCGAGCCATGGGGCAAGGTCGACGAGGACGGCACCGTCTCGGTGCGCGAGGCCGACGGATGGCGCGTGGTCGGGCAGTATCCCGACGGAACGGCCGACGAAGCGCTGGCCTACTACCAGCGCAAGTTCGCCGATCTGGCGAGCGAGGTAACCCTCCTCGAAGTGCGCTACCGCCGCGGGGGCGCATCGGCGTCCGATCTGCGTGCGACCACGCGGACCCTGCACGCCAAGCTCCAGGACGCGGCGGCCGTGGGCAACCTGGCCGCACTCGACGCGCGCGTGCTCGCGCTCACCGGCGAGCTCGCCGCGGCATCCGAGTCCGAAGCCGCCGCCTCGCGGCAGGCTGTGGAAGAGGCCGTCCTCGCACGCACCGAACTCGTGGAGAAGGCCGAGGCGCTCGCCGCCCGCGACCCCCGCAGCGTGCAGTGGAAGCAGGCATCGGCAGAGCTCGCGTCGCTGTTCGACCAGTGGCAGTCGCAGCAGCAGAACGGGCCGCGGCTTCCCAAGTCGACCGGTCAGCAGCTGTGGAAGCGGTTCCGCGATGCGCGCGCGACGGTCGACAAGCATCGCAGGGAGTTCTACGCGGAGCTCGACGAGGCGCACAAGACCGTGCGCGACCAGAAGGTCAAGCTCGTCGAGAAGGCCGAGGCACTGGCCCCGAAGGGCGAGGACGGCATCGCGACGTATCGTGAGCTGCTCGACCAGTGGAAGACCGCCGGTCGTGCCGGCAAGAAGGCCGACGACGCGCTCTGGGCCCGGTTCAAGGCCGCCGGAGACGCTCTCTACGGCGCCCGCGGCGAGCGCGAGGCAGCCGACGCCGAGGCATCCCGCGAGAAGATCGAAGCCAAGCGGGTGCTGCTGGACGAAGCGCGTGGGATCGCCGACGAGCGCGACCTGGTCAAGGCACGCAGCACGCTGACCGCGATCCAGCGTCGCTGGGACGACATCGGCCGCATCTTCCCGCGTGACAAGGAGCGCGTCCTCGACGACGATCTCCGCAAGATCGAGCAGGCGCTGCGCGGTCGCGAGGAGACCGACTGGAAGCGCAACAACCCCGAGACCAAGGCGCGCGCGAACGACATGACGCGCCAGCTCACCGAGGCGATCGAGAAGCTCGAGGACGAGCTGGCGGCGGCGAAGAAGTCCGGCGACAAGGCCGCGATCGCCAAGGCGTCCGAGGCTCTGGACGCGCGCCGCGCGTGGCTCACGGCTCTGGGCGGCTGATCCGACGCACCCTCCCTCCCCCGGTGCGCGGGTAGGGAGGTTCTCCACAGGCCGGCCCGTGCGGGTTCGGAGTGTCGCGCGAGTCGGGCACAGTGGCTGACATGCCCTCACCGTTCCTCTACTTCGCCGACGAGAGACTCTCCCAGGCGGAGCTTTCCGCGGCGCGGCTGGACGGTCACCTCGTCGAGCTCGGCGAGGCGTACATCCCGGCCGATGCGGTCGAGACGCGCGAGCTGCGCGCCGGGTCGCTGAGAGGGCTCCTCGGCGACACGCTGGCGGCGACCCACCTGAGTGCGGCGTGGGTGCACGGCGCACTGCACGATCCGCCTGCGCGTCACACGGTCCAGCGCGCGGTCGCCCGCCGCCTGCATCAGGTCATCGGCCGGAGGCTCCTTTACCGCGACCTGAGCGTCGACCCCGCAGACCTCATGTCGATCGGCGGGGTGCTCGTCACGGTCCCGGTGCGGACGCTGGCCGATCTCTCCCGAATCCCGGACGACGCCCACACGCACGCCGCACGGCTGATGGCGGATGCCGCACCCGGGCTGGCCGCGCAGGCGATCGACTGGCTGCAGTCCCACGGAGCGCTGCCGAACAAGCGCTCCGCGCTGGCGTTCCTCCAGGAACTCGCTGCCCGTGGAAGCTGCGGCGAGCCTCAGGAGGACGTGACGCGGTAGACGTCGTAGACGGCGTCGATGCGCCGCACGGCGTTCAGAACGCGCTCGAGGTGGACGATGTCGCCCATCTCGAAGACGAAGCGGCTCAACGCGAGCCGATCGTTCGTCGTCGACACCGTCGCCGACAGGATGTTGACGTGGTGCTCGCTGAGCACGCGCGTGACGTCGCTCAGCAGCCCGGAGCGGTCGAGGGCCTCGATCTGGATCTGGACCAGGAAGACGCTCTTGGTCGTCGGCGCCCACTCGACCTCGATGACCCGGTCGGGGTCCGCCAGCAGTGATTTGACGTTCGTGCAGTCCGTGCGGTGCACCGACACGCCGCTGCCGCGGGTCACGAAGCCGACGACTTCGTCACCGGGAACCGGCGTGCAGCACTTGGCGAGCTTGACGAGGATGTCGGGTGCGCCCCGCACGAGCACGCCGGAGTCGCCGCCGCGTGGCTGGCGGGAACGGCCGACGTGCGGAAGGTCGATCGGCCCGGTCGAGGTGTCGTTGGCGCTGACGAGCGCCGTGACCTTCTCGATGACCGACTGCGTCGACACGTGGCCCTCGCCGACGGCGGCGTAGAGCGCTGAGACGTCCTCGTACTTGAGCGACTGCGCCACCTCGGTGAACGAGTCCTGGCTCATCAGTCGCTGCAGCGGCAGGTTCTGGCGGCGCATCGCGCGGGCGATCGCCTCCTTGCCCTGCTCGATCGCCTCTTCGCGCCGCTCCTTGGTGAACCAGCCGCGGATCTTGCTGCGTGCCCGCGTGCTCTTCACGAAGGTCAGCCAGTCCTGGCTGGGGCCGGCATCCGGGTTCTTGGAGGTGAACACCTCGACGACGTCGCCGCTCTGCAGCTCGGACTCGAGGGGCACGAGGCGTCCGTTGACCTTCGAGCCCATGGTCCGGTGTCCGACTTCGGTGTGCACGGCGTACGCGAAGTCGACCGGCGTCGCCCCGGTCGGAAGGCCGATCACGCGGCCCTTCGGCGTGAAGACGTAGACCTCCTTGGCGCCGATCTCGAAGCGGAGCGAATCGAGGAACTCGCCGGGGTCGGCCGTCTCCGCCTGCCAGTCCGAGATGTGCGCGAGCCACGCCATATCGGCGTCGACCGACTTGGCATCGGACTTGCCGCCGGTCAGGCGCTCCTTGTACTTCCAGTGGGCCGCGACGCCGTACTCCGCCTGCTGGTGCATCTCGTTGGTGCGGATCTGGATCTCGACCGTACGTCCGCCCGGGCCGATCACGGTGGTGTGCAGCGACTGGTAGAGGTTGAACTTCGGTGTCGCGATGTAGTCCTTGAAGCGACCGGGCAGCGGCGTCCAACGTGCGTGGATGGCGCCGAGCACCGCGTAGCAGTCGCGGACGCTGCCCACCAGGATGCGGATGCCGATCAGGTCGTAGATGTCGTCGAACTCGCGGCCGCGCACGACCATCTTCTGATACACCGAGTAGAGCTGCTTGGGACGGCCCATCACCCTGCCGCGGATCCGCAGCTCCCGCAGGTCGCCGTCGACCGCCTCGATCACGTTGTGGACGTATTGCTCGCGCTGCGGCGTGCGCTGCTTGACCAGACTCTCGATCTCGGCGTACAGCTTCGGATGCA
Organism: uncultured Actinomycetota bacterium; assembly: GCA_963713325.1. Taxonomy (GTDB): domain Bacteria; phylum Actinomycetota; class Actinomycetes; order Actinomycetales; family Microbacteriaceae; genus Microbacterium. Next base: position 361,692 of record CAVQLL010000009.1, read on the forward strand.
GGACGGCGAACGACAGGTCCTCGAGCTCGGACTTGATGGTCTGGATGCCGAGCCGGTGCGCGAGCGGAGCGTAGATCTCGAGGGTCTCGGTCGCCTTCTTCTGCGCCTTCTCCGGGGGGACGAACCCCCACGTGCGCGCGTTGTGCAGCCGATCGGCGAGCTTGATGAGCAGGACGCGGATGTCGCGCGACATCGCCACGATCATCTTGCGGACCGTCTCGGCCTGCGCGCTCTCGCCGTACTTGACCTTGTCGAGCTTGGTGACCCCGTCGACGAGCATCGCGACCTCGTCGCCGAACTCGGCCTTCAGCGTGTCCAGCGCGTAGCCGGTGTCCTCCACCGTGTCGTGCAGGAGCGCCGCGGCGATCGCCTTCGGACCCAGCCCGAGATCGGCGAGGATCTGCGCGACCGCGAGCGGGTGGGTGATGTACGGCTCACCGCTCTGACGCGTCTGGCCCGAGTGCGCCTGGTCGGCGACCCCGTAGGCGCGCTCGATGATCGACAGGTCGCCCTTGGGATGGTGCGTGCGCACGGTCCGCAGGAGCTGCTCGACGTCATCGCGACGCGCGGATCGCGAGAAGATGCGCGGCACGAGGCGCCGAAGCGACGAAGACTGGGCGGGAGGAACGGTCTCGGTCATCCGATCCCTCCCCTCCGCTGGATCAGTCAATCTTATGCCCGCGGCGAGAGGCCCCTCTTGTGCGACCAGATCAGACCGGCACGCCCGCCCGCTCGCGTGCGCTGAGCACGCGAGCGTCCCGTGCCTTGATCTCCGGCTCGTTCTCGCGGAACAGCGAGTAGAGCGGAGCAGCGACGAAGAGCGTCGAGTACGCCGCGACGATCGTCCCGACGAAGATCGCGAGCGAGATGTCGGTCAGCGTCTCCGCGCCCAGCCACAGGGCGCCGATGAAGAGGATCGCGCCTGTCGGCAGGATCGCGACCACAGTCGTGTTGATCGAGCGGATCAGGGTCTGGTTGACGGCGAGGTTCACGGATTCGCCGAAGGTGCGACCCGATATCTCGCCGTCCTCCGTCGTATTCTCGCGGATCTTGTCGAAAACGACTGTCGTGTCGTACAGCGCGTACGACAGGATCGTGAGGAAGCCGATCACCGCCGCGGGCGAGATCTCGAAGCCGCACAGGGCGTACACGCCGATCGTGATGACGAGGACGTCGAGCAGGCCGATGATCGACGTCACCGACATCTTCCACGTGCGGAAGTACAGCGCCAGGATCAGGAAGGTCAGGGCGAGGAAGATCGCGAGACCCCACAGCGACTGGCGGGTGACATCGGCACCCCAGCTGGGTCCGATGAACGACGCGGTCACCTCGCTGACGGGCACTTCGTAGGCCTCGGCGAGGGCGGTCGTGACATCCTGCGACTCCTGCGGAGTCAGCTGGTCGGTCTGCACGCGGACGGTGCTGTCGCCGACCGTCGTGACCTTCGTGGTCGCGTCGGGGACCACGGATTGCACGGCCTCGGTCGCCACGAGCTGATCGGGCGAGCTGACGCCCGAGACGGTGAACTGCGATCCGCCGGTGAACTCGATCGAGAACTGGATCGGCCGAACGAGCGGCACCAGAGCCGAGCCGATGACGAGGAGGGCGGCGATGATGAACCACAGGCGACGGCGTCCCACGAACGGGAACGAGGTCTTGCCGGTGTAGAGGTCATTGCCGAGCTGGCTCATGGAGCGCATCAGAGCTCTCCCTCCTTCTCGCGGGTGGACGGTTTGCCCGTATCGGGGACCTTCGTAAGCTCCGCCTGCTTGCGCTCGGCGATGGTCTGCCGCCGCTCGGCCTCGCCGCGGGACTTCGACGCGCGACGCTCGGCCGCGGTCTTGGTCGTCGCCGCGACCGGTGCGCGGAACTGGGCCCGCCCGCGGTACACGGCGCCGAGGGCTGCCGGATCCATTCCGGAGAGCGGATGCCCGGAGCCGAAGAACTTCGTGCGGGCGAGCAGCTGCATCACGGGGTGCGTGAAGAGGATGAAGATCAGGACGTCGATGACGGTGGTCAGACCGAGCGTGAATGCGAAGCCCTTCACCGTGGCGTCGGCCAGGATGTACAGCACGACGGCGGCGAGGATGTTGATCGACTTCGAGATGTAGATCGTGCGCTTGGCGCGAGCCCAGCCGTCTTCGACGGCTCCGGTGATCGACTTGCCGTCGCGCAGCTCGTCCCTTATTCGCTCGAAGTACACGATGAACGAGTCCGCGGTGAACCCGATCGAGACGATCAGACCGGCGACACCGGCCAGCGACAGGCGGAAGCCCATGCGCCACGCCAGGATGCAGATGGTGATGTAGGTGAGCACACCCATCACCATCAGAGAGGCGATGATCACGAGTCCGAGCGCGCGGTACACGATCAGCGAGTAGATCGCGACGAGCGCAAGGCCGATCAGGCCCGCGATGAGGCCGATCTGCAGCTGCTGCGAGCCGAGGGTCGCGGAGATGGTGTCCGAGCTGACGACCTCGAAGCTGAGCGGGAGTGCGCCGTACTTCAGCTGATCGGCAAGGGTCTTCGCGGTCTCCTGCGTGAAGCTGCCGGTGATGCTCGGGTCGCCTCCGAGGATGATCGCGTTCATCGAAGGCGCCGACAGGACGTAGCCGTCGAGCACGAACGCGAACTGGTTGAGCGGCGGGTTCGCGCCGTACAGACGCTGGCTGATCTCGCCGAAGGTCTTCGTGCCGGGATCGTCGAACTTGAGGTTGACGGCCCACTGGCCGTTGTTCTGCTGGACGCCGAACGTCGCGTCGTTGATCGACGATCCGTCCAGCTCGACGGGACCGAGGATGTACTTCGCGCTGCCGTCCGCCTCGCAGGTGATCAGCGGCTGATCCTTGGGCGCGTTCGCCGGGTCGTTCGCCGGGTCGTCGCAGTCGTAGGCGAGGAACTCGGCCTGAAGCGCAGGAGTGATCCACGCCGGGTCACTGCCGTTGGTCGGCTCCGCGGTCGGGGTCGCCTGGAGCGTGGGATCGGGAGTCGGGTACGGCGTCTCCTTGCCGTCCTCACCGACGAATGTCGTCGCAGGCTGACCCGCGTAGAGCACGGCGCGCAGCTGCAGCTGGGCGGATGCCTCGATCCGCTGGCGGGTCTGCTCGTCGGCGGTGCCGGGGATCTGGACGACGATGTTCGTGCCGCCCTCCGTCGTCACATCGGCCTCGCCGACGCCGGAGGCGTCGACTCGCTGGCGGATGATCGTGACGGCCTGGTTCATCTGGTCGGTCGTGGGCGCCGTACCGTCGGCGGTCTGCGCCTCGAGGATGATCTGCGTGCCGCCCTGGAGGTCGAGCGCCAGCTCCGGGGTCCACGAGCTCGCCTTGAACACGTAGACGCCGAGCGCATTGATGCCGAACAGCACGGCGGTGATGATCAGGAGACCGGTCAGCGCGCGCCAGGCATGCCGGACAGGGGTGGAAGTCGCCACGAGGGTCAGCTTTCTGGGAGCCCGAGATGGGCGAGCGGTCAGGCCTTGGGCTTGGTGTCCGAGTCGGAATCGGGGTCGACCGGGGGGTGCGTGTCGGCGGCACGCTTGTAGTCGTCGCTGATCGAGCTGATCGATCCGCCGGCGACACCGTCGACGTAGCCGGCCTCGCTCTCCTCGGCCTCGATGAACTCGTCTTCGGTCACGGCGCCCTCGACGGGGTCGACGACGCGCAGGATCGCCTGGCTGTGCACCTTGATCTCCACGCCAGGTGCGATCTGGACGAGCGCGGGCTGGTCGAGGTTGTCGGGATCGTACGCGACGATCGTGCCGTACAGACCGCCCTGGAGGAGGACCTCGGCGCCCGGAACCGTCTGGCGCGCCTTCTGCGCCTGCTCGACCTTCTGCTTCTGCATCCGGCGGCGCGAGCTCCAGAACATGAAGCCGAGGAGGAGGACCAGCAGGATGATGAGGCCGTAATTGCCGAAGAATGTGGCGATGTCCATGGAGGCGAGAGCACCTTTCGAATCAGGCGCGCGCCGTGGCGGCACTGCCTTGCAGGAGGGGGTTAGGCGAGAGCCTCCAGCGATTATAGATCATCGAGTCTGAGCGCCGAGTCGAGGTGCGAGGCGCCGAGGTGCGCGAACGCGGATGGCATGGCGATCCGCCCGCGGGGCGTGCGCCCCATGAAGCCGATGCGGACGAGGTACGGCTCGACCACGGATTCGATGGTCTCGGCCTCTTCGCCGACGGCGACCGAGAGCGTGCCGAGCCCCACCGGGCCGCCGCGGAAGCGGCGCACCAGCGCATCCAGCACGGCGCGGTCGAGGCGATCGAGTCCGATCGAGTCGACGTCGTAGAGGTCGAGGGCGGCATCGACGGTCGCCGTATCGCCGCCCCCTCCGCGCACGACCATGAAGTCGCGCACGCGCCGCAGCAGGCGATTCGCGATGCGGGGTGTGCCGCGCGATCGGCGGGCGATCTCGGCGCGCGAGGCAGGCGGCAGATCGACCGCGAGCATCACGGCGGACCGCTCGATGACCCGCTCGAGCTCCTCGGGCTCGTAGTACTCGAGGTGGGCCGTGAACCCGAACCGGTCGCGAAGGGGGTTGGGAAGCAGGCCGGATCGCGTCGTCGCGCCGACGAGCGTGAACGGCGACAGATCCAGTGGGATGCTGGTCGCCCCCGCTCCCTTGCCGACCATGATGTCGATGCGGAAGTCCTCCATCGCCAGGTACAGCATCTCCTCGGCGGAGCGCGCCATCCGGTGCACCTCGTCGATGAAGAGGACCTCGCCCGGGGTGAGGCTCGACAGGAGCGCCGCGAGATCTCCCGCGTGCTGGATCGCCGGACCGCTGGACATCCGCAGCGGCCGCCCGCTCTCGTGCGCGACGATCATCGCGAGGGTGGTCTTGCCCAGTCCTGGCGGGCCGGACAGCAGGATGTGGTCGGCGGGGCGCTGCTGCATGCGCGCAGCATCCAGCAGGAGCTGGAGCTGCCCGCGCACCTTCTGCTGACCCACGAACTCCGCGAGCGAGGAGGGACGCAGAGCGCCCTCGATGGCGAGTTCGACCTCGTCGACGGGTTCGTCGGCGTCGCGAAGCTCATCCACCGGCGTGCTCCTTCCGCGCAGGGCCGAGGGTCGCGAGCGTGAGACGCAGCAGGGAGGGGACGGCGGCGCGTTCTGCCGGCGTGGCCTCCTCGGCCGCCGCCGCGACCGCGTCCGCCGCCGCGCGCTCGCTCCAGCCGAGTCCGATGAGCGCCTGCGTGACCTGCACCGTGACGCCGGGCGCGGCATCCCGAGCGGCACCGCCCGCAGGCCGGGGAGCGGCGACCTTTCCGGCGAGCTGCACGACGATGAGCTTTGCCGTCTTCGGGCCGATTCCCGAGACGCGGCGGAACGGAGCGTCGTCGTCGGCGCCCACCGCCTCCGCTATCTGGGCGACGCTGAGCGCCGCGAGCACTCCGAGCGCCGACTTCGGACCCACGCCGGTCACGCTCAGCAACTGGGTGAACACCACGAGCTCATCGCGCGTCTCGAAGCCGAACAGCGACAGCGCGTCCTCACGGACGATGAGGTTCGTGTGCAGGTGCACCTCGTCGCCGATGTTCGTGGCATGCGCGACGTGCGGGGTGACCGCGACCGTCAGGCCCACTCCCCCGACCTCCACGACGAGGGAGTCGGTGTCGACGTGGGCGGCCCGACCGCGCAGCGAGGAGATCATGCGACGAGCCTAAAGCGCGGTTCGCAGTTTTGTTCGAGCGACACACTCATCGGCCGGGCGAGACGCTCGGCATCCGCCCACGCCCGCTGGGCCGGTGTGAGGGAGCCTCCCGTCGTCGCGCGCGCGGGCGCGCCACGCCATGCGTGGCACAGGGCGAGGGCGAGGGCGTCCGCGGCATCAGCCGGCTGGGGCAGTTCGTCCAGTCGCAGGATGCGGGCGACCATGGCCTGCACCTGGCGCTTGTCTGCGGCCCCGTAGCCGGTGACGGCCGCCTTGACCTCGGTCGGTGTGTGCGTGGCGGCCGCGAGGCCGCGCTCACCCGCGATCAGCAGTGCGATCCCACTCGCCTGCGCCGTACCCATGACGGACTGCCGGTTGTGCTGCGAGAACACGCGCTCGACGGCGACGACCGAGGGTGCGTGCTCATCGATGACCGCACGGATGCCGGCCGCGATCGTCGCGAGTCTGCGCTCGATCGGCTCACCGGGATCGGACCGGATGACGCCCACGTGCACGAGCGTCGCCGATCGGTCGCGGGCGACGTCGACGACTCCGACACCGCACCGGGTCAGGCCGGGGTCGATCCCGAGAACGCGCAGAGCTGCCACTCCCCCACGTTATGCGGCGTCGCCGACGGGCGAGGGACGGCGCGCCCGCCTCCCGGGCAGTCGGCCGTGCGCGGACGCTTCGTCTCGTCGCTGCGCTCCTCGCTCAGCGTTGACACGAGCCGCCTCAACGCCTCTGCGCGGCATGACCGGTGCGCGGACGCTTCGTCTCGTCGCTGCGCTCCTCGCTCAGCGTTGACACGAGCCGCCTCAACGCCTCTACGAGGCATTGACCCGGCTCGTGTCAATCGTCCGTCTCGAGCTCGGCCTGCACCTCGGCCGAGAGGTCGAAGTTGCTGTAGACGTTCTGCACGTCGTCGCTGTCTTCGAGAGCATCGATCAATCGGAACACCTTGCGGGCCGTGTCGGCGTCGACCTCGACCTTGAGCGACGGCACGAATTCGACGTCCGCGGACTCGTAATCGATGCCGGCGTCCTGCAGGGCGGATCGGACCGTGACCAGATCGGATGCCTCGGTAACCACCTCGAATCCCTCGGCGTGGGGCTCGATCTCCTCCGCACCGGCGTCGAGGACCGCGAGCATGACGTCGTCCTCGGACGCGCTGTCGCTCGAGACGACGATGACGCCCTTGCGGTGGAAGTTGTACGCGACGCTGCCCGGGTCGGCCATCGTGCCGCCGTTGCGCGTCATCGCGGTGCGAACCTCGGCGGCGGCGCGGTTGCGGTTGTCGGTGAGGCACTCGATCAGCAGCGCGACGCCGTTCGGGCCGTAGCCTTCGTAGAGGATCGTCTGGTAGTCGATGGACTCGCCGGTCAGTCCCGCGCCGCGCTTGATGGCGCGATCGATGTTGTCGTTGGGCACCGAGGTCTTCTTCGCCTTCTGGACGGCGTCCTGAAGGGTCGGGTTCCCCGCGAGATCCGCACCGCCGATCTTGGCGGCGACTTCGATGTTCTTGATGAGCTTGGCGAACGACTTGGCACGGCGCGAATCGATGATCGCCTTCTTGTGCTTCGTGGTCGCCCACTTGGAGTGGCCGGACATGCGCCCCAGTTTACGTGGTGCCGCTCAGCTCCCTGCGCGGACCGTCACCCTCCGACGATCTTCTGGAGCGTGCGCAGATTGCGGTTCGTGGTCGAGGATCGGTATGCCTTGTCGCGACAGCAGCTTGCCGAACGGCGTGTCCACGGTCGTCCCCTTCACCGGATTCCAGTAGACGACGCCGGCTCCGCGCTTGACCGGATCCGCGGCGTCGTCCAGGGATGCCGCGGCACCCGTCAGCTCGTCAAGCACCGCGTCGTCGGAGCCGAACACCACCCACGGCTGGCGGTCGGCGACGGACGAGTCGAACGGGAACTCCTCGATCGCCTTCTCGACCTCGGCCCGCGTGACCAGCACGATCCACGCGTCGTACCCGAACCGGTCGCGCAGAGCGGCCTCGATCGTGGCCTTGAGCTTCGCGCGCCGCGAGGCCGGTGTGCTCGTCTCGAACGACACGTTGCCGCTGGCGAGCACGGTGCGCACATCGTCGAAGCCCAGCTCGTCGCGCATGAGCGCGGACAGGTCGGCATTGCGGATCGTCACCCCTCCGACGTTCACCCCGCGCAGCAGCGCGACCCACGCGGTCATGCTCGGCTCAGAGGGCGAACTCGAAGCCGAATCGCGAGGACAGCAGCGCGACGAGGTCGCGCGGCACCTTGCTGAGGTAGGCGGGTGCAGGAGCGAGCGTCTCTGCGGAGCCGATGAACGGGAAGTACACCGGCCCCTCCGTGGATGCTTCGACCGAGTCGCGGATGGCGACGATGTCGCCTCCGATTCGCCGCAGGCCGGTGAGGGTGATCGGGCTCGCGAGTCTCAGAGTGTCGCTTACCGGCATCCGCCAATGCGGCATCAGGTCGCCGCGGCGGGCTCTCGTCTGCTCTCCGAGCGGGCCGAGCACACGACCCCACGCGCCGATCCCCGGGGTGGGCAGTGTCCGATCCCAGACGAACAGCGTGTCACCGGGCTCGGTGTAGCCGACCAGTTCGTGCGACCACTCGAACCGACGATCGGGCGAGGCCTTCGGCGCGCTCAGGGCCTCGCCGACCGCGCCGCGGGAGGGCGCGATCATCCAATACCGCTCTTCCGGGCGATCGCCCCACCAGTCGTTGATGGTCATGTCAGAAATCTAGCCGGTGAGTCCCGATGAGTGAGGCGGCGCGCACCGTGTTGAAGAAGACCTCGTGGAATCGGTGCGTCGGTCGCTCGAGATCGAGCACATGCCGCGGGCGCGTCATGGCGCACGACGATAACAAGACCGTCGTCTCGTGACGATCGCGGGCATCCCGCGCGGCTAGAGGCTATGGAGATTTCGCGTCGGGCTGCGCATCACGAAGCGGGCCGCGTGATCATGGAGGCCCGCGTGCGGCGGGACACTCCGCGGTGGAGACCCTTGGCCCGAGGCTGCGTGACCACGCCGCCTTCGACAGTGGGCTCCAGATCGGCGATCACCTGGTCGTACTGACGGTGCCCGAAGATCCGGTAAAGCGTCATCGCGATGCGCGGCACGTGCTCCTCGAACTCGTCTCGTTGCGCATCGGTGCCGGCGTGGAGCATGAGCCCGAGCATTCCGAACGCGTATCGCGGGTCGACGTGTGAGCGTGCTCGCGCTCCGACCTCGTCCCACTCCAGCTGCGACATCACCGTCTGCACCACCGGGAGGATCTTGGACTCCTCATCTCTCAGGTGCAGGCGAAGCGCCGCATCGACCTCCTCCAGCCGCCCCGCCAGACGATCGCGCAGGGCGGCGTCACCGTCGGCTCGCCACCACGCCGCAAGCTCGTCCACCGCGTCGAGAAGGTCACCGATTCGGGCATGCTGAGCACGCATGAGGTGTACGTGCAGACCGCAGGCGGGGGCGCGCTCTTCCAGCGTGTCCCACATCGTGGCGTCCTCGGTCTCGTGATGGTGGTGCAGTCCGGTGGTGGCCATGCGGATGCGGGCAGCCAGCGTTCGTGCCCTCTTGCGGTCCCCCGCATCCGCGGCGCGGACAGCCGCGGGAAGGAGCGAGAACAGGCGGCGGAAGACGGCATGGGCGATGAGGATGTCGTCGGTGCGGCAGCCCCAGGCGGGCGCCGTAGGCATTTCGTTCATAACGATCAGGAGCGCGCCCGGGCACTCTTGATACGACGGTCGGTTCGCTCAGGATGGAACGGGTAGACGACGCGGCGGTGATCCTGACGTCGTCAGGCGGCGCGCACCGTGTCGAGGAACGCCTCGTGGAATCGGTGCTCTCCGGTCACCTCGGGATGGAACGACGTGCCCAGAAGCGCGTCGTGGCGGACGGCGACAACCCGACCGTCGTCGAGGGCCGCGAGCGTCTGGACGCCTGGGCCGACGTCGATCACCAGCGGAGCCCTGATGAACACGGCGTGGACTGCGGGCTCGCCGAGCGCAGGGACCTCCAGATCGGTCTCGAACGATTCGACCTGCCCGCCGAACGCGTTGCGCTGGACGGTCACGTCGAGACCGCCGAAGGTCTCCTGGCCTTCGATGCCGTCGGTGATGCGGTCGGCCAGCAGGATGAGGCCGGCGCACGTGCCGTAGACGGGCATGCCCGCCGCGATCGCATCCCGGATCGGCTGCTGCATCCCGAACGCGCGCGACAGCTTGTCGATCACGCTGGACTCGCCGCCGGGAATCACGAGCCCGTGGACGCCCGCGAGCTCGCCGGGGCGGCGCACCAGGTCCACGTCCGCTCCGAGTTCGGAGAGCACGCGGGCGTGCTCACGCACGTCCCCTTGGAGGGCGAGGACGCCGACGCGGGGTCGTTTCGACACGCTCAGCGACCGGACCGTTCGCCGCTACCAGCCGCGCTCTGCGAGCCGGTGCGGTGCGGCGAGGTCGGTGACGTTGATGCCGACCATGGCCTCGCCGAGGCCGCGCGACACGTCGGCGATGACCTTCGCGTCGTCGTAGAACGTCGTCGCCTTGACGATCGCCGCGGCGCGCTCAGCGGGGTTGCCCGACTTGAAGATGCCCGAGCCCACGAAGACACCGTCCGCGCCGAGCTGCATCATCATCGCCGCGTCCGCGGGGGTGGCGACACCGCCGGCGACGAAGAGCACGACGGGGAGCTTTCCTGTCTCGGCGATCTCCGCAACGAGCTCGTACGGCGCCTGCAGCTCCTTGGCCGCGACGTACAGCTCGTCCTTGGTGAGCGAACGCAGGTGATTGATCTCGCCCGAGATCTTGCGGATGTGCTTGGTCGCCTCGGAGACGTCGCCGGTGCCGGCCTCGCCCTTGGAGCGGATCATCGCCGCGCCCTCGTTGATGCGGCGGAGCGCCTCGCCGAGGTTGGTCGCGCCGCACACGAAGGGAACCGTGAACTTCCACTTGTCGATGTGGTTGACGTAGTCGGCGGGCGAGAGCACCTCGGACTCGTCGATGTAGTCGACGCCGAGCTCCTGCAGCACCTGCGCCTCGACGAAATGCCCGATGCGGGCCTTAGCCATGACCGGGATCGAGACGGCGTCGATGATGCCGTCGATCATGTCCGGGTCGCTCATGCGCGACACGCCGCCCTGGGCGCGGATGTCGGCCGGAACGCGCTCGAGCGCCATCACGGCGACCGCGCCGGCATCCTCCGCGATCCTGGCCTGCTCGACGGTGACGACGTCCATGATGACGCCGCCCTTGAGCATCTCGGCGAGTCCGCGCTTGACGCGACTGGATCCGTGCTGAGCGGTCTGTGACGAGGAGGTGGTGCTGTCAGTCATAATCAACGATTCTAGTTCGGCTCGGATGCCGCTTCCGCCGCGGCGACGAGCCACAGGCGGGCTGCTGGACCGAGCGGTCGGGCAGGTAGGAAGGTCAGTCGTGCCAGGCGTCGGCGACCGCGCGTCGCACGTCGCCGAGGAGCTGGGGCAGTGCTTTGGTCCTCGCGATGATCGGGAAGAAGTTCGCGTCCGCAGCCCATCGGGGAACGATGTGCTGGTGCAGGTGGGCGTCCACTCCCGCGCCGGCGATGTGGCCCTGGTTCATGCCGATGTTGAAGCCATCGCATCGGGCCACCGTTCGCAGCACGCGCATGCCCGTCTGGGTGAGGGCGCCGATCTCGGCAACCTCTTCGTCGGTCGCCTCGTCGTAGTGCGAGATGTGGCGATAGGGACAGACCAGGAGGTGACCCGAGTTGTACGGGAAGAGGTTCAGCAGGACGTACGCCGTCGTGCCCCGCGCGACGATCAGTCCCGCTTCGTCCGACTTCTCCGGCGCCGCGCAGAACGGGCACGCGTCCCGCAGCGGCTGGGGCCCCGCCTGGATGTACGCCATCCGATGCGGAGTCCACAGGCGCTGGAACTCGTCGGGCACGCCCGCCAGTGTGGCGGCGTCCTCGAGTTCGCGGTCGCCGTCTTCTGTCACGCCAACTCCTCGGCGGTGTGGACGAGCGCGTGCGAGTCGATCGCAGAGCGGATGCGGCGCACCGCGTCGGCGATCGGCACGCCGTTCTCCTGCGTGCCGTCGCGGAAGCGGAACGACACGGTGCCTGCGGCGCGGTCCTGCTCGCCGGCGATGAGGATCAGCGGCACCTTGCCGGTGGTGTGGTTGCGGATCTTCTTCTGCATGCGGTCGTCGGAGTGATCGACTTCTGCGCGCACGTCCTGAGCGCGCAGGGTCGCCACGATCTCGTCGAGGTAGTCGCCGTACTGCTCGGCGACCGGCACTCCCACGACCTGCACGGGCGAGAGCCACACCGGGAAGTCACCGGCGTAGTGCTCCAGCAGGATCGCGAAGAATCGCTCGATCGAGCCCATGAGGGCGCGGTGGATCATGACGGGCCGCTTCTTGGTGCCGTCGCGATCGGTGAACTCGAGATCGAAGCGCTCCGGCAGGTTGAAGTCGAGCTGGACGGTCGACAGCTGCCAAGTGCGTCCGATGGCATCCTTGACCTTGAGGTCGATCTTCGGGCCGTAGAAGGCGGCCTCGCCGGCGACCTCGGTGAGCTTCAGACCGCTCGCAAGGGCAACGCGGCGGAGCGCATCGGTCGCCTCTGCCCAGTGCTCCTCGTCGCCGATCCACTTGGCCTTCTCGTCGTCGCGCATCGACAGCTCGAGCTCGAAGTCGTTCAACCCGAAGTCGCGCAGCAGCGACAGCACGAACTCCAGCACCTCGGCCACTTCGCCCTCGAGCTGCTCGGGGGTGACGAACAGGTGCGCGTCGTCCTGGGTGAACCCGCGCACGCGGGTGAGCCCGTGCAGCGCGCCGGAGAGCTCGTTGCGGTACACGGTGCCGTTCTCGGCGAGCCGCATCGGCAGGTCGCGGTAGCTGCGAGCGCGCTCCCGGTAGATCAGGATGTGCATCGGGCAGTTCATCGGCTTGAGGTAGTAGTCGACGCCGTGCTTGGTGATCTCGCCGTTCTCGTCGCGCTCCTCATCCATGTGGATCGGCGGGAACATGCCCTCCGCATAGGTCACGAGGTGGTTCGACTCGACGAACAGGTCCTTCTTGGTGATGTGCGGTGTGTAGACGTAGGTGTAGCCGGCTGCCCGGTGCCGGCGCAGCGCGTGCTGCTCCATCTCCTGGCGCACGATGCCGCCGCGCGGGTGCCATACCGACAGCCCCGATCCGATCTCATCGGGGAACGAGAACAGGTCAAGCTCCTTGCCCAGGCGCCGGTGGTCGCGTTTGGCCGCCTCTTCGAGCCGCTGCTGGTAGGCGCGCAATTCGTCTTTGGACGGCCACGCGGTGCCGTAGATGCGCTGCAGCTGGGGGTTCTTCTCACTCCCCCGCCAGTACGCGGCCGCGATGCGGGTCAGGTCCCAGCCGTTGCCGATCATGCGGGTGTTCGGCAGGTGCGGCCCTCGGCAGAGGTCCTTCCAGACGACCTCGCCGTCGCGGTTCACGTTGTCGTAGATCGTGAGCTCGCCGGCCCCGACCTCGACCGAGGCGCCCTCGGCGGCATCCTTGCCGGAGCCGGCTCCGCCTTTCAGGCCGATCAGCTCCAGCTTGAAGGGTTCTGCCGCCAGCTCTGCTCGCGCCTCCTCGTCGGTCACGACCCGGCGCACGAATCGCTGACCCTCGCGGATGATGCGCTGCATCTCCTTCTCGATGGCCTTGACGTCCTCCGGAGTGAACGGCTCCTGCACGCCGAAGTCGTAGTAGAAGCCGTCGGTGATCGGCGGGCCGATGCCGAGGTCGGCCTGCGGGTGGATGCGCTGGACCGCCTGCGCCAGCACGTGCGCCGCCGAGTGGCGAAGGATGTTCAGGCCGTCGGGACTGTCGATGGTGACCGGTTCGACGACATCGGAGTCCGCGACGACTGTCGCGAGGTCCTTCAGCTCGCCGCCGACGCGCATGGCGACGACGGACCGATCGGGGAACAGGGCGAAGCCGTCGTTGCGCGGCTGGGCGATGTCAGACAAAGGGAACTCTCCAAGAGTGGTCGGATCAAGGCTACTCAGCTTCGGACGCGTGGCGCGTCCTGCCCGCTCAGGCCCGAGGCGTTCGCGTGCCGGTGACGGCGACGATCGTCGCGCAGGTCTGCCGGACGAGTTCCATGGATCGATTCTACTGGGCATTCGCAAGGTGCTTCGTGGCCTCGCGCCTGCTCAAAGGGCTCAGATCGTGGGCGGCGACGAATGAACGCACCCAGTCGGGATCGACGCGCGCGTACTCGCGCAGCGCCCAGCCGATCGCCTTACGGATGAAGAACTCCCCGTCGGAGGCATTCGGCTCGATGACTTCGGCCAGCAGAGCGCGGTCGACGCGGTCACGCCTGCCGAGCTGCGAGAGGATCGCGAGGCGCCGCATCCACAGGTCCTCGTCGACACTCCATGCGCGGACCAGCGCGGTCGTCTCCCGGGGCAGTCGGTCGAGCAGCCCGGCGACGCGATGTGCGAGTTCGTCGGTGATGTCCCACCACCTCCCCGTCCGGACCATGTGCTCGATCACCGGGACCACGTCGAGATCCTCGGATGCCGGGCGCACCGCGAGCACGGCCATCGCCGCGTAGCGCTCCTCGCGATGCGTCGCCTCGTCCCAGAGCACTGTCGCCGCGGTGCGCAGCGTGGCGGCATCCTTGATCCCTCTGGCGTGCGCTCTGGCGATGCGGCGAACCTCAGGCACCGGAACGCCGAGGAACGGCATCGTGGACTTCATGTACGCCTGCTGCCCGGGCGCGCGGGAGGGATCGGCGGCCGCTCGCAACGCACGCCGGATGTCGTCTGTGATCGTGTTCACCCGGCATCCGCAGGTTGGTTCATGCCGCTCACGATAGCTCGAGCGAGGTGACGGTCGAGGGGGCAGCTGATCGTGACGATCGGCTTCCCGTCACAGGTTCTCGCTGGTGCAGGCAGCCCCATCGGTCAGTCGAATCGAAGCGGCCTGTGGGCAGGACAGGAGCCACCACGTCACGCTTTTCACCTGCCCACTGGTCTTGCGTGGAGTCGACGAACACCTCGACTCCTCCACCGGGGAGGGAGTATCCGCCGAAGCCGAGTCGTCTCACGTGTGCTGCAGATGCGTAACCGGAGCAGTGCGGACGCCGTCATGCGGAAATCCAGATCCGAGCTATTCCACGGATATCGCATGGCTCGTTCGGGATGCAGAAAACCCCCGGAAATCCGGGGGTCTGTCGTGGGCGATACTGGGATCGAACCAGTGACCTCTTCCGTGTCAGGGAAGCGCGCTACCGCTGCGCCAATCGCCCGAGGTCGTGCATCCGGTCGGGACCGGGAGTAAAGGTGACGTGTGGAGGTGGCGACGGGATTCGAACCCGTGTAAACGGCTTTGCAGGCCGGTGCCTAGCCGCTCGGCCACGCCACCGTGTGGTTTGACCCCACGTGCCGTGATCCCTCCGAGAAGGGACCCCTGCACTCGAGCGGATGACGAGACTCGAACTCGCGACCCCAACCTTGGCAAGGTTGTGCGCTACCAACTGCGCTACATCCGCGTGCTCCGGATTGCTCCGGGCGCTTGAACGACTTTAGCCGATCGGCGGCGTGGTGCAAAACCACGACACGTCCACGCGTGTCCCGGCTGAGGGAGTTCGCCCGCACTCGGGGCATCCGGTAAGATCGGAACTCGGCCCCGAGCGGCCATGGGCGATTGGCGCAGTTGGTAGCGCGCTTCCTTCACACGGAAGAGGTCATCAGTTCGAGTCTGGTATCGCCCACCACGAACCCCTCCTCAGTCGCCGAGCGACCAGCCGTATCTGTGCTGAAGCGCGGCAGCGACGCGGTCGAAGCGCTCGGTGTCGAGAGCGGATGCCTCTCGCCGCATGCCTGCCGCGTGGACGCTGTAGAGCTGCTCGATGTCGATCCACGACGGTCTGCCCTGCGAGTCCCAGGTGCCCGTGCCGATGCTCAGGAAGTCGCGGTCGCCGTCATGCGACTTGCTCGTGAGGCGCACGGCGAAGACCCGGTCGGCGTCCTGCCGCCCGATGATCAGCACCGGGCGATCCTTGCCCCGCCCGTCGTTCTCGGTGTATGGCACCCACGTCCAGACGATCTCGCCGGCGTCGGGATCGCCGTCGTGGTTCGGTGCGTAGCTGATGCGCAGCCCGTCCGGACGCGGCGGGTCGATCTCGACGGTCGCGGTCTGTCCGTCTCGTCCGACCTGGTCGCGGGCGGGAGGCTGCCCGGTGGCAGGCGCGCGGCGCCGGCGCGCGGCTCTCGGCCGACGTCGCTCCGAACAGCCGCGACAACGCCCCGAGCAGTCCCTTACGCGGTGTCACGAGTCAGACCCTAGCGGGCGCCCCGGCCCCTGACGCAGCGGAGAGGCCCCGCGACCGAAGTCGCGGGGCCTCTCGTGCTGTGTGCTTCGGCCGTCAGGCCTTCGAGTCGGCGAGGACGTAGCCCTCTTCGCCGTGCACGATGGTGTCGATGCCGGCGATCTCGTCCTCGTTCTTGACGCGGAATCCGATCGTCTTCTGAATGGCGAAGCCGATGATCCACGCGAGCGTGAACGAGTAGATCAGGACCGAGAAGGCCGCGATCGCCTGGACGAGCAGCTGCGTGCCGTCACCGCTGTAGATCAGGCCGGTGCCGTTGGCGAAGAAGCCCAGGTAGAGCGTTCCGATGAGGCCGCCGACGAGGTGGATGCCCACGACGTCGAGCGAGTCATCGAAGCCCCACTTGAACTTCAGCTCGATCGCCAGGGCGCAGACCGCACCGGCCACGAGGCCGAGGACGATCGCCCAGATGGGCGTAAGGAAAGCACACGCCGGGGTGATCGCGACGAGGCCGGCGACGGCACCCGATGCGGCACCGACGGACGTCGGCTTGCCGTCCTTGATCTTCTCGACGATCAGCCAGGCCAGCAGCGCCGCGGCGGGCGCAGCGATCGTGTTCACGAACGCGAGCGCGGCGGTGTTGTCGGCAGCGAGCTCGGAGCCGGCGTTGAAGCCGAACCAGCCGAACCACAGCAGACCGGCGCCGAGGAGCACGAACGGCGGGTTGTGCGGGACGTGCACGCCCTTCTGGAAGCCGACGCGCTTGCCGAGGACCAGTGCCAGGGCCAGGGCCGCGGCCCCGGCGTTGATGTGCACTGCGGTGCCACCGGCGAAGTCGAGCGCCCCGACGCCGAAGAACTCCTGCATGCCGTACGTGATCCAGCCGCCGTACGCGAAGCTGCCGTCCTCGGCGAGACCGAAGTTGAACACCCAGCTCGCGACCGGGAAGTACACGACGGTCGCCCAGATCGCGGCGAAGACCATCCACGCCCCGAACTTGGCCCGATCTGCGATGGCACCGGAGACCAGCGCGACAGTGATGATCGCGAACGTCGCCTGGAACGCGACGAATGCCAGCGGCGGGTACGCGGCGCCTTCCGGCGTCTCGAGCAGGCTGTGAGTCCGATCGCGGACCAGTCGATCGACCAGGGGGATGCGAGGCCGTCGGCCGAAGGGAACGCGATGGCGTAGCCGTAGATGACCCAGAGGACGCCGATCAGGCCCATCGCGCCGAAACTGAGCATCATCATGCTGATGACGCTCTTGGCCTTGACAAGGCCGCCGTAGAAGAAAGCGAGCCCTGGCGTCATCAACAGCACGAGCGCTGCCGCTATCAGGAGGAATGCTGTATTGCCTTGATCCATCTCGAAATGAACCTCTCTGCAGGGACGCAGGGTAGAGCGTCGGGTGATCCCAGTGTCGCGACAGTCGGTTTCAACCGGCGACCAAGGTGTGTTTCGCGGGTGTTACACACACCCCGCGGAGGTAAACATCACGTTTCCGGCAGCCGTGAGCACAGCGGAATCCTTGCCCCGACGCGCGTCGGAGGGCGCTAGTCGAGCGTCGAGGCGACCAATCTCGAGATGGCCCGCAGGTACTTCTTGCGGTAGCCGCCCGCGAGCATCTCTTCGGGGAACACGAGGTCGAGCGTCGCTCCGGTCGCCCGGATCGGCAACTGCGCGTCGTACACGCGGTCGATGAACGCGACGAACCGCAGCGCGGCCGACTGGTCGGTCAGAGGCGCGACATCCCGGAGTCCGACGAGCGACAGTCCCTCGATCAGACGGATGTAGCGCGAAGGATGCACGCTCGCCAGGTGCGCGACCAGCCCGGCGAAGCCGTCGTCGGACACAAGGCCGCGGGTGGCGGCATCCGCGATCGTCGCCTCGTACTCCGGCGGGCTGAGCACGGCGGCGTGCCCGTCCAGCGCGCGGTGGCGGTAGTCGGTGCCGTCGATGCGCATCGTCTGGAAGCTCGCGGCCATGGCGTGGATCTCGCGAAGGAAGTCCTGCGCGGCGAACCGTCCTTCGCCGAGCGCATTCGGCGGAGTATTGGATGTCGCGGCCAGACGTGTGCCCGAGGAGACGAGCTCGCCCAGCAGCCGGGTCATCACCATCGTGTCGCCCGGGTCGTCGAGTTCGAACTCGTCGATGCAGAGCAGATCGGCTCCGCGGAACAGCTCGACGGTGTTCTGGTACCCCAGCGCGCCCACGAGCGCCGTGTACTCGATGAACGAGCCGAAGTACTTCCGGCGTACCTGCATCGCGTGGTAGATCGCGGCGAGCAGGTGGGTCTTGCCGACACCGAACCCGCCATCGAGGTACACGCCCGGCTTGAGGTCGGGGCCCTTCTTCGCCCGCCGGAAGAACCCTCCGCGCGCTTCCGGCGCGGCCACCCCGGCGAATGCCATGAGAGTGCTCTTCGCCTCCTGCTGCGAAGGGAAGGCCGGGTCCGCACGGTAGGACTCGAACGTCGCATCGGTGAACTGCGGCGGCGGCACGAGCGAGGCGACCATCTCAGCGCCGGAGATCTGCGGGGCGCGCTCGGTGAGGTGAACGATTCCCGTGCGGGTCGCGGTGGGTGTCATCCTGCTGATCCTGTGTCGCCGTCTTACAGAGTGAGTGCGCTCCTCCGCCCGGGAATCTAGGGTCGAAGGGACGGTCCAACCCTACGCCGTCGATCTCGCCATCCCGACCCGAGGAGCAGCCGGTGTCCGTCGCGTTCGACACGTCATCCCCCAAGTTCGCCGAGTACTCCGAGCCCGGGCGGCTCGTCACCGGCGAGTGGCTCGAAGCCCGCCTCGCCGAGCCCGGACTGGTCGTCGTCGAATCCGACGAGGACGTCCTCCTCTACGAGACCGGCCACATCCCCGGCGCGGTGAAGGTCGACTGGCACACCGAGCTGAACGACCCCGTCGTCCGCGACTACGTCGACGGCGAGGGCTTCGCCGAGCTTCTCAGCCGCAAGGGCATCTCCCGCGACGACACCGTCGTCATCTACGGCGACAAGAACAACTGGTGGGCCGCTTACGCTCTGTGGGTCTTCTCCCTGTTCGGCCACGAGGACGTCCGCCTGCTCGACGGCGGTCGCGACAAGTGGATCGCGGAAGGCCGCCCGATCACGACCGATCCGACGACGCGCGAAGCGACGGCGTATCCGGTCGTCGCGCGCGATGACAGCACGCTGCGGGCGTACAAGGACGACGTGCTCGCGCACTTCGGCAAGCCTCTGATCGACGTCCGCTCCCCCGAGGAGTACAACGGCTCTCGCACGTCGGCGCCGGCCTACCCGGAGGAAGGCGCCCTGCGCGCAGGACACATTCCGACTGCGAAGAGCGTCCCGTGGGCGCGCGCGGTGGCCGAGGACGGCGGGTTCAAGCCGCGCAGCGAGCTGGACGCGATCTACCGCGACGAGGTCGGCCTGGCAGACGACGACGAGATCGTCGCATACTGCCGGATCGGCGAGCGCTCCAGTCACACGTGGTTCGTCCTGCAGCACCTGCTCGGTTTCGACAAGGTCCGCAACTACGACGGGTCGTGGACGGAGTGGGGCAGCGCGGTTCGCGTGCCCATCGCCACCGGCGCCGAGCCGGGCGAGATCCCCGCCTGAGCGCTCGCCACGGTCGGCCGCGGCACTTGTGCTGAGCGAGCGGGAGCGAGTCGAAGCGCCGGTGCCGTGGGAGAATGTCGGTGATGACCACGTACGTGATGCCCGATTCCCTCGCCGAGATCCGCGACGAGTTCCTCGAGCTGCCCGAGACCGACCGGCTGCAGCTGCTGCTCGAGTTCTCCAACGAGCTGCCGGCGGTGCCCGCCCGGTACGACGGGCATCCCGAGCTCTGCGAGCGCGTCATCGAGTGCCAGTCACCCGTGTACATCGTCATCGACCTGGACGAGGACGGCCTGGTCGCGATGCACGCGACCGCCCCGAAGGAGTCGCCGACCACTCGCGGGTTCGCGAGCATCCTCGTGCAGGGCATCACCGGGCTGACCCCCGATGCGGTGCTGGCCATCCCCGACGACTTCCCCCAGAGCATCGGGCTGACCCGCGCGGTCTCGCCGCTGAGGATCGCCGGCATGTCGGGCATGCTCATGCGCGCGAAGCGCCAGGTCGCAGCGAAGCGGGCCGCGTAACCACGCGATCCGCCGGCCGGTCGGCCGTAAGGGCTGGTCAGCCGGTCAGGCCCTGGCGTTCGAGCCAGCTGCGGATGCTGTCGCTCCAACGCTCCTGGTCGTAGTTCCACAGCTTCGTGTGCCGAGCGACCTCGAAGACCTGCATCTCGACGAGATCCGGTCGGGCGACGACCAGATCGTGAGACGCGTCGGAGGGCACGAATCCGTCGTCGTCGCTGTGCAGGATCAGGATCGGATGCCGCAGCTCCCCCGCGCGCGAGACCGCGTCCAGCCGATCGAACGGTATCGCCGCGCCCGCGCCGGTCATCGGAGTCGCCCATTCGTTCTGCAGCGCTCCGATCGCAAGACCGGTCACTGCCGCCGGCAGCCGCATCAGCTTCGCCTGGTACCCGAGCACGGCGCGCCAGTCCACGACGGGCGACTCCAGGATCAGCCCCGCGATCACGTCGCGGTGCGCGGAGTTGAGCTCGAGCTGCAGCGCGATCGCACCGCCCATCGACCAGCCCATCAGCACGATGCGACGTGCCCCGCGGCGGCGCGCGAAACCGACCGCGGCATCGACGTCCCGCCACTCCGTCGCGCCCAGCGAGTAGGTGCCGGCGCGACTGCGCGGCGCCTCGCCGTCGTTGCGGTAGGACACGACCAGAGAGGTGATCCCGAGCGCGTGGAAGACCGGAACCGCCCGCAGGCACTCGGCTCGCGTCGTGCCGCGCCCGTGCACCTGGATGACCCAGACCTCGCCATCGCCCGCGGGGAAGAGCCACGCGGGGCACGGCCCGACGGCCGAGCCGATGAGCTCGGGCGTGAACGGGAGGTGCAGCTCCTCGGCGTGGTCGTAGTACCAGCCGCTGAATGCCGCGTCCGCGGCGATGCGGGTCTGCGAGCCGATGTGCGTGAGCAGCTTCCGCTTGACGCTCGTCTCGTCCTCGGCCAGGACCGAGCCCAGCTTGACGTAGCTCTCGGTGCCGCTGGTGAACAGCCCGTATCTCCCGGGCAGCTCGGTGTCGGGCGTGCGTCCGAGCGTGATCGTCTGAGCGGCGGTGTCCAGCGAGAGGATGCGGGTGTCGGCGAGCCGGACGGCGGGCGTCACGACGCGCCGCGCCATCCGCAGTGATGCGAACGCCATCGCCGAGAGCACGAGGGCGAGGGCTGTGCTCACGACCGTGAGAGCAGCCCTGACTCCGGCGAGGAGTGCGGGAGATGCGCCGCGTCCCGCGGCGCGCCTGGAGACGACCATCGAGGCCCCACTCTAGTCTTTCGGCGTGGCTGACCTTCGTCCCCCGACAGCGCCGCCGTCGTTCGAGCGTGCGGCGGCGGACGTGCGATCCACCGTGTTCCGAAGCGACCTCTCGGTCCGGGAGATCGACGCGCCGACCGGGCTGGCCCCCGAGTGCATCGCGCTCGCGGGAGACGTACGCCCCGAGGTCGAGGGTGCGGACTCCCCCTATGGGACCGGCCGGTTCATCCTGCTGCACGACCCTGACGAACCTGACCCGTGGAACGGCGCGTGGCGGATCGTGTGCTTCGCCCAGGCGCCGCTCGAACCCGACATCGGAATGGACCCGCTTCTGGCCGATGTGGCATGGTCGTGGCTGATGGATGCACTCAATTCTCGGCATGCCCGCTTCCATTCGGCGTCCGGTACGGCCACCAAGACCCTCTCCAAAGGCTTCGGATCGCTCGCCGCGGAGGGCGACGGCGCTCAGATCGAGCTGCGCGCCTCGTGGTCGCCTCTCGGCGGCATGACACCGCATGTCGAGGCCTGGTCGGAGCTCGTCTGCATGCTCGCCGGACTGCCGCCAGGCTCTGAGGACATCGCGGTGCTCGGCTCGCGCAGGGCGACGCGTGACTGATTACACGGTCATCACGGATGCCGCCGGCCTGTCCGACGCCATCGCGTCGCTCTCCGCAGGCTCGGGACCTGTCGCCGTCGATGTCGAACGCGCCTCCGGGTTCCGCTACTCGCAGCGCGCGTACCTCGTCCAGGTCTTCCGGCGCGGCTCCGGCGTGTTCCTGTTCGACCCACCCGCTGTCGGAGAGTTCGCGCCGCTGCAGGCGGCGATCGGCGGGGAGGAGTGGGTGCTGCACGCCGCGAGCCAGGACCTGCCGTCGCTGCGGGAGCTGGGGCTGGAGCCGTCGACGATGTTCGACACCGAGCTCGCCGCGCGTCTGCTCGGGCACGCCCGGGTCGGGCTCGGCGCGGTCGTCGAAGACACCCTCGGGATCACGCTGGCCAAGGCGCACTCAGCGTCGGACTGGTCGACCCGCCCGCTCCCCCAGTCGTGGCTCGAGTACGCGGCCCTCGACGTCGAGCACCTCGTCGATGTGCGCGATGCACTGGTCGCCGAGCTCGCTGAACAGGGCAAGACCGAGTTCGCAGCCGAGGAGTTCCGGGCGGTTCTCGATCGAACGCCCAAGCCGCCGCGGGAAGATCCGTGGCGCCGCCTCAGCGGCCTGCACACCGTCCGCGGTCGCAAAGCCCTCGCGGTCGCCAGGGAGCTGTGGACCGCGCGTGAGGACTACGCGCGCGAGCAGGATGTCGCGCCCGGTCGCCTCGTGCCGGACAGAGCGCTGGTGGCAGCCCTCATGGCAGACCCCAAGAGCAAGCAGGAGCTCGCGCAGGTGCGGGAGTTCACCGGCCGGGCCAGCCGCAGCCAGCTGGATCGGTGGTGGGCCGCCTTCGAGGCGGGGCGCGCGGCGACCGATCTGCCGCTCGAGCGGGCGCCCGGCGGCGAGTCCATTCCGCCGGCGCGCGCATGGCCGGATCGCAACCCCGAGGCGGACGCGCGCCTGAAGGCTGCGCGACCCGTGGTCGAGGCCCGCGCCGAAGAGCTCGGCATGCCGACCGAGAATCTCCTCACACCGGATCTTCTCCGCCGCGTCGCATGGAACCCGCCGACGCCGATCAGCGCGGCATCCGTCGCCGACGGCCTGACCGATCTCGGCGCACGGCCCTGGCAGATTGCGCAGACTGCACAGTTGATTGCGGATGCGTTTGTGCAATCCGTGCAAAGCCCTGCTCCCGCCCC
Source organism: uncultured Actinomycetota bacterium (assembly GCA_963713325.1). GTDB lineage: Bacteria > Actinomycetota > Actinomycetes > Actinomycetales > Microbacteriaceae > Microbacterium. Next base: position 384,782 of record CAVQLL010000009.1, read on the forward strand.
GGAGAGCGCTTCGTAGGTTCGACCCAACCGATGCCGGGCGTACAGAGGGGGCTCCTAGGCTGGTCGCATCCCTAATTACGGAGGCAGAGTGGCCGAGATCTCGGACGTCTTTTTCGTCGATGGAATGCGCACGCCGTTCGGGCGTGCCGGCGAGAAGGGCATGTACTGGAACACCCGAGCCGATGACCTGGCGGTCAAGGCGATCATCGGGCTCATGGAGCGCAACCCGGATGTGCCCGCGGAGCGCATCGACGACGTCGCGATCGCGGCGACCTCGCAGACCGGCGACCAGGGACTGACCCTCGGCCGTTCGGTCGCCATCCTCGCGGGTCTGCCGATGACCGTGCCCGGCTTCGCGATCGATCGCATGTGCGCGGGCGCGATGACCAGCGTCACGACCATGGCCGGATCGATCGGAGTCGGCATGTACGACCTCGCCCTGGCCGGCGGTGTCGAGCACATGGGCCACCACCCGATCGGTGCGAACGCCGACCCGAACCCGCGCTTCGTCGCCGAGAAGATGGTCGACCCGGGCGCGCTGAACATGGGCGTCACGGCCGAGCGGATCTTCGACCGCTTCCCGCATCTGACCCGGGAGCGCTCGGACCGCTACGGAATGCTCAGCCAGCACAAGGCGCAGGCGGCGTACGACGCAGGCAGGTTCCAGCCCGACCTCGTCTCCGTCGCGATCAAGGACGCGGACGGCGCATGGGGTCTGGCGACCGAGGACGAGGGCCGTCGTCCGCAGACGACGATGGAGGACCTCGCCGGTCTGAAGACGCCGTTCCGCCCGCACGGCCGTGTCACCGCAGGCACGTCCTCGCCGCTCACCGACGGCGCGACCATGGGTCTCCTCGCGGGCGGAAGCGCCGTCAAGGAGCTGGGCCTTGCCCCCAAGATGCGGCTCGTGTCGTTCGCCTTCGCCGGCGTCCAGCCCGAGATCATGGGCATCGGACCGATCCCGTCGACCGAGAAGGCGCTGAAGAAGGCCGGCCTGACGATCGACGACATCGGGCTGTTCGAGCTGAACGAGGCTTTCGCCATCCAGGTGATCTCGCTGCTGGATCACTTCGGCATCGCCGACGACGACCCGCGCGTGAACCAGTGGGGCGGCGCGATCGCCCTCGGGCACCCGCTCGCCGCATCCGGAGTGCGTCTCATGATCCAGCTCGCGGCGCAGTTCGCCGAGCGACCCGATGTCCGCTACGGGCTCACCGCGATGTGCGTCGGTCTCGGGCAGGGCGGCTCGGTCATCTGGGAGAACCCCCACTACAACGGCAAGAAGAAGTAGGACACGGCGGATGACGAACTACGAAGACATCGACTTCTCGCCGCTGGACGCCCTCGCCGAGGGCGAGGTGGTCACGCACTCCCCCGTGCGCGACATCCGCCTGCCGTCGGGCAAGGTGCTCGCGCTGATCACGCTGGACAACGGTCGTGACCACAACCGCCCGAACACCCTCGGCCCGACCACGCTGAAGGAGCTCGATGCGACGCTCGACGGTCTGAAGGCCCGCGCCACCGCCGGCGAGATCCACGCGGTGGGCATCACCGGCAAGCAGTACATCCTCGCGGCCGGCGCCGACCTCTCCGACATCTCGCGCGTCGGTTCGAAGGACAACGCGCGCATGATCGCGCAGCTCGGTCACCACGTCCTGGGCAAGCTCTCCGACCTCGGCGTGCCGTCCTTCGCGTTCGTGAACGGGCTGGCGCTCGGCGGCGGGCTCGAGATCGCACTGAACTCGACGTACCGCACCGTGGACGCGTCGGCGGCCGCGATCGCGTTGCCCGAGGTGTTCCTCGGGATCATCCCGGGCTGGGGCGGCGCGTACCTGCTGCCGAACCTCATCGGGATCGAGAACGCGCTCGAGGTCGTGATCTCGAACCCGCTGAAGCAGAATCGCATGCTCAAGCCTCAGCAGGCATTCGACTACGGCATCGTCGATGCGATCTTCCCGGCGTCCAACTACCTCGAAGACTCCCTCTCGTGGGCCGATCGGGTTCTCTCGGGCAGGACGAAGGTCGACCGCAAGCACGCGCCAGGCAAGATCGAACGCCTCACCAAATGGCCGATCGCGATCAAGATGGCGCGGGGGATGCTGGAGAGCCGCATCGGCACGGTGCCGAAGTCGCCGTACGCGGCGCTGGACCTGCTCGAGAAGGCCAAGGGCGGCACGAAAGCGGAGGGCTTCGCCCGCGAGGACGAGGCTCTCGCCGAGCTCGTCGCGGGCGACCAGTTCGCGGCATCCATGTACGCCTTCGATCTCGTCCAGAAGCGCGCGAAGCGCCCCGTGGGGGCGCCCGACAAGGCGCTCGCGAAGAAGGTCGCAAAGGTGGGCATCATCGGCGCGGGGCTCATGGCGAGCCAGTTCGCCCTCCTGTTCCTGCGCAAGCTCCAGGTCCCGGTGCTGATCACCGACCTCGATCAGGCACGCGTCGACAAGGGTCTTGCCTCCATCCACGAGGAGATCGGCAAGCTCGAAGCCAAGGGCCGCCTGGACGGGGACGCCGCCAATCGGCTGCGCGCGCTCGTGCACGGCACGACCGACAAGTCCGAGTATGCGGACTGCGACTTCGTGATCGAGGCTGTGTTCGAGGAGGTCGGCGTCAAGCAGCAGGTCTTCGGCGAAATCGAGAAGATCGTTGCCGAGGATGCGATCCTCGCCACGAACACGTCGTCGCTTGTCGGTCGAGGAGATCGGCGCGAAGCTCGCCCATCCCGAGCGCCTCGTCGGCTTCCACTTCTTCAACCCGGTGGCGGTGATGCCCCTGATCGAGATCGTCAAGACACCGCAGACGACGGATGCCGCGCTGTCGACCGCCTTCGTGGTTGCGCGTGGGCTCGGCAAGAACGCGGTGCTCACCGCTGACGCGCCGGGATTCGTCGTCAACCGCCTGCTCGCCACAGTGATCGGCGAGGCAGCGCGCGCGGTCTACGAGGGCACGCCCTTGCTCACGGTCGAGAAGGCGTTCGCGCCGATCGGGCTGCCGATGACTCCGTTCCAGCTCATCGATCTCGTGGGCTGGAAGGTGGCCGCACACGTCCAGGACACCATGGCGCACGCATTCCCCGACCGATTCTTCGCGTCGGAGAACTTCGACGAGCTCGCCGAACTGCCCGAAGTCGTGGAGAAGGACAAGAGCGGCAGGGTCACCGGCTGGTCGAAAGCGGCGGAGAAGGTGCTCAAGGGCTCCATCGGCTCGACGCCCGTGTCCGAGGCCGAGATCCTCCGTCGCGTGCAGGACGGCCTCGCGCAGGAGATCAGGATCATGCTCGACGAGGGCGTGGTGCCCGAGGTCGAGGACATCGACCTGTGCCTGATCCTGGGTGCGGGCTGGCCGTTCATCGACGGCGGAGCCTCCCCGTACCTCGATCGCGAAGGGGCGTCGGAGCGTGTCTTCGAACGACACGTTCCATCACCCGATGATCAAGGGAATCGGCGGCTAGTCGCGCCGCCCAGACCGCCGAGAGCGCATGTCCTCATACAAGGGCATGCGCTTTCGCGTCGGCATGCCGGTCGGACTCGAGGTGGTCAGGCGTCGCGGACTTCGTCGTGCTGGGTGGGGACGCCGGTCAGCCACTCGGGATGCCGCTCTGTGGGGCGGGCGACCGGGATGCGCGTGCCGAGAACCTGCGAGACGACATCCTGCGCGATCTTCGCCGCCGTGAGCCCGGCATCCTCGAGGATCTGCTCGCGGGTCGCGTGGTCGATGAACTCGTCCGGCAGGCCGAGCTCGTCGACCGCGGTGTCGACGTTAGCCTCGCGCAGCACCTGCCGCACGCGGGTGCCGATGCCGCCGACACGGATGCCGTCCTCGATCGTGATGACCAGGCGGTGGGATGCCGCGAGCTCGATGATCGACGGCTGAACCGGCACCGCCCATCGCGGGTCGACGACGGTCGCGCCGATGCCCTGCGCGCGGAGCCGGTCGGCGACCTCCACCGCGATGTGGGCCATGGGTCCGATGCCCACGATGAGGACGTCCTGGGCGTCGGAGCGAACGAGCACGTCGACGCCGTCGGCGAGGCGCTCCAACGCCGGCAGCGTGGGACTCACCGACCCCTTGGGGAACCGGATGACGGTCGGTGCGTCGTCGACGGCGACTGCCTCGCGCAGCTGCTCGCGGAGTCGCTCGGCGTCCCGCGGTACTGCGATGCGGATGTTCGGAACGATCTGGAGCATCGCCAGATCCCAGATGCCGTGGTGGCTCGGCCCGTCGGGTCCGGTCACTCCCGCACGATCGAGGACGAACGTGACTCCGGCGCGGTGCAGTGCGACATCCATCATCACCTGGTCGAACGCACGGTTCATGAAGGTGGCGTAGATCGCGACGACGGGGTGCAGTCCTCCGTACGCGAGACCTGCCGCCGAGGCGACGGCGTGCTGCTCGGCGATGCCCACGTCGTACACGCGGTCGGGGAACCGCTGCGCGAACGGGAGCAGACCGGTCGGCCGGAGCATTGCCGCAGTGATCCCGATGACCTCGGGGCGCTCCTCCCCCACGGCGACCAGCTCGGCTGCGAAGACGTCGGTCCACGCGGTCGAGCTCGATCCGCCCACGGGCTCGCCCGATGCCGGATCGATGCGACCGACGGCGTGGAACTGATCGGCCTCGTCGTCGCGCGCCGGCTGGTAGCCGCGCCCCTTCTCGGTGATCGCATGCACGATCACGGGGGCACCGAAGTCCTTCGCAAGTCGGAGGGTCTCTACGAGCGACCGGAGGTCGTGGCCGTCCACCGGTCCCAGGTACTTGATGTCGAGGTTGGAATACAACGCGGCGTTGTTGGTGAAGCGGGACAGGAACCCGTGGGTTCCGCCGCGCACTCCGCGGTAGAGGGCGCGCGCGGCCGGGCCGAGCGTGCGGAAGAACGAATCGGAGCTCTGCCGGAGGGTGCGGTAGCTGTCGGCGGTGCGCACCCTGTTGAGGTAGCGGGCCATCCCGCCGATCGTCGGCGCGTACGACCTCCCGTTGTCGTTGACGATGATGACCAGGTTGCGGTCGTTGTCGTCGGAGATGTTGTTGAGCGCCTCCCACGTCATGCCCCCGGTGAGCGCGCCGTCGCCGACCACGGCGATCACATGCCGCTCCTTGCGACCGGTGCGGGTCAGCGCCCGGGAGACGCCGTCCGCCCAGCTGAGGGAGCTGGAGGCGTGCGAGGACTCCACGACGTCGTGCGCGCTCTCGGACCGCTGGGGGTAGCCGGCGATTCCGTCGCGCGAGCGGAGGCCGGTGAAGTCCTGCCTGCCGGTCAGGAGCTTATGGACATACGACTGGTGCCCGGTGTCGAAGATGATCGGGTCGTTCGGCGAGTCGAATACCGCATGCATCGCCAGTGTCAGCTCGACCACGCCCAGGTTCGGCCCGAGATGGCCGCCGGTCCGCGACACGTTCTCGATGAGGAATGAGCGGATCTCAGCGGCGAGCTGCTCGAGCTGCTCGAGACTCAGCGCGTCGAGGTCGCGGGGTCCGGAGATCGACGACAGCAACGACATCCCCGCTCCCTTCCGAGCCCACGACGAGCTTTGCAAGTCTACCCGCGGCACGCACGCGGGAGGGGTCGGGCGCCGCGCCCGACCCCTCCCGGACGAGCTAGACGAGCGAGCGCAGCACGTACTGCAGGATGCCGCCGTTGCGGTAGTAGTCCGCCTCACCGGGCGTATCGATGCGCACCACGGCGTCGAACTCGACGGTCGCCTTGCCGGGCGCCGAGAACTCGCTGGGAGTCGCGGTGACGTGGACGGTCTTGGGCGTGACGCCCTCGTTGAGCTGCTCGAGCCCTGTGATGGAGACGATCTCAGTGCCGTCCAGCCCGAGGGAGGACCAGCTCTCGCCGGCTGGGAACTGGAGCGGGACGACGCCCATGCCGATGAGGTTCGACCGGTGGATGCGCTCGAAGCTCTCGGTGATGACGGCCTTCACGCCCAGCAGGCTGGTGCCCTTGGCCGCCCAGTCGCGCGACGAGCCGGAACCGTACTCCTTGCCGCCGAAGATGACCAGCGGCGTGCCGCCGGCCTGGTAGTTCTGGCTCGCGTCGTAGATGAACGACTGCGGGCCGCCCTCCTGGGTGAAGTCGCGGGTGTAGCCGCCCTCGACGCCGTCCAGCAGCTGGTTGCGCAGCCGGATGTTCGCGAACGTGCCGCGGATCATCACCTCGTGGTTGCCGCGACGCGATCCGTAGGAGTTGTAGTCCTTGCGGGTGACGCCGTGCTCGTCGAGGTAGTGGCCGGCGGGGCTGTCGGCTTTGATGTTGCCGGCAGGGCTGATGTGATCGGTCGTGACCGAATCGCCGAGCGTCGCCAGCACACGCGCGCCGGCGATGTCGGACACCGGGGTGAGCTCCATCGTCATGCCGTCGAAGTATGGAGGCTTGCGGACATATGTGGATTCGGCATCCCACTCGAACACGTCGCCGGTGGGCGTGGGCAGCGTCTTCCACCGCTCGTCGCCTTCGAACACGCTCGCGTACTGGTGCGTGAACATGTCCTTGTTGATCGACGAGTCGATCGTGGACTGCACCTCGGCGGCATCCGGCCAGATGTCCTTGAGGAACACGTCGTTGCCGTCCTGGTCCTTGCCGAGGGCGTCGGTCTCGAAGTCGAAGTTCATCGATCCGGCCAGCGAGTACGCGATCACCAGCGGCGGGCTGGCGAGGTAGTTCATCTTGACGTCGGGGTTGATGCGACCTTCGAAGTTGCGGTTGCCGGAGAGGACCGCCGTCACCGCGAGGTCGTTCTGCTGGACGGCCGCCGAGACCTCTTCGATGAGCGGTCCCGAGTTTCCGATGCAAGTCGTGCAGCCGTAGCCGACCGTGTAGAAGCCGAGATCCTCGAGGTCCTGCGTCAGGCCCGCCTTCTCGTAGTAATCGGTGACGACCTTGGAGCCCGGTGCGAGCGTGGTCTTGACCCAGGGCTTGGCCTTCAGCCCCTTCTTGACCGCGTTGCGGGCGAGCAGTCCTGCGGCGAGCATGACCGACGGGTTCGACGTGTTCGTGCACGACGTGATCGCGGCGATCGTGACAGCGCCATGGTCGAGCGTGAACCTCTCGCCGTCCGCGAGCACGACCGGCGTCGGCTTGGAGCCCTTCTGAGGGGCGTGGCTGTGGTGGTGGTGGGTGTGCTGGCTGTACTCGTCGCCCGGCGAGTTTCCGGGAGGGTCCGACGCCGGGAACGACTCCGAGCCCTCCAGGTCGACGAGGTCGTGCTCGACGTCCGCGTAATTGGTCAGATCGCTCGCGAACTGGGTCTTGGCGTTCGCGAGGATGATGCGATCCTGCGGTCGCTTCGGCCCGGCGATCGAGGGGACGACGGTCGCGAGGTCCAGTTCGAGGTACTCGCTGTAGACCGGCTCCTTCTCGGCGTCGTGCCAGAGCGTCTGCAGCTTCGAGTACTCCTCCACGAGCGCGACCTGCTCTTCGCTGCGGCCGGTGAGACGGAGGTACTCGAGAGTGACCTCGTCGATCGGGAACATGGCGGCGGTGGAGCCGAACTCCGGGCTCATGTTGCCGATCGTGGCGCGGTTGGCCAGGGGCACGGATGCCACGCCCGATCCGTAGAACTCCACGAACTTGCCCACGACGCCGTGCTTGCGCAGCATCTCGGTGATCGTGAGCACGACGTCGGTCGCGGTGACGCCGGTCGGGATCGCGCCGGAGAGCTTGAATCCGACGACCTTCGGGATCAGCATCGACACCGGCTGGCCGAGCATCGCGGCCTCGGCCTCGATGCCGCCGACACCCCAGCCCAGCACGCCCAGGCCGTTGACCATCGTGGTGTGCGAGTCGGTGCCCACGCACGTGTCGGGGTACGCACGCAGAACGCCGCCGACGTGGCGGTCGTAGATGACCTTCGCGAGGTGCTCGATGTTCACCTGGTGCACGATGCCGGTGCCCGGCGGGACGACCTTGAAGTCGTCGAACGCGGTCTGACCCCAGCGCAGGAACTGGTACCGCTCGCCGTTGCGCTCGTATTCGATCTCGACGTTGCGCTCCAACGCGTTCTCGGTGCCGAACAGGTCGGCGATGACGGAGTGATCGATGACCATCTCGGCGGGTGAGAGCGGATTGATCCGCTTCGGGTCGCCGCCGAGCGCTTCGACGGCCTCGCGCATGGTGGCGAGGTCGACGATGCACGGGACGCCGGTGAAGTCCTGCATGACCACGCGTGCGGGCGTGAACTGGATCTCGGTGTCGGGCTCGGCAGCGGCATCCCACGAGCCGAGCGCCTCGATCTGCGCCTTCGTGACGTTCGCGCCGTCCTCGGTGCGCAGGAGGTTCTCGAGCAGCACTTTCAAGCTGAAGGGGAGCTTCTCGTAACCCGCGACGGCGTCGATGCGGAAGATCTCGTAGTCGGTGCTGCCGACCGTCAGGGTGCTCTTGGCACCGAAGCTGTCAACCGTGGACACGTGTGTCTCCTTCGTCGGCGGCGGAGCGGGCGCGCGGCCCGGCACTCCCCATCTTCCCTGTCACCGGCCGCAGTGGCTAGTGAGGCCAGCCTTACCGCTCGGCGAGAAGAATTTATCTTGATGTCAAGATAAATGTATCACTTCGGGGTGGGTGGATAGAGTGCCCGGACGGCCAGCCAGGTGACCGCGACGAGGGGCGCGAACAGCGGCAGCCCCATGATCAGCTTGAGTGTGCCGAGCGCTGTGACGTCGCCTGCGAAATACAGGGGAAGCTGCACCGCGAGGCGGAATGCGAACAGCCCCGCCCACGCGATCGCCAGCCAGAAGAACACGCGGCGCTTGCGCTTGTCGGCGCGCCACCGCGTGCCTTCGTTCATCAGGAACCCCACCGCGAGACCGATCAGCGACCACCCGATCAGCGCCGAAACGAGGAAGGCAGTGCCGTATGCGGCGTTGGTGATGAACCCCAGAACGAAGTTGTCCTGGCCGCGGCCGGTCCACAGAGCCAGCGCAGCTGCGCCGGCTGTGGCCACCAGACCCCCGATCGCCGCGGACGGCGGAGACTTCGTGATCAGGCGGACGAGCGTGAACACCGCCGCAAGCCCGACCGACAGTCCGAGCGACAGCCACAGGTCGCCGGTCTGGGTCGCGCGGTCATAGGTGAGGGTGAAGACCACCACGAAGACCAGGCTCGGCAGCACCGACTCCAGGACGCCGCGCCAGCCGCCCATCGCACGCCAGACGACATGCCCGGTGGGTGCGCCCTCCGCAGGATCCAGTCCGGCGCGCTTGGCCGCTCCGCCGAGCGCGGCGCCGACCAGTTCGGACGCCGACGGCTGCGAGGCGCCTGCGGCGGACTCGTCAGGGTCCGGCTCGGCCGCCGGCCGCGGCGTGTCCGTCACGCCACGCCCGGGGTCGCGGGCATCCGGAGCGGGATGAGATCGCGCGGAGGCATCGGAGTTCCACCGCGGACGACGACGATCGACCGGAACAGGTCCTCGACCTGCGCGGCGGCACTGACATCCGCCGTCGCGGCGCCGCCGATCACGCCGCGCAGGAACCAGCGCGGACCGTCGACACCGACGAAGCGCGCGAGTCGCTTGCCGGCAGCGCCGTCGGCGCCTGCCGCAACGGGGACCTCGGCGAGCAGTTCGTGGCCCAGTGGACCTTCGCGCTCCTCGACGCGACCGCCTTGCTGGCGGATCTGCGCCTTGATCTGGTCGCGGGTCTCCTCCCAGAGCCCTGTGGTGCGTGGGGCCGCGAACGGCTGGACCTGAAGTGTCGAACCCGCGTAGTCGAGCCCGACGGCGACGATCCGCTTCGTCTGCTCCTCGACCTCCAGGCGGAGGTTGAGCCCCTCGCGCGGCAGGATCTTGATGCCGCCGAGGTCGATGTAGGGCCGGACGGGGTTCGCCTCGGTCTCGTCGAACGGGCCGGTGGTGGCCCGATCGAGCGGATCGGTGCGGGCTGCGTCGGCAGGTGTCGCGTCGGTCATGCCTGGACTCCGTTCTTCTGGTACCCGGTCGAGCCGAATCCTCCGTCGCCGCGCACGCTGTCGGGGAGCTCCTCCACCGGGATGAAATGCGCACGGGACACGGGCATCACGATCAGCTGGGCGATGCGGTCGCCCACTCCGATCTCGTAGGCGTTGTCGGGGTCGGTGTTCAGGAGCGTGGCCCTGATCTCCCCGCGGTATCCCGCATCGACCGTGCCCGGGCTGTTGACGATCGTGATGCCGTGCCGGGTCGCCAGACCGCTTCGCGGGACGACGAAGGCGACATAGCCTTCAGGCAGCGCGATGCGCACGCCCGTTCCGACGAGCGCCCGCTGGCCGGGTTCCAGCCGCAGAGCCTCCGTCGAGACGAGATCGGCCCCGGCATCGCCGGGATGGGCGTACTCCGGAACGTCGGGGGCGATAATGAGGACGTCCACAGTTTCAGCCACGCAACGAGGGTAATGCAGAAGACAGTGAGCGGTGTCCGCGGCGGTGCCGCCATCCATTATCGCGAACGGCTGAGCCCGTCGCTGTGGGCGGTCATCAGCGCTGCAGTGGCCGCACCCATGGCGGCGCTGGTGCTCGCGCCGATCGACACCACCGTCGCCCTCGTGATCGGCGCGCTGGTCGGCATCGGTATCGTCGCGCTGATGGTCGCGGCAGCCCCTGTCGTCGACGTGCACGACGACGTCCTGACTGCGGGACGCGCGCACATCGACGTCGGCTTCACGGGCGATGTGGCCGTTCTCACCGGCGCTGACGCCCAGGACGCCCGAGGCCCGGGACTGAACCCGAGGTCGTGGCACGTGATCCGCGGCGGGATCGACGGGCTGGTCATCGTCGAGATCACCGATCCGGACGATCCTGCCCCGTCCTGGGTGATCTCGACCAGAACACCCGACCGGCTCGCGGCGGCGCTGCGTCGCGCGCAGGCTACGCGGCGCACTCCGAGCAGATAGGACCGCCGGCATCCTCGTGGTCGAGCTGCGAGCGGTGCTTGACCAGGAAGCAGTTCACGCAGGTGAACTCGTCCTCCTGCGGCGGAAGCACGACGACGTCGAGCTCGAGGTCGGAGAGGTCCGCACCAGGCAGTTCGAACCCCGAGGGGTTGTCGGCGTCCTCCACATCGACTGATCCGGACAGCTTGTCGGGGACGCGCTCCTTGAGAGCCTCGATCGACTCGCTGTCGTCTTCAGTCTTGCGGGGGGCGTCGTAATCCGTGGCCATGCGTAAACGTCTCAACTTCCGGGGAATAGCAGTGTGCACTGACCCTGTCGGGCGGCGATAGTTTGCACGACCTGAACCCATTTCGCAAATGCGCGTTCGGGTTCCTGTCCTGCGTTGCCGTGAAACTCGCGGCGCGCGCTGGATATTCCCGGCCCAGGGCACGCGCTGTGTCAGCATGGGCGCACACCGCTGGATCGGAGGGGCGTTTCGCATGGAACAGCTCAAAGTCATCGGAACCGAGGACGAAGTGCTCGTCCTGGCCACCGAGTCGGGCGAACGCTTCTCGCTCGCCGTGGACGACGTGTTGCGCGTCGAGCTGCGCAAGGCGCGCCGAGAACGCGACGGCGACGCGCAGGTGGTCCGACCGAGCCCGCGCGAGATCCAGTCGCACATCCGCGCCGGTCTGTCGGCCGAAGAGGTCGCGGCCCTCCTGGGTGCGCGCCTAGAAGACATCGCACGATTCGAAGGACCCGTGCTCGCGGAGCGGGAGCACGTCGTGGGGCAGGCACTGGCTGTCCCCGTGCTGCTCGGGGCCGAACTCGATCCGGACGTGCACCCCACGTTCGGCGGCGCCGTGCGCGCGAAGCTGGCCGAGGCCGGCGCGTCAGGTGAGCGGTGGACGAGCTGGAAGGAGCAGACCGGCTGGGTGGTCAAGCTCGAGTTCACCGCCAACGAGGTCGACCACGATGCGCGGTGGGGGTTCGACCCGCGCCGCAGCACCCTGTCCCCCTTGAACGCCGATGCGATCCAGCTCTCCCGCCAGGGTTCGCTGCCCGATGGGCTGATCCCGCGCCTGCGGGCGCTGGATGCAGCACCTGCCAAAGACGACACGCGCTTCGACAGCGGCGCCTTCGGCCCGCGGCGCATGCCGGAAGCCGACTTGGAGACCCCTGACCTGCACGAGCCCGTCGCGCCCGCCGTGCAGGAGGCGGCGATGAAGCGCGCGACGGCGACGCCGGTCACCTCGGCTGAGACGGCCGACCTCCTGGAGGCGCTGAGACGGCGACGCGGTCAGCGGGAGCCGCTGCCGGGCGCGGACGAACTCGCAGCGGAGCGGACCCACGCGCCTGTCGCCCTGTTCGATGCCCTCGAGCCGGGGTACGACGAGACGCCGCGCGACGACTTCGACGAGGCGCCCCAGCGCGACATCGAGCAGGCGGCGGTCGCCGAGGCCGCCGGTCGGCGCAAGGGCCGCACCTCGATGCCGTCGTGGGACGAGATCGTCTTCGGAGCCCGCACGGAGGACTGACCCCTCAGGCGAATGCGCCGAGCCGGATCAGCGGCACGCTGCGCTCGTCGTCGGTGAGCGAGCCGTGCTGGCCGACCATCCGCTGAGCGCCCTTGTCCTCGAGCCGGTCGTCGTAGTACGCGATGCCGGAACGGGCCGCGACGATCACATCGCCGATGCGCGGCAGCACCTCCGGCACGACCGCTCCGAACAGTCCTGCGGCGACGGCCTCGGCGCGCGAGAGCACCCACGACCGGCTCGACTCCGATGCCGTCCAGCGCGTCAGCACGTGCTCCGCCGTGCCCGGCTCGGCGTAGAGGTGCAGCATCCGCGGCTCGCCGCCGATGTGCCGGACGCCGTCGAGCAGCCCGTCATCGTCAGTGAGGAGCACGTGCCGATGCCGCGGAACGTCGACCATGCCGTGGTCTGCCGTCACGAGTGCGCCGGTGCCGGGGGCGAGGGCATCGGAGAGGATTCGCGCGGCGGCATCCATCCGCTCCAGCGCCGCCACCCACTCGTCGGACTGCCATCCGCGCTTGTGGCCGATCGAGTCGAGGTCCGGCGCGTACACATAGACGAACGCACCGGGATGCCGGGCGGCGAGGTCTGCGGCGATCCTGGCGCGATCTGCGACGTCCTCGGACGCGACGAACTCCGCCCCCCGCATGATCGCGTCGGTGAACCCGGTGTCGGCGTACTCGCCCTTCGACACGACGAAGCAGGGGCGTCCCTCCTCGGCGAATCGCTCGGTGAGCGGCTGGGCCCGCTGCCACGCCTGATCGAGGCCTTCCGTGTCCCAGCCGCGGAGCTGGTTGACGACCTCGTCGGTGCCCGGGATGAGCACGCGGTAGCCGACGATGCCGTGCTCGCCAGGCGGAGTTCCGGTCAGAAGACTGGTCAGCGCGGACGCCGTGGTCGACGGGAACACGGTGCGTGCGACGTCCTTCCTGGACGCCACCGACGAGAGGAATCGGGCATGACCCGCGCGGGCGTTCAGGTTGATCGAACCGAGGCCGTCGATCACGAAGACGACCGCGCCGGCTGCCGGCGCGAACCACTTCGACGTCCCCTCCGTCGCGGCGATCATCTGAGGCACGACACCGGTGAGGCTCCGGGCTCGCAGCGGGTCCGCGGGTAGGCTGAGAGACATCGGGGCCAGTCTCGCACACCGGCGGGAGCCCCTCTCCGCCCGCCGTCATCCGAGGCCAGATCGCCATGCCCGCAGCCCCCACCGACTCCTCCGCCGACGAAGACGAGCGCATCGAAGACGTCGACGTCTCGACGGAGATGCAGGGGTCGTTCCTCGAGTACGCGTACTCCGTGATCTACTCCCGGGCGCTTCCCGACGCCAGGGACGGGCTCAAGCCGGTGCAGCGACGGATCCTCTACCAGATGGCCGACATGGGTCTTCGCCCCGATCGCGGGCACGTCAAGAGCGCGCGCGTCGTCGGCGAGGTCATGGGAAAGCTGCACCCGCACGGCGACGCGCCGATCTACGACGCGCTGGTGCGCCTCGCGCAGCCGTTCTCCCTGCGTGTACCGCTCGTGGACGGCCACGGCAACTTCGGCTCGCTCGATGACGGACCCGCCGCACCCCGGTACACGGAGGCGCGTCTGGCGCCGGCGGCGCTCGCCCTCACCGAGAACCTCGACGAGGACGTCGTCGACTTCATCCCGAATTACGACGGGCAGTTCACGCAGCCCGCCGTGCTTCCGGCGGCGTACCCCAACCTGCTCGTCAACGGCGCGACGGGCATCGCGGTCGGCATGGCGACCAACATGGCACCGCACAACCTCATCGAAGTCGTCTCGGCCGCGATCCACCTGCTCGACCACCCCGAGGCCACGGTCGAGGAGCTCATGGACTTCGTCCCCGGTCCTGACTTCCCCTCCGGCGGGATCGTGATGGGGCTCGAGGGCGTCAAAGACGCGTACTCGAAGGGCCGAGGCGCCTTCAAGGTGCGCGGCAAAGTGTCGGTCGAGTCACTCGGACCGCGACGTACGGGACTCGTCGTGACCGAGCTGCCGTATCAGGTCGGCCCCGAGCGGGTCATCGAGAAGATCAAGGATGCCGTCCAGTCCAAGCGCCTGACCGGCATCGCCGACGTCACCGACCTCACGGATCGCAATCACGGCCTCCGCCTCGTGATCGGAATCAAGACGGGCTTCGACCCGCAGGCCGTTCTCGACCAGCTCTACCGGCTGACGCCGCTCGAGGACTCGTTCAGCATCAACAACGTCGCGCTCGTGGACGGTCAGCCCCAGACGCTCGGCTTGAAGGAGCTGCTCCGCGTCTACATCGACCACCGCATCCAGGTCGTCACTCGCCGCAGTCGCTTCCGGCTCGCTCGGCGTGAGGAGCGTCTGCATCTCGTCGAGGGACTCCTGGTGGCGATCCTCGACATCGATGAGGTCATCCAGGTCATCCGCACCTCGGACGACAGCGAACAGGCGCGCGCCCGGCTGCGCGATGTGTTCGACCTCAGCGAAGTCCAGGCCGAGTACATCCTCGAGCTTCGGCTGCGGCGTCTGACGAAGTTCTCCCGCATCGAGCTCGAAAGCGAGCGCGATGCGCTCAGGACCGAGATCGCCGAGCTGCAGCTTCTCCTGGGCAGCGAGGTCCTGATCCGCGCACAGGTCGCTCGCGAGCTCGAGGCAGCCTCCGACGCGTACGGAACGCCGCGACGCACGCTGCTCATGAACGCCAAGCCCGCCGCACCGCGCCCGACGCGCGGGGCGCCCGCGCCGGATCTGCAGATCGCCGACGCGCCGACGGTCGTCGTGCTCTCGACCACGGGCCGGGCCGTGCGCGTCGATCTCGTCGACGGACAGGAGCTCACGGTGCCCGCGCGGCGCAGCAAGCACGACGCGGTCCAGGCCACGGCCGCGTCGACGACGCGCGGCGAGCTCGGTGCCGTCACGACGGCCGGCCGCGTGATCCGCTTCTCCCCCGTCGACCTGCCGTCGGTGCCGCCCGCCTCGGTCCAGCTCGCTGCGGGCGTCGTACTGCGCGACTACCTCGGCATCACCGACAAGAACGAGCGCGTCCTCGCGCTGATCCGCTTCGACGATGACACGCCGCTGGCCCTGGGCACGCGCCAGGGCGTCGTGAAGCGCATCGTTCCGTCCACGCTGCCGCCGCGACCCGAACTCGAGATCATCGGCCTGAAGGCCGGCGATGCGGTCGTGGGGGCGGCGCCGGCTCCGGATGCCGCCGAGATCGTCTTCGTCACGAGCGACGCTCAGCTGCTCCGCTTCTCCGCGTCGGCCGTGCGGCCGCAGGGCGCCCCCGCGGGCGGCATGGCGGGCGTCAATCTCTCTGCGAAGGCGAGTGTCGTCTTCTTCGGCGCGGTGGAGGGCGACGACATCGTCGCCATCACGATCTCCGGCGCGGAGGGCGTGCTCCCCGGCACCGACCCGGGCCGGATCAAGGTGTCGCGATTCGAGGAGTTCCCGGGCAAAGGCCGGGCGACCGGCGGGGTGCGGGCGCACGCGTTCCTCAAGGGCGAAGACCGTCTCACGCTGGCGTGGGTCGGAGGGTCGAGCGCCCGAGCGGTCGGACCGGACGGCGCCGCGCGGCAGCTTCCCGAGGCGACGGCCAAGCGCGACGCGTCGGGCCAGCCGCTCGACTCCGTGATCGGCTCGATCGGCGGCACCCTGGTCTAGTCCGGATCGCGGGTCTTCCCGGCTCTGCCCGAGATCGGGCCGCGAGACTGCAACCGGACGGCGAGACTGAGGGGAATCCCCGCGGTCTCGCAGTCCCGGTGCAGTCTCGCGGGTGAGAGCGTCAGGCGTCGATCGCGTCGCGCGACAGCCGATCGGAGGATTCGACGATGAACTCGCGGCGCGGCGCGACCTCATTGCCCATGAGCAGCTCGAACACGCTCCCTGCGGTCTCGGCATCCTCGAGGCGTACGCGGCGCAGCATCCGACCCGACCGGTCCATCGTCGTGGTCGCGAGCTGGTCGGCATCCATCTCGCCGAGGCCCTTGTACCGCTGAACCGGTTCGTGCCAGCGCCGCCCGGACTTCGTGACCTTGGCGAGCAGCGTGTGAAGCTCGTTCTCGCTGTAGGTGTAGACCGTCTCATTCGGCTTCGAACCGGGGTTCATGACGATCACGCGGTGAAGTGGCGGTACGGCGGCGAAGACGCGGCCGTCCTCGATGAGAGGGCGCATGTAGCGGAAGAACAGCGTGAGCAGCAGCGTGCGGATATGCGCGCCGTCGACGTCGGCGTCGCTCATCAGGATGACCTTGCCGTATCGAGCGGCGCTCAGATCGAAGGTGCGACCCGAGCCTGCGCCGATCACCTGGATGATCGACGCGCACTCAGCGTTGCCCAGCATGTCGCTGACCGACGCCTTCTGGACGTTGAGGATCTTGCCGCGGATGGGCAGCAGCGCCTGGAACTCGCTGTTGCGCGCGAGCTTCGCGGTTCCGAGCGCAGAATCGCCCTCGACGATGAACAGCTCCGAGTGCGCGACGTCCGATGATCGGCAGTCCACGAGCTTCGCGGGCAGCGACGACGATTCGAGCGCGTTCTTGCGGCGCTGCGTCTCCTTGTGCGTGCGCGCCGAGATGCGCGCCTTCATCTCCGAGACGATCTTGTCGAGCAGCAGCGAGGTCTGCGCCTTGTCGTCACGCTTGGACGAGGCGAATCGAGCCGCGAGTTCGCGAGCGACGACGTTCGAGACGATCTGACGGACTGCGGGCGTCCCGAGGATCTCCTTCGTCTGCCCCTCGAACTGCGGCTCCGGCACGCGCACGGTGAGCACCAGCGTCATCCCCGCGAGGATGTCGTCCTTCTCGAGCTTGTCGTTGCCCATCTTCAATCGCCGCGCGTTCTGCTCGACCTGGCTGCGGAACACCTTCATCAGACCCTGCTCGAAGCCCTGCTGGTGCGTTCCGCCCTTGGGCGTGGCGATGATGTTGACGTACGAGCGCATGACCGTGTCGTACCCGGTGCCCCAGCGCACTGCGATATCGACGTGGCATTCGCGCTCCAGCTCGGTGGGCACCATCGCTCCGGAGGTCTGCAGCACCGGCACGGTCTCGGTGAAGGTCCCCGTGCCGGTCAGGCGCCAGGTGTCGGTGACAGCGGCGTCGGGCGCGAGGAACTGCGCGTACTCGGAGATGCCTCCGTCGTATCGATAGCTCGTCTCGACCGGCTCCGCCGCCTCTCCTGCGGTCGTCGAGGGGCGCTCGTCGCGGATGACGATCTCGAGACCCGGAACGAGGAACGCCGTCTGCCGGGCCCGCTGCTCAAGCTCGTCGAGGTGGAAGGTCGCGTCCTTCGTGAAGATCTGCCGGTCGGCCCAGTACCGGATCCGCGTTCCGGTGACCCCCTTCGCGGCGCGGCCTGCGACCCGCAGCTCGGAGCTCTTCTCGAACGGGGTGAAGGCGGCATCCGGACTCGAGCCGGCGAAGATGCCGGGCTCTCCGCGGTGGAACGACATCGCCCAGGTCTTGCCACCGCGGTCGACCTCCACGTCGAGCCGCTCGGAGAGCGCGTTCACGACCGAGGCGCCGACTCCGTGCAGACCGCCGGATGCCGCGTACGAACCGCCGCCGAACTTGCCGCCGGCGTGCAGCTTCGTGAACACCACCTCGACGCCGGACAGACCCGTGCGCGGTTCGATGTCGACCGGGATGCCGCGCGCGCGGTCGCGCACCTCCACGCTGCCATCGGCGTGCAGGATGACGTCGATGCGGCTTCCGTGGCCGCCGAGCGCCTCGTCGACGGCGTTGTCGATGATCTCCCAGAGGCAGTGCATGACACCGCGGGAGTCGGTCGAGCCGATGTACATGCCGGGGCGTTTGCGAACCGCCTCGAGGCCCTCCAGCACCTGAAGGTGATGGGCGGAATACTCGGAGGTCACAATCCTCAAGAGTATCTGCGGGCGCCGACGGTCCTCTTCATAGACACGGGGATCAGGATCCGCGTACGCGCTGAGCGAAATGTCATCGGTTCGCGGCATTCTCGAAACAAACGCGTGGTTGTATGTGATGCACCCGGCAAGGGTGACACCCGGCAAGGGTGATTCGAGACAAGAGCGACGCTTACGAGGAGGACCCGAGATGAACACGCTATCGACACCCACCGAGCCCGCCGTTCTCGAATACCGCCTCACGGCACTGGACCGCTGCGACTCTTGCGGAGCGCAGGCCTACATCGCCGCCGAGGTCAACGGCAGCGAGCTGCTGTTCTGCGCACACCACGGCCGCAAGTACGAAGAGAAGCTCCGCTCGCTGGCCAGCAGCTGGCACGACGAGACGGCACGACTGCTCGAGTCGGTCTAGGCACTCACTCGCCGCGGTACGTCCGCGGAACGAGAGGCGACACGCGGACGAGGATCTCCTCGCCGACAGTTCCGATCGCCTCCGCGAGGTCGGTGGCGGAGGGTCCTCCCGCGCCGAAGACGGTGACCTCGTCGCCGATTGCGGCCCCGCTCCACGGCGTCACCGCCGTGTGGGCCTCCGCCACGTGCTGCACGTCGACTCGGCGGCCCGCGACGGTGAACGCCGCGTGCTGGGCGATCGTCGACGGAAGCCCGTGCAGGGATCCGACGCCCACGGCGACGGCGTAGTCCCCGACGTGCGTGACCGGCGCCGTGAGCGAGGCGATCGGGCGGATGCCGAGGTCGGACTCGCCGGGTCCGCCCGCGGACCGGATGCCGTAGCAGAACGCACCCACGCGGACGAGGTCGTAGCGGAACTCGGGGCGAGCGAAGGACGCGGCGCTGGCCGACAGGTGGCGGACCTCCAGGTCGAAGCCGGTGGCTTCGGCCGCAGCGACCGCGTCGTCGAAGAGCGCGCGCGCCGTGTCGTCCTCCTCGTCGCTCGCCTCGGCGATGTGGCTCCACACACCGACGAGGCGCACGAGTCCCTCGTCCTGAAGGAGCCGCACGCGAGCGAGAACGCCGTCCCAGTCCTCGGGCCGGACACCGTTGCGATGGAGCCCGGTGTCGATCTTCAGGTGCACGCGCGCGGTCGCGCCGGCAGCGCGCGCGACAGACGCGACATCTTCGAGGAAGGACGCGTCTCCGACGCCGAGGTCGATGTCGGCGGCCAGCGCACCGCCGATCTGCTCGGATCCGACGGTGAGCCACGAGAAGACCCGCGCCTCGGGGCCGACCACGGAGCGCGTGGTCAGCGCTTCGCCGAGATCGAAGGCTCCGAACCAGCGGACGCCTTCGGCCTGGGCCCTCGCCGCGATCCACTGGATCCCGTGGCCGTACGCGTCGTCCTTCACGATGAGCATGAGCTGCGCGGGGCCGACGCGGGCACGGACGACCTCGAGGTTCGCGGCGAACGCGTCGAGGTCGATACGCAGACGGGGACCGCTCATCGGACGTACTCCCGGACGTTGTGAAGTCCCACCGCGGTCACGAGTTCAGCCGCCGTCATCCCGGTCGCGGCCGACCAGTCCGCCACGGCGGGCGCGGAGGCGGATGGGGCGCCGAAGAAGACGACCTCGTCGCCCCGCTGTACGGCGGCCGACCCGACGTCGATGACGCACACGTCCATGGCGACACGGCCGACGATCGGATGCCGCTCCCCCGCGATCAGGACGGACACGGCGTTGCCCAATGCCCGCACGACTCCCTGCGCGTAGCCGCCGGTGACCAGCGCGACCGTGGTCTCCCGCGGCGCGCGGTAGGTGTAGCCGTACGACACCCCGTCGCCGGCATCCAGGCGCTTCAGACTCAGCACCGAGCCGGCCAGAGACAGCGCCGGCCTGAACCCGGCACTGATCCCGTAGACGGCGTCCGAGGCGATGCCGACGCCGTCGAGGACCATCGACGCCGGATCGACGATGCCGGTGAGCGCGCGCGCACCGGCGTCGTCGACGAGGACGGAGGCGGCCCCGGTCTCGAGTGCCATCGGCGCCACCACCTCCACTCCGTGCCCCCACGCATCGGCTCGGACGTCGATGACAGCGGTCCGGGTGCTCCCCAGCACGGCGCGCAGGTTGACCTGAAGCGCGCTGCGCGAGATGCGCGCGGTCGGGGCCGTGCGTCCCGGCGTGCCGGAGCCGGGCGCCGGGCGCCCAGGGATGCCGAGGTTCACGGCATCTAGACTATCCGGGGTCCTCTGTCCCCCACCCCGGAGCACGCATGCCTCAGAAAGGCCTCGGCCTCGCGCCCCGCCTTCGCTATCTCGCCGACCGCGCACGTCGCATCGACGTCGGATCCGTCGTCGACCGCGCGAAGGAGGCATCCGCACAGCATGACAAGTGGATGCCGGCGATCATCGTCGACATGCTGTGGCAGGCGGGCCTGCGCAACGTGGGTTTCCAGGACTACATCGACTACGACTTCGCCATTCTGAGCCGCGATGAGCGGGCGACGTACATGACCCATCCGGTGTCGAACCAGCTGTCGCAGAAGTTCGACCATCCGGACTACCGGCACATCTTCCAGGACAAGATCGAGTTCGACCGCGTGTTCTCCGAGCATCTGCATCGCGAGTGGATGGTCGTCGAGGAGGACAACGCCGCCGCGGTGCGCGCCTTCGCGGAGCGCCTCGGCACGATCGTGACGAAGGAGCCGGTCGGTCAGGCGGGCACCGGCGTGCATCGGTACCACGCTGAGGAGGTCGAAGACTGGGACCAGTTCCATCGCGGGCTGCTGGAGCGGGGCGAGCTGCTGATCGAAGAGGTCATCGTGCAGCATCCGGACCTCGCCGCTGTCTGCCCGGGCACGGTCAACACCACGCGGATCACCGCATTCTTCGACGGCGAGAAGACGCACCTCCTCGCGATGGCGCAGAAGTTCGGACGCGGCGCGGTCAGCGACCAGATGACCTTCGGCGGCTTCTACACGATGCTCGACGACGACGGTCACGCCGTGGGAGCGGGATACGACTCCCACGGGCATGTGCACGAGAAGCACCCCGACTCCGGGTTCGTCATCGGCGATTTCCAGCTTCCGATGATGGACGAGGTGCGCTCGTTCATCGACCGCGTCGCCCGCGTCGTGCCGCAGGTGCAGTACGTCGGGTGGGATATCGTCGTCACCCCGGACGGGCCCGTGCTCGTGGAGGGCAACTGGGGCGCAGGGGTCTACGAGAACAAGCCCAGTGTCACCGGCATCCGCACCGGCCATAAGGCGCGGTATCGCGAGGCGATCGGGTTTTGACACGAGCCGGAGCAATGCCGCGCAGCGGCGTTGATGCGGCTGCGTGTCAACGCTGAGCGCCCTTCGTCTCGTCGCTTCGCTCCTCGCTCAGGAACCACGTAGCGACGAGACGAAGCGCCACCCGCCGGGGCCAATGCCGCGCAGCGGCGCTGCTGCGGCTGCGGTCAACTCATCGACCGCATCTCCGAGCGCTAAACAGCCGTCCGGACGATTCCCAGCGGAGTCGACTCATGGCCCTGACCAAGGGGGTTGTCCTTGAGGATCCTGACGAGCCGCTTCTCAGTGGCCCTGTCGAGCGTCGAGCCGAGGATGTTGCCGCCCAGGTCGTTGATGTCGACGACGGCGACCTCTGCACCCGAGGCGATCAGCGCTTTCAGGTGCTGCGCGACCTCCCGCGGTCTCTCCGGGCCGAGTACGACGGCCTTGTTGTAGGGAGGGATCGTGCCGCTGGTCGGGCCGTCGATGGCGCGGGCCTTGTCGCCCGCGATGCGGTAGAAGTCGCCCTTGCGTCCGAACGCCTTCGTGACGGCGGAGACGGCCGCCGCGAACAGGATCCGCAGCGTTCCACACTCCCGGAGCGCCATCTCCATCGTCTCGGGCATGCCCAGGCCGATGCCGTACGGCGTTCGCGTGACGTACTTCGACAGGAACAGGGCGAGCTTGCGCGGCTTGATCTCGTCGAGCGCATACGAGCGGCCCTGGGTGATCGCGACGATCTTCTCCGTCACGAAGAAGATGTCGCCACTGCGCGTGGCCCCGTCCGCATACTCCCGGATGAATGCATCGAGGTCGTCGCCGGGCATCACCACCCGCGTGCGGATGGGGATGCGGGAGTACGAGGTGCCGTCGATCTGAACCGTGAGCGCTTTGCCCGCGTTGGCCTCCGCCATCACTCGAGGTAGTCCCGGAGGGACTGCGAACGCGACGGGTGACGCAGCTTCGCCATCGTCTTCGACTCGATCTGACGGATCCGCTCGCGTGTCACGCCGAACGTGTCGCCGATCTGGTCGAGAGTCTTGGGCTGTCCGTCGCCGAGGCCGAAGCGCATGCGGATCACACCGGCCTCGCGCTCGGAGAGCGAGTCCAGCAGTGACTCGAGCTGACGCTGCAGCATCGTGAAGCCGACGGCATCCGCCGGGACGACGGCCTCGGTGTCCTCGATCAGGTCACCGAACTCGCTGTCGCCGTCCTCGCCGAGAGGCGTGTGCAGCGAGATCGGCTCGCGGCCGTACTTCTGCACCTCGATGACCTTCTCAGGGGTCATGTCCAGCTCGCGGCTGAGCTCCTCGGGCGTGGGCTCGCGGCCCAGGTCCTGCAGCATCTGGCGCTGCACGCGCGCGAGCTTGTTGATGACCTCGACCATGTGGACGGGGATGCGGATCGTGCGGGCCTGGTCGGCCATGGCGCGGGTGATCGCCTGACGGATCCACCACGTCGCATAGGTCGAGAACTTGAAGCCCTTGGTGTAGTCGAACTTCTCGACGGCACGGATCAGGCCCAGGTTGCCCTCCTGGATCAGATCCAGGAACTGCATGCCGCGGCCGGTGTAGCGCTTGGCGAGCGAGACGACCAGGCGCAGGTTCGCGCCGAGAAGGTGCGATTTGGCGCGCTGACCGTCGCGGGCGACCCACTGCAGGTCGAGCCCGAGCTGGTTCGACTTCTCGGCCGCCGTCATGTGCGACAGCTTCTCCTCGGCGAACAGGCCGGCCTCGATGCGCATCGCGAGCTCGACCTCTTCGGCCGCGTTCAGCAGCGGGACCTTGCCGATCTGCTTCAGGTAGTCCTTGACCGGGTCGGCCGTGGCGCCCGTGATCATCGTCGAGTAGACGGGGACGTCGTCCTCGTCAGTGGACGAGATGACGATCGCGCCCGTGGGCAGCGGCTCGGAGAACGCCGGCTTGGTGTCCTCCTCGTCGTCGTCATCCTCTTCCGCCTCGGTGGCCTCTGCGGCTTCCGGCTCCACCGCGGCGACCTTCGCCTTGCCGCGCGTCGCCGCGCGGGGCTTCACTGCCACCTCGTCGGCATCGGCGTCGTCGATCTCCACGACGTCGTCATCGATCTCCACGACGTCATCGAGCTCGATGACGTCATCGGGCAGGTCCTCGGCGTCGCCGTCCGCCGTCGCCTTCGACGCACGAGCCTTCGTCGCCTTGGCGGCCGGCTTCGCAGCGGTCTTGGCGGGTGCCTTCGCCGCGGTCGTCTTGGCAGCCGTGGTCTTCGCTGCGGGAGCCTTGGCAGCCGTCGTCTTCGCAGCGGCCGGCTTCGTCACGGTCTTCTTCGCTGAGGTCTTCGCGGACTCGTCCGCGGGAGAGACCGCCGCGGTGTCCTTCGCGCTGCTCGCGCGGGTTGTGGTCTTCGTGCCTGAGGTCACGGTTCGCCTTTCACCAGCGGGGATGGGTGTCGTCCGTCCCCCGGTAGATTTCGGACACTAGTAAGACCCTTGTCAAGTCCCCGCTCTGTAGAGAAAGCCTCACGGAGCCGGTTGACAACGGGTCAGGTCATCTATTGTCGCACATTCGTCGCGCACATCCGACGTGCGCGATCGACACGCCTCTTACAACGTCCGTGTGCCCTGTCGCATTCCGCTGCGCTCAGGCGCTGCGCTCAGGCGCCCGCTTCTCGTCGTCACCTGTCGGGCGACTGGCGAGGAAACGCTCGAGCTCGGCGGCGAGTTCATCGGCACTCGGCAGATCACCCGTGTGGATCATCGGAGAGGCGAGCGTGGAGCCGGCCATATAGGCGTCGTACCGCTCCTCGAGACCCTGCACCATGCGAGAGAGCTCGTCGCTGCCCGCCACCTGCTCGTCGACCTTCGCGAGATATTCGCGGTTCTCATCGCGCAGGTCGTCGCCGGAGAAGACCAGACCGGTCGCGACCGTGAGGCTGTCGAGTCCGGCCAGCGCTGCGGCCGGGTACTCGGTGTCGCCGAGGTAGTGCGGCACGAGCAGGACGAATCCGGCGACGAGCGCACCGGCCTCCGCGAAGCGGTACTCGAGCAGGTGCCCCGCTGTGGCGGGAACCTGCGTGTGCGGCTGCCAGACCGAATGCGCCTCGGTCAGCTCGATGCGCGTGCCGCTGACGGTCGTCCCGATCGGACGAGTGTGAGGGACGGGCATCGGAATCGCATGGACCCAGGTGACCGTCTCGACGTCATAGGCCGCGGCGAAGTCGAGCACCGCATCGGTGAAGGCCTCCCAGGCGAAGTCCGGTTCGTAGCCGGCCAGCAGCAGGAAGGGCTGGCCGAGCGAGTCGTGTGCGAACGACAGCTCGAGTCGCGGCGGCCGGTAGTCCGTGAGGTGGTCCTGCTCGAACGAGATGAGCGGACGCCGCGCCCGGTAGTCCAGGAGCACGTCGTTCGAGAAGACTGCGACCGGAGTGGGCTCCAGGTCGTCCCGGAAGTAGTCGACCAGACGGCTGACCGCGCTGCCCGCGTCGGTGAAACCCGTGAGCGCGATCACGAGCGGGAGCGCCCGCGGGATCGGCGGCGCGGACGCCACACGCTCGTAGAGCGGAGCGGAATGAGCCATGCACCCATGGTACGAGTCGCGCCCCTCGGCGCGGGTCGCGCGCATCCCGCTCAGAGCGAACAGAGCAACGGGCGCGAACCTAGGATGGAGTCCATGTCGTTTCCCGACCTCGTGTTCAGCACCGCCCCCATCCGAGAGTCCGACGCCGAGGCAATTGTTCTTGCGCTGCCTCCACTCGACGCCGACGACTCCCCCGCACTCGAGGACTGGCCCGGCCTCAAAGACGCGCTGACCGCGGTCGGGTTCACCGGCGGCGCGTCATCCTTCCAGCGCGTATACGTGCCCGAGAGCACCGACCGCCCGCTGGCCGTCGTGGGCATCGGGCCCATCGCGGATGCCGCGGCGGTACGCGACGCCGTGGGCTCCGGCATCCGGATCCTCACGGGGTTCGAGTCGGTAAGCGTGGCTGTGCTCGTCGACGACCCGTCGCTGTGGCGGGCGGCCGCCGAAGGTGCGACGCTCGGCGGATACCGCTTCGAGGGGTACAAGTCCGAGGCTCCGAAAACCCGCGCCACGCGCGTGATCGTGCACGGCGACAGTGAGCCCGAGGAGGCGGAGGTCGCGGCCGTCGTCGCCGCGGCGGACGCCGTCGCGCTGGTGAAGGATCTCGTCTCGATCCCGGCGGAGTGGCTCGGACCCGCCGACTTCGCAGAGCGCGCGACCGCAGAAGTAGCGGATCTGCCGGTCACAGTCGAGGTGCTCGACGAGCAGGCGCTGCGCGAAGGCGGCTACGGCGGCATCCTCGGCGTTGGGCTGGGCTCCGACCGGCCGCCCCGTCTCGTGCGACTCGATTACGCGCCCGCGGACGCATCGCGCCACGTGGCGCTCGTGGGCAAGGGGATCACCTTCGATACGGGTGGTCTCTCGCTCAAGCCCGCCAATTCGATGGTGGGCATGAAGTACGACATGTGCGGTGCCGCGACCGCTCTGAGCGTCCTGCGCGCCGTCGCGACCCTCGGATTGCCGGTGCGCGTCACCGCGTGGCTGTGCATCGCCGACAACATGCCGTCGGGTCGTGCCACCAGACCGGGTGATGTGCTGCGCATCCTCGACGGAACCACCGTGGAGGTTCTCAACACCGACGCCGAGGGCCGCCTCGTTCTCGCCGACGGCCTCGTCGCCGCGAGCCGCGAGCATCCCGACGTGATCGTGGACGTGGCCACCCTCACGGGGGCCATCACGATCGCTCTCGGCACACGGCACGCCGGCGTGATGGGCGAGGATGCCGCGGTGGCGGCGTACCTCGCGGCCGCTGAGGGCGCAGGCGAAACCGCATGGCACCTCCCCCTTCCGGCGCACATGGTCGACGAACTGGATTCCCCGATCGCAGACCTGCAGAACGCGAAGATCGGCGACCCCGCCGGCGGATCGCTGTTCGCCGGACTGTTCCTGCGCCACTTCATCGGCAGAACCTCGGATGAGGCCGGACGCGCCGCGGATCCCCTGGGTGCACTTGGACATCGCGGGCGTCGGGATGCACAAGGGCGCAGGCTACGGGTTCACGGACAAGGGACCCACGGGAGCGACCGTCCGGTCGCTCATCCGCTTCGTCGCAGGTGAGGAGATCCGATGACCGAGCAGCAGTTCGACCTCGTCGTACTCGGAGGTGGCAGCGGCGGATACGCCGCAGCGCTCCGCGCCGCCGAGCTGGGCAAGTCCGTCGCCATGATCGAGAAGGACAAGGTCGGCGGCACGTGCCTGCACCGCGGCTGCATTCCGACGAAGGCGCTGCTGCATGCCGCCGAGGTCGCGGACGTGGCACGGGATGCCTCGGCCATCGGCATCCGCGCGACGCTGGACGGGATCGACCCAGACGGCGTGCGGGCATACCGCGAGGGCATCGTCGCCAAGAAATACAAGGGGCTCGAGGGTCTCGTCAAGGCGCGCGGCATCACCGTCGTGCCCGGCGAGGGCGTTCTCGAAGCGGGCCCCGCGGTCCGCGTCGGCGAGGATCTCTACCGAGGCACCGACGTCGTGCTGGCGACCGGGTCCTACAGCCGGTCGCTGCCCGGTCTCGAGATCGGCGGGCGGATCCTCACCAGTGAGCACGCTCTCGAGCTCGCCGAGATCCCGCAGCGCGTCGTCATCCTCGGGGGCGGGGTCATCGGAGTCGAGTTCGCGAGCGTGTGGCGCTCGTTCGGCGCGGACGTGACAATCGTCGAAGCTCTCGAGCACCTCGTCCCGAACGAGGACGTCGCAATGAGCAAGGCGCTCGAGCGCGCGTTCCGCAAGCGTGGGATCGCGTACTCGCTGGGCGTGCGCTTCGCCGGCGCGACCCAGACCGACGACGCCGTGACGGTCACCCTCGAAAACGGCACCGCGTTCGAGGCGGACTACCTCCTCGTCGCCGTCGGCCGTGGGCCGGCGACGGCAGGGCTCGGATTCGAAGAGAACGGGGTGACACTCGATCGCGGCTTCGTGACAACCGACGAGCGCCTTCGCACAGGCGTGGATCACGTGTGGGCGGTCGGCGACATCGTGCCAGGACTCCAGCTCGCCCACCGCGGGTTCCAGCAGGGCATCTTCGTCGCCGAGGAGATCGCGGGCCTGCGTCCCGTGCTCGTTCCCGACACGCAGATCCCGAAGGTGACCTACAGCCACCCCGAGGTCGCATCGGTCGGGCTGACCGAGGTGCAGGCCGTCGAGGCGCACGGGGCCGAGGCCGTCGTCGCATACGAATACAACCTCGCGGGCAACGGCAAGAGCGAGATCCTCGGAACATCGGGTCTGGTGAAAGTGGTCCGGGTGAAGGAAGGGCCGGTGCTCGGCGTCCACCTCGTGGGCGATCGCGTCGGCGAGCTCATCACCGAGGGCCAGCTCGCTGTCGGGTGGGAAGCGCACCCCGAGGACATCGCCCCGTTCATCCATGCGCATCCCACGCAGAGCGAGGCGCTCGGCGAGGCATTCCTCGCGCTGTCCGGAAAGCCGCTTCACACGCTCTGACACCGCGCGGCAACGGCATCACTAAGCTAGAAACGACATCGGCATTCTGAAGGAGTCATGCACATGAGCACTTCCGTGGTCCTCCCCGCGCTCGGCGAGAGCGTCACCGAGGGAACGGTCACCCGCTGGCTCAAGAAGGTCGGCGATACCGTCCAGGCGGACGAAGGACTGCTCGAGATCTCGACCGACAAGGTCGACACCGAGATCCCGTCGCCCGTGAGCGGTGTGATCGAGGAGATCCTCGTCCAGGAGGACGAGACCGTCGAGGTCGGAGCCGTGCTTGCGAAGATCGGAGAGGGCGGCTCCGCCCCCGCCGCCGATGCCACCCCCTCGGATGCGGAGCAGACCGCAGAGGCGCCGGTTGAGGCATCCGCCCCCGAGGCCCCCTCGACCGAGGCCCCCGCTTCCGCACCCGCGGACGCCGGTGCGGAAGCTCCGCCCGTCGAGGCGCCACGCGGCCGCCGCGCCCGCGTCAGAGGCTCCCGCCACCGCGGACTCGGCAGCAGGCAAGGACGTCGTGCTGCCCGAACTCGGTGAGAGCGTGACCGAAGGCACCGTCACCCGCTGGCTCAAGAAGGTCGGCGACAGCGTCGAGGTGGACGAGGCACTCCTGGAGATCTCGACCGACAAGGTCGACACCGAGATCCCCTCCCCGTTCGCCGGTGTGCTGCAGGAGATCCTCGTCCAGGAGGACGAGACGGTCGCCGTCGGCTCCCCGCTCGCCCGCATCGGCGACAGCGCCGCAGCACCCGCGGCCGAAGCTCCGGCGTCGGCGGCTGAGGCGCCCGCGCCTCCCGCGGAAGCGCCCGCACCGGCCGCTGAAGCTCCGGCAGCGCAGGCTGAAGCTCCGGCATCCACGCCGGCCCCCGCCCCGGCGGCTGAGGCTCCGGCGCCGACTGAAGCTCCCGCGCAGTCGCAGCCCCCCGCTCCCACCTTCACGCCCCCATCGGCCGATGACTCCGATGTCACCTCGTACGTGACCCCGCTCGTGCGACGTCTCGCCCAGCAGCAGGGTGTCGATCTGGCAACCGTCACCGGCACCGGCGTGGGCGGCCGCATCCGCAAGGAGGACGTGCTCAAGGCCGCCGAGGCCGCGTCCGTTCCGGCTGCCGCCGCAGCGCCCGCCGCCGCGGCGCCGGCCGCCGTCGAGATCTCGCCGCTGCGCGGGACCACGCAGCCGATGTCGAGACTGCGCAAGGTGCTCGCCGAGCGCGCCGTCGCGTCGATGCAGGCGACCGCACAGCTCACGACCGTCGTCGAGGTCGACGTCTCCAAGCTCGCGTCGTACCGTGACGCGGTGAAGCTCGACTTCCAGGCCAAGACGGGAGACAAGCTCTCCTTCCTCCCGTTCTTCGCGCTGGCCGCTGCGGAGGCGCTCCAGTCCAACCCCGTGATCAACGCCACGGTGGACGGCGACCAGATCGTGTACCCGGCATCCGAGAACCTCTCCATCGCCGTCGATACCGAGCGTGGTCTGCTCACCCCGGTGCTGCGCGACGCGGCATCCAAGAACATCGCCCAGATCGCGCACGAGATCGCGGATCTGGCTGCGCGGACGCGCAACAACAAGCTCAAGCCCGACGAGCTCGCCGGCGGCACGTTCACGCTGACGAATACGGGTTCTCGCGGTGCGCTGTTCGACACGCCGGTCGTCTTCCTGCCGCAGTCGGCGATCCTCGGCACCGGGGTCGTCGTCAAGCGCCCCGGCCTCGTGACGGTCGACGGCAAGGACGCGATCGCTATCCGCTCGTACGTCTACCTCGCGCTGTCCTACGACCACCGCATCGTCGACGGCGCGGATGCCGCACGCTTCCTCAGCGCGGTCAAGAAGCGTCTCGAGGATGCCGCATTCGAGGGCCAGCTCGGAATCTGACCGCCGTCACTGCTGCGCGACGTCGTACACGTCGCGCAGCAGCCAACGGCCGTCGGCACGCACGATGACCACGAGCTGAGGGGTCCCTCCGGCAGCCTCAGCTCGCAGCACCGCCGCTCCCCCGAACTCGTCGAGCAGCGTCACGGATCGTTCCTCCGCAGGCAGATCGACGACCCCCGGCGGGAACTGCGCGTCGGCCGTCTCGAGCACGCCCTCCAGGCAGACCGACTCGCCACCGCACGCAGAACGACCGGCGAGGAGCGCGTCGGCGATGGACGCGAGATCGGCAGGGGCGGCTTCGGACGGCTCGATCCCGCCGGTGGGATCGTCGTGCGTCGAATCTTCAGCGTCGCCTCCGGCGGTCGGGTCCGGCATGGGGACGGGCGCCGCGACTCGGACTCGGCACGGGACTCGGTGCCTCGGCATCCCGACTCGCCGCGCCGTCCGCCGTCGCCGGACCGCCCGGGCCCGTCGGCCAGAGAAGTCCACCGGCGACGATCGCGGCAGCGAGGCCGCCGGCCAGGAGCCACGGTCGTCGCCGCCCGCCCGGGCGACGTGCTCGCACCGCACGCCAGAGACCGGTCGTGGTCTGCGAGACGAGATCCGCCCAGTCCGCATCGAGATGGCGGGCGAATGCGAGCTGCCATGGGCGGTTCGGCGCAGGTGCCTCCTCCTCGATCCGGCGACCCTCGGGCAGCATCCGGTCACGGACACGCTTGGGGCCGAATGTCGTCGTCGCCAGCGCGACGGGGTCGGCGATGGAGAACACCCGGCCCTCGGCGCGCTCGAGCGCGCGATCAAGCCGTCGCGGATCGGGAACGGGGTCGATCACCTCGGCCAGCGCATCGGCCAGCTCCGGCACGCCGCGGGTCAGGTCGCTGAGCAGTTCGATGGTGGCTTCGGCGACGGCACGGTCGGCGCTGTCGCTCGCGAAGACGGGTCGCCCGTGGTCCGTGAGCCACCACGCGCCTCGGACATCCGACGGAGTCTCTTGCAGTTCGGCCCAGCCACGCAGCAGGCTCACCGCCACGGTGACGGCCTCGCCGGACGTCAGGTCGGCACCGGTCGCGGCCCGTCGGGCGAGGAACTCCTCCAGCCGCTCGGTGCAGACCGGAAGGAGCACGTCGTGTCCGTCCGGACGACGGAGGATGTCCCGTGGCGTCAGGACGTGACCAGTGACGGCTGCCGTCCAGCCCGCCCACTCCGCGCCGAGCAGGCCGGCGTCGACCGTCACGCCCATCTCCCCGGTCGGCCCGCACACCAGCGACCCGCGCCACGGTGACTCGGCCCCGCCCGCGAGCACCCGGATCACCCGGTAGCCCCGGCTCAGCCGATCCTGTCCGCTCTCGGTCACGACGACGAGCTTGAACGGTGGCGCGAGTCCGCTCGTGTTGCCGCGTCAGCCTGTGGACCCCGTACCCGAGCCCCGCGATGGGGAGGAGCCGATTCACCTGCACACGGAAAGGTAGGCTGGTCTCATGGCAGCACGCAGTACCGCGCCCGAGAAGCGGCCCGGGTTCTTCTCTCAGATCCGCACCTTGTTCAGGTTCACGCACAAGGCGTACCCCTGGCTCCCGTATGTCCTGGTGGCGATCCTGCTCGCGGGAATCGGGCTGGGTCTGCTGGTCGGATTCCTCCTGCCGCCCGTCGCGCTCTGGAGCCTCATCCTCTGGAGTGTCACCGGTCTGATGCTCGGCGTCCTCGCCTCCCTGATGACGATGACCCGTCTGTCGACCACGGCGATGTACAAGCAGATCGACGGGATGCCGGGAGCCGCCGGCCATGTGATGTCGACGTCGCTCGGCCGCAACTGGCAGTCCAGTGACATGCCCGTCGGCGTGAACCCGAAGACCCAGGAGGCGGTCTACCGCGCGGTGGGTCGCGGTGGCGTCGTGATCGTCGGCGAAGGCGCGCGAGGACGGCTGACGCGCCTCGTCAACGACGAGCGCTCGAAGGCCCAGCGCGTCGCGACCGGTGTGCCCGTGACCGTGTTCTACGTCGGGCACGGCGAGGACGAGATCCCGATCGGGAAGCTCGCCGGAGCCATCAAGGGCCTGCCGAAGAAGATCGACCGCGCCACGATGGCGGCCGTCATCAAGCGTCTCGGATCGGTCTCGCAGTCCCTCGCCTCGCTGCCGATCCCCAAGGGCATCGACCCGACGAAGGTGCGCGCCCCGCGCCCTCGCTGAGCGAGCCGCTCTACGCGCGGATGAGGACGGTCCCGGCCGCCTTGTCGTGGAGTCCGCGCTGATCAGCGTCCCAGATGACCGCGGGGATCACGACGATCAGCAGTGCGGTCCGCACGATAGGCCGCCAGAGCCCGACCCACGATCCGTCCAACCGGACGAGCCGCATCCCGAGGATGCGGTGCCCGGGACTCCCCTGCAGAGTGGGGATGAAGACGATCTCGATGATGGCGAAGATCGCGAGGATCGCCAGGGGATCCCATGCGAAGAATCCCGAGATGAGGTAGGCGGCGCCGTAGTCGATGAACAGCGCCGCGATCCGCCGCCCGAGTCGTGCGATCGAGCCGCTTCCCTCCTGCGGACGCCCGAGTCGTTCGCCGGGGTAGCTCTGCGCTTCGTGGGTCACCGATCAAGCGTAACCAGCGGTCCGTAACATGCCGGAAACAAAGGTGTCACTGCCGGGCAATCCCCTCCGGGTACCGTGCCAGTAATGCCCGCGCTGCGGGCGGCAGTTCCCGAATGCCCTACCTCTGGAGTCTCCATGTTCAGTGATTCATCCGAGGTGCTGAAGTTCATCAAGGACGAGGACGTCAAATTCCTCGACATCCGTTTCACGGACCTTCCTGGCGTGCAGCAGCACTTCAACATCCCGGCGTCGACGGTCGATGAGGAATTCTTCACCGTCGGTCAGCTCTTCGACGGCTCCTCGATCCGTGGGTTCGCGAACATCCACGAGTCTGACATGCAGCTCATCCCTGACGTGTCGACGGCGTACCTCGACCAGTTCCGCGAGGCGAAGACGCTCATCATGATCTTCGACATCTACAACCCGCGCACCGGCGAGATCTACTCGAAGGACCCCCGCCAGGTCGCCAAGAAGGCTGAGAAGTACCTCGCCTCGACCGGCATCGCCGACACGGCATTCTTCGCCCCCGAAGCGGAGTTCTACATCTTCGACGACGTCCGCTACGAGGTGAAGCAGAACTCCAGCTTCTACAGCGTCGACTCCGAGGAGGGCGCGTGGAACACCGGCCGCGCCGAAGAGGGCGGAAACCTCGCCAACAAGACCCCGTACAAGGGCGGCTACTTCCCGGTCAGCCCGGTCGACAAGCAGGCCGACCTCCGTGACGACATCAGCCTCAAGCTGATCGAAGCCGGCCTCATCCTCGAGCGCGCGCACCACGAGGTGGGCTCCGGCGGCCAGGCCGAGATCAACTATCGCTTCGACACGATGGTCCACGCGGCCGACGACATCCTGAAGTTCAAGTACATCGTCAAGAACACCGCAGAGCAGTGGGGCAAGACGGCGACGTTCATGCCCAAGCCGCTCTTCGGCGACAACGGCTCGGGCATGCACACGCACCAGTCGCTGTGGCTCGACGGCAAGCCGCTCTTCTACGACGAGGCCGGCTACGGCGGTCTGTCCGACCTCGCGCGCTGGTACATCGGCGGTCTGCTGGCGCACGCGCCGGCCGTCCTCGCCTTTACCAACCCGACGATGAACAGCTACAAGCGTCTGGTCAAGGGCTACGAGGCTCCGGTCAACCTGGTCTACTCCGCCGGCAACCGCTCGGCGGCCATCCGCATCCCGATCACGGGCTCCAACCCGAAGGCAAAGCGCATCGAGTTCCGCGCTCCGGACGCTTCGGGCAACCCCTACCTCGCGTTCGCAGCGCAGATGATGGCCGGCCTCGACGGCATCAAGAACCGCATCGAGCCGCACGAGCCCGTGGACAAGGACCTGTACGAGCTTCCGCCCGAGGAGGCCAAGAACATCCCGCAGGTGCCCAACTCGCTGCTGGACTCGCTGGACGCCCTTGCGGCCGACCACGAGTTCCTGCTCGCGGGCGGCGTATTCACGCCCGAGCTCATCGAGACGTGGATCGAGTACAAGATCGAGAACGAGATCAAGCCCATCGCGGCACGGCCTCACCCGTTCGAGTACGAGCTGTACTACGGAGTCTGACGTGATCCAGCGGGATTCCGCGGGATAATCGGGGCTTTGGTCCGCGAGTAGTCCGCAGAATCCCCGACAGGCCCCTCGGAGTCCGCACTCCGAGGGGCCTCGTCGTATGTCGCGGGCTCCGGCATATCCGACATGAGCGCAGACTCTTCGGGGTGGTCACCGACTCGGTGGCCGGCGCGCCTGACCGCTCCGCCTGTCGTGGAGCCGTGGGATGGCCGATACGCCTCAGATCGGCTGAGCCTGGCTGAGCCGTCAGTGCTGCTGGTTGATGCCGTACACGCGGCCGTCGGGCCCGCGGAAGTGGCGCCAGGAGTAGTTCAGCTGGTCGATGACGTTGACGCCGCCGAGAAGCTCGCACCCGCCCGCCTCCAGCTCCCGGGAGGCCTCTTCGATGTCGTCCACCCGGAAGCCGAAGACGACGCCGTCGTTGAGGCCCCAAGGGCACATTCCTGACGCAGCCTCGGGAGAGAACAGGTCGATGATCGAGCCGTTCGGCATGCCGAACAACGACCATCCCTCCATCTCGAGCCTGGGCGAGAGGCCCATGGTCTCCGTCAGCAACGTGCGGGTGGCAGCGAACGGCTCAGCCTCGAGCACCACCGCGTGCCATGTGATGCCGTCAACCTTCATTTCTGCTCCTCATCGTCGCCTTCAAGCGACAGGCTAGTCCGGTCCATTTGCCCGGACCAGAGCCTCCGTTCTCCACGAGAGGCAGCAGAACACGCTCAGGTTTCGACACGCTCAGGCTTCGACACGCTCAGGTTTCGACACGCTCAGGCTTCGACACGCTCAGCCGTAGAAGAGGCGCTCGAACACGCGTCGCGCACGACGGGTGGTGCCGAGGTAGTCCTCCTCGACCTGCGTCGCCGAGCGGGGCGGATAGCCCAGGAGCCGCCCGATCCCGTCGAGCCGCTTCCGGTCAGTCGGGAGGACGTCGCTGGTCTGACCCGACAGCAGCGTGTTCGCCGACCGCAGGCGGCTCGCCAGACGCCACGCAGCCGCGAGCCGGTCAGCGGCCGCCTCCGGCACGATCCCTGCCTTCTGTGCCGCCCGCAGGGCGCCGATCGTCGACGTCGTGCGCATCTCCGGGATCCGGTGGCCGTGCTCGAGCTGCAGCAGCTGGACGAGCCACTCGACGTCGCTGAGCGACCCCGGACCGAGCTTGAGGTGACGTGCCGGGTCCGCGCCCTGTGGCAGCCGCTCATTCTCCACGCGCGCCTTGATCCGCTTGATCTCGCGGATCCCCTGAGGGTCGACGGATGCCGGGTACCTCACATCGTCGGCCAGCTCCGCGAACGCGCGCAGAAGCTTCACGCTGCCGGCGACGCCCCGCGCCCGCAGCAGCGCCTGAGCCTCCCAGGAGAGGGACCAGCGCCTGTAGTACTCGGCGTACGCGTCCAGCGACCGGGCGACCGGACCGTTGCGGCCTTCGGGGCGCAGGTCGGCGTCGAGGTCGAGCGGGACGCGGTGATCCTCGGAATGCTTGCGCAGGCCGGAGACGAGCTGGATCGACAGCTCGTGCGCGCGCTGTGGATCGACGCCGTTCGGCCGATAGACGTACATCACGTCCGCATCCGACCCGAAGCCGAGCTCGCTTCCGCCGAAGCGGCCCATCGCGACCACGGAGAAGTCGAGCCCATCATCCTCGGGCGGGACGATCTCGCGCCGCACCGCCCGCAGCGTTGCCTGGATCGTCACCTCCGTGACCGTCGTGAGAGCCGTCGCGACCTCCTCGATCGTGGAGTTGCCGAGGATCGCAGACATGGCGATTCGCAGCAGTTCGCGGCGGCGGAGCGCCCGCACCGAACGCATCGCGTCTTCGATCGTGCTGTGGCGCGACTGGATCGCGCGGGCCTCCTCCTGCAGCGCGACGCCTGAACGGGGCTTGAGCAGCTCGGGGTCATCGAGCCACGCAGCCGACTCCGGGATCCACTCCATCAGCTCGCCGACGTAGCGGGAGCTCGACAGCACGCGTGTGAGACTCTCGGCCGCACCGGACGAGTCGCGGAGCATGCGCAGGAACCAGGGCGTGCCGCCGAGGCGCTCGCTGATCCGCCGGAACGCCAGCAGCCCGTAGTCGGGGTCGACGCCGTCGGCGAACCAGCGGATCATCACGGGCATGAGGTGCCGTTGGATGGTCGCGCCGCGGCTCAGCCCACTGGTGAGCGCCGCGATGTGACGGAGCGCTCCGACGGGGTCCGTGAAGCCGATCGCGGCGAGCCGATCATGTGCCTGCGCGGGCGAGAGCGTCCGTTCTTCCTCCGGCAGCGATGCCACAGCCGAAAGGAGCGGTCGATAGAACAGTCGGACGTGGATGTCGCGCACCTCGCGCTTGACGGTCTCCCAGGTCTGCCAGACCTTCTCGCCGGAGTCCGCGATCCCCGACGACCGAGCAAGCACGCGCAGATCCTCCGGTCGGGACGGCATCAAGTGCGTCCTTCGCAGGTTGCGCAGCTGCACGCGATGCTCCAGGAGGCGCAGCACCCGGTAGTCGTGCGAGAAGGCAGCCGCCTCGGTGCGGCCGATGTAGCCCTGCTCGACGAGAGCGTTGAGAGCGTCGAGAGTGCCGCGCTGGCGGATGCGGTCGTCGGAGAGCCCGTGGACGAGCTGCAGCAGCTGAACCGTGAACTCGATATCCCGGATGCCGCCAGGACCGAGCTTGATCTGGAAGGGGACATCGCCGGACGGGATGTGCTCGGTCACCCGCTCCCGCATCCGCTGAACGCTGTCGACGAAGTTCTCGCGCGCTGCGCTCGTCCAGATCTTCGGCTGGACTGCGGACACGTATGCTTCGCCGAGCGCGATGTCCCCCGCGATGGGGCGTGCCTTGAGCAGGGCCTGGAACTCCCAGCTCTTCGCCCAGCGGTCGTAGTACGACAGGTGCGAGTCGAGGGTTCGCACCAGAGCGCCCTGCTTGCCCTCGGGGCGCAGGTTCGCATCGACCTCCCACAGCGGCGGCTCGATCTCGACGCCGGAGATGCCGCGCATCGTCTGCACGGCCAGCCGCGTCGTGATGTCGACGATGCGGCTCTCTCCGACCTCCTCGATGAGGGTGTCGTCGGCGCCTGCGACGAAGATGACGTCGACGTCGCTCACGTAATTCAGCTCGCGCGCGCCGGTCTTGCCCATCCCGATCACGGCGAGGCGCGCGCCCGCGACCTGGGCACGCGGGAACAGCCCCGCCGCCGTTCCCCCACCAGACACTCGGGTGCGGGCGACGCACAGCGATGCCTCCAGCGCGGCACCCGCGGCATCCGCGAGTCGTGCGGCGACGAAGCCGACCTGGTCGACCGGAGACACGCTCAGCAGGTCGTACGCGGCGATCGACGCGACCAGCTGGCGGTACCGGACGCGCAGCGCCACCCACGACGCGTCGCTTCCGTCTGCGGCGAAGCCGTCGACCGCTCCGACGGATTCCAGCAGCGCGGCGCGCATGTGCTCCTCGGACGGCAGCGACGTTCCCGCGCCCGCGAGGTGCACGAGCTCCTCGGGGTGCCGGAGGTAGAAGTCCGCGAACCCCGTCGAGGCGCCCAGGAGCGCCCACAGCGAGCGCCAGCCCGTGCCGTCCGCGTGCAGAGCCCGGACCGCTGCCGCGTCACGGCGAGCGATGCGCGTGAGCCCCGAGACGGCGGCATCCGGATCAGCCGCCTGAGCGGCCGGCCCCGTCAGCGCGCTGCGCTCGAGGCCGAGCAGCTCCTCGAGCTCGACGAGCTCGGCCTCCGCCTCGGCGAGGCGGCTGAAACCCAGCCGCGCCAGATGCGTGAGGGACTGCGACCGTTCGCTCGTGGACATCGTCTCGCGTGCGAGGTCAGAGCATCTCGAGGTTGCTCTTCAACTCGAAGTGCGTCACCTGAGAGCGATACTCCTGCCACTCCTTGCGCTTGTTGAGCAGGACGTAATTGAAGACCTGCTCGCCGAGCGTCTCCGCGACCAGCTCCGATTCCTCCATGGACTCCAGGGCGTGGTCGAGGCTGGCGGGCAGGGGCGCGTAGCCGAGTGCGCGGCGCTCCGCGTCGGTCAGCGACCAGACGTTGTCCTCGGCCTCGGGCGGCAGTTCGTAGCCCTCCTCGATGCCCTTCAGGCCTGCGGCCAGCATGAGGGCGTAGGCCAGGTAGGGGTTCGCCGCGGAGTCCAGCGCGCGGTACTCGACGCGCGAGGACTGGCCCTTGTTCGGCTTGTACATCGGCACGCGCACGAGCGCAGAGCGGTTGTTGTGACCCCACGTGATGAAGCTCGGGGCTTCATCACCGCCCCACAGGCGCTTGTAGGAGTTGACGAACTGGTTCGTGACCGCGGAGATCTCGCCCGCGTGACGAAGGAGGCCCGCGATGAAGTGGCGGCCGGTCTTGGAGAGCTGGTAGGTCGCACCTTCCTCGTAGAAAGCGTTCACGTCGCCCTCGAACAGCGACATATGGGTGTGCATGCCGCTGCCGGGCTTGCCGCCCAGCGGCTTCGGCATGAACGTCGCGTAGACGCCCTGCTCGATCGCCACTTCCTTGATGACGGTGCGGAAGGTCATGATGTTGTCGGCCGTGGCGAGCGCATCGGCATAGCGCAGGTCGATCTCGTTCTGCCCGGGGCCGCCTTCGTGGTGGCTGAATTCCACCGAGATGCCGAGATCCTCGAGCATCCGCACCGAGCGGCGACGGAAGTCGTGCGCGGTGCCGCCGGGGACGTTGTCGAAGTAGCCGGCGGAATCGACCGGCTCGGGACCAT
Source organism: uncultured Actinomycetota bacterium (assembly GCA_963713325.1). Classification (GTDB taxonomy): domain Bacteria; phylum Actinomycetota; class Actinomycetes; order Actinomycetales; family Microbacteriaceae; genus Microbacterium. The sequence goes on from CAVQLL010000009.1 coordinate 423,485, forward strand.
CCGGCCCGAACGAAGACGACTTCAGCAGGTAGAACTCGATCTCGGGGTGGGTGTAGAACGTGAAGCCGGCATCCGCCGCCTTCGCGAGCGACCGCTTGAGCACGTGACGAGGATCGGCGACCGCGGGCTGGCCGTCGGGCGTGGTGATGTCGCAGAACATCCGCGCGGTGGGATCGATCTCGCCGCGCCACGGCAGGATCTGGAACGTCGTCGGGTCGGGGTGGGCGAGCAGGTCGGACTCGTAGGAGCGGGTCAGACCCTCGATCGCCGAACCGTCGAATCCGAGGCCCTCGCTGAACGCTCCTTCGACCTCAGCGGGCGCGATCGCCACCGACTTGAGAGTGCCGATGACGTCCGTGAACCAGAGCCGGACGAATTTGACGCCCCGCTCCTCGATCGTCCGCAGTACGAAGTCACGCTGCTTGTCCATCGAATTCCCTCCGGTGCCCGGCCGTCGCGGCCAGGCTAATTCTCGTCGTTCTCGAGCGCGTCACGTGACGGGGTGTCCGCCGCGGGAGGGGCGCCGTCCTCGCGCCGATCCTCTTCAGCCCAGGCTCGCGAGCGCTCCCGGATGATCTCGGGTGCCCTCGCCGCCTCCTCGGCGGTCTCGAAGGGGCCCGCACGGTCGACGGACGGCGACACGAAGCCGTGCTCCACCTCGCCGGTCTCGAGGTTGTACCAGTACTTTTCGCTGTCGCTGGACACTTCCCGCTCCTCTCGCTGAGCCCTCAGTCTGTCGACGGGCCCGCCTGCTCGATCCTACTGATCGCGCGCGTGCCGCTGGATAGGCTGGGCCCATGGCTACGGACAAGACTCGCGCGGTCGGTGTGGACATCGGCGGAACCGGCATCAAAGCGGCGATCGTCGACCTCGCGGCGGGGACGCTGCTGAGCGATCGCATCAAGGTCGCCACGCCCGCGGGGGCCGAGCCGAAGGACGTGCTGGGCGGCGGTCAGGGAGGTCCTCGAGAAGCTGGACGTGCTCGAGGACGCGATCCCCCTCGGCGTCGCCTTCCCGGCGATCGTGAAGTCGGGTCGTACCCTCTCGGCCGCGAACGTGTCGAAGAAATGGATCGGCTTCGAAGCGGAGAAGTTCTTCGAGGACGGTCTCGGCCGCGACATCCACTTCGCCAACGATGCCGATGTCGCGGGCGTCGCCGAGATGCGATTCGGCGCCGCGAAGGGCGCGCAGGGCCTCACCATCCTCACGACTCTCGGGACCGGCATCGGCTCGGCGATGATCTACAACGGGGTGCTGATCCCGAACTCCGAACTCGGGCACCTGCAGCGTGCCAAGCACGGCAAGGACTTCGAGGCGTTCGCCGCATACTCCGCGATGGAGCGCGATGCCCTCAGCTGGGAGCAGTGGGCTGAGCGGCTGCAGGCCTATTACAGCCACGTCGAGTTCCTCTTCACGCCCGACCTGTTCATCGTCGGCGGTGGAGTCTCCAAGTACGCGGATTCGTTCCTTCCGCTCCTGAGGCTGACCACGCGTATCGTCCCGGCCGTGCATCGGAACAACGCGGGCATCATCGGGGCCGCCGCGCTCGCGCTCGCCTGAGACGTCGCTCACGGTCCGAGAGGGCGAATGGGCCGGCCTGTACGCCGGGTTCTGTCCGGGGGCCGAAGCCCCGTGGACGGTCATCTCTCTCGGCGACACGTTGCCGTGCCGCTCCAGCGGCCTACCCGAGGACTCGGCGAGCCGCGTCAACATCCTCTGTCTGGCCTTGCTCCGGGCGAGGTTTACCTTGCGGGTCGTGTCACCACGACCCCGGTGGTCTCTTACACCGCCGTTTCACCCTTACCGCAGCCGAAGCCGCGGCGGTCTGTTCTCTGTGGCACTGTCTCGCGGATCACTCCGGGTGGGTGTTACCCACCGCCCTGCCCTGTGGAGCCCGGACGTTCCTCGGCGCTGCGCGGCGAACCGCGAGCGACGCGACCGTCCAGCCGACCCATTCGCGTCGCCGAGTCTAGTCCTGCGATCTGTAGGCCCGCCGGGTCGGCCTCAGTCCTTCTGCGCGGTCTCTGCGATGCGCAGATCCAACGGGAAGTCGATCGGGAAGTCGCCGAACAGCAGTCGCCCGGCAGCCTCCGCCGACTCGTGCACGGCCCGGGCCGAAGCCTCGGCGTGCGCCGCAGGGGCATGGACGATGATCTCGTCGTGAAGGAAGAACGCCAGATGCGACCGCGCGGAGAACACCGGGCCCGAGCGCGGTGCGGCATCCGACTCCTCGACGGGGGGCAGAGCGGCGAGGCGTCCGCGCAGATCGGCCATCCATGCGAGCGCCCACTCGGCGGCGGTCCCCTGCACCACGAAGTTGCGGGTGAACCGGCCGCGGTCGCGGGCCCACCGCCGCGCGCGGCTCTCGTCCGCAGCGGAGGCTTCGACCTCGCTCGCACGGGATTGCGCGTCGTGCCAGGTCGCCGACGGCGGCGCACAGCTGCGACCGAGCCAGGTGCTGACGACGCCGCCGTCCTCGCCGGTTCGCGCAGCCTCGTCGACGAGAGCCATCGCCCGGGGGAAGGTCCTGCGCAGCCGCGGGACGAGGCGTCCGCTGTCGCCGGTCGTCGCGCCGTACATCGCGCCGAGCATCGCGATCTTCGCCTCCGAGCGCGTCGCGACCGCGCCGGTGTCCACGATGCCCGCATAGAGATCCTTGCCGCGGGCGGCATCCGCCAACGCGACGTCGCCGGCCATCGCGGCCAGGACCCGCGGCTCGAGCTGCGCGACGTCGGCGATGACCAGGCGCCACCCCGGGTCGGCGCGCACGGCACCGCGCAGCTGACGCGGCAGCTGCAGCGCTCCGCCGCCCGATGAAGCCCATCGCCCGGTGACCACGCCACCGGGCACGTAGACGGGGCGGAAGCGTTCGTCGTGCACCCACTCCGCCAGCCACGACCATCCGTTCGCCGACATCAGACGGGACAGCTTCTTGTATTCGAGGAGAGGCTCGATGACCGGATGCCGGTACTCGGCGAGCTCCCAGCGGCTGGTGGATTCGACGAGGATCCCGGCGCGATGAAGGGAGCGCAGGAGCTTCGGCTGGGAGTCGAGGCTGGCCTTGTCGTCGCCCAGGGCTTCGCGAACGCGCCGTCCGGCGTCCTCGAGCTTCGCGGGCAAGCCGCCTGCCGTCGGCCGCGCGCCCAGGACATCCGTGAGGATCGCGTCGTGCGCCCGTGCGTCCCACGGGAGGCCCGCGGCGCGCAGTTCCGCCGCCACCAGCGCTCCGGCGGACTCCGCCGCCGTCAGCAGGCGGAGGCGGCCAGGTTCGGAGGAGCCGTCGACCGCCGCACGCTGACGGGCGAACTCGTCCACGGCCTCGTCGAGGCCATCCGGGGGTCCGGCGGCTGCATCGACCGCGGGACCCAGCTCGAACAGCGCTTGCGCCGCCTCGACCGTTTCGACATGAGGGGTCGCGTCCCATGCGGCGTGCGTGCGGATGCCCGCATCGGGGCCGACGAGTGCGGAGTCGCGCAGGATCGCGTGGCAGAGGCGCAGATCGTGGCAGCGGGCGATGCGCGTGCCGGCATCGAGCAGCGCCGCGTACCAGCGAGGAGTGTCGTTCCAGACCCAGCGCACGGCCGCGGACGCCTCCGTCTCGGCGACCCACGCGGCGAGCGCATCGGCCGGCACCGTGCGACGCTCGCGCTCGGCGCCGTCTGCGTCGAGGATCGCTGCGGCGACCCTGTCGTCCGCCCGGCCGAGGACGATCCAGGTCGCCCGGTCAGCCCTGTCCACCGTCGAGATCCCGACGGAAGCTCTCGCGGCGATCCATCGACTCGTTCGCCGCGGCATCCGCCAGCTTGTTGGACAGTCGCGGCACCCATTCGAACGTCACGTCGTGGTCCTCGATCAGAGCTTTCGCCGTTTCCGCGAGCACCTGCATGTCGGGGTGCTTGATCTTCCAGCGGCCCGACATCTGCTCGATGACGAGCTTCGAGTCCATCCGGACGTGCACCGATGCCTCCGGATCGAGTTCGAAAGCTCGCTCGAGGCCGGCGATCAGACCGCTGTACTCGGCGACGTTGTTGCTCGCGATGCCGACGTAGACCCCGACCTCGCTGAGCACGGCGCCATCGTCATCGAGGACGACGGCGCCGCCCGCGGCGATCCCGGGGTTGCCGCGAGAGCCGCCGTCAGCCTCGACGATCAGGCGGCGGGTCACAGACCGGACTCCTCCGTGCGCACCAGGATGCACCCGCATTCGGGGCACGTCACCACCGCGTCCTCGGCGGACAGCCGGAGGGTCTGCATGTCGGTGCCGGCGAGCACCATGCGGCACCCCTCGCATGTACCGCGACGAAGGAGTGCGGCGCCGGCGCTGCGTGCCGCGACGCGGTCGTAGTAGGTCAGGAGGTCCGCCGCGATGCTGCCCGCGATCGCCGCGCGATCGCGAGTGGCCCCCTCGAAGGCCGCGGTCGCCTCGGCGACGACCCGCTTCGCCTCGGCGCTCAGGGTCGCGCCTTCAGCGTTCGTCTCGGCGATGGCGGCTTCCTGGGCGGCGACCGCCGACTCGGCCTCCTCGAGGCGCTCCATGATCTCGAGCTCGGCATCCTCGAGGTCGCTCTTGCGCCGCGCGAGCGAGGTGAGCTCGCTCTCCAGGCCCTGCGCTTCCTTCACGTTGCTCGTGGAGTTCAGTCGCTCCGCATCGCGGGTGCGTCGCGCGTCGACGACGGCGACATCGGACTCGATGCGGACGAGGTCGGCACGCAGATCGTCGCGCGCGCCGAGGCGAGTGGTCAGCTCCTGGGCGAACTGCTGCCGGCGCGCGATCAGCTCCTGCACACGAGCAGCCTGCGGCGGATTCCTGCGGGCGATGTCGGCCTGACGGATGCGGGTGTCGAGCTCGGCGACCTCGAGCAGGCGGCGCTGATCAGCGGGGCTGGCATTCACGCTCCCAAACCTACCCCGGACGCTCTGAGGCGGCTCGACGCCCGAAGTCCGCGGCGCACGGGTGGGCCAGGATCCGATGCGTGGGCCCTGCCGGGATCGAACCGACGACATCCACGGTGTAAACGTGGCGCTCTACCAGCTGAGCTAAAGGCCCTCGCTCCAAGTCTAGGACGCGAGGCGCACCGGGCCTGCGGGTCACTCAGGACTCGCTAGGCTGAGAGATGGTGCGTTGTGCATGCCGAACAAAGCCAGCGCCGCATCACATGCGATTACCTGGCACGATCTGCCAGACGACGAAAGGTCTTCCGTGACTGTCCACGACCAGGATCCGTACTCCCAGGGCACCCTCGACAGCGATCCCGACGAGACGGCCGAATGGCAGGAGTCGCTCGAGCAGCTGGTCGCCGCGAAGGGCCACGGCCGCGGTCGCGAGATCATGCTCAGTCTGCTGAAGCGCTCGAAGGATCTGCACCTCGGTGTGCCGATGGTTCCGACCACCGACTACATCAACACGATCGCTCCCGAGAACGAGCCCGACTTCCCCGGTGACGAGGAGATCGAGCGTCGCTACCGTGCCTGGATCCGCTGGAACGCTGCCGTCACGGTGCACCGCGCCCAGCGGCCGGGCATCGGTGTCGGCGGCCACATCTCGACCTATGCGTCCTCCGCGGCCCTGTACGAAGTGGGCTTCAACCACTTCTTCCGGGGCGCCGACCACCCTTCCGGTGGCGACCAGATCTTCGTGCAGGGCCACGCGTCGCCCGGCACCTACGCGCGCGCATACCTCGAAGGACGCCTGTCCGAGGCTCAGCTGGACGGATTCCGCCAGGAGAAGTCGGCAGCCCCCAACGGCATCCCGTCGTACCCGCACCCGCGCCTGATGCCGGAGTTCTGGCAGTTCCCGACGGTGTCGATGGGGCTCGGCCCGATCAACGCCATCTACCAGGCGATGACGAACAAGTACCTCACCAACCGCGGGATCAAGGATGTCTCCGACTCCCACGTCTGGGCTTTCCTCGGTGACGGCGAGATGGACGAGGTCGAGAGCCGCGGTCAGCTGCAGGTCGCGGCGAACGAGGGCCTGGACAACCTCACCTTCGTCGTCAACGCCAACCTGCAGCGCCTGGACGGCCCCGTCCGCGGCAACGGCAAGATCATCCAGGAGCTGGAGAGCTTCTTCCGCGGTGCCGGCTGGAACGTCATCAAGGTCGTGTGGGGCCGTGAGTGGGACGAGCTGCTCCGCCGCGACACCGACGGCGCGCTGCTGAATCTCATGAACGTCACCCCGGACGGCGACTATCAGACCTTCAAGACCGAGAGCGGCGCATACGTGCGCGAGAACTTCTTCGGTCGGGACGAGCGTGCCCTCGCACTGGTCAAGGACTACTCGGACGACCAGATCTGGGGCCTCAAGCGCGGTGGCCACGACTACCGCAAGGTCTACGCGGCCTACAAGGCAGCGGTCGAGCACAAGGGCCAGCCCACCGTGATCATCGCGAAGACGATCAAGGGCTACGGGCTCGGACCGCACTTCGAGGGGCGCAACGCGACGCATCAGATGAAGAAGATGACACTCGACGATCTGAAGCACTTCCGCGACGGCATGCACATCCCCATCTCGGATGCGCAGCTCGAAGAGAACCCGTACCTCCCGCCCTACTACAACCCCGGCCAGCAGGACGAGACGATCCAGTATCTGATGGAGCGACGCCGCGCCCTCGGCGGTTTCCTGCCGGAGCGCCGCTCGACCCACGTCGGCCTCGCTCTGCCCGACGACTCCGCGTACACGCAGCCGAAGAAGGGTTCGGGCACGCAGGAGATCGCCACGACGATGGCGTTCGTGCGCCTGCTGAAGGACCTGCTGCGCGCCAAGGACTTCGGCCACCGCATCGTGCCGATCATCCCGGACGAGGCGCGCACCTTCGGCATGGACGCGTTCTTCCCCACTGCGAAGATCTACAACCCGAACGGGCAGCACTACACCTCCGTCGACCGTGAGCTCCTGCTCGCCTACAAGGAGAGCCCGCAGGGCCAGATCCTGCACGTCGGCATCAACGAAGCGGGCGCAATGGCCGCGTTCACGGGTGTCGGAACGTCCTACTCGACGCACGGCGAGCCGCTCATCCCGGTCTACATCTTCTATTCGATGTTCGGATTCCAGCGCACCGGCGACGCCCAATGGGCCGCCGGCGACCAGATGGCGCGCGGCTTCATCATCGGCGCCACCGCCGGTCGCACAACGCTGACCGGCGAGGGCCTCCAGCATGCGGACGGCCATTCGCACCTGCTGGCATCCACCAACCCGGCGACGCTGTCGTTCGATCCGGCCTACGGCTACGAGATCGCTCACATCGTGCGCTCGGGCCTTGATCGGATGTACGGCGGTCAGCACCCGGACCCGAACGTCATGTACTACCTCACCGTCTACAACGAGCCGCTCGTCCAGCCGGCCGAACCGGCAGATGTGGACGTCGACGGCATCGTTCGCGGCATCCACCGCATCTCGGTCGGAGAAGGCGACGGCCCGCGCGCCCAACTGCTCGCGTCGGGCGTCGGCGTGCCGTGGGCGCTGGAGGCGCAGCAGCTGCTGAAGGAGGACTGGGGCGTGATCGCGGACGTCTGGTCGGTCACCTCGTGGACCGAGCTGCGCCGCGATGGCCTGGCCGCCGACGAGCACAACTTCCTCCACCCCGGCGAGGAGCCCCGCACGCCGTACATCACCGACAAGCTGAGGGATGCCGCAGGCCCGGTCGTCGCTGTGAGCGACTACATGCACGCCGTGCAGGACCAGATCCGGCAGTGGGTGCCGAACCGCTTCGCCACGCTCGGGGCCGACGGCTTCGGGTTCTCGGACACCCGCCCCGCCGCGCGCCGCTTCTTCAAGATCGACGGACCGTCCGTGGTCGTGCGGACGCTCCAGTCCCTGGCCGAGGACGGCGTGGTCGACCGCTCGCTCGCCGCTCAGGCGATCGACAAGTACCGACTGCACGACGTGACCGCCGGCACGAGCGGGAACGCGGGCGGCGAGAGCTGACCCGAGGAATGGCCTCTCGCCCGAACCAGATGGACAAGCCTGAGACGCTCGCATGGCTGCGGCGGATCTCGGGCGATCTGGCGACCGCGACGATCAAGCGCCTGGAGGACACGCTCCCCTGGTACGCCGAGATGCCTCCCGCGCGGCGGTCGGCCGTCGGCCTGGTCGCACAGGCGGGCATCTCGTCGTTCATCCAGTGGTACGACGACCCCACCTCCACACCGTGGATCGCTGCCGACATCTTCGCAGCCGCTCCTCGTGAACTCCTCAGGAGCGTGAGCCTCACCCAGACGCTCCAGCTCATCCGGGTGACCGTGGAGGTCACCGAGGAGCGCCTCGTGGGCAAGGGCGACGACCTGCGCGAAGGCATCCTGCTGTATTCCCGCGATGTCGCCTTCGCGGCCGCCGACGTCTACGCCCGCGCCGCCGAGGCGCGCGGCCTGTGGGACGCACGCCTCGAAGCGCTGGTCGTCGACTCGATCCTCACCGGCGAAGCCGACGAGGAGCTGCCGAGTCGGATCGCCGCGCTCGGCTGGCATGGGCACGGCGAGGTCGCCGTGCTCGTCGGAACGACTCCCCCGCAGTTCGACGTCGATCAGCTGCGCCGCAGCGCACGAAAGCTGGGCGTCGATGTGCTCATCGGCGTGCAGGGATCACGGCTCGTGCTCGTGCTCGGCCGCGCCGAGCTGCCCGGTCGCACCGAGGAGGAGCCGGAGCTGCCGTTCCCCGAGATCGCCAAGCGGCTCGAGCCCGGATTCGGACCGGGATACCTGGTGCTCGGCCCCGCCGTCCCGGCTCTCGTCGACGCCAGCCAGAGCGCCCGGGCATCGCTGGCGGGCTTCGCCGTCGCACGCGCGTGGCGGAACGCGCCGCGTCCCGTCGAAGCAGACGATCTGCTGCCCGAGCGCGCGCTTGCCGGTGATCCGCTGGCCAAGCAGACGCTCGTGGAGCGCATCTACCGTCCGCTGCAGGCGCACAGCGCCGATCTGGTGACGACGCTGTGGAGCTACCTCGACAACGGCCGATCACTGGAGGCGACCGCCCGCGAGCTGTTCGTGCACCCGAACACAGTGCGCTATCGGCTCAAGCGCGTCTCGGACGTCATCGGGTGGGACGCCACGGGGCCACGAGAGGCGCTCATCCTTCAGACGGCGCTGGTTCTCGGATCGATCGGCACCGACTCGACCCGCCGCCGGCTCCCCTCGGCACGTCGTGGGTCGGCGTGATCCTGTACCCCGCGCACAAAGCACTGGGCGATTCTTGTGACGAGATCGCCAGAGGCCCCCGTCTGATCCTTGGCAGGATGGGATGGTGATCATCGCCGTCTTCCCCGGGCAGGGTTCGCAGACTCCGGGATTCCTCACGCCCTGGCTGCAGCTGAGCGGCGCTGCCGAGCAACTCGCCGAGTATTCGGAGTGGGCGGGGGTCGACCTGATGGCGGCCGGCACCGCGTGGGACGCGGATCGCATCCGCGACACTCAGGTCGCGCAGCCGCTCATCGTCGCCGCCAGCCTGCTCTCCTGGGGCGCGCTGGAGGACCGCAGTGCCTTCGCCGGCGTCGCCGGACACTCCGTGGGCGAGTTCGCCGCCGCCGCGGCGGCGGGAGTCCTCACCGAGGAGGACGCGCTCCGTCTCGTCGGAATCCGCGGCCGCGCGATGGCGGAAGCGGCGGCCGCCGAGCAGACAGGCATGAGCGCGATCATCGGCGGGGACGAGGAAACGATCGTCGCCCGCCTCGACGAGCTCGACCTCACGCCCGCGAATTACAACGGAGGCGGTCAGCTCGTCGCCGCCGGTGCTCTACCCGCACTTCAGGCTCTCGCCGCGGAGCCTCCGGCAGGCACCCGCGTGATACCGCTGCAGGTCGCCGGCGCGTTCCACACGCGCTACATGGCGCCCGCCGTGGACGCGCTCCGTCAGGCCGCCGCGACCGTCGCCCCTGGGGATCCCCGTCTCACCGTCTGGTCCAACCGCGACGGGGCGAGCGTCGGGTCCGGCGGCGAGTTCCTCGATCTGCTTGTCGACCAGGTGGCCTCCCCCGTGCGGTGGGACCTGTGCATGGCATCCTTCTCAGCCGACGGCGTCACCGGGCTCGTCGAACTGTCGCCGGCCGGAACGCTCATCGGTCTCGCCAAGCGCGCGCTGCGAGGCGTGCCGGGCGTCGCAGTCAAGACGCCGGACGACCTTCCCGCCGCGCAGACGCTTCTGAGCGCCGACGCTTGACCGGCCCCGACGCATGACCGGAGACTCCTCATGACACGCACGCTCACCCAGGCGACCGGGCCTGCTCACACCCGCATCTACTCCTATGGCGCCGCCCGCGGCGAGATCTCCGTCCCCAACGAGGACCTCATCGGGCCGATCGACTCGAGCGACGAGTGGATCCGCCAGCGCACCGGGATCATCACCCGCACCCGTGCGGTTCCTGAGACCAGTGCGATCGAACTGGCGACGGATGCCGCAGCCGAGGCGGTCGCGCGTTCGGGGGTCGATCCGCAGCAGATCGACGCCGTCATCGTGGCGACCGTCAGCAATCCCAAGCAGACCCCTTCCGTGTCGGCCATCGTGGCGGACCGCATCGGCGCGAACCCGGCCGCCGCGTTCGACATCAACGCCGCGTGCGCGGGATTCGCGTACGGAGTCGCTCAGGCCGACGCCCTCATCCGAGCCGGTGCCGCGCACTACGCCGTCGTCGTCGGCGCTGAGAAGCTGAGCGACATCGTCGATCCGACCGATCGCAGCATCTCGTTCCTTCTCGGCGACGGTGCAGGTGCCGTGGTCATCGGGCCCAGCGACACGCCCGGAATCGGCCCGACGGTGTGGGGCTCGGACGGGTCGAAAGCGGATGCCGTCGGCATGAACTACACGCTCAACGAGTTCCGCGACGGCCAGGCGCCGTGGCCGACGCTCCGCCAGGAGGGGCCGACCGTGTTCCGCTGGGCGGTGTGGGAGATGGTCAAGGTCGCACGCCAGGCGCTGGAGGCTGCGGGGGTCGAAGCATCCGATCTCGCCGCGTTCGTGCCGCACCAGGCGAACATGCGCATCATCGACGAATTCGCCAAGCAGCTGAAGCTCCCCGACACGGTCGTGATCGGACGAGACATCGAGACGACCGGCAACACGTCCGCCGCGTCCATACCGCTGGCGACCCACCGACTCCTCGAGGAGCACCCCGAACTCAGCGGCGGACTCGCCCTGCAGATCGGATTCGGCGCCGGACTCGTCTTCGGGGCCCAGGTCGTCGTGCTGCCCTGACCTCGACGATCCTCGACCCTAGACTGATCAAGGCCCCGACGGGGCACCCCCGAAGAACAGGAGAAACCATGGCATTCAGCAACGACGAGGTCCTCGCCGGACTTGCCGAGCTCATCACCGACGAAACGGGGATCTCGGCTGACGAGGTCGCCCTCGAGAAGTCGTTCACCGACGACCTCGACATCGACTCGATCTCGATGATGACGATCGTCGTCAATGCCGAGGAGAAGTTCGGCGTCACCATCCCCGACGACGAGGTCAAGAATCTCAAGACCGTCGGCGACGCCGTCACCTTCATCACGTCGAACCAGGCGTAAGCACCACCGGTGGGGGCCGCGCGCCCCCGCCGGCACGCCCGCGGTCGGGATCTCCGGCCCGACCCGCAAAGGAAACAAGGACTCACGCACATGAGCACGTCACGCATCGTCGTCACCGGGATCGGAGCGTCATCGCCGATCGGAGGCACGGCGCCCGAGAGCTGGTCCGCGCTCCTCGGCGGCGCATCCGGCGCAGGCACGCTGGAGTACGACTGGGTCTCTCAATACGAGCTTCCCGTGACGTTCGCAGCCGAAGCGCTCGTCCGCCCCGATACCGTGCTCGAGCGGCCCGAGGCCAAGCGCCTCGACCCGGCGTCGCAGTTCGCGCTGGTCGCCGCACGCGAGGCGTGGGCGGATGCGGGCGCGCCGGATGTCGACCCGGAACGATTCGGCGTCGACTTCGCGACGGGCATCGGCGGGGTCTGGACACTTCTGGATGCGTGGGACACGCTGCGGGACAGGGGCCCCCGACGCGTCATGCCGATGACGGTGCCGATGCTGATGCCGAACGCGGCAGCAGCCGCCGTCTCGATGCACCTCGGTGCACGCGCCTACGCGCGCACCGTCGCATCGGCCTGCGCGTCGAGCACCGAGTCGATCGTCAACGCCCTCGAGCACCTGCGCCTCGGTCTGGCGGATGTGGTGATCGCAGGCGGCACGGAGTCGGCGATCCACCCGATCACGGTTGCGTCCTTCGCGTCGATGCAGGCGCTCTCCAAGCGCAACGACGACCCCTCGCACGCCTCACGCCCGTACAGCGTCGACCGCGATGGCTTCGTCATGGGCGAAGGGGCGGCAGCCCTGGTCCTGGAGACCGAGGAGCACGCACGAGCGCGCGGCGCGAAGATCTACGCCGCGGTCGTCGGTGGCGGCGTGACGGCGGACTCGTACCACATCACGGCTCCCGAACCCGAGGGCCTCGGTGCCTCTCGTGCCGTTCGGCTCGCCCTGGAGGCGGCCGGGGCATCGGTCGACGACGTCACGCACATCAACGCGCACGCGACATCGACGCCGACCGGTGACATCGCGGAATACAAGGCGCTGCTGAGCGTGTTCGGCGACCGCGTGCACGAGATCCCGGTCTCGGCGACCAAGGCGTCCACCGGCCACCTCCTTGGTGGGACGGGAGCGCTCGAGGGCATCTTCACGATCCTCGCGCTTCGAGACCGGCAGGCTCCGCCCACCATCAACCTCACGACTCAGGACCCCGAAATCCCGCTGCGCATCTCAGGCTCGCCGATTCCGCTCGGCGACGGTCCGCAGCTGGCGATCAGCAACTCGTTCGGATTCGGCGGCCACAACGCGGTCGTCGCATTCGCCACGGTCTGACCCCGCACACGAAGACGCCCCAGCTGAGTCCTCAGCAGGGGCGTCTCTCATCTCAGGCGGCGATACGCGGTCTCGGTGTCCGGGATCATCTGTCTCCGACCACCGGTAATGGCGCCTCGACCGCCCGAAGTTATTCAGTTGTGCGTGCGGGGATGCGCGCGTCAGCCCACCTTGTGCAGCCAGACGACGGTTGCGTCGTCGCTCGCATGGCGGAAGGGCTCGAGCTCGTCGTCCCAAGCTGCGCCGAGGGCGACCTGAAGCTCGTGGTGCAGTTCGACCGGGTCGCCGGCGGCGACCTCCATCGCGTAGCGGATCCGGTCCTCGCCGACGACGACATTCCCAGCCGAGTCGGTCTGCGCGTAGTGGATGCCGAGACCGGGCGTGTGAAGCCACCGCCCGCCGTCGCTGCGCGGCGTGGGATCCTCGCTCACTTCGAACCGGAGATGCTCCCATCCGCGAATCGCGGTGGCCAGCGCCGCGCCTGTACCGGCCGACCCCTCCCAGTAGAACTCCGCGCGCCGGCTGCCCGACAGCACGGGCTGCTCGGCCCAGTCGAAGCTGACCGGATGGCCGAGCGCGCGACCGACGGCCCACTCGAGGTGGGGGCACAACGCGCGTGGCGCGGAGTGAATGAAGATCACTCCACGCGCCTTGGGTGTCGCCATGATCTCTCCGTTTCGTCAGGTGCGTCTTCCCCTACGACCTGATGCGGAGTGCTCGTGGCTATGCGGTTGTGGTGTCATTATCGCCCACTCCGGGCCGGAATGACAAGCGTGTGATTCGGTGTTTCCCCAGCGCGACGCCGAGGTTCGCGAAAACGACGGTGGCCCCGATCGAATGACGATCGGGGCCACCGTGCAGAGTGCTGAGGATCAGGCCTCGCTCATCGCGGTCACTTCGGCCTGGCCCTTGGCCGCGTAGTACGCGGCACGGGCGGCGAGACGACGGGCCTGTTCGGCTTGACCGGCGTCGAGCACGTCCTGCGGGACCTCGACGTTCGGGACCCGAGCCTTGCCGTTGTACTTCTCGATGTAGGCATCCAGCTCCGGGCCCGACGTCCACGAGGTGATCAGGCAGTAGCGGGCTTCGTCGCCAGGGTGGGTGGCGGCGTGCCACAGACGCTGCGTGTCCACGATCAGCTGGGCACCGGCAGGCAGGGCGATGCGGTATTCGACGCTCGGGTCGGTTCGGTTCTCACGCAGGACGAAGTAGCTGTCCTTGTCGTCCGTCAGGTTGAAGAAGCCGCGGACGACCCAGCCGGTGCCGTCCGGGTTCAGGCGGTTGTTGTCGTCCTGGTGCAGGTTGTAGAGGCAGTCCGCGTACGTGTTCGGCTGCAGCTCGATCACGCGGCAGCGGCCGACGTTCGCACCAGGCTCCTGAGCGCGGCGCGTGAGGTTCGGAGCCTTCTCCACCTGGGATTCGATCCACACGCCGTCCTTGTCGGTGCGCGGCGGCTTGTGGTTCCAGAATCCGTTGCACTCGATGTCGCCAGCGAAGCTCGCGAGCGGAGCGAAGCGGGTGTCACCGGACGACTTCCAGTCGTTGTACTCGATGTCGAGCCATTCCTTGGGGTCGAGCTCCTGGTTGTAGCGATCGAGTACCACGTAGCCGGTCTCTTCGAGAGCGGCGGACTTGATGTAACCCATGAGGTGAATCATGCCTTTCGTAGGGGGCCAGCACGTTTTAACAGGCCCGACTTAGGCAAGCCTACATCGGGCATCTGAGCGACCTCCGGTGGCTGCGCCGCGGATAAAGGCGAGCGGTGAGGCTCGCCTAAGCTGGAAGGCCTGGGTCGGTTCGCCCAGGACAAGAACGATCGTTCCGAGGGGCGAAGCGACACTATGGCCACTGCCACGAACATCGATGCGACCGCGGTCAACACCATCGCCTGGCTCTCCGCCTCGGAGATGACCATCGTCGTGCCCGTCTACCAGCGTCAGTATCGGTGGGACATCGGCGCGTGCGAGCAGCTCCTCGGCGACATCCGCGCTGTGGCAGACTCCGACGACCGCCATATGCATTTCATCGGCTCGGTGCTGTCCTCGCTGAGCATGAACGGCGAGTCCGCCGAACTGGTTCTGATCGACGGACAGCAGCGCATCACGACGCTCATGCTGCTGATCGCCGCGCTCCACCACACGGTGAAATCGGACCGGCCCGATCTGGCGGGCGACCTCGAGCGCGTGCTCGTACGGGGCTCCGATCGATCGCGCACCAAACTGCGCCCGCATCGCGCGTGGGCGCAGGTCTTCGAGAGCGTGGTGCTGGACCGCAGGGCGACCGACGGCGAGGTCCGCGAATCCAGGTTCGACGACAACTACGCGTTCTTCCGCAGCCAGATCAGCGCGGAGGAGGCACCGCGCATCTGGGGCGGTCTGCAGAAGCTGGAGCACGTCGCGATCACCCTCGGGATGGGCGCCAATGCACAGCAGATCTTCGAAAGCCTCAACTCGACCGGCGAGCCGCTGCGCGATCACGAGCTCATCCACAACTACGTCCTGATGGGTCTTTCGCATGCCGAGCAGAGTGAGATCGAGGACTCGTTCTGGGTGCCGATCGAGCAGAACACGGGTGAGTCGATCGGAAGCTTCTGGCGCCACTTCCTCGTCATGACGACGGGTCGCGAGGTCGCCGTCGCCGGCGAACGCGGCGTCTATGACGCGTTCCGGCACGAGTTCCCGAGGCTCGACCTCGAGAGCCTCCGGGCGCACGCCGCGGAGTGGAAGGCGTACTCGGAGATCTACCGCATCCTGCTGGATCCCGCACATGCGCTCGACGCCGAGGTCGCGCGGCAGCTCGGCCACCTCAACACCTTCGGGCGCGGAATGTACCCGCTCGTCATGAAGACCTACCGCGACTACGACCGCGGCGTGGTGGACAAGGCGGCGCTGATTGCGACGCTCGAGCACGTGCAGTCGCTGCTCCTGCGGCGGACCGTCGTCGGCGTGAGCATCGATCGGCTGGTCGCCCGCCTGTGCCGGGCGCGGGAGGACGGTCAGGCCAGCCTGGAACGCGCGATCAGCCGGATCACGCCATCGGACGAACGGGTGCGCGTCGCGCTGAAGTACGGGGAACTCCCCCACGCGGCGTACGTGCTCGGACGCCTCGCGGATGTCGACACGCTCGCCGACCTGGAGGTCGAGCACATCTTCCCGCTCGCCCCCGGCGACGGCTGGAGCGGCGACGGCGAACGAGAATGGTCGCAGTACTCCGACGACGAGCAGAACAGCCATCGCGCACTCGCGGGAACGCTCGGCAACCTGGCGCTCCTGGAGGACTCACTGGCAGAGCGCCTCGCCGACAAGTCCTTCATCGACAAGCGCGCCGGCTACGCCAAGAGCGGCATCGGCATCACGCGCGAGCTCGCCGACGCCGAGGTTTGGGGCACGGCCGCCATCGCAGCCCGCACGGTCGAACTCAGCGGCACGTTCCTGGAGATCTGGGCGCATCCGGCGACCGTCGGAATCGACGATGACGGCCTCACGCCGATCCTCGATGCGCAGCGCAGGCGCGGCTGGCCGCGCGGCTGGCACCGCGAGTTCGAGTACGTCGAGTACCGCGGCGAGCACTGGGAGGTCTACGACGTCAGGTACCTGTTCAACCGCATCTTCAAGCGGCTGTGGGCCGACTCGCGCGACGACGTCATCGCGTTCAGTGCGCGACGCGGTGGCCCGATCTATGCGGCGCAGGCGTGGAACGGGCAGTGGGACGCGCTCGACGAGTCGAACTTCCTCTACATGGGCTGGGACTCGAAGTACATGCTGACCGCCGTGCAGGGCGTGCTCGAGGAGGCCGGGCTCGCGGCCGAGGTGTTCGTGAAGTACTCCTACATCGGCGCCGCGATGTAGGAATCCGTGGGGCGGGTGGGACTTGAACCCACCGCCTCTCCACTCGCCGCTGCGCGGCGTGCGGAGCCTCGGGCGGCGTGGGCCCGCCTGCGGTTCAAGCGCTCTGCCGTCACACGCGTGAGAGGGCCGCCCTTCGGACGACCCTCTCACGCGTGGGGCGGGTGGGACTTGAACCCACGATCGTCGGGTTATGAGCCCGCTGCCTTGACCAGCTTGGCCACCGCCCCCTCGAGCATCGAGCCTACCGAATCGCGATCGGTCAGCCGGCTCATGGCAGAATGCGTTCGTGGACGCGATCGCATGGCTCATGGCAGGCGGCCTCGTCGCGTTCGCGCTCGCGGCAGTCGTCTTCACGCCGCGCCTCAAGCGCGACAATCTGCGTCGTCAGCTGGAAGGCGGCGGAGGCTCCCTGAGCGGGATCGGAGCGGGATTCGACGTGGTGTGGCGTCCCACCGCCGACGAGGCGCGGGCGCTGTGGCAGGCGCAGGTGGAAATGCCGGCCCCGGCGCCCACCCCCGGTGACAAGGGACGCATGCGCGACGGCCGGATCGTCATCGACGTGTCCTCCGACTGAGAAACCTCGACGCTCAGCGCTCCCTGGGCGGGTCGTCGACGTCGTGCAGCGGCGGTTCCGGCCAAACCTTCTCGAGCGCCTCGGTGAGTCGGATCGAGCTCGTGCTGGGGTGCGGCTCCTTGCCGTTGCCGCTCCCCCGCTCGATCGGCAGCTCCTGGCTGTCGCTGAGGACTTGAGGGTGATTGCGCGCGAGCGAGATGACGCCGTAGACGGCGATCGCACCGGCGATCGCGAAGCCGACGAGCGCGGGCCACGGCGCGGTCGCCGCCTCCTGCAGCACGATGAGGCCGATGAGCACGGCGACCATCGGGTCGATGACGGTGAGTCCGGCGATAACGAGGTCGGGAGGGCCCACCGAGTACGCGGTCTGCACGAAGTACGCGCCGACCGCGACCGCCGCCAGGAGAGCGATCAGACACAGCAGGGTCAGCCACTCGAAGTTGCCGGCCTGCACGCGCTTGATCACCACCTTCGCGAGCGTCGCCACGAATCCGTAGATGACGCCCGACGCGACGATGTAGAAGAGCGCCTGGGCCCGCTTGCGAAGCCAGATCCACAGGAAGCTGAACACGACGATCACGACCAGCAGCAGCACGAGGATGGTGATCAGCTGCTGGTCGGTGACCCGCTGCTCCGTCGCCACGAATGCGGCGATGGTGACGAAGATGAAGATTCCGCCGACGCACGCGATGATCGCCCTGACCGACTTCTTTGTCGGCTTGTGGCCGCTGACGCGCGAGTTCAGCAGCGTCGTGATCACGAGCGCGAGAGCACCGAGCGGCTGCACGACGATCAGCGGCGCCAGAGCGAGCGCTCCGAGCTGGCACAGGATCGCCGCCCCGAGCATGACCGTGCCGAGCAGCCACGAGGGTCGCTTCAGAAGACTGAGCAGCTGACCGCCGGTGAGGCCGGTGCTGCCGGACGATCCGGTGAGGCGCTCTACTTTCGCGACGCCCCGATGCTGATACTGCGCGCCGAAAGACATGAAGACCGCGCCGAGAAGGGCGAGCGGGATGCCGAAGAGGATCGCAGGATCGCGGAACACGCCCACGACATTCTGAGTCACATCTTCGAGCGACATTTCCAGCCAGACCACTACTAGACCCTAACCGTCCGGGTCGCTCGATAGGCTCAAGGCGTGGCCGTTCTGCCGATTCGCATCATGGGTGACCCGGTGCTTCATGCCCCTGCCGCCGGCGTCGAGGAGATCACCGACGAAGTGCGACAGCTCGTCGCCGACATGTTCGAGACGATGGACACCGCGCCCGGCGTCGGCCTGGCTGCGCCGCAGGTGGGTGTCCCCCTTCGCATCTACACGTACAGCTACCGGGACGACGACGGAGCACCCTGGCGAGGGGTGCTGATCAACCCCGAGCTGTGGATGACGCCGCCCGAGCCCGGCGAACCCGATCCCGACGAGGAGTCGGAGGGGTGCCTGTCGTTCCCCGGCGAGACGGTTCCCGCTGAGGCGATCGGACCGCGTCCTGGTCACGGGACTGGATCTCGAGGGCGCGTCCGTGGAGGTCCGCGTCGACGGCTGGCGCGCCCGCATCATGCAGCACGAGTTCGATCACCTCGACGGCATCCTGTACGTCGACCGACTCGGCGACGGCGACTGGAAGACCGCGCAGAAGATCGCCCGCAAGCGAGGTTGGGGGCGTCCCGGCGCCGCCTGGACACCCGGCGTCGACGACATCGACGCGTGAAACCGGCAGCGGCGGCGGAAACGAAGAACGGCCCCAGAGTGGAGTCCGGGGCCGTCCGCTCCCCGGCTTGGACTCGAACCAAGAACCTATCGGTTAACAGCCGATTGCTCTGCCAATTGAGCTACCGAGGAAAGCGCCCGCAGAGCAGGCAACCCGAATAGCTTAGCAAACGGCGAACAGTGCTCGTGACCTCAGGAAGCCACGAGTCGGTGGTCGGCTTCGCCGCTCGGGGTCCACAGCAGATCGTGCGTGCCGTGCCCGTAGGCGATGGCGTGGCCGCTTCGCAGAACCAGCACATCGGCGGAGAGATCGCGCACCACGTCGGCTTCGTTGGTCACGATCAGAGCCGACATCCCATACGCCCGGCGACGACGCAGAATGGCGTCGCGCGCGGCCTTGCGCACCTCGATGTCCATGTTCGAGAACGGCTCGTCGGCGATGAAGACCCGGGGCTGCAGCACCAGCGCGCGCGCGAAGACGACCCGCTGCCGCATCCCCGCGCTCAGCTCGTAGGGGTATTTGGCCGCCGCGCCGAGAGGCAGCATGAGTTCGTCGAGCAGGGTCGCGACCCGCACGGCCAGCGCACGCTGGTTGACACGGCGGTCTCGGCTCGTGATGGGTTCGCCGATGACGTCCGCCACCGTCATCCGAGCCGGCAGCCGGGCACCGGCTGTCTGGGCGAGGTAGCCCGTCAGATAGGTGAGCGTCCGGTGGGCTCGGCCGGGCCGGCGCACCGGAATCCCCTCGACATGAGCGCTGCCGCCCACAACGCCGAGGCCCGGCTCTTCGGCGCCTGCGAGGACCGCCAGCAGACTCGACTTGCCCGATCCGGTCGGACCCATGACGGCGAGGGTCGCGGAGTGCGCGAGGACGAACGAGACGCCGTCCACCACGCGGACATCGGGTCCGCCGCGAGATGCCCGCGCGATGGACAGATCGCTGGTGCGAATCGCGACATCGGCGTCCGGACGGCTGGCCATGTGCTCATCCTGCCCTGCGCCGCGCTCAGACGCCAGCGTCGACTCGCCAGGTCGCCGAGTCCTATGGCTCTACTCGTCGGATGCGAAGCGCTGACGCTCCACATCGAGTTCCCGCAGCCGCATCCGGATGGCCCGGCCCTCCTGCGAATCCGGTGCCACGCGCTGGATCGCTCCGAGGAGCTCCGTCTTCTCTCGATCGACCGCTCGTCCGACGAGTCGCCGTGCGAGCGCGGCGGCCGAGACCGTCGCCGCCTCGTCGGAGAGAGCGGGAAAATCGGCGGTGAGCAGTTCGGCCGCAAGGGAGCGGTACGGCTCGCGCACGGCGGACACGGCATCCGCAGCCCAGCCGGGTCTGCTCATGTCGGGCGCTGCGGCGACGGCCTGGCGCACGGCTTCGAGGGCCGGATGCCGGAACGGCAGACTTATCGATCGTGCGAGCAGACCGGGATCGAGGCGGTGCCCGAACTGCAGGATCCCCATGAGCGCATCGCGCTCGAGCGCGACTTCGGCCGTCCGCGGCAGCGAGGTGATCGTCACGCGGACGGCGGGCTCGCCCTCACCGGACTCCTGCGCTGCCGCGGGGGGCGGGCCACCCTCCGCCGGACGGTTCGCCGCGCTGCGCGCCGCTCGCTCGACGGCGGTCCGCACCTCGGCGAGATCGAGCCCGAGGCGTCGCGCCAGCACCCGGACGTAGCCGGGACGCAGCGACGGGTCGCGGATCTCCGCGACGATCGGAGCAGCGCTGCGCAGGGCGCCCGCTCGCCCCTCGACGGTGGACAGGTCGAAGCCCGACAGACGCTGATCGATGACGAATTCGAACATCGGCACCTTGGTGTCCATCAGCGCCCGCACGGCACCGTCACCGCGTTGCAGGCGAAGGTCGCAAGGGTCGAGGCCCTCGGGAGCGACGGCGACGTACGTCTGCGCGGCGAATCGCTTCTCGTCGCCGAAGGCGCGCAGTGCCGCCTTCTGACCCGCCGCATCGGGGTCGAAAGTGAACACGACCTCACCGGACGCGGAGTCGTCGCCCATGACCCGGCGCAGCACCGTGATGTGGTCGGAGCCGAACGCCGTGCCGCAGCTCGCGATCGCCGTCGTGATGCCCGCCAGGTGGCACGCCATCACGTCGGTGTATCCCTCGACCACCACGACGCGGTGATCACGCGAAATGTCGCGCTTGGCGAGGTCGAGCCCGTAGAGCACCTGCGACTTGCGGTACACCGGGGTCTCGGGTGTGTTGAGGTACTTCGGCCCCTGGTCGTCGTCATAGAGCTTGCGCGCGCCGAATCCGATCACCTGACTCGTGACATCGCGGATCGGCCATATGGCACGACCGCGGAAGCGGTCGTAGACGCCGCGCTGCCCCTGGGACACGAGGCCGGCGGCGCTCAGCTCATCGTCGGAGAATCCGAGCTTGTGCAGCGCATCACGCAGGTTCGACCAGCCCTTCGGCGCATAGCCGACCCCGAAATGCGCGGCTGCGCCGGCATCGAACCCCCGCTCGCCCAGGAATCGGCGGGCCGTGTCGGCCTCGGCGGTCGCCAGCTGCGCGCGGAAGTACTCCGCCGCCGCCCCGTTCGCGGCGTACAGACGCGCGCGGCCGGTCGTCTCGGGTGCCGCTCCCCCATCCTCGTAGTGCAGCGTGTACCCGATGCGCCCGGCGAGTCGTTCGACTGCCTCGGTGAACGACACGTGATCCATCGCTCGAAGGAATGAGTACACGTCGCCCGACTCATTGCAGCCGAAGCAGTGGTAGAAGCCCGCCTGCGGCCGCACGTTGAAGCTCGGGCTGCGCTCGTCGTGGAACGGGCACAGGCCCTTCATCGCCCCGACGCCGGCGGGCTTGAGCGCGACCCGTTCGCCGATGATGTCGGCGATGTTGGTGCGTGCCTTGACCTCGTCGACGTCGGCCTGCAGGATGCGCCCCGCCATCAGCGCTCCATCTCCGCAGCGCGGCCGGGGCGCGACGCGCCAGGAGCCCACACTCCGAGGGATGCCGCATCCACCTCGCCGACAAGCCGCCCGTGCCACGCGATGGCGTGCTGATCGGTCAGGCTCGCGACCTGGTCGACGATGACGCGACGGCGCGCGGCATCCGATTCCGCGGCGCGGAAGTCCTGGATGTACACCTTGTCGAGCTCGTCGGGCTGCTCCCAGAGCGCGGTCGCGAGTCGCTTGAGCATGCGCCGCTGCTCTTTGTAGACGCTCTTGCGCCCTTCGATCGATACGACGACGGCGCCGATGATGCCCTTGAGCACCGCCATCTCGGCTTCCACGACCCGCGGGACCACGACGTGCGCGCGGTAGCGCGTGAGTACCGACGTGGCATACGCCTCGCGGGTCGCGGTGGTGGCGGCCCGGGCGAACCGGCCTATGAGGTCGGACGTCAGGTTCTTCAGGCGCGCGTGCGAGGCACGAGTGCCATCGAACGATGCGATCCATTCCGGCAGGCGCATAAGTCGGTACAGGGCGTCCTCGAGCTCATCCCGGGCGAAATCGAAGCCGACCCAGGACTGGATCGCGAACAGGAGTGCGTCATGCTCCGCATTGGCGGAGAGGCGTGCCGGGTCGAGGTAGCCGTTGACGATCGCGTCCTCGAAGTCGTGCACGGAATAGGCGATGTCATCCGAGAGGTCCATCACCTCTGCCTCGATGCAGCGCACCCGCCCGGGTGCGTCCGAGCGCAGCCAGCGGAAGACGTCCTCGTCGTCCGGGTACACCCCGAACTTCAGCCGTCCGCCCGGATCGGGCAGGGGGTGGGCGGCGGTCCACGGGTATTTGCAGGTCGCGTCGAGGCTGGCGCGGGTGAGATTCAGTCCGTGGCTGCGCCCCGCGTCATCGACGACCTTCGGCTCGAGTCGGATCAGGATCCGCAGCGTCTGCGCGTTGCCCTCGAAGCCTCCCACGTCCTCGGCCCAGTCGTTGAGCGCGCGTTCGCCGTTGTGGCCGAACGGCGGGTGCCCAAGGTCGTGACTCAGGCACGCGGTGTCGACGACATCCGGCGAGAGTCGGAGCGCCGACGCGAGCTCCCTGCCGACCTGGGCCACTTCGAGCGAGTGCGTGAGACGGTTGCGGGCGAAGTCGGCGGGGCTCGCCGGGCTCAGGACCTGCGTCTTCGCGGCGAGGCGGCGCAGGGCGGCCGAATGCAGCACGCGCGCCCGATCGCGGGCGAAGTCGTCTCTGTGGGACCTGTGCAGTTCGCCGTAGAAGCGCGCGGCATCGGCATCGTCGTAGCCTTCGGGCCGCCCGGATGCGACGCGCACGGCGCCGTCAGCCGCCACTGTGGTCCAGTTCCGCCTCTGCGAGAACGCAGGATGCTTCGACCCCGAGGTCACGGGTATCCAGCCAGCCGTGGGGCAGTGCCGGCCGCTTCGGGGTTCCGGCGCGTCCGCGCTGGCCTTCGGCGGCGCTGCCCGGGTATGGGGCATCCAGGTCGAGGGTGGCCAGAAGGCCGTCGATCTCGCTGAGGCTGGAGACGGTCGCCAGCGCCGCGCGCGTCTCGCCGCCGACCGGATACCCCTTGAAATACCACGCGACGTGCTTGCGGATGTCGCGGCATCCGCGGTCTTCGTCCTCGAAGAACTCGATCAGCAGCTCGGCGTGCCGGCGGAAGGCGGCGGCGACGAATCCGAGCGTCGCGTCGACGGGCGCGGCAGCGGCCGCACCGGGAGCGCCGAGCTCGCGCGCCAAGTCGCCGAACAGCCAGGGCCGGCCCAGGCATCCGCGTCCGACGACGACGCCGTCGCATCCGGTCTCGTCCATCATGCGCGCGGCGTCTTCGGCGGCCCATATGTCTCCGTTGCCGAGGACGGGGATGCTGGTGATCGCCTGTTTGAGGGCTGCGATGGCGGACCAGTCCGCCTGCCCGGAGTAGAACTCGGCCGCGGTGCGCGCGTGGAGGGCGACGGCCGCCACGCCGGCGTCCTCGGCGATCCGTCCGGCATCGAGGAACGTGAGGTGCTCGGAGTCGATGCCCTTGCGCATCTTCACCGTCAGCGGGATCCCGCCGGCCGCTCGTGTCGCTCGGGTGACGATCTCGCGGAAGAGCTCGAGCTTCCAGGGAAGGGCGGCCCCGCCGCCCTTGCGCGTCACCTTCGGGACAGGGCATCCGAAGTTCAGGTCGATGTGGTCGGCCCGATCCTCCTCGACGAGGACGCGCACCGCACCCTCGACGGTCGCAGGATCGACTCCGTACAGCTGGATCGATCGCGGCGTCTCCGACTCGTGATGCGTGATCAGGCGCATCGTCGTGGCGTTGCGCTCCACCAGCGCACGCGAGGTGATCATCTCGCTGACGTACAGGCCGGCGCCGTATTCGCGGCACAGACGCCGGAACGCCGTGTTCGTGATTCCCGCCATGGGGGCGAGCACGACCGGCGCGTCGAGCTCGATGGGCCCGATGCGCAGCGTTCGTGCGGGTGCGAGGGTGGGGATCACCGTTCCATTGTCCCAGACGCGCGAGCCCGTGCTCCCGAATGAGGCTTAGCCTGTGGGTATGACAGAGGCCACCGCGCTCGACATCCGCAACATCCCCTTCTCCACGGCCGACGGCCAGGAGGCGACTCTCGCCGACTACGACGGTCGGGTGCTGCTCGTCGTGAACGTCGCCTCCCGCTGCGGACTGACGCCTCAGTACGAGCAGCTGGAACAGCTGCAGAAGGCATACGGTGCGCGCGGATTCGACGTGCTGGCGTTCCCGAGCAACCAGTTCCTGCAGGAACTGTCGAACATGGACGACATCCTGGAGTACTGCTCGACCACGTGGGGCGTGACATTCCCGGTGTTCGACAAGGTGCGCGTCAACGGCAAGAAGGCCACTCCGCTCTACAAGGAGCTCACGAAGGCGGAGGACGAGGACGGCAAGGCCGGGCGCGTCGAGTGGAACTTCGAGAAGTTCCTGGTGCTGCCGGGCGGTGACGTGAAGCGCTTCCGCTCGAAGGTGAAGCCCGACGACGACCGGATCGTCTCCGTCATCGAGGAGAACCTGCCGGCGTAGTCGCTCGCGTCTGCGGCGCGGCTCACGCCGCAGCGTTTGGCCTTCGGGCGGTGGTGGTGACGTAGCAGTTCTGCCACGTCCAGAACGCCGGGTTGTCGAACAGCTCCATCGTCTCGGTCCAGGTGGTCTTGCCGATCAGTCCGGAGCCCAGCAGCGGATCCTCCAGTTCCCGCATCGTCAGCGCGAGATAGCGCGCCGTGAGCGAGCCGCCCGGGAAGAGGATCGTCTCTCCGTGCGCCTGGACGCCCTCGAAGCCGATGCCCGCGAGTTGAGGGGCGATGCGGCGCCCGACGAAGTAGTCGATCCCCTCGTCGGCAGCCCACGCGAGGAAGCCCTCCCAGAAGTCGCGCATGACCGGGCTGTCCGTGGCAAGCACCGCGTGGAAGTCGGGCTCTTCGATGACGATCGCACCGCCGGGTCGCACGGCGAGCGCCAGCCTGCGAAGCACATCGGCGCGTTGCGGGATGTGGTGCAGCAGCGCGCGAGCCAGAGACCAGGTCGTAACCATCGCCGAGCGGGTCGGCGGTCACATCGATCCTGCGGACCTCGAGATTCGGGCCGGCGAGCCCTTCGAGGAACCGCGTGTCGATGTCGCTGCAGACGACGTTCCCGGTCGGCCCCACACGGTCGGCGAGCCACTGCGAGACGCTCCCGTTGCCGGCGCCGACCTCGAGACACCGCCATCCGGGCGCGATGCCCAGCTGCTCGACTCGGAAGAACAGCTGCGGATCCAGCATCCGCGACATGAGCGTGAGACGCTCGTCCTCCTGCGGAATGGTGTGCGGCAGCACGTAGTCGGCCATGGCATCCCCCTGCTCGCCGACAGGATATCGTCCCGCTCGGCTGGGTCACACCTCCGCGGCGACCGCCTCGCGATGCTCTGCCCAGACCTGTCGGACGACCTGGGCGAAGGCCTCAGGCGGCTGTGCCCCCGAAACCCCGTACTTCCCGTCGATGACGAAGAACGGGACGCCATTGATGCCGTACGCCGTCGCCTGCGCCTGGTCGGACGCGCACCGCCGCGAGATAGCTCCCGCTCTGGAGCGCGCGGCGCGCGGCATCCGGGTCGAGACCCGCATCCGCAGCAAGCGAGACGAGCTCGTCTTCGCGCCCGAGATGGCGGCCCTCGGTGAAGTACGCCGACATGAGACGCTCCGCGAGCTCGAGCTGACGCCCCTGCTCTTTGGCGAAATGGAGCAGCTCGTGCGCCTTCACGGTATTGGTGTGCTTGAGCAGATCGAACCGGTAGGCCAGGCCCGCGTCGGCGGCGATCCCCGACACGCGGTCGAGCATCTCCCGCGCCTGAGCGTCCGAGATGCCCTTGTGCGAGGAGAGGTACTCCGCTTCGCCCCCCTCGAAGTCCACCGGCGTGTCGGGTGAGAGCTCGAACGAGTGGAACTCGACCTCGACGTTCGGGGCGTCGTCATCGGCGGATGCCGCCGCAAGCCCGGTCTCGAGGTTGCGCTTGCCGATGTAGCACCAGGGGCAGGCGATGTCACTCCACACGTCGATCTTGATGGCATCCGTCATGTCGTCTGCAACCGGGCGACCCGGGCGAGAATTCCCCGTATACCGTGCCGCGTACGTGCTGCGCAGTGAGTGTGTGCGAAGATATCCCGGGCGCACGTGACACCGGGGTGTGCGCATTGAACTCCGTGAGGAACCGTGCGGGCAAGGGGATCCCGTCGCGCTGTGCCGACAGCGGGGCGATCGCGTCGCTCGGGGGCGGCGATTGGCTGGGCGATCGGCGTGTTCGCCATCGCCCTCTTCGGCGTGGCCGGCGCGGCCGTCGCCAGCGGCCAGGTCCGGATCTTCGCCGCCGAGCCGTCGGCCACGGCTTCGGTCAGTCCGTCGGCGACGCCCACGCCGACACGTACTCCCACTCCGACCCCGACGCCGACGCCGAGTCCCACGCCACCGCCGCCGCCGGCGCCGGTCTCACCAGCCGACACGCCCTGTGCGACCGCGGTGACGATGTCGGTCTGGGCGCACTACGACGATGACCTCATCTTCGCGAACCCGACGCTGCAGGACGCGATCGCGGCCGGAAACTGCACCCGGTCGGTCTTCCTCACCGCCTCGGACGCGGGCCGCGGCACCGGCTACTCCAAGAGCCGCGAGCTCGGCATCCTCCGCGCGTACAACACGATGCGCGGGCAGGAGGGGTTCTGGTCGGAGAAGGGAGTGACCCTCCTCTCCGGTGCGGTGCTGAGCCAGTGGTCGCCGGACGATGACCCCGACATCACCGTCACGTTCCTGCGGATGCCGGACGGCAACATGAACGGCGCCGGATTCCCTTCCACCGGGCACGCGAGCCTGCCGCAGCTGCTCAGCGGATCGATCGGATCGCTGGCGCCGATCGATGGCTCCCCGCCCCTCTCATCCGAGGCGTTGATCGCGTCGCTCGCCGAAGCTCATCCAGGCGTACCACCCGGCGCAACTGATCACGCACGTCCCCTCGACGGCAGAGAAGTTCGCCGCGGGAGACCACCCCGATCACGGCGCTGCGGGGACGTACGCGCGGGCCGCCTGGCAGCGGGCGGGGTTCG
The DNA here is from genome assembly GCA_963713325.1 of uncultured Actinomycetota bacterium. GTDB lineage: Bacteria > Actinomycetota > Actinomycetes > Actinomycetales > Microbacteriaceae > Microbacterium. The sequence continues at coordinate 450,966 of CAVQLL010000009.1, forward strand.
CGGGTGCAGAGGTCCGCTACGCGGTCGGCTACCCCTCGGCCTCTTTCCCGGTCAACGTCACAGGCGACACCCTGAGCCGCAAGCTCGCCGCCTTCCGCGTGTACGCCGCGCAGGACCCGGTCGTCACGTGCACCACCGATGCCGCCTGCCTGGCCAAGCCTAAATTCGGGGACTGGCTGCAGCGCAGCTACCTGGCGTTGGACGCCGAGCTCTTCCCCGCCGGCTGATCCCCGCACCGCGGTCTGCGTCGTGGCAGGAGCGAACGACTCAGAGCGCGGGGATCTCGGGAGTGTCGACTGCTCCCCCGAAGCGCCGGTCGCGATCGAGGTAGATCCCGATGGCACGCCACAGGTCGACGCGGGTGAAATCCGGCCACAGCGTGTCGAGGAACACGAACTCCGCGTAGGCGGATTCCCACAGCAGGAAGTTGGACGTCCGCTGTTCGCCGCTCGAGCGCACGAAGAGGTCGACGTCGGGCATGTCGGGCTGGTAGAGCCGCCGCTGGATGAGCTTCTCGGTCACCGCGGACGGCTTGAGCCGGCCGGACGCGATATCCTCCCCGATCGCGCGCACAGCGTCGACGATTTCGACGCGGCCGCCGTAGTTGACGCACATCGTGAGCGTGAGCACGTCGTTGCCGGCCGTGAGGTGCTCGGCGTACTGCAGCTCCTTGATGACCGAGCCCCACAGGCGCGGCTTGCGCCCCGACCAGCGCACCCGCACGCCCCATTCGTTGAGCTGGTCGCGTCGGCGGTGCAGCACCTCCCGGTTGAACCCCATGAGGAACCGCACCTCGTCGGGTGACCTGCTCCAGTTCTCGGTCGAGAACGCGTACACGCTCAAATGGGTGACGCCGGCCTGGATCGCGCCGGCCACGACGTCCAGGAGCGCCGCCTCGCCGGCGCGGTGCCCTTCGATGCGGGTCAGCCCGCGGCGGTTGGCCCAACGCCCGTTGCCGTCCATGACGATCGCGACGTGGGCGGGAATCTTGCCCTTGGGGAATTGGGGCGGGTACAGCCCCGTCCAATCGATCGGCTTGTACGGCACCGCGTCCCGGTGGGTGAACGGCTTCGGGCTCACGTGGCGGCCTCGACGTGCTCCAGCGAGCGGATGCCGCGCTCGAGGTGCCACTGGGCATAGGCGGCGATCAGGCCGGATGCGGACCCGCGGGTGGGCGCCGAGGCGGCGTCGACGACATCCCACTCCCCCTCCATGAGTGCGACGAGCAGCGCGGACGTGGGACCGTCGACCCGCGCGGCGCCGACCGGCGCGCAGTCTCGGCAGATCATGCCGCCGAGCTGCGCGACGAACGTGTCATGCGGGCCGGTGGCTCCGCAGCGCGCGCAGTCGATGAGGCCAGGGGCCCATCCCGACAAGGCCATCGCGCGCAGCAGGTAGGAGTCCAGGATGCTGCGGGACACGTGCTCTCCGCGTGCAAGGGCGCGCAGGCCCCCGACGAGGAGCAGGTACTGCTGCGGGGTCGCCTCGGCCTCGTTGAGCCGATCCGCCGCCTCGACCATCGCGTTCGCCGAGGTGAACCGGTCGTAGTGGACGGCGATGTCGGCACCGTACGAACCCAGGGATTCCGCCTGCTGGACGATGTCAAGGGATCGCCCCTGGTACAGCAGGACATCGGCCACCATGAACGGCTCGAGGCGGGCGCCGAATCGCGACGACGTGCGCCGCACGCCCTTCGCGACCGCGCGCAGCTTGCCGTGCCGGCGACTGAGCATCGTGACGATGCGGTCCGCCTCACCCAGCTTGTGGGTGCGCAGGATCACGACCTCGTCGCGGTATGTGGGCACCTCCTAATTATGGTCGCCCTCTCCCCCACCGTCTCGGTGCCGAGCCGTGCGGGGTCGTCTGGACGCGGCGCTCGGCGGTGCGCACGCCCAAGGCCGTTCCCGCATCCCACAATGGAGGCGTGGATGCACCGATCTTCCTGATTCCCCTGTGGGCCGATCTCACCGCGGTCGGACTCGGCGGCGTCCAGGGAGCATTGTTCGCGTCCGGGTTCCGGGGGCAGCGCCGGCTCGACCTGCTCGGCGTCGCGATCATCGGCATCGTCATGGGGATGGGCGGCGGCATCATCCGCGACATGCTCCTCGATCAGCCGCTCTCGACGCTGCAGAGCAACTGGTATCTGCTCACCGCGACCGGGGCTGCGCTCCTCGGGATGCTGCTGGCCGCGCCGCTGCGCCGGCTCAACGGCATCATCGTCGGACTCGATGCGATCGTCATCGGAATGTTCGGCGCATTCGGCACGAGCAAGGCTCTTGCGCTCGGCCTGCCGCTGATCCCCGCGGTCTTCGTTGGCGTGTGCTCGGCGGTCGGCGGCGGCATCCTGCGGGATGTGTTCATGGGTCTTCCCGTGGCGATCATGCACGTCGGGTCGCTCTATGCGGTCGCTGCGGCGGCCGGATGCCTCGTGCTCGCCGGGTCCAACGCCCTCGGCGCGCCGTTGCTCGCCTCGGCGATCGCCGGGATCATCGTGACCGCGGTGATCCGCGTGCTGGCCGTGGTGTTCGATCTCTCGCTGCCCGAGCAGCGGATGCTCTACCGCCGGAAGGTCGCCGCTGAGACCGGCGCGCTGCCGATCGTCAAGCCCTGACCGGTCAGTGCGTGAAGCTCGTTACGAGCCCCTCGGTCGGCATCGGCGATTCGAGTGCGTCCAGGTAGTCGACCGCTTCCTGGATGTCGACCACGAGGCTCTCGGCCAGATTGCGACTCAGGCCGTTGCGCACGACGATGCGCTGCACCACGACGTCCGCGAGGTCGTCCGGCATCGGGTAGGCGGGGATGAGCCAGCCCTTCAGGCGAAGGCGCTCGGAGAGGTGGTAGAGGTTCCACTTGTCGGTGTACCCCTTGGTCAGCTGCCAGGCGAAGACCGGGATGTCGGTGCCGTCGTTCCACAGGTCGAAGGCGGGCATCTTGGCGATCTCGCCCGCAAGGTAGACCGCGACATCCTGGGACGCCTTCTGCACCTTGTAGTAGCCGTCCCAGCCCAGGCGGAGGAACAGGTAGTACTGCAGCAGCACCTGGGCGCCGGGCCGCGAGAAGTTGAGCGCGAAGCTCGGCATGTGCCCGCCGAGGTAGGTCACATCGAAGACGAGCTCGGCGGGCAGGTCGTCGACTGTGCGCCACACGACCCAGCCGAGACCCGGGTAGACGAGGCCGTACTTGTGGGCGGACGTGCTGATCGACGCGACCCGCTTCACGCGGAAGTCCCACTCGAGCTCGGGCTGAAGGAACGGCGCGATCATGCCGCCGGACGCGCCGTCGACGTGGATCGGGATGTCGAACCCTGTCTCTGCCTGAATGCGGTCGAGCGCCTCGGCGATCTTCGCGACCGGCTCGTAGACACCGGTATAGGTGACGCCCATGATGGCCACGACGCCGATCGTGTTCTCGTCGACGTACTTCTCGAGCTCGTGGCCGTCGAGGCACTTGTGCTCGTCGCTGATCGGAACGTATCGCGGCTCGACGTCCCAGTAGTTGCAGAACTTCTCCCAGCACACCTGCACCGCGCTGGAGAGGATGAGATTCGGCTTCTCCGTGGATTTCCCAGCCGCGCGCCGTGCGAGCTGCCAACGGCGCTTGAGCGCGAGGCCGCCGAGCATGCACGCCTCCGACGAGCCGATCGTCGAGGTCCCGATCGCATTCTCGGTGTCCGGCGCGTTCCAGAGCGTCGCGATCATCTTCCAGCAGCGCGTCTCGATCGCCGCGGTCTGCGGATACTCGTCTTTGTCGACCATGTTCTTGTCGGCCGTCTCGGAGTACAGGCGGTCGGCGTGCGGATCCATCCAGGTGCCGACGAACGTGGCGAGGTTCAGTCGCGAGTTGCCGTCCAGCATCGCCTCGTCATGGACGACTTGATATGCCGTCTCGGGGAGGGACTCGCCCGCGGGCAGCATGTTCAGCGGGAAGTCCGTCGCCTCGCCCTGTCGGGCGAACAGCGGATTGAGCTGATTCTGATCACCGATGCCGGTGAAGGCGTGAGTGGGCTCGCCGCGTCGCTTGGGGTCAGGAGTGGTCATCATGCCGCTCATGCTATTCGCGAGGCTCCCCTCGTGCCTCATGCTTTGCAGGTGACGTTCGATGCGGCGACGGGCCGTAATCTCGGATCATGACGCCAGACCGCCGCGTGCGCCTTCGACGGGAGGCGTGGGGATTCGCGATCGGATCCATGTTCTTCGCGCTCGGCGCCGTCCCGTTCTACGCGGACGCGGTCGGGCGAGATCGTCGCAAACCTGACATTCTTCATCGGGGCGATCTTCTTCACGCTTGCGGCGCTCATCCAGCTCGCGTTGAGCGGGCGACGCCCGCCGCGGCGCGGATCGAACCGCGCCGACCGGTCCGACTGGTGGGCTGCGGCGGTCCAGTTCGTCGGCACCCTCTTCTTCAATCTGAGCACCACGGCGGCGTTGATCACGGCTATCGACACCGACGCCCGGGTGGGCAGCGGCTGGCGCCCCGACGCGTGGGGTTCGATCTGCTTCCTGATCGCGAGCGCCCTCGCCGTGGTCGCGACCACCGACCGCGAAGGGCTGTGGGATCCGAAGGCGCGCAGCTGGCGCTGCACCTGGCTCAATATGGCGGGGTCGGTGTTCTTCGGCCTGTCCGCCGTCGGCGCGTACGTGATCCCGTCCACGTCGGACCTCGTGAGCCAGCTCTGGGCGAACCTCGGAACGTTCCTCGGCGCGATCTGCTTCCTCGTCGCCGCGCTGCTCAGCCGGCGCGACATCCCCGCGGACATCGCGCCGGCTGCTGCGAGCTAGGCCGGCCGGGCTGCGGACTCGTAGTCAGACCCGGGCGAGCTGCGCCGAGGTCTCACGCGTGCGGATCGCACGGTTCACGCACGAGACGATCGCCTTGAGCGACGCGGTCGAGATGTCACCGTCGATGCCGACGCCCCACAGGCGCTCGCCTTCGACCTGCAGCTCGACGTAGGCGGCCGCCTGGGCGTCTCCGCCGGCGCTGAGCGTGTGCTCGACGTAGTCGTAGAGCGACACGTCGAAGCCCCGCTCTCGCATGATCTCCAGGAACGCGGCGATCGGCCCGTTGCCGTTCCCGGATGCCTCGACCCGGTCGTCGCCGTCGCGCAGCGACACCTCGAGCGAGACGTCGCCGTCGAGGTCGCTCTGGGTGCGGGTCGCGAACAGCTCGAACCGGCCCCATCGCTCCGCCTCGACAGTCGAGGGCAGGTACTCGTCGGTGAAGATGCGCCAGATCTGGTCGCTGGTGACTTCGCCGCCCTCGGCATCCGTCTTGGCCTGGACGACCCCGGAGAATTCGATCTGCAGACGGCGTGGAAGATCCAGCGCGTGGTCGCTCTTGAGCAGGTACGCGACGCCGCCCTTGCCGGACTGCGAGTTGACCCGGATGACGGCCTCGTAGGAACGCCCGAGGTCCTTCGGGTCGATCGGCAGGTACGGAACGGCCCACTCCAGCTCGTCGACGGAGACGCCTTCGACGGATGCCTGGGCATCCATCGCCTCGAAGCCCTTCTTGATGGCGTCCTGGTGCGATCCGCTGAAGGCCGTGAAGACCAGGTCGCCCGCCCAAGGGCTGCGCTCGTGGACAGGCAGCTGGTTGCAGTACTCCGCCGTGCGCTTGACCTGATCGATGTCGCTGAAGTCGATCTGCGGATCGATGCCCTGCGTCAGCAGGTTGATGCCCAGCGCGACGATGTCGACGTTTCCGGTGCGCTCACCGTTGCCGAACAGGCACCCCTCGATCCGGTCGGCTCCGGCCATGTAGCCGAGCTCTGCGGCGGCGATCGCGGTGCCGCGGTCATTGTGCGGGTGCAGCGAGAGGATCACGTTCTCGCGGTGGGCGAGGTTGCGGCTCATCCACTCGATCGAGTCGGCATACACGTTCGGCGTGGCCATCTCGACGGTCGCAGGCAGGTTGATGATCACCTTGCGGTCGGGGGTGGGCTCGAAGACCTCGATGACCTGGTTGCACACGTCCACGGCGAACTCGAGCTCGGTGCCGGTGTAGCTCTCGGGCGAGTACTCGTAGTAGACCTTCGTCTCGGGAATGCGCTTCTCGAACTCGCGGCACAGCCGTGCACCCTCGAGGGCGATGTCGATGATGCCCTGCTTGTCGGTGCGGAAGACGACCTCCCGCTGCAGCACGCTCGTCGAGTTGTACAGGTGCACGATCGCCTGCTTCGCGCCGGCGATCGACTCGTACGTGCGCTCGATCAGATGCTCGCGCGCCTGAGTCAGCACCTGGATCGTGACGTCGCCGGGGATGACGTCATCTTCGATGAGGTGCCGGACGAAATCGAAGTCCGTCTGGCTCGCGCTGGGGAAGCCGACTTCGATCTCCTTGTATCCCATGCTCACCAGGAGGTCGAACATGATGCGCTTGCGCTCGGGGCTCATCGGATCGATGAGCGCCTGGTTGCCGTCCCGCAGGTCGACCGCGCACCAGCGCGGTGCCTTCATGATGCGGGCATCGGGCCACGTGCGGTCGGGCAGATGGACCGCGATCTGCTCGTGGTAGGGCCGGTACTTGTGGATCGGCATGCCCGAAGGCTTCTGGGAATTGTCCATGATGTCGCTTGCTCTCTCGTCAGATGAGGTGGGCCAACACCAAGCTCCGCGACGAGGAAGGCCCTAGAACGAGGACTCGTCGCGGCGGCTAAGAAGGAGCCGGCCGAAGCGCATGCATCGATGGTAGCAGGGATGAAGCGGGTGAGACGATCCGCGGAGAAGCGCCATCGCCGGGTGCGGGTCGTGTGGGACGACGGGACGTGGCAGGATGCCGCGGCCGCCGAGTTCGGCTAGGACGTCGTCGTGATCCGATCGGTGATGCGCTAGAAGCCGAGCCGTCCGAGCTGCTTCGGGTCGCGCTGCCACTCCTTGGCGACGCGGACGTGCAGCGAGAGATAGACGCGCGAGTCGATGAGCGGCTCGATCCCGGCACGCGCGCGTCTGCCGACATCCGCCAGCCGGGAACCCTTGTGGCCGATGATGATCGACTTCTGGCTGTCGCGCTCCACGACGATGTCCGCGAAGATGTCGGTCAGATCAGAGTCCTCACGTGCGGCGATGTCCTGCACGACGACGGCGATCGAGTGCGGCAGTTCATCGCGGACGCCCTCGAGGGCAGCCTCGCGGATGATCTCGGCGATGCGGTCGTCCACCGACTCGTCGGTCACGATTCCCTCCGGGTACAGGGCAGGGCCTTCGGGCATCATCGCGAGGAGCTCGCCGGTCAGAACGTCCAGCTGCTGGTTCGTGAGGGCGGACAACGGGATCACGGCCGCCCAGTCCTCGCGCAGCGCGTCGACCTCGAGAAGGCGCTCGGTGATCTGATCGTGGGACGCGGCATCCGTCTTCGTGACGATGGCGACCTTCTTCGCACGCCGATAGCCATCGAGGGACTGGGCGATGCGCCGGTCTCCGGGACCGACCTTCTCGGTCGCGGGCACGCAGAATCCGATCACGTCCACATCGCCCAGCACCTGCTCGACGAGGTGATTCAGCCGTTCGCCCAGGAGCGTGCGGGGACGGTGGATGCCGGGGGTGTCGACGATGACGAGCTGACCGTCGGTCCGGTTGAGGATGCCGCGGATCGCGCGCCGCGTCGTCTGCGGCTTGTCGCTGGTGATCGCGACCTTCTCCCCGACGAGCGCGTTCGTCAGAGTCGACTTGCCGACGTTCGGGCGGCCGACGAAGGTGACGAAGCCCGAGCGGAACACGGGGTCGGCGGGGAGGTCTGCGGGCTCGCTGGGCATCAGTCGCCTCTCTTGACGCCGCTTTTGGCGACGTCGATCGCGCCGGTCCGCGGTGCACGCCCGGAAGTGTCGTCGGCAGGCTGGACGGAGGCGCTGCGCTCGACGAAGACGGACGCGAGGCCCCGCCCGCGGCCGCGGGATGCGCCGCCGGTCATGATCAGCCCCTCGTACTCCGCGGTCGCGCCCGGCTGCGGGACCCGGCCGAGAGCCTTGCCGAGCAGACCCCCCACCGAGTCGACGTCCTCGTCCTCGAGTTCGAGTCCGAACAGGTCCCCCACTTCATCGAGTCCGAGTCGGGCGCTGACCCGGTACTTGCCGGGCTCGAGCTCGACGACCTCGTCGGAGCGGGGGTCGTACTCGTCGGCGATATCGCCCACGAGCTCCTCGATGAGATCCTCCAGCGTCACCAGCCCCGACACACCGCCGTACTCGTCGACGACCAGGCAGACATGCACGGCGTCGCGCTTCATCTGCTGAAGCAGCGTCTCGGCCTTCATCGACTCGGGGACGAACAGCGCGGGTCGCGCGATGCGGGTGATCGGCGCATCCCGCCAGCCCGCTTCATCGCGGAAGCCGAACTGCACGAGATCCTTCAGATAGAGGACGCCGACCACGTCGTCGGCGTCGTCGTCGACGATCGGAATGCGCGAGACGCCCTTCTCGAGGAAGATGCCCATCGCGTCGCGCGTCGACGCCGACGCGTCCACCGTGACCATGTCGGTGCGCGGCACCATCACCGCCCGCACGAACGTGTCGGTGAAGTCGAAGACCGAGTGGATGAGCTCGCGGTCGTCCTCCTCGATGAGCTCGTTCTCGGCAGCTTCGTCGATGATGCTGAGCAGCTGCTCCTCTGAGGCGAAGGACGAGCCACGGGCGACCCCGGGTGTGACCCGATTGCCGAGTGCCACGAGGCCGTGCGCCAGCGGGCCGAGGAAGATCCGCACGCCGCGGATGACCGGGGCCGCTGCGCGCAGCAGCCCTTTCGCGTGCTGGCGTCCGACCGTGCGAGGACTCGCACCGACCACGACGAACGAGATCCCGGTCATGAGGACGGCAGCGGCGAGCATCGCCCACCAGATGCTGTCGAACAGGATCGTGAAGGCGACCGTGACGAGGACCGCGGCAGCCGTCTCGGCGAGGATGCGGATGAAGACGACGGCGTTCGCGTGGGCTTCAGGGTCGATCGCGATCTTCCGAAGGGATGCCGCGTTGCGGCCGCTCGCGCCGAGCTCGGCCAGGTCCGCACGGGAGGTCACGCCGAGCGCTGCGTCGATCGCGGCCATGAGTCCGCCGAACGCGACCAGCAGGACTGCGGCGACCAGGAGCAGCGCTGCGGTCATGCGCGGTGTCGTCGTCGCTCGGCGACGTGGAAGCTCATGATGAGGTCGTTCTGCAGACCGAACATCTCGCGCTTGTCCTCGGGCTCCGCGTGGTCGAACCCCAGGAGGTGGAGCAGGCCGTGCGTCGTCAGGAGCACCAGCTCGTCCATCGTGGAGTGCTTCGCCGCCGCGGCCTGGGTCTCGGCGACCTGCGGGCACAGAACGATGTCGCCGAGCAGGCCGGCGGGCGTGGGCATCTCCTCGGTGCCGGGGCGCAGTTCGTCCATGGGGAAACTGAGGACGTCGGTGGGACCCGGCTCGTCCATCCACTGCACGTGCAGGGCCTCCATGGCGCCTTCGTCCACGAGCAGGATCGCGACATCGGCGTCCGCACTCACGTGCAGCTCGGCGAGATTGTGCTCCATCAGCCGAAGCAGCACCGTCTCGTCGGCTGCGAAGCCGGACTCGTTGCTGATCTCGATCGTCACGAGCGGCCTCGCTTGGGAAGGTGGTCGCGGGGTCCTGACGAACGCGGGATGCCGGTCGCCGTTCGGCGCGATTCGCGAACTCGGATGCCTCGTCCCGTTCGCGTCGGCCCGCCAGCCGGCGTTCGTCGTACTCGGTGTACGCGTCGACGATCCGGCCGACGAGCGTGTGGCGCACCACGTCGTCGCTGGTCAGGTAGGCGAAGTGGATGTCCTCGATGCTGTTCAGCACGCGGGTCACCAGCCGCAGCCCGGATGCGCCCTGCGGAAGGTCGATCTGGGTGATGTCGCCGGTCACGACCATGCGCGTGCCGAAGCCCAGGCGGGTCAGGAACATCTTCATCTGCTCGGGCGTGGTGTTCTGCGCCTCGTCGAGCACCACGAACGAATCGTTGAGGGTGCGCCCGCGCATGTACGCCAGCGGCGCGACCTCGATCGTGCCGCTCGCCATGAGCTTCGGAACGAGCTCGGGATCCATCATCTCGTTCAGAGCGTCGTACAGCGGGCGAAGGTACGGATCGATCTTGTCGTTCAGGGTGCCGGGCAGGAAGCCGAGCCGCTCGCCCGCCTCGACGGCGGGCCGGGTGAGGATGATGCGGCTGACTTCCTTGCGCTGCAGGGCCTGCACGGCCTTGGCCATGGCGAGGTAGGTCTTGCCGGTGCCGGCGGGGCCGATCCCGAACACGATCGTGTTCTCCTCGATGGCGTCGACGTATGCCTTCTGGCCGAGAGTCTTCGGGCGGATCACGCGTCCGCGAGACGACAGGATCGCTTCGCCCAACACCTCCGACGGGCGCGGACCACCCTCCGACTGCAGGATGCGGTTGGACGAGGACACGTCGGCAGGGCCGAGCGAGTGACCGGCCTTCGTCATCGCGAGCAGCTCGTCGACCAGGCCGCGTGCGGCGGCGACGGCGGCGGCATCCCCGGTCAGAGTGATCTCGTTGCCCCGGACGTGCACGTCGACGTCGGGGTGCTCACGCTCCACGACGCGCAGGAGGCGGTCCTGGGGTCCGAGCAGCTGGACCATCGCGACGCCGTCTGCATAGACGCGCTCCACGGCGGTCTTGTCGGATTCGTCAGGCACCGAGACTCGCTTCGTTCAGTTTTCCGGAGAGGACATGGGCGTGCACGTGGAACACGGTCTGGCCGGCGGCGGGGCCTGTGTTGAAGACGAGACGGAAGTCGCCGTCCGACTGCTCGGCGGCGAGGGAGTTCGCCAGGCCCACCAGTTCGGCGAGGAGGTCGGGATCGCCGGCGGCCAGTTCCACGACGTTGCGGTACTCGTCCGTCTTCGGGATGACCAGAAGGTGCACCGGCGCCTTGGGCGCGATGTCCCGGATCGCGAACGCGTTCTCCGTCTCGGCGATGATCTCAGCGGGGATCTCGCCTTTCAGGATGCGTGTGAAGATCGACGGTTCGCTCATCCTGCAAGTCTACCGGCGGGCTCTCACAGCAGGCGGGCGCTCACCAGCGGCCGACCGCCGCGCTGACGACGGCCAGGGCCGCCGGGCCCGCCGTCGAGGTGCGCAGCACCGTGTCGCCCAGTCGGGCCAGGGACGCGCCGGATCGCTCGAACAGCGCGAGCTCTTCCGGTGCGATGCCGCCTTCGGGACCGACGACCAGGATGACGTCACGCTCGTCGCCCGGGTGCAGTTCCAACGCGGTCAGCGCTGTCGAGGCGCTCGGTTCGAGGACGACGACACGGGATGCCGATGCCCGGTCGGCGAGTGTGCCTGCCGTCGCGAGCGGAGCGACCTCGGGCAGCCACGCGCGATGCGCCTGTTTCGCGGCCTCGCGCACGATCGAGGACCACCGGGCCCGGCCTTTCTCCGCCTTGGCCGCGTCCCACCGCGAGACGCTGCGGGCCGCCTGCCATGGGAGGATCTCGTCGACTCCGAGCTCTGTGGCGGCCTGTACCGCGAGTTCGTCGCGGTCGCCCTTTGCGAGAGCCTGTGCGAGCAGGATCCGCGGAGTGGGCGCCGCGGTGGCGGTGCGCGAGATGATCCGGACGACGACCTCGCGCGGCGCGGTGGACTCGCACGTCCCCGTCAGCCAGGTGCCGCGGCCGTCGCCGACGCTGACCTCCTCGCCGATCCGCACGCGACGGACCGCGACCGCGTGGTGCGCTTCCGTGCCGGTCAGCACGATCGTGTCACCGGGCTGCGCATCCGTCGGCTCGTCGAGCAGGGCGCCGGCGGCATCCTGCAGCAGGAAGTGCAGCGGCATCGGTCACCCGTTCCGGAAGCGGTCGCGCAGCTTGGCGAACAGCCCCTGATGGAACTCGGCGAGGCGAGGCGGCGGCGCCTTCGTGCGCTTCGCGAAATCCTCGATGAGGGTGCGCTCCCGCGCGTCAAGCCGAGTAGGTGTCACGACATGGACGCCGACGCGCAGGTCGCCGCGCTGCGTGCCCCGCAGAGGGGTGATGCCGCGACCCTTGATCGTGAGCACGTCGCCGCCCTGCACACCCGGCCGCAGCTCGAGATCGACGGGGCCGTCGAGCGATTCGATCGTCGTCGTGGTGCCGAGGATGGCGTCGGGCATCGACACCTCGAGCGTCGCGAGGAGGTCATCTCCGTCACGGCTGAACTCCTCGTGCGGCGTGACGGTGACCTCGATGTACAGGTCGCCGTTGGGCCCGCCGGCCGGGCCGACCTCGCCCGATCCGGGCAGCTGGAGACGCAGGCCGGTCTCGACCCCCGCGGGGATGTCGATCGAGACGGTGCGGCGGGCGCGCACGCGCCCCTGGCCCTGGCAGGTGGCGCACGGGTACGGGATGGTCGTCCCGTACCCCTGGCACGAGCCGCACGGCTGACTGGTGACGACGTTGCCGAGGAGGCTGCGGACGGTGCGCTGGACATGGCCCGAGCCGTGGCAGATATCGCAGGTGACCGGCGAGGTGCCCGGCTGCGTGCAGGATCCCTTGCACGTGTCGCACACCACGGCCGTGTCGACCTCGATGTCGCGGTGGACGCCGAAGACGACGTCCTTCAGGTCGAGGGTCACGCGCACGAGGGCGTCCTGCCCCCGTTCGCGCCGCGAGCGGGGCCGGCCGGCGCGCTGGCCGCCCGCCGCACCGAAGAAGGTCTCGAAGATGTCGCCGAACCCGCCGAAGCCGCCCTGTGCGCCGCCGAACGGCGAGTCGCTTCCGCCGAGGTCGTAGCGTGCGCGCTGGTCGGGGTCGCTGAGCACGTCGTACGCGTGGGTCACGAGCTTGAAGCGCTCGGAGGCGTCGTCCCCGGGATTCACGTCGGGATGAAGCTCGCGCGCGAGGCGCCGGTACGCCTTCTTGATCTCGTCCGGAGTCGCGTCCCGCGCGACACCGAGCACCTCGTAGTGGTCAGCCACAAATCGCCTTCCCGCCCGCGCACAGCGCGGGATCGTCTGGTCACGGATGCCGCGTCAGCGGGCACTCTCGTCGTCGTCGAGCATCCGGGTGAGGTAGCGGGCGACAGCACGCACCGCCGCGAAGTTGGTCGGGTAGTCCATCCGCGTCGGGCCGAGCACGCCCACGCGGGCGCTCGCTCCGGTCGCGTCGTATTCGCTGGCGACGATGGATGCCTCGACCAGCCCGAACGGCTCGTTCTCACGTCCGATGCTGGCGGCAAGACCGTGGTCGTCGGCCACCATCTCGCTCATCAGTTTCATGAGCGTCACCTGCTCCTCGATCGCCTCGAGCAGCGGGGAGATGCTCCCGCGGAAGTCGGACTCGCTGCGGGCGAGGGTCGCCGCACCGGCCATGACGAGGCGGTCCTGGCGGAACTCGTCGAGCTCCTCGGCGACGATGCGCACGATCGCGGCGGTCGCGGCATCCCTCGGCGACGGCGAGGGATGCCTCTCCGCGAGCCGATCCTCGACCCGCTGGACGCCTTCGCGTACGGGGCGGCCGACGATCAGGGACGCGACGTCGGAGCGCACCTGCGAGAGGTCGCCGTCGTCGAACTCGTCGCGGACGAACGCGAGCCGCTGCGAGACCCTGCCGGTGTCGGTGACGAGGATGACCAGCATCCGGCCGCCGCCGAGCTGGACGAGCTCGACGTGCGAGATGGTCGCCCGCGCGAAGGACGGATACTGCACGATCGCGACCTGACCGGTCAGCTGGGTGAGCGCACGGACAGTGCGCACGAGGACGTCGTCGAGATCGGCCGGACCCTCCAGGAACGCGGCGATCGCGCTGCGCTGCGCGGGCGAGAGCGGGCGCACCTCGGCGAGGTGGTCGACGAAGACGCGGTAGCCCTTGTCGGTCGGCACGCGCCCGGACGACGTGTGCGGAGCCGCGATGAGCTCCTCGTCCTCGAGGAGAGCCATGTCGTTGCGGATCGTCGCGGCCGACACACCGAAGGCGTGCCGCTCGACGATGGTCTTGCTGCCGACGGGCTCGCGCGTGTCGACGAAGTCCTGCACGATCGCCCGCAGCACCTGCAACCCTCGATCGGTGACCATTTCGCCTCCTCACGCGCTCACGGCCGGACTGGCACTCCCATGATCTGAGTGCCAATTCTACCGGATGCGGGGGGTTGCAAGCGGGAGGCTCGTCAGTCGGTGAGCGCCCGCACGACGGCGTCCGCCAGCAGCCGCCCGCGCCGGGTGAGCACGATCCGGCCGTGCACCGCCGCGGACCCGTCGATGAGCCCGTCGGCGATGAGGGAGGCGACCGCGTGACGGCCCTCGCCGAGGAGTTCCGAGATCGGCAGGCCTTCGCGGATGCGTGTGCGCAGCAGCACGCTCTCCAGGGCTCTCGCTGCGGCATCCGGCCGTTCGCGGGCCGCCGCGGGCGACTCGCCGCTCGCCAGACGCTGCGCGTACGCGGCGGGGTGCTTCACATTCCAGAACCGGACACCCGCGATGTGGCTGTGCGCGCCCGGACCGAAGCCCCACCAGTCCGCGCCCTGCCAGTACGCGAGGTTGTGGCGCGAGCGGTGATGGTCGCCCCGTGCCCAGTTCGACACCTCGTACCAGTCGAAGCCGGCGCCCCCGAGCAGGTCGTCGGCGAGCTCGTACATGTCGGCCTGGAGGTCGTCGTCGGGTGTGGCGACCTCGCCGCGCCGGATCTGGCGGGCGAGCTTCGTGCCGTCTTCGACGATCAGCGCATAGGCCGAGACGTGATCGGGCTCGAGGTCGACCGCGGACTCCAGCGACGCCCGCCAGTCCTCGAGCGACTCCCCCGGTGCGCCGTAGATGAGGTCGAGGCTGACATCGAGCCCGGCAGCGCGCGCAGCGTCGACGGCGGTGCGGACATTGGCGGGCTCGTGGGTGCGGTCCAGCACCGCAAGGACATGCGGCGACCGCCGACTGCATGCCGATCGACAGCCGGGTGACGCCGGATGCCGCCATTTCGGCGGCGGACTCCTCGGTGACCGTGTCGGGGTTCGCCTCGACGGTGACCTCGGCGTCAGGGTCGATGCCGAAGGCGGCTCGCACGCCCTCCAGCATGAGCGCCAGATCGCCCGGCGGCAGCAGGGTGGGCGTGCCCCCGCCGAAGAACACGGTCGTGGCGGCACGGAGCGGCCCGACGTCGGCCAGCACGCCGCGCGCGAGCTCCACCTCCCGCAGGAGGATGCCGGCATATTCGTCCTGCCGCGCGCCGCGCAGCTCACCCGCGGTGTAGGTGTTGAAGTCGCAGTATCCGCACCGCACCCGGCAGAAGGGGACGTGGAGATAGACCCCGAACTGCGCATCGCCGTCGATCGCGACCGGCAGCGACCCGTCACGGGGTGCGGGCTCGCCGATCGGGAGCGCTGAGCCCATCAGGCGGGCGTCGCGTACAGCGGCGAGATCGCGCGGAGATAGCGCGTGAACAGCTCGCGGCGGCGCCTGCGCACCAGCCCAGGGAAGACCTTGTAGAAGAACGCGGATGGTGCGTCGAAGGCGCGCACCGTGAACCACACCTCATCGTTGTCGTACCACTGGAGCATGAACGACTCTTCACCGCTGACGACAGAGCCTCCGACGGTGCCGAGTGCGAATCCGACGCGGCGCGGCTCTTCGATCGCGAAGATCACGCGGAGTTCCGCGTCCGCGCGCAATCCCCGGACGCGACCGGCCACGCGCACCGTCGTCCCGGCTCCGACGTAGGGAGTGCCGTCACTGTCGAAGCGCTGATCCGCCTCCATGCGACTGGGCGCGAGAGCATTGCCCTCCGCGTCGAAGCTCACGCCGGAGTACATGGGCCCCGCCGCCGGTCGCACGTCGCTCAGCTCCAGCCCTGCTCCGCGCTGCGCGCCCCACGAGAGGAGCGCATCGCTCGCAGTCTCGAAACGTGCCTGCCCGCTGCCGATCCGCCACGATTCCTCGGCAGGGGTGCTGCGCTCGGGCGGATAGTGCATCAGGTCGGCTGCCTGTGTCGCGCCGACGGCGGCATAATCGACCGTCTCGTCTCTGAACGTCCCACGCCGCATGAATTCCAGCCTACTTCCGGTTCCTGAGGGCGCCGCTTTGCGCCCCGGACGATCTACTTCTTGTCTTTGCTCTCGGTGTCGCCCGACAGCGCGGCGATGAACGCCTCCTGAGGGACCTCGACGCGCCCGACCATCTTCATGCGCTTCTTGCCCTCCTTCTGCTTCTCCAGAAGCTTGCGCTTGCGCGTGATATCGCCGCCGTAGCACTTCGCGAGGACGTCCTTGCGCATCGCGCGGATCGACTCGCGCGCGATGATGCGTGCGCCGATCGCGGCCTGGATGGGCACCTCGAACTGCTGGCGGGGAATCAGCTTCTTCAGCCGCTCGGTCATGAGGACGCCGTACGCATAAGCCTTGTCGCGGTGCACGATGGCGCTGAATGCGTCGACGGGCTCGCCCTGCAGCAGGATGTCGACCTTGACGAGGTCGGCTTCCTGGTCGCCGCTGGGCTCGTAGTCCAGGGAGGCGTATCCCGCGGTCTTCGACTTCAGATTGTCGAAGAAGTCGAACACGATCTCGCCCAGCGGCATCGTGTAGCGGATCTCGACGCGGTCCTCGCCGAGGTACTCCATTCCGAGGAGACTCCCGCGGCGCGACTGGCAGAGTTCCATGATCGTGCCGACGTAGTCCTTCGGAGCCAGGATCGCCGCCTTGACCATCGGCTCTGTGACGCTGGCGATCTTGGTGCCGGATGGGAACTCGCTCGGATTGGTGACCGTGTAGGTCTTGCCGTCGTCGGTGGTCACCTCGTAGGTGACCGACGGTGCCGTCGAGATCAGGTCGAGGCCGAACTCGCGTTCGAGACGCTCGCTGACGATCTCGAGGTGGAGCAGGCCGAGGAAGCCGCAGCGGAATCCGAAGCCGAGCGCCACTGAGGTCTCGGGCTCGTAGTTGAGGGAGGCGTCCGACAGCTTGAGCTTGTCGAGGGCTTCGCGCAGCACCGGGTAGTCGCTGCCGTCGATCGGGTAAAGACCCGAGAAGACCATCGGCTTGGGATCCGTGTAGCCCGGCAGGGCCTGCTTCGACGGCTTGGCTGCGCTGGTGACGGTGTCGCCCACCTTGGATTGGCGCACGTCCTTCACACCGGTGATCAGGTATCCGACTTCGCCCACTCCGAGACCCTTGGTCGGGGTCGGCTCCGGCGAGGAGACGCCGATCTCGAGCAGCTCGTGGACGGCGCGCGTGGACATCATCTGGATGCGCTCGCGCGGGCTGAGCGTCCCGTCGATCATGCGGACGTACGTGATGACGCCCCGGTAGGAGTCGTAGACCGAGTCGAAGATCATCGCCCGCGACGGCGCGGACGGGTCGCCCTTCGGATTCGGGATCTGCTGCACGACGTGGTCGAGCAGCTCTTCCACGCCGATGCCGGTCTTGCCGCTGACCCGCAGCACGTCCTCCGGCTTGCCGCCGATGAGGCTCGCGAGTTCCTTGGCGTACTTCTCGGGGTCGGCCGCGGGAAGATCGATCTTGTTCAGCACCGGGATGATGTGCAGGTCGTTCTCCAGCGCCAGGTACAGGTTCGCCAGAGTCTGCGCTTCGATGCCCTGCGCTGCATCCACCAGCAGGATCGCGCCTTCACACGCGGCCAGCGAGCGGCTGACCTCGTACGTGAAGTCGACGTGGCCGGGCGTGTCGATCATATTCAGCGCATAGGTCACGCCGTCGAGCTGCCACGGCATCCGCACGGCCTGGCTCTTGATCGTGATGCCCCGCTCGCGCTCGATGTCCATGCGGTCGAGGTACTGCGCGCGCATGTCACGATCCGAAACCACGCCCGTGATCTGCAGCATGCGGTCGGCGAGGGTCGACTTGCCGTGATCGATGTGAGCGATGATGCAGAAGTTGCGGATCAGCTCAGGCGGGGTCGCGGACGGCTCGAGGGGCTTCAGGGCGCGCGGTGACATATCCACTGAATTGTACGGGGCGGAGCGCTCCGCCTGAGCGTCACCCTCTACCGCCCCCATATCCTGAAACGCATGGTCGTCCAGGTGGTGCTCGTGCACGGCATCCGGACGTCCGCCACCATGTGGCGCGCGCAGGTGGCCGCGATGCAGGAGCGCGGCAACCCCGTCAACGCGGTCGATCTCCCGGGTCATGGCACGCGGATGGCTGAGGAGTTCACCCTCGAGTCGGCATTCGCGACGATCGACGGAGCTGTTCGGGATGCGGCGACCCGCGGTCCGGTGCTGCTCGCCGGTCACTCCATGGGCGGTCTGCTGTGCATCGAGTACGTCGGGGCGAAGGACCCGCCCCCGGTCGCCGGATTCATCGCGGCGTCGTGCACGTCGATTCCCCGCGGGTTCGGCCTCCAGACGTATCGGGTGCTGGCACGCGGGTTCGACTCGCTGCCCGATCGCGGGATGTGGCTCACGAACCGCATGCTCGATCGCATCCTCCCCAATGAGACACGCGCGGACTTCGGCGCCGGCGGCTATGCGCTGGACGCCCAGGACATCGCGTTGCGAAGTCTCTCGGTCCTCGACCTGCTCGCTGCGCTGCATCGCATTGACGTGCCGCTCTGGTTCATCAATGGACAGTTCGACCAACTGCGCGTCAATGAGCGACTCTTCATGCGGGTGGCGCAGCACGCCGAGCTGATCGTGGTGCCCCGCACGACCCACCATGTGACGGTGATGCGGCCCCGCGTCTTCAACGCGCTCCTCGGCCTCGCGATCACGACGATGGAACAGACCTGATAGACTCGGTGATTGGCTTGCGTGTGGGTTTCATTCCCTCACGATCGTCGTGCGGCATCCCTCTACTGCCACTCGGCACTTCACATCGAACACTCCGAACGAAAGACCGTCTACAAACGTGGCAAACATCAAGTCGCAGATCAAGCGCAACAAGACCAACGACAAGGCTCACGAGCGCAACAAGGCCGTCAAGAGCGAGCTTCGCACCGAGGTGCGCCGCACGCGCGAGGCCGTAGCCGCCGGCGACAAGGCCGCCGCCGAGAAGTCGCTCGCCAAGGCGACGAAGAAGCTCGACAAGGCCGCCGGCAAGGGCGTCATCCACGCGAACCAGGCCGCGAACCGCAAGTCGGCCATCGCGAAGCAGGTCGCGGCGCTCTGAGCCCCGGAATCTCTCGAAAGCCCGTCCCTCGAGGGGCGGGCTTTCGTCATTCGCCGCGCTCCGAGTGCGCTGAGGCGGCCCGCTGAGAAACGGCGGCGCGGGACGGCGGCGACCCGCTACTCCGAACCGAAGGGGGCTCGCGTCGCGATGACGGTGATGAGCCGTTCGAGCGCGAAGACACTGTCGCGTGAGCCGCCCTTCACCTCGGCATCCGCACGGGCGGCCGCCTGGATCGCCATGCCGAGGGTCGCATCGGACCAGCCGGAGAGGTCACGGCGGGCGCGATCGACCTGCCAGTCCTTCAGTCCGAGCCGGGCGGCGAGAGCGGCTGAGGACTCGCGATGGCCGCCCACACGTGCCATCGTGCGAAGCTTCGAAGCGATCGCCGCCACGAGCAGGCACGGGATCCGCGCCCGATGCCAGCGCATGGCGCAGCGAGATCAGCGCATCGCCGTAGCGGCCGGCGATCGCGGTGTCGGCGACGGCGAAAGCGGAGATCTCCACGCGCCCGCCGTAGTAGCGCTCGACGATCTGCTCGGTGACGTCCCCCGGGACGTCGGAGATGAGCTGCTGGCATGCGGCAGCCAGTTCGGTGAGGTCGTCGGCGAATGCCGAGACCAGGGTGCGCAGCGCCGCGGGAGCGACGCGCTTGCGCGCCGTGGAGAACTCGCCGGCGGCGAAGTCGAAGCGCTCGGAGTCGCGCTTGATCGCCGGGCAGGCGATCTCGATCCCGCCGCCGTCGCCGGCGCGGACCGCGTCGAGGAGCTTCTTGCCCCGCACGGTCGCCCCGGTGTGCCGAAGCACGACGGTCGCCCCGTCCTGCGGAAACGACAGGTATGACACGGCCTCGGCCAGAAACGCATCCGAGCATTTCTCCACGCCGGTGACCCGCACGAGGCGCGGCTCCCCGAACAGGGATGGCGACGTGACCGCGAGAAGGGTGCCCACCTCATAGTCGTCGGCACGAAGATCGGTGACCTCCAGGCTCGGATCCTCGGCGCGGAGAAAATCGCGGATGCCGGCGATCGCCCGCTCGGCGCAGACCTCCTCCGGACCGGACACGAGCACGATCGGAGCCGGCTGCGGCGCCCGCCAGGAGACCTGCGGGATGGTCGGTCGCGCCCGGCTCGCAGGGGTGCGTCGCGCGGTCGTCGCCATGCCCCCAGCCTACCCAGCGCCCGCGACGTCGCTTGCGTGCTCGCGCCATATGAGCACGTCGGAACCGTCGCGCCAGACAGCGATGAGTCCCTGCTCGTCGGTGCGGGTGATCCGAGCACCGAGCGCATGAAGCGCGTCGAGGATCTCGCGGCGTGGATGCCCGTACGTGTTGTCCCGGCCGACAGTCACCAGCGCGACCGCGGGACGGGCCTGCTCGTAGAGGCGCGGCTCCTGGTCGGCGCTGCCGTGGTGGGCGACCTTCACGAGGTCGTAGGGCGGATCGAGGAGCCCCGATGCGGCCAGCGCCTGCTGCGGAGCGGCCGAGAGGTCTCCGAGGAACAGCGCTGAAGGCACGCCGCCGCCGCGCACCTCGATCACGACGCTCGCATCGTTGCCGGCCGGAAACGCGCGGCTCTGCGCGGGCGGCCAGAGCGTCCTCCAGTGCGCGTCGCCGAGAGTCCCGTGCAGGCCCGCGCGCGCGATCAGCGTTCGGGCTCCGCCGTTCTGAAGCCGGGACAGCACGCGCGAGGCGTCCGATGCCTCGGCCGGACCATGCAGCGCGGTCACGACTCGCCCGACGACGGCGTCGAGACCGCCCACGTGGTCGAGGTCGAAGTGGGTGAGTACGAGCAGGTCGATCCGCTCGACGCCGATGCGAGACAAACAGGCGGTCAGAAGCGCCACATCGGGGCCGGTGTCGATGAGCGCGACCGCACCCGCTGACCGCACGAGCACCGCGTCGCCCTGGCCGACGTCGCACGCGACGATGCTCCACTGTGCGGGCAGGGTCCACCGGCCGGCCGCAGAGGAGAGCGCTGCTCCCCCGGCGATCACACCGACGACGACCGCGAGCATGAGTCCCGAGGTGGCCCGCGCCAGACGCAGCCGGCGCGATCCCGCGCGCCTCACTGCGATCACGATCACGACGGCGCCGCTCACCAGCGTCAGATGCGACGACACCGGGCCACCCCTCCAGCCAGGGGATCTGGTCGCCGGGAAGGGCGCTGAACGTCTGGGCCGTGCCGGCAATCCAGGATGCCGGGATCCAGGCGATCGCCGTCAGACCGGACTGGATCCACGGCAGCGGTGCCGACAGGCACGCCGCCAATCCGACGATCGTCGCTACCGGCGCCGCAGGGGCGGCCAGGAGATTGGCGACCACGCCGTACAGGGGAACGCTGGGCGTGATCATCACCAGAAGCGGGCCGCAGGCGAGCTGCGCGGCCAGCGGCACCGACAGAGCGAGAGCCAGGGCACGCGGCATCGAACGCTCCAGTCCCGCGGCAAGCGGGCGGGCGAACAGCAGGAGCGACGCCGTGGCGGCTGCGGAGAGGGCGAAGCCGAGCGATCCCGCCAGCCACGGGTCGGCGATCAGGAGCGCGGTGACCGACAGCGAGAGGACGGCCATGCCTGCGCCGGTCCGGCCCAGGAGCACGCCGAGCATCGCGATGCCGGCCATCGCCCCGGCACGCACGACGCTGGGCTCGGGGGTGACGAGTAGGACGAAGCCGCTCAGCGCCACCACGCCCGCTCCGACTCGCGCGCGGCGCGAACCGCCGATGGCCGCGACCGCACCGAAGGCGAGCCCGACGACGATCGCGCAGTTCGCGCCGGATACGGCAGTCAGATGCGACAGCGACGACTCTTTCATCGCTGCATCCAGATCCGGCGCCACGGCGGACGTGTCGCCGACCGCCAGCCCGGGGATCAGGCCCGCGCCTGGTGCGGGCAGCCCCGAGGCGGAGCGGATGAGCCGATCACGCAGGTCGGCGGCGGCAGCGAGCATCCCCTCCGGCGGCGCGGTCACGAGCACGCCGCGCGAGGCGATGACGGCCAGAACCGCGCGGTCTCCCATGGGCGCCGCGCGGGCGGTGCCGCGCGCCTGGACGGCCGCGCCGACATCGAGGTGCTCAGGCCGATCGACGTCCGGCGGCAGGACGCGGATCGAGACCTCGAAGTCGACGGCTTCACCGACGGCGCCCGTCTCGATCCG
This sequence comes from uncultured Actinomycetota bacterium, assembly GCA_963713325.1. Classification (GTDB taxonomy): domain Bacteria; phylum Actinomycetota; class Actinomycetes; order Actinomycetales; family Microbacteriaceae; genus Microbacterium. The sequence continues at coordinate 473,147 of CAVQLL010000009.1, forward strand.
GCTCGCGCGTGTGTCGAAGACCCACTCGCCCGTCGCCCGGTTCTCGACCTTGCCGACGATCGTCGCGTGCACGACGACGGCGCGTCCTCCGCCGAGGGCGAATCCTTCCGCGGCGACGCGCGAAGGCTGTGCGAGTGCGACGTGGGATGCCGCGGCCGCGGCTGCGGCCGTCAGGAGCACGACGACAACCAGGGCATGCCCTCGACGGCCGCGGCGACTCCGGGCGGCGCGGCCGCGCGCCGCGATCGCGACGAGAGAAGACAGGCACACGACCCACAGGGTCGCCGCTACTGTGCCGGCGGCCGCCGGAGCGAGGGTCGCACCCAGCGCGGCCGCCCATGCGCCGAGCGCGACCGGAGCGAGCCGCAGGCGCGCCCACCTCTGACGCCGCACGATCACACCGTCACGAGATCGCGAAGGGTCTCGAGCATCTTGTCGCCGATTCCCGGCACCGCCAGGAGATCCTCGACGCTCGTGAATCGCCCGTTGGCATCGCGCCAGTCGATGATGCGCTGGGCCATCGCGGGGCCGATTCGAGGAAGCGTGTCCAGTGCGGCGGCGTCGGCGGTGTTGAGGTTGACCCGCCCGTCGCCGGCCGACTCCGGACCGGCGGGCGCGCGCACTTCGCCCATTGTCGGCACGTGCAGCTGCTCACCGTCGCTGATGGGGCGTGCGAGGTTGACTCCCTGCTCGTCGGCGCCGGGCGTGAACCCCCCGGCGGCCGAGATCGCGTCGACCACCCGCGCACCTTCGTCCAGGACGTAGAGACCCGGCGCGGCCACGGCGCCGGACACGTGCACGAACACCGCCTCCGCCGTCACGGGATCGCGCTCACCGCCGCCTTCGTCGACCGTCACGGACTCGACCGGAGAGGAGGCGCCACGCAGGATGCCGATCGCGACCGTCACCGTCAACGCGATGAGCACGACGACGATGGCAGCCCCGAGGCCCAGGCGCATGCGCGGGTTCGCGGCGCCACTGCGTGGGTCCGCGGCGGTCGACACACGCCCGAACGTAGGACAGCCCTGCCGAGAAGGCCGCGCGGAGGCGTCGTCCGGTGGATCTGTCCTCGCAGGCTCCGCCTGGGGAGGATCAGCTGGTGCTGAAGCTGACGACCTTCGGCGGGCGCACGATGGCGCGCGTGATGGCGCGGCCGGCCAGCGCACGCTCGACGCGTGCGTCGGCGCGTGCGAGTGCCTCGAGTTCGGCCGGATCGATCCGGGCCGGCACCTCGAGCGTCGCCCGCACCTTGCCGTCGATCTGGATGACCGATGTCACCGTGTCCTCGACCAGGAGCGTCGCATCGGGCTGCCGCCACGTCACGAGACCGACGAACGGCTCGTAGCCGAGCATCTCCCACATCTCCTCGGCCGTGTGCGGTGCGAACAGGTCGAGGATCATCGCCGTCGCCTCGGCGGCTTCACGCACCGCAGGATCCGCCGGACCGGCTCCGGAGTCGATGGCCTTGCGCGTGGCGTTCACGAGTTCCATGAGGCGCGCGACGACGACGTTGAACTTGGTCTGCTCGACGAGTCCGGGCGCGTCGGCCAGCACGCGATGCGTGACGCGCCGCAATGCCGGGTCGCCCTCGGCCCAGATCACGTCGGGCGCGCTCGTGACGTCCTTCGCGACCCGCCACGCGCGCGCGAGGAACTTCTGGGCGCCCGTCGTGGAGACGTCCTCCCAGTTGATGTCATCCTCGACGGGTCCAGCGAACGCGAGTGCGACGCGGACGGCATCCGCGCCCGGGTCGATCATGCTCGCGGCGAACTCGACGAGATTGCCCTTGCTCTTCGACATCTTCGACCCGCCGAGCAGCACCATGCCCTGGTTGATCAGGGTGGAGAACGGCTCGGTGAATTCGACCTCCCCCATGTCGAAGAGCACCTTGGTGATGAACCGGACGTACAGCAGGTGCAGGATCGCGTGTTCGACGCCGCCGATGTAGGAATCGACAGGCGCCCATTTGTTGGCTTCGCGCGTGGGGAACGCCACGTCGGCGCTGTTCGGGGCGAAGAAACGCAAGAAGTACCACGAGCTGTCCACGAACGTGTCCATCGTGTCGGGGTCGCGCAGCGCCGGCTCGCCCGTCTCGGGGTCGACCGTCTGCATCCACTCCGTCGCTCCGCCCAGGGGCGACGTGCCCCGCGGCGCGAGGTCGAGCCCCTTCGCGTCGGGGAGGGTCAGCGGCAGCTGCTCGTCGGGAACGAGGACGATCCGTCCGTCCTCGGTGTGGACCACCGGGATCGGCGTGCCCCAGAACCTCTGACGCGAGATCAGCCAGTCGCGCAAGCGGTACGACTTGGCGGCGCGGCCCGTTCCCGCCGCAGCCAGCTGCTCGACGACGCGGGCGATGGCGTTGCGCTTGGAGAGCCCGTCCAGCGGTCCGGAGTTGATCATCCGGCCCTCACCCGTGAGGGCGACGCCCGTCTTCGCCGGGTCGAGGTCATCCAGCGACGCCTCGTCGGTGCCCGGATCGATCGGCACGCCGTCGTCGTCCAGTTCGATCACAGGGATCGCGCCGGTGATCGGCGCGGTGGTGTCGACGACGACCCTCACCGGCAGGTCGAAGGCGCGCGCGAAGTCGAGGTCGCGCTGATCGTGCGCGGGGACGGCCATGACCGCGCCGTGCCCGTAATCGGCGAGCACGTAGTCGGCAGCCCAGACCGGCAGCCGCTCGCCGTTGATCGGGTTGATCGCGTAGCGATCCAGGAAGACGCCCGTCTTCGGACGGTCGGTGCTCTGACGCTCGATGTCGGTCTCGCGCTGGACCCGCTCCAGGTAATCCTGGAACCGCATGCGCACCTCGGCCGACGAACCCGCCGCGAGCTCGGCCGCCAGGTCGCTGTCGGGCGCGACGACGAAGAAGGTGGCGCCGTGCAGCGTGTCGGGGCGCGTCGAGAAGACCGTGACCCGGCCTTCGCGACCCTCGATCTCGAACTCGATGTCCGCGCCCACCGAACGGCCGATCCAGTTGCGCTGCATGCGGATGACCTTCTGCGGCCAGAACCCCTCGAGCTGGTTGAGGTCATCGAGCAGCCGGTCGGCGTAATCGGTGATCTTGAAGTACCACTGGGTCAGCTTCTTCTTGATCACCTCGGCGCCGCAGCGCTCGCAGTGGCCGTCGACGACCTGCTCGTTCGCGAGCACCGTCTGGTCGTTCGGGCACCAGTTGACCGGGCTCTCCTTGCGGTAGGCCAGTCCGCGCTCGTACAGACGCTGGAACAGCCACTGATTCCAGCGGTAGTACTCGGGGTCGCTCGTGTGCAGGATCCGCGACCAGTCGTAGGACGAGCCGTACTCGCGGAAGCTCTTCTTGTGCTGCTCGATGTTCGCGTACGTCCACTCACGCGGATCGGCGCCGCGCTGGATCGCCGCGTTCTCAGCCGGCAGGCCGAATGAGTCCCACCCGATCGGGTTCAGGACGTTGTAGCCGCGGTGGCGCCAGAAGCGCGCGACGACGTCGACGTAGGCGTAGCTCTCCGCGTGACCCATGTGCAGGTCGCCCGACGGGTACGGGAACATCCCGAGCACGTACTTGCGGGGGCGGGTGTCCTCGTCGCCTCCCGCGCGGAACGGATCGGCCTCGGCCCAGCGCGCCTGCCACTTCTGCTGGATGGCGTACGCGTCATACCCGCCCTCGGCGGGCGCGGCGGTGTCGGGCGGAAGGGTCTGACTCACGGAGTGGTGCCAATCGTGGGGTTGCGAGGCGCGCTGAGCGCGGCTTCTAGGCTACCCGACCGTTTCCGTCACCAGCCGGGAGGCAGACTGGCGCCGATCGCCGCCAGCGGTCCTCGCGCCTTCACGCCGACTTCGGCCACTTCGGCCGCGGCATCCGACCGCCAGGTGATGCCTCCGCCTGCACCGACGTACGCCCCATCGCGGGTGGATGACGATCGAGCGGATCACCATCGCGAGATCGAGTGCGCCGTCGTCGCCGACCCAGCCGAAGCACCCTGCGAACACTCCGCGAGGACCGCGCTCCAGGTCGTGGAGGATCGTCATCGCCGAGAGCTTCGGCGCGCCGGTCATGCTGCCCGCGGGGAACGTCGCGTCCAGCAGCTCGCCGACCGTGACGCCGCGCGTGAGTGTGCCCGACACGGTGCTCACGAGCTGATGGACCGCGGGATAGGACTCGACCTCGAGCAGACCGTCGACCCCTACGGAGCCGGGCTCGCAGACTCGGGAGAGGTCGTTGCGCATCAGGTCGACGATCATGACGTTCTCCGCGCGCTCCTTGTCGCTCGCGCGCAGCTCCTGCGCCAGCGCGGCGTCGGCGGCGGGATCGGCGCCCCGCGGGCGCGTGCCCTTGATCGGGCGGGTGCGGACGATCCCGTCCTCGACCTCGAGGAATCGCTCGGGGCTCGCGCTCGCAAGGGCGAACTCGCCCGAGCGCACGAGACCGCCGTGGTGGGCGGGGGTCAGCCTCCGCAAGCGCGCGTAGGTCGCCATCGGATCGACGGATGCCGCAACGGTGAACCTCGTCGTCAGGCAGAGCTGGTACGCGTCGCCCTCGCGGATCGCGTCGCGGCACCGCTCGATCAATGCCGCGTACGCGCCGGGCTCGTGCCGGCCCCGGGCCTGCGTCGCCGCCGGGTCACCGGGAATCGACTCGGACGTCGACCCGGTGACGTGCTCGGCGAACGCGACGACCTCGTCAGCGGGGGCGACGGCCCAGGCACGGCGGTGCGCGTGATCGAACGCGACGAAGCGGTCCACCCGCAGCCACTGCTCGGGGGGCACTTCCGCGTCGTCGACACTCACGGGTGCCCCTGCGCGGGCGGCGGCATCCTCGTATCCGAGCCAGCCGACCCACCCGCCGCGGAACCGCCCCGCCTCCCACGCAGGCGCGGCTGCCGGATCTGTGAGCGAGACGTCGCGAACGCGGTGCGGGTTGTGCTCGACCTCGCCCGCACCGAGCCAGCTCCAGCCGGATGCGGCGTCCGGTCCGGCATCCAGCCAGAAGCAGTGCTGCGAGTCTTCGGCGATGATTGCGAAGACGGATGCCGGATCCGGCCAGCTGCCCAGCGGTTGGGCGATCAGCGACTCCGACATGATCCCAGGCTAGAGGGCGGGGCAGCCGCTCTAGGCTCGTGGTGTGAACGAGTTCCTCACATGGCTGCTCGACGCCGTCCAGAGCGTCGACCCCGTGCTGCGGACGATCCTGGCCGGGCTCGCGATCATGCTGGAGACGAGCGTACTGGTGGGACTGTTCGTCCCCGGAGACACCGTCGTCATCATCGCCGGAACGGCCGTGGCAACGCCCCTCGAGGGTGTCATCCTGGCGATCGCCGTCGTGATCGGGGCGCTGATCGGCGAGAGCATCGGATTCTGGCTCGGCCGCTATCTCGGTCCGAAGATCCGCCATTCGCGTCTCGGCCGGCGGATCGGCGACGAGAATTGGGAACGGTCGGAGCGGTATCTGCGCAGGCGCGGCGGCCCCGCCATCTTCGTCTCCAGATTCCTCCCGGTGCTCCACTCGCTCGTGCCGCTCACGGTGGGCATGAGCGGATTCTCGTATCGGCGCTTCCTCGCCTGGACGATTCCCGCGTGCGTGATCTGGGCGAGCCTCTACGTCACGGTCGCGGCGCTGGCCGCGGGCACCTACCGTGAGCTCGCCGACCGGCTGCACTTCGCCGGGTACATCTTCGTCGGCATCATCGTGCTGTTCCTTCTGCTCGTCTTCGTCAGCAAGAAGGTCATCGAGCGGGCCGAGCGCAAGCATCTGCAGCCCGACGGAGAGGATCCGGACATGACGACCGGGACCGTGACCACCCCGGAGGACATGAAAGACTGAGGGGATGCCCCCTACCGCGACGACGCCTGCGCGCGCGAACGTGCTGTGGCTCGCCCGGCTCGAGTACCGATTCCACGCCTGGCGCGAGCGCCGGGCACGCGCCCGCGGCCTGACCCCCGCCGTGACACCCTTTCCCGGCTACGGCGGCCCCGAGTGGGTGCGGGTCCTGGGTCGTGTGCTGATCGTGCCGCCGGTGCCCACATCCGGGTCGGCGGAGTACGAGAGCGTTCGCGGGTGGCGCAGCTTCGCCGCAGTGCCTGTGGGGTTCGCGCAGGTGCGAATCGTGATCGGCGACGCGACGCACGAGGTCGTCTCGGATCGAGGCGGGGTCATCGACACGGTCATCGACGCCCGGCTCGAACCCGGATGGCAGTCCCTGACGATGTCCGTCGAGGGAAGCGAACCCGTGGAGACCCGGGTGTTCGTGGTCGGAGCGGACGTCCGCTTCGGCGTCGTCTCGGACGTCGACGACACGGTCATGGTCACGGCACTCCCACGACCGCTCCTGGCCGCGTGGAACTCCTTCGTCGTGAACGAGCACGCCCGCCAGCCCGTACCGGGGATGGCCGTGCTGATGGAGCGGCTCGTGCGCGATGCACCGGGTACGCCGGTGATCTATCTCTCGACGGGGGCATGGAATGTCGCGCCGACGCTGATCCGGTTCCTGCGGCGCCACCTTTTTCCGCCCGGCGCGGTGCTGCTCACCGACTGGGGTCCGACCCACGATCGATGGTTCCGCAGCGGCAAGGCGCACAAGCTCTCCAACCTGCAGCGGCTCGCCTCGGAGTTCCCGCACATGAAGTGGCTGCTCATCGGCGACGACGGCCAGCACGATGACGAGATCTACACCAACTTCGCCAGCGAGCATCCGGACCATGTCGCGGCTGTCGCGATCCGGCGACTGTCCCCCGCGGAGGCCGTGCTCGCCGGTGGCCGCACGGTCGTGGACGACCACTCGGCGGCCGCAGTGCCGTGGGTCACGGAATCGGACGGCGCCGGACTCGTCGAGCGGCTCGAAGAAGTCGGTGTCCTCGAGCGCTGAGCGCCCGGGGCGGTGTCGGCGAGCCCGCGTAGGCTTGTGCCATGTGTGGACGATTCGTCGTGGCCAGCGTGGGATCCGAGCTCGTCGGCGTGCTGCGGGTCGACCTCGAGAGCGACGACCTGCCTGAGCCGTCGTACAACGTGGCGCCGACCGCTCCGGTCGCGATCGTGATCGACTCCGCCAAGACGGAGCCGCCCACGAGGCGCCTCGAGACCGCAAGGTGGGGCCTCGTGCCCGCATGGGCCAAGGATCCCAAGATCGGCGCGCGCGCTTTCAACGCCCGCTCCGAGGAGCTCGAGGACAAGCCGATGTTCCGCAAGGCGCTCGAGAAGCGGCGCGCGGTGGTCCCGGCTTCCGGCTACTACGAGTGGAAGCTCGTGGACGGGGTCAAGATCCCCCATTACATCCACCCCGCCGACGACTCTCCGCTGTTCATGGCCGGACTCTACGAGTGGTGGAAGGACCCTGCGCTGGCCGATGACGATCCCGCACGGTGGATGCTGAGCTTCACGATCCTCACGCGCGACTCGATCGGTCACCTCGGCTCGATCCACGACCGCATGCCGCTGTTCCTGGACCCCGATCACGCCGATGCGTGGCTCGATCCGACGACGGACAACGTCCGTGACGTGCTGGATGCCGCGATCGATGCCGCTCCCGCGGTCGCCGACACGCTCGACGATCATGTCGTGTCGAAGGCCGTGGGCAACGTGCGAAACAACTCCCCCGAGCTGATCGAGCCGGTCGCGGAGTAGAAGAACCTGAGGCGCCGGCGCGGTCAGTCGACGGGTGCGCAGTCGGTGCACGGCACGAGACCGCGTCCCTGAGCCGCGACGTTCAGCCGTGCGGCCGTCACCCGCCGGGCCGCGTCGTCGAGGCGCTCCGGCGGGAGCGTGCCGGCTTCGACGGCGGCGACGATGCCGTCGACGATGCGCGGCGCCGAGTCGGCAGAGGAGAACATGACCGCGAGCACCATGTCGTTGCCGGCGGCGAGAGCCGCCACTGCGTTGCCGACCGGATCCTGATAGCCGGCGATACCCGAGGCCTGCAGCATCCCCAGATCATCCGTGATGATCACGCCGGTGAACCCGAGTTCCTCGCGCGCGATGCGGTGCCATTCGGCGGAGAGGGTCGCCGGAGCGGAGTCGACCGCGGAGTAGGCGAGGTGGCCGAACATCAGCATCTGCGCGCCCGCGTCGATGCCTGCCTGGAACGGCTGTCCGTCGGTCGCCGCCCACTCGTCCTTCGACATGACCGTCGACGGGATGCCGGAATGCGAGTCGCCCGGAGCCCCGCCGTGACCCGGGAAGTGCTTGAGCGTCGACAAAGCCTGGTCGCCTTCGCCGACGACTGCGGCGCCCACGCGCTCGGCGCCCGCCGCGGGGCTCGTCCCGAGCGCACGGCGGTAGATGAACATCGATGTGTCATCGGTGACGTCCGCCACGATGCCGAGGTTGACCCCGATCCCGCCGCGCTGCACCAGCGCGGCACGGCCGGCGAACGCATCCCGCGTCGCTTCGGCGGGCTGGTCCTTCAGCGCGACCGCCGACGGGAATCCGTCCCAGGACAGGCGCGAGACATCGCCGCCCTCCTGGTCGATCGCGATCAACGGGGGCAGGTCGGCATCGATGGTCAGCGATGCGGTCACCTGCCGCAGCTGCGCCTCGGTGGCCGGGATGTTGGCACCCATCAGGATGAAACCTCCGATGCCGGTGCCCGTCATGTAGCTCGCGAGTGCTGCGGCATCCGAGGTCGGGATATGCCCCATGACGACGCTCGCGGCCTTCTCCCGCGTCGACATGGCCGCCACCCGGTCCCGCGCCTCGGCGCTGCGATCCGTCGCCGCCACGACCCGCACGGTGCCCGAGTCTTCCGACGCCGGCGAACTCGGGCCCACGCCCTGGGCGGCCAGCGCCGAAGGCGCGGCCGCGCCGAGGAGCACGATGGCGCCGACGACGGCTGCGCCGAGAATCCGCCGAACCGAGTCCACCCCGTCAGCCTAAGCGCCCTCCCGAGCGAGGGCTCGGGGCGAGGGCTCAGTGCCGCGCGACGATGGCCGCGGCATCCGTTCCGCGCGGGAGCGCGCCGTACTGAGCTGCGCGGTCCTCCCCCAGCCTCGCCGCGATGAAGGCCTCCGCGTCGGTCGAGGGCGCATGACGCAGCATCAGGGAGGCCTGGAACGCGACGGCAAGGCTCTCGCTGAGGAGCCGCGCCTGGGACTGCGCGTCCGCGGACTCTGCGTCGGCGATGTCATCGAGCAGCTTCAGCGTGCGGGCGACGTGCGCGTCCAGGATCGACGACGCACCGGCGGTGGTGTCGAGTTCCGCGGCGAACGCCGTGGTGGAATCCGGGTCGCGCGTGAGCGCGCGCAGCACATCCAGCGCGATCACGTTTCCGGACCCTTCCCAGATCGCCATCACCGGCTGTTCCCGATACCGGCGCGCGAGCGGAAAGCTCTCGGTGTAGCCGTTGCCGCCGAGGCACTCGAGCGCCTCATACGCGTGATGCGGGCCTCGCTTGGTCACCCAGTACTTCGACACGGGCGTCGCGAGCCGTCGCAGTGCGATGTCGGCGTCGGATGCGTCCGCCCCGAACGCCTGCGCAAGCCGCAGCCCGGTGAGCATCGCCGCCTCGGACTCGAGCGCGAGATCGGCGAGCACGGCGGTCATCGCCGGCTGGTCGACCAGGAGCTTGCCGAACGCGGAGCGACCGCGGGCGTGCCAGGTCGCCTCGGCGACCGATTGACGCATGCCGGCGGCCGTGCCGAGCACGCAGTCCAGCCGAGTGCGCTGCACCATCTCGATGATCGTCCGGACGCCGCGGCCGGGCTCTCCGAGGATCATGCCGATCGTGCCGTCGAACTCGACTTCGGCGGACGCGTTCGAGCGGTTGCCGAGCTTGTCCTTGAGCCGCTGGATGCGGAAGACGTTGCGCATGCCCCGCGGCAGCAGGCGCGGCACGAACAGGCAGCTGAGACCCTCGTCGACGTTGCCGCGCCTGGTGTGGGCGAGCACGAGGAATCCGTCGGACATCGGCGCGGAGCAGAACCACTTGTGGCCGGTGAGCTGATACGCGTGGCCGCCCATCGACGTGCCCACGGTGGTGCCGGCCCGAACGTCCGATCCGCCCTGCTTCTCGGTCATGGCCATGCCGATCAGCGCGCTGGTCTTCTCCTCATTGGGGGTCAGACGCGGCTCGTAGTCGCGCGAGTACATCCGCGGCAGCCACTCGTCGGCCACCCACGGCGAGTCTCTGATCGAGGCGACGGCCGCGTGCGTCATCGACACGGGGCACGCGTGACCCGGTTCCACCTGCGCGAACAGCATGAACATCGCGGCCCGGGCGACGTCGGCGCCGGGCTTGGGGTCGGCCCACGCGGACGTGTGGGCGCCCCGCGCCACGGCGTCGGAGAGCACGCGGTGGTACGAGGGGTCGTACTCGACCTCGTCGAGGCGGAATCCCCACCGATCGTGGGCGTAGGCCACCGGGGTGTGGACGTTGGCGAGGGTCGCGTCGCGCTGGAACGACGGCGTGCCGACCAGTTCACCCGCCTCGCGCAGCCCGTCGTTCGCCCACGCGGCGCCGAATGCGGACACGGCGTCGACGAGCGGGACGTTGGTCGTGTACTCGTCGATGTCGGTGCGCACCGGCGGCTGGTTCTCGACATAGTGGGTCGCCGCACCGATCACGCGCTGCCCGCGGGCGATCGAGGTCACGCTCGCTCCATGTCCCACGGGGTCGCGAGGGCGATCTGCTCTTCGAGGGTGAGGGGGGCGCGCGTCACGATCTCGTGCATGAAGGCGAGCTTCTTGCGCACGGGCGCGACCAGCTCGAACGGGTACAGATCGCGGAAGCCCATGGATCGATTGATGCGGTTGAACCCCTGTGACATCCACTCCCAGTCCGCGAGCAGCCGCTGGATCGGCTGATCCTCGTAGGACTCGCGCGGCACGACATCCGTGTCACGGAGGCTGGTCACCGTCGAGTCGAGCCGGATGCCGATCGCGGCCGCCGTCTGGAGCGTGCCGGTGATGTGCAGATAATGGGCGAACGTCTCGGCGAAGTCCTCCCAAGGGTGCATGGTGGCGTATTCCGAGATGAAGTTCTCGTGCCAGCCCTCCGGCGCGCCCATCGCATAGTGCCGCTTGATCGCGTCCTTGTAGCTGGCATGCTCGTCGCCGAAGAGCGCTCGGCAGCGATTCCAGCTCGCATCGTCGGTGAGCAGGACGTTCTGGTAGTAGTGCCCGACCTCGTGCCGCAGGTGACCGAGGATCGTGCGGTAGGGCTCACCGAGCCGCACGCGAAGCGCTTCCCGGCGATCGTCGAGGCTCTCCGCGAGGTCGATCGTGATGATGCCGTTGGCGTGCCCGATCATCACCGGACGCCCGTCGGTGAGGCTGGAGATCAGGTCGAAGCCGAGACCGCCGGGTTTGAGGTCCCAACCGACGATGGGCAGGCCGAGACTGCCGAGCTGCAGAAGGAGCCGGCGCTTGGCCTCCTCGGTGCTGGCGAGCTTCTCGAGGGCGACGGTGTCGTTCGCGGCGGGTCGCGTGCGTGTCAGCCGGCAGGAGAAGCAGCGACCGGCGGGTGCGTCATCGCGCACGAGCCAGTTGCAGGCCCACTCGCGGTTCGAGCAGGTGTACCAGATGCGGTCTTCGATCACGACTTGGTGGTTTCGCAGGCCGTAGAACTGCCGCGAGAGCATGTGATAGCCGAGCTCCGCGTCGCAGTTCGGGCAGGTGAGCGAGTCCAGATAGAGGAAGTGGCGACAATGCGGACAACGCGGCTGGGAGCTCACGATCTCACCGTAGCGCGCCGGTCGGCCGCACGGTCGCGTGGGCATCGATTCGCGATGCGCTCCTATGAGGCCGGCGCGATAGGGAGCCGGATCAGGAGGTCGTCGTCGGGACGCGGCGAGCCTCGTCCGTCGGTGTTGTTGGTCAGGATCCACAGGCTCCCGTCGGGCGCAGTGATGACATCGCGCAGGCGCCCCTGCCCCTCGAGTCCCGAGGTGGGCTGCTCTGCCGTCTGGGATGCCGTGAGGTCGACCACCCACAGTCGTTCGCCCCGAAGGCCGGCGACGAAGACGGTGCTGCCGACGGCGGCGATTCCGCTCGGACTGGCCTCCTCGGTCGTCCACGCGACAACGGGATCCGTGAACCGGGCATCGCCGGCATCCCCCTCCACGATCGGCCAGCCGTAGTTCGAACCTGCGACGATGTGATTGAGCTCATCCCAGGCGTTCTGGCCGAATTCACTGGCCCACAGCTCGCCGTCGGCCGTCCAGGCGAGACCTTGGACGTTGCGATGCCCGAGCGTCCACACGGCGTTGTCGAAAGGATTGCCCGGTGCCGGCTCGCCATCGGGCGTCAGTCGCAGGATCTTGCCCCCGAGTGCGTCCGGGTCCTGCGCGGCATCCCTCTGCTGCGCATCGCCGGTGGTGACGTAGAGGAACCCGTCCGGTCCGAACGCGATGCGGCCGCCGTTGTGCGTGTTCTCCCGTGCGATCCCGGTGAGCACCGGCTCCGATTCGCCCAGGCTCAGGGCGCCCGGCTCGCCGAGAAGCGGCATCCGCACGACGCGGTTGTCCTCCGACGCCCCGTGGTAGGCGTACAGCCAGCGGACGCCGGTCGTCTCGTCCTGCCATACGGCCAGTCCGTGCAGCCCGGACTCGCCGCCGGAGACGACACCGGCGATGACTCCCGCCGTGCGCAGCTCGCGCGCGGGTGTGAGCTCCCGGACCGTGCCGCTGTCGCGCTCGGAGATGAGCGCCCCGCCGCCCGTGAGGGCGACCACCGACCACGGAGCCGACAGACCCGTCGTGAGCGAGGTGGGTGCTCCCGATGGCTCCCACCAGCCCTCGGCCGGCGGAGCCGAGGTCGAAGACGGGGCAGTCGCGTCGTACGTGGGCATCGGTCCGGGCGACGCGGCCGGCGAACAGCCGGATGCCGCGACCGCAGCGACCGCCAGGCATCCGGCGGTCAGCATCCGGAGCCGCAGCCTCACGATCCGGCGGCGGCGGCTTCGATCGCGGCGATGTCGATCTTGGTCATGGTGAGCATCGCCTGTACCGCCCGGTGCGATCGCTCCGGATCCGGATCGCGGATGAGCTCGATCAGCCGGTCGGGAACGATCTGCCAGGACAGCCCCCATCGGTCCTTCAGCCACGCACAGGGCTGCTCCTGTCCCCCGTCGGCGGTCAGCGCCGCCCAGTAGCGATCGACCTCGTCCTGATCGGCGCAGGAGACGAACAGTGAGACGGCCTCCGTGAACGGGAACTGCGGCCCGGCATCCATCGCGTAGTAATCGCGGCCCGCGAGCCGGAAATGCGCGTGCATGACCTTGCCGCCCATACCCGGAACCTCGTCGGGATAGCGACCGATCGAGACCACCTCCGAACCGGGGATCAGCGCGGTGTAGAACATGATCGCGGCTTCGGCGTCGTTGTCGAACCAGAGGAACGGGGTCACGTCGGTCATCAAGGCCTCCTGGGGTCGTTCCAGGCTCCCGTGCCACGGGTGAACGGTCAAGAGCCAGCGGCACTCATCGACGCAGGCAGCGCCCTGTAGATCCCGAGGCTTCCTGGTTCGACTCACCGCGCCAGAAACGCAGAGAGCGCCCCGACAAGCGGGGCGCTCTCTGCGTTGGTGGACCTGAGGGGACTCGAACCCCTGACCCCCTGCATGCCATGCAGGTGCGCTACCAGCTGCGCCACAGGC
>CAVQLL010000010.1:0-14769 GCA_963713325.1 uncultured Actinomycetota bacterium
GCGCGGTCTAGCGAATGACTACTCGCCCCAGGCGGCGTCCATCTCCTCGAGGACCTGGTCGGTCGTCTTCTGACCGGTCAGCAGACCCTGCACGCCGACGCCGAGGGCGTCGTAGACGGCCGGGTTCGGCCACGTCGCGTTCGGGAGACCGACGAAGGCGCCCGTCTCCAGAAGCTCGCCGATGGGCTGGTACACGGCGTTGACGTTGTCCGGGGTCGCTCCCGAGATCGGCACGAAGCCGGAGAGGTCGGCGAACTGCTGAGCCTGCTCGGGCTCGGCGAGCCAGTCGAGGAACGTCTGCGCGGAGGCCTTCACGTCATCCTCGGCCGAGGCGTTGACGGCCCAGGCGTAGTTCGCCGACGCGAGCGTGAACTGATCCGTACCCTCTGCTGGCGGGAACGCCTGCACGGTGAGGTCCAGACCCGTACCCTGCCCGATCGAGATCGCCGCGGACCCCGGTACGGCCGCGGTCAGCGACGTGCCCGAACCGACATTCTGGGTGATCGTGTCGAACGTACCGCCCGCGACACCGTCCTGGAAGCATCCGCTCTCATTCAGCGTGATGATGTCGTTCGAGCACGTCCTCCCAGCCGCTGCCGACGAAGGTCACGTCGCCCGCGGCGCGCTGCTCGTTCCAGTCGGGATCCGCCTGGTAGACGCGAGTCGCCGAGACGAGCATCGAGAACAGGCCCGTGTTGAACGGGATGGCGCCGGCGAGAACGGTGAAGGTCTTGCCGCCGTCCCGCGCCGTGGTGCACGCCTCGAGCAGATCGTCGAAGGTCTCGGGGTAGGCCTCGATGCCCACCTCTTCGCCGCCGGCGCCGTTGTAGATCAGACCGACGGGTGCGAGCGCGGTCGGCTGACCGTAGATCTCGCCGTCCACCTCGTACAGGCTCTCGGTGCCCTCGGGGATGACGCCTGCCGAGGCCTCGTCGAGGGGCTCCAGGAAGCCCGCCTCGGCCAGGGTGACGACCGAGATCGCCTGGCCCGTGCCCGGTGCGAGGACCATCATGTCGGCGGCGTTTCCCGCCTGCAGCTGCGTGGTGACCTGGGTGTTGTACGCGTCGGAGGGGTACGGGATCATCTCGATCTCGACGCCGGTCTCTTCGGTGTACGCCGCTGCCATCTTCGCGTAGTAGTCGTCGGCGTCATTCGCCTGCGCGACCATGATCGAGAATCCAGTGGTGCCGGGATCCTCCGTGCTGTCGCCGCCGCCGCTGTCGGGTGAACCGGAGCAGCCTGCGAGGATCAGAACACCGGCCACGGGTGCCGCAAGGAGCGACCACCGGAAGTGCCGGCTAGTGGAGAGCTGTGACATTTCGAACCTTTCGTGACGTCTTTGTCGCCAGCGGTGCAGCTGGCTCGGCTCGGGGGCCGCACTTCAACCTTCGCACCATTTGCATCATTCCGACATAACGGTCGCTTATGTGCGGCAATAGGGGTACTGATCCCCGTCTGGCGCGCCAGGGCCGGCAATCAGAGGGCGAAGAGGAGGAACACGGGGCCGTGCAGCCCGGCCGGAAGCGGGGTGGCCGTCGGCTCGTACACCTCGGTCATCGGCGCGAAGATCTCGCCGGTCGAGGCGGCGGCCTCTGCGATGAGGCGGTTGCGCCACGGCGTCGCCACGTGGATCTCCAGGCTGTTGCCGCCGGGCCGCACCGCCGACGAGATGTCGACGCGGTAGGGCGGCGTCCACGCGATCCCGCAATCCTGGCCGTTGAGGAGTACACGTGCGATGTCGCCGACGGAGTCGAACTCGATCAAGGAGGCGCGGCGCGCGTCGGTCTCGGTGAGTGTGAAGTCGTGCCGATAGACGCCCGTGCCGGAGAAGCCTCGCCCCGCGGCGCCGAGCTCGGTCCAGAACCGAGGGGAGGGCGCGGTGGCCACCGATTCTGCGCCGGCGACCTGCACGTGCCAATCGCCGCGCAGCGCCGTGCGGGAGTATGTCGCCTCGGGGACCGGCTCCACTTCCTCGAGCACGAAGAGCGAGCCGAACGCAGGGAGCGTCACGGTAGACCCGAAGCGACCCGATGAGGTGGATGCGACCCGGTCCAGAGGAATGCGCCGCACCTCGACCGGGTCCCAGCCGACCAGACTCCCGCTGCCGGCCCCGCTGAGGCGGAGTCGGACAGTCTCGGCGGTGGGGTTCGCGATGAAGGTGATCAGCCTGCCGTCGACTCGTCGCGCGATCCGGCGGACAGGTCCGCCCTCGATCTCCAGCGCGGGTCGTAGATCCAACTTCGCTACCGCGGCTGCGAGATCCCCGGCGATGATGCGCCCCGACGCCCAGAGGCGGTCGCACACCTCTGCGAACATGGCCGGATCATCCCCCAGCGATGGAGAAGACTCGGGGCGGATGCCGACGACGGTGGCCCCGGCATCCAGGAGTCGCTCGATCTGCGCGAGAGCGGCCAGCGTCATCCGGCGCGACGATCCGGCCAGGTAGAGGAGCCGGTAGCCGGCACCTCGCGAAATGAGGGAACCGTCCTCGACTCGGAGCACATCGGCCAGCGCGTCCGCGCCGACGTAATCGAAGTCGAAGCCCGCCGGCACGGAGAGGTCCATCGCATCATGGAAGAGCGCCGTGACCGGCGCCTCCTCGCCGACGAAGACGGCGAAGTCGACCGCCGGCGTGCCAGAGCTGAGGACTGCGCTGCAGCGAGCGAGGTAGTCGATCCACGGACGAGCCATGCCGGACCACGTCTCGGCGATCGTGAACGACTGCCCGAGGAACGGCGCGAGGGCGATGCCCGGAGGGGGAGCGGCAAGCGGCTGGTGAGGGGAAGTGTGAATGCAGAAGCGGGTCACGCCCAGCGAGAGCTGCAGGTCGGCGACGTGCTTGAGGGCTGCCGGCGACCACGACCACGGCTTGCCGAATGACGTGAACGCCTCGCTGCCGGTCCACGCCTTGCCGTAGACGTGGGCGACGGACGAAGCGCCCTTCAGATCGGCGACGTAGGTGGGGCGAGGCCCCTCCTCGGGGTCGAACGTCCACATCGCCCCCATCGGAATGTCGGCATGAGCGCGCATCGCGAGGTCGTCGCCAAGTTGCGGCCGGCCGTCTTCGAGCGCCTCGGCGTAGTACGTCATCCCTCGCCGATGCGCTTCGGCCGAGAGCGTGCCGTAATACTCGTCTGCGTACAGCTCGGCGAGGGTGCGGCGGTAGTCGTACAGGAAGCGATCGGACTCGGAGGCGCTGCCGACGAGGTAGCCCGCGAGTGCGGGCAGCCAGGGGAGCGGGTCGTACCCGCGGCGTGAGCTGAAGTGCTCGAGGATTCGCTCGGTCCAGTTCTGCGGCCCGGCCTCGATGCTGTCGCTCAGAAGCGCGGCGAACCGCGAGGGACCGGCGGCACCCGCCGTGTCGCCGAACCGTGTCAGATGCGTCTGAAGGTAGACCGCGACGCGCATTCGGTCGAGCTTGTCCACTTCGAGGCCGGTCGAATCCGCCGGGGCGGGTCCGTTGGTCTGCCCGGTGAGGGATGCGCCCAGGCGCAGGATGCGCCAGCGGCCGGGTGGCGCCTCCCACCGCACCACGCCGTCGACGGTGAGCGGCGTGAGGTCGATCACCGTCGACGCGTCGATCCTGCCTGCATCAGCGCTCGGGTCGGTGTCGGCGTCGTAGTAGTCGGAGACCACGCCGAAGCCCGCCTTGGTCTCGGCCTGGTGGACTCGACCGCCGGTGCGGAGTGCGAACTCCGAAATCAGGAACGCGTCCGCTCGGCGCAGGACCGGGGGCAGCCTCACGCCCTCGGCCATCGGAGGCAGCGCATCGGCGGCGCTGCCCCCCGAGAGCACCAGCCGGAATCGTCTTGCCGTGACCGGTGCAAAGCTCGCCGAGCGCGCGGGAACAGTGGTGGGATCCAGCCGAGCGACCTCGCGGTAGTGCGTTCCATCGTCGCTGACCTGCAGCACTGCGTCGGGTGACGGGGCTGCTCCGAAGCCGCGTGGTCCCGGCAGTCCCGCGACCACGGACCGCACCGTGACGGGCTCGTCGAAGCGCTGCTCGATCCACGCGCTCGACCAGGCATCCGGATGCCGAGGCAACGAGAGCGATTCGCCGAAGGAGCCATCGACGAGGCAGGTCCAATCCTCGACGGGAACGGATGCCGTCACCGCGGCGGGCGACAGGGTGTCCATGGATGCGTCGTGGGGGACCGCGAGGACGACCCAGTCGGCTGTGAAGCCTGCTGCATCCGGTCCTCCCCAGCGGGGTGTGTCCTGGTACAGCCCGGCCACCGCCGGCAGAGGAGGGAGGGTCTGTCGGACGTGGCGTCCGCCGTCGACCAGCACCTCGGCCCAGACGACCTTCTTCATCGCATCCGCCGGCTGCACCCATGGCCCGCCGGCGGCGCTCCACCCCGATGATGTCGCGACCGCCAGCTCGAGACCCAGATCATCCGCTGTGCGCACGGCCGTGTCGACGGCCTCGGTCCAGGAATCGCTTCCTGGACGGACCGGCTCCGGCACCACGAGCGGGACTCCCATGCCGCCGTCGAACAGCTGCACGCCGCGCACGCCTGTGTGATGAAGCCACGTCAGATCCCGCACGATGCCGGCGGGGTCGATGTTGCCGTCCATCCAATGCCACCATGCGCGGGGGCGGGCCTCATCCGGTGGCTCGACGAATGTGCTCCAGAGCGGGTCGCCCGCGCGCTCGCCTTCGCCGTTCTCAGTGGTCACACCGGGCATCCTTCCACCCGCGGCGGCGTGCGCTTGCGGCCGCAGGCCGTGCCGAGACTTATACCGGATATCGCTACAACTAATGTGTCATTTCGACGCAAGCGTGTGATAGTGGATTTGCGGGTGCTCAAAGATGCAGACGGGCGCCCTGACGACGAGGTCAGAGAGCAGATGACAGTGACGATCGACGAGAACAGTACTCGCACCCTCACCGTGCCCCCTCGCGCCCGGCGCACGCCACCTGTACGCAGCCGGGGGAAGTCGCTGATCAGCTACGGGCACTGGTGGTGGGCGCTGCCGGCGGTCGTCCTGGTGATCGGTGTGCACTACGTCGCAACGCTGACCGGCGGGTTCTTCGCGTTCACGAACTGGACGGGCCTGGGCGACTGGGAGTTCATCGGGCTCGATAACTTCGTGCGGATCTTCAACGATCCGCTGCTGCTCGGTGCGGTCTGGAACACGCTGTTCCTCGCGTTCGGGTCGGTGATCCTCACGAACGTGTTCGGTCTGCTCTTCGCGCTGGCGATCAACCGGATGCTGAAGACGCGGTACATCCTGCGGACGCTGATCTTCATGCCCGTCGTGCTCAGCCCGCTGGCTGTCGCGTATGTGTGGAAGTTCATCTTCCAGTTCAACGGCCCGCTGAACGGGCTGCTCGGCGCCCTCGGCCTCGAGGAGTTGCAGAAGGTCTGGCTCGCCGACCCGACCTGGTCGATCTGGGCGATCCTGATCACGGTGGTCTGGCAGCAGACCGGGTTCGTGATGGTCATCTACCTGGCCGGCCTCGCCTCCGTCCCGGTCGAGGTCGAAGAGGCCGCGGCGCTGGACGGCGCCGGCATCTGGGGGAGGTTCTGGAACGTCACCGTCCCGGCGATCCGCCCCTCGATCGCAATCGCGACCACCCTGGGCATCATCCAGGGGCTGCGCATCTTCGACCAGATCCTCGCTCTGACCGGCGGCGGCCCGGCGGGCGCGACCGAAACGCTTGCGACCGAGGTCTACAAGCAGGCGTTCGCGCTCGGCCAATTCGGCTTCGGCTCGGCCCTTGCGCTGGTGCTGACCGTGATCATCCTGGCCTTCGCCATCCTCCAGCAGTACGTCACCCGCGACCGCGACGCCGCCGGAAGGGCCTGAGTCATGTTCCGCTACACCAAAGCCACCGCCGCCCGCGAAGTGATCGTCTGGATCATCACCCTGGCGATGCTGCTGCCCTTCTACATCCTCATCGTCACCTCACTGAAGAGCGACCAGGAGGCGCTGACCACCAGCGCCGTCGCCCCGCCGACGAGCATCGATTTCAGCGCGTTCGTCGAGGTGCTCACCACGACCGGGCGCAACAGCATCCCGATGAGCATCCTCAACAGCGTGATCATCACGGCCGGCGCGATCTTCGGCCTGGTCCTGTTCGGCTCGGTCGCCGCGTACGTCATCGCCCGCCGCACCCGGCGGTGGACGACCTGGACCTACTACCTGGTGCTGATCGCGATCATCCTGCCCGCCCAGCTCGGCACCGTGCCCCTCTACATCGGAGCCCGCAGCGTGGGCCTGACCGGGAACGCCATCGGCATGATTCTGCTGTGGATCGGGATCCTGCTGCCGCTGTCGGTGTTCCTCTACGCCAGCTTCTTCCGCGGGCTCTCCACCGAATACGAGGAAGCTGCCGTCATCGACGGCGCCACCCCCACCCAGGCGTTCTTCCGCGTCGTGCTGCCGCTGATGTCACCCGCGACCGGCACGGTCGCGATCCTCGCCGGTCTGATCGTCTGGAACGACTTCTTCAACTCACTGATCTTCCTCGGCGGTTCGACGACGCAGACGCTGCCTGTCGCGATGTACACCTACGTCGGCGGCCTCGTCTCAGCGTGGAACAAGATCTTCGCGGTCGTGATCATCTCGATGATCCCGATCCTGGCGTTCTACATGTTCGCCCAGAAGCGCTTCATTCAGGGCTTCGCCGGTGGACTCAAAGGGTGATCGAGGCGTCCGCGACGCCGATCGGCTCGACGTAGCGGTCACCCGCGGCGACGGTCGACTGAACCTCGCGGGCCGCCTCGACGAAGATGGACCGCATCCAGGCGTGCTCGGGATCGCGGTCGTGGACGGGATGCCACCACAGCGCGTTCGCCGTGGGGGTCGCGTCGAAGGGCGGTTCGAGAATTCGGATGCCGCCGAGGCGGCCGACCTCAGGTGCGAGCGCAGCCTGCACCAGACCGAGCCGCTTGGTTCCGACCACGAAGTGGTTCAGCGCCAGGAAGCTCTCGACGACGACGTCGACCACCGGCTCCAGGCCCAGCAACTGCAACTGGCGCCCAGCCGAGGTGAAAGCCGAGCGCGAGCGGTAAGTGAACACCCACGGGCACTGGGCGAGGATCTCCATGCTCAAACCGTCCGCGACCAGCTCATTGCCCTCATCAGCCACAACGACCCAGCGGTCGCGCCAGAGGTCCTCGTAGGGCAGGTCGGTCAGGTAGCCGTGCGGGAATCACCATCGCGTCGACCGAGCGCAGACTGTTGGCCGCGTCGTCGACGATCGGGGTGTTGTGGAGCATGAAGCGGAACCGCACGCCCGGCGCGGTGCGAGCCGCGACGCGCGAGACGGCCGCGCCGATCGTGGCGAATCCGTAGTCGGAGCCGTAGATCGAGAACTCGCGCGTCGACTCGTGCGGAGTCCACGTCGCCTGGCTCTCGAACACGCGTCGCGCGGCATCCAGCGCGATCGTGGTGTGCTCCGACAGCCGCAGCGCCAGCGGCGTGAGCTCGTAGGCATTGCCGCGGCGAGCCAGGATCGGATCGTTGAAGTGATTGCGGAGCCTCGCCAGAGACGCGCTCAGCGCGGGCTGACTGAGATGCAGGCGCTCGGCGGCGCGCGTCACGCTCCGTTCGGTGAGCAGTGCGTCCAGCGCGACCAGCAGATTGAGGTCGAGACGGGACAGAAGCGGGTGATCGGCCACGGCGATGTGATCCTTCGTCCTACGTCGAGTACGCCCCTCATCCTATCGACAACATCTATCTCCCAACCAGACGGCATCGGCCCCACCGATGACTGACATCTACCGATTCGAGAGCGGCCGGATCGTCGAGCACGGGGATGCGCTTCAGCACGTCCCTGTGCATGCCGCCCACGACCATCCGATGTTCTGATCACCGAAGGACGACCCATGTACCAGCTCGCACCCAACATCGAACTCCTCTTCACCGAGGCCGGCGACTACCACGATCGCGTGCGCGCGGCCGCGGCATCCGGATTCACCGCCGTCGAGATGTGGGGGCCGACCGGCGTCGACGCACCGGCGACGCCCAAGGACCTGCCCGCACTCAAGGCGGCGCTCGACGAGACCGGCACGCAGCTGACCGCCCAGCTCGCCGAGCCGCGCACGCAGTTCATGATCCCGCCGTGGGATCACTCGGAGTTCTTCCGCAAGCTCGACGAGGGCGTGGAGATCGCGCACTTCCTCGGCACGCCCGCGCCTGGTCGTCGGAAGCGGCACCGGATTCGGCGGGTGGAAGCGCCAGGTGCAGCTGGACAAGCTCATCGAGATCTACCAGAAGGCCATCGCGCAGATCGACGGCTCCGGCATCACGCTGGTCCTGGAGCCGGTCAACGTGCGCGTGGACCACCCCGGCTCGCTGCTGGATCGCACCTCCGAGGGCGTCTACGTCGCCCGCGGAGTCGACTCGCCGAACTTCGGGGTGCTCTACGACATCTACCACTCGGCCGTCGAGGGAGAGGACATCGAGGCGGAGCTGGCGAACGCCGGCTCGATCATCAAGTACGTCCAGCTGGCGGACGCACCCGGGACGTGGCGAACCCGGAACCGGCGAGCTGGACTGGCCGGCCACGCTGGCGGTGCTGCGCGGCTCCGGCTACGACGGGCCGATCGGCCTGGAGTACTACCCGCAGACTGCCTCCGAGGAGTCGGTCCGCTACATCCGCGACGTGGCGGCACAGGCATGACGGACCGCTACCCGAAGGCGGTGGATGTCGCGATCGTCGGCAGCGGCCCGGCCGGCGCCGCCTACGCCCGCATCCTGAGCGAGCGGGCGCCGGGCGCCTCGATCGCGCTGTTCGAGGTCGGTCCGACCGTCACGAACCCCCCGGGTGCGCACGTGAAGAACATCGCCGATCCCGCCGAACGCGCCAGCGCGCAGACGCGATCGGAGGGTCCGCACGCGCAGGAGAGCGCCGATCGCACCGGCGGTATCGTCAAGACCACGCAGCGACGCGCCCGACCGGGCACGTTCCTGCTCGAGAGCGGCTACCAGGTCGACGGCGAAGACGGGCTGCCCGTGGCGGCCATGTCGAGCAACGTCGGAGGCATGGCTGCGCATTGGACGGGCGCGTGCCCACGGCCGAACGACAGCGAGCGGATTGCGATCCTCGACGCCGACGGCAGCTTCGACGAGCTGCTCTCCGAGGCGGAGCGGCTCCTGGGGGTGACGACCGACGCGTTCGACAGTTCGCCCTACGCCACGCTGGTCCGCGGACGGCTGGCCGCGGCCGAGGATGCCGGACGCATCGCGACGACCCGCGTGCAGCGGATGCCGCTCGCGGTGCATCGCAGGGAGGACGGCAACCTCGTGTGGTCGGGGTCGGATGTCGTGTTCGGCGACGTCACCCGCGCCAACCCGCGATTCACCCTCTTCGACGAGTCCCTCGTCACGCGCGTGCTGGTCGAGGACGGCCGCGCCGCGGGCGTCGTCGTCACCGACAGGCGCACGGGCGAGAGCGCAGAAGTCCGCGCGGAATTCGTCGTCGTCGCTGCGGACGCGCTGCGGACGCCGCAGCTGCTCTGGGCGTCCGGCATCCGTCCCGACGCCCTCGGCCGCTACCTCAACGACCAGGCCCAGATCGTCTTCGCCGTGCGCATCCGCGACCTCCCCTCGACGGACGCCGGCGACAGCAGCGCCGCCACCGGTCTGAGCGAGTACAGCGGTGTGACGTGGGTGCCTTTCACCGACGACATGCCCTTCCACGGTCAGGTGATGCAGCTGGACGCCTCGCCGGTGAAGCTTGCGGACGACGACCCGGCCGCGCCCGGCTCCATCGTGGGGCTCGGCCTGTTCTGCGCGAAGGACCTGCAGGCCTCGGACCGCGTCGAGTTCTCCGACCACGACGTGGACGGATACGGGATGCCGGCGATGACCGTGCACTACCAGCTCACTCCGCGCGACCACGAGGTGATCGCCCGTGGCAAGGAGGAGATCGTGCGCCTCGGCAAGGCTGTGGGCGAGCCCTTGGACGACCGTCCCTTCGTGATGCCTCTGGGCGCCTCGCTGCACTATCAGGGGACGACCCGCCTGGGCGCCGCCGACGACGGTTCCAGCGTGTGCTCGCCTCAGGGCGAAGTGTGGGACGTGCCAGGACTGTTCGTCGCCGGCAACGGCGTCATCCCGACGGCGACGGCGTGCAACCCGACGCTGACCGGGGTCGCGCTCGCCGTGAACGGCGCCCGCCGCATCGCGGAGGCGCTGCGATAACGGAAGTCGTGTTTGGTTCAGCCGTCACATGTGCACGCCGGAGGTCATGTGAAGTGCGCATAGGTGACGGATGAACTGCAAGGATCGCAGCCCGTGCTTGCTTATGTCTGATTCAGACATTAGAGTGTAGAAACAATGACAAAGATGTCCGGCCGACCGCGTCGGCCCAGAACCTGGAGGTCATCGTGATCCCCGACCGCATCATCGAGCAGGGCACGCTCACGACCGACGGGGCCGCGCACCGCGGTCGAGGTGCGGCTGCCGTGGTACCGCGCACTGCCGGGCTCGTGCATCGCCGGCGCGAAGCTGAGCATCGACGGAGTGGAGGCTCCGACGGAGTCCCTGCGCTGGAGCATGAACGGCCGCGAGTTCGGTTTCCCCGAACTGGTCGACGAGACGGGGGAGTGGTGGTTCCCCACCGACTCGGCCGTGCTGTCCGGCGAACTGCCGGTCGCTCCCGGCGAAGAACACGAGGTCCGCGTCGACCTCACCCTCTACATCCCGTACATCATCATCTCGGACACCGAGACCCTGCACATCGAAGAGCACGACATCAAGACCATGAAGGCGGTGGCGGCATGACGCCTCGGCACCCCCATCCAGGGCGTCACCCTGTACAGCTTCACCCGCGCGTTCCACGGACGCGAGTACGACCTCGAGGGGCTGATCCGCAAGGTCGCCGCCGAGGGGTACGGCCCCGGTCTCGAGGTCATCGGCTTCTCCAGCTTCCGCGGGTTCCCGGTGATCGAGGACTCTTTCGCCGGCTGGTTCCGCGACCTCGTCGACGAGGTCGGGCTCGTGACGACCTCGCTCGCGGTGAACGCCGACATCGGCATCCATCGCGATCGCCTGCTCACCCAGGACGAGCTGATCGACTACATGACGCTGCAGATTCAGGCGGCCGCGAAGCTCGGCTTTCCGATCGCACGGGTGCAGATCTCGATCGAGCCCGACTCGATGGAGGCCCTGGCCCCCATCGCCGAAGCGCACGGAGTCACACTGGCACTCGAGGTGCACGCCGACCAGTACGCGAGCCACCCCCGCATCCTCAAGCTGCGCGACCGGTTCGAGAAGGTCGGCTCGCCGTTCCTCGGCTTCACGATGGACTGGGGCGCGACCGTCAGCGGCTTCGCGCCGTCGCTGATCGAGGCGTACCGCCGCCGCGGTGCGTCGGAGGAGCTGCTCGGCAAGGTCGTCGACCTGTGGGACACCTACTACGAGCAGGGCCCGCCAGCCGATCAGGCTCAGCACGGCCAGCGCTTCGGGTCGTTCATCGGGCTGGCGGCGCAGAACGGGCGCCCCGACCTGGGCATCGACTTCGGCATCAACGGCACCGGCCTGTTCGGGCCTGCCCGGGTTGACGACTGGCTGGAGATCATGCCGTGGATCCGGCACGTGCACGGCAAGTTCTTCGGCATCGACGAGAACGGCGAAGAGCCGTCGGTTCCTGTCCGCGACCTGATCCGCCTGCTCGTCGAGAACGGGTACTCCGGCGCGATCTCCAGCGAGTACGAAGGCTGGCACTGGAACTACTGGCAGAGCCCGTTCGAGATCATCGCCGGCGAGCAGGCGGTGCAGCGATCCGCAGCCGCTGACGCCGGCTCGCGCATGATCACGGATGCCGCCGAGGCACGCAGCATCCTGAACACCCACCTGGCCCAGCCCGTCCGCGGCTGACCGACTTTCGACCTTCGACACGCTCAGGAAAGACATCATGACTGACGACAACGGCATCGCCGGCACCGGGATCAAGCTCGGCATCACCCTCTACTCGCTCACCTCGGAGTTCGCCGCGGGGCTCTACACCCCTGAGACTCTGATCCAGGCGGCGGCAGAGCACGGCCTCGGCCCGGGAATCGAGTTCAACATCGCCCAGATGCTGCGCACCTACCCTGACGTCGACGACGAATTCGTCAAGATCTGGCGCGACAGCATGGATCGGTACGAGCTCGAGCCCAGCGCGATCGGCACGAACCTCGACATGGGCCGCCGCAAGGAGCGCGACATGACGCCCGACGAGGAGCACGACTTCCTCGCTCGTCAGCTCAAGACCGCGCACACGCTCGGCTTCAAGAAGATCGTCATCCGCTCGCACGGCAAGGAGCTGCTGCGGAGCCTCCTGCCGCTCGCCGAGAAGTACGACCAGAAGCTCGGCTACGAGATCCACGCCCCGTCGGGTCCGAACGACCCGCAGGTCCTGCAGATGCGCGAGATGTACGACGAGCTGCAGTCCGACCGCCTCGGCTTCACCGCCGACTTCTCGTCGACCATGCACTCGCTCTCGCCGACGCTGCTGCGCACGCTCGGTCAGATGGGCATGGACGAGAAGTACTTCCCCGTGATGGACGAGATCTGGCACGAGCCGACGCCGATGTACGTGCGCAACCAGAAGTTCGAGGACTTCCTCGTCTCGGAGGGCGTCGACCCTCTGCGTTTCGGCCCGTTCACGCGCCTCGCGTTCAACATGCACGGACTGGTGCCACCGGAGGAATGGCTCGACATCATGCCGCAGATGTTCCACGTGCACGCCAAGTTCTACGACATCGATGAGAACGGCGACGAGCCCGCGATGGACATCCCGCGCATCGTCCGTCAGTTCGTGGAGGGCGGGTACCAGGGCTACCTCTCCAGCGAGTGGGAGGGCCACGCGTTCTCCGACCTCGGCGAGACCGACCCGATCGATCTGGTCAAGAAGCAGCACGTGCTCATGCGTCGTGCCATCGAAGAGACCGTCGCGCAGACGGCGACCCCGGCCTGAGCCGGACAGAAGGAGAATCATGTCGGACACCGTGGTCGAGTCATCCCTCACCGAACTCCAGGCCGAACTGGCCACCCTGCGCGAGGAAGTCGTGGCTGTCCGCTCTCTCGCGCAGCGTGCGCAGGACCGTGGCGCGGTCGAGAACGTCTTCAACCGCTACATGTATCTGCACAACGCGTTCCAGGACGAGCAGATCATTCCGCTCTGGGTCAAGCGTGGGACCGAGGGCATCCGCGCCCGCTACACGAACGCGGGCGAATACACCGAGTACGACAGTGTGATCCGCTACCACCAGGGTCGTCCGTCACCGGTCGGCAAGCTCATCCTGCACGCCACGACGACTCCCGTCATCGAGGTCGCCGCGGACGGCAAGACCGCGAAGGGCGTGTGGCTCATGGCCGGCACCGAGTCGGGCCTCACCGACCCCGAGGTCGCCAAGGAGTTCCCCGACATGTACTCGCCGGGCGAGGTGCTGGGCAAGAAGGTCTGGGCGCACTGGGTCTGGTGCAAGTACGCGATCGACTTCCTCAAGCAGGACGGCGAGTGGAAGATCTGGAAGTTCCGCTGCTACGAATTGGCCCGTGCTCCCTTCGAGGAGAACTGGATCAGCTTCGGCGAGAAGAACCAGGGCGCGTTCGACCTCGACCTCATGTACTTCGGCGACGACGGCAAGCCGGTGTTCATGCCGCCGGCCGACCAGCCGGTGCCCTCGAAGAATCACCCGTACAGCCCCTCGACCGTGCAGAAGCTCGAGCCGGTTCCCCCGGTGCCGCACGACACGTTCACCGACACCTTCCACTGACCCACTGCCCGAACGAGGAGCCCACCATGGCCACCCACAACTCCCTCTTCTCCGACAAGGACGTCCGTCGTCGCGATGACGCCATCGCCGTCTCGGTGCAGCTTCCCTGGTACCGCAGCCTCTGGCTGTCGGCGGTCGACGACGTCGCGGCATCCGTCAACGGCGTTCCGGTGCCGAAGGACGAACTGCGCTTCGAGCTGAATGGCACGAGCTACCGCATCGAGGAACTGCCCGAGCAGTGGGACACGCTCTGGTTCGTCGCCGACAAGCCTGAGGTCGTGATCC
This sequence comes from uncultured Actinomycetota bacterium, assembly GCA_963713325.1. Taxonomy (GTDB): domain Bacteria; phylum Actinomycetota; class Actinomycetes; order Actinomycetales; family Microbacteriaceae; genus Microbacterium. The sequence continues at coordinate 14,004 of CAVQLL010000010.1, forward strand.
CGCTGGATCACGCCCCCGAGGCCGGCGAGAAGCTGACCGTCGAGGTCGTGCTGACGATGCGCCTGCTGTACATGCAGATCATGCCGGGCGTCGACGGCGGGCCTGGCCGGTACGTCACCAACCGCGTCCCGGTCGAGCGCGAGGTCGTGCTGGCATGACTCTGCGCGTCGCCATGATCGGCTACGGCTTCATGGGAGCCACGCATTCGGTCGGGTGGCGGCAGGCGCCGCGCATGTTCGATCTGCCGGACGCGGTCGAGATGGCCGTGGTCGTGGGCCGGAATTCGGATGCCGTCGCCGAAGCCGCCGAGAAGTGGGGCTGGGCGGAGTCGGCGACCGACTGGCGCGAGGTGATCGCACGCGATGACATCGACATCGTCGACATCGTCACGCCGGGCGACTCGCACGCCGAGATCGCGATCGCCGCGCTCGAGGCCGGCAAGCACGTTCTGTGCGAGAAGCCGCTCGCCAACACGGTCGAAGAGGCCGAGGCGATGGCGGATGCCGCCGCCCGAGCGGCCGAGCATGGGGTGCGCTCGATGGTCGGATTCACCTACCGCCGTGTTCCCGCGGTGACCTTCCTGCGCGACCTCATCGCCGGAGGCGTCGTCGGCACCGTGCAGCAGGTGCGCGCCGCGTACCGCCAGGATTGGCTCGTCGACCCGGCGATGCCGCTCGCGTGGCGCCTTCAGAAGGAGCATGCGGGCTCCGGGGCACTCGGCGACATCGGCGCGCACATCATCGATATGACCCAGTTCGTGACGGGA
>CAVQLL010000011.1:0-7785 GCA_963713325.1 uncultured Actinomycetota bacterium
CCCCGGAGAGGACCCATCCGTGACCAGAAGGCTCCACGTTCTGAACGGCCCGAATCTGAACATGCTCGGTCAGCGTGAGCCCGAGCTGTACGGCAGCGCGACGCTGGAAGACGTCCGAGCCGACTGCGTCCGGCTCGCCGACGAGCTGGGGTTCGATCTCTTCTTCGCACAGTCCAACGCGGAGCACCAGATCGTCGAGTGGCTGCACGATGCCTATCGCGAGAAGGCGACGGTCGTGATCAATCCCGCGGGCTTCAGTTTCCGTTCCATACCGGTGCTCGACGCGCTCCGAATGCTGGATGCCGCGATCGTCGAGATCCACATCACCAACATCCACGCCCGCGACGCCGCCCATCAGAACTCTCTCGTCTCGTCGGTCGCGCGCGTCGTGATCGCCGGCGCGGGCGTATTCGGGTACGAGCTTGCGATTCGTGCCGCCGACCGACTGACGGGCGAAGCGAACAGTTGACACCCGCATGGCCCTCGCAGCGACGGTCAGGCTGAACTCCGGCCACGAGACGCCGGCGGAACAAGCGGGGTGCACTCCGGACCAGGTGCTCCCTCGCCGGCATCGGGCGAAGGGGATCATCCCGATCGCGAAGTCTGCGAGCCCGGCGCGCCAGAGCGAGAAACCTCGCGGCCGTGAACATGGGCCGGCTGCCGTCCGCGATCATCTCCGAGCTGGACGATCTCGACCCGCGCAACGAAAGGCGAGAGCGGAACCCGCGAATCCGAGACCTACGAAGGGTTCCGAGCCGGCCGATGGCGCACGTCAGCCCCGAGTGATCGTATCGGCGGCTTCGACCCCGAACACGAGGGCCTTGGTCAGCGCGGTGCCCGTCATGTACGAGGCGCCGTGGAACCCTCCCACGACCTCGCCGGCGGCGTACAGCCCCTCGATGCGCGTCCCGTCGATGCGTTTCACCGATGTGTCGGGTGCGACGCTCACTCCGCCGAAGGTCGAGGTCATCGCGGTCACTGCGGGGTACGCGTAGAAGGGCGGCGCAGTGACGGGCCCGAGCGCACCGACGCCGTTCACGAGGCCGGTTCGGCCGAAGCGGTCAACACGTCGTCCGGACACGCCCTCGTTGTACGCCTCCACGGTGCGCTCGAGCCGCCCCGCCGGAATCCCGAGCTTCTCCTCGAGCGCGGCGATCGTCGGTGCCCGCACCAGATGCCCCAGCTCCTCGATTCGGTCCATGTCCGACAGCGGCACGCCCGGCTTCGACAAGGCCCGCACCACGGAATCGAAAACTTGATACGCCATGCTCTTCGGCTGGGCCAGGACGGCGGACCCGAGAACCTTGTACGACTCCGACTCGTCCGTGAAGCGCTCGCCGTGGGCGTTGACGAGGATCGCACCGAGGTAGTTCGCGGTCAGGAGCTCGTGCTCGTCGTCGGTCGTCTCGGGGCTCTGTCCGTAGGTGCCGGCAACGTGCCCGATGTCGGCCACACCAGCGCCCAGCGCCCAGGCCATCCGCAGACCGTCCCCGGTGTTGCCAACGCCGCCGTACGGCATGGCCGCGACCTGATCCGGCACGAACAGCTCGACCAGCTCCCGGGACCGAGAGAATCCCCCGCTCGTGAGGACCACCCCTGCACGCGCGAGCAAGTCTCCGCTCGCCGACCGGACCCCATACACCCGGGCTCCGTCCCAGGCCAGCCCGTCGGCCGCGTGCGAACGCAGGATGACCGCGCCCGCTGCCACCGCCCTCTCCTCGAGGAACGCGAGCAGATGGCGGATGCGGATCAGATGCGCGCGTGGCACGGTCATCCCCGCGCTGATCTTGAGCTCGTCCGTCCACCCCGCGGCGCGGTCGATCGCGGCGACGGCGTCGATCTGACGCTCGACGAGCCGTTGCAGCAGTTCCTCGTCGGCGGATCCCGCGCCCGTCTCGACCATATCCGCGATGAAGCGGGCGTCGGAGTCCTCGATTCCGGCCCGACGCTGGATCGCGGTGCCGGACAAGGCGAACCAGCCTCCGCTCATCGCCGAACTGCCTCCGAGTCGCTCGCGCTTCTCGATGAGGGTGACGCTGAGTCCGCTCGCGGCGAGTCGGTGGGTCGCGGCCAGACCGGCGAGCCCGCCACCGATGACGATCACGTCGGTCTCTCGAGCTGACGACGCAGTCATTACAGGCGCCGCTCGACTCGCGAGGCGCTCACGCTCGCTTTAGCGACGGCGTCGGCCCGGAATCGCGCGACGTCGACCGTCTCATCGGTCTGCGCCGCGAGTGCCCCCGCCTCGACGAGCGCGAGCGTCCGCGCCGCGTCCTCTGCCGAGACGAGCGGTTCCGCCGACCCTCTCGCGACCTCGACGAAATGCTCCATCTGCGCGTGGAACGACCCGCGCGGAGCGACCGGAAGGTAGGTGCGGGAAAGGGGGGAATGCCAGTCGGCAGACACCGACGGATCATAGGAGTACTTCGCGAGATTCGGCACGGACAGTGCACCACGCGTACCGACGACCTGATATGCCATGCCATCGGGAAGGAACGGGAACTCGAGGGTTTCCTCGGTGGATTGGTCCCAGCCCCACGGAGAGACCCCGGCGTCCGAGGCCAGAAAGCTGCCGACGGCGCCGCCTTCGAATCGGAGGTTCACCGAGACCGTGTCCTCGACCTCTAGGTTGCGCGCATGAGAACTCACCATCGCCTGGATCTCGGTGACCTCGCCGCACAAATGGCGCAGCAGATCGAGGTCGTGCACGAGGTTGATGAGCATCACGCCGGCGCCGCGCTGCCGGTGCCATGGTGCCTCCGTGAAGTAGCCGTCCTCCTTTCGAGCGGACCACAGCCCACTGACCGCGACGATCTGCCCGATCTCCCCCGCCTGGATCGCAGCGCGGGCTCGCGTGACCGCCGGATGATGGCGCCGATGGTGGCCGACCAGCAGACGGCCGTTCAGACGGGCGACCGCGCCGACGAGTCGAAGCGATTGCGTGTAGTCCACGGCGACCGGCTTCTCAAGAAGCACGGCGACACCGGCCTCGAGGCAACTGATCGCGGTGTCGACGTGAAGCGCGTTCGGGTTGGCGATGATGACCGCATCGAGTTCCTCGGATTCCAGCATCGCGGCGGCGTCCTGGTATGTCGGACACCCGAAGCTCCCTTCCGCAGCGGCGGGATCGGCGACGGCCGACGGCTCGGCACCCGACGCCGCGTGGATGAATTCGATGTGCTGACGTCCCATGAACCCGACGCCGATGACGCCGATGTGGACGGGTGGGGTCTCGGATGCGATCACGGACACTCCTGCGCCTTTTGCCACGGAGACTGGTCGCGCTCAGCGTATGCATCGATGGAACGGCGCACGGGGATCGTTCCATCAGCGGCAAGACCGGCCATCCGGCGACCGCCGGGACATGTTCCACTCGACGGGACATCGCTTTGCGAAGTGAACGAAGTCGGCCAGAGTCGGCACTGCCACCGGGCCGTCTCATCGACAGCGTGGTTGACGACGCCCTCCTTACGTGCAGGAACGTCGTCTACCCGATGCCGCAGTCTCGGCCACCGAATCATAGGTCAGCGCAAGCACGAAGACGTGCGCAGAAAAGAGGAATCCCATGGGCACAGCCCGCTCGACGCGCCGAGGCCGAATCGCCGCGTCAGTGCTCGCAGCAACCACCCTCGTCGTCACCGGCTGCTCCGGTGGGGACACCCCGGAGGGTGGCACCACCGAGACCGTCAAGCTCACCGTCGCGACCAGCCAGAACGAGCAGACGCCGAACTACTATTGCGGCGTCGAGCTGCTCCAGAAACGTCTCCAGGAGGCCAACAGCGGCTTCACGGTCGAGCTGTTTCCGGCTAGCCAGCTCGGTCCCGACGCGGATCGCTTCCCGCTCGTCCAGGCCGGCGACATCGACATCGACCTGCAGGGGGCCTCCGCGCTCAGCTCCACGTACGAGCCGATCGGTGTCGTCGATGCCGCATACGCGTTCGACGATGTCGACCACGCTTTCAACTGGATCGACACGGGCTCAGAAGGACTGTTCTCGTCCTTCCAGGAGGCGACCGGCGTCAAGATCGTCGACGGGTGGTTCTTCGGGAACCGCACATTCACGACAAAGGATGTCGAAGTCCGCAGCCCAGACGACCTCAAAGGTGTGCCGATCCGGTTCCCCAATTCGCCGGCCTTCCTGGCGAACGCCAAGGCCCTGGGCGTCACCAACCCCGTCTCCGTCGCGGTGGAAGAGCTCTACACCGCGCTGCAGCAGGGCATCGCCGTCGGCCAGGAGAATCCCATCGTCGCGACCCGCTCGTCGAGCTATGACGAGGTGCTCAACGTGGCGATCCTCAACAACCACAACGTCGGCATCCACTGGATCCTCGTCAGCGACAAGACGTACGAGAAGATGAGCGACGAACAGGCCGCCCTGCTGGAGAAGACCATCCACGAGATCCGTGGGGAGAACCGCGACTGCGTCGACGAAGCCACCGAGAAGATCCTCGACGAGTACCGCGCAAACTCGAAGTTCACGGTGATCGAGCAGCAGGACATCGACATGAAGGCGTTCATCGCCAAGTCGGAGGCCTACTTCGAGAGTTACTTCAAAGGAGAGACCCTCGCGCTGTACAAGGCCATCCGCGAACTGGCCGGCTGACCTCGCCGACGAGCGAACGGGGTGGGGTGACACACCGCACCCACCCCGTTCCTGTTTCGGTGTGTCAGGGGATCCGGCCGAGGCCGATACGCCGGCTCAGCGTTATGGCTGCGGCGCGAACCGCGGAAGCGAGCCGATCGTGGGAGAGCTCCTCGACCGACCCGGCCACGGAGATGGCCGCCATCGGAACGGCACCGCGACCCAGGATGGCGCTCGCGACGCAGGCGCGGCCGGTCGCGCATTCTTCCCACTCGGTGGCGGTCCCACTCCTGCGAGCCTCGGTCAGCTCGCGCAGAAGCGCCGCCGGCTCGCAGATCGTGCGCGGCGTGCGCCGCTCGAGTCCGCCGTTCGCGATGGACTCGACGACCTCATGCGCGGAGGCCGCGAGGATGGCCTTTCCCAGCGCTGTCGCGTGAGCGGGCAGGCGCCCGCCGACCCTCCCCAGTGGCTTCGGTGCGGGCTGGCCACGGACGATAGCGATGAAGACGACATCCCCTCCCTCCAGGACGGCGAGATGAACGGTGTGGCCGGTCAGGTTGCGCAGATCGGTCATCACGGGGAGCGCGAACCTACGAAGCTCTCGCGGCCGCTGGACCGTCTGACCCAGCTCGAAAAGGCGGATCCCCAGATAGAGCTTGTCGCCGTCTCGCTCGAGGAAGCGCTGCCCGACGAGGTCGGCTGCGATCCTCGACACGGTCGACTTCGGAAGGTTTGCGCGGCGGGCCAATTCTGAGACGCCGAGACCCGCGTCGTGCTCTCCGAATGCCTCGAAGACAGCCGTGACGCGGTCCAAAACGCTGGCCGAGTCGGTCCAGTCGGCGGTTCGCATGGGTGTCTATGCCGCAGTGAGCCGACGCCTCAAGGTCACCGCGGCCGCACGCACCAGTGGTGTGACGCGCTCCGGGTCCATTGCTCCGCTCGGGCCCCGCGATGGAGATCGCGCCTAGGGCGACGTGGTCAGCCGAGAGCACCGGGCTCGCCACGGCGAGGACGCCGGGGTAGGAGACCTCCCTGTCCGTGGCGACGACCGAGGCGCGCACCTGGCTGAGCTCGTCCCTGAAGTCGTTGGCCGCGTCGTCGATGAGTGGCGCGCTGACCCGGTCGACCACGCTCTGATCGGCGCAGAAGGCGAGGTAGGCCTTGCCGCTGGCCGTCGTCAGGGCTGGCGAGCGCATCCCGGCGCGCGTCGAAAGCATCGGAAGCCGACCGGACACGGCCGCGATCGACACCATGTCTGTGCCCTGATGAACCCAGAGCCCCACCCGCTCTCCCGTGAGGTCCCCCAGGTTCCTGATGACTGGGGCCGCGGCCGCGATGAGCCGGCGAGGTACGCTGGCGCGCGCGCCGAGCTCGAACAGGCGCAGACCGAGCGTCACCCCTTCCTCGGTGCGCTCGAGGTAGCGCTGCTGGATCATTGCCGCCACGAGACGGGACACGGTCGACTTCGGCAGGGCGGTCCGCGCTGCGAGCTCAGTGATGGATATCGAGCCGCGCGACTCCCGGACCGCGTCGAGGATATCGATGATGCGGTCGAGAACTGGGGCCGATCCGGGCGACCGAGCCGGGACCGTGTTCCATTCGGCGGGACTCGTCATCGAGGATCCCCCTTCCAGCAGGTTGAATCGTCTTCGATCGCCCCTGTGTGGTCGAACGTACTAGATAGTACAGTCGGACGCAATGCTGTTCTGAGGATCGCGCGGGCGCCAGCGTCGGTGCCTGCTGGAGGTGTTATGCGCACGTCGATCGCAACGGTCTGCCTCAGCGGCACGCTCGATCAGAAACTCGTCGCCGCGCATGAGGCGGGGTTCGATGGGGTGGAGATCTTCGAGCCCGACCTCGTCGCATCGCCGGACTCGCCCGAGACGATCCGGACGCGGGCGAAGGAGCTCGGGCTGTCGCTCGATCTGTACCAGCCGTTCCGCGATTTCGAAGGCGTCGGCCCGGACCTGCTCGAGCAGAACCTGCGACGCGCGTCGGCGAAGTTCACGCTCATGACCCGTCTCGGCATCGAGACCATGCTGCTCTGCAGCAACGTCGGGACGGCGCGCAGCGGAGACGAGCAGCTTGCGGCGGCGCAGCTGCGTGAGCTCGGGGATCTCGCCGAGCGCTTCGGCGTGCGAGTCGCGTACGAGGCGCTCGCGTGGGGCAGGTTCGTCGACAGCTACGAGACGGCCGCCCGCATCGTGCGCCTCGCGGATCATCCCCGGATCGGGGTGTGCCTCGACAGCTTCCACATCCTGTCGAAGGGTCACAACCCGGAAGCGATCGAGACGGTCCCGGCCGACAAGATCTTCTTCGTCCAGCTGGCGGACGCCCCTCTCCTCTCCATGGACGTGCTCTCGTGGAGCCGTCATCACCGCCTTTTTCCCGGCGAAGGCGGCTTCGACCTCGGTGCCTTCATGGGTCATCTGGTGCGGACGGGCTACAACGGCCCCATCTCGCTTGAGATCTTCAACGACACTTTTCGCCAGTCCGACGCACGAGCGACAGCGGTTGATGCGCGGCGCTCCCTGCGCTGGCTGGAACACGAGACCGCATCCTGGCTTGGCGCGTCGGCGGGCGGCCGCGCGGCCCGCATGTCCGTATCGACCCTGCCGGTCGTCGAGCGGCCCGCCGACCTCAGCTACGTGGAGCTGCGCACCGAGGCGACGGACGATATGCGGGATCTGCTCACCCAGTTGGGCTTCCGTGCGCATGGCCGTCACCGGACGAAGAGCGTCGAACTGTGGTCGCAGGGTGCCGCGCGCATAGTCCTCGGTCGTCCGGAGTCGGGTCGGCCGCAGCCCACCGTGGCGGGCATCGGACTTTCGGTCCGCGATCCCGACGCGGCGCTGCGCCGCGCCACCGAGCTCTTCGCGCCGGAGATCCCCCGCGAGGAGAGCGCGGGCGAGGAGCCGCTGGTCGGAGTGCGCGCGCCCGACGGATCGGAGGTCTTCTTCGGCGCTGAGGGGAATTCGGAGCCGAACTGGGTGCGCGAGTTCGGCGCGCCCGCCGACGAGGGCATACCCCGCATCGAACGCGTGGACCACGTGAATCTCGCCCAACCTTGGCAGCATTTCGACGCGGGTGTGCTCTTCTTCCACGCCGTCCTCGACCTGCGCACACAGCCTTCGATGGAGGTCGCGGGACCCGTGGGTCTCGTGCGGAGCCAGGTGCTCAGAAGCGCCGACGGCATCGTCCGT
>CAVQLL010000012.1:0-537032 GCA_963713325.1 uncultured Actinomycetota bacterium
CCGAACGCGACTTTCGAAGCGGAGGCAACCCGACAAGATTACTACATCGTTTCGGATGCCTCGACCCGCGGCGATGTCAGTCCCGGGTCGTACTGTCGAGGCGAGGAAAGGTGACGGAATGGCCACCCTGGGCAACATCACGTTCTATGCCGACGATCCGCGGACGCTCGCCCATTTCTGGTCCGGCGTGTTCGAATACCCGCTGCTGGAGTGGGATGAGCCCATCAAGGGACAGCTGCTTCAGGCGGGCCTGACAGAGCACGACCTGAGCCTGCGCGCGCTTGCCGAAGACCCCGCAGGACGCGGCCCACGGCTGTTCTTCCACCACGCCGAACACCCGAAGTCCGGGCGCAATCGACTGCACCTCGACGTCCAGGCCGTCAGCGGCGGTCATCCCACACGCGACCAGTTGGACGCGGAGAAGGACCGCCTCGTCGCGCTGGGGGCCACGGTCGTGCGGCTCGTCGATCAGAACTGGGGCGAATGGCCCGAGCTGTACTACCAGATGCAGGATCCCGAGGGGAACGAGTTCTGCCTGCAATGACCGATCACTCGACCGCGGACGCGGCGGGAACCTCGACCGGTACGACCGGGCAGTCCTTCCACAGGCGTTCGAGCCCGTAGTACATGCGCTCCTGCTCGTGGAAGACATGAACCACGAGATCGCCGAAGTCGAGCAGCACCCACCGCGACTCCTGGCGCCCTTCGCGGCGCAGACGCTTGTGGCCCGCCTCGAGCAGCTTGTCCTCGATCTCGTCCGCGATCGCCGCGACATTGCGCTCGCTGCGACCTGTGACCAGCAGGAAGATGTCCACGAGCGGAAGCGGACCCGACACGTCGAGGGCGACGAGGTCCTCTCCACCCTTGGCGTCCGCCGCCTGCGCGGCGATTCGGAGCATGTCGCGAGCCTGATCGGTCGCCGTCATCAGAAGACTCCCGTCACGAACGCGAGGATGAGGACGCCCACGAGGGCCAGCGCCAGCACGCCTGCCGTGATCGCGAGCGTCAGCATGAGGCGTCCGCCCTTCTCCGGCGTGGGCGGCTGGATGATGTCGCCGTTGTTCTTGACGGTGCTGATGGCTGCGCTGGCGGCGATCGGGGTCGGTGAGGAATGGGCCGGCAGTTCGCCGTCGACGAGGACGGCGTCGGCCTCCTTGCCGTCGGCGGTGCCGTTGGCGTGACCGGTGGATCCGAGGCCTTCAGGCAGGTTGTACGAGCCGGTGATCAGGACCTCGCCCGTCGCCGTCACCGGTGCCACCAGGGGCGGTGCGGACGGCGTCTGCGACAGGATCAATGCGTTCCCGGTTCCGAGGCCCCCACTCGCCGACCGCGAGATGAGCTGATCGAACGAGGGCGGGAGATCCGCCTGAACCGCATCTCCGGCGAGCAGTTCGGCACCGAGGTGCGGACTGACGACGGCACGATCAGCCTCTGCAGTCTCAGGCGCCTGGGCCGCGGCGGCAGGCTCGGCTTGGGGCTCGGCGTACGTGACGGCCGCAGCACCTGTGTCGACGGCTTCGGCCGCCACGTATTGCGCGCGGTCCTGCTCGTCGACTGCGGCTGTCGGCCCCGTGCCGAAGATCTGCTCGAGGGTCATTTCGCCGGACGACGGTGCGACAGTTTCGGCGGGCTTCTCCGACTGGGCGATCGAGGCGGCGGCAGCCACCGACGCGGCGTGCGCTGCGGCGACTTCCGGAGTGATGACCGGGACGGACGCGGTGCGGATCCGCTCCTGCTGACGGGCCTGACGGCGCGTCAGGGGTGCGACACCGAGGTCGACGCTGGCATCGGCTCCCGGCAGTTCGTGGACGGCGACGGGCGCCGCGGCGCGCGGCAGGGGTGCGACGTGGGCCGGCGGCTCCGGCGGTGCCGGCGGTGCGACTCGCGTTTCCGGCGCGGCGGGCGCGTTGCTGACCGGCGCGGGCGGTCTCTCGACCGTCGTGGGCGGCGGCTCGGAGGGCGCGTCGGCGGTGATGATCGGCGTCGCGCCGGTGTTTCGGATGTCCCGCATCTGCTTGCGGGTGAGGGCGGGTGATGCCGGCTGCTCGGGTGTGCTCATTCCTTGCTCCGGTAGAGGTGATGCTTCGCAATGTATTGGACAACCCCGTCGGGAACGAGGTACCACACGGGATTGCCGTGTTCGACGCGATCTCGACAGTCTGTCGACGAGATGGCGAGTGCGGGGATCTCGAGTTGGCTCACGTCGTCAGTCGGCAGGCCCGCAGTGCTCAAGACGTGCCCGGGTCGGGAGACGGCGACGAAATGGGCGAGATCCCACAACTCATCATGGTCCCTCCAACTGAGAATTTGCGCTAAGGCGTCTGCACCGGTGATGAAGAACAGCTCCGCGTCCGGTCGCTGGTGCTTCAATTCCCGGAGCGTGTCGATCGTGTAGGTCGGCCCGGCGCGGTCGATGTCGACCCGGCTGACAGTGAATCTCGGGTTGGATGCTGTCGCGATGACCGTCATGAGATACCGGTGTTCGCTGAGCGAGACATCGTCCTTCTGCCACGGCTGCCCCGTCGGGACGAAGATGACTTCGTCCAGGTCGAAGGACTGCGCGACTTCGCTCGCCGCCACAAGGTGACCGTGGTGGATGGGGTCGAATGTCCCGCCCATGACCCCGATTCTCGGGGTGCGCGTCACCGACATGCAGTCGGCCTAGTGGCCGTGCCCCGCTTGCTGAACGTCGTCGGCGTGGGCGGCGGCATAGGCGTCGGCCTTGCGCGAGTGACGGTTCGCGACGTTGCGGTATGACACTGTCACGAGTGCGAGGGCACCGAAGACCGCCATCGCGATGATGCCGAAGATCACGGTCTCGAGCGCGATGTTGCCGGTGTGCTCCGACTCTTCGGCAGCGAGGACGAGAAGCGTGGCAAAGGTCATTCGTGCTCCGTTCGGGTTCGCGTCTTGGCGCAACGCGGTCTCAGTTTATGCGGTCAGGCCCGGACTTGTCCGAAACCCCGCGCGAGCCACTTCGTACTGGTCAGCTCGGCCAGACCCATCGGCCCCCGCGCGTGCAGCTTCTGCGTCGAGATGCCGACCTCGGCACCGAACCCGAACTCGCCGCCGTCCGTGAACCGGGTGGACGTGTTCGCCATGACGACGGCCGAGTCGACTTCGGCCAGGAACCGCTCGGTGCTCGCGGCATCCTGGGTGATGATCGATTCGGTGTGGTGCGTGGAGTAACGGCGGATGTGGTCGAGTGCCTCGTCCAGGTCGTCGACCACTCGCATCGCGACGTCGAGGCTGAGGTACTCGGTGCTCCAGTCCTCCTCGGTCGCCGGAACGACATCGGCACCCAGGCGGACCACGTCCGGGTCGCCGTGCACGGTCACTCCGCGTTCGTTCAATGCGGAGACGACGGTGGGCACCAGACGATCGGCGGCCGCGCGGTGTACGAGCACGGTTTCCACCGAGTTGCAGACGCTCGGTCGCTGCACTTTGGCGTTCACGACGATGTCACGCGCCCACTCCAGCGGTGCGGATTCGTCGAGGACGATGTGGACGACTCCGGCGCCGGTCTCGATGACCGGCACCGACGATTCGGTCACGACCGTCTCGATGAGCTGCGCGCTGCCGCGCGGAACGAGGACGTCGACGATGCCGCGTGCGTGCATGAGCTCGCGTGCACCCTCGCGGCCGAACTCGTCGACCGTCTGAATCGCCTCGGGATCGACCCCTCGGGCAGCGAGTGCCCCGCGCATCGCACGAACGAGCGCGGCATTGGTGGATTCCGCCGCCGATCCTCCGCGCAGCACCACACTGTTGCCGGAGCGCAGCGCGAGTGCGGCGATGTCGACGGTCACGTTCGGGCGAGCCTCGTAGATCGAGCCGACGACACCGAACGGCACGCTGATCTTCGTCAGCGCGACGCCGTTGGGCAGCGTGCGCTCCTCCAGCACCCGGCCGACCGGATCAGGAAGCTCCGCGATCTCGCGCACCGCGGCGGCGAGAGCGGCGACTCGAGGCTCGTCGAGGCGCAGGCGGTCCTGCAGGGCAACCGACAGACCCGTGGCGCGGCCGCGCTCGAGGTCGGCACGGTTCGCGGCGACGACGTCGGCAGTGGCGGCGTCGATCGCGTCGGCGATGGCCAGGAGCGCGTCGCGCTTCTCGGCATCGCCCAGCAGCCCGATCGTTCGCGCCGCCGCCTTGGCCAGCAGCATCCGCTCGCGGGCGCTTGTCGCGGTCGTGGTCATCCGCCCAGTGTATCGACGGCGTGCGCGGTGCCGGCTCGGCGGATCGGGCCCGTGACCGGCATCGTGACGGGGTCGGGGTGCGGTTCGAACCACGTCCCGATGTCTTCGCCCCGCAGCGCGTGCTCGACCAGATCGGCACTCGTGACGAGCACGCCGACTCCGGATGCCGCGGCCACCCGCGCAGCGGAGACCTTCGTCGCCGCACCGCCGGTGCCGACGCTGTTGACGACCACCGAGCCGAACTCGTAACCGTGGAGGTCGTCGCCGTACTCGACGAGGTGGATCGGTCGAGCGCCGGGCTCGTCCGGGTGGGCGCGTGTAGAGGCACTCGATGTCGCTGAGCAGAACGAGCGCCTCGGCGCCGACGAGCGCGGCGACGAGTGCGGCGAGCCGGTCGTTGTCGCCGAACCGGATCTCGTGCGTCGCGACGGTGTCGTTCTCGTTGACGATCGGGAGGATGCGCAGACTGAGCAGGCGCTCCATCGCGCGGCGCGCGTTGGAGCGCGGAGTCGGGTGTTCGAGGTCGCCCGCGGTGAGCAGCACTTGGCCCGCGACGATGCGGAAGGGCCGCAGGGCCTCCTGGTAGCGGTAGATCAGCACGTTCTGGCCCACTGCGGCCGCTGCCTGCTGCGTGGCGAGGTCGCTCGGGCGCTCACCGAGGCGCAGATAGGGCATGCCGGTCGCGATGGCGCCCGAAGAGACGAGCACGACCTCCGTGCCGCGACCGTGCGCCTCCGCGAGGGCGTCGACGATCGGCGCGATCTTGCCGACGTTCTCTCCGCTGATGGAGGACGAGCCGACCTTGACGACGATGCGACGGGCGGTCGGGATGTCGGCGCGGGTGAACTCCGTCACTCCTGCTCCTCGTCTTCCCGCCCGATCTGCGTGGACTTGGCGGCGATGCGCTCGGTCTCGAGCTCTGCGCGAGCCTCGGACTTGGCATCCATCCGCTCGTAGTAGCGCTCGCGCCGCTGCGATGTGGTCCGGCGCGGGTTCACGTCCAGGCGCGGGTCCGTGCCGCGCGGCGCGGTCATGAGCTCCGCCACCGAGCCCAGCGAGGGCTGCCAGTCGAAGACGACGCCGTCGCCTTCGCCGATCACGACGGTGGACCCGGGCTGGGCGCCGGACTTGAAGAGCTGATCCTCTACGCCGAGCTTCTCGAGGCGATCGGCGAGATAGCCCACGGCCTCCTCGTTCTGGAAGTCGGTCTGCTGCACCCACCGCAGCGGCTTGGCGCCGAGCACGCGATAGATGTCGCCGTACGTGCCGCCTTCGACGCGGATCGTGAACTCCCGCTCCGATCCCTGCGGGCGGATGACGATCTTCTCCACGACCGGCTTGGCGGCCTCGGCGACCCGGTGCGCGGCGACGACATCGCCGAGCGCGTAGGTGAGCTGGCGGAGGCCTTCGTGGCTGACGGTCGAGATCTCGAACACGCGGAATCCGCGGGCCTCGAGGTCCGGGCGGACGAGCTCGGCGAGATCCTTCGCCTCGGGCACGTCGATCTTGTTGAGCGCAACGATCTGCGGGCGCTCGAGAAGCGGCAGCTGGCCCTCCGGGACCGGATACGCGGCGAGCTCCGCGAGGATGACGTCCAGGTCGCTCAACGGGTCGCGCCCGGGGTCGAGCGTGGCGCAGTCGAGGACATGCACGAGCGCGGTGCAGCGCTCCACGTGCCGCAGGAACTCGAGGCCGAGCCCCTTGCCTTCGCTGGCGCCCTCGATGAGTCCTGGCACGTCGGCGACGGTGAAGCGCACATCGCCCGCCTGGACGACGCCGAGATTCGGATGCAGCGTGGTGAACGGGTAGTCCGCGATCTTCGGGCGCGCTGCCGAGATCGCGGCGATCAGGCTCGACTTGCCCGCCGAGGGGTAGCCGACGAGCGCGACGTCCGCGACGGTCTTCAGCTCGAGCAGCACATCGCCCGCCCACCCGGGGGTTCCGAGCAGGGCGAAGCCGGGGGCCTTGCGCTTGGGGTTGGCGAGCGTGGCGTTGCCGAGGCCGCCGATTCCGCCGGGAGCGACGATGAACCGCATGCCGGGCTCGATCATGTCGACGAGCGTCTCGCCGGTCACATCCTTGACGACCGTGCCGACGGGCACGGGCAGCTCGAGCGGCTCACCGGCCGCTCCGGAGCGATGATCGCCCATTCCGAACCCGCCGTTGCCGGCCGAGCGGTGCGGCGAGTGGTGGTACGACAGCAGCGTCGTGACCTGCGGATCGGCGACGAGCACGATGTCTCCGCCGTGACCGCCGTTGCCTCCGTCAGGACCTGCCAGCGGCTTGAACTTCTCGCGCTTCACCGAAACGCAACCGTTGCCGCCCTTGCCGGCCGACAGGTGCAGCGTCACCCGGTCGACGAATGTGACCATGCGCTCCCCCTTACGGTTTGCCGTACTCGATGAAAATACTTGACCAGCTAAACAGAGGGGGCGAGCCGAAGCCCGCCCCCTCCACGAGAAAAATGCGTGCGGCGGACTACTCCGCCGGGACCACGATGTTGACGACCTTGCGGCCGCCCTTCGCACCGAACTCGACTGCGCCGGCCTCGAGGGCGAACAGCGTGTCGTCACCACCACGACCGACGTTGACGCCGGGGTGGAAGTGGGTGCCGCGCTGACGGACGATGATCTCGCCGGCGAGGACCTTCTGGCCGCCGA
Source organism: uncultured Actinomycetota bacterium (assembly GCA_963713325.1). Lineage (GTDB taxonomy): Bacteria > Actinomycetota > Actinomycetes > Actinomycetales > Microbacteriaceae > Microbacterium. Next base: position 6,860 of record CAVQLL010000012.1, read on the forward strand.
AGCGCTTCACGCCGAGGCGCTGTGCGTTGGAGTCACGACCGTTGCGGGTGGAGCTTGCGCCCTTTTTGTGTGCCATGTCCTGAGTCTCTTCCGTGCTTACTTGATGCCGGTGACCTTGACGCGCGTGAGGTCCTGACGGTGCCCCTGGCGCTTCTTGTATCCGGTCTTGTTCTTGAACTTCTGGATGACGATCTTGGGGCCGCGCTCTTCACCGAGGACCTCGGCGGTGACGGTCACCTTCGCAAGCTTGTCGGCGTCGGTCGTGACGGCGTCGCCGTCGACGAGCAGCACCGCGGGGAGCTCGATCTTGTCGCCGACCTTCGCGGACTGACGGTCGAGGACGACGATCGTGCCGACCTCCACCTTCTCCTGCCGGCCACCGGCGCGCACAACTGCGTAGACCACTTCATACCTGTTTCTTCGGGGAGCGCGCGGCTCCGGATGCCTGAGCAAAGACTCGGTGCGGAAGCAGAAATGTCGTCAACGCACCAAAGGAATACTTTACCGGAAGCCGGTGTCACAAGCAAAAGCACCGCGGAAGCGTCGAACCGCGTGTCGGAACGCCGCCTCCGCGGAACCGCGGCCTGCGTAGGATCGGGACCGTGGCGATCCTCATCGACGACCCGCGCTGGCCCGCACACGGTCGCCTGTGGGCGCACCTGGTGAGCGACTCGAATCTCGACGAGCTGCACGAGTTCGCCGCCGCCAACGGGATCCCGCGCCGCGGATTCGATCGAGACCACTACGACGTGCCCGATGAGGCGCACGCCCGGCTGGTCGAAGCCGGCGCGCGCCATGTCGACGGGCACACGCTGGTGCGCGCGCTCATCGCATCGGGCCTGCGGGTCACGACGCGCGAGCGTCGCGGCCGCTGACCCGCAGCGTCACTCGTCCGACGGCGCGTGCGTGACCGGGGTGCCGGTCAGCGCCGCCGTCGTCACGCGGCGGCGGGAGCGACCCTGACCCGGAGCCTTCGGCTCGGGCAGTGCGCTCAGCACCGAATCGAGCAGGAGATCCTTCTCGGTCCGCGGTGACTTGGAGGCGGAATCCTGACGCTTCTTGCGCTTCTTGGGGCGCTCGGCCGGCGCTTCCTCGATGGATGCCGCGACAGCGGCCGGTTCGTCCTCATGGTGCGAGTGGATCGTCGATGCCGCGATCTGCGCAAGCGCGGACTTCACGCCCTCAGTGATGACGTGGGTTCCGCCGGTGCCGCCGTTGGTGCTCTGCGCGGGCGTGCGCGGCCGGCGGCCCGAGGGCGAGCCGTTGCCCACCGGTGCGCGGTGCTTGACGACGGGGTCGTGATGGATGATGATTCCGCGGCCGGCGCAGACCTCGCACGGCTCGCTGAAGGTCTCGATGAGGCCGAGGCCGAGCTTCTTGCGGGTCATCTGCACGAGTCCGAGCGAGGTGACCTCGGCGACCTGGTGCTTGGTGCGGTCGCGGCTCAGGCACTCGACCAGCCGGCGCAGCACGAGATCGCGGTTGGATTCGAGCACCATGTCGATGAAGTCGACCACGATGATGCCGCCGATGTCGCGCAGCCGCAGCTGGCGGACGATCTCCTCGGCCGCCTCGAGGTTGTTCTTCGTGACCGTCTCTTCGAGGTTTCCGCCCGAGCCGACGAATTTGCCGGTGTTGACGTCGACGACGGTCATCGCCTCGGTGCGGTCGATGACGAGCGAGCCTCCGGAGGGCAGCCAGACCTTGCGATCCAGCGCCTTCTCGATCTGCTCGGTGACCCGGAACTCGTCGAACGGGTCGGCCTCGCCCTCGTAGGGCGCGATGCGATCGAGCAGGTCGGGCGCCACGCTCTCGAGGTAGGCGGTGATCGTCTGGTGCGCGTCCTCACCCTGGATGAGCATCTTCGTGAAGTCCTCATTGAAGACGTCTCGGACGATCTTGACGAGCAGGTCGGGCTCGGAGTGCAGAAGCGCGGGCGCCTGGATGGATTCCACCTGACGACTGATGTGCTCCCACTGCGTCGTCAGACGCTGCACGTCACGGGTGAGCTGATCCTCGGTCGCCCCTTCGGCGGCGGTTCGGACGATGACGCCCGAGGATTCGGGCAGCACCTCCTTGAGGATCTTCTTGAGGCGTGCCCGCTCGGTGTCGGGAAGCTTGCGCGAGATCCCGTTCATGGCGCCGCCGGGCACGTAGACGAGGTAACGGCCGGGGAGGGAGATCTGGCTCGTGAGCCGGGCGCCCTTGTGGCCGACGGGGTCCTTCGTGACCTGGACGAGCACACGGTCGCCGCTCTTGAGCGCGAGCTCGATGCGGCGAGGCTGGTTGCCGGTCTCGACGGCGTCCCAGTCGACTTCGCCGGAGTACAGCACGGCGTTGCGTCCGCGTCCGATGTCGACGAACGCGGCCTCCATGCTCGGCAGCACGTTCTGCACGCGGCCGAGGTACACGTTGCCGATGAGCGACGCGTCCTGATTGCGGGCGACGTAATGCTCGACGAGCACGCTGTCTTCGAGGACGGCGATCTGGATGCGGCCGTTCTTGGAGCGCACGATCATCTCGCGATCGACGGCTTCACGGCGCGCGAGGAACTCCGCCTCGGTGACGACGGCGCGGCGACGGCCGGCCTCGCGACCATCACGGCGGCGCTGCTTCTTCGCCTCCAGCCGGGTCGATCCCTTGATGCGCTGCGGTTCGGTGATGAGCTCGACGGCGCGCTGGCGCGGCTGCTGCGGCTCGGGCGGGCCGGATGCCTCATCCCGGCCCTCCCCGGTGCGGCGACGGTTGCGACGGCGGGCGCTGGTGGACGATGCCTGCTCGGCCGCGGGCTCGTGCTCCGGCAGAGGCGGCAGCACGGGGATCTCGGGCGCGTAGAACAGCAGCTGCGTGGTCACCGCCGACACGAACACCTCGGGAAGCAGACCGAGGTCGACGGCGGTCTTGGGTCCGGAGTCCTCGGCGGATGCGGCGGGCGTGGCCTCGTCGGCGTCGGCGTCGGGCGCTTCCGTGGCTTCGGCCGTCGAACCCTCGTCTGCGTCTGCCTCCGACTCGCTCGCCGGCGCTTCGGCTTCGGAGTCCGGCGCCGGAGCGTCGGACTGACCGTCGGTCGCCGCAGCCTCCGGCTCGCCCTCCGCGGGCGCTTCGGCGGCCTCGGACGATGTTTCGGCTTCGGCGCTCTCGGCGGATTCGGCGGGCTCGGGGTTCTGGTCCTCGACCTGCTCGGTCACATCGACCTCGGAATCGCCTGCGGACGCGTCGGCGGCATCCGGAGCGCTCTGCGCTACCGGAGGGGCTGAATCGTCGTGGGGATCGAGGTGTGCATCGGTTTCATCGGCCATCACTGGCGTACTCCCTGCGGACGACACCGCGCGTCGTCCGGCGAAATATCGTGCGGTGCCGCACCTGCGGTGCCGCTTACTCACTCGGTCTGCAGCCGGCCCGTGGCTCGTGCTGCGAAGGGCGCTCATCGCCCGAAGTCTTCTGGTGACGTGTATGGCGGCGCGGCCGCGACACATCGGAATCATTATCGCACTTTCCCTGCGCGAATGTGCGGGGCGCGCTCCATCGGATTTTCGACGGCTCAGCACGCGGCGTCCGCTCAGACCCCGGTGCCATAATCCGAGGCATGACGCAGCCCCGGATCCACGCCCGCCCGACAGCTCTGGCGGTGTGGCTCATCATCGCCGGCGCCGTCGGCTGGTGGGCGGCGTTCTCGCTCACGATGGAGCGGCTGCAGCTTCTGACGGATCCCGACGCGATCCTCGGATGCGACATCAGCCCGCTGGTTCAGTGCGGCAAGAACCTGGAGTCCTGGCAGGGCAGCGTGTTCGGCTTCCCCAACCCGATCCTCGGCCTCGCAGGCTGGGTCGCCCCGATCGTCGTCGGCATGGCGATCCTGGCTGGCGCGCGCTTCGCCCGCTGGTTCTGGTGGCTGTTCGAACTCGGCCTGACCTTCGCGTTCGTCTTCGTCATCTGGCTCATCGGCCAGAGCATCTTCGTCCTGGGAACGCTGTGCCCCTGGTGCATGGTGACGTGGGTGGTCACGATCCCGACGTTCTACGCCGTGACGCTCCATCTGCTGCGTACCGGCATCCTTCCGGCTCCGCGGTCGATCCGCAGCCGGCGCGGACAAGCTGATGAGCTGGGTGCCGCTGCTGGCGGTCGTCAGCTACGCGATCATCGCGGTGATCGCGCAGGTGCGGCTGGACGTGCTCGGCTCGGTCTTCTGATCCCGCAGGTCTAGACGAACCAGATCTCGAGTTCGCGCGCCGCGGACTCGGTGCTGTCGGAGCCGTGAACGAGGTTCTGCTGGACCTTCAGGCCCCAGTCGCGGCCCAGGTCGCCGCGGATGGTGCCCGGCGCGGCGGTCGTGGGATCGGTCGTGCCGGCCAGTGAGCGGAAGCCCTCGATCACGCGATTGCCGGCGAGGCGGATCGCCACCGACGGGCCCGACATCATGAACTCGAGCAGGGGCTCGTAGAACGGCTTGCCCTCGTGCTCGGCGTAGTGCCGCTCGAGCGTGTCGCGATCGGGTTCGACGAGGCGGATGTCGACGAGCGAGTAGCCCTTCGCCTCGATGCGAGCGAGGATCGCGCCGGTCAGCCCGCGCGCGACGCCGTCTGGTTTGACCAGGACGAGGGTCTCTTCGGTGGCCATGTGTCAGTCTCCGTTCGCCGTGTCGGCTTCAGCGGCCAGCCGCGCGTTGCGCGCATCCAGGGAAGCCCCCTTGATGGTCGCATACCCCCACATGCCGCCGAAAATGAGGGCGACCAGGCCGAGCGCCGGGACGAGGAAAGCGCCGAGCGCGACGATCCCCTGCAGCACCCACCCGAGGACGATGCCCCACCGGTAGCGGAGGAATCGGCCGGTGAGCAGCATCACGAGCGCCAGGACCGCCCCGACGACGATTCCCCACCACTGCGGAATGGGCTCGGGCAGAGCCTTGAGCCCGTAGATGACCAGTCCGCCGAGGAACACGATGATCGATTCGAAGGCGAGCACGATCGAGCCGAGCGATTCCGCCGCTCCGCGCGGACGACGTTCTCTGGGTGGTCGCGCCGGTCGGTCGCTCACCCGGACCACCCGGCCTTCCAGTCCTCTTCCGCGGCCAGGCCAACGGCCTCACCGGCGAGGACCACGGAGCCGGCGATCACCACGGCGCGCCGGTCGGATGCCGAAGCCCACTCGCGCGCGGATTCCGCGGCATCCGCGAAATTCGGATGCACGGTGACGGATAGGCCGGCGCCTTCGGCCAGATCCGCGATGCGATCGGCGTCGTCGGCGCGCTCGGAGTCGGGGGCGGTGGCGAAGACGTGCGCGGCGAGCGGCGAGAGTTCGGCGATGATGCCTGCGGCATCCTTGTCCGAGAGGATCCCCAGGACCACTCCCCACTCGTCGAAATCGAACGACTCGCCCAGAGCGGTCGTCAGCGCTCGCGCCCCGTGCGGGTTGTGCGCGGCATCCACGATCACGGTCGGAGCCACCCCGACGAGCTGGAGCCGACCGGGCGAACTCGCCTGCGCGAGGCCTTCCGCGAGGATGTCACCCGTGATCGGCTGGGATCCCCCGCCGATCAGCGATTCGACAGCGGCGATCGCCAGGGCGGCGTTCTGCGCCTGGTGACCGCCGAACAGCGGCAGATACTCCCCGTCGTAGACGCCGGCGAGCCCGCGCACCGAGATGAGCTGACCGCCCACGGCCAGCCGAGCGTCCGTCAGCGCGAACTGATCGCCTTCGAACACGATCGTGGCGTCCTTCGCCGCCGCCGCTGCGCGCAGCACCGCCTCGGCCGCGGCATCCTGTCGTGCTGAGACGACGGACGCGCCGACTTTGATGATTCCGGACTTCACCTCGGCGATCTCGCGGATCGTGCCACCGAGCCGGTCGGCGTGATCGATGTCGATCGGAGCGAACACGGCGACATCGCCGTCCGCCGTGTTGGTCGAATCCCACGACCCGCCCATGCCGACCTCGAGCACGAGGACGTCGATCGGAGCGTCCGCGAACGCGACGAAGGCGAGGACGGTCAGCAGCTCGAAGAAGGTCAGCGGCGCGTCCTCTGCTTCCGCGAGCTCCGCATCCACGAAGTCGACGAACGGCGAGATCTCGTCCCACGCGTCGGCGACCGCGGCGTCCGAGACAGGTTCCCCGTCGATCATGATGCGTTCGGTGAAGCGCTCCAGGTGGGGGCTCGTGAACAGCCCCGTGCGAAGACCGTGCGCGCGGATCAGGCTCTCGATGATCCGGCTCGTGGAGGTCTTGCCGTTGGTGCCCGTCACGTGCACGACCCGGTAGGTCCGCTGCGGGTCGTCGAGCAGTTCGAGCACACGCCGCGTGCGTTCCACGCGCGGCTGCACCCACCGCTCGCCCTGGCGCTCCAGCAGCGCGTCGTAGACGGCGTCGGCGCGCGTGCGGTCGCTCATCGGGATGCCTCGACCTTCGTGACGGCGACCGTGAAGTCCCCCGCGTTGGCGAACGTGCCCTTCGCGAACTCGGTGGCATGGTCCGCGCCACCGGTCGAGAGCGACCCGTCGCCCAGCAGCAGCGTGGCGTCGGAATCCGTCACCGCGTACTCGAGCGCGAGCGTCTCGCCGGCGATGTCGGTGATCTCGAACGCCGATGCGACCGCCTCGCCGTCGGTGGCCGAGTGGAAGGTGAGCACCAGGCGGATCCGGTCGCTCACGTCGAAGCCGGCCGCCTTGCGGGTGTCCTGTACAGCGCGCACGACATCGCGGGCAAGGCCTTCGGCCTCGAGCTCCGGCGTGGAGGTCGTATCCAGCAGGACGAAACCTCCGCCCGGCAGAACCGCGAGGGCCTCTCCCTCAGGGCGTCCCGTCGTCTCGAGCACGAGTTCGTACTCCCCCGGCTCCAACGCGATCGAACCCGCGGTCACGACGCCGTCCGACTCCGACCAGTCTCCGGCCTTCGCCGCCTGGATGGCCTGCTGCACCTGCTTGCCGAGCCTGGGCCCGGCCGCGCGGGCATTCACGGAGAGCCGGTTCGAGATGCCGTAGCGGGCGGCGGTGTCATCCTGCAGGTCGACCAGCTCGACGCTCTTGACGTTGAGCTCCTCGCGCAGGATGTCCTCGAACTGCGCGAGGGCCGCGGCGTCCGAGACGACCACTGTGAGTCGGGCGAGCGGCAGCCGCACGCGCCGCCCTTCGCGCTTGCGCAGCGCGTTTGCCACCGAGGAGACCTCGCGGACAGCGTCCATCGCCGAGCGGATGTCATCCGCCGGCGGGAAGGCCGCGGCATCCGGCCAATCCTCCAGGTGCACGCTGCGCCTGCCGGTCAGCCCCTGCCAGACGCGCTCGGACACGAGCGGGATGAGCGGGGCGGCCACGCGGGAGAGCGTCTCGAGCACCGTGTAGAGCGTGTCGAACGCCTCGCGGCTCTTCGGATCGTCGGTCACGCCCACCCAGAATCGGTCACGTGAGCGGCGGATGTACCAGTTGGTGAGGGCCTCGGCGAAGTCCCGCAGCTTGGCCGCAGCCATCGTCGAGTCCAGACCGTCCATGTCCACGGCGACGCCCCGAACCAGGTCGCCGGTGAGCGCCAGGATGTATCGGTCGAGCACGTCGGTGGAGTCCGTGCGCCAGGATGCCTCGTAGCCGGAGCCTCCCGGCCCTCCTGCCGCGTTCGCGTACGTCGCGAAGAAGTACCACGCGCTCCACAGCGGCAGCAGGAACTCCCGCACGCCCTGGCGGATCCCCTCCTCGTTGACGATGAGGTTGCCGCCGCGCAGCACCGAACTCGCCATCAGGAACCAGCGCATCGCATCGGACCCGTCGCGGTCGAAGACCTCCGACACGTCCGGATAGTTGCGCAGGGATTTCGACATCTTCTGACCGTCGCTGCCGAGCACGATGCCGTGGCAGCTGACCCCAATGAAGGCCGGCCGGTCGAAAAGCGCCGTCGACAGCACATGCATGACGTAGAACCATCCGCGCGTCTGCCCGATGTACTCGACGATGAAGTCCGCGGGCGAGTGCTCGTCGAACCAGTCATGGTTCTCGAACGGATAGTGCACCTGCGCGTACGGCATCGACGCGGAGTCGAACCACACATCCAGCACGTCTTCGATGCGCCGCATCGTGCTCGTGCCGGTCGGGTCGTCGGGATTCGGACGGGTGAGGTCGTCGATGTAGGGACGATGAAGATCGACCTCGCCGGCGGAATTGCGCGGGAGTCGGCCGAAGTCCCGCTCGATGTCTTCGATCGAGCCGTACACGTCGATGCGGGGGTATTCCGGATCGTCGCTCTTCCAGACCGGGATCGGCGAGCCCCAATAGCGGTTGCGGCTGATCGACCAGTCGCGCGCGCCTTCCAGCCACTTGCCGAACTGACCGTGCTTGACGTTCTCCGGCACCCACGTGATCTGGTCGTTGTTCTCGATCAGACGATCCTTGATCGCGGTGACCCGGACGAACCAGCTCGAGACCGCCTTGTAGATCAGCGGGTTCCGGCAGCGCCAGCAGTGCGGGTAGGAGTGCTCGTAGCTCGCCAGCCGCAGCAGCCTGCCGTCCTGGCGGAGGATTCGCACGAGCGGCGTGTTGGCGTCCATCCACAGCTCGCCCGCGACATCGGTCACAGCGGGAAGGAAGCGGCCGCCGTCGTCGAGACTCAGGATGGTCGGGATGCCCGCCGCCTCCGCGACGCGCTGGTCGTCCTCGCCGTAGGCGGGAGCCTGGTGGACGATGCCGGTTCCATCGCCGGTGGTGACGTAGTCGTCCACGAGGATGCGCCAGGCGCTCTGGGTGCCATAGGTCTCGGCATCCGCGTAGTAGTCGAAGAGGCGGTCGTAATGGACATCGGCGAGGTCGGCGCCGATGTGCACCGCTTCGACGGCCGCCGCGGCATCCTCGGCGGTCTCGTACCCCAGGTCCTTCGCGTAGCTCGGCAGCAGGTCCTCTGCGAGCAGGTAGCGGTGCGACTCGGCTTCGGCATGCTCGTCGCTGCGGCCGTCGGGTGCGTGGTGGACGTCGGCGGCGCCGAGGGGTCCGCCCGGGACGACGACGTAGCGGATGCCGGGGCCGACGGCCAGGGCGAGGTTGGTGGGCAGCGTCCAGGGCGTCGTGGTCCACGCGAGCGCGCGCACCGCGGTGAGCCCGAGCGCTTCCGCCTTGACTCCGACGAGCGGGAAGGTCACCGTCACCGACGGGTCCTGCCGCATCTTGTAGACGTCGTCGTCCATCCGCAGCTCGTGGCTCGACAGCGGAGTCTGGTCGCGCCAGCAGTAGGGCAGCACACGGTAGCCCTCGTACGCGAGGCCCTTGTCGTGCAGGGTCTTGAAGGCCCAGAGCACGCTCTCCATGTAGTCGGTGTCGAGCGTCTTGTAGCCGCGCTCGAAGTCGACCCAGCGCGCCTGCCGCGTGACGTAGTCCTCCCACTCGCGGGTGTAGGCGAGGACGGATTCGCGCGCCTTCGAGTTGAAGGTCGCGACGCCCATGCGCTCGATCTCCTCCTTCTCCGTGATGCCGAGCTGCTTCATCGCCTCGAGTTCGGCGGGCAGGCCGTGCGTGTCCCAGCCGAAGACGCGGTCGACGCGGTTGCCGCGCATCGTCTGGAAGCGCGGGAACAGGTCCTTCGCGTAGCCGGTGAGGAGGTGGCCGTAGTGCGGCAGGCCGTTCGCGAACGGCGGACCGTCGTAGAAGACCCACTCCGGTGCACCCTCGCGGTTCTGGATGGACGCCCGGAAGGTGTCGTCGGCCTTCCAGAAGTCGATGACGTCGCGCTCGATCGCGGGGAACCGCGGGCTCGGCGGGACGTCGGGTCCGGACTTGGGGTAGGTCATGTCACTCCAGCAGGTTGCGATGCTTCCTGCGAGGACGACCCTCCCGTTCGGAAGAACCGCGGTACCACCCCGCGTGCCGATCGCGGATCCGAATCCTCGGGTCCGTGCCGACCACTTTCACTGCGGCTGTGACGGGCCTGCCCCGTCCGGTTCTACTGGGGGCTTCGCCCTGTTCTTCCGGAAGCTCCCCGGTGATGTCCGGATCGATGCTCGTCCTCCGATTCTACGCGCTCGCCTTCGGCTGCAGGGTGCGAGCCGGCGCCGACCTTTCTGGACGCGATCCATCAACCCGAAACGGTGGCAAGATGGATGCCTGTGACATCCACAGCACCCGCTTCGTCCCTTTCCCCCTCCGCAACCCCCGTCCGTCGCGTCGCGTGGGCGTCGATGGTCGGAACCTCCCTCGAGTCCTTCGATTTCTACGTCTTCGCGTACTTCTCGGCGTACTTCATCGGTCCGCTCTTCTTCGAACCCCTCGGTCCGTTCGGCGCGCAGCTGCTCGCCTTCTCGACCATCGCGGTCGCGTTCATCGTGCGCCCGATCGGCGCGGTCATCTTCGGCTACATGGGCGACCGGCTCGGTCGCCGGACGACGCTGCTGTGGACCGTCGGCATCATGGGCGTCGCGACCGGGCTCATCGGGCTGCTGCCCACCTACGCGCAGGCGGGGTGGCTCGGCGCCGTGCTGCTGGTCCTCCTGCGAATCGCGCAGGGCCTGTCGCTGGGTGGTGAGTGGGGCGGGTCGATCCTGCTCGCGACCGAGCACTCCGGCCCCGTCAAGCGCGCGTTCTACGCGTCGATCCCTCAGCTCGGCTCTCCGGTGGGATCGATCCTGTCAGCGGTGCTGTTCATCATCATGACGATCGTGCTGCCTGCCGAGGAACTCGCCGCATGGGGCTGGCGCATCCCGTTCCTGATCGCGTTCCCGCTTCTCCTGGTCTCGCTCTACCTGCGCTGGTCGATCGACGAGACGCCGGTCTTCCGCGAGGTCGTAGCGGAGGACCGCCGCGAGCGGGTCCCCTTCGTGACGATGTTCACCGCGCGTCCGAGCGCCGTGGTGATCGCGATCGGCGCCGCGCTCCTGGGCATCGGCTCCTACTCGCTCATGAACACGTACACGATCAACTACGGCGTGGCCGAGCTCGGATTCAGCTTCCAGGATCTCCTCGTCGCCACCACGATCGGCGGTCTCCTGCAGCTGGTGACGATCCCGCTCTTCGGAGCGTGGGCGAACCGCATCGGCTCAGCGCGCGTGGTCGCGTGGGGCGCGCTCGGCACACTGCTGATCACGTTCCCGATGTACTTCCTGCTGCAGTTCGCGACCTTCCCGATCCTGGTCGCGACCATGATCGTGGGCGGAATCCTCCCGACGATGTCGTGGGCGGCTCTCGGCGGCCTCATGAACGACCTGTTCCCCGACCGGTTCCGCTACTCGGCGCTGTCGATCTCGTACGCGATCGCCGCGACCATCAGCGGCTTCGTGCCGGCGCTCACACTCGCGATCGGAGAGGGAACCGGCTTCGCGTGGTGGCACCCGGGTCTGGTGCTCGCCCCGATGGCGCTGGTCACGCTGATCGCCGCGTATGCGGCGACGCGCCGTCGTGCGGAGCCGGAGATCGCCACCGAGCCGGAATCGGCGACCGCTCTCGTCTGACGCGTAGCGTGGGGGGATGGCCGGTCCGTCCCTCCCGCTCCCGCCGCGAGTGTCTGCACCGGACCTCCCGCTCCGCCTCGATCATGGCGCTCGCCCCGCGCGCGGTGCCGAGTCCTTCCAGTTGCGGTGGACCGAGCTGGATGCGGTGACGGATGCCGCGCACGCGGCGATCACGGAGTGCGCGGTGATCGAGGCCTCGGTCGAGCGGATGGACCTGACCGGCTCGACGCTGGTCGACGTCGATGTGCGCGAGCTGCGTGCGACGACGCTCGCGGCACGGTCGGCGCGTCTGAGGCGGGTTCGCATCGTCGGCGGGCGGATCGGAACGCTCGATCTCGCAGACGCCGATCTCGACGAGGTCGAGCTGCGCGGCGTGCGGATCGACTACGTGTCACTCGCGGCTGCGCGCGTCTCGGACCTTCTGATCGCCGAGACCACCATCGGCACGCTCGACATGCCGAACGCGACGATTGCGCGCATGGCGTTCGTCGACTGCCGCGCCGACGAGGTCGATTCGCGCGGCATCCGGGCAAAGGACCTCGACCTGCGCGGACTCGAGGCGGTGTCCTACCTCGACCCCGCGTCCCTGCGCGGGGTCGACCCTCTCGGCGCGTCAGGTCGAGTACCTGGCTCCCGCGCTCGCGCATGCTCTCGGCATCCGCGTCGTCGACTGATCGGCGCACCGGTCCACGTCAGGGCGGCGGGGGCACCGGAAGCCGGTCGGGTGCGTCGCGCGTGTCGCCGAACGCGCGGATCACTGCGACGTGCCCGTCGCGCTCCCAGTGGTCTCGGTCGTCCCACAGCGCGAAGACCCCGTCCGGACCGGTCGCCAGTCGCATGCCGCGGTACCACGCGGTGTAGTCCGGGTCGGCGCGCCCGGCGTCCGCGACGACGCTCGCGAGCTTCTCGAGATCGTCGGCGAAGGACTCCGCCGTCCAGTCGATGCGGCCGTCTCCGAGCAGATCATCACCGCGCCCGGATGTGTACGAGACCAGGACGTCGCGTTCGAGTGCCGGGTCGTCGCCGCGATGGCTCACGTACACACGGCAGCGCCAATGACCCGTGGCGTAGAAGTTCGCGCGGACTCGCACGCCCTCGAGTCCGCGCGCGTGCAGAAGGGTGACCGCGTCGAGGATCACCGTGGATGGCTTGCCGGTCACACCTCCGCCTCTCCTCGCGGGTCGATCCCATGATCGCGCACGCCCAGGACCGCGCGGGTAGAATCGAACGGCATCCCACACTCAGGCACGCTCACACAGTGCCGCACATATCGCCCAAGGAGACCCTCATGGCCGACGCGCAGATCCCCGACAAGCCCGCCCTCGAAGGTCTCGAAGCGAAGTGGGATGCCGCGTGGCAAGGCCGGGGGACGTACCTGTTCGATCGGGCCGAGGCCGTCCGACGCGGGCGCAGCGGCGTGTACTCCGTGGACACTCCCCCGCCCACCGCCTCGGGCAGCCTTCACATCGGCCACGTGTTCTCGTTCACGCACACCGACATCAAGGTGCGATTCGAGCGCATGCGGGGCAAGACCGTGTTCTACCCGATGGGCTGGGACGACAACGGCCTGCCCACGGAGCGCCGCGTGCAGAACTACTACGGCGTCCGCTGCGACCCGTCGCTGCCGTACGACCCCGACTTCACTCCGCCCTACGAGGGCGGCGACAACAAGAGCTCGCGCGCCGCCGATCAGGTGCCGATCAGCCGTCGCAACTTCATCGAGCTCTGCGAGACCCTCACCGTCCAGGACGAGGTCACGTTCGAGGAGCTGTTCCGTCAGCTCGGGCTGAGCGTGGACTGGACCCAGACGTACCGCACCATCAGCGACGACACCATTCGCACCTCGCAGCTCGCATTCCTGCGCAACCTCGAGCGCGGCGAGGCGTTCCAGGCGATGGCGCCGACGCTGTGGGACATCGACTTCCGCTCCGCGATCGCGCAGGCTGAGCTCGAAGACCGCGAGCAGCAGGCCGCCTTCCATCGCCTCGCGTTCCACAAGTCGGACGGATCGGGCGACGTGTTCATCGAGACGACCCGTCCCGAGCTGCTGCCGGCCTGCGTCGCGCTCGTGGCGCACCCCGATGACGAGCGCTATGCGCGGCTCTTCGGCTCGACCGTCCGCACTCCGCTGTTCGACGTCGAGGTGCCGGTGCTGGCCCACCCGCTCGCACAGAAGGACAAGGGCTCGGGCATCGCTATGATCTGCACGTTCGGCGACGTGACCGACATCGTGTGGTGGCGCGAGCTGGATCTGCCGAACCGGACGATCCTCGGCCAGGACGGACGCGTGCTGCCCGACGCGCCCGAGGCGATCGTCTCCGATTCCGCCAGGGCGGCGTACGCCGAGCTCGCGGGCAAGACGGTCTTCAGCGCGAAGAAGCGTGTAGCGGAGCTGCTGGCAGAGTCCGGCGAGCTGATCGGCGACCCCAAGCCGTTCTCGCACACAGTCAAGTTCTACGAGAAGGGTGACCGCCCGCTCGAGATCGTCTCGACCCGCCAGTGGTACCTGCGAAACGGCGCCCGCGACGAGGATCTGCGGGACAGGCTCATCGAGCTCGGACGCCAGGTTTCGTGGCACCCCGACTTCATGCGCGTGCGCTTCGAGAACTGGACCAACGGGCTGACCGGCGATTGGCTCGTGTCGCGACAGCGTTTCTTCGGTGTGCCGATCCCGGTCTGGTACGGCCTCGACGAGAACGGCGAGCGCGACTACGGCCGCGTGCTCGCCCCGACCGCCGATCAGCTGCCGATCGACCCGACCAGCGACGTGCCCACCGGATACACGGAGTCCCAGCGCGGGGTTCCCGGCGGATTCGACGGCGAGCGCGACATCTTCGACACGTGGGCGACGTCGTCGCTGACGCCGCAGCTGGCCGGAGGCTGGGAGCGCGACGAGGAGCTCTGGGCGCTCGTCGCCCCGTTCGACGTGCGCCCGCAGGGCCAGGACATCATCCGGACCTGGCTGTTCTCGACGATGCTCCGCAGCGCGCTCGAGGACGGCATCCCCCCGTGGACGGATGCCGCGATCTCGGGCTTCATCGTCGACCCGGACCGCAAGAAGATGTCGAAGTCGAAGGGCAACGTGGTCACGCCCGCCGACATCCTGCAGCAGCACGGATCCGACGCGGTGCGCTACTGGTCGGCCTCCAGCCGGCTGGGCACGGACGCGGCGTTCGATCCCCAGAATCCGACGCAGATCAAGATCGGTCGCCGACTCGCGATCAAGATCCTGAATGCGGCGAAGTTCGTGCTCTCGTTCCCGGTGCCCGAGGGCGCCTCCGTGACGCACGCCCTCGACGCGTCGATGCTCGCCACGCTCGACGGTGTCGTCCAGAGGCCACGAAGGCGCTCGACGCCTACGATCACGCGCGGGCACTGGAGGTCACCGAATCGTTCTTCTGGACGTTCTGCGACGACTACCTCGAACTCGTGAAGGAGCGCGCCTACGACCGGTCCGATGTCGGGCAGGCCTCGGCCGCGCTCGCGCTGAGAATCGCACTCAACACGCTCCTGCGCCTGTTCGCGCCGGTGCTCGCCTTCGCCTCCGAGGAAGCGTGGTCGTGGTTCAACGACGGCTCCGTGCACACGGCCGACTGGCCCGAGCCGCTCGGAATCGACGGCGACCCCGCGGTGCTCGCCGCGGTCGGCGAGGCCCTCATCGGCATCCGCCGCGCGAAGACCGAGGCCAAGGCTTCCCAGAAGACGGCCGTCACGCGTATGACGATCGCCGCTCCGGCGGCATCCGTCGCGGTGCTCCAGCTCGCCGAGGGCGATCTGAAGGCCGTCGGCCGGATCGCCGAGATCACCTACTCGGATGCCGAGACCACCGCAGTCTCGGACATCGAGCTCGCACCGCAGGAGGCCTGACATGCAACTCGGAACACGGTGGACGGCCGGCGGCGATCCTCCCGCGGCGCTGCCCGAGGCGCTGCGCGTCCAGATCGCCGCGGTCGAGGCCGTGCTTCCGGTCGACCAGCTCGGCCAGCCTGCGCCGCGCTGGACGCTGACCTGGCTCGAGGGCCGGCCGATCGCCGAGCTGGACACGGGCGTCATCGTCAGTCTCGATGCGGACGGCGAAGCCGTCGTGCGGCACGATGATGAGGACGGATTCGCCTAAGCCGCGTCCGCTTCGGCCTCGGCACCGGCCCGTCGGGTCCCCACGATGAGGAGACGGCTCGCCAGCAGCGCGGCTACGGCGACGAAGCCCGCGGCCAGCAGGAACGGGAGTCGCAGGTCGACCCTCGCCACCCACCCGCCCAGGAGCGTCGCGATCGGGAAGAGTCCCCAGGTCAGCATCCTGATGATGCCCAGCACGCGTCCGAACAGGTACGTGGGAACGATCTGCTGACGCAGCGCCCCCCAGGGTACGTTCCACGTGGACACGGCGAAGGCGAAGAGGCCGTACGCCAGCACGGCGGTCACGACTCCCGGCGCCAGTCCGGTCAGGAGCATGGCAAGGGCGGCGACGAGGTTGGCCCCGAACATCACCCAGCCCCTTCCGAGCCGCTCCACGATGCGCGGGGCGACGAGGGCGCCGATCAGCGCCCCGATTCCGATCCCCGCCGTGACGAAGCCGATGGCCGCGGGGGCGACCCGCTGTTCGTCGAGGAAGTAGAGGATCGTGCCCGCCTGGGCGAACGAGAACGCCGACCCGACCAGCGAGGTGAACACGACCATCGCGCGCAGGTAGTGGTTGCGCCGCAGATAGCGGATGGCTTCGCGGGCGGTCACCGCGGAAGTCGATATGGGTGTCGCGATGGGCTCCGGAACCGGAGTGCCCACCTCCACATCCGGTGCGTCGCGGTCGGGTATCGATGTGCGGTCGCGCAGCGGGCGGGCAGCGGACAGCGGAAGCATGATGGCCAGTGCGATCGGGACGATGTAACCCGCGGCCCCGATCCACAGCGGGAGGGCGAGTGCGACAGCGAACAGGACGCCGGCGATCGGTGTCGCGATGAAGCTGTCGATCGTCACCTGAGCCGCCTGCATGCGGCCGTTCGCGCGATCGAGCTGCCGGCGCTTCACGACGCCGGGGATGACGGCGTTCGTGGCGTTGTCGAAGAGCGTCTCGCCGAGTCCGAAGACGAGAGTGCCGACGAAGAGCGCCCACAGGCTGATCTGCCCGGTCGCTGTGAGGATCGCGAGCCACAGCGCGACGGCGCCCCGGATGCCGTTGGCGACGGCCATGATGATGCGACGGTCGAACCGGTCGACGATCATGCCGGCCGGCAGGCCGAAGACCAGCCACGGGAGGAAGGCCAGTGCCCCGATGACGGAGATCGCCAGCGGGTCGCGGGTCAGCGTCGTCGCGATGAGCGGCACGGCCGTTCGACCGAGCCCATCGGCGAGGTTGCTGAACGCGGCGGCCGTCCACAGTTTGCCGAAATCGCGGCCGAGCGGGCCCCTGCGTGCCCGCTCGGCCGCCGTCTTCGGCGGACCCTCCGTCACGTCGGCCATGTCGCCGGCGGCGTCGGTGTCGATCGCGTCGGTCACCGCGGAAGCACGCCGATCACGCCGCGCGCCTCGGCGCTGCGTCGAACGGCGACGACGTCGGACTGCGCCTCGGCGGCTCGACGGTATTCCGCGCCGCCGCGCCGCTCGACGCGAGTGGCGACGAATTCGTCCAGAGCGGATGCCGCGCGCAGCAGCGTGCGCTCGAACGGAGTCGCGCGAGTGGCGGTGCGCGCAGCGGTTACGGCGGTCATGGCTGTCCTCCTAGTTCGGGAAGCGGGAACACGTCGGCCCGAATGCTCACCGGTCGCACGTTCTCGCCTGTCTGATTGCGGTAGTTGTCCACGGCGTCGTCGATCAGCGCCATGATCTTGGCTGCGAGCTCTTTGCTCTGCTCCGGGGTGAGACGGGCCGTCGCGGTGGAGATCATGCTTCCGTTCTGCCACGTCTCGTCACTGGTGAAGAGCCCGTCGTCGATGAACTTCATGAGCTGTTCGTTGCGGTTGCGGAAGAACTCGTTCATCACGATCTGCGTTGCCGCGCGGCCCGCCGGTGTCTTCATCGCGTCGGCGTTGGCGAAGGTGACACCGCCGACCGGGCGCTCCCACCAGCGCTCACGCCCGGTGCCCCGATCGGTGACCTCGTGGATGAGGTCGTGCTTCGCGAGTGCGCGCAGGTGGTAGCTGGTCGAGCCGGTGGACTCTCCGAGCATCTCGGCGAGTGAGCTCGCGGTCTGCGGGCCGTACTGGCTGAGGATGTCGTAGATCTGAACGCGCAGCGGGTGCGCCAGTGCACGAAGCGCGCCCGTGTCGAGAACGCGGTCTTCGGAGTGGCGACGCTCGACGTGGGTCGCAGCATCCGTGGCGTCCGTCGTCTCCTCTTCCATGAGACCGATGGTACATGTGCAAAGGACTCTTTGCAAGTACTTCTTTGCAACGCATGATTTGCAAAGTAACGGCGGCACTCGTGCCCGTCCCCGCTAGGCTGGCGGGCATGGTGAACGAGAATCCCCTCCTGTCCCCCAGCACGCTTCCCTACGGTCTCCCGGATTACTCGGTGATCCGCCCCGAGCACTACCTTCCGGCGTTCGACGTCGCATTCGCTGAGCACAAGCGCGAGATCGGCGCGATCACGCGCGTGCGATCGATGCCGACGTTCGAGAACACGATGGTCGCGCTGGAGGAGAGCGGCAAGCTGCTGGGCGAGGTCTCGCGCACCTTCTACACGGTCTCATCCGCCGATGCGACGCCCGAGATCCAGGAGATCGAGGAGACGCTCGCGCCGCTCATGTCGGCGCACCAGGACTCGATCGAACTGGATGCCGCCCTCTACTGGCGGATCAAGACGTTGCACGAGCAGCTCGACGACCTCGATCTGGACCCCGAGCAGCGCTACCTGGTGCAACGCCACTTCCGCGAGATGTCCCACGCCGGAGCCGGCCTGGATGAGGCTGCGAAGGAGCGGCTCACCGCGCTGAATCAGCGCCTGTCGACCCTGACGACCACATTCGAGAAGAACCTCCTGCGCGACACGAACGATCTCGCCGTCGTCTTCGACGACGTCGCCGAGCTCGACGGCCTCGCCGAGGGTGAGCTGTCGGCTGCGGCGCAGGCTGCGCTCGACCGCGGTCTCGAGGGCAAGTGGGTCGTCACGCTGACGCTGTTCACGGGGCACCCGTACCTGTCAACGCTCACGAACCGCGAGAGCCGCAAGCGGATCATGGACGCCTCGAGGTCGCGTGGATCGCGCGGAGGCGACAATGACAACCGCTCGGTGCTGAACGAGATCGTGAGGCTGCGCGCCGAGCGCGCCGCACTCCTCGGATACGACTCGCACGCCGCCTACATCACCTCCGACGAGACGGCGGGCTCACCCGAGGCGGTGCACGACCTCCTGCGCCGGCTTGCCGTTCCGGCGGCGCGCAACGCGTCCCGTGAGCAGGCGGCGCTGCAGGCGATCGTCGACGGCGAGCCGCAGCCGTTCGCCCTCGAGGCGCACGACTGGGCGTTCTACACCGAGAAGGTCCGGGCCGCCGAGTACGACCTGGACCGATCTGTGCTGCGCCCGTGGTTCGAAGCCGAGCGGGTGCTGCGGGACGGCGTGTTCCACGCGGCGACCGAGCTCTACGGCGTCACGTTCGAGGAGCGCGCGGATCTCGGCGCGTACCACCCCGACGCACGGGTGTTCGAGGTGCGAAACGCCGACGGATCGAACCTCGGCATGTTCATCCTCGATCTGTACACGCGCGACACCAAGCGCGGCGGAGCATGGATGAACTCGATCGTCTCGCAGTCGCGACTGCGCGGCACCCAGCCGATCGTCGTGAACAACCTCAACGTGCCCAAGCCCGCTCCGGGCAAGCCCACGCTTCTGACCCTCGACGAGGTCACGACGCTGTTCCACGAGTTCGGCCACGCACTGCACGGGCTGTTCGCGACCGTCACGTTCCCGCATTTCGCCGGGACGAACGTGTTCCGCGACTTCGTGGAGTTCCCCAGTCAGGTCAACGAGATGTGGATCTACTGGCCCGAGATCCTCGACACTTACGCGCGGCACATCGAGACGGGAGAACCCCTCCCCCGCGACATCGTCGACAAGCTTCGCGCATCCGAGGCGTTCAACCAGGGCTTCGCGACCAGCGAGTACCTCGCAGCCTCGTGGCTTGATCAGGCGTGGCACTCGCTCGGCGAGACGGACGCGAAGGCCGACATCGACGTGGCGGCGTTCGAGGCGTCCGCCTTGAGCGACATCGGCCTCGACAACCCGGCAGTGCCGACGCGGTATTCGTCGACGTACTTCGCGCACGTCTTCTCGGGCGGGTACAGCGCCGGCTACTACTCGTACATCTGGAGCGAGGTGCTCGACGCCGACACGGTCGAGTGGTTCCGCGACAACGGCGGGCTCCAGCGCGCCAATGGTGAGCGGTTCCGTGAGCGGCTCCTCGGCGTGGGCGGATCGAAGGATCCGCTCGAGGCGTATCGCGACTTCCGCGGGCGGGATGCCGAGATCCAGCCGCTGCTGGACCGCCGGGGACTCGCCGCCTGACCGCGATCGTCAGAGCACGCCGAGCTCCGTCGCGAACGCGCGCGTGCGCTCGGCCATGGCCGCAGGAACCTCGGCGACGGCGAAGTGCCCGCCTTCGTCGAGGCGCTCGAACGAGCGCAGGTCGCGGTAGAAGTCGCGCGCGATCGACTCCGGGTAGTCGTGCTCGTGTCTCTGGATGAAGATCGCCGCCGGAACCTCGACGGGCGGGATCGGCCCAGGAGTGTCTGCGCCCTCGTAGTACGGACGAAACGACGACGCGATGGTCTCGGAGACCCAGTAGATCATCGCCTCCGTGATGATGCGCTCTCGGGCGATGCGGCGCTCGAGGCCGCTCGGGTCTCCTGGTGCCGTGTCGCTCCATTCGACGAGCTTCTCGGCGAGCCATGCGATCAGTCCCGCCGGCGAATCGTTCAGTGCGGCAGCGAGGGTGTCAGGCCGGGTCGCCTGCACATGACCGTACGCACCATCTGTGCCGTGGAGTTCGGCCAGGCGCGCGAAGAAGGCACTCTCGTCGGACCGGGTCAACAGCTTCCGCTCCTCGGTCGACGGGAAATGCGCATGAGTGACCAGGATGCCGGACACGGAGTCCGGATAGGTCGCCGCGATGAGGTCGTTCACATTCGCTGAGACGTCCTCGCCGTATGTCAGGTAACGCTCGTAGCCCAGAACGTCGGTCATCAGCCGGTGCATCGTGGCTGCGAGGCGCCGTTCGGTGATCGGGCCCCCTGCGTACGGTGTCGAGAACGCGAAACCGGGGAGACTCGCGACGACCACGTGGAAGTCGGGCAGGAGGTCGGCGTACTCGAGCTGCAGCGCGAACGTGTGCGGCCAGCCGTGCATCACCAGCAAGGCGGGAGCATCCGCGCGGTCCGCGCGCAGATGGGCGAAGTGGATCGTCGCGTCGTCGATGTCTGCGAGGAACTGCGGGTGCTCGCCCAGCCACTGCTCTCGTGCGCGCCAGTCGAAGTCGCGCCACGTCGCCACGAGTTCGCTCAGGTAGGCCGCGGTCATTCCGGATGCCGGGCGCCGGGGCGAATCGGCGAGAAGACGTGTGCGGTCCAGGCGATCGCGCAGATCGTCGAGGACTGCGTCCGAAACGGTGAGGGTGAACGGGCGTGTGGTGCGCATCCATGTACGCTACGACCGGCCTCCGACGTGCGCGGAGGCTCGAGGCGGGCTAGGCGCTCTTGCGCGCCCGTCGCCGCACGAACGTCGGCGCAGCGCCCGACTCGACGGCCTCGCGCGTCACGACGACCTTCTCGACGTCGTCGTTCGACGGGATGTCGAACATGATCGGCCCGAGCACGTCCTCGAGGATCGCGCGCAGGCCGCGCGCTCCGGTCTTGCGCTCGACAGCGAGGTCGGCGATCGCCTCGAGGGCTTCGGAGTCGAACTCGAGGTCGACGCCGTCGAGCTCGAACATGCGCTGATACTGCTTGACGAGGGCGTTCTTCGGCTCGGTGAGGATCTCCATGAGCGCAACCTGGTCGAGCGGCGTGACGGATGCCACGACGGGCAGTCGTCCGATGAACTCGGGGATGAGCCCGAACTTGTGCAGGTCCTCGGGGCGGACCTCGCTGAACAGGCTCAGGTCGTCGCCCTTGCTGTGCAGCGGCGCGCCGAATCCGATCCCGTGCTTGCCGACCCGGCTCGAGATGATGTCTTCCAGCCCGGCGAAGGCGCCGGCGACGATGAACAGCACGTTCGTCGTGTCGATCTGGATGAACTCCTGGTGCGGGTGCTTGCGCCCGCCCTGGGGCGGCACCGATGCGACGGTGCCCTCGAGGATCTTCAGCAGCGCCTGCTGGACGCCCTCTCCGGAGACATCGCGCGTGATGGAGGGGTTCTCGGCTTTGCGGGCGATCTTGTCGACCTCGTCGATGTAGATGATGCCCGTCTCGGCGCGCTTCGTGTCGAAATCCGCCGCTTGGATCAGCTTCAGCAGGATGTTCTCGACGTCCTCGCCGACGTAGCCGGCCTCGGTCAGCGCCGTGGCATCGGCGACCGCGAACGGCACGTTCAGCCGCTTGGCGAGGGTCTGCGCGAGGTAGGTCTTGCCACAGCCGGTCGGACCGATCAGCAGGATGTTGCTCTTGGCGATCTCGACCTCGTCGGCGCGCTGCTCGGCGCTCTGCAGGGTGCCGTGCGCGCGGATTCGCTTGTAGTGGTTGTACACGGCGACGGACAAGGCGCGCTTGGCGGCCTCCTGGCCGACGACGTACTCCTCGAGGAACGAGAAGATCTCCCGCGGCTTGGGCAGATCGAAGTCGGAGACGACGCCGGTGGAGGACTCGGCCATGCGCTCTTCGATGATCTCGTTGCACAGTTCGACGCACTCGTCGCAGATATAGACGCCGGGGCCCGCGATCAGCTGCTGGACCTGCTTCTGGCTCTTTCCGCAGAAGGAGCACTTGAACAGGTCGGCACTCTCACCGATGCGCGCCATCTGGCTCTCCTCATTTGCGTGCGGGGGGCCTCGCCCCGTTGCGACGGGACCCCAGTCCCGGCTGTCTTCCGAGCCTAACCGCTGAGGAGGACATGCGTAGGGATTGCGATGCGCAATGTGGATGCCGCGGCGGCCGTTCTGCTGACGGCGGAGCGGCCGACACGATGACGCCCCGTCACCCTCCGGAAGAGGGTGACGGGGCGTCGAGAGGGTGCGGCCTACTTGGACAGGGCGGCAGGCACGCGCTTGCGCGTCGTGAGCACCTGGTCGACCAGTCCGTAGTCGACGGCCTCGCGGCCGTCCAGGATCTTGTCGCGGTCGATGTCGCGGTTGACCTGCTCGACGGTCCGGTTGGAGTGGGCCGCCAGCGTGGTTTCGAGCCATGTGCGCATGCGCAGGATCTCCGCCGCCTGGATCTCGATGTCCGATGCCTGGCCGTGACCGGCCTCGCCCATCGCGGGCTGGTGGATGAGCACGCGCGCGTTGGGCAGAGCCAAGCGCTTGCCCGGCGCGCCGGCCGCCAGCAGCACGGCCGCTGCCGAGGCCGCCTGACCCAGGACAACCGTCTGGATCTGGGGAGAGATGTACTGCATCGTGTCGTAGATCGCCGTCATCGCGGTGAACGAGCCACCGGGCGAGTTGATGTACATGATGATGTCGCGATCCGGGTCCTGGCTCTCCAGGACCAGAAGCTGCGCCATCACGTCATCGGCCGACGCGTCGTCGACCTGGACACCCAGGAAGATGACTCGGTCTTCGAACAGCTTGTTGTAGGGGTCCTGACGCTTGTAGCCGTAGGCCGTGCGCTCCTCGAACTGGGGCAGGATGTAGCGGCTGGAGGGCATTGCGAGCCCGTTGCCGGCCGTACCGCCGAAGGTGGGGGTGCTCATTTCGCTGTCGTTCCTTCTGTTTCGCCTTCGGTTTCCGTTCCGCCGCCGCCGACGACGTCTCGGAGATGTGCGCGGATGTGGTCCACGAAGCCGTAGTCGAGCGCCTCCTCGGCCGTGAACCAGCGGTCGCGGTCACCGTCCTCGTTGATCTGCTCGACGGTCTTGCCGGTCTGCGCCGCCGTGATCTCAGCCAGGCGGTTCTTCATCGAGACGATGAGCTGCGCCTGGGTCTGGATGTCGCTGGATGTGCCGCCGAAACCGCCGTGGGGCTGGTGAAGGAGCACGCGCGCGTTGGGCGTGATGTAGCGCTTGCCCTTCGTGCCGCTGGTCAGCAGAAGCTGGCCCATCGAGGCAGCCATTCCGATGCCCACCGTGACGATGTCGTTCGGCACGAACTGCATCGTGTCGTAGATCGCCATGCCGGCGGTGATCGATCCACCGGGCGAGTTCACGTAGAGGAAGATGTCTTTGTCCGGGTCTTCGGCGGCGAGGAGGAGGATCTTCGCGCAGATCTCGTTGGCGTTGTCGTCGCGCACCTCCGAACCGAGCCAGATGATGCGGTCTTTCAGCAGCCTGTCGAAGACGCTCGTCGCGACAAGGGGTTCGGCCATGTTCACTCCTGATTCGGTGGTCGTGGCTACGAATCTACCGGCGCGTCCGCGCCGACCCGGCCGTGTTCGCCCTGGGCAGAGAAGCGCACGCGCCGCGGTGCTGCAGCGACCGCGTCAGTCCGTCGAGACCAGCTCGTCGGCGTACGCCGACACGGATCGCGTGTAGCGCGGCAGGTGCGGTGCCAGTGCCTTCAGGGCGACGGATGCCGCGGCAACCGCATCCCCCGTCGACACGAGCGCGAGGGAGTAGAACGCGGCCGCCGAGTCGTGCAGCGGCGCGTCCGGGCCGCGCTCGTACTCGAGGCGCAGGAGCTCGAGAGCTTCGTCGCCGCGCCCGAGATTGCGGAGGGTGCTGGCGAGCTGGATGATCGCCTGCGTCCTGACGTCATCCTCGAGTCCTCGCTCGAGCGCCTCGCGGTAGAGCGGCTCGGCCGCGGCCTCTCGACCTGCGGAATCCCGCGCACCGGCGCGCTCGAACAGCGCGACGGCGTCATCCGCGGGGCGCTCCGCCGCCAGGTCGTCGATCCGCGCGATGCGCTCGTCGTCGCTCAGTGCGGCGTCTGCCCACACCGCTTGGATGCGTTCCGCCCACGATGCCATGTCGTTCTCCTCCGACGACGAAGGGGCGGATGCCGCAGCATCCGCCCCTTCTCGGAACGCCTCGATCTACTCGGCGTCCGCAGTCTTCTTGGTGGTCTTGCGCTTCTTGGCGGGCTTGGCCTCGGCCTCTTCGGCCTCGATCACGGCGTCCGCCTCGACGGCGGCATCCGCGATGTCCTCAGCCTCTTCGACGACCTGCTCCTCGGCCTCGGCCTCGTCTTCGACCGAGACGAAGCCGGTGAGGTCCACCGGCGCGCCATTCGAGTCGACGACGTTGACCTTGCCGAGCGCGACGGCCAGAGCCTTGTTGCGGGCGACCTCGCCGACGAGCGACGGCAGCTGGTTGTTCGACTGCAGGGCCTCGACGAAGTCCTGCGGCGCCATGCCGTACTGCGCCGCAGACTGGACGAGGTACTGCGTCAGCTCATCCTGCGACACCGAGACGTTGAGGTTCTCGGCGATCGCGTCCAGCAGCATCTGGGTGCGGAACTGCTTCTCGCTCGCCTCGGTGACCTCTGCGCGGTGCACATCGTCCTCGAGACGGCCCTCGCCCTCGAGGTGCGTGTGGACCTCGTCTTCGATGAGCGCGGGCGGCACCGGGATCTCGACCTGCGCGAGCAGCTGCTCGATGAGCTTGTCGCGCGCCGCGGAGCCCTGGGTGAACGTCGACTGCTGGGCGACGCGCTCCTTGAGGCTGTCGCGCAGCTCGGCGAGCGTGTCGAATTCGCTCGCGATCTGAGCGAAGTCGTCGTCGGCCTCGGGAAGCTCGCGCTCCTTGACGGCCGTGACGACGACAGCCACCTCGGCCTCTTCGCCGGCGTGGTCGCCGCCGATGAGGGTCGAGCGGAACGTGGTGTCTTCACCGGCGGTGAGGGAGTCGATCGCTTCGTCGATGCCCTCGAGCAGCTCGCCCGAGCCGACCTCGTACGAGACGCCCTCGGCGCGGTCGATCTCGGCGTCGTCGATCGTTGCGACCAGGTCGAGCTCGACGAAGTCGCCGGTCGCCGCCGGGCGGTCGACGGTCACGAGCGTGCCGAAGCGGGCGCGCAGTCGATCGAGCTCCTCGTCGATCGCAGCCTCGTCGACCTCGACGGCATCGACCTCGACGGTGGTTCCCTCGAACGCGGGCAGCGCGAAGTCGGGACGCACGTCGACCTCGATCTCGACCAGCAGGTCTCCGGAGAAGTCCTTCTCGTTGGGCCACTCCTTGACGTCGGCACTCGGGCGTCCGAGCACGCGAAGCTCGTTGGCCTCCACGGCCTGGCGATAGAACGTGTCCAGGCCCTCGCTCACGGCGTGCTCGATCACGGCCGTGCGTCCGACGCGCTGGTCGATGATCGGCGCAGGCACCTTGCCCTTGCGGAATCCGGGGATCTGCACGTCCTGCGCGATGTGCTCGTATGCGTGAGCGATGCTCGGCTTGAGCTCATCGGGCGAAACCGTGATGTGCAGCTTCACCCGGGTCGGGGTGAGCTTCTCGACGGTGCTGTTGACCATGCCTGTTCGTTCTCCTTGTAATCGACCGCGCGCCAGCGCGGCAGCTGAAGATGTGGGTTCTTGGGGGCCGTGATGTCGGGGCGACAGGATTTGAACCTGCGGCCTCCCGCTCCCAAAGCGGGCGCTCTACCAAGCTGAGCTACGCCCCGGGCGGGTGCGCACGCGTATACGTGCTGATCGGCCCCAAGAAGTCTAGCCGACGGCCCGGTGGGCGCAGTCCCGATGGCGTGAGCGGCATCCGGAGGTCGGAGAATCACGTCGTCGTCGGAGGATCTGCACCGGATGCTCCGACGATCGGCACCGTCTCCGACATCGCGGGGCGTGTCACGGACACGTGCAGGGCATGCCATAGAATCGTGGATGCCGCGGCCTGCCGCTGCGGGGATGTAGCTCAATGGTAGAGCCTCAGTCTTCCAAACTGATGGTGCGGGTTCGATTCCCGTCATCCCCTCCAATGCCCAGACGGGCCGCCTCCGGCGGCGCGGCTGGGCATTCGTGTGGATGCCGTAGGAATCGACCCGCTTGCGGGCGGGCCCCACGCCCCGAGGCTCCGCCCGCCGGCGCAGCCGGCGAGTGGAGAGGGCGAGGGACGATTCCCGTCATCCCCTCCACATCGACTCACCGACATCGCCTCACCGTCCTCGCGTCCTCCCCGTCATCCACTCCAACGCCTCACTCCCTTCGGACGATTCTCGTCCCGCACGACCCCGCAGGTATTGACATCGCGAGTCGCGTCTGGGACGTTCCAGATGGATCTTCGCCGTCCTGTGGGGAAGGAGTTCGCGATGGTCAAGAACGCCGAGAAGGCGTCATACCGGCACCGAGCCAGAATGCATCCACGGCGGCCCGCATCAGGTCTCGCCGAGCGATGGACGATCGTCGACGGCATCGACGTCTTCTACCGCGAGTCCGCCAATCCGCCGAACGCGCGGGTGATGACGCACCTGCATGGTTTCGGCCTCTCCGGAAGGTATCTGCTGCCTACGGCGGAGCTGCTGGCGGATGAGTTCCACACCCTCGTTCCGGACCTGCCCGGGTTCGGGCGCAGCGGCAAGGCGCACGCATCGCTCGACATCCCCGATCTCGCGCACGCCGCCGCGCGGTTCCTCGACGACCGCGGCATCGAGACGACGAGCCTGGTCGGCAACTCGATGGGCTGCCCGGTGATCGTGGAGTTCGCGCATCACTACCCCGAGCGCATCGAGCGCGCAGTGCTGGTCTCCCCTGCCGGCGGCATCCACAACCAGCCGTTGCGGCGTGCCATCGGCCAACTCGCCAAGGACGGCGGACGCGAGCCGAGGAAGATGATCGGCGTCGCCACGCCGGATTATCTTCGCTTCGGCGTCCCCAGCACGTTCAAGATGTTCCACGCCCTGACGCAGTACCCCAGCCTTCAGCGACTCCTGGAGCTCAAGGTGCCGACCCTCGTCGTGCTCGGCACGCGCGACCCGCTGATGCCCGGCCCCGCCCGCATCAAGGAAGTCGCCTCCCAGGACGAGAACCATGTGCTGCTGGTCGTCCTGGAGGGTGCCGCACACGCGATCAACTTCAGCCACCCCACGGAGCTCGCGCACATCATCCGGTTGTTCATGGACGATCGGCCGATCGTCGACATCCCTGGCTCCCTCGGCGCCCGCGTGTTCGAGATACACCGCGGCAAGTACCACCCGCTCGCCCAGGACTAGCGCTCGGTCATGGCCGGATGAAGCGCTCCGGCAGCACCACGTTCTCGGGCGCCCCCTCGAACAGCGGAGCCACCTGCGCGGGCGTGTAGCCGGCGATTCCGCAGCCGATCTCCGTCACCAGGAAGCGGAGCTCCGGATGCTCGCGGGCGAAGGTCAGGAAGCGCGCCACGCCGTCGCGCATGGTGTCCAGCCCGCTCATGGTGTCGATGCCGTACGACTGCCCCTGCAGCCCGTCGCCCTGACCCCACACCGCGCCGAACCGATCGACGGCCATGGCGGCAGCCCCCGCGCCGTGCGCGCCGTTCGCGTTCGACCCGAAGACGAAGATCTCGCCCGGCTCGAGTGACTCGATCCGCATTCCGCCATTGTCGGCGAGCCGCGTCGCGGCGTCCAGCCCTCCCGGTCAGGTCGAGACCGAGACGCCGCCGTCGAAATTCCTCAGCGGTATCGGCGGGTGCGCGCCTCCGTGCAGCGCGACGGCGGTGACGGCCGCGTCACGCCGTGTACTCGGTCGCCTCGGCATGACGCCGGCTGTGGGCGCGGTAGACCTCCGCGTTGCGCAGGATGCTCGCCCGCTCTTCGGCGGTGAGCTCGCGACGGACCTTCGCGGGCACACCCGCGACGAGCGATCCGGGTGGGATGACGGCGCCTTCGAGGACAACCGCTCCCCCGGCGATCAGGCAGCCCTCGCCGATGACCGCGCCCGACAGGATGACGCTGCCCATGCCGATCAGGCTGCCGTCTCCGATCGTGCAGCCGTGGACGACCGCGTTGTGCCCGACGGATACGTTCCGTCCGATGACGACGGGGCGTCCGGGGTCGACGTGGACGGACACGTTGTCCTGGAGGTTGCTGCCTTCTCCGAGCGTGATGGTGTCACCGTCGGCGCGAAGCACCGCGTTGTACCAGACGCTCGAGTCCTCGCGCAGCGTCACGGAGCCGACGATGCGGGCGCCGGCGGCGACGAAGGACGTCTCGGCGAGATCCGGCGCAGCGGCGTCGAGGGAGAGGACGGAGGCCTGGTCTGCGACGGTCATGCCTTCGACCATATCGCCGCCGCGTCCGGCCGACGTCAGCTGCCCGGCTCCTCGGCACGGCTCGCAAGCGCCTCCTGCAGAGCCTGCGTGTACCACGGGGCGAGAGTGTCGGCGAAGGTCACCGTGACGTGATCCTGATCGCGATAGACGTTCGCCCCACCCACGACCGGCGAGCAGACCTCCGCGCCGCAGAAGACGTCCGTGAAGTCCAGCAGCGTGACACCGGACAGTCCCGCCGCGGCATCCCGGAGCGGGTCGTCGGCGACCAGCAGCGCCTCCCGGGGGCCGTCGCACTCGCTCATCGCGCGCGTGCGCAGGCACTTGTTCGGGTCTGTCTCCCAGACCGGGTTGTCGACGACGGTCACGACGGGGATGCCGCGATCCAGCACCTCGCTCCATGCCTCGCGATAGCCCGCGACGGCTGCGTCGTAGGACGAGGCGTAGCCTGCGGATGAGTACGGCGTCGTGGCGATGGCGGCGGTGAACACCGCGTCCAGGTCGTCGTCGTCGGCGAGAGCGGACCTGACGCCGTTGCGCCACTCGGTGCATGCGGCTCCGAATGCACCGGGGGTCGACAGCGGGGTCGTGTTCCACGGACACGCGCCCTTGAAGTAGGTCGTCAGGTGCCAGCCGTTCTCGTCGGCCATGCGCTGGAACGTCGAGAGCAGCTGATACGCGTGGCTGTCGCCGACGAGCGCGATGCGCGGGGCGTCAGCGGCATCCGATCCGAACTCGCACGAGACGGGCCGCGCGTCGTTGAGCTGGACGAAGCACTGCTCATCGGTCGGTCTGTCGACGCCGGCGAAACCTGGTGCGGGCAGAATCGTGTCACCGAAGTCGGTGCCCGCGCAGGCGCCGTCGAGCACGACTGCTGCTCCGAAGCACTCCGGCGGGTTCTCGCGCAGCTCCTCGATCGCACGAACACCCTCGGTGTACGCCGGTGCGTTGATCACCCAGGCGAGACCGGCGGTGCTGCCGACCACGATCATCGCCGCGAGCGACGACCACAGCGTCACTCGGGACCGTCGCGACGTGAGGACCTGCCAGCCGCGCACCGGGTCTTCGACGAACCTCTTGGTGAGCCATGCCAGGACGAAGCAGATGCCCAGGAGCGCGACCCGGTGATAGATCGTCAGACCCCAGAACGGCACGGACGGGGCGATGATGATGAGCGGCCAGTGCCACAGGTACAGCGAGTACGAGATGTCGCCGACGAACTGCGCGGGCCGAAGCGCGAGCAGGCGAGTCGGGTACCACCACCGCTCGGTGTTGGATGCCGCGATGACCGCGGCGGCCGCGAGCGTCGGAAGCGCCGCTGCGTAGCCCGGGAACGGCGTCTGCCCGTCGAATCGGAAGATCACGAAGACGAGGACCGCGATCCCCGCCCAGCCGAGCACGAAGCTGCCGATCGCATGTCGGATCCGCAGCGCAGGGATGAGGGCCACCATCGCGCCGACGCCGAACTGCCACATCCGCCCGAAGGTGACGAAGTACGCAGGCGCCGGGTTCGTGATGGTGAAGATGACGCAGAAGACGAAGGACACCACCGTCACAAGGCCGAGCGCGAGGATGACCGCCCGTCGACGCGCGCCGCGGAACCACTTCACCGCGATCCATGCCGCCAGGAGCATGATGAGCGGCCACATCACGTAGAACTGCTCTTCGAGCGACAGCGACCAGTAGTGCTGGACCGTCGTCGGGTCGCCGCCGTGATTGAGGTAGTCCGCGGAGTTCAGCGCCAGGTACCAGTTCTCGACGTAGAACGTGGAGGCGAGGATCTCGCGCACCTCGTTCGGCAGCGCCGACGTCGGCGTCAGATACGGCGACATCGCCACGAGCGCGCAGAACAGCAGCACGAGCAGCGATGCCGGCAGCAGGCGCCGGGCGCGACGAGCCCAGAACTGCCCGAGCCGGACGGCGCCCGTCGCGGTCAGCTCGCGCATGAGATGTGCCGTGATCAGGAAGCCCGAGATGACGAAGAAGATGTCCACGCCGACGTAGCCGCCCGAGAAGCGGGCCGGCCAGAAGTGGTAGAGCACGACCGCGAGGACGGCGATCGCGCGCAGCCCCTGGACGTGCGGGATGAAGCGCGACGGTTCCGCATGCTCGGGCGAACGATCGATCGGCTCGCGCAGCACCAGGCGCGATGGCTCGTTCAGGTGCTGCGGTCCGAGGTCATGGTCGGCGGAGGGCACCCCTCGACGTTAGTCGCTGAGCCGACGCATCCGCGGACGAACCGGCGGTCGGCGTCGAGGCCGGACCGCCCGGTTAGCCCAGCCTGTGCTTCCTTGCGGAATGTGCGGGGCTGAGTAGCGTTGAACCAGGCACGGCAGACGGCGCCCGAAAGCGCGCGATGCCCAGATGGAGGCAACGATGACCAAGATGCAGACAACCCCCGCAACAGCCGCCGATCCGACGGTCGCCGCCGGGACGGCCCAATTCCTCACCCCGGTCGCGATCGGACTCCAGGCTCTCGCCGTCAACGGCAAGCAGGCGCACTGGAACGTGCGCGGAGCGAACTTCATCGCGATCCACGAACTGCTCGACTCGATCGTGGCGCACGCACAGGACGGCGCAGACCTCGCCGCCGAGCGGATCGTCGCACTCGGCCTGCCGATCGACGCACGCCTGTCGACGGTTGCCGAGAAGGCCGCCCGGACGCAGGTTCCGGCCGGCTTCACGCAGTGGGAAGACATGATTCGCGCCGTGATCGCCGATATGGACGCCGTGCTCGTCGACGTGAAGGCGGCGATCGACGGACTCGACGAGGTCGACCTCGCCAGCCAGGACATCGCGATCAACATCCGCGAGTCCCTCGATAAGGACCGCTGGTTCCTGTTCGCGCACCTCGCGGAGTAGCGCACGCACGACGAAGCCCTCGGTCACCGCGACCGGGGGCTTCGTCGTGTCAGTCGCGCTGCAGGTAGGCGATCACTGCGAGGACACGCCGATGCTCGGTCGGCGACTCCTCCAGCCGCAGCTTCGCGAAGATCGCGCTCACGTTCTTCTCCACGGCCCCGACGCCGATGAACAGCCGAGCGGCGATGCTCGCGTTGCTCCGGCCTTCGGCCATCAGCTCGAGCACGTCCCGCTCGCGGGGCGTGAGGGCGGCGAGCGGGTCGGCGCGGTTCGCCAGCAGTCCCTGCACCACCAGCGGGTCCAGAACCGTGCCCCGTTCGTGCACGCGGCGCACGGCATCCGTGAACTCCTCCAGAGAGGTCACGCGGTCCTTGAGGAGATAGCCGACGCCGCCTTCACCGGCTGCCAGCAGTTCGCGAGCGTAGACGCCCTCCACGTACTGGCTGAGCACCAGGATGCCGAGATCGGGCAGCTCGGCCCGGAGGGCCAGGGCGGCTCTGATGCCCTCGTCGCGGAAGGACGGCGGAAGCCGCACGTCGAGGATCGCGACATCGGCCTCGGCGTCGCGGACCCGCCGGACGATGTCGTCCGCGTCGCCGAACGCCGCGGCCGTCACATAGCCGGCCTCGTCGAACAGTCGCACTAGCCCCTCGCGCAGCAGGACGGAGTCCTCGACGAGAACGATCCTGAGGGGGTGGCCCAGCATCCCCTCAGAATAGGCGTCGGTCACGGCGTCTCCCCCGCGACGGGAACCGCGAGCGGTGCCAGCGGGATGTGCGTGCTGATCGTGGTCGGACCCCCCGGTGGGCTCTCAACGACGAGCGCACCGCGGAGACCGGCGACCCGGTCGCGCAGGCCCTCCAGCCCGTGGTCGGGCCGCATGTGCGCTCCCCCGCGGCCGTTGTCGACGACCCAGACATCGAGCATCGGCGGTGTCATCTCGGTCCGCAGCGATGCTTTCAGAGTCGCCGCGGAGGCATCCGCGTGCTTGGCCGAGTTCGTCAGCAGCTCCGCGACCACGAAGTACACGTTGCGCGCGACTTCCGCCGGGACAGCAGTATCGACCGCCGGGTCGATGTCGACGGTCACAGGCAGGGCGCTGCCCGCCGCGACGGCCATGAGCGCTGCGGCCAGTCCCCGGTCCTGCAGAAGGGGCGGCGCGACACCGCTCGAGAGGGCGCGCAGCTCGTCCAGGGCGGCCTTGGCATGGACCTGCGCGTCGCGGGCGAGCTCGGCCGCGGCATCCGTGTCGCCCGCTGCCGCGCGGCGCTCGAGGGCGGCGAGGTCGAGCTGCAGTCGCACGAGACGCTGCTGTGGTCCGTCGTGGATGTCACGCTCCAAGCGCCGCAATCCTGCGCTCTCGGCCTGCACGGCCGCGCCACGGGCAGCGGCCTCGGCGCGGGCCTCCGCGGCCAGGTCGTCACTCGGCCAGCGGCCGAGCAGACCCTGCGCGACGAGGTGATGCAGCCGCGCGAGCCCGTTCATCGCCCAGGGCAGGGTGATGGCGAAGATGACCCCGGCCACAAGGTAGAGCACGACCTCCACGGCCCAGCTCGACCAGCCTCCGAAGAGCCACGGGATCGCAGCTGCGACGTACTGTCCCCACTCGCCGCCATCGCCCCGAGGGATGAAGGCTCCCCAGAACCAGTAGGTGAGCCCGCCGAGGCTGACGCTGAGCCAGACGGTGGTCAGGGCGAACGTCACGGTGCTGACGATCGGGTTCACGATCATCGCCTGCAGCAGGTAGGTCCAGTAGTGGCCGTTGCGGAGAGGGCGGACGAGCGTCGCCCAGAATCCGGTGGACTCGGCGGTGTCGCGACGCCACTCGGGTTCGGCGATCTCGGGCAGGCTCGTGAGGGAGAGCAGATAACGGTCGGCCATCCCGAAGCCGCGGGCGATGAACAGCGACAGGACGATGATCGGGAGTCCGACGATCAGGATGAGCAATCCGACGCCCGTCCAGAACAGTCCGGCCAGCACACCGACAGCGATCATCGCCAGGACGAAGACCAGGATCAGGTACAGCGCGCGGCCCGGGGTTCGCTTCCAGGCGAGGCCGTAGGCGGCCCACCCGGTGCGGGTCGGCTCAGTGGTCGTGGCGGTCATCGTCTTCTCCATCGTCGGTGTTCAGGGCGGGCTGCTGCCCAGGTTCGACGACCAGGAACTGTCCCATCATGCCCTGGTCCTCATGCCACAGGAGGTGGCAGTGGTACATGTACGGCGTCGTCGGATCGGCGTAGTCGTCGAAGCGCACGAGCAGTCGGTAGGTGCGCTGCGACTCCAGCGCGATGGTGTCCTTCCAGCCCGCCAGGCGCGGCGGCGGCGGATCTCCGTCGATGCTCACGACACGGAACTGGGTGTCATGCACGTGAAAGGAATGCGGCAGCGGATTCTCGTTGCGCACGCTCCACAGCTCGCTCGTGTCGACGGTCGCGACGAAGTCGACGCGCGAGAGCTCCATCTGCCGATCGTTGATGTTGTGCCCGGAAAGGACGAAGGATCGCTCCTCGGCGATCGGCGCAGAGTCCACGGCGGGCAGGACGGCCAGCTCGTCGGGCACGTCGGGAGACTCGGCGAGGGATGCCGCTGCCCGCAGCTCCAGCACGTCGAAAGCCGCCGACCCTGCGTGGAGGGCACCATCGGGCGCTTGTGAGGTCAGCACCGCGCGCTCGCCCGGCGCGATGTCGACGACGATCTCGGCGCGCTCGCCCGGTGAGAGCGGGATGGAGGTCGAGGTCACGGGTTCTTCGAGCAGACCTCCGTCGGTCGCGACGAGCGCGAACGAGCGGCCGTCCGCGAACGCGAAGTCGTACATGCGCGCGCTCGAGCCGTTGAGCAGCCGCAGGCGCAGCCGCTCGGTCGTGACGTCGAGGAAGGGTGCGATCGTGCCGTTCACGAGGATGGTGTCGCCCAGAACTCCGTCGAACTGCATCCCCAGCCCGCCGGAGAACGATCCGTCGCCGGCGAACGAGCGATCCTGGACGATGACGGGCACGTCGTCGACCCCGTACTGGCGGGGCAGCGGCAGCGCCGACTCGTCGTCGTCCTGGACGATGAACATCCCGGCCAGCCCGGCATCGACCTGTTCCCGGGTGCGTCCGTGCAGGTGCGGGTGATACCAGAGCGTCGCCGCCGGCTGATCGATCGTCCACTCCGGGTGCCACGTGCCGCCTGCCGCAATGGGCGTGTGCGGACCGCCGTCGGCTGCGGCGGGAAGATGCATGCCGTGCCAATGGACCGTGGTCTGCTCGTCGAGCCCGTTGGCGACGTCGACGCGCACGCGTTCTCCGCGCTCGGCGACCAGCGTCGGTCCGAGATACGTGCCGTTGTAGCCCAGGGTCGGGGTTGGCGCCTTGACCGACGAACGCGGTCTCTCCTGCAGCGGCCTCGAGCTCGAAGACCCGCACGCCGTTCTCCACACGCGATGGCGCGAGCGGCGGGATGCGCAGCGGCTCGGTGAACTCGACGCTGCCGACGGCGGGCGGAGTCGCACGTCCGGTCTGGGTGACGATCCAGACTGTTCCTCCCGCGACGGCTGCGACGAGCGGGATGGCGATCAGAGCTGCGATGAGCCCGCCCGTCGGCGGCGGCGACGCGGCGGTGGGGGCGGTGCTGCCGGAGGGGCGACGGACAGAGCGGAAGTCATACCTCCAGCGTCGTGATCCACGCGTGTTCCCGGCACCCGACCCCCACCCGGATCGGGCGGGGGGTTAGCCCCCGTCGATGCGGGGGCTTCCCCGCATCAGCTCCGGTGCGTCACACGACCGGCGAGAAGCGTCGCCCTCACGGCCATCGCGCGCAGCTCGGGTTCGGATGCGGTGAGCGGGTCGCGTTCGCACAGGACGAGGTCTGCCCGGGCGCCCGGCTCGATGAGCGCGGCGGCGGTCGAACCGCCGTGCGTCGACGCGGCCAGCGCTGTCGCGGCATCCACACCCTGCTCGGGGTGCCAGGCCGGACGAGCGTCACGGGTGCGGAAGGTCGCCGCGGCGATCGCAGCCCACGGGTCGAGCGGCGAGACCGGTGCGTCCGAACCGAAGAGGAGGTTCGCGCCGGAGTCGGCGAGCGAGCGCAGCGGGTACGGCAGTGCGGTCTGCTCGGCCCAGATCGAGTCGGTGAGGTCGCGGTCGTCGATCGCGTGCTCGGGCTGCACGCTCGCGCCGACACCCAGACGCGCGAAGCGCGGGATGTCGGCGTGCGCCACCAGCTGCGCGTGCTCGATCGTGCCCACGGCGCCGGTGAGGGCGAACGCGTCGAGCGCATGGGAGTTCGCGGTGTCGCCGATCGCGTGGATCGCGCACGAGATGCCCGCTCCGGTCGCCGTGGTCATGAGCTCTCGCAGCGTCTCGGGGTCGACGGCCAGGACGCCGTGGTTGTGCGGATCTCCGGGATACGCGTGCGAGCACGCCGCGGTGCGCGTGCCGAGCGATCCGTCGGTGATGACCTTCAGCGAGCCGACGCGTGCGAGGTCGGATGCCGCCCCCCGCACGGGGTCGCCCGTGCGCAGCCCCTCGGCGATCGCCCGGTCGAGGAACTCGGGGTAGATGCCGAATTCGACGCGCAGCGTCTCGAAGCCGCCGTTCAGCCGGCGCGACCAGGCCGACTCGTTCCACGCCATGTCGAGGTCGACGAGCCCCACGACACCCCGCGCCGCAGCATCCCGGGCCATCGTCGCCACGAGGGCGTCGCCGACAGCCGGTTCCACGTCGTTCAGCCGGCGGGAGATCTCGAAGGCGGGACCCTCGCGGAGGATGCCCACCCCGTCCGGTTCGTGTCCCTCCCGGCGCAGCGCCGCCGTGTTCAGCCAGACGCTGTGCACATCGGCGTTGATCAGGTAGGTCGGGATGTCGCCGGTCGCCGCATCGAGCACGTCGAGCGTGGGGCTGTCGGGCCACAGCGCGTCGCGGAACCCGGTGCCGACGCGCCGCCCGTCGTCCAGGACGCTCGCCTGCCCCATGATCCGTGCCGCGTGGGCGGCCGACTCCGCGTGCGCGAGGGGCTCGCGCTGCGCGACGAGGGACCACTGAACCACGTGGACGTGGTGGTCCCACAGGCCCGGCACGAGCCATGCGCCGTCTGCGTCGAGGATCTCGCCGGTGGCTCGAAGCGCGCCCGCCGGGGCGATGTCGGCGATGACGCCGTTCGCGAGGAAGATGTCGACGGGGCCGTCCGTCGGAAGCAGTTCGCGGCCGGATCCGGTGACACGGGCACCCCTGATCGTTCCGACCGTGGCGCCGACCGCTGTCACGGGCGCGCCATCGCGTCGCGGGCGCGGCGCATCTCGGCCGCCAGTCCCGGGTTCGCGTACGGCCCGTCTCCGCTCAGCTCGGCGATGACGGTCTCGACGACTTCGGCGGCCTTGTTCTGACTGAGCTTGCGCTTGGCGACGACGCGAGTGGGCGTCAGCCGGAAACCCACGGTTCCGCGTTCCAGCCGCTCGACATAGGTGGGGTCGTTCGGGCGCTCCCACATCATCCTCGGCTCCGGCATCCGCCCTTCGAACCGTGCGACGAGCCGGTCGAGCACCTTGCAGGTTCTCCTCCGGGGTGAGCACCTCGGGGATGCCGGACAAGTGGGCGGAGACGAAGTTCCAGGTCGGCACGCTCTGCACCTCGCCGTACCATCCGGGCGAGATGTAGCCGTGCGGACCCTGCACGACGACCAGCAGCTCGCGCTGCCCCAGCCCGTGGATCATGTCGTCGGGCTTGCCGACGTGTCCCACGATCGTGAGGTCATCGCGATCCGCGTCCAGGAGCACCGCGTAGTGCGACGCGACCAGCCCGTCAGGCGTGTCGCTGACGAGGGTCATCCACGGGTTCTGGTCGATGAGACGACGCAGCTCCGCGACATCGGTCATCGCGAAGCTCGGATTCTGGCGCATGGATCCAGCCTACGAGGCCGCGTCAACGCTGGCAGTACGGGCACCAGTAGAGCTTGCGCGCGGCCATCTCCTCGACGACGATCGCGGTGCCGCACACCCGGCACGGCAGCCCCGCCCGGTGGTAGACCCAGTGGCGATCGTCGCGACTGGCCATCGCGGCGCGATAGGCATCCGGGTCGAGGTCGTCCATCGTCATCATCTGACCCGTCTCCACCCCGATCGCCAGCAGGTACACCCAGTCGCGCCAGAGGTGCCGCACGACCTCTTCGGGCACGTCGCGGCCGGGCGTGTGCGGGTTCTGCCGGGCGCGGAACAGCAGCTCCGCCCGGTACACGTTGCCGATGCCGCTGACGACCGTCTGATCCATCAGCAGCTGGCCGATCGGCGTCGGCTTGCGACGCACGACTGCCGTGAACTGCGCCTCGCCCTCGGCGATGTCGTCGACGAGCGGATCGGGTCCGAGCTTCGCGATGGTCGCGGCCACCTCGTCGGGAGTCTGGATCTCGCACGCCGTCGGCCCGCGCAGGTCGGCGCACGTCACGTCGGTCAGCAGCCGCAGGCGAACCTGGCCGACCACCGGAGGCGGCCACTGATCGCCGTCATCGGCCAGCCCCGTCGTCTGCTCCGACATGCGCACGTGCACCCGGGCGCGACGTGGAGCGCCGATCGAGGTCAGCGAGTTCTCGCCCGCGGCATCCAGGATCGGCACGTCGAGGTCGGTGCCGCGCTGGTTGGTCTGCCCCATCCGGCCGTTCGCGGACGCGATCGTCGGATCGACGACGATCTCGCCGGCGAAATCCCATGCCCCGTACATGCCGAGGTGGATGCGCAGCCACAGGTCGTCGTCGAACTCGAGGAACATCTGCTTGCCGACAGCGCGCACAGCCGTCGCGGTGCGCCCGCTGAGGATGTGCGCACCCTCCGCGAACCGACCCTGAGGGCTGGATGCCGCAACCGCACGCCCCACGAAGTTCTGGTCGAACTGGCGGGCGATGCGGTGGACGGAATGCCCCTCCGGCATCAGCCGGCTTCGGGGTCGAACGAGCTGTCGTCGGCGGCGAGGACGTCGGGCTGACCGGTCGTGGCGCGCGGGTCGGGTTCGAGGGTTGCGTCCTCCTCGAAGGCCGCGATCTGCGCGATCCGGCGAGCGTGGCGCTCCTCGCCGGAGAAGGGCGTCGCGAGGAACAGGTCGATGAACGAGGCGGCCTCGTCGAACGTGTGCTGGCGGGCGCCGATCGCGATCACGTTCGCGTCGTTGTGCTCGCGCGCCAGTTCCGCGGTCGCGATGCTCCAGACCAGGGCCGCCCGGATGCCGCGCACCTTGTTCGCGGAGATCTGCTCACCGTTGCCCGATCCGCCGAAGACGACGCCGAGCGCTTCGATGCCCGCCTCCTGGTCGGCGACGACCGCCTGAGCGGCGCGGATGCAGAACGCGGGATAGTCGTCGAGCGGCTCGTACTCGAGCGGACCGTGGTCGACGACGTCGTGCCCTTGTCCGGCCAGGTGATGCTGCAGCTGGGTGGAGAACTCGAGGCCGGCGTGGTCGGTCGCGATGTGGATGCGCATGGCTCAATCCTAGGGATGGCACCGATCGCAGGGCGCGCCGCGCACACCGGCGATCTACACTGCAGGCACCCGGAGGTGACCGATGCAGACCGACCTGCTCGCGGCCGTGCACGAGGGCGACGCCGTGCTCGTCACGAACGACGCAGATGCCATCGCTGCGGGATTCGCCGACGATTGGGTCGGGCTGGACACCCATGGCTTCACGACCAAGGCCGAGCTCATCGACTGGATCCGCTCCGGGCGGCTGGAGCATCACTCCATGCGCGTCGCGGGTGACCTGCGCATCCATCAGACCGGCCGCGTCGCCTACGTCAGCGCGCGGAAGGCCTCGACCGGCTCCTGGGAAGGACAGACGTACGCCGTCGAGGAGTGGATCACCGACGTTCTGGAACTGCGCGACGGGCTGTGGCTGTGCGTGTTCACCCAGAAGTCGCCGGTCGAGTGAGTGCGCTCGACCGGGAGTCCTCGTCGGAGCGCTGACGTAGGCTGGGGAGGTTGCCAGCGTCGGCCATCCGCCGGTCTTGCGACATCCGAACCCCTCACACATCGGGAGCAGCAGTGCCTGGAGAGAACCTCACCCGCATCGAGGCGCAGGAGCGCCGCGCGATCGTCGACACCCACTCGTACGAGGTGGGCCTGGACCTGACGAGGGGGGCCGAGGTCTTCGGATCGCGCACCGTCGTGCGCTTCTCGGCGACCGAGGGGGCCGACACGTTCATCGACCTGATCGCGCGCGACGTGCACTCGGTCACGCTGAACGGCCGAGAGGTGCCGGTCGGTGCGTTCGCCGATTCGCGCATCGCGCTGACCGGGCTCGAGCGCGAGAACGAGCTCATCGTGGAGGCCGACTGCCTGTACACCAACACCGGCGAGGGCCTGCACCGCTTCGTGGATCCGGTCGACGGCGAGGTCTACCTCTACTCGCAGTTCGAGGTGCCCGACTCCCGCCGCGTGTTCGCGGTGTTCGAGCAGCCCGACCTCAAGGCGACATTCCAGTTCACCGTCACGGCGCCGGAGCCGTGGAAGGTCGTGTCGAACTCGCCCACGCCCGAGCCGAAGAAGCACGGGGACGGTCGTGCCACCTGGACGTTCGAGCCGACCCCGCCCATCTCGTCGTACATCACCGCCATCATCGCGGGCCCCTACGAGGAGACCTTCTCGGAGCTGACCAGCGCGTCGGGCCGGGTCATCCCGCTTGGGCGTCTACGGCCGCAAGAGCCTGTGGCAGCACCTCGACGCGGACTACATCTTCGACAAGACCCGTCAGGGGTTCGCCTATTACGAGGCGAAGTTCGACTACCCGTACCCGTTCGCCAAGTACGACCAGCTCTTCGTGCCCGAGTTCAACGCCGGCGCGATGGAGAACGCGGGCGCCGTCACCTTCACCGAGTCGTACGTGTTCCGCAGCAAGGTGACCGATGCGATCAAGGAGCGACGCGTCGTCACGATCCTGCACGAGCTCGCGCACATGTGGTTCGGCGACCTCGTCACGATGAAGTGGTGGAACGACCTCTGGCTGAACGAGTCGTTCGCCGAGTGGGCATCCACGATCGCCACCGCCGAGGCCACCGAGTGGACCGAAGCGTGGACGACGTTCAACGCGATGGAGAAGACCTGGGCGTACCGCCAGGACCAGCTGCCCTCGACGCACCCGGTCGTCGCCGAGATCAACGACCTCGAAGACGTGCAGGTCAACTTCGACGGCATCACGTACGCCAAGGGCGGCTCGGTGCTCAAGCAGCTCGCCGCCTGGGTCGGCATCGAGGCATTCTTCGGCGGCGTCGCCGAGTACTTCAAGAAGAACGAGTGGGGCAACACCGAACTGTCCGATCTGCTCTCCGAGCTCGAGAAGACCAGCGGCCGCGAGCTGGGCACCTGGTCGAAGAAATGGCTGGAGACGGCCGGCGTCAACACGTTGGCGCCCGTGATCCACGAGGACGGCACGGGCACGATCACGCGCTTCGCGATCACGCAGACCGCCCCCGCCGACTACCCGACGATCCGTCCGCACCGCCTGGGCGTCGGGTTCTACAACGTCACCGACGGCGCGCTCGAGCGCGTCCACCACGTCGAGCTCGACGTCGACGGCGACCTGACCGAGGTTCCCGAGCTCAAGGGCCACAAGCGCCCCGACCTCGTGCTCCTGAACGACGAAGACCTCGCCTACGCGAAGATCCGCCTCGACGAGCGCTCGCTCAAGACGGCGATCGAGCACCTCGGCGGCATCGCGGATCCGCTCGCCCGCTCGCTCGTGTGGGGCGCCGCGTGGGATCAGACGCGGGATGCCGAGTCCTCGCCGAGCGACTACGTCGACCTGGTGCTGCGCAACATCGGCAGCGAGACCGAATCGACCACTGTCCGCACCACTCTTGCGCAGCTTCAGCTCGCCGCGAATTCGTACGTCTCACCCGAGAAGCGGGAAGCCACTCGCGCCAAGGTCGCCGACGGCCTCTGGGCGCTCGCGCAGGCGGCGGAATCGGGCAGCGACAGCCAGCTGCAGTTCGTCACGGCGTTCGCGACCGCGGCATCCACACCCGCGCACTGGGAGACGGTGAAGTCGCTGCGCGACGGCGAGATCACGCTCGAAGGCCTCGAGATCGACACAGACCTGTCCTGGCAGCTGCTGACTTCGCTCGCCGCGGGAGGGCTCGCCGACGCGAAGGCGATCGAGGACGCGCTGGCCGCCGACAACACCGCGAAGGGCGGCGAGTTCGCGGCTCAGGCGAAGGCATCGATCCCGAACTCCGAGGCCAAACTCGCCGCGTGGGCGTCGATCATCGACAAGGACGACCTTCCGAACACCATCGTGCGCTCCACGGCGCTCGGGTTCCAGCATCCGGCGACGGTCGCCCAGCTCGGTGAGTTCGTGAAGCCGTACTTCGACATGCTGCTGCCGATCTGGGACTCGCGCTCGTACCAGATCGCGCAGTACATCATCGTCGGCCTGTACCCTGCGCCGCTCGCCAACCTCGCCCTGCGCGACGCGACGCGTGGCTGGCTCGCGGCCAACCCCGACGCGGCCCCTGCGCTGCGACGCCTCGTCGACGAGAACCTCGCCGGCGTCGAGCGCGCTCTCGCGGTCCAGGAGCGCGACGCCTCCTAGACGCGACGACAGGATGCCGCGGGCCCAGGTGGTTCGCGGCATCCGTCGTTAGGATCGTGACGATGAGCGGACCACTTCTGAACGCAGCCGTCCCGCCCGAATCGACCTTCTGGACTGACACTGTCGCCGTTCTCGGCGCGATCGGCATGAATCTGTTGACGATGGCGGGAATCATCGTCGGCGCATTCCTGCTGAGCTGGATCCTGAAGCTGGTGATCCGTCGAGTCGTGAGACGCATCGTCAACGGCGCGAAGAACAAGGCGAACGTCGATGACACCCAAGCGCTGGAGCGCTCCCCTCTCGCCGCGATCCGACTCGTGCAGCGCACGCGCACGCTGGGTACGATCCTGCAGAACATCGTCAACGTCTCGATCGTCATCGTCGCGCTGCTGCTGATCGTGAACCTGCTCGCACCCACCGCGCTGGGATCGTTGACCCTGCTCACGGCGGCGATCGGCGCGGGCCTCGGCTTCGGTGCGCAGAACATCGTGAAGGACGTGCTCAACGGCATCTTCATCGTCGCCGAAGACCAGGTCGGCATCGGCGATGTCGTCGACCTCGGCCTCGCCACCGGAATCGTCGAGTACGTCAGCGTGCGGATCACCACCGTACGCGACGTGAACGGCACTCTCTGGTACGTCCGCAACGGCGAGATCACCCGCATCGGGAACATGTCGATGGGCTGGTCCCGAGTGATCGTCGATCTCGCGCTCCCGGTGGGCACCGACATCGGCCTCGTGGAGAACACGATGCTCGAGACGATGAAGGATCTGGCGAAGGACCCGAAGTGGCGCACTCGCATCATCGACAAGCCCGAGGTGTGGGGCCTCGAGTCGGTCTCGGGCGACGCGCTCGTGATCCGGCTCGTCATGAAGACACGCGCGAATGCGAAGGACGACGTCGCACGCGAACTTCGGATGCGGGTGCTGAACTCGGTCGACGAGATGGGCCTCACGCTGCCTCAGCTCAACTCGATCACACTCACCGGGCTGGAGGGCGCCCAGCGCGTGCGCGGTGCGAATCCGCCGAAGACGAAGCCCACGACGGCCATCACGCACGCCGCCGCCTCCCGAGCGGCCCGTCTGGCGCCCCAAGAAGACGCCGAAGGACGCGCCCGTGACGCCGAAGGATGCGCCCGAGACGCCGGAGGGTTCGGCGTGAGCATCAGCTTCTACGAAGAGGTCGGCGGTCACGAGACGTTCGTCCGCCTGGTCGACGCGTTCTACCGCGGCGTCGCCGATGATCCGGTTCTGCGGCCGATGTACCCCGAAGAGGATCTCGGCCCCGCGAAGGAACGCCTGACGCTCTTCCTCGAGCAGTACTGGGGCGGCCCGACGACGTACAGCCAGGAGCGCGGGCATCCGCGCCTGAGGATGCGGCACGCGCCGTTCCACGTCAACCCCGACGCCCGTGACCGCTGGCTCGCGCACATGCGCGCCGCCGTCGAGGAGATCGAGCTCTCGCCGCTTCACGAGGCCACGCTGTGGGACTACCTCCAGCGCGCGGCCTTCGCGATGGTGAACACGTTCGAACCGTCCGGAATCGGACCGACCGCGGACGGCCGTGCAGCAGCATCCCTGCCGTTGTCGCCGCAGTCACCGCCCACTGCCGACTGATCCCCCGATCCCCCACGACGAAGGAGTCGCCCATGCCCGCATCCTCCACCCCGCGATCCGCCGACGTGCTGGTGATCGGCTGGGGGCTTGCCGGGTTGGTCGCCGCAGGCGAGGCTCTCGCCGCGGGAAAGCGCGTCATCATCGTCGACCAGGAACCGCGCACCAACCTCGGAGGTCAGGCGTGGTGGTCGTTCGGTGGACTGTTCTTCATCGACTCGCCCGAGCAGCGGCGCATGGGCATCAAGGACTCGTTCGAACTCGCCCACCAGGACTGGTTCGGAAACGCCGGATTCGATCGCGACGAGGATGCCTGGCCACGGCGCTGGGCGGAGGCCTACCTCCAGTTCGCTCACGAGGAGAAGCGCGCGTGGCTGCGCGAGAAGGGCGTGGGGTTCTTCCCCGTGGTCGGCTGGGCAGAGCGTGGAGGCTATACCGCAACGGGCCCAGGCAACTCGGTTCCCCGCTTCCACATCACCTGGGGCACCGGACCTGGGATCGTCGCGCCGTTCCAGGCAGCAGTGGAGGAGGGCGAAGCCCGCGGCCGCGTGACGATCCTCCCCCGCCACCGTGTCACGACGCTCCTGAGCGCCGACGGCTCCGTGACGGGCGCCGCAGGCGAGATCCTCGCACCATCCGGAGCCGCGCGTGGGACGGCGACCTCGCGGGAGGTCGTCGGCGGATTCGAGATCACGGCCGGTGCGACGATCGTGTCATCGGGCGGCATCGGCGGAAACCACGAACTCGTGCGCACAGCAATGGCCTGCACGCTTGGGCGCCGCCCCGACCTCGATGATCTCGGGAGTTCCGGCGTACGTCGACGGGTCGATGCTGGCCGTCACCGAGGGCGCCGGCGCGCGGCTCATCAACGGCGACCGCATGTGGCATTACGTCGAGGGCATCCAGAACTGGGATCCGATCTGGCCGATGCACGGCATCCGCATTCTGCCCGGCCCGTCGTCGGTCTGGCTCGATGCGACCGGCCACCGGCTGCCGGTGCCCCTGTTCCCCGGCTACGACACGCTGGGCACGCTCGCGCACCTGCGCACGACCGGCTACGACCACTCC
This sequence comes from uncultured Actinomycetota bacterium, assembly GCA_963713325.1. GTDB lineage: Bacteria > Actinomycetota > Actinomycetes > Actinomycetales > Microbacteriaceae > Microbacterium. Next base: position 51,616 of record CAVQLL010000012.1, read on the forward strand.
TGGTTCGTGCTGTCGCGTCAGATCATCGAGAAGGAGTTCACCCTCTCAGGCAGCGAGCAGAACCCCGACCTGACCGGTCGCGACCTGCCGCTGCTCGTCAAGTCGCGTCTGGGCAAGGGCGCCGCGGGCCCGGTGCAGGCGTTCATGGACAACGGGGCCGATTTCGTCGTACGCGACAGCCTGGACGACCTCATCGCCGGGATGCAGGCTCTCCCCGGCGGCGACGTGCTCGATGCCGAGCGCGTGCGCGTCGAGGTGGAGGCCCGCGATCGTGAGATCGACAACGACTTCACGAAGGACGCCCAGATCGCGATGCTCCGCTCGGCGCGTGCATTCCGCGGTGATCGGCTCATCCGCACCGCGAACCCGCACCGCATCCTCGATCCGAAGGCCGGGCCGCTGATCGCGGTCAAACTGCACATCCTCACGCGCAAGTCCCTCGGCGGCATCGAGACAGATCTCGACGGCCGCGCGCTCGCACAGAGCGGCGAACCCGTCGCAGGGCTGTACGCCGCAGGCGAGGCGAGCGGCTTCGGAGGGGGCGGCGTGCACGGCTACCGCGCGCTCGAGGGCACGTTCCTCGGCGGATGCCTGTTCTCCGGCCGCATCGCGGGTCGGGCAGCCGCAGCCGCGGTCTAGCCTTCGGGACTCAGCCCGTCTCACGGACGGCCGTCATGCCCACGCGCGCCGGACCGCGCACGATGATGTGTCCGCGCCGCAGCGTGACGCGCGTCCACGAGCCCGAGGTCCGCACGGCGGCGTCCTCCTCGCCGACGATGAAGCCCAGGGTGAAGGCGGCGAACGCGACGCCGAGCGGAAGGCCGCCGAGCGCGTCGTCGGCGGCGCCCCAGACCGCCGCACGAACGGCGCGCACGGCATCCTCGCCCGGGTTCTGCGGGATCGACTCCGCGACTGCGGCGATCCCCCACTGCGCGCGCGCGGCGAGCACCGACGTGGCGATGGTTTCGATCTGCACCCATCCCCCGCGCGGGGGCGACACCCCGGCCCAAGAGGGCGCGAGTCCGACGTCGGGCAGCTGCAGCTGATCGGGGGCATCATCGACGCTCACGAGTTCGGATGCCTCGACCACGAGGTCGCATTCGAGTTCGGGGTCCACCGGAAGAGCCCGCATCGCGAGCACGGTCGGTGTCGAGTCGAAGAGCCCACGTGGGGCGAACGGCGCCGAGGTCATCGTGAGCGTGCCCTCGCTCGCACGCAGCCGGACGGCACCGTCGCCGACGCGAGCCGCCCGGCCGGCGAACGTGAGAGCGTCGGCTGCCGCGGGGGCGTCCGCGAAGATCAGGCGCTGTGACATCCGCCCTAAACTACCAAGCATCGACGCGGTGCCCGCCCGACGACCAGACCGGAGAAGCCGTGACCGACGCCCCTCAGCCCGCTTCCGACGACTTCACCCCCGACCCGGATCCGGTCGCGTCGATGCTCGCAGTGCTCGATCTGTCGCAATCGGGCGCGCGCACCACCGAAGACATCTTCACCGGTGTCTCGCAGTCGATGCCGCTCGGGCGGGTCTACGGCGGCCAGGTGCTCGCCCAGTCCATCGTGGCGGCCGAACGGACGATCCCGGACGGGCGTTCCGTCCACTCGATGCACGGCTACTTCCTGCGACCCGGCGACGCATCGAAGGGCATCACGTTCGCGGTCGACCGCATCCACGACGGTCGTTCGTTCTCCACGCGCCGCACCCAGGCCTTCCAGGAGGGCGTGCCGATCTTCTCGACGATCGCGTCGTTCCAGGACGAGGATCCGGGCATCGAGCATCAAGAGCCGATGCCCTCCGGCGTGCTCGAGCCGGAGGATCTGCCCGATCTCGAAGATCACCTCGCGGGCCTGCATCCGATGTCCAAGCGATTGTTCGTCGATCGCCCGATCGATCTGCGACACATCCCCTCGCCGATCTATCTCACGGTCGACGGCGAGCAGCAGCCGCGCCAGGCCGTGTGGGTGCGTACACGGCGGCCCATCCCCGACGATCCGCGCATCCATCGGGCGGTGCTCGCCTACCTGAGCGACCTGACGATCCAGGAGTCGATCCTGCGCGCCCACGGGATCGCATGGGCGACCCCGGGGCTGAAGGTGGCGAGCCTCGATCACGCGATGTGGTGGCATCGCCCCGGGCGCGTCGACGACTGGATGCTGTATGTGCAGGAGTCGCCGAACGCGCGCGGCGGGCGCGGGCTGGCGACCGGGCGGATCTACTCGCGCGACGGTGCGCTGGTGGCCAGCGTCGCCCAGGAGATCATGGTGCGGGTTCCGGCGCCGTCCAGCGAGGGATCCTGAGGCAGGCGGCTCACCGCCGGTGCGCGTACGCGACCGGCTCGCCGAGGTAAGGCTCCCAGGCGGACCGCTGCTCATCGGTCAGCCGGACGGGGCGCCCGGTCGTCGCATCGACCATCACGACGACCGCAGAGGCGCGCGCGTAGAGCTCCTGCTCCGCAGGAGTCTGCGGGCTGTACACCTCGTAGCAGACCTCGATGCTGGATCCGCCGAGCTTTCCGAACCAGAGCTGCACGTCGAGCGGATTGCGCTGATAGGGCACCGGACGCAGGTACTCGATCTCCTGGCGCGCGATCAGGGTGAGCGTGCCGGCGTCGATCCCGGAATCGAGGACCGCGGTCGGTGGTGCATCCTCATCGACTCCGGGGCGCCAGAACGCGCGCACGCGCACCTCTTCGAGCAGTTTGAGCATCGACGCGTTGTTCACGTGGTTGAACGCGTCCAGGTCGCCCCACCGCAGGTGGATCGGGATGTGGAGCCGGTGCGGGGATGCCGCAGCCGGCGCCTGCTCGTCAGTCACGGGTGAGCTTGCGGTAAGTCGAGCGGTGCGGCTTGGCGGCATCCGGGCCGAGGCGCTCGATCTTGTTCTCCTCGTACGCCTCGAAGTTGCCCTCGAACCAGTACCACTGGTCGGGATCTTCGTCGGTGCCTTCGTAAGCGAGGATGTGCGTCGCGATGCGGTCGAGGAACCAGCGGTCGTGCGTGATGACCACCGCACACCCGGGGAATTCGAGCAGCGCGTTCTCGAGGCTGCCGAGCGTCTCGACGTCGAGGTCGTTCGTCGGCTCGTCGAGGAGCAGCAGGTTGCCGCCCTGCTTGAGCGTGAGCGCGAGGTTCAGCCGGTTGCGCTCACCACCGGAGAGCACGCCCGCCTTCTTCTGCTGGTCGGGGCCCTTGAAGCCGAACTGCGAGACGTACGCGCGCGAGGGGATCTCGACCTTGCCGACCTGGATCCAGTCCAGTCCGTTGCTGACGACCTCCCACAGCGACTTGTTCGGGTCGATCCCGCCGCGGCTCTGGTCGACGTACGAGATGTCGACCGTCTCGCCGACCTTGAGATCGCCACCGTCGAGCGGCTCGAGACCGACGATCGTCTTGAACAGCGTGGTCTTGCCGACGCCGTTCGGGCCGATGATGCCCACGATGCCGTTGCGCGGCAGCGTGAAGCTCAGCCCGTCGATGAGGCTGCGACCGTCGAACCCCTTCTGGAGCTTCTTGGCCTCGAGGACCAACTGACCGAGACGCGGTCCAGGCGGGATCACGATCTCGTCGAAGTCCAACTTGCGCGTGCGGTCGGCCTCGGCCGCCATCTCCTCATAGCGTGCCAGGCGCGACTTCGACTTCGTCTGGCGGCCCTTGGCATTGCTTCGCACCCACTCGAGCTCGCCGGCGAGCCTCTTCGCGAGCTTGGCGTCCTTCTTGCCCTGGACCTGCAGGCGCTCCTGCTTCTTCTCGAGGTAGGTCGAGTAGTTGCCCTCGTAGGGGTACAGCCGCCCGCGGTCGACCTCGCAGATCCACTCCGCGACATGATCGAGGAAGTACCGGTCGTGCGTCACGGCGAGCACGGCGCCGGGGTACTTGGCGAGGTGCTGCTCGAGCCACTGGACGCTCTCCGCGTCGAGGTGGTTGGTGGGCTCGTCGAGCAGCAGCAGGTCGGGCTTCTGAAGCAGCAGCTTGCACAGCGCCACGCGGCGCTTCTCTCCGCCGGAGAGGTTGCTGACGACCGCTTCGGATGGCGGCGTGCGCAACGCGTCCATGGCCTGCTCGAGCTGCGAGTCGAGGTCCCATGCGTCGGCCGAGTCGATGGCCTCCTGCAGCGTGCCCATCTCGGCCAGGAGCGTGTCGAAGTCGGCATCCGGATCGGCCATGAGGGCCGAGATCTCGTTGAAGCGGTCGAGCTTCTCCTTGATCGGGCCGACGCCCTGCTGCACGTTCTCCAGGACGGTCAAGTGCTCGTCGAGCTCGGGCTCCTGCATCAGGATGCCGACGCTGTAGCCGGGGCTGAGCTTCGCCTCGCCGTTGCTGGGCGTGTCGATGCCCGCCATGATCTTGAGGATCGTGGACTTTCCGGCACCGTTCGGGCCGACGACGCCGATCTTCGCTCCGGGGAGGAAGGCCATCGTGACGTCGTCGAGGATCACCTTGTCGCCGACAGCTTTGCGGGCACGGACCATCGAGTAGATGTATTCAGCCATAACCTGTCCAGTCTACGGGCCGGTCGGGTCGTCACGACGCCGCGGGGTCGGCCCGCGGTGCCGTGCTCACCAGTCGATCGGACGCGTCTGGCCGATCAGGCACGTGCCCTCCGCCAGGACCGGCACGACAACGGTCACGGGGGCTCCGGTCGACGGGCCTACTTGACCGACGAGGCACTCCGAGCCCCATTGCACCGAGAACTGGATGCTCTCTGCCGGGTTGCCGACGGTGCTCTGGTCGGGCGTGAGCTGCATCGTGGCCTTGTCGAATCCGGCCGCCACGAGCGCATCAACGTATGCGCGTCCGGAGACGTTGTCGGGAGTTGCCCACACGTCTGCGGTGACGCTCGTGAAGAGCGGAAGGTTGTCGTCGGCAGTTCCGTCGGGGACGAGCCGAGGTGCTCCGTCCGGGCTGGTCGACGGCGTCGCGGACGGCGCGGCGGTCGCCGACGCGTCAGCGCTCGACGACGGCTCGGGATCTCCGCCGGGCTCTGCAGCGGCGCAGCCGCTCAGCACCAGCGATGCCGTGATTCCCAGCCCGATGAGCGCGGCCGTTGCAGGGCGCGCGCGACGGCGCTCGAAGTGGCGGGACACGGTCAGAGTCTACGGCGCACCACCCCGAGCACCCGCCGCGCGGCCCTCAGAACGGGGTCTCCACGCCGGCGAGGGCGAGCGGCCGGGGTGACTGCTTCGCGGAACCTTTCTCGGCCCCTTCCGGCGACTGGCCATCCGCGTCGGCGCCATCCGTAGCCACGCTCGTCCACGCCGTGTCGCCGGCGGCAGCACCGGCCTCGGCGGGTGCCCACTCGTCGCCACCGGGCTGCGTCGAAGATGCGGCCGCCGGGGAATCGCGGGTGAACACGCTCGTGCCGAACAGCAGGTCGTGACCGATCGCGTCGACATCGACTTCGACAGCCGTTCCCTTGCTCTCGCCGGTGTCCCAGTTGCGCACTTTGAGGCGCCCGGTCAGGATGACGCGGTCCTTCTTGCGCAATGACTCGAATGCGTGCTCGGCGAGTCCGCGATACGCCGAGACCGTGTACCAGTTCGTCCCCGTGTCGATCCATGCCCCGGTCGCCCGGTCGAAGCGGCGCTGCGGGCTGGCGACGCGGAAGGTGGTGATCGGCAGACCGTTGGGGGTCTTCCGCTCGGGATCGGTCCCGATGGTTCCGACGATCGTGATGGTGTCGCTCATGTCGCATCCTCTCTTCCCGAGGACCATCCCCGGGTTGCGTCGGTGCCCGAGTGCCCGTCGGGCACCGACGCGATTCCAGACTGCGGCGTTCGCTCGACGGGCCGCCCGACCGCTGTCATGTCTGCGGAGAGTGGGCCGCTGCTGGGCCCTGGGGAGGAGGCGGCGGATCGAATCCGTCAGCGCCGCAGCATGAGGAGTCGACGATGCGCGATGTCGGAGGTAGTACGTATCTTCGAATGAGAGAGGAGCTCCCATGAGTCTCACAGCGGAATCACCGACCTCCGGCACCCCGCAGCTGACGCGAGCGATGAGCATGCGCCTGGTGGCCGCCGCTCCGGCGCTCTGGCGCATCGTCGATCGCAGCGGGCACGTGATCGGTCACCTGCAGGCGATCGGCTCGGGCCGCGACGTACGTTACAGCGCGCGACGCTTCCACCCGCCGAGTCGCACCTTCCGCGAACTCGGAGAGTTCTGGTCGGCCGACGACGCGGTCGATTGCATCAGGTTCGCTCGCTGAGCGCTCGACCAGGCAGCGCTCAGACGACGGAGTCGAGCTGCTCGGCCATCGAGACCGGCGCCCCGCCGCGCACGCGTGGCCACGACTCGGCGAGGATGCCGACCGCGCGAACAAGTTCCTCGGGCGATCCGGTGAACGGAATGCGGAGGTGGCGGTCGTGTCCGCCCTCGACCGAGAACCGAGGGCCGGCAGACAGCAGCAGCCCACGCGAGCGCACGTCCATCACGAGAGCGGAGCTCAGCGGTGCATCCAGTTCGATCCAGAGCGAGACGCCTCCGTCAGCTCGCGGAACGCGCCACTCGGGCAGCGCATCCGTGAGGGCGGCGACGACGGCATCGCGCCCGCCGCGCAGAACATGCGAGCGCTGAGCGACCACGGCCGCGTAGTCGGGCAGCACCGCCGCGGCGATCGCCTGCTCGAACTCGGGCGTGCCGAGATCCTGAGCAGGGCGAGCGGCCACGAGCCGCCGGATGAGGTCGGCTTCACCGCGGATCCAGCCGATGCGAAGACCGCCCCAGACGGTCTTCCCCAACGAGCCGACTCGCACGACGGACGATGGATCTCCATCGAGGAAGCCCGGCGAAACAGCACCGCGATCGATGTCGAGATCGGCCGTCGTCTCGTCGAGCACGAGCAGGGTTCCGGCTCGCTCCGCCGCCTGCAGGATGGCGGCGCGCTCCACCGCGGTCATGGACCGGCCCGTCGGGTTCTGGAAGTCGGGCATCACGTAGGCGATCACGGGCAGCGTGCGCGCGAACGCCTGCTCTGCGCGGTCCAGATCCCAGCCGTCGTCGGTGGTCACCGGCACGCCGACCAGCCTCGTGCCGGCGCGGCGAAGAGCGTCGGCCGCATGCGGATACGTCGGAGTCTCGATCAGCACCCGATCGCCGCGTCCGAGCAGCACCGCGGCGAGGAGGTGGATCGCGCTCTGCGCGCCCGTGGTCACGATGATCTCGCTCGGGGAGGTCGGGATGCCGCGCTCGCAATAGCGGGCCGCGATCGCTTCGCGCAGCTCTATGCGCCCGAAGACGTCATAGCCGACCCGCGAGACGAGCGCCGCCGCGGACTGTGCGACATCCGAGACGACGCCGGCCAATCCCGGCCACGCCGGCGGGCTGGCCTGTTGCAGGTCGATCGCTCCATCGCTGGATGCAGCGCGGCCGGGATCGCGACGTCGCAAGGGAAGCGTCACGCTTCCCGATCCGCGGGTGCTCGCGATGTGGCCCGAGTCGCGGAGGCTCCGGTACGCCGCAGCCACCGTGCTGCGACTGACATGCAACGCGGCGGAGAGCTCGCGTTCGGCGGGCAGCGCAGTGCGCGGAGCGACTCGGTTGTCCAGGCAGAGCAGCCGGATGCCGTCCGCCAACGCTTCGTACGCAGGCTCACGCGTTCGCCAGCCACCGAGTGCCGCCGAGAGCGCACGGGCTGATATGCGGGAGTCCATGAAGCCAGAATAGACGCAATTGGCCTGTACGGTGCGAGCCAATTATGCGATTGGATGGTGCAATGGCTCGTCGCATCCTCCAACTGCTCATCGGTCTCGTCCTCTACGGGGCGGGATGCGCCTTGACGGTCCAGGCCGGACTGGGAGTCGATCCGTGGACGGTCTTCGCCCAAGGACTGTCCATCCACACCGGCATCGGCATCGGCTGGGTGACGAACATCGTCGGCTTCCTCGTCCTGCTGCTGTGGATCCCGCTGCGGCAGAAGCCCGGCGTGGGCACGATCGCGAACATCCTGCTGGTCGGCACGAGCATGCAGTTCGTGCTCTGGGTGATGCCGCCCATCACGGGACTGCCGGCCCAGATCGGCGTTCTGCTCGGCGGCATCGTCCTGGTCGCCCTGGCCTCCGGTCTCTACATCGGGGCGCGCTTCGGCCCGGGCCCGCGCGACGGTTTGATGACCGGGCTCAACTCCCGACTGGGCTGGCCGATCTGGGCGTGCCGCGCCCTGGTCGAGGTGACCGTTCTCGTCATCGGGTGGGTGCTCGGGGGCACAGTCGGAATCGGCACCGTCTTGTTCGCCGTCCTCATCGGACCGCTCGTGCACGTCGCGCTTCCGGTGTTGGACACGCGCCGCTCAAGGAAGGCGCCGGGGCGCGCCGCGAGCACGCCCGCTGCAGGCGTGCTCGGCTGACGCTCTCAGTGCTCGCGGAACTCCGGCCAATCGCTGCCGGGCGTCATCAGCGAATGCAGAGCGCTCTTGGCGATCTCCATCGTCGGATAGGCGGCCCGCAGATGCATCGGCGCCGGCCATCGTGACGGTGTACCCGTCGTCGTCCTTGCGGATGCTGCCGACGACACCGGACCGGCCGTATGCCACCCACAGGCTGTGATGCGTTTCAGCCGTGCTCATCATCGAATCCCCTTCCGACGCTTCGACGCTACGCTCGCGTGACGCACCGCGCCAGGGGCGCGCCGCGACGGGTGCGAAGTGGGCTGGATCGCATTGGCCGGGTCGAACACGGTGCCCCCGACAGGACTCGAACCTGTGACCGGCGGATTAGAAGGCCGCTGCTCTATCCACTGAGCTACGGAGGCGCAAAACCAGGGTATCGCGCCACGATCGAGCGGTTCGGAGCCGGGCCCCAGCCAAGGGCCGTGTCCCATGCCCCTGACTAGGATGGAGCCCATGGTGGGGGCTTCCGACAACGACCGACTCGTGTGGATCGACTGCGAGATGACGGGCCTGGACCTCTCGGTCGATGAGCTCGTGGAGATCGCCGTCGTCGTCACCGACTTCGAGCTGCGTCCCCTCGATCCCGGGTTCTCCATCGTCATCAAACCGGATGCCTCCGCACTCGAGCACATGAACGATTTCGTTACGACGATGCACGAGAAGTCGGGCCTGCTGACCGAGATCCCCCACGGCGTCAGCGTCGCCGAGGCGGAATTCGAGGCGCTCGAGTACATCCAGCGATTCGTCCCGATCGAGGGCAAGGCTCCACTCGCCGGGAACACGATCGGCACGGACCGGATGTTCCTCGCGAAGTACATGCCGCGCGTCGACCGCTGGCTGCACTATCGGAACGTAGACGTCTCCAGCGTCAAAGAGCTCAGCCGTCGCTGGTACCCCCGCGCCTACATCCACGCCCCTGCGAAAGGCGGCGGTCATCGTGCGCTCGCCGACATCCGCGAGTCCATCCTGGAACTCGCGTACTACCGCTCCGCGGTCTTCGTTCCCGAGCCCGGGCCGACCAGCGACGGGGCGCGCGCCGCCGCGGCCGCGGCCGTTTCGTCGTTCGCTCCCGGAGTATGAGAGAATTTTTTGGTTGCCCGCACGCGCGGGAGACATGGTGGGTATAGCTCAGTTGGTAGAGCACCTGGTTGTGGTCCAGGGGGCCGCGGGTTCAAGTCCCGTTACTCACCCGCAGAGAGTGAGGCCGAACGCACGTCGTGCGTTCGAGCCGACCGAGCAGGGGTTGCAGCCGCGAAGCGGCGATCATCCCGAGTCTGTTCGGCGGTGATGAAGATCGCGCTCGATATGGATGCCGCTGCATTCGAGGCTCTCGTCGTCGAGGAGCTCGATCAGCTTCCCGACGACATGGTCGACGGGCTCGACAACGTGGTCTTCGTGGTCGAGGATCGGCCCGAAGACGGAAGCCTGGATCTGCTCGGGCTGTACGACGGCTGGGCTCTCACCGAGCGCGACCGCTACGGCGTCGGTGAGCTTCCCGATCGCATCATCGTGTATCGGGAGCCTCACCTGGCCGCATGCGACAGCGCAGCCGAGCTTCGCGACGAGGTGCATACGACGCTCGTCCACGAGATCGCGCACTTCTACGGAATCGATGACGACCGACTGCACGAACTGGGGTGGGCGTGATGGCGATACCGACGCCGGACGTCGAGGAAGATCTCGGCGCTCGTCTCGACGAGCAGTCGCAGCGCCCGTGGCAGACGGTGGTCTGGAATGACCCCGTCAACCTCATGAGCTACGTCACGCACGTCTTCCGCGAGTACTTCGGATTCGATCGGCCGCGCGCGGAGACGCTCATGCTCGCGGTCCACCACGACGGACATGCCGTCGTGGCCGAAGGCGCCCGGGAACAGATGGAGCTGCATGCTCAGGCAATGCACGACTACGGGCTGTGGGCGACGATAAGGCGGGCGCCGCAATGAGCACCGGACGCACCGTGGTCCTCGAGCTGACCCGCATGGAAGCGGCGCATCTCGCCGGCCTCGTGACTCAGTTCGCCGATCTCCTCGTCGACGCCGAGAGCACGTCGGGCGACCCCGCGATCGCCCGCCTGGTTCCGGATGCCTATCCTGACGACGCCGAGGCCGCCCAGGAGTTCCGAGACGTGACCGAGGGCGACCTGCTGGATCGCAGGCGCCAGGACGCCGCGCAAGTGCTCGCCTCACTCCACGATCCCGCCACGATTCCGGACGACGCCGAGCCGGACGACGAGATCCTGATGGAGCTCGTCGAGCTTCGACTCGACGCTGACGCTCTGCACGCCTGGCTGCGCTGCCTGGCGGCGATCAGGCTGGTGCTGGCAACGCGATTGGATATCCGCACCGAGGAGGACCACGACGTCGAGGATCCTCGATTCGGGATCTACGAGTGGCTCGGCTACCGGCTCGACGGGCTGGTGCAGGCGGCGTCCGACGACGCTTGATCCGTCACGGGATCGCGAAGACGTCTGTCGCGCGTCGCGCGGGTTCGTCCCGCGCCAGATGCCGCTCCTCCTGCTCGGCCCATCGCGTCCAGTGCGGGCGGAAGGTGTCTCCGTCCCGCTCCAAGGCTCGACGCTTCCGTGACGACGCAGGCGACTCCAGCCACACTCGCACATCACCCAGTCGCGCCGTCGCGGCCGTGAGCAGCCCGGATCCCTCGACGATGAGCGGGAGCGACGGGTCCACGGCGTGGGCCTCCGCGGGCCTCCCATCTCCCAGTCCCAGCGCTCCCAGACGCCGATGAGCCCTCGCGCGTGCGGCCGCAGGATCAGCTCGCGCGCGGTCTCGACTCCGTCGGCGAGTCCGTCCCACCCCGGGTAGATCGAGTCCAGAGCGACCAGCTGCACGCGACCGCGGAGGGGCCAGCGTGCGACGAGCCTGCGGGCGAGCGTGGTCTTTCCCGAGCCGCTTCGCCCGTCGATCAGCACAACGGGGTTGGACGCTCCGATGCCGACGATGGCGTCGAGGACGTGCGTAGCCGCGTTGTCGAGTGCGGCGGAGACCGGGTCGGCGCTAGCGCTTGATGGCGCGGATGACACGGCTCAGCGCACGACCTGCGACCCAGACGAAGGGGATCGCGACCGCGAGGAAGGAAACGATGTTCGGCTCGAACCTGAGATCGTCGCCCTTGCGGATGTACGCACCGAGTGGGACCGAGTACCCCCCGCCGCCACCGCCGCCGTTGCCCGCGTCGTCGGACCCGCCGCCGAAACCCGACCAGGTCAGGGCGACAGGGACGATGCGTACGCCGTCGATGTCGATCTGCTCGCCGTAGGCGCTCTTCACGCCGAAGGTCGCGGACTGCTTGCCGAGCTCGAGTGCGATGTTGGGCATGTGTCCACGCTACCGGGCAGAAGGCGGCCTGCCCAGGCCGAGGTTTGCGGTTCGCGTCAATCCACCCGAGGCTGCTTGGGATGCGAGGGCAAGTGCCTCCCCCGCGCGCCCCGCCGAGCAGGGTCGCACGCGTCACCGCGCCGCGGCCGAACCTCGCGGTCGCGTCGTCGAGCGCGCCCTCCACGCGTCGCCACTCGGCATCGTCGTCCCACAGAGTCAGTCCGGTCGGGCCGGATGGGCGCAGCTTCTCGGCCCGCACCCCGACGAGCCGCACCGGCAAGGTGCGCTCGACCGCACCGAACAGCTCGAGCGCGGCTTCTCCGATCCTCTGCCCGACCGCAGTGGGCTCGGGCAGGGTCTGCGACCGGCTGATGGTCGTGAAGTCGGTGTAGCGGACTTTGATCGCGATCGTGCGCGCTTCCCAGTCGTGACGTCTGAGTCTGGCTCCCACGCGATCGGCGAGGCGACGGAACTCTGAGCGGAGGATGGCGGGATCGTCGATGTCGCGGTGGAATGTCTCCTCGTGACCGACGCTCTTCTCCACGCGCGTCGTGTCGACCCGCCGCGCATCCAAGCCTCGCGCGAGGTGCCAGATCCGATCGCCCATCGCAGCGCCGAGCGCACGATCGAGGATGCGCCCGTGGGGTGTCGAGCACATCGGCGACCGTATGGATGCCGCGCGACTCCAGCGATTCCGCGGACTTGGGACCGATCCCCCATAGAGCCCGCACAGGCCGTGATGCGAGGAATGCCGCAGTGTCGGCTTCGGCCACGACGAGCACGCCGTCGGGCTTGCTCACGGTGGACGCCATCTTCGCGACGTGCTTGGTCGAGGCCACACCCACGCTGCAGGTCAATCCGGTCTCCTCGAGCACGCGCCGCCGCAGCATCCAGGCGATCTCGCCCGGGCCGCCCAGGAGCCGACGGGCTCCGCGTACGTCGAGGAACGCCTCGTCGATGGAAAGCGGCTCGACCAGCGGCGTCACACTGTGGAAGATGCGCATGACCTGAGCGGACAGCTCGAGGTAGCGATCGAAGTGCGGCAGGACGACGATAGCGGTCGGACAGAGCCGGAGCGCCTGACCGACCGGCATCGCAGAGCGCACGCCGAAGCGCCGCGCCTCATAGGACGCACTGGAGACGACCGACCTGCTGTCGGGAGCACCGATGATGATGGGCTTGCCCCTGAGCGACGGATCGTCGAGCACCTCGACGGATGCGTAGAACGCGTCCATGTCGACGTGCAGGATGCCGGTGCCGGTGTCGTCGGCACCCTCGGGCGAGACCATGCGCCCCGTCCCGTCGCCGCGTCCCATGCGTCGATTCTCCCCCGCGTCGCCGACACGCGCGGCAGGACGACGTGCGTGTTTGTCGTGGCTACCGCGTCGCGCGCTCGAGGATCAGCTCACGGACGCGCGCGGCGTCCGCCTGCCCCCGCATCGCCTTCATCACGGCCCCGATCACCGCGCCCGCGGCCTGCACCTTTCCGTCGCGGATCTTCTCGAGGACGTCGGGCTGCGAGGCGAGTGCTTCGTCGATCGCCGCGATGAGCGCGCCGTCGTCGGACACGACTGCGAGGCCGCGCTGGTCGATGACCTCCTGCGGCGTCCCCTCACCTTGGATGACCCCCTCGAGCACCTGCCGCGCGAGCTTGTCGGTGAGCGTGCCGGCGTCGATCAGACCCTGCAGCGCCGCCACGTCGGCAGGAGAGACGAGATCCGATGCCTCGCGTCCCTGCGAATTCGCGATGCGGCTGATCTCGCCGGTCCACCACTTGCGCGCGGATGCCGGCGATGCTCCTGCCGCGATCGTCGCGGCGACCTCCGAAAGCAGACCGCCGTTGGCGACGTCCTGGAACTCGAGATCGCTGAAGCCCCATTCGCCCTTGAGCCGGCGCCGACGTTCGGCCGGGGGCTCGGGAAGCGCCGCGCGCAGCTCTTCGATGAGCGCGGCCGATGGCACGACGGGCAGCAGGTCGGGCTCGGGGAAGTAGCGGTAATCGTCCGCGTCGGACTTGGGCCGACCGGGCGAGGTGGTGCCGGTGTCCTCGTGCCAGTGCCGCGTCTCCTGCGTGATCGAGCCGCCCGCCGCGAGAATCGCAGCCTGACGCTGGATCTCGTACCGCACGGCGCGTTCGACCGACCGCATGGAGTTGACGTTCTTGGTCTCCGTGCGCGTGCCGAGCTTCTCCTGCCCGCGGGGGCGCAGCGAGACGTTGGCGTCGCAGCGGAGGTTGCCCCGCTCCATGCGGGCGTCGGAGATGTCAAGGGCGAGCACGATGTCGCGGATCGTCTGCACGTACGCCTTCGCGATCTCGGGCGCGCGGTGCTCGGTTCCGTAGATCGGCTTGGTCACGATCTCGACGAGGGGAACGCCGGCGCGGTTGTAGTCGACGAGCGAGTACTCCGCACCCTGGATGCGTCCGGTCGAGCCGCCGACGTGGGTCAGCTTGCCGGCATCCTCCTCCATGTGGGCGCGCTCGATCGGGACGACCACACGCGTGCCGTCGGCGAGTTCCACCTCGACCGACCCCTCGAACGCGATCGGCTCGTCGTACTGCGAGATCTGATAGTTCTTGCCCAAGTCGGGGTAGAAGTAGTTCTTGCGCGCGAAGCGGCTCGACGGCGCGATCTGGCAGCCCAGGGCGAGCCCAGCGAGATCGAGTAGCGCACCGCCTTCTCGTTGACCACGGGCAGGGAACCCGGAAGGCCCAGGTCGACGGGCGCGAGGTCGGAGTTCGGCTCGCGTCCGAACGAGTTCGGCGCCGCCGAGAACATCTTGGTCTTCGTGTTGAGCTCGACGTGCACCTCGAAACCGAGGACGGGCTCGTACAGCTCGAGCGCCTTGTCGAAGTCCATCAGCTTGTCCTTCGCCATGTCAGGCGACACCTCCTCGTCGCTGCGCCTGCAGAAGGGCGGGTGCGCGGTCGAGCAGCGGGCCACCCCACGAATCCACCAGCAACGCCTCGAGTGCGGCGCCGACCCGGTACAGCCGTGCGTCCTGGCGCGCCGGCGCGAGGAACTGGATGCCGACGGGCAGGCCGTCCTCCTCGGCGAGCCCGGACGGGATCGAGATGCCCGGGACGCCCGCGAGGTTCGCCGGAATCGTCGTGACGTCGTTCAGATACATCTGCATCGGATCGTCGATCTTCTCGCCCAGTCGAAACGCCGTGGTCGGCGCCGATGGCGTCGCGATGACATCGACCTGCGCGAACGCGTCGTCGAAGTCGCGCTGGATGAGCGTCCGCACCTTCTGCGCGGAGCCGTAGTACGCGTCGTAGTAGCCCGCGGAGAGGGCGTACGTGCCGAGGATGATGCGGCGCTTGACCTCGTCGCCGAAGCCGGCGTCGCGGGTGGCGGCCATCACGTCCTCGACGGTCGACTGACCGGACGGGGTGACGCGCATGCCGAAGCGCACGGAGTCGAACTTCGCGAGGTTGCTGGATGCCTCGGCGGGAAGAATCAGGTAGTACGCCGCGACGCCGAACTCGAAGTGCGGCGCCGAGATCTCGACGAGCTCGGCACCGTGCGACTGCATGACCGACAGCGCCGACCGGAACGACGCCGAGACACCTGTCTGGAAGCCGGAGTCGGGAAGCTCCTTGATCACGCCGACGCGGAGGCCTTTCAGCACATCGCCGCGTGCGCCCTCGCGGGCGGCATCCGCGAACGACGGCCACGCGTCCGTCAGCGACGTCGAGTCGTGCGGGTCGTGACCGCCGATGACGTCATGCAGCAGACCCGCGTCCAAGACGGTGCGGGTCACCGGACCGACCTGGTCGAGGCTGGACGCGAGGGCGATCGCCCCGTATCGGCTGACCCCGCCATAGGTGGGCTTGAGCCCGACCGTTCCGGTGACGTGCGCGGGCTGGCGGATCGAGCCGCCGGTGTCGGACCCCAGGGCCAGCGGCGCTTCGAACGCCGCGACAGCGGCAGCGGAACCGCCGCCGGACCCGCCCGGGATCCGATCGAGATCCCACGGGTTGTGCGTCGGGCCGTAAGCCGAGTGCTCGGTGGAGGAGCCCATCGCGAACTCGTCCATGTTGGTCTTGCCGAGCGGCACGAGACCTGCCGCGCGCGAGCGCGCCACAACGGTCGCATCGAACGGCGACAGGTAACCCTCGAGGATGCGGGATCCGCTCGTCGAGGGCATGTCGGTCGTGACCAGCACATCCTTGATCGCGAGCGGGACGCCCGCGACGGGTCCGAGGTGCTCGCCTGCGGCGCGGCGGCGGTCGATGTCGGCCGCGACCTCGATCGCGTGGTCACTCACGTGCAGGAAGGCGTGGACGTCGCCGTCCACGTCGGCGATGCGGTCGAGATGAGCCTGCGTCGCCTCGACGCTGGACACCTCGCCGGAGGAGAGCCTGGCGGCGAGGTCGGCCGCGGAAAGGCGGGTGAGGTCGGCGGTCACTGCTCTTCTCCGAGGATCGCGGTCACCCGGAAACGGCCGTCGGCGGCATCCGGAGCATTCTGCAGTGCCTGAGCAAGGGTCAGCGTCTCGCCGACCTCGTCGGGACGGTAGACGTTCTCGAGCGGGATCGGGTGGCTCGTCGCAGGCACATCGGGGGTCGCCACCTGCGACACCTTCGCGATGTTGTCGACGATCACATCGAGCTGGCCGGTGAGGCGCTCGACCTCCTCGTCGCTGAGCTGGATCCGGGCGAGCACACCGAGATGGCGCACGAGATCAGGGGTGATTTCAGACACTCGACAAGTCTAGGTGGTCGCTGTAGCGCGCCCCTGCTGGGGCTCGGCCCAGACCCCCGGCTCGCTGCGCGCGCCCCTCTGGGGCTCCGCCCCAGACCCCCGGCTCGCTGACGCACGCCCCTTCCGGGGCTCCGCCCCAGACCCCCGGCTCGCTGACGCACGCCCCTTCTGGGGCTCCGCCCCAGACCCCCGGCTCGCTGACGCACGCCCCCCTTCGGCCCCCCAGGCACCGGGCATAGGCTGAAAGGGTGACGACGTACGAGCCTCCTCGCCCTTGGATCGCCAGCTATGCGGAGGGGGTGCCGGAGGATCTCGAACCCGTCACGGGTTCACTCGTCGACATCGTCCAGGCATCCGCTCGCGACTATCCGGATGCGCCGGCTCTGCAGTTCTTCGGGCGAACCACCTCGTATCGCGAACTCAACTACGCGATCGACCGCGCAGCGGCAGGCCTCCGGGATCAGGGCGTCGGAGCGGGTGATCCCGTGGCCATCGTGCTGCCGAACTGTCCCCAGCACATCATCGCGTTCTACGCCATCCTCCGGCTCGGCGCCGTCGTGATCGAGCACAACCCGCTGTACACGCCGCGCGAGCTTCGCAAGCAGTTCGAGGATCACGGGGCCAAGCACGCGATCGTCTGGACCAAAGTCGTCTCGATCGTCCAGGAGTTCCCCGCCGACCTTGCCGTCACGTCGCTGATATCGGTCGACATCACCAAGGCGATGCCGTTGGGCACGCGCCTCGCCCTCAAGCTGCCGATCGCGAAGGCGATCGAGGCGCGCACGGCTCTGCATGAGCGCGTGAGCGGCACGGTGTCGTGGGAGTCGATCGTCTCCACCGCACCGCTGCCGGTGTCGCACCCGAAGCCCGCGACCGACGACCTCGCGCTCATCCAGTACACCAGCGGCACGACCGGCGCGCCCAAGGGCGCCTCACTCACCCACCGCAACCTGCTCTCGAACGCCGCGCAGGCGCGCGCGTGGGTCCCATCGATCGTTCGCGGCGACGGCTGCGTCGTCTACGCCGTTCTGCCGATGTTCCATGCCTACGGCCTGACTCTCTGCCTGACGTTCGCGATGTCGATGGGAGCACGGCTGGTGCTGTTCCCTCGCTTCGACCCCGACATGGTGCTCGCGGTGACCAAGAAGCACCCGGCGACATTCCTCCCCCTCGTTCCGCCCATCGCGGATCGCCTGCTCAAGGCCGCCAAGGAGAAGGGCGTCTCGCTGGAGGGCACGCAGGTCGCGATCTCCGGAGCCATGGCCCTCCCCCACGAGCTCGTGGTGCCGTTCGAGGCCGCGTCCGGCGGGTACCTGGTCGAGGGCTACGGTCTGAGCGAATGCTCCCCCGTGCTCATGGCCAACCCCGTCGCGGACAACCGGGTGCCCGGTACCGTCGGCCTTCCGCTGCCCGGGACCGAGCTTCGCGTCGTCGACCCGGATGACCCCGCCAAGGATGTCGAGCCCGGCGCCCGCGGCGAGCTGATCGTGCGCGGACCTCAGGTGTTCAGCGGCTACTACGGCAAACCCGAGGAGACCGAGAAGGTCTTCGTCGACGGCTGGTTCCGCACCGGCGACATCGTCACGGTGGACGAGGGCGGCTTCGTGCGCATCGTCGACCGGATCAAGGAGCTCATCATCACGGGAGGCTTCAACGTCGCGCCCACCGAGGTCGAGATCGCGCTGCGACAGCACCCTCAGGTCGACGATGCCGCGGTCGTGGGTCTTCCCAGCGATCGCTCCGGCGAGGAGGTCGTCGCAGCTGTCGTCCTCGCGCCCGGAGCGGGGGAATCGGACATCGAGGGGATCCGCGAGTTCGCCCGCGGCATCCTCACGCCGTACAAGGTCCCGCGCCGCATCTTCGTGGTCGACGAACTGCCCAAGTCGCTGATCGGCAAGGTGCTGCGTCGTCAGGTGCGCGACTCGCTCCTTCTGTTGAACTCCGGCGGCTGAGCGCTCAGTCCGCGAGCCCGTCCTGAGCGACAGCGACGGAATACGGGTAGAGCGTGGCGGCCATGACGCCCGCAGCGACGGCGGGGTCGGTCTGCATCACTGCGCGGGCCGATGCTTCATCGGGCGCCTCGAAGATCGTGATGCCCCAGGTGCCCTGATCCTCCTGCGTCCTGCCCGCGAGGATGAGGATGCCGGCCTGCTTCAGTGCGAGCAGGTAGTCGAAGTGCTCGGCGACGACGGCCGACTCCTCCTCGGTCGCTCCGGCGACCATTTCGGGTCGGGTCGGAACGATTCGGTAGATCCACTGAGCCATTCGCGCGACTCCTCGTCAGCCCGCGTCGGGGGCGAGGGCATCCAGCGCAGCGGGCCCCTCCGTCACGAGGATGCGGAACTGCGCTGCATCGAGGATCCGCACTCCGAGCTCTTCAGCCTTGGCGAGCTTGGAGCCGGCACCCGGCCCCGCCGCGACGAAGTCGGTCTTCTTGGAGACGCTCGATGCCGCCTTGCCTCCCGCGCTGATGATCGCCTCCTGCGCACCCTCGCGGCTGAAGCCCTCCAGCGCGCCCGTCGCCACGATGGTCAGCCCCTCGAGCACTCCGCCTTCCACCGTCGCAGCACCCGGTCCGGGATGCCCGGGGGTTGCCAGCTGAGCACCGCCGGCCGTCCAGCGCGCGACGATGTCGCGATGCCAATCGACCTCGAACCAGTCGATGAGCGAGTCGGCGATGATCCCGCCGACTCCTTCGACCGCGGCCAGGTCGTCACGAGATGCCGCGCGGATCGCATCGACCGACCCGAACCACTGCGCAAGCGCCCGCGCCGCCACCGGTCCGACGTGACGGATGTTGAGCGCCACGAGGAATCGCCACAGCTCCTTGGTCTTGGCGATCTCGAGGTTCGCCAGCAGCTGGGTCGCCGCGGCGGACAGGATGTGACCGGCGTCTCCGTCGAACGATCCGTCGGCCTCGAACGCCGGATCGCTCTTCTTGCGCTGGCGTCGGAACGGTGATCTCGTGTCGGGAGAGCCGTCCTCGAGAAGGCGTGGAAGGCCGGTCTCGGCATCCCGCACCACCACGTCGATGCCGAACAGATCCTCGGGGCGCAGATCGAACAGTCCGGCTTCGGTGACCAGCGGCGGGATCTCGGGGCGCACCGGCTGCGTCAGCGCAGCGGCCGACACCTCGCCGAGTCCTTCGATGTCGAGGGCGCCGCGCGACCCGATGTGGTCGACGCGCCCCCGCACCTGCGCAGGACACGAACGCGCGTTCGGGCAGCGCAGATCGATGTCGCCCTCCTTCGCGGGTGCCAGCGGGAATCCGCACTCGGGGCAGTCGGTGGGCATGACGAAGGCGCGCTCGGTGCCGTCGCGCAGCTCGACGACCGGCCCGAGCACTTCGGGGATCACGTCACCCGCTTTGCGCAGCACGACCGTGTCGCCGATCAGCACGCCCTTCGCCTTCACGACGTCCTGGTTGTGCAGCGTCGCCTGCCGCACGACGCTGCCCGCGACGCGAGCAGGCTCCATCACGGCGAACGGGGTCGCACGTCCGGTGCGGCCGACCGACACGACGATGTCGAGGAGCTTCGTGTTGACCTGCTCGGGAGGGTATTTGTATGCGATCGCCCAGCGTGGTGCGCGGCTGGTCGCGCCGAGCTCGTCGTGCAGCGCGAGCTCGTCGACTTTGACGACGATGCCGTCGATCTCGTGTTCGACATCGTGGCGATGCGCGCCGTAGTGCCGGATGAAATCGTCTGCGGCGCCTGCGGAGTCGGCGACTGCGAAGTACGCGCTCGTCGGAAGACCCCAGGACGCCAGGAGGGCGTAGACCTCGCTCTGCGTGGAGACCGGCGGGTTCGGCCACGCCCCGACGCCGTGCACGGTCATGCGCAGCCGCGACAGCCGCTGGTGCATCGCATCGAGCTGGCGCTCGTTCTTGCCCTCGGTCTTCTGCCTCAGCGATCCGCTCGCGGCGTTGCGCGGATTCGCGAACAGCCGGTCGCCCATCTTCTCCTGGTAGGCGTTCAGCGACTCGAAGTCGGCGACGTTGAAGAAGACCTCCCCGCGCACCTCGACGAGCGGCGGGTGACCGTCGCCGGCGAGCCTGTGAGGGATGCCGCGCAGCTTGACGCACGTTGTCGGTGACGTCCTCGCCGACCCGT
This sequence comes from uncultured Actinomycetota bacterium, assembly GCA_963713325.1. GTDB lineage: Bacteria > Actinomycetota > Actinomycetes > Actinomycetales > Microbacteriaceae > Microbacterium. Next base: position 72,152 of record CAVQLL010000012.1, read on the forward strand.
CCATCGCCGCGCGTCGCCGCCGAGGTGAGGCGGCCTCGCTCGTACCGGAGCGAGAGGGCCAGCCCGTCGATCTTCAGCTCGCAGAGATAGTGCACGGATCTGCCCGCGTCACGCTCGACCTTCGCGGCCCACGAGAGGAACTCCTCGTCGCTGAAGACGTTGTCCAGGCTCAGCATCCGCTCGGCGTGCTCGACCGGGGCGAAGAGCGTGCCGGAGGCGGCGCCGACCGACAGCGTCGGCGAGTCCTGGCCCTGCAGCTCGGGATGCAGCCGCTCGATCGCCTCGAGACGGTGCATCCAGCTGTCGTAGGTCGCGTCGTCGACGATCTCGGCATCTCTGCCGTAATAGGCGTCGCGAGCTCCGATGATCCGATCGGTGAGGTCCTGCGCGTGCGTGCGCGCCTCGTCGAGACCGAGGTCTGCGATCTCTGCAGTGTGAAAAGAGCTTGCGGGGCTAGAGGCATCCGTCACGCCCGCCAGTCTAGGAGTCGTCTGCGACAGTCCGCCCGCCCAGTCCGCACGCTCAGACGCCGACGGGAACCGCCGAGACCGTCCGATCGATCGTGAACTGGCCGAGGACGCGCGTGCCGTCGTACAGCACCGCGGTCTGGCCGGGTGCGACTCCGTCGAGCGGAGTCTCGGGTGTCACGACGACCAGGCTCTCGCCGACGACGGCGCGCGCGGCTACCGGCTCGGCGTGCGCGCGGATCTGCACGTGGCATGCGAAATCCGACGTCGTCGGTGCGGCGCCCGCCCACGTGAAGCGCTCTCCCGCGATCTCGGCGGTCGCGAGAGCTTCCTTCGGGCCCACCACCACGGTGTTGGAGACGGGACGCACCTCGAGCACGAACCGGGGCTTGCCGTCGGGGGCGGGAACGCCCAGGGCGAGTCCGCGGCGCTGGCCGACGGTGAATGCATGGGCACCCTCGTGGGATCCCACGACCGCACCGGAGCGGTCGACGATGTCGCCCTGCTCGGCGCCGACGCGCTCGGCGAGCCATCCGCGGGTGTCGCCGTCGGGGATGAAGCAGATGTCGTGGCTGTCGGGCTTGTGCGCCACGGTCAGCCCCCGCGCCTCCGCCTCCGCCCGGACGAGCGCCTTGGAGGGCGTCTCGCCCAGCGGGAACATCGTGTGGGCGAGCTGGTCGCCGGTGAGCACGCCGAGGACGTACGACTGGTCCTTCGCCGCATCGCTCGCCCGGTGCAGCTCGAGGTCGCCGGATGCCGATTCCCTCAGCATCGCGTAGTGGCCGGTGCAGACGGCATCGAAGCCGAGATCAAGGGCCTTCTCCAGCACGGCGGCGAACTTGATCCGCTCGTTGCAGCGCATGCACGGGTTCGGCGTGCGGCCGGCGCTGTACTCGGCGACGAAGTCCTCGATCACGTCGTCGCGGAATCGCTCGGAGAAGTCCCACACGTAGAACGGGATGCCGAGGCGGTCTGCCGCCCGGCGCGCGTCCATCGCGTCCTCGATGGTGCAGCAGCCTCGGCTTCCGGCGCGGAGCGTGCCGCCGGCGCGCGAGAGCGCGAGGTGGACGCCGACCACGTCGTGGCCCGCGTCGACGGCGCGCGCAGCGGCCACCGCGGAATCGACCCCGCCGCTCATCGCCGCCAGCACACGCATGAGACGAGTCTACGAGCGGATGCCTCCGTCGAGCCTGGGAGCCGCTAGCGCACCCTGCGCGAGGACAGCCCGGCCGCGCGCGCCCGATCGTATGCGGCCGGCAGCGCGTCGATCAGCGCGTCGACATCGCCATCCGTCGTGGTGCGACCGAGCGTGAACCGCAGCGCGCCGCGCGCCGACTCGTCGCCGAGCCCCATCGCCCGGACGACATGCGACGGCTCGGGAACGCCGGCCTGACACGCCGAACCGGTCGACACCGCGATCCCGTCGGCATCCAGGAGCAGGAGAAGAGAGTCGCCCTGAGCACCGGGGAACACGATGTGCAGGTGGCCGGGCAGCCGCTCAGCGTCTGCCGCTGAGACGCGGATGCCGGGGATGCGGGCGCGCAGCTCTGCTTCCAGCCGATCGCGCTGAGCGCCGAGGCGAGCCGACTCGGCTCCGAGCTCGGCGACCGCCAGTCTCGGCTGCGACGGCGAATGCGGCGGCGCCCGCGGCATCCTGCGTGCCCGCGCGGAGTCCGCGCTGCTGCCCGCCGCCGTGCAGGAGCGGCTCGATCCGAGCTTCGCGCGCCACCACCAGTGCCCCGACGCCGACCGGGCCGCCGAGCTTGTGGGCTGCGACGCTCAGGGCAACGAGGCCGGATCCTCGCGAGCCCGACTCGGCCCGCAGGCCGCGGAAGGACAGTGGGACGTGGCCGAACGCGCCGACAGCGTCGACGTGCAAGGGCACATCGGCATCGACGCAGGCAGCCGATGCTTCCACGAGCGGCTGCAGGGTTCCGACTTCGTTGTTGGCGGCGAGGAGCGTGGCGGCCGCGGCATCTCCCCCGCCTACAGCGCCCCGCCACGCCTCGAGTCCAGCCGCGCGTTGCAGTCCACGGGCACCCATTCGAGTTCGGCGACCTCGTGCGTGTGCAGCCAGCTCAGCGTGTCGAGCGTCGCATGATGCTCCGCAAGCGGAGCCACGATCGCGTTGCGGCCGGTCGTCTCGCGACGCGCCCGGTAGAGCCCGGCGATGCCCAGGTTCACCGACTCCGTGCCGCCGGACGTGAACACCACTTCGACAGGGTCGCACTCCAGCGCGGTGGCAAGCCGTTCGCGCGACTCCTCGAGCAGACGCCGCGCGGCCTGGCCCGCGCCGTGGATCGACGACGCGTTGCCGACCGTGTCCGTCGCGGCCAGCCATGCCTCTCGCGCCTCGGGACGCAGGGGCGTGGTCGCGGCATGGTCGAGGTAGACGACCATAGATCCCCCTACTCGACGTAACGTGCCTGACTCACGGCCTTACTACTGTAGAGCGCATGGTTTCGCCCGAATCCCTCACCGCGCTCGCGCCGCAGCCAGGGTTACTGAGTTCCGCACTCGACGGACTCGGTGTCACGCTGGGTCCCGAGGGCGGCACCCTGCGCGTCTGGTCGGCGAGCGCGGCAGAAGTGGAACTGGTCGTCTTCGACGACACCGACCTCGACTGGATCACCGACACGATCCCGCTGCAGCCCGTCGGCGGCGACGTGTGGAGCATCGCGACCCCCCTTCTGCGGCCCGGCACCAGGTACTCGATCCGCGTGGACGGCCCGCACGGACCGGGCAACCCGTTCAACCCCGGCACCCTCCTGGTCGAGCCATACTCCAAGGGGCTGGTCAGCGGCGGGTTCGAGGACTGGCGGTCGGTGGTCATCGACGGAGGATTCGACTGGGGCGGCATCTCCAAACCGGCCGTCCCGCTGGATCGCACGGTCATCTACGAGGGCCATCTCAAGGGCATGTCGAAGCGGCATCCGCTCGTCCCTCCCGCTCTGCACGGCACGTATGCGGGCCTGGCACACCCCGCCATGATCGAGCACTTCCTCACTCTGGGCGTGACGAGCATCGAGCTGCTGCCGATCCACGCGTTCGCGACCGAGCCGCGCCTGCTGCAGCACGGACTGACCAACTACTGGGGCTACAACTCGATCAACTTCTTCACCCCCCACGGCGCGTATGCGACGGAGGCGAACCGCCGACAGGGTCCGGAGGCGGTCCTGCGCGAGTTCAAGGGGATGGTGAAGCTTCTCCACCAGGCGGGTCTGGAGGTCATCCTCGACGTCGTCTACAACCACACCGCCGAGGAGGGCATCGGCGGGCCGCGCACGAGCCTGCGCGGCATCGACAACCGCTCGTACTACCGCCAGCAGCAGGACGGCGTGTACGTCGACGTCACCGGATGCGGCAATTCGGTCAATACGGCGACGGATGCCGCAGCCCGGCTCGTGCTGGACTCGCTGCGCTACTGGGCGAACGACGTGCAGATCGACGGCTTCCGATTCGACCTCGCTGCGACCCTGGGCCGGGATGCCGCTCACGCGTTCACGCCCGACCACCCGCTCCTGCGCGCGATCGTCGACGACCCTGCGCTCGAAGGCGTCAAGAAGATCTCCGAGCCGTGGGACGTGGGCATGGGCGGGTGGCAGACCGGCAACTTCGGTGACGGCTGGCACGAGTGGAACGACCGCTACCGAGACCGGGTGCGCAACTTCTGGCTGAGCGACGTCGACTATGCGCGCCGAGCTTCGACCGCCCCCGTCGGCATCGGCGGCTTCGCGACGCGCCTGTCCGGGTCGTCCAACACGTTCAGCGTGGAGCGCGGCCCCCTGGCGAGCGTGAACTTCGTCACCGCCCACGACGGTTTCACGCTGCGCGACCTGGTCTCGTACGACGTCAAGCACAACGTCGGCAACGGCGAGCAGAACCGCGACGGTGCGGATACGAACCGCTCGTTCAACCACGGCGCGGAAGGCCCCACCGCCGACGAGGGCATCCTCGCGACGCGGCGCAAGGCGATGCGCAACATCCTGGGCACGCTCCTGCTCTCGGCCGGAGTTCCGATGCTCACGGCCGGCGATGAGTTCGCCCGCACCCAGCGTGGCAACAACAATGCGTACTGCCACGACTCCCCGCTCACCTGGCTGTCGTGGGAGCACGCGCCGTGGCAGGACGACCTGTTCGCTCACGTCCAGCGCCTGCTTCAGCTGCGTCGGGAGAACCCCGCGCTGCGTCCGATCCGCTTCGCGAAGCTCAACGAGCGCACCCCGTCCGCGTCGGTCATGCAGTGGTACGACCAGAACGGCGCCACGATGTCGATCGACCAGTGGAACGACCCGTCGAACCGCACGCTGCAGTACGTCGCGGCGTCCACGCCCGAGCGTGAGGCGTTCAACCGCATCCTCCTGATGGTGCACGGAAACGAGCGGCCCGTCGATGTCAGACTGCCCGCGATCCCGGGCGTTTCCGCGTTCGTCTCGCTGTGGTCCAGCGCGGACGAGACCCCCGACGACGACCGTACGCAGTTCCGCGCCGGAGACGTCGTACCGCTCGTCGGAACGTCGATGCGACTGTTCCGAGCGGAGTGACGGAGCCCGATCCGGCGCGCCGTGCCCTGTCGTCCCGGCAGGGTGCGCGGTAGGTTCGAAACGTGGTCACGACGACGCGCTCCGCGCGCACCCGCCCCTGGCGAAGCGCCTCTCCGATCCCGGTCCGAGCGGCAGCAGAGACGCTGCCCGAACGCACGACGGTGACCTCCCGCATTCCCCTCGCGCTGCCCTCGCCATCGGTTCCGGGCGCGCATTTCCGGCCCAGCGCCTACGCCGGAGAAGTCGTTCCGTTCCGCACGACGGCGTTCCGCGAGGGCCATGATCTCATCGGCGTCCACGTGCGGCTCTTCTCCCCCTCGGGCGACGAATCGCTGCATCGACTGCGCGCGCTCGGAGACGGGTTCGATCGTTGGGAGACCGCCGTCGCGCCGCTCGAAGAGGGCGTCTGGACCTTCCGCTTCGAGGCTTTCGCCGACGACTTCGCGACGTGGGAGCACGCGGCGGATCTGAAGATCGAGGCCGGGGTGGACACGGCGGTGATGCGCGAGATGGGAGCGCTGCTGTTCGACCGCGCGGTCGCCGAGAAGTCCCGCCCGATCGCCGAGCGTCGGCGACTCGAGAATGCGGCGAAGACGCTGCGGGATGCGGCCACCAGCGACGAGGCCGCCCTCGACGTCGTCCGCGACCACGCGATCGCCGCGTTCTTCGCGGCACGTCCGCTCACCTCGCTCATGACCATCGGCGCATCGCACGAGCTGCTCGTCGAACGGGAACGGGCCGGCGTCGGCGCCTGGTACGAGTTCTTCCCGCGTTCCGAGGGAGCCCGCCGGCTGAAGGACGGCACGATCAAGAGCGGGACGTTCCGCACCGCCACGCGCCGGCTGCCCGCCGTCGCATCGATGGGCTTCGACGTCCTCTACCTCCCGCCGATCCATCCGATCGGTCGCCTGAACCGGAAGGGGCCCAACAACACGTTGGACCCGCAGCCGGGCGATCCCGGCTCGCCGTGGGCGATCGGCTCCGACGAGGGCGGACACGACACTGTGCATCCCGACCTGGGCACCCTCGCCGATTTCCGCGCGTTCGTCCGCGCTGCGCGTGCGCAGGGTGTCGAGATCGCCCTCGACTTCGCGTTGCAGGCAGCACCGGACCATCCCTGGGTCGCCGCTCACCCGGAGTGGTTCACGATGCTGCCGGACGGTTCGATCGCGTACGCGGAGAACCCTCCCAAGAAGTACCAGGACATCTATCCGATCAACTTCGACAACGACCCCGAGGGCATCCGTGCGGAGTCGCTGCGCGTCATCCGTCATTGGATCGCGCAGGGCGTGAAGATCTTCCGCGTCGACAATCCGCACACCAAGCCCCTGCAGTTCTGGGAATGGCTGATCGCGACGGTCTCGGCCGAGCACCCGGACGTCGTCTTCCTGGCCGAGGCGTTCACGCGCCCTGCCCCGCTCCGCGGCCTCGCGATGGCGGGGTTCCAGCAGAGCTACACGTACTTCACGTGGCGCAACACCAAGGTCGAGCTCGAGGAGTTCCTCACCGGGCTCGCGCACGACACTGCCGACTACCTGCGTCCGAACCTGTTCGTCAACACGCCGGACATCCTCACCGAGTATCTGCAGTTCGGCGGGCGGCCCGCGTACAAGATCCGGGCGGCGATCGCGGCGACCGCCGCCCCGACCTACGGCGTGTACGCGGGCTACGAGCTTTTCGAGAACGTCGCTCGGCCGGGCGCCGAGGAGAACATCGACAACGAGAAGTTCGAGTACAAGCTTCGGGATTGGGACAACGCCGCGGCGCACGGCGACTCGCTCGCACCGTATCTGACGCGCCTGAACGAGATCCGCCGCACACATCCGGCACTGCGACAGCTGCGGAATCTGGCCGTGCACTGGAGCGATGACGACGCGATCCTCGTGTACTCCAAGCGAATCAGCGGCGAGCTGTCGCCGACCGGGAGACCGGACACCGTCCTGGTCGTCGCGAACGTCGACCCGCATTCGGTGCGCCAGACGATGGTGCACCTCGACACCCGCGTCTGGGGCGTCGAGCCGGGCGAACCCTTCGAGGTCGAGGATCTCCTCACGGGCGCCCAATGGACGTGGTCCGATCACAACTTCGTCAAGCTCGACGCGTTCACCGAACCCGTCCACATTCTGCACGTGAAGGAGTCTCGATGACGAGCACGACCGAAAACCTGCTGGACGCCGTCGCCGCCGGATCCCACCACGATCCGCATGCCGTTCTCGGCATGCATCTCGGAACGGACGCGGAAGGCGCACCGGAGTGGACAATCCGCGCGCGGCGTCCGCTCGCGCGGACCGTCACGGCCGTCTTCACGGACGGCACCCGTGTGCCCCTCGAGCACGTCCGCGGCGGGATCTGGGAAGGACAGCGTTCCGGCGAGGGCGGCAAGTACGAACTGGTGACCACGTACGAAGACGGTCCCGACTACACCGCTGAGGATCCGTACCGCTTCGCTCCGGCGATCGGCGAATTGGACCTGCACCTGATCCGCGAAGGACGCCACGAAGAGCTCTGGCGGGTGCTCGGTGCGCATGTGCGCTCCCTCGACGGCACGCAGGGGACCTCCTTCACCGTGTGGGCGCCGAACGCGCGCGCGGTGCGGGTCGTGGGCGACTTCAACCAATGGGACGGACCGTCGCACGCGATGCGTTCGATGGGCAGCAGCGGCGTCTGGGAGCTGTTCGTCCCAGGCCTCGGGGTGGGCACGACCTACAAGTTCCAGCTGCTCTCGCGCCACGGGGACTGGGTTCTCAAGGCCGACCCGATGGCCCGATTCGCCGAGGTGCCCCCCTCGACGGCATCCGTGGTCACGGACTCGTCCTACACCTGGTCGGATTCGGCCTGGTTGGCACGGCGTGCCACCACGCAGCCGGTCTCGCAGCCCATGTCGATCTACGAGGTGCACTTCGGTTCATGGCGCCCTGGTCTGTCGTATCGCGACGGAGCCGATCAGCTGATCGACTACGTGACCGCCCAGGGGTTCACCCACATCGAGTTCCTCCCCCTCGCAGAGCATCCGTTCGGCGGGTCGTGGGGCTATCAGGTGACCGGGTACTACGCGCCGACGAGCCGCTTCGGCACACCGGATGACCTCCGCTACCTGATCGACCGGCTGCATCAGGCCGGCATCGGGGTGATCATGGACTGGGTCCCGGGTCACTTCCCGAAGGATGCGTTCGCGCTCGCACGATTCGACGGTGAGCCGCTGTACGAGCACTCCGATCCACGTCGTGGCGAGCACCGCGAATGGGGCACCTACATCTTCGACTACGGCCGCAGCGAGGTGCGCAACTTCCTCGTGGCCAACGCGCTGTACTGGTTCGAGGAGTTCCACGTCGACGGGCTGCGCGTCGACGCCGTCGCATCGATGCTCTACCTCGACTACTCGCGCAAGGACGGCGAGTGGTCCCCGAACGCGCACGGCGGACGCGAGAACCTGGAGGCGATCCACTTCCTCCAGGAAGTCACCGCGACCTCGTACAAGCGCTACCCGGGAATCTCGATGATCGCCGAGGAATCCACGAGCTTCCCCGGTGTCACCGCGCCCACGAGCCAGGCCGGCCTCGGCTTCGGCTTCAAGTGGAACATGGGCTGGATGAACGACTCCCTCCAGTACATCGCGCGCGACCCGATGTACCGCTCGCACCACGAGGGTGAGCTCTCGTTCTCGTTCGTGTACGCGTTCAGCGAGAACTACGTGCTCCCGGTCAGCCACGACGAAGTCGTCCACGGCAAGGGCAGCCTGTTCGCCCGCATGCCCGGAGACCACTGGCAGAAGCTCGCCAACATGCGGGCATTCCTGGCGTACATGTGGGGTCACCCCGGAAAGCAGCTCCTGTTCATGGGTCAGGAGTTCGGGCAGCTGTCCGAATGGGCCGAGGGACGAGGGCTGGACTGGTGGATCCTCGACCAGCCGTCGCACGCGGAGCTGCACGGGTTCGTCGCCACTCTGAACCACGTGTATCGCGACAACTCAGCCCTGTGGGCGCGCGACAGCGACGGGGCGGCATTCTCCCGGCTCGGTGCGCCGAGCTGGAACCCGAACGTGATCGCGTTCTCGCGCCGCGACTGGCACGGCAACACGGTCGTCGTGGTGTGCAACTTCTCGGGCGTTCCCGTCCATGGCTTCGCGCTCGATCTGCCGGAGTCAGGCGTGTGGCACGAGATCCTCAACAGCGACGCGCAGGCCTACGGAGGCTCGGGCGTCGGGAACCTCGGAACCGTCCATGCGGGCGAGAACGGCCGCGCGACGATGGTCCTGCCACCACTGGGCGTGCTGTGGCTGCGTCATGACCCGCAGGCGCATCTGCCTTCGCAGGCGAGGACCGGAAAACTCCTGCTCCCCTGATCGGGGAGTCGCCTCAGAACAGGAGCGAGGCGAGGCGTCCGCGCGCGCGCAGAACGCGCGGGTCGGAGTCGCCGATGAGCGCGAAAAGCTCGAGCAGGCGCTCGCGCACGGGTCCTCGCTCATCCGACGGCAGGGCGGCGAACAGGTCGAGCAGGCGCTCGAACGCGTCGTCGACGTGCCCGCCGGCGAGGTCCAGGTCGGCCACCGTGAACTGCGCTTCGACATCCGTCGGTGCCGCAGCCGCAGCTGCACGCGCTTCCTGCAGGTCGACGCCCTGCACGCGATCGAGGAGCTTGACCTGGCCGAGTCCGGCGCGTGCGTCGTCGTCGCGCGGGTTCTCCGCGAGGGCCTTCTCGTAGGCCGAGATCGCGCGGGCGTAATCCCCCGCCTCGATGGCGTCGAACGCCTCGGCGTGCAGCGGAGGAAGCTCAGGCTCCACGGGAGCGGCATCCTCCGTGCCTTCGTCCTGCGGGCCGACATCGATCGATCCGGTGACGCCGTTCTGGGCCGCCAGCTGCAGCAGCTGGGCGAAGACTTCGCGCACCTGCTGCTCGGGGACCGCGCCGGTGAACAGCGGGACGGGCTGCCCGGCGACCAGGGCCACGACCAGCGGGATCGACTGGGCGCGGAACGCCTGCGAGAGCTGCGGGTTGGCGTCGACGTCCACCTTCGCGAGGACGAGACGACCTCCGAGCTCGGTGACGACGCGCTCCAGAATCGGGCTCAGCTGCTTGCACGGACCGCACCATTCGGCCCACAGGTCGATGACGACCGGAACCGTGCGCGACAGCTCCAGAAGCTGCGGGAACGTCTCGTCGGTGACGTCCATCACGAGGGACGGCGCCTCGGCGGGAGCAGCACTCCCGGCCGGTGGCGCAGCGGGGCGGTTGCGCAGAGCAGACAGGTCGACGGCACCGCGGAGCGCGGCACCGGGAGTCACATCGGTCAACTGATCACCTTCGCGTCGAGGATCTCGGATGCGTAGCCGAGCAGGCGGATCTTCTCCGTCGAACCCTGGCCAGGCACATAGAAGAACAGCTGGTCGCTGAAGGTCGTCGTGAAGCCGGTGGCGGACTGCTCGGCGCCGGACAGCGTCTTGACCGTCGGGTTGTTCTCGACCTTGATGACCGCGTCCGTGTTCGTCGGCACGACGGTGTCGACCTCGTTCATGTTGACGGCCACGATGGCGCCGCTCTCGAGCGTCAGCAGCGCCAGCGGCGGGTGCGATCCCGGCATCGACGCGAAGGAGAGCGTGCCGGTCGATGCGGCGGTCGTGTTGAACTCGGCGAGCCGCTGCTCGCGGTCGGCGGCGACGTTCGTGCGGAACTGGTCGCCCTCGGCCTCGAACTGGTCGTAGAACTCGCTGGCCTCGCCCTGGTTGATGACATCCGCGTACGCGGCCGCGAGCTGGTCGGGGGGCATGACGAGGAACGACGAGTCCGGCGGCACCTGAGTCGCACCGACGTAGACCGGCGCGAGGTCGGGCATCTGCGTGGCGGCCTCCAGGCTCGACAGGTACGTGAGCTTGTACGGCGACCAGGCATCCGCCTGCGTCATCAGCATGATGCTCGCGGTCTTGTCCTCCTCGTCGTTGACGACGGCCATGACCGAGCGCGGCCAGCCGTCGTACGCCTGCGGCAGGACGATCTCGAGGGGCTTGGTCGGGATGGCGGCGGGCGCCTTGTAGTCGGCAATCGCGCCGCGCAGCGTGTAGTTGGTGGTGCGCTCGGCCAGGACCGCGCCGTCCAGCCGCGTCGCGGCGAGCGTGGGGTCGAGCGTTTCGTCGGCATCGGCGGCGGTCTTGGCGATGCGCGCGATGATGCGTTCGGCCTGCGCCTCCGTGACGGCCGGAGCCTGCTGGCCCTCCGGCACGATGACGGTCGCGGTCGGGGTCGGAGTCGGCGTGCCGGCGATCTGCGGCCATGAGTCGGCCGAGCACCCGGCGAACAGCAGGGCGGAAACGGCCACCGCAGGCACGACGGCGAATGCGCGGCGACCCGGTGTCAGGGAGCGCCGGGTGGGAGTCGAGCTGATGACGCCCTTGTCGACACCCTCGGCGGCGAGGTCGATCGGCTCGGTCACCGGGAGAGGCAGTCCCTTGCGGCGGGGGCCGCGGGAGCGGCGCGCATGACGGATGCCGAGGATGTAGAGGAACACGCCGATGGCCATCAGGATGCCGCCGGCGACGATGAGCGGTCCGGCCCAAGGCGTCGAACTCGCGATCGGCCAGGACACGGTGACCTCCGAGGGGGCGGCCTCGATGCCGTCGGTCGCGACGAGGACGCTCATCTCCTCGGGAAGCTGGAGAGGTGCGATCAGCAGGTCCTCCTGCTGGAACTCGTCGAGCCAGAGGTCGGAGCCGATCGGGCTGAGAGCGGCGGCGGTCTCGGTGGTCGTCCCCGCCTCCGCCTCGGGGGTCGGCGTGGGGGTCGCATCGCCTTCGGCGGGTTCCTCTTCGACCACGACAGGAGCAATCTCTTCGGAGACGATCTCTCCGGCGCCGGTGAGGGACACCTGGTTGTAGCTGGTCTCAGCCAGCCACGCCTTCATGTCGGCGCTGCGGCCGTACGCGGCGAAGATCTCGCCCTCACCCTGTGCACGCAGCGTCTGAGCGCCGGGCATCATGTTCAGGACCGCGCCGTCGATGAGCAGATACGGGGCGTCCTCGGACACCGAGATCGCCGCGGTTTCGGTCTTCGGACCCTGGAAGACGGTGCGCTGGGCGATGCCGGCGCCGATCATCAGGGCGGCGAGGACGAACGCCGCTACTGCCCACACGAAACGCACAAAACACCTCTCCTGAGCCCGCGAAGGATTGCAGCGGGCCGTCGACTCGACATTTCAGACTAGCGAAACCCAGCTGAATGTCGCCCGGGAGGGCCCAATCCCGGCGCTGGGCGCCTCCTGTGCATATCCTGACGTGACAGGGTTCGGCGACTCAGCCGAGAAAGGCAGGGTCGCCACATGAAGGTGCACAACCCGTTCCGCGTCGCCTTCGTCGCCACGCTCGGCGTCGGGCTGGGTCTGATGCTGATCGGCAGCATCCAGACCGCCTCGACGATCCTGCTCTACGTCGGCACAGCCCTCTTCCTGAGCCTCGGCCTGGAGCCTGCGATCTCGTTCCTCGAGCGTCGCAAGCTTCCGCGCTGGGCCGCGGTGCTGATCACGATCCTGGCTGTGCTGGCTGCGTTCGCCGGCATCGTGCTGATGCTGGTGCCGATAATCACGAGCCAGGTCAGTCAGCTGATCGAGGCCATCACCGAGCTCGTCGAGCGCGGAACCACCCTCGAGGACCTGAAGGCTTGGCTCGGCGGCGTCTTCCCGAACCTCAACGTCGACGAAGTCTTCGCATTCGTGGAGAACTGGATCCAGAACCTCGACTACGCCTCGATCGGGGAAGGCGTTCTGGCGGTCGGGGCCTCCGTGCTCGCAGGCTTCGCCGGTGCGTTCATCGTCCTGATCCTGACCATCTATTTCACGGCGTCCACCCCCAACCTGAAGGCCGCCGTCTACCAGCTGGTGCCCGCGTCGAAGCGCGCGCGATTCATCGACATCGCCGAGCAGATCACGAAGTCGGTGGGCTATTTCGTCATGGGCCAGGTGACGATGGGCGTGATCAACGGCGTGCTGAGCGCGATCTTCCTGACGATCATCGGCGCACCGTTCCCCGCGGTGCTCGCAGTGGTGGCGTTCTTCTTCTCGTTGATCCCACTCGTGGGCACACTGACCGGCTCGGTGATCATCGTGCTCACCTGCCTGGGTCTGGGCTCGCCCACGACGGCGCTCATCGCGGCGATCTACTACCTGATCTACATGCAGATCGAGGCGTACGTGATCTCGCCCCGCGTGATGAACCGCGCGGTGTCCGTGCCGGGCGCGGTCGTCGTGATCGCAGCCCTCGCAGGCGGATCGCTCCTCGGACTCCTGGGCGCGCTGATCGCGATCCCCGTCGCCGCCAGCATCCTGATCATCTATCGGCAGGTGGTCATCCCCCGCCAGAACGAGCGGTGATGCGACCCGCAGTCCGCCACGCCGGGATCACTCGTCGCCGAGCGCCCCATCCCACTCGGTCGGCAGCGGGAGTGCATCCGGGTTGACGGCGGCCACGATCTCGGTGAGCACGCGGCGGGTCTGATTCTCCCCGACCCACAGGTGCTTGCCGCCCTCGACCGAGATCAGCACAGCATCCGGAACGGACGCGAAACGCTCCGCCGCGGCATCCGGGCGCAGATAGTCGTCGAACTCGGGGACGATCACGATGACGCGGCGCGAGTCCCCGGCCCACGCCGCGACCTCTTCCGGGGTCGTGCGATGCAGCGGCGGCGAGAGGAGGATGACGCCTTCCACGTCGTGATCCAGTCCGTACTTGAGCGCGACCTCCGTCCCGAACGACCAGCCCACCAGCCACGGCCGTGGGAGGCGACGTGCGCGGACGAAGTCCATCGCCGCCGCGAGATCGAACGATTCGGCACCGCCGCCGTCGAATGCCCCCTCGCTGGTGCCACGCGGCGACGCGGTGCCGCGGGTGTTGAAGCGGAGGACGGCGAGGTCTGCGAGGGCGGGAAGCCGCGCCGCGGACTTGCGGAGGATGTGCGAGTCCATGAAGCCGCCGGCGGTCGGCAGCGGGTGAAGGGTCACCAGCGTCGCGACAGGATCCCGTTCCAGCGGCAGCGCGAGTTCGCCGACGAGGGTGAGGTCATCGAGCGTCCGCAGCTCGATCTCCTCTCGGCGCGCAGGCAGCTGCACGGGTCCGCGAATATCCACGTCAGGCGACCTTCCAGCAGTGCGAGTGCCAATGCCGACGAGCGGCGAGGTCTGCCTCGTCGCCGAGGACCCCGTCCGCACGCCACACCACCAGATGTGCGACGCCGGCCGCGACGGAGCGCCCGCAGCCTGGACAGACGTAGGTCTTCACCGCCTGAGCGGCCGCGACGGGCTGCACCGTCCATTCGACGCCGCGGCGCACCTCCGTGCGCTTCCAGCCGCTCATGAGCCGCTCGAAGGCCTCGTCGCCGGTCTCCTGGGAGCGTCGACGGTTCGACCGCGGCATGGCGGTCAGTACCAGCCGACGGACTCGGAGTGCTCCCACGCGCCGCATGGCGAACCGTATCGGCCGCCGATGTAGCCGAGACCCCAAGAGATCTGCGTCGCGGGATTGGTCTCCCAATCGGCGCCCGCGGTGGCCATCTTGATGCCGGGCAGCGCCTGCGGGATGCCGTATGCACCACTGCTCGCGTTGTAGGCGTTGACGCGCCAGCCGGATTCGCGGTTCCACAGAGCGACGAGGCAAGCGAACTGATCGTCGTTCCAGCCACGCGCGAGCACCATCTCGTACGCGATGGCTTGAGCGGTGCCCGGGTCGGGTGAGATGAACGGCGGCGCCCACGCGCTCGAGGACTCCTCCTCCGCCGCCGCGACAACCTCGGGCGTCGGAGTCGGCGTCGGCTTGGGGGTCACGTATACCGAGTAGCCGTCACGGTCGAACCCGGCGGATGCCGCCTCCGCGTCGCCCGCGTGCGACACGAGGAGGCTCTGCGCATCGCCGAGCGTGCTCGAGTACAGCGTGACGGGGATGGGCTCTTCCGCCTTCGCTTCGGACAGCGCGACACCCGTAGGACCGATGTAGGCGGCGGCGAAGCCGATCACCGCGAAAGCCGCGAAGAACCCCACGACGCCGCGTCTGCGAGACCATCTCGGGGTCGGGGGGACCGCCCGATTCGTTCGCGTTGCGACCGCTCCTGCATCAGGGGTCGCCACATCCTGACGGGGCATCCGTCGTGCGGGAATCATCTCGTTTCCGGAAGTCACAGTGTCCCGAGTCTACCCGGGCGTCCCTGAGCACGCCATCCGAGGCCGCTTCCGGCGTCACGCGACGGCCAGCATCACCTCGATCACGGCGTCGAGGACGGCATCCACCTGGGCCTCGCGATAGCCGCCTCGCTGCATCCGGAAGGCGACGGCACGCACCTGCTCGACGGTCACGGAGTCGCCGGTCTCGAGGTAGCGGGCGAGCTTGTCGGTGACCAGATCCACCTCGTCGATGCGATAGCCGTATCGCAGCCCGCCGACCCGATCGAAGCGGTGGCCCTTCGGCCGGGAGAGGCGATCCAGAACCGCCTGCGCGGTCTCTCTGGTCTGCCCCACCCACGCGTGCACGCCGCCGGTGGTCACAGCGGCTTCGCGCTCGCGCGCCGCGAACGCATCCTCGATGCGACCGAGCGCGGCATCCACGGCCGCGATCACATAACCGCGACGGACGATCGGGAAGGCGACCTGACGCACATCGGCGGCGCTCATCGGCTCGGCGCCGTCCTCGAACGCTTCGCGGGCGCGCAGGAGGAACGCGTCGACCGCGCGCTTGTCGTATCCCTTGACGGAGCCCTGAGTCTCAGCGAAGGAGACCGTGGAGGATTCGGATGTCGTCATCATGCCGCCAGCGGAGAGAAGAGGTAGTAAAGGGCGAGCGCGCCGACCACGGAGGGGAGGATGGAATCCAGCCGGTCGAGCACTCCCCCGTGGCCGGGCAGCCACGAGCTCATGTCCTTGATGCCGAGATCGCGCTTGATCATCGATTCGCCGAGGTCGCCGGCGGTCGCCGTTCCGAGGATGAGCGCTCCGATGATGAGTCCGGTCCACCACGGGAGGCCGAGCATGAACAGGGACAGCAGCACGCCCGCGATCAGGGCCGCCGCCGCCGCACCGGCGAATCCCTCCCAGGTCTTCTTCGGGCTGATCCGCGGTGCCATCGGGTGCTTGCCGAAGGACAGACCCGCCGCATAGGCACCGGTGTCCGAGGCGACCGCGATGATGATGAACGCGAGAACCCACCACTCGCCACCGTCCTGACGCAGAAGGATCAGGCACAGGCCCCCGAGGAACGGCACGTAGAGCTGGACGAATCCGGCGATGAGGACATCGCCCAGCACGGCCCCGTAGGTTCGTCCGTCCTTCGCGAACATCTGCGCGATGAGGCGCCAGACGATCACCAGGGCGACCGCGACGAACACCACCACCCAATACAGCCACAGGTCGACGAAGAAGCCCGACAGCGCAAGCCCCGCGCCGATCACCAGCTGCGGGATCAGATCGACCTTGCGTCCCGCGCTGATCAGGGCGCGCCCGAACTCGAACATCCCGAGCACCACCGCCGCAAGGCAGAACAGGACGAAGACCCACTTCAGGAAGATGAGGGATGCGATGAGGGCGGCGCCGATCGCGAGGCCGATCAGGATGGCGACGATCAGGTCACGGCCGGTGCGCTCCTTGATCCGCTCGTTGGCCTCCTCGAACTCTGCGCGTGCCTGTGCGACCTGGTTCTCGAACTCGCTGCGCGCAGCGCGCACGTGCGACTGGAACGCCGGATTGGCATCGGCCTGTCCGGCTGCCCGCCGCAGGCTCGCGGCATCCCGCCTGGTCAGCGGCGCCTCCGGTGGCGGATCTCCCGTCGGCAGGTCGCCGGATGCGTCGGTCATGTGAACTCAGACCTCGAGAAGCTCGGTCTCTTTGCGCTTGAGCGCGTCGTCGATCGCGTCGACGTGGGCGCGCGTCAGCGCATCGAGTTCCTTCTCTGCACGGGCGAGTTCGTCCTCGCCGATGTCGCTCTTGAGGGCGTCCAGGTCGTCTTTGGACTTGCGACGGATGCCGCGCACGTGCACCTTGGCATCCTCGCCCTTGGACCGCACGAGCTTCACGAACTCCTTGCGACGCTCCTCGGTGAGCTCGGGCAGCGTGACGCGCACGATGTTGCCGTCATTCGTGGGGTTCGCTCCGAGGTTCGGCTGGTCGCGGATCGCCTGTTCGATCGCCTTGAGAGCCGACTTGTCGTAGGGCGTGACGACGATCGTGCGGGCCTCGGTGTTGTTCAGCGACGCGAGCTGGTCGAGGGGCGTGGGGGTGCCGTAGTAGTCGATCAGGATCTTCTGGAACAGCTGAGGATTCGCACGACCCGTGCGTACCGTGGCGAAGTCGTCCTTCGCACCTTCGACGGCGCGATCCATGCGCGTGCCGGCCTCGGCCAAGACGTCGGCGATCACAGTGACTCCTATCGGTAGATCTGAGGGCTAAGTCTAGTCGCGGGGACCGCTTCAGACCGTGACGAGCGTGCCGATCGGCTCACCCAGCAGTGCCCGGGTGACATTGCCCGCAGGCTCCATGCCGAACACCCGCATGTCCATGCCGTTGTCCATGCAGAGGCTGAACGCCGTGGAGTCGACGACCTTGAGGCCTCGCTGCAGCGCGTCGAGGTAGGTGATGCGGTCGATCATGGTCGCGTCGGGGTCCTTGTGCGGGTCGGCGGTGTACACGCCGTCGACACCGTTCTTGGCCACGAGCACCTCCGTCGCCTTGATCTCGAGCGCCCGCTGGGCCGCGACGGTGTCGGTGGAGAAGTAGGGGAGCCCGGCGCCCGCGCCGAAGATCACGACGCGGCCCTTCTCCATGTGGCGCTCGGCCCGACGCGGGATGTACGGCTCGGCGACCTGCGTCATCGAGATCGCCGACTGCACGCGCGTGGCGGCGCCCGCCTGCTCGAGGAAGTCCTGGAGCGCCAGGGCGTTCATGACGGTCCCGAGCATGCCCATGTAGTCGGCACGCCCTCGATCCATTCCGCGCTGGCTGAGTTCGGCGCCACGGAAGAAGTTGCCGCCGCCGACGACGACGGCGATCTCGACGCGATCCACCGCCTCGGCGATCTCGCGGGCGATCTGACTGACGACATCGGGGTTCACCCCCAGCTGCCCGCCGCCGAACGCCTCTCCGGAGAGCTTCAGCAGAACGCGCCGGGTACCGGTCGCCTCATCGATCACGTGTCATCCTCTCGTCGCGTACAAAACTATCCAAGGCAGAGAAAAAGGCCCGCATCGAAATGATGCGGGCCTTCTCACGTCGCTACGCGCCGACCTTGAAGCGGGCGAAGCCCGTCAGCGTCAGACCGGCGTCCTTGGCCACCTGGGCCACGGACTGCTTGTTGTCCTTCGCGTAATCCTGGTCCAGCAGCGAGACCTGCTTGAAGAAGGCGTTGACGCGACCGTCGACGATCTTCGGCAGAGCGGCCTCCGGCTTGCCCTCGTTGCGCGAGATCTCGGTGACGATCTGGCGCTCCTTCTCGACATCCTCGTCCGGCACCTCGTCGCGAGACAGGTAGGAGGGGTTGGCGAAGGAGATGTGCTGCGCGATGCTGCGCGCCGTCTCGGCGTCCTCGCCCGTGTAGGCGAGAACCACGCCGACCTGCGGGGGCAGGTCCTTGCTGGTCTTGTGGAGGTAGATCTCGAACTTGTCACCCGACAGGGTGCGCACGCGGCGCAGTTCGACCTTCTCGCCGATGATCGCAGCCTCGTCGGAGATGAGCGTCTCGACCGTACCCGCGCCGGCGGGGGCGGCGAGAGCCGCCTCGACCGAGTCGGCGGCGACGGCGGCCGCGGCATCCGCGACCTTGTCGGCCAGCGCGATGAAGCGCTCGTTCTTGGCGACGAAGTCGGTCTCGCATGCGAGTTCGACGAGCGTGACCTTGCCGTTCAGCTCGCGGGCGACGACGAGTCCCTCGCTGGTGGAACGGTCGGCGCGCTTGGCGTTGCCCTTCGCGCCCTTCAGACGCAGGATCTCTACGGCCTTCTCGACGTCGCCGTCGGCCTCTTCGAGGGCCTTCTTCGTGTCGACCATGCCGGTTCCGAGCTGCTCGCGCAGCGCCTTGATGTCGGCGATCGTGAAGTTTGCCATGGGTGGTGGCTCCTTGATTGTGTTGAGTTCATGTGGATGGCTCGCCGGGGCCGCTCTCGACGGCCCCGGCGAGCGTGCCTGCAGGGCCGGGTGTGCCTCAGCTCACGGCCGGCCTGCAGCGCAGGCGTGCGGGTCAGCGACTACTTGGCGTCTTCGGCTTCGGCAGCGGCGGCCTCGGCGGCGGGCTCGCCC
Organism: uncultured Actinomycetota bacterium; assembly: GCA_963713325.1. Classification (GTDB taxonomy): domain Bacteria; phylum Actinomycetota; class Actinomycetes; order Actinomycetales; family Microbacteriaceae; genus Microbacterium. Next base: position 91,411 of record CAVQLL010000012.1, read on the forward strand.
GCGGCGTCGGACGATGGCCTCGTCGTGGGCCTCGGCGCCGGCGGCGTCGTCGGCCGGCGCCTGGCCGCGTCACCCTCGATGGCCTGCTCGTCGGCGATCAGCTCGAGAAGCCTCGGCATCCGCGAGCGCGACGTCGGCGACCTATCCGGTCTCGGCGGAGGACTGCTCGGGTGCGCTCTGCTCGAGCAGTTCGCGCTCCCAGTCGGCCAGGGGCTCGGCGGCTTCGGCGGACTCGTCCGTCGGGTTGTGGCGCTGGATGAGCCCCTCGGCGGCGGCGTCGGCGATGATGCGGGTGAGCAGGCCCACCGAGCGGATCGCGTCGTCATTGCCGGGGATCGGGAACTGGAACTCGTCCGGGTCGGCGTTCGTGTCGAGGATGCCGATGATCGGGATGCCGAGCTTGGTGGCCTCGTTGACCGCGAGGTGCTCGCGCTTGGCGTCGACGACCCAGATCGCCGAGGGGGTCTTCGACATGTTGCGGATTCCACCGAGCGACTTGTGCAGCTTGTCGAGCTCGCGCTTCTTCAGCAGCAGCTCCTTCTTGGTGAAGCCGCTGTCGGCCGGGTTCTCGTAGTCGAGCTCCTCGAGCTCCTTCATGCGCGCGAGGCGCTTGGAGACCGTCTGGAAGTTGGTGAGGAGGCCACCGAGCCAGCGCTGGTTCACGTAGGGCTGGCCGACGCGGGTCGCCTGCTCGGCGATGATCTCCTGTGCCTGCTTCTTGGTGCCGACGAAGAGGACCGTGCCGCCGTGGGCGACCGTCTCCTTGACGAACTCGTACGCCTTGTCGATGTACGTCAGCGACTGCTGCAGGTCGATGATGTGGATGCCGCTGCGCTCGGTGAGGATGAAGCGCTTGACTTTCGGGTTCCACCGGCGGGTCTGGTGTCCGAAGTGGACGCCGCTGTCGAGCAGCTGGCGAATGGTGACGACGGCCATGGCCGTTCTCCTGTTCTCGACGCTCGGAAGCGCCGCTTGCGGTTGTGATTCGCACGACCGAATGGTCGGCGGGCCTGGTACCCGGCGCACGCCCGCTCGCAGTGCGAAATCGCTCTGAGAGACCGGTGGGAGTGGATGCCGCGCGTTCACGGACCTGTGGTCCGCGTTCGCGCTCTGGGCACGCGTATTCACCCCGACGAGCGAGGTGTCCTTCCAGTGTACCAGGAGGCACTCCTCCCCAGCGTTCCTCGCGATCCGCCTGTCCCCCGTCCCGACTGCCCGCGAACCGTGGTGCGCAGCGTGCGAGACGCTGACCGGATGCCGCGGATCTCGAGACGTCCAAGTGTCACGTTCTGCCGCCTGGTGGCCGGCGTGGCCGGTGACACTGTTCGTGGGGACGGCGAACACGCCGGCGATCGCGTGGCCGGTCGGCGCCGAAGCCGCAGGAGCTCGAAGTGTCACACCATCAGTCGACCTCGCGTCCCTCGGATGGGTGTGGCCTGCGGAGCCGTTCCGCCTCGCGCGGAGATTCGTCGCGCCGGCGCACGAGTACGGCCCAGGTCACCGCGGCATCGACCTCGACCTGCTCGGCGGCTCGGTCGTGCGTGCACCGGCGGACGGTGTCGTCGCATTCGCGGGCGACATCGCAGGGCGCGGCATCCTCACCATCGATCACGGCGACGGGCTCGTGACCACGCTCGAGCCGGTCGAGACCCCACTCACTCCGGGCGCGGTCGTCAGCCGAGGCGAGGACGTCGCCGATCTCTCGGTCGGCGGGCATGCCGCCGCAGGAACGCTGCATTTCGGAGTGCGCCTGCACGGGGCGTACATCAACCCGATGCTGCTGCTGGGCGGCGTGCCTCGTGCTGTGCTGCTCCCCTGCTGCGACTGATTCCGGCGAGGCCGGGGGTCACGCGCGCGGGTGCGCGAGTCGGTAGGTCGCCGCGAGCCGCTCCGATGACACGTGGGTGTAGATCTGGGTGGTGCCGAGACTGGCATGCCCGAGCAGTTCCTGTACAGCGCGCAGATCGGCTCCCCCGTCGAGCAGGTGCGTTGCGGCGGAGTGCCGCAGCGCGTGCGGCCCGACGGTCGTGGTGCCCAGCACGCGGCCGAGCTCTCGCGCGACCACGTCGTAGACGGCTCGCGGCGCGACGCGGGCCCCGCGCGCGCCGAGGAAGAGCGCCGGACCGGGGTCGGCCGTGGCCGCGCCCACCAGCGCCGGGCGCGCCCGCGTCAGGTAGGCCTCGACCGCGCGGCGCGCCGGCAGCCCGAACGGGACCACGCGCTCCTTGGATCCCTTGCCGAGCACGCGCACGGTCGCCCGGTCGAGGTCGAGATCGTCGATGTCCAGCCCGGTCAGCTCGGATACCCGCAGCGCGGAGCCGTACAGCACCTCGAGCATCGCGTGGTCGCGCAGCTCGATCGGATCGCCCTCGGCTGCTCGAGCGGCGAGGTCGTCGAGCATGTCCCGAACGCCATCGGCGGTGGCGACCTTCGGAAGCGTCCGGCCGCGTTTGGGTGCGACCAGCCGCAGACTCGGGTCGATCACGACCAAGCCGTCCTCGGCGGCCCACGCGAAGAACCCGCGGGCGGCGGCGGTCCGGCGCGCGAGCGTTGAGCGTGCATCGCCGCGCTGGGTCGCCCGCCAGAGCCACTCGCGGAGCGCTTCGAGGTCGACCTCATCCAGTTCGAAGCCGGGGACGGTCGAGGACAGATCGCGCAGATCCGCGCGATACGCCCTCACGGTCGCCGGCGACAGTCGACGCACGCGCGCGAGGTGGTCCGCGTACGCGTCGGCGGCCTGATCGAGCTGCATGGCTCCAGCATGCCCGCACACGCCTCCGGCGCGACGGCGGCGCACGGCGATCACCGAGCACCGGGGTCGGTGCGTGCGCGCCGCCAGCCTCCTTCGCCGCGGATGACTGATCCCTCCAGACCGAGGAGTCCGAGGATCCCCTCGACCTCCGCGGGGGCGAGACCCGACCGGCGCCCGATGTCCGTCGTGTCCCGCCATGCGCGGAAGCTCATCGCGTCGGTGACGCGCGTGACCTCGTCGGTGCGGCCGTCGGCGACGGTGGAGACGCCGTCGAACAGCGTCTGCGGCACCCCGCCCAGCAGCTCCACGACGTCCTCCGCGCCGGTGATGCAGCGGGCGTCGAACTCGCGGAGGAGCCGGTGGCAGCCGGCGGATGCCGCGCTCGTCACGGGTCCGGGCACCGCTCCGAGGGGACGCGCGAGCGCTGCTGCGTGCCCGGCCGTGTTGAGCGAGCCGCTGCGCCATCCCGCCTCGACGACGACCGTGGCATCAGCGAGGGCGGCGATCAAACGGTTCCGTTGCAGAAACCTCCATTTCGTCGGTGCCGAACCGCACGGCACTTCGCTGAGGACCGCGCCGGATGCCGCGATCCGCTCGATCAGCTGCGAGTGACCTGCGGGGTACGGTCGATCCGCACCGCCGGCGAGCAGCGCGATCGTCGTTCCGCCTGCAGTGATGGCGGCGCGGTGTGCCGCGCCGTCGATGCCATACGCCGCCCCCGAGACGATCGAGATGCCGTTCCCTACGAGATCGGCGGCGAGCTCCATCGCGACGTGCTCTCCGTAGCTCGTCGCCGCGCGGGCGCCGACGAGGGCGACCGACGGCGTGACGTGGTTGAGCGCATCGAGATCCCCGCGCACCCAGAGAAGCAATGGCGCGTGATCGCCCAGATCCGCCAGCGCTGCGGGCCATCGATCGTCCTCCGGGGTTATCAGCGCGACCTTCGAGCGTCGGGCGACCTCGATCGCCTCGCGGATCGCTCCGGCGTCGAGTCGTGGACGCCACCGCTCCAAGGCTTCCTGCCATTGCTTGCGATTGATCCCGGCCGCATCGCGCGCGGCCGTGTGGCCGGAACGCCCGGCGACGGCGAAGAGCGCCTCCTCGTGACCCAGCGCCGCGACGAGCCGCCCCGCGATGCCGTCACCCGGCTCGACGAGGCAGCTCCACGTGTGCACCGCATACAGTCGGCGCGCTCGCTCGTCGTCGAGGTCGACACTCACGAGCGGGGCGAGGGCGGCACGCGCCGTGCGCGGGTCGGGCAGGAGGTCGGTCATGTCGTGATGCCTTTCTTCATGAACAGAGCTCGGCCGATGTCGTGCACGGTGGGGCTCGCCCTTCCGGCGAGATCGCCCAGCGTCCACGCGACGCGAAGCACCCGGTCGTAGCCCCGCAGTGTGAGCGATCCGCGCTGCAGGGCGGCGTCGATCGGGCGACGCACGACCGGAGCGAGCGCGTGAGGACCTTCGCGCAGCCACGGTCCCGATACGCGGGCGTTGATCCGCCACTCCGTATCTCGCAATCGATGTGCGGCGCGCGCTCGTGCCTCCGCGACCCGGATGGCCGCGGCATCCGTCGTCACGATGCCATCTGCGAGCGCCGACGCATGGGCGACCGACACGCGACTCAGCCCGAGTTCGATGTCGACGCGATCCAGCAGCGGGCCGGACAGCCTGCCGAGGTATCGCCGGATCGCCATCGGCGGGCACACGCAGTTCGCACCGCGGACGCCGTAGTTGCCGCACGGGCACGGGTTGGTGGCGAGGATCAGCTGGAAGGACGCGGGGAAGGATGCCGCGACCCCGGCGCGATGGATCGTGATGGACCCGGTCTCAAGGGGCTGGCGCAAGGCATCCAGGACGCTCGGCGCGAACTCCCCGACTTCGTCGAGGAAAAGAACGCCGTGGGTCGCGCGCGCGATCGCGCCGGGACGCACGACACGCGACCCGCCTCCGACGAGTGCCGCGATGCTCGCGCTGTGATGCGGCGCCTCCAGAGGCGGGCGGCGCATCAGAGCCATGACCGGATCGCCGGAGAGCGAACGGATCGCGGCGACCTCGAGCGCGGCGGCGTCATCGAGCGCGGGAAGGATGCCGGGAAGCCTGCTCGCGAGCATCGTCTTGCCCGCGCCGGGCGGACCGCTCATGAGCATGTGATGCCCTCCGGCGGCGGCGGTGATGAGCGCCTCGACCGCGTCTCGCTGACCGATCACGTCGGCGAGCTCTGTCGCGGCGCGCTCATCGTGCGCGGGTGCGGGCGCCGGGACGGGTTCGAGGTGACGCTCCTCGATGTCGGCGCCGTGCCATCGGGCCACATCGGCGAGCGAGACGGCTCCCACGACCTCGATGCCGTCCACGAGCGATGCCTCGGCCCGGTTGGCGTGCGGCACGATCACGCGAGGATGACCCTCCCGCGCCGCGGCCATGACAGCCGGGAGGACCCCGGGCACGGGCCGGAGCCGCCCATCGAGACCGAGCTCGCCGATGTGGACCGTCTGTGCGATGGAGGCGGCATCCATCCGTCCGTGGGTCGCAAGGGACGCGATCGCGATCGCGACGTCGAACGCCGAGCCGTGCTTGGGCACGCTGGCGGGCGACAGATTGACCGTGAGCCGACGTCGGGGCAGCGCAAGGCCGCAGTTCGCGCTGGCGTTGTGCACACGCTGCACCGCCTCGCCGAGGGCCTTGTCGGGCAGACCGATGATGCGGAAGTCCGGTGTCTGGTTCGACAGGTCCGCCTCCACGTCCACGAGCGCACCCTCGAGCCCGGTGAGCGCGACCGCCCACGTGCGCGCGGTCGTCACCGCAGATCCTGGATGTGCTCCAGCGCGGCCGTCCCGGGGTTCGGACCCGTGATCGCGACCGCATCAAGCGCGAAGCCGCCGACCCTGGGCCTCGTCCGGGTGAGCGGCGATCCACGCGACGGCCAACCGCCAGAGGCGCTGCTGCTTGCGTGCGTCGATCGCCTCGAACGGGTGGCCGAAGCCGCTGCCGCGGCGGGTCTTGACTTCGACGATGACCAGTTCGCCAGGCCGGGCGACCACGAGATCGATCTCACCGTCGCGGATTCGCCAGTTGCGGTCGAGCACGGCGTAGCCGCGCTCTTCGAGGTACTGCGCCGCTCGATCCTCACCCGCACGCCCGAGCACGTCTTTCGCTGCCATGAGGAGATCGTCGCGGGCTCCAGCAGTTCGACGAGATGGGTCCGAGCGGCAGGGGGAAACTCGCCGACCTCGGTTCGCTGGGGAGGAGTGCCTGACGCCCGCCGGCGTCGTGCGATCGCGTACCTCATCACAATTCCATGCCGCGCACAAGGCTTTTCATGTCGGCCGCATCCGTGATGCAATGCCTCTGCTCCCGGGCAGCCGCTCTTCTGACCGCCCGCTGATCCCCCCGATCCGCCGAGTGCGCGAAGCTGCGCCCCCGACGAGTCACGACCCAGAAAAGAGACACCACCGTGCTCCGATTCCCCCGACGAGCCGCGGCCGCTGCCATCAGCGGCGTCGCCGCGCTCGCCATGGTCGCCACCGCTGTCGCACCGGCCAGCGCCGCTGAACGGCGTTCCCGGCGAAGCGACGATCACCGTCCCGATCAACGACAGTGAGGCAGGTGGGACCTACGACCAGGCCTTCACGCGCGTCTACGCGAACACCACCCCGGACGGCACTCCCGTCTACATCTACGTGCCCGAAGGGACGCCCCTCGACGGCTCCGCGCCGACGGGCGTCGCGAGCCTCGACCCCGCGTTCGACCACGAGCCCGCGGACGGATTCACGCCCTGCGCTGATCAGGACGTGAACGACTACGTCCTCACTCAGGCGCAGATCGACTACATGGGCGACCAGCTCGCCGACCAGATCGTCGCGGTCGACGAGGAGCACTTCGGCGAGATGGATGCCGCCGACCCGGCCGAGCCGGCGAGCGACTCGCTGGTGATGATCGTCTACAACGTGCAGGACGCGAACTACTACGACTGCGCGGAGACGACCTACACCGCGGGCTACTTCGCCCCGGAGTTCATCGACACGTCCGGCATGAACGCGATCGTGATCGACGCGTTCGACTGGGCGAACCGCGTCGGTCCCGCCGACTCGCCGTGGAACGACGAGGACGCCTCGAACGACCAGCCGACCCTCTACGAGGGCGTCATCGCGCACGAGCTGGAGCACCTGCTCATGAACTACAGCGACCCCGGCGAGCTGAGCTGGGTCGACGAGGGCCTTGCCGACTTCGCCGTGTTCCTCAACGGCTACGACATCGGCGGCTCGCACCTGACCTACCACCAGGTGTTCTACGCGGACACATCGCTCACCAAGTGGGCCGGCGGTCTGCAGAACTACGGCGCCTCGTACACGTTCTTCCAGTACCTGTGGGAGCAGGCCGGCGGCAACGGGGACGGAACGTTCACGCCCGACCTCGAATACGACGGCGCAGGAGGCGACCTCCTGATCAAGCTCATCTTCGAGAACCAGGCCGACAGCATCGAGGGCGTGCAGGCGGCGATCGACGCGTTCAACGCTCAGACCGATGCCGGGCTGCGCGATGTCGACGTCCTGTTCCAGGATTGGGCGGTCGCGGTCTATCTCGACGACGAGGGTTCCGACCTGTGGGACATCAAGGCCGCCGACTTCGGTGACCCGGCGTTCACGACGTGGACGATGGACATCGCGGACGACGTGTTCTGGAGCGGTCGCGGCGCGAGCAAGGGCGCACAGCCGGCATCGAAGTGGGCGAAGCGCGACAATGCGCAGAGCCCCATCGCTGTGCCATACGGCGTCCAGGTCGAGCGGTTCCGCAACCCCGGCCCGACCGTCGCGGTCGCGCTCGACGGCGAGGACAGCACGCAGATCGCACCGCACTCCGGCGACACGCACTGGTATGCCGGCTATGAGAGCCAGTCCGACAACATCCTCGATGCGGATGTCGCCGGCACGGCCACGTCGCTGGACTTCTGGACCTGGCACTTCATCGAGGAGGGCTGGGACTACGCGTTCGTCGAGGCGCTCGTGGGCGGCGAGTGGGTCACGGTGCCTCTCGTCGACGACTCCGGTACGACGGTGACAACCGACGACGACCCGCACGGCAACAACCCCGACGGCAACGGGCTCACGGGCACATCGGGCGGCGCCTACTTCGTCGACGACCCGGAGTACATCCACCTCACAGCCCAGCTGCCTGCAGGGGCGACGGATGTGCGGTTCCGCTACTCGACCGACGCCGCGTACCTCGACACGGGCTGGTTCGTGGACGACGTTCTGGTGAACGGCGCCGCCGTGGGCCTGTCATCGGCCGAGGGTGAGTGGTACGAGACGAATGGGCTCCAGGACAACAACTGGACGCTCCAGGTGGTCGCGACCTGCGACCTCACACCCGGTGTGGACTCGGCCTTCGAGGTCGTCGACTCCGAGGGCAACCACGTGTACCGCCTGGAGGGGGACGCGATCTCGCAAGGGGGGTTGTCCACCAAGTGCGCGAACGGCAGCAACCGCGACTTCGTGACGCTCGTCTCGAACCTGCCGTCGGGCGACATCACGACACTCGACGCCGGATACGTCCTCTCGGTGACGAACACGGGCAACGGGAAGCGGTAACTCCCGGAGCTGAGCGATCGGCGGTCCGCGCTCCTGCGCGGGCCGCCGATTCGTCGTCAGCGTCTTCCATCCTGAGGAGCGGCAACGCGGGTCGCCGTCTCGGCAGAAACCGGGACCGCGGGGCTGCACGGCGACTCTAGGATGGGATCACCATGGATGACGAAGTCTTCGAAGACTATGACCGCGAACTGGAGCTCGCGCTCTATCGGGAGTACCGCGACGTCGTCTCGCAGTTCCAGTACGTGATCGAGACCGAGCGCCGGTTCTACCTCGCCAACGAGGTCAACGTGGTGCGCCGCGACACCGAGCACGACTTCTACTTCGAGATCACGATGACCGACGTGTGGGTCTGGGACATCTATCGCGCCGATCGATTCGTGAAGTCGGTACGGGTGCTGACGTTCAAGGACGTCAACGTGGAGGAGCTCTCACGACGTGACTTCCACCTGCCCGAGGAGCTGTCGCTCGACTCGTAGAGCGGGCTCAGAACAGCGTCGGCGCGTCCATGATCGACCACGACGCGCGATGGTGGTGACTGATCCCGTGCTCGCGGATCGCTTCGCGGTGGTCGGGGCTGGCGTACCCCTTGTTGCGGGCCCAGTTGTAGGCGGGCAGCTCGTCATGCAGCTCGGTCATCAGCGCATCGCGGGCGACCTTCGCGATGACGGATGCCGCGGCGGCACTGGCGCAGTCGCGGTCCGCCTTGATCACCGGGCGGATGGTCAGTCCGGTGCCGCCCGCGGGCGTGATGTAGTCGTAGTTGCCGTCGAGGACCACGATGGCGTCCTCGGGCACGACGCCGTGCGCACGCAGGTCGGCGAGGGCTCTGATCGTGGCGAGGCCGAGGGCTCGCATGATGCCGATCTCGTCGATCTCGACGGAGCTTGCCCACCCCACGGCGCTGACGGACACCCAGGATGCCGCGCGCGCGGCCACTTCAGCGCGTCGGTGCTCGGGCACGAGCTTCGAGTCCCGCAGCCCGTGCGGGATCCGCTTGCGCGAGCGCGCCGCATCGATCACGACGGTACCCACGGCGACGGGTCCGGCGAGAGCCCCTCGTCCGACCTCGTCGCATGCGATCAGGATCGCGTGCTCCCGCAGCAGGCGCCGCTCGAGCGTCAGACGGGGCTCCGCGACGGTCATTTCGCAGCCGGCTCCTCGTCGGGTTCGGGAACGCCGGCGAACACCTCGTGGTGGAAGTCCAGCATCCCGAATCGGCTGAGCGGCCAGGTGGTCAGGAACGCCCGCCCGACGACATTGTCGATCGGGACGAAGCCCTTGCCGGGCTGGTCGGTGTTGTAGCGCGAGTCACGCGATGAGTAGCGGTTGTCGCCGAGCACCCAGAGGCTGTTCTCGGGCACCACGACGTCGAACTCGTCGGCGGATGCCGGGCTGTCCGCGTTGGGGAGCTTCAAGTAGTCGTCCTCGTCGATCGGCACGCCGTTGACGGTGATCTGACCGATCGCGTTGCAGCAGATGACGTTGTCGCCCGGTGTCCCGATGATCCTCTTCACGAGATGATCATCGCTGTCCGGCGCCGAGAGGCCGACCAGCGACAGACCCCAGTCGAGCGCCTCGACGATCGGCGAGCGCGGCGGGTCGTTGCGCACCGGCAGCCAGCCGCCGGGATCGCGGAAGACGACGATGTCGCCTCGCTCGTAGCCGCCGAATCGGGGCGTGATCTCATCGACGAGGATGCGGTCATCGACCATCAGCGTGTCTTCCATCGACCCGGACGGGATGTAGAAGGACCGCACGAGGAAGGTCTTGACGAGGAAGGACACCAGCACCGCGACCAGCACGATGATCACGACGTCCCGCAGGAACGAGAGCCAACCCCGTCGGCGATCGCGGGGCCCGCTCAGCGCGGTGCGCGATGCGGGCGACGGCGCGGCGGCTGCCTTCTGCTCGGTCGTCATGAGGGTCCTTCATCGGGCGTGCCGGAAGTCGGCGGGCCGCTGCATCAAGGGTCGCACACTCCGCAGAGCGTGGATGAACCTATGGCAGAAATTCGGCGGCGCATTCGTCGAGTGCGCCGCCCATCCTCCCGCGGAACCGACAACGCCCCGGACCGCAGTCCGGGGCGTTGCGAAGACGAGAGTCAGTTCTCGCGCTTCTCCTTGATCTTGGCCTTCTTGCCACGGAGGTTGCGCAGGTAGTAGAGCTTCGCGCGGCGGACGTCACCGCGGGTGACGACCTCGATGTGGTCGATGACCGGGCTGTGCACGGGGAACGTGCGCTCCACGCCGACCTGGAAGCTGATCTTGCGGACCGTGAAGGTCTCGCGAACGCCGTCGCCCGAGCGGCCGATGACGACGCCCTGGAAGACCTGGATACGAGAGCGGTTGCCCTCGGTGATGTTGACGTGCACCTTGATGGTGTCGCCGGCGCCGAAGGCGGGGATGTCGGAACGCAGCGAGGCCGCGTCGACGGAGTCGAGGATCTGCATGATCATTGCTCTCTGCGGCCGCCACAGGTCGACCGCGATACTGGAAGGAAGGATGGTGCGCGTCCGAGGCCGTGGCTTTACGCCTCGCAGCCGGTTCCCCTGAGGCAGAACCTGTCAGGACACAAAGATCCATTCTGCCATGGATGCCACGGCCGGCCAAAACGGTGCTCAGACCGTCGGCGGCTTCTCAGTGATCACGATGACGTCACGCTCCACAGGGGCCGTCTGCGGCGCCCCCGCAGGGATGTAGCCGTACCCCTCGGTGGTGCGCAGCAGGATGTTCGACGGCTTCGCCTCACGCCACAGCTGCGCGAGCTCGAGCCAGAAGAGCCCCAGACCGACCAGCACGGTGAGGATCATGACAGGCCCCCACCAGGCCGGATTGAAGAACCCGAGCGCGATCGTCAGGCAATGCCACACGGTGAACCCGAGGACATCCCACCACGACACCGCTCGCTCGGCCCGCACGGTCCCGCGTGCGCGAACGAGGAGGGTGAGCACCAGCTGGCCGATGAACACGGACGGTATGGCGAGGAACAGCACCCACAGGAACGCCCAACCGCCGGCGTTGAACACACCCCAGCCCACGAGCAGCCACAGCGGGAGCAGGAACGCGGCCGGAATCAGCCAGCCGTAGAACGCGCGACGTACCCACATGACCTCGATGCTACGCCGGTACGTCCGCGTTGGGTCCGAGGGAGCGCGCAGGACGAAGCATCCTCACAGACTCGGCCGCCCCACACTCGGCGACGCCGAACACGAAGTGCGCAGAGGGCGGATGCACTCCTGCATCCGACAGAATGGTCACGACGGAGAGGAATCAGATGATCGAGTTGCGCACGCCCGCCGAGATCGAGGCGATGCGACCCGCGGGCCGGTTCGTGGCAGAGGTGCTCGCCACGCTGCGCGACGAGACCAAGGTGGGCACGAATCTGCTGGCCATCGACCGCCGCGCGCACGACCTGATCCGCCGCGCCGGTGCCGAATCCTGCTACATCGACTACCACCCCTCGTTCGGTGCACGGCCGTTCGGCAAGGTCATCTGCACCTCCATCAACGACGCCGTGCTCCACGGGCTGCCGCACGACTACGTGCTGCAGGACGGCGACCTGGTGTCGCTGGACTTCGCCGCGTCGGTGGACGGATGGGTCGCCGACTCGGCGGTGTCCTTCGTGATCGGCACCGCCCGCGACGAGGATCTTGCGATCATCGACACCAGCGAACGAGCGCTGGATGCCGCGATAGGCGCCGCAGTCGTGTCGAACCGGATCGGCGACATCTCTCATGCGATCGCGGAGGTCGCCCGGGCAGACGGCTACCAGATCAACACGGATTTCGGCGGACACGGAGTCGGTCGGATCATGCACGGCGATCCGCACGTGCCGAATGACGGCAAGCCGGGTCGTGGCTATCCGCTGCGTGCAGGGCTCGTCGTCGCTCTCGAGCCGTGGTTCCTCGAGACCACGGACGAGCTGATCACCGATCCGGACGGATGGACACTGCGCAGCGCCGACGGGTCGCGCGGCGCTCACTCCGAGCACACCGTCGCCGTCACCGAGGACGGACCCATCATCCTCACCGACCGGTCCTGGCTCGGTGTCGGCTGAGTTCGCGCCCGCAATCAGCGGTCACACGGCCGTCGCTGCTGCCCCGTACCCCATCGCGATGAAGAAGCTCAGCACGGTCAGCACGATCGTCACCGGCACCATGACGTAGCGCTCGGGTTTGCTGCGGGAGACGGCATTCATGACGATGCCGAGTGCGAAGTATGCGAACACGACCCACATGGCCACCACCGCGAACACGTCCGGGAGCACGTCGATCGCACCGACGCGATCGAAGGCGATCACGACGATCACCGCATAGATCACGATCGCGATCGCGCTGCCGATCCGCAGGCGCACGGGGAGCACGCGGTGCTGCCCGCCCCACGCGAAACGGCCCAGCGGTGCCCCGAACGCGAGGGCGAGCTGGAAGATCGCAAGGGCGAGAAGGATGACGCTCAAAGCGATCGCGAAGGGCACGACGGAAGCGTACCGGCACGCGGGGTCGTCGCCGTGCCCGGCCGCCGAGGCGGCGCGGAATCCTCACAACCTCGGCTCCGCGGCGGTGAGGTGCGTGAGATCGCAGTGTTCACACGAGCAACGACCCCGTGAAACGCGGCATCCGTAGCTTTTCACTCACGAGCTCCACCTCGCTGCCACTCCACGGGAGACCACGATGACCGACGCAACCCTCACGGCACCAGAGACCAGCGCCGCCCCCGGCGCCCCCACCGCTGCATCGCCGGCGACCGGATCAGTCGCCCTCATCCACCGGCGCGGCCGGTGGATCGACGGCTGGGATCCCGAGAACCTGGACCAGTGGGAGGGCCCCGGCCGGGCGATCGCCAAACGCAACCTGGTGTGGTCGATCTTCGCCGAATTCCTCGGTTTCGTGGTCTGGCAGCTCTGGAGCGTCGTCGCGGTGTTTCTTCCAGCCGCCGGCTTCACGCTGGACAGCAGTCAGATCTTCTGGCTGATCTCGATCCCCAGTCTCGTCGGCGCGACCCTGCGCATTCCGTATACGTTCCTGGTCCCGATCTTCGGCGGGCGAAACTGGACGATCATCTCCGCGGGCCTGCTCCTGATCCCCGCGATCGCCATGGCGATCTGCGTCGGCAACCCCGAGACGCCCTTCCCGGTGCTGCTTCTGGTCGCGGCGTTCGCCGGCTTCGGCGGTGGCAACTTCGCCAGCTCGATGTCGAACATCACCTATTTCTACCCGCAGCGCGAGAAGGGCTGGGCACTGGGCCTGAACGCCGCCGGTGGCAATCTCGGTGCCTCGGTCGCGCAGTTCGTCGTTCCGATCGTCGTGACGATCGGCGCCGGGGTCGCGGCCAATCTGCCTCTCGCCGGGTGGATCTGGGTGCCGTTCATCCTCGCCGCGATGATCGGTGCCGCGCTGCGGATGAACAACATCTCTTCGGCCAAAGCAGACTTCTCCGGCTCGGCCGCCGCCCTTCGCGAACCGCACCTGTGGCTGCTCTCTCTCCTGTACATCGGCACCTTCGGTTCGTTCATCGGGTTCGCGAGCGTCTTTCCCAAGCTCATCGCCGACCAGTTCCCGGGCGTCAGCATTCCGGTGGGAACGGCAGCGGTCTCGCTGGCCTTCCTCGGCGCTCTGGTCGGCTCCCTCGCCCGTCCTCTCGGCGGCCGCCTGGCCGACCGGTTCGGCGGCGCGCGGGTGACGATCGGAGTCTTCGCAGCGATGGCGATCATGACCCTCGCGGTCATGATCGTGATCCCGACGGGCCAGTTCTGGCTCTTCCTCGGCTGCTTCCTGCTTCTCTTCGCCGCCGCGGGCGCCGGCAACGGCTCGACGTACCGGATGGTCCCGATCGTCTTCGCCCTGCGCGGCAGCGGTGACGCGACCACGGGCGGGGATGTGTCATCCAAGCGCAAGGCAGCCGCCGCGCTCGGGCTCATCTCCGCGATCGGCGCATACGGCGGGTTCCTCATCCCCCAGGCGCTCAACCTCTCCCAAGCTCGGGACGGGCAGCTACACCGCAGCGTTCTTCGTCTTCGTCCTGGCGTACGTCGCGCTGCTCGTGCTCACCGCGCTGGTCTACGGCCGCAAGCGCAGCGACGGATTCCGGATCTGACACCCATGACCCAGACGACCACCGGGGTCGCGGCATCCACCGACACCCATTGCCCGTATTGCGCACTCCAATGCGCGATGACGCTGACGCGGGCGGATGGGGCGGCGGAGGGCGCGGCGCCGGTGGTCGTCTCGGGTCGGGACTTCCCGACGAACCGCGGCGGCCTGTGCAAGAAGGGCTGGACCGCGGCCGAGCTGCTCCGTTCACCCGATCGCCTGACGGCGCCGCTCGTGCGGGGAGCCGATGGAGAACTGCACGAAACCGAATGGGATGCCGTCCTCGACCTGGTCGCGGATCGCCTGCGCTCGATCCGGACCGCGCACGGCGCCGATGCGGTCGCCGTCTTCGGCGGTGGCGGTCTCACCAACGAGAAGGCGTACCAGCTGGGCAAGTTCGCCCGGCTCGCCCTCGGCACGAGCCGCATCGACTACAACGGCCGTTTCTGCATGTCCTCAGCAGCCGCCGCGGGCAACCGCGCGTTCGGCATCGACCGAGGCCTCCCGTTCCCGCTGAGCGACCTCGACGCGGCATCCACCGTTCTCCTCCTCGGCACGAACGTGGCCGCCACCATGCCGCCGTTCGTCGGCCATCTCGCCGGTGCGCAGGAGGCGGGTGGTCTCATCGTCGTCGACCCGCGCCGCACCGCCACCGCTCGGCTGACCGACGAGGGTCGCGGAATCCACCTCCAGCCCACTCCCGGCACCGATCTCGCACTCCTGCTGGGGCTGACACACGTCGTCATCGCCGAGGGACTGACGGATGCCGCGTACCTCGACGCACGCACCGATGGCTTCGCCGACCTGCGCCGCAGCGTTGTTGGGTGGTGGCCGGAGCGCGTCCAATCCGTCACCGGGGTCCCCGCGGCGACGATCCGGACGGTCGCGCGACGGCTCGCGGCCGGCGGCGGCGTCTACATCCTCACCGGCCGAGGAGTCGAGCAGCACATCGACGGCACCGACACGGCGACGGCCGCGATCAATCTCGCTCTCGCCCTGGGTCTTCCCGGGCGGGCCGACTCGGGGTACGGCACCCTCACCGGGCAGGGCAACGGGCAGGGCGGTCGGGAGCACGGCCAGAAGTGCGACCAGCTGCCCGGCTACCGCAAGATCACCGACCCCGCCGCTCGGGCGCATGTCGCGGGCGTGTGGGGCGTCGAACCCTCGATCATCCCCGGTCCCGGCATCCCCGCCGTCGAGCTCCTACAGGCGCTGGGCACGGCCGGTGGTCCGCGCGCGCTGCTCGTCCACGGATCGAACGTCGTCGTGTCGGCACCGAACGCGGCGACCGTACGCGCCGGACTGCAGCGGCTGGACCTTCTCGTCGTGTCGGACTTCTTCCTCTCCGAGACGGCAGCCCTCGCGGACATCGTCCTGCCCGTTCCGCAGTGGGCGGAGGAGGAGGGGACGATGACCAACCTGGAAGGACGCGTCATCCGTCGCAAGCGCGCGCTCACGCCACCTTCCGGGGTGCGCGACGAGCTGTGGATCATGTCCGAGCTGGCCCGCCGACTCGAGGCCCCCGGCACCTACTCCACCGACGCGCGCGAGGTGTTCGACGAGCTGCGTCGGGCCTCGGCGGGCGGCATCGCGGACTACTCCGGCGTGGACGACGCCCTGCTGGATGCCGGAGCTCCCGTGCATTGGCCCTGCCCCGTCGGCTCGCTGGGCACGCCACGACTGTTCGCCGACACGTTCGCGCACCCGGACGGGCGTGCGCGAATCGTCGCGGTCTCCCCCGCTGCCCACGACGACCGCCTCCCCGGAGCAGGCGAGCTCACGCTGATCACGGGCCGGCTCCTGGAGCACTACCAGAGCGGCGCCCAGACGCGCCGGGTCCCCGAGCTGGCCGCCGCGCAGCCCGAAGTGCGGGCGACGCTGCACCCGGCAGCGGCTGCGCGGTACGGCATCGTCGACGGCGACACGGTCGAGCTGTCCAACTCGCGGGGCGTGATCCATGCAACCGCCCTGATCTCGCCCGACGTGCGGCCCGGCGATGTCTTCGTCCCCTTCCACTTCTCCGGCGAGGGCACCGCCAATCTGCTCACCTCCGACGCGGTCGACCCCCTGTCGGCGATGCCGGAGTTCAAGACGGGCGCCGTCCGCGTCCGCCGGATCGAGGAGGCGATCAGCGCATGACCGAGTCCCCTCAGCGTGTCCTCGTCGTCGGCTACGGTCCCGTCGGCGCGCGCTTCGCCGAGAACCTGCTGCCCGCCGTGAAGGCCGGGCGCGTCGCGTTGACCGTCGTCGGCGCCGAAGGCAGCGATGCGTACAACCGTGTGCTCGTCGCCGAGTACGCGGTGGGCGGGATGCAGCGTGATTCGCTCACGATCGCCGACCGGGACGCCGTCGAGGAGGCGGGCGGGCGCGTCATCACCGGCGTCGCGGTGAAGGAGCTGGACCGCGCGGCACGGGTCGCCGTCCTCAGCGACGGTGCGCGCGTCGCCTACGACCGCGTGGTCCTGGCCACCGGGTCGCGGGCGAACATCCCGACTCTCAACGGGGTCGACCGCACGGCCGGCCTCCACCGCATCGCCGGGCGCGACGACATCCTGCCCCGCGGGGTCACCGCCCTTCGCGATCTCGACGACGCGGATCGCATCCGCGGCGCCGTCTCGGACGGGCAGCGGATCGTCGTGCTGGGCGCGGGCGTGCTCGGGCTCGAGTTCGCCCTCGCCGCCGCCCACGCGGGCGCAAGCGTCGCCGTCGTCCATCACGGCCCGCACCCGATGCCACGCAATCTCGACCGCGGGTCCGGCGCCGTCCTGCGCAGGGCCGTCCAGCAGACGGGCGTGTCGATCTTCGCGCACAGTCGTGCCGAGACGGTGCTCTACCGCACCGGTGACGACGGCATCCCGCACTTCGACCGCCTGCTCACCGCCGACGGCAAGGACATCGCCGGCGACATTCTGGTGCTCTCCTGCGGAGTCACGCCCCGCACCGAGCTGGCCGAGAGCGCCGGCCTGCACGCGGCATTCGGCGTCGTGGTCGACGAGTCGCTGCGCAGCTGGACGGATCCGTCGGTCTTCGCGATCGGCGACTGCGCGCACATCGCCGACCGCGATGCCGTTCAGGGCGGCGGCCGTCTCGCCGGCGCGCCGAGCGGGCTCATCGGGCCGGGCTGGAGACAGGCGGACTGGCTGGCCGCGCGCTTCGTGAACGGACTCGAGGCAGACGTCGATGCCGCCGCGCTGCCCAGCGAGCGCGAGCCGCTGGTCATGCTCAAGGCGGAACACGTCGACGTCGTCGCCGCGGGCGACGTATCGGCCGACCCGTGGGACGATGACGCGCTGGGCCGGAACGTCGCTCAGTGGGCCGATCCCGAGCACCTGCGCTACGTGAAGATGGTGTCCGCCGGCGGCATCCTCACCGGATTCGTCTGCGTCGGGATGCCGCGCACGGCCGCTGAGCTGACCCTCCTCTACGAGCGCGGCGACGAGCTGCCCGCCGACAGGTCGCTGCTCCTGCGCTTCGACGGCCCCGACTTCGACCCGACCGCGGCCGCCGAAGCGCTCGCCCCTCATGCCACCGTGTGCTGGTGCAACGGGGTCACCGTCGAGCGGATCGATGCATCGATCGATGCCGGCAACACCACCGTCGAATGCGTCGGGCGCGATACACGCGCCGGCACCGGATGCGGCGGCTGCCGAAGTAGGATCACCGACCTGCTCGCCCGCCATGCCGTGGAGCCCGTGTGAGATCTCACAACCCGGGCGACCCCGCGGTGAGGGAAACGTTGCCCAGCCGAAACGCCTCCGACAGCGCCCGCGAAACGTCGTCTGCGTAGCGTCGGACGCAGCACCCGCATCGACGTTCCCACCCGCATCACCTGCTCACTCCGCCCGCGACGACAGGAGATCCCATGCCTCGCACCCCGAAAGCGACGGATGCCCAGGCATCCGTCGAACCGACGAAACACGGTGCACACGGCCGCGCAACACGCGCCGGATATGTTTCGGACATGGTCGAGCAGCAGGGCCTCGAATTCCGCGGTCGCGAAGCGCACGTCGTCGTCGTGGGCGCCGGCATGGTCGCCCACCGCTTCGTCGAGAGCCTGCGCACGCGTGACCCCGACGGACTGTGGCGCATCACCGTCATCGGCGAGGAGGACCGTCACCCGTACGACCGCGTCGGACTCACTTCGTACTTCGCCGGCGCGAGCGCCGATGACCTGACCCTGCAGCGCTCGATCCTCGACGACGACGATCGCGTGCGATTCGTTCGCGGCGACGCGGTCGCCCGCATCGATCGCGAAGCGCGCCGCGTCACGACCGAGAGCGGCCTCAGTGTCGCGTGGGACACGCTCGTCCTCGCGACGGGCTCGTACGCGGCACGACTGACCGTCGACGGATTCGATCTCACCGGCTGCTTCGTCTATCGCACCCTCGACGACGTCGAGAGGCTGCGCGCGTTCGTCGATCGCCGGTCGGCAGAACTCGGGCGGCCACTTCGCGGCACGGTGATCGGGGGCGGATTGCTGGGGCTCGAGGCGGCCGGCGCACTCCAGGGTCTGGACGTCGACTGCACCGTCGTACAGTCCTCCGATCGGCTGATGTCGGCCCAGCTCGACGACCGCGGCGCGGACTCGCTGCGGCGCCTCATCCAGTCCCGCGGCATCGCAGTGCGCACCGGAAGCGTCACGACCCGGCTCGACCCGGACGTCCGCGGCAACGTGCGGGGCCTCGAGTTCCGCGAGGGCGACTATGCCGAAACGGATGTCGTGGTCTTCACCGTCGGGGTCCGACCGCGCGACCAGCTCGCGCGCGCCGCCGACCTCGAGGTCGATCCCCGCGGCGGCGTGATCATCGACGCCGAATGCACGACATCCGACCCCCGCATCCTCGCGATCGGCGAGGTCGCCAGCTTCGACGGGCGCTGTGTCGGGCTGGTCGCGCCGGGTTACGCGATGGCCGAGGTCGCTGCGACCCGTCTGCTCGGATCCGCCGCGACCTTCCCCGGGTATGACGACTCCACCAAGCTCAAGCTCAACGGGGTCGACGTCGCGAGCTTCGGCGACGCGTTCGGCCAGACTCCCGGAGCCCTCGACGTCGTCTACGCCGACCCGGTGGCGGGCGTCTACAAGAAGCTCGTGCTCTCCGATGACGCCCAGACCCTGCTGGGCGGCATCCTGGTCGGAGATGCGAGCGCCTACGGGATGCTGCGTCCCCTCGTCGGCGGGCCGCTGGGTGCCGACCCCGCCGCCTACCTCATGCCCGAGGGCGCAGGCGATGCGCTGGCGAACGCCGAACTGCCCGATGAAGCGCTCGTGTGCTCGTGCAACAGCGTGACGGCAGGCACAATCCGCTGCGCGGTCACCGACGAAGGCTGCACGGATGTCGCCGGCGTCAAGGCGTGCACCCGCGCGGGCGCCGCGTGCGGCTCGTGCCTCCCGCTGGTCAAGAAGCTCGTCGGCACCGAGCTCGCCCGCAGCGGCGCGAGCCTGAGCACCGCCCTGTGCGAGCACTTCACCCACTCGCGCGCCCAGCTGTTCGATGCCGTGCGGGTATCGGGGCTGCGCACATTCAGCGCCATCATCGACCGTTTCGGCACCGGACGCGGCTGCGACATCTGCAAGCCCGTCCTCGCCAGCATCCTGTCCTCTCTCGGCCACGGGCACGTGCTCGACGGCGAGAACGCGACCCTGCAGGACACGAACGACCATGTGATGGCGAACATCCAGAAGGACGGAAGCTACTCGGTCGTCCCGCGGATCGCCGGCGGCGAGATCACGCCGGAGGGGCTCCTGGCCATCGGACAGGTCGCGAAGGACTTCGGGCTGTACACGAAGATCACCGGCGGCCAGCGCATCGACATGTTCGGCGCCCGGCTCGAGCAGCTGCCGGATATCTGGAAGCGCCTCGTCGATGCGGGATTCGAGTCGGGGCACGCGTACGGCAAGTCGCTGCGCACGGTGAAATCGTGCGTCGGATCGACGTGGTGCCGCTACGGCGTGCAGGACTCGGTCGGCATGGCCGTGCAGCTCGAGCTGCGCTACCGCGGGCTGCGGTCACCCCACAAGATCAAGCTCGGCGTCTCCGGCTGTGCACGCGAGTGCGCCGAAGCCCGCGGCAAGGACGTCGGCGTGATCGCGACCGAGGCCGGCTGGAACATGTACGTGGGCGGCAACGGCGGCTTCACGCCCCGCCACGCGGTGCTGTTCGCCGAGGGGCTCGACGACGCGGCCCTGCTGCAGGCGATCGACCGGTTTCTGATGTACTACATCCGCACGGCGGATCGGCTGCAGCGCACCGCCCCGTGGTTCGAGGAGATGGAAGGCGGCATCGAGGCTCTCCGCGCCGTGATCTTCGAGGACAGCCTCGGCATCGCCACGGACCTCGACGCGGCGATGGCGCAGCACGTCGATGCGTACGAGGACGAGTGGAAGGCCACGCTCGAGGACCCCGAGAAGCTGCGCAGGTTCGCCTCGTTCGTGAACGCCCCGACGACACCCGATCCCTCCCTCGCGTACACCTCCGAGCGCGGACAGCCGCGTCCGGCCACCTCCGAGGAGCGCGACGATCCGCGGGTCCTGATCGCGGGCAGCACGCTGGCGGTTCGGCGATGACGGCACTGCAGAACCTCACCGCGACGGCGGCCCGGCCGCAGGAGTCGCCGAACGATCCCCCGCGCCGGCCGCTGGCGGTCTGGGTGCGCGTGTGCCGAGTCGTCGATCTCGAGCCCGAACGTGGCCTGGCCGCCCTCATCGACGGCGAGCAGGTAGCCCTGTTCCGCACGCACGACGACCGCATCCACGCGGTCCAGCAGCTCGACCCATACAGCGGGGCCTACGTCATGTCGCGCGGGATCGTCGGCACTCGCGGCGACGCGCCGACCGTCGCCTCGCCCATGTACAAGCAGGTCTTCGACCTCCGCACCGGCGCCTGCCTGGAGACCCAGGGCAAGGACGCGCACGCGCTGCGGGTGTGGCCCGTCGCCGTGGATGCCGGTGGCGATGTGTTCGTGAAATGGGAGGCGCCGTCATGACGACGATGATCGGGATCTCGCTCGCCGGCCGGCAGGTGGTGATGGTCGGCGGCGGGGATGTCGCCGCCCGCCGCATCCGCCGGTTCCTGCTCGACGGTGCCGTCGTCCGCGTGGTCGCACCTCAGCTCGCTGACGCGACGTCGCGCTTGGTCGCCGACAACGCGCTCGAATGGCGCGCCCGCGGTGTGATCCCGGCCGACCTCGACGACGCGTGGCTCGTGCACACGGCCACCGGCGACGCGCGCGTGGACGCGGACGTCTCCGCGGCCTGCGACGACAGGCGGATCCTCTGCGTCAACGCGGGCGACGGAAGCCACGGGTCGGCGCGGCTGGCCGCCGAGACCCGGTCCGGTGACAGCATCGTCGGCGTCGTCTCGGATGCCGGAGTCGACCCCGGCCGCACGCGTATGCTGCGGGATGCCATCGCCGAGCGCCTCCGCGAAGGCGGGCTGCCGCTGCGGCGTCGGCGTCCGACCGCGGTCGGGCACGTCCACCTCGTCGGCGGCGGTCCCGGACCCGTCGATCTCATCACGGTCCGCGGGCGGCGCCTGCTCGCCGAAGCGGACGTGGTCGTGACCGACCGCCTCGGCCCCACCGGCGTTATCGGCGAACTCGCCCCCGAGGTAGAGGTCGTCGACGTCGGCAAGCGACCCGGATACCACCCCGTCCCTCAGCACGAGATCAACGAGATCCTCGTCGATCGGGCCCGGCGCGGGCTCCGCGTCGTCCGCCTCAAGGGCGGCGATCCGTTCGTGTACGGTCGCGGCGGCGAGGAGGTCGCGGCATGCCTCGCTGCGGGTGTGCCCGTCGACGTCGTGCCCGGACTCACCAGCATCGTCTCGGTGCCTCAGGCGGCCGGCATCCCGGTCACCCACCGCGGCACCGCAGCCGCCCTGCACGTCGTGAACGGTCAGGACGCACCGACCGAGGCCACGCTCGCCGCGCTGCGCGACGCGCAGACCACGACCGTCGTGCTGATGGGAGTGAGCGCGCTCACGGGGTTCGCCGCGGCGGCGCTCGATGCGGGAGCGGATCCCGACCTCCCCGTGGCGATCGTGGAGAGCGGGCACACCGATTCGCAGCGGACGACCCACGCGACTCTCGGCACCGCCGCATCGGCGGCGGCGTCCGCCGGCGTGCGCAACCCGGCGGTCATGGTGTTCGGCCACGTCGCCGCCGCCGACCTGCTTCTGCCGGCCCTCATCTCGGATGCGGCAGGTGACACTACCCTGTGACCATCGCCAGTTCCATCGGTCCCGACACGGGCGCGGAACGCTCCGCCCCCGTGATCTCGGCAGCCCTCGCGGGGTGCACGATCCTGCTGCCGGTCGACCGTCGCTCGGGTGAGCTCACCGCGGCGCTCGAGCGGCACGGCGCCACCGTGCGACTCGCCCCGGCGCTCACGATCGTCCCCCACATCGACGACGAGGAGCTGATCGCGCGGTCGCGGCTGCTCATCGCCGAACCGCCCGACATCGTCGTGGTCACGACCGGCGTCGGATTCCGCGGCTGGATCGAAGCGGTGGACGAAGCGGGGCTGCTCGAAGAGTTCCTCGGGGCGATCCGACCGGCCCAGATCGTCGCGCGCGGGCCGAAGGCTCGCGGTGCGATCCAGCAGGCGGGTCTGTCCGCCGACTGGGTCGCCGAGTCCGAGACGGCGGCCGAACTGGAGCAGTTCCTGCTCGCGGAGGGCGTCTCGCGCAGGCGGGTCGCGGTTCAGCACCACGGCTCGGGTGCCGACGGGCTGGATGAGGTCTTCGAGGCCGCCGGTGCCGACGTCGTCAGCCTCACCATCTACCGGTGGGGACCACCGCCCGACCTCGCGGTGGTGCGCAGATCGGTCGTGGCGGCATCCGCCGGCGAGTACGACGCGATCCTGTTCACATCTGCACCGGGTGCCCAGGAGTGGCTGGGGGCTGCGGAGATCCTGCAGGTGCTGCCCGCGATGCGCGCACACGCCGACGCCGGACGCCTGTTGATGGCAGCTGTCGGGCCGATCACCGCGGGGCCGCTGCGTGCCGCCGGATTCGAGCCTCTCATCCCCGATCGCGGTCGGCTGGGCTCGCTCGTGCGCGCCGTCGTCACCTACTTCGGCGGCGGTCAGGCACCCGGGATCGAAACGGCAGCGGGTCGGCTCGAACTGCGCAGCGCCGGCATCGTCCTGGACGGTCGGCACATCCCGTTGTCTCGAGTGGGCCTGGACATCCTCGCCGCGCTCGTCGACGCCGCGGGCGGGATCGTCTCCCGCGAAGGGCTGCAGAGCGCGCTTCCCCGTTCGGTCTCGAACACCCATGCCGTCGAGGTCGCCGTGGCGCGGCTCCGCGAGAGCATCGGCGTCCCCGACCTGATCAAGACGGTGGTCAAACGGGGGTATCGACTCAATGTCGCAGAGGACGACGCCGACTGAGCCGCGCTAGGCGCCGATCACGAGCGCCGAGCGTCCTGCCAGCGTCGCGCTTCCGCCATCCACCGTGGACGCCTCGTTCGTCGCGAGCAGGATGCGCGCCCCCGACGGCACCGGAAGCGTCAGCGGGGCGTCAGCGAAGTTCACCAGGATCTCGGTGCCGCCGCGCCGCAGGCGGAACGCGCGCGATGCCTCATCGGCATCTGCGCGCACCGCTGCGAACGCCGGGTCGGTGAGGTCGGGGACGCGCCGTCGCAGAGCGATCAGGTCGCGATACAGCGCGAGGGTTCGCGCGTGCACACCGTTGTCGCGCTCATCCCACCGCAGCTTCGAGCGGGAGAAGGTCTCCGGGTCCTGAGGGTCGGGCACGAGCGAGCGGTCCCAGCCCATGGCGGCGAACTCCGCGATTCTGCCCTCGGCCGTCGCCCGCGCGAGCTCCGGCTCGGGGTGAGATGTGAAGAACTGCCACGGTGTCGATGCCGCCCACTCCTCGCCCATGAACAGCATCGGGGTGAACGGCGAGAGCACGGTCAGCACGGCGGTGATCGCGAGCCCGCCCTCGTCGAGGGTCTGCGAGAGCCGGTCGCCCGCCGCTCGATTGCCGATCTGGTCGTGATCCTGGCTGAACGTGACCAGGCGCGATGTCGGGATCCGCAGATCGATCGGATGCCCGTGCTTCCGGCCACGGAACGACGACCAGGTTCCGTCGTGGAAGAAGCCGGCCGCCGCGACCTTCGCCAGGGCCGACAGAGGTGCGAAGTCGGCGTAATAGCCGGTCGTCTCCCCCGACACGGCGACGTGCAGAGCGTGGTGGTAGTCGTCGCTCCACTGCGCTCCGATGCCGTACCCGCCGGACTCCCTGGCGGAGATGAGCGTCGCATCGTTGAGGTCCGACTCGGCGATCAGGGTCAGCGGACGGCCGAGGTGGGCGCTGAGCGCATCGGTCTCCTCGGCGAGTTCCCGCAGGATGTGACGCGGCGACGAGTCCTTGAGGGCATGAACGGCGTCCAGCCGCAGACCGTCGACATGATGGTCGCGCATCCACATCAGCGCGTTCTCGACGATGAACCGGCGCACCTCCGGCTCGTCGAGATCCACCGATGGCCCCCACGCGTTGCCTTCGGCGTCGCGCAGATAGGGGCCGAACTCCGACAGGTAGTTGCCGCTCGGACCGAGATGGTTGTAGACGACGTCCTGAATGACGCCGATGCCGCGCAGGTGGCATTCGTCGACGAACCGCTGGTAAGCGGGCGGGCCGCCGTATCCCTCGTGCACGGCGTACCAGAGCACGCCGTCGTACCCCCAGTTGTGCGTGCCGTTGAAGGCGTTCACCGGAAGGAGCTCGACGAAGCCGATCCCGAGATCCACGAGGTCATCCAGACGGCGGATCGCGGAATCGAGCGTGCCCTCGTCGGTGAACGTCCCGACGTGCAGCTCGTAGATCACCGAGCCGGCGAGCTGGCGACCGGTCCACGCGGCGTCGCGCCAGTCGTACGCGTCGGCGTCGAACCACGCGCTGAGTTCGTGCACGCCGCGAGGCTGGCGTCGAGAGCGCGGATCGGGACGGACGCTCTGCGCGTCGTCGAGCACGAAGCCGTACTCGTCACCGTCCGCCAGCGCGACGGATGCCTCGTACCAACCGCCTTCACGCGGTTCGAGGGCGACCCGCTCGTGACCGGGTCGGTGCAGCTGCACCGACGTCCGTCGCGGGGCCCATACCGAGATGGTCACGAGAACCCGCCTCCCTCCGCGATGAGCAGCGCGACAGGGTACGTCTCGAGCAATTCGCGCACCCGAAGCATCGATCCCTCGAAACGGCGCCCGGTCAGTGCATCGATCGTCACGCCGTGGTGCCGCAGCAGGAGTGTGTCGCCCCACCCTCCGCGGGCCTCGAGGCCGACGGGCAGCCGCGTCGCGACGGTCACCGCGCCGCCCCGGTCGAACGCGATCACGTGATCGGATGCCTCGCCCACCGCCGTCATCGGCGTGTAGCGCGTGAAGAGGTCCGGCCGGTCGCGCCGCAGGCGCAGTGCACGGGACGTGACGAGCATCTTCGCGGCACCCGACGCGTCCACGGCCGGGAGAGAGCCCTGCGCGAAGGCGTCGTCGATGGATTGCAGCATCCGCCGTCGCTCGCCGAAGTCGACGAGGCGGCGGTTGTCGGGGTCCACGAGCGAGGTCTCCCACAGCTCCGACCCCTGATAGACGTCGGGTATGCCGGGCATCGTCAGCTGCAGCAGCTTGGCCGACAGGGCGTTCGACCACCCGGCAACTGCGATCTCCGATGCGAACCCGTCGACCAGCGCGTTCAGCTCGGGGTCGTCGAAGACCGCATCGATCGTGGACTGGGTGCCCGCCTCGAATGCGACATCCGGATCCCACCAGCCCGTGACCTCCCCGGATTCGCGGGCGGCCTTCTCGGCATAGGCCTTCAGACGCGCGCGCGACGCCGGCCACGAGCCGATCACCGCCTGGTAGAGCAGGCTGTCGAAGGTCCCGTGTCCGGTGGACGCGCGCTCACGCAGGTCGCCGAGCACGGCGGCCCAGCGCCGCGGCACCTCCGAAAGCACATCCAGTCGCGCGCGGACGTCCTCGCCGCGCTTCGTGTCGTGCGTCGACAGCGTCGTCATCGAATGCGGCCAGGATGCCTCACGCGACGCCTGCGCCCTGTGGAACTCCGCGACCGACACTGCGAACACCGACGGGTCACCGCCCACCTCGGTGAGCGAGCCCAGCCTGGTGTACCGGTAGAACGCCGTGTCCTCCACGCCCTTGGCCATCACCGGGCCGGTGGTCTGCTGGAAGCGACGGGCCACCTCGAGCGAGGGTTCGGCCAGCACCGGCGCGAGAGAGGCGATCGTCGCCGCGAGATCAGGACGACGAGCGGATGCCTCGGCGACGGCATGCTGCAGATGCTCGACGCCTGCCGGCAGATACGAGCGGTACACCGGGAAGCACGCGAGCAGCTCCGCGAAGGCGTCTGCGGCGTTCTCCACGGGCTCGTCCGGTCCCTGAGCCTGTCGAAGGACTCGCACGAGCCGGGCGATCTCGGCGCGCTGGACCGTGTCGGCGACCACCCGCTTCGTGTCGTGGATGAGGTCGTGGTACTCCGGCGCGGTGCCGCCGCGAAGCTGGGCATCGAGCGAATCCAGCTCCGCCTCGCCCGCGGGGTCGACCAGCACGCGGTCGATCTCCGCGAGCGCGTCGTAGCCGGTCGTGCCGTCGGTCTCCCACCACGCCGGCAGCTGCTCGCCATGCTCGAGGATCTTCTCGACCAGCACGTACACGGAGCCCGTCGCCGCCGCGAGGCGCTCGAGGTATCCGCCCGGGTCGGCGAGCCCGTCCGGATGGTCGATGCGCAGGCCGTCCGCCAGCCCTTCGCGCACCCAGCGCAGCACTTCGGCGTGGGTCTCGTCGAACACCCAGGGGACCTCGACGCGGAGGCCCGCGAGCGTCGTGATGGCGAAGAACCTGCGGTAGTTCAGCTCGTCGGCCTCGCGTCTCCAGAAGATCGGCTGCCAGTGCTGCGCCGCCACGATCGCGAGGAGCGTTTCGCGGTCGTCGAGCACCGCGTCCGCCGGAACCGAGCCCGGGGCGAGCGGCAGCACGTGATCGAAGTAGCGGATGACGCCCGGGCTCGGCTGAGCGGCATCCGGGCCGGGCTGCTGCGATTGCCGGAGCACCACCGCGATGTCGGGGAGCGCCTCCTCCAGCGACCCACCGAGGATCGGCAGGCGCACCTTGCCGCCGCCGAACTCCCAATCGATGTCGAATGCTTCGGCATAGCGCGATCCGCGACCGTGCGTGAGCACGTCCCACCACCAGGGATTCTGCGCCGGGACGGTGATCCCCATGTGGTTCGGAACCGTGTCGATCAGGATGCCGAGGCCCGCCGCGCGGGCGGCGGAGGCGAAGCGATCGAGCCCCTCGCGACCTCCGCGTGCCGGGTCGACCAGCGACGGGTCCACGACGTCGTAGCCGTGGTCCGAGCCCTCGGTCGCGCGCAGCAGAGGCGAGAGATACGCCCAGTCGACCCCGAGGTCGCGCAGATACGGCACCACCTCGGCCGCAGCGTCGAGGTCGAACGCAGGCCGGATCTGCAGGCGGTACGTCGACTTCGGGCGCGGGGGCATCCCTAGTGCTCCAGCTCCGCCTTCGGAGACTGTCCCGGCATCGTGGAGTCTGTCAGGGCCGCGAGCGACGCGGCAACGGAGTGATCGACCTCCGGCTCGGGCAGATCGTGCTCGGAGAGCACGATGAGCGTCTTCGCCTGAAGTCGAACCGTCGATCCAGGCTCGAGCGGCGTGCTGTCGGCCTTCTCGCCGGCCGTGTCGACCAGGACGTTCCA
This sequence comes from uncultured Actinomycetota bacterium, assembly GCA_963713325.1. GTDB lineage: Bacteria > Actinomycetota > Actinomycetes > Actinomycetales > Microbacteriaceae > Microbacterium. The sequence continues at coordinate 119,574 of CAVQLL010000012.1, forward strand.
CTTCGGGCTGTCCTCGATCAGCGGGATGTGGAAGTCGATGATGTCGTCGCCGGCGTTGAACAGCACGATGAAGTGCTTGTCGACGATCGGCTCGCCGCGACGATCGCGCTCGCGGATCCCGCGCCCGTTGAGGAACACGCCGACCGATCGCCCGAATCCCGAACCCCAGTCATCGGGCTGCATGAGCGTGCCGTCCGGTCGGAGCCACGCGATGTCGCGCCGCCCTTGGCCCACTTCCATGCGCACCGGACGCCCGTTGAAGAATCGGCGGCGGCGGAAGGTCGGGTGGTCGCGGCGCAGGCGGGCGAGGGCTGCCGTGAATTCGACGAGCGGCTGGTCGACGTTGTCCCAGTCGACCCAGGTCAGCTCGTTGTCCTGCGCGTAGCCGTTGTTGTTGCCCCGCTGCGTGCGGCCGAGCTCGTCGCCGTGCAGCAGCATCGGCACACCTTGCGACAGCAGCAAGGTCGCGATGAAGTTGCGCTGCTGGCGTGCGCGCAGGGTGTTGATGGCGGGATGATCGGTCGGACCCTCGATGCCGAAGTTCATCGAGCGGTTGTCATCGGCGCCGTCCTTGCTGTCTTCGCCGTTGGCCTCGTTGTGCTTCTCGTTGTAGCTGACGAGGTCACGCAGCGTGAAGCCGTCGTGGGCGGTGACGAAGTTGACGGATGCCACGGGCCGGCGCCCGGAGTGCTCGTACAGGTCGGCCGATCCCGTCAGACGCGAGGCGAATTCCCCCAGGGCCTGCGGCTCGCCCCGCCAGAAGTCGCGCACCGTGTCGCGGTACTTGCCGTTCCACTCCGTCCACTGCGGCGGGAAATTGCCCACCTGGTAGCCTCCAGGACCGACGTCCCAGGGCTCGGCGATGAGCTTGACCTGCGAGACCACCGGATCCTGCTGCACGAGCTCGAAGAAGGTCGCCAGCTTGTCGACGTCGTAGAACTCGCGGGCCAGCGCCGAGGCCAGATCGAACCGGAAGCCGTCGACGTGCATCTCGAGCACCCAGTACCGCAGCGAGTCCATGATGAGCTGCAGCGCATGCGGGTTGCCGACGTTCAGGCTGTTGCCGGTGCCGGTGTAGTCGGTGTAGTAGCGCTTGTCCTTGTCTTCGAGGCGGTAGTACGCCGCGTTGTCGATTCCCCGCATCGAGAGCGTCGGTCCCAGGTGATTGCCCTCGGCGGTGTGGTTGTAGACGACGTCCAGGATGACCTCGATCCCCGCCGCGTGCAGAGCCCGAACCATCCCTTTGAACTCTTCGACCTGCTGCCCCCGGTCGCCGGTCGACGAGTAGGTGTTCTGCGGTGCGAAGAAGGAGATCGTGTTGTAGCCCCAGTAGTTCGACAGCCCCTTCTCCTGCAGGGTCGAGTCGTCCACGAACTGATGCACCGGCATGAGTTCGATGGCCGTGACGCCGAGCTTCTTGAGATGGTCGATGATCAGGGGGTGCGCGATCGCGCTGTAGGTTCCGCGGATCTCCTCGGGAATTCCGGGATGCCGCTCGGTGAGGCCCTTGACGTGTGCTTCGTAGATGAAGGACTCGGAGTAGGGCGTCTTCGGGAGGCGATCACCCGCCCAGTCGAAGAACGGGTTGACGACCACCGCCTTCATCATCGATGTCGCGGAGTCCTGCTCGTTGAAGGAGTCCGGGTCGCCGAAGTCGTACCCGAAGACAGCTTGACCCCACTCGACCTGCCCGTCCACGGCCTTTGCATACGGGTCGAGGAGGAGCTTGCTGGCGTTGAAGCGCGCGCCGGTGGACGGGTCGTTCTCACCATGCACGCGGTAGCCGTATCGCTGCCCGGGGCGCACCTGAGGCAGATACGCGTGCCAGACGTAGGCATCGACGTCGATCATCTCGACGCGCGTCTCTTTGCCGCGGTCGCCGAACAGACAGAGTTCGACGCGCTCAGCACCCTCGCTGAAGAGAGCGAAGTTCGTTCCGTTGCCATCGAAGGTCGCGCCGAGCGGGTAGCTCGAACCGGGCCAGGTCTGCACATCGCCTCCATCGTGAGGCCGACGCCGGGAGAGCCGGATCAGCCAGGAGTCCCAGATTAGTGCGCACGATGGGAGGCGAAGGAGCACGTGTCGCCACGGCTACAATGCTCGGTCTTCGCCCTCGAGGAGATCGGGCCTGCGCTCCTGTGTGCGTTCGAGCTGCTGCTCGCGCCGCCATGCGGCGATCGCGCCGTGATTTCCGCTCAGCAGCACGGCGGGGACGTCCAGTCCGCGCCAGGCCGCCGGCTTCGTGTAGGACGGGTACTCCAGCAGTCCGTCCTCGTGCGACTCCTCGAGCAGGCTCTCAGGGTTGCCGACGACGCCGGGGATGAGCCGCCCGATGGCCTCGATCATCGCCATGGCGGCGACCTCTCCCCCGTTGAGGACGTAGTCCCCAAGGCTCACGAGCCGCACGTCGCCGAGGGATGCCGCGTGTTCGAACACGCGCTCGTCGATGCCTTCGTAACGGCCGCAGCCGAAGACCAGATGCGATCGGCCGGCGAGCTCGCGCGCCGTCGCCTGCGAGAACAGCTCTCCTGCCGGCGACGGGAAGATGAAGACGGGCCGCCCGGCGCCGCCTGTGTCCTCCTCGCTCGCGATGGCGTCGAGCGCCTCACCCCACGGTTCGGGCTTCATCACCATGCCGGCGCCGCCACCATAGGGCGTGTCGTCGACGGTGCGGTGGCGGTCGTGGGTCCAGTCGCGCAGGTCGTGCACCCGCACATCGATGAGGCCGTTGCCTCGCGCCTTGCCCAGCAGCGATACCTCGAGGACGTCGAAGAACGACGGGAAGATCGAGACGACGTCGATGCGCACGTCAGCCCTCCGCGGGATCGTCCTCGTCGGCAGTCGGCGCGGCGAGGGAATCGTCGGGCTCCTCGTCGCCGTCCTCGGTGGGAAGATCCTCGAAGAGTCCCGCGGGAGGCGTCACGATCACGCGGCCGCCGGCGACGTCGACCTCGGGCACGATGGCCTTCACGAACGGCACGAGGACCTCGCGGTCGCCGCGCATGCGGACGATGAGGAGGTCCTGAGCGGGAAAGTGATCCACGCGGATGACCCGGCCGACGACCTCGCCGTCACGGACGACGTCCAAGCCCGTGAGCTGGTGGTCGTACCACGCGTCGTCCTCTGTGGGGATCTCGGCGTCATCCTGATCGATCCACAGGATCGCGCGGACGAGCTCCTCGGCGGCCGAGCGATCCTCGACACCCTCGAAGAAGGCGACCGGATGGCTGTTCATCCACCGGAATTCGCGGACAGTGAGCGACTTGCCGTGCCACGGGGAGGATTCGGGCACCTGCAGCGTGAACGACGCACCGGGCGTGAAGCGCCCCTCGGGGTCGTCGGTGTAGAGCTCGAGCTTGAGCGCGCCCTTGAGCCCATGAGCCTTGACCAGACGGCCGACTCGCAGCTGATTCTTGGCGGAGCGCGGCGGGCGGGCCGGTGAGGACTTTTCGGGGCCGGTCACGTCAGTCGTCCGCGACGTCGACGCGAACGCGCCGGCCGTCCGCGAGTGCCGTGATCAGCGTGCGCAGGGCTTTCGCCGTGCGTCCGCCGCGCCCGATCACGCGACCCCGGTCGTCCGGGTGCACGTGGACCTCGAGGACATCACCACGCGGCGACGTCGAAGAGCGGATGGACACGTCGTCCGGGTGATCCACGATCCCCTTGACGACATGCTCGAGCGCGGCGGCGAGCACCACGATTACTCTGCGTCGGTCGCGGCGTCGGCGTCAGCCTCCGCCGGGGCCTCGGCTGCGGGCTCCTCGACGGGCGCCTTCTTCTCAGCCTTGGGCTTGAGCACGACCTTCTTCGCGGCGTCAACCTCGAAGGGGGCCTTGGGCTCGGCGACCTTCACGGTCGAGACCGCGTTCTTGTCGCCCTTGAATTTGCCCCAGTCGCCGGTGAGCTTCAGCAGCGCGGTGACCTGCTCGGTCGGCTGGGCGCCGACGCTGAGCCAGTACTGGGCACGGTCGGAGTCGACCTCGATGTACGAGGGCTCCTCGGTCGGGTGGTACTTGCCGATCTCCTCGATGACACGACCATCGCGCTTGGTGCGCGAGTCGGCCACGACGATGCGGTAGTACGGCGCCCGGATCTTGCCCAGGCGCTTGAGACGAATCTTGACAGCCACGATTCTCCTGAATTGTGTGAAAGCGAAAACGAACCGGTCGCCTGGAGAGTGGGGTGCACACCCGGCGGAAGCTCTAAGGAGGATCTCCGCGCTTGATAGAGGGTCGAGCGGGTGATCCGACCCTCTATTCTTCCATACCCCGACCGAGCCCGTGAACAGCCGTCACGATCGATGCGAATCGGCGGGATTGCGGCATCCCCATGTCAAACTGTGCGGATGACGGTGCCCTTCGCGACATCCGCCCGCTCGTCAGTGGGACTGGAGTGGGAGCTCATGCTCGCGGACGGAGCCTCCGGCGACCTCGTGCCGCGCGCCCCAGAGGTCATCGAGGCACTCGAGGAGCGCACCGCCCTCGAGCGATTCACGGTCACCGGCGAGCTCCTCACCAATACGGTCGAGGTCACGAGCGGCATCGGTGACACCGTCGCCGCAGCAGTCGACGACATCGCCGACGCGATCGCAGCCGTCCGCACCGTGACCAACCCGATGCAGGTCGAACTGCTCTGCGCGGGAAGCCATCCGTTCGCGCAGTGGTACGACCAGCAGGTCACCGACAAGACGCGCTATCACAAGCTCATCGAGCGCACCCAGTGGTGGGGCCGCAACATGATGATCTGGGGGATCCACGTCCACGTCGGGGTCGAGGACGTCAACAAGGTCTTCCCCATCATCAACGCCCTCGCGGTCTACCTCCCGCACCTGCAGGCGCTGTCGGCGTCCAGTCCGTTCTGGGCCGGCGAACGCACCGGCTACGCGTCGAACCGATCGCTCGTGTTCCAGCAGCTGCCCACCGCGGGCCTCCCCTGGCCCCTGCAGGACTGGGCCGAGTTCGGGTCCTACATGTCCGACGTGATCCGCACCGGCGTCATGGCCGACGCGACCGAGGTGCGGTGGGACATCCGCCCTGCCCCGCGCTGGGGGACGATCGAGGTGCGCGCCTGCGACGGCATGTCGACCCTGCCCGAGCTCGCAGCGGTGGCCGCCCTCGTCCAGGTGCTCGTCGAGCACTTCTCCCGCGAGATCGACGAGGGCCGCGAACCGCTGTCGATCCAGCCCTGGTTCGTGCGCGAGAACAAATGGCGCTCCGCGCGCTACGGGCTCGATGCGCGGATCATCGTGGACCGCGAGGGAACGCAGCGTCCGGTGCGCGAGCACCTCCGCGAGACGATGGAGGCCGTCGGCGACATCGCGGTGGAGCTCAAGTGCGCGCGCGAGTTCGCCGGCCTCGAGACGATCTTGACGCAGGGCGCGAGCTACGCCCGTCAGACGATGGTGGCGGATGCCGCGGACGGCGATCTGCGCGAGGTCGTGCAGCACCTCATCCGCGAGTTCCGCGCCGGGCCGACGCTGCGCGAGCACCTCGCGGCGCTCGGTCACTGAGGCGGGAAACGCCGAGCAGCTGGTTCAGCCGCGGCCGAGCAGCTTCTGCAGTTCGGCCAGATCCGCCTCGCTCGGTGCGCCCTTCGCGGCACCGCCGCCCAGCCCGAAGCCCGAACCGGTCGGCTGAGCGGGAGCGGATGCCGCGATCCCGGCGTTCTCCGCGGCGCGCTTGGCGGGGTTGCCGGAGCGCGAGCCCTTCGCCTTCTGCTGCTTGCCGCGCTTGGACGATGCGCCAGGACGAGCCCCGGGGATCGGTCCCATGCCCGGGATGTTGGGCGTGCCACCGCGGGCGACCGTCTTCATCATCTTCGCGGCCTGCTCGAAGCGGTTCACGAGCGCATTCACGTCGGTGACGGTCATTCCCGAACCTCGGGCGATGCGAAGGCGGCGCGAGCCGTTGAGGACCTTGGGGTTGCGGCGCTCGATCGGCGTCATCGAACGGATGATCGCCTCGGTGCGGTCGAGGTCCTTCTCGTCGAAGTCCTCCATCTGCTGCTTCATCGAGCCCATGCCGGGGAGCATCCCCAGCATCTTCTTCATCGAGCCCATCTTCTTCAGCTGCTGCATCTGATCGAGGAAGTCCTCGAGGGTGAAGCTGTCGGTCGCGAGCTTCTCGGCCATCTTCATGGCTTCGGCTTCGTCGAAAGCCTGCTGCGCCTGCTCGATGAGGGTCAGGATGTCGCCGAGGTCGAGAATCCGCGATGCCATGCGGTCGGGGTGGAACGGCTCGAGGTCGTCGAGCCCCTCGCCGGTGGACGCGTAGATGATCGGACGCCCGGTGACCGATGCCACCGACAGGGCAGCGCCGCCTCGGGCGTCGCCGTCGAGCTTGGAGAGGACGACGCCGGTGAAATCGACGCCCGCCTGGAAGGCCTTCGCCGTGTTGACGGCATCCTGACCGATCATCGCGTCGATGACGAACAGGACCTCGTCGGGGTCGGTCGCCGTGCGGATGTCGGCGGCCTGCTTCATCATCTCGGCATCGACACCGAGACGGCCGGCGGTGTCGATGATGACGACGTCGTGCTGCTGGCGGCGGGCGACCTCGACACCGTCGCGGGCAACCTGAACAGGGTCGCCGATGCCGTTGCCCGGCTCGGGGGCGTAGATCGCCGCACCGGCCTGGCCTGCCACGACCTGGAGCTGGTTGACCGCGTTCGGGCGCTGGAGGTCGGCGGCGATCAGGAGCGGGGTGTGCCCCTCCTTCTCGAGGAGCTTGGCGAGCTTGCCGGCGAAGGTCGTCTTTCCGGAACCCTGCAGCCCCGCGAGCATGATGATCGTCGGCGGGTTCTTGGCGAACTGCAGCCGGCGCTGCTGGCCGCCGAGGATCGCGACGAGCTCCTCGTTGACGATCTGCACCACCTGCTGCGCGGGATTGAGTGCCTTGCTGACTTCGTCGCCGAGCGCACGCTCCCGCACCTTCGCCGTGAACTCCTTGACGACGGGGAGGGCGACATCCGCGTCCAGCAGGGCGCGACGGATCTCCCGGACTGTTCCGTCGACGTCCGCGGGCGAGAGCTTGCCCTTGGTGCGGAGGTTGCGGAAGGTCTCGGTGAGACGATCAGAGAGCGTGCCGAAAGTTGCCATAGTCCCCCAAGTTTACGCGAGCGGATCCGGCTCTCAGCGCTCGTCCAGTTCCTGGAACAGGGTGAGCTGCAAGCCCGCCGCTCCTCGCAGGCGAGCGTTGACCGACCGCCACGGCGTCTCACGCGCGGATGCCTCGACCACCGCGCCCGCAGCCGCCAGGTGGTCGGTGGTGGCCGCGGTGTCCTCGACTTCGAACGCGATCCGGATCGGGTCGCTGGTGACGCCATCCGTCTCGACGCGATCGATCATGGCGACCTGCTCGTCGTTGGCGAGCTCGAGTGTGGCCACTCCGGCCCGGAGGATCACCACGCGCGCGTTGCCCTCGCCCTCGTACGCCTCCTGCTGCTCGAGCCCCAGCTCGTCGCGGTAGAACCGCAATGCCTCGTCGAACTCCCGCGCGTGGACGACCACCCGCAGCTGACGCACTCTCGACAGAGGGCGAAACGATGCGGCGGCCGCGGCGACGGCGACCCGCAGAATGCGCTCGAGATCGGTGCGGCCGGCGCCGTCGCGCGCCCACTCGTCCAGTGCCGCCAGCACCGCGCCGCCGTACGCGGCACCGGCGACGTCGGCGTGAAGGCGATCGGCGCCGCCGCGTCGGAGGCGGTCCGACGTCGCGCGCGCGATCCGCGAACGACGCAGGGATGCCTCGCGCTCGAGCTCGTCGACCAGTCCCATCGCCGGAGCGTTCACGAGGGCCAGCGCGAGGCTGTCCGGGGCGAACTCGTGCGCGATCGCGGCCGTCGCGGTGCGCACATCCTCGGCCGCATCCGTCGTCTCGTTCTCCGACAGGCGTCGTTCGAACTCGGCGAGCCGCTCGTCCAACCCCGCCCAGAGGATGTCGCCCTTCGATGCGAAGTAGTTGAAGAAGCTCGACCTGCTCACTCCGGCGCGCTGCGCGATCTCGGCGATCGAGGTCGCCTCGTAGCCCTTCTCGAGGAACAGCTCGCTGGCGGCTTCGGCCAGCGTCTCGCGTGATGAGGCGCGAGGTCGTCCGGTGCGCGAGTCTGCGGTCATGCTCACAGCCTACGTTCGGCGTATTGTTGGACGCGATCCATAAACACCCTTCTTGGAGAGGACACCGCCGTGCTCGAGATCCTGAACGCAGGCCTCGCCCCCGACTTCGTGCCGTATCACGACGGGTGGGCGCTGCAACGGCGGGTCCACGCCGGCGTCGTCGCGGGCGATCGCGCCGACACGCTCATCCTGCTCGAGCACGAGGCGGTCTACACCGCGGGAAAGCGCACCGAACCGCACGAGCGACCGACCGACGGCACACCCGTGATCGACGTCGATCGAGGCGGGAAGATCACGTGGCACGGCCCCGGGCAGCTCGTCGGCTATCCGATCGTCCGCCTCCCCGAGCCGGTCGACGTGGTCGCCCACGTCCGGCGTCTCGAGCGGCTGCTGATCGATGCGCTGGGCGAGCACGGCGTCGACGGATACCGGGTCGAGGGCCGCAGCGGCGTATGGGTGCGCCGCCCCCTATCCGAGGACAAGATCGCCGCGATCGGCGTCCGCGTCGAGCGGGGCGTCACGATGCACGGCTTCGCGGTCAACTGCGACAACACGCTCTCCGGGTTCCGCGGCATCATCCCCTGCGGCATCACGGACGCCGGGGTCACGACGGTGAGCGAGGTGGTGGGGGCGGATGTCGCGCCCGCAGACATACTCGATTCGGTCGTCTCCGCATTCGAGGCCGAGTACGCGGGAGTGGTGGCATGAGCGTGTCGATCCCGGAGGGCAGAAAACTCCTGCGCCTCGAGGTCCGCAACGCCCAGACGCCGATCGAACGCAAGCCGGAGTGGATCAAGACGCGCGCAAAGATGGGCCCCGAGTACACGGCGCTGCACTCGCTGGTCAAGGACGAGGGCCTGCACACCGTCTGCCAGGAGGCCGGCTGCCCCAACATCTACGAGTGCTGGGAAGATCGCGAGGCGACGTTCCTGATCGGCGGATCGCAGTGCACGCGCCGATGCGACTTCTGCCAGATCGACACCGGCAAGCCGGCCGACTACGACACCGACGAGCCGCGCAGGGTCGCCGAGAGCGTCCAGAAGATGCGGCTGCGCTACGCGACGGTCACAGGAGTCGCGCGGGATGACCTGCCCGACGAGGGTGCCTGGCTCCACGCGGAGACCGTGCGGCGCATCCACGCCGAGAACCCCGGCACCGGTGTCGAGATCCTCGCGACGGACTTCTCGGGCAACCCCACGCTCCTGCGCGAGGTCTTCGAATCGCGCCCGGAGGTGTTCGCCCACAACGTCGAGACGGTGCCGCGAATCTTCAAGCGCATCCGCCCCGCGTTCCGCTACGAGCGGTCGCTCGACGTGATCACGCAGGCGCGAGAGTTCGGACTCATCACGAAGTCGAACCTCATCCTCGGGATGGGCGAGGAGCCGCACGAGGTCGTCCAGGCGCTGCAGGACCTGCACGACGCCGGCACCGACATCATCACGATCACGCAGTACCTGCGTCCGTCGCCGCGCCACCTGCCCGTGGACCGATGGGTCAAGCCGGATGAGTTCGTCGAGTTCAAGGAGGAGGCGCAGCGGATCGGGTTCCTCGGTGTCCTCGCCGGACCGCTCGTGCGTTCGTCCTACCGCGCCGGGCGCCTCTGGGCGCAGTCGATGATCTCCAAGGGCCGCGACATCCCCGCCGACCTGTCCCACCTCGCGCAGGACATCGCCCACGAAGGGCTGTCCTTCTCGCAGGCGGTGTGACCGGGCGGTCTCAGACTTCGACGAGCTCAGAGTTCGACGGCTCAGACTTCTGCGCTCGGATTTCGACGGGCTCAGACTTCGCCGCGCTCAGTCGGCGCTGGTGACCGAGAGCACGTCGCCGTCCGAGTCGAGGTTGACGAGGATGACGTCGTCGGTGGCGTCGGGGTCCAGCGCGTACTCGAGCACCGCGAACGGGTCGGCACCGCCGTGCTCGTCGGCGAGGATCGTCATGCTCATCAGCTGCAGCGAACGGATGACGTCCACCTGGATGTCGCCGGAGTTGTCCACGAGCAGCTCTTCGAGTTCGTCGCCGAGGCTCTGCTGCTGCTGGAGGATGTACTCGATCACCTCGCTCGTTCGGTCGTCGAGCTCGGAGACCATGGCGTTGCGGGCGGTGTGATCGATCGACTCGATGGACGAGATGAGGCTGGCCGCGACATCCAGCGCCGCCTCCGAGACGTCGTCCTGATCGGGCGCCGTGAGATCGACCGTGACGGTCTGATCGCCGAGGTCGACGTTCTCGGACCAGAAGATCGACCCGTCGGGGCCGGACTCCAGCAGTCCGAAGAAATCGTGCTCGATCGCCATGTCCCCAATGAAACCAGCACGGGGGCATCGGCGCGACCCCGCGACGGCGCGCCGCGCCTTTGTGGCAGGAAGTCGGTGCGCCGAGTGGTCGGCCGGCTCCGACTCCGACGAGCTCCGACTTCGACGAGCTCCGACTTCGACGAGCTCAGTCGACGAGGGCGGCGGCGAACACGTGCGGAGTGAAGCCGGTCAGATCGCCGATTCCCTCGCCCTGTCCGAGCAGCTTCACGGGGATGCCGGTGCGTTCCTGAACGGCGAGGACGAATCCGCCTTTGGCCGACCCGTCGAGCTTGGTGAGCACGAGACCTGTGACGCCCGCATGCTCGAGGAAGGCCTGCGCCTGCATCACCCCGTTCTGGCCGGTGGTCGCGTCGAGCACGAGCAGCACCTCGCTGATCGGCGCCTGCTTCTCGATCACGCGGCGGATCTTGCCGAGCTCGTCCATCAGCCCGCCCTTGGTGTGCAGGCGCCCGGCGGTGTCGACGAGCACGATCTCCGTGCCGGTGCGCTTGGCATATTCGATCGTCTGGAAGGCGACGGATGCCGGATCCTGCCCCTCATGCTGCGGTCGGACGATCGCGGCTCCCCCTCGCTCTGCCCACGTCGCCAGCTGGTCGACCGCGGCCGCGCGGAAGGTGTCGGCGGCGCCGACGACAACCGAGCGCCCGTAGCGCTGGAGGAACTTGGCGAACTTCCCGATCGTCGTGGTCTTTCCCACGCCGTTCACTCCGACCACCAGCACGACCGCCGGGCGCTCGGTGAGCCGCAGCGTGGTGTCGAATTTCGCGAAGTGCTCTTCCAGGGTCTCCTTCAGCATCCGCTGGAGATCTCGGGGATCCGTCGTGCGATAGCGATCCACCTTCTCGCGAAGCTCGTCGATGATGCGCTCGGAGACATCGGGACCGAAGTCGGCGGTGATCAGTGCGGTCTCGAGGTCTTCCCACGTGGTCTCGTCGATGGTGGGGCGCACGAACATGCCGCGCAGCGCGCCGCCGAGGGACCACTTCTCTGCCATGCATCAAGCCTAGGGTCTGAGGTCCGGGCGGCGATTCAGCGCACAGTGCGCCGCGAACTCGACGCCACCGCCGACCTCGTAGGGCCGACATAGCACCTTGGTCCCGGCGCCTCAGCTCGCGACGCGCTCGCCCACGCGCTGGCCGACGACGGCCGAGACGCCGTCCTGTCGCATAGACACTCCGTAGAGCGCGTCGGCGATCTCCATGGTGCGCTTCTGGTGCGTGATCACGATGAGCTGGCTGCTCTCGCGCAGTCGCTCGAACACCCCGAGGAGCCGGCCCAGGTTCGCATCGTCGAGGGCTGCTTCGACCTCGTCGAGGATGTAGAACGGGCTCGGGCGTGCCATGAAGATCGCGACCAGGAGTGCGACCGCGGCAAGGGATCGCTCGCCGCCCGACAGGAGTGACAGCCGCTCGATCTTCTTGCCGGCCGGGCGCACCGAGACCTCGATGCCCGTGGTCAGTGGGTCGTCGGGGTTGGTGAGGGAGATGCTGCCCGCGCCACCGGGGAAGAGCACGGGGAAGACCTCGGCGAACGCCGCCCGCGTATCTTCGAATGCGGCGAGGAAGATCGTCTGCATCCGCTCGTCGAGCTCGTCGATGATCGTGAGCAGGTCCTTGCGTGTCTGCGTGAGGTCTGCGAGCTGCTCGACCAGGAACTTGTGGCGCTGCTCGAGCGCTGCGAACTCCTCGAGCGCGAGTGGGTTCACGCGCCCCAGCTGAGCGAGCTTTCGCTCGGCATCCTGCAGTCGTCGACGCTGCGCGGCTCGGTCGAAAGGAACGGATGCCGCTTCGCCGGCCTCCTCGCGCTCGACCTCGTCGCCACCCAACTCGATGGGTACACGCTGGTCCGGTCCATATTCCGAAATGAGAATGTTTTCGTCGAGACCGAGTTCTGAGGCGACCCGCTCCAACAGGCTCGATACGTGGAGCCGCTTCTCATGGATCTGCAGCTCGAGTCCGTGAACGCTCTCGGTGAGTCCTGCGAGGCGGTCTCGCAAGGTCGTCTCCTGCCGGCGAAGTTCGGCGAGTTCGGCCGTCACCGCGGTGCGCGCGGATTCGGCCGAGGCAAGCTCGACGCGCGCCTGGCTGACCGAGCGGTCGACCGAATCGAGGACGGCCGGCAGCTGTGCGGCCACGCGTGCAGCCACCTCGCGCTGCGCCCGTCGGATCACGGCGCGACGAGCGGCCTCCGCCGCTGCGTCGCGTTCGCGTTCGCGTTGCCGTTCGAGCTGCACGACCCGCGCCTCGCCCGCGCGCACGCGCTCCTTGAGAGTCTCCACGTCGAGCCGCGCGCGCATCTCGCCGTCGCGCGCAGTCTCGAGCTCGGCCAGCATCCCCTCGCGCGCGGACGCATCGAGGATCGGCCGCGGAGCCTCGAGGGCTCGGGTGAGTCGATCGTCCGCGGCTCGCGCGGCGGTCTCGGCCTCATCGACGGCCGCCGACATCTGGGTGAGCGCGGCCGCAAGGCGATCGCAGTCGGCGATCGCGGCCTCGTGACGCACCGTGGCGCGGTTGACCTTCTCGGTGTGCGCCGCCAGCGCCGCGTCGTGGGCGCGCAACGTCGAAAGCGCCGTCTTGGTCCGCTGGCGCGAAGCCTCGAGCCCATGCACCGCATCGGCGAGAGCTTCACGGAGGGAGTCGGCGACGACGACGATCTCATCGCGGCGCTCGGCTGCGGCATCCCGTTCTGCCGCCAGCTCGAGCCGCGACCGCCCCTGCCCCGAACCGGAGCGGAGCGTGTGCTCGGTGTACACCTCGCCCGCGCGGGTCACGATCGTGATGGGGCCGCCGAGCTGCGCGCCCGCCAGCGCCGGACCGGCCGCCTCAGCGGCGTCGAGGTCGTCGGCGACGACGACATGCGCCAGGATTCCGAGCACTCCATCGGGCGCGGTGACGAGGTCACGGGCGGGAACGACGCCGGCCAGCTTCGGGAAATTCGGGATCCTCGCACTCGACTCGGCGATCGCGATGTCGACAACCCCCAGGTCGGCGCCCTGCACCGTGCGGGCCACCGCGAAAGCGTCCTCGCGCGTCTCGACGAGAATGCCCTCGGCCAACGGACCGAGCGCCGCGGCGATCGCCGCCTCGTAGCCCGGGGTCACCCTGACCGCGTCGCCGAGCAGACCACGGATGCCGGAATCTCCGCGCCCGACGAGCTCCGCAGCGGCGTTGCGCACGTCCAGGGCTCGGCCGAGCGCCGTGGTCTGCGCCGTGAGCGATTCACTCTCGCGCTCGGCTGCGTGCAGGCGCTCGCGCAGCCGGGCGACCGCCGCCTCGGCATCCGTCGCGTCGCGCTGGGCGCGTTCATAGGCCGCGGCGTACTCGGCGGCCGAGCCCTCGGGCACGAGGTCGGGGTCGACGCCGGCGAGGTCGGCCTCGGCTTCGGCACGTCGAGCCAGAGCTGCGTCGAGTGCGAGCCTCTGACGCTCGACACCGGCGCGCACCGCTGCCAGTGCCGACGCGGCCGCTTCAGCCGAACCGCGCAGGGCCGTGATCCGCATGTCGTGCTCCGAGACGAGCGCGCTCTGCGCCGCGATGTCGACATCGAGCGCGTCGAGCTCGCCGCGCGCGCGCATGACGTCGCGCGAGGCTTCGGCCGCGGCATCCTGAGCGTCACCCAATCCCGCGGCGATCTCATCGATCTCCGCTCGGACGTCGTCGATCATGCCCTGCGACACGGTCGTGAGCTCGATGCCCTCGTCGTCGGCGTTCTCGCCGAGGAGGGCGAGGCGCTGCCCGGTCAGCGCGTAGAGGCTCCGCAGCCGCTCCTGCACCCGCTCCAGCCCGTAGGCGACGCCGCGAGCTTCGTCGACGCCCTCGGAGCGCTGCTGCTCTTCGAGCCGCGCGATGCGGCCGCGCAGGTTCTCGGCCTGATCCTGCAGGACGAGCCGTTCGGTGTGTCGCTCCTGCTCGCTGCGGGCGTGGCCGGCGAGCTCTGCACGCAGGCCCGCGAGTTCGTCGGCGAGAAGGCGGGCGCGCGCATCGCGCACGACGGCGGCGATCGTCGCGGCTTCGCGAGCGATCTCAGCCTGGCGGCCGAGCGGTTTGAGCTGACGACGAAGCTCCCCCGCGAGGTCGCTCAGCCGGGTGAGGTTCGCCTCCATCGCCTCGAGCTTGCGCAGGGTCTTCTCCTTGCGGCGGCGGTGCTTGAGGATGCCCGCGGCCTCCTCGATGAACCCGCGACGCTCTTCGGGCGATGCCTGCAGCACACTGTCCAGCCGGCCCTGACCGACGATGACGTGCATCTCGCGACCGAGTCCCGAGTCGCTCAGCAGCTCCTGAACATCCAGCAGCCGGCACACGCCGCCGTTGATCGCATACTCGCTGACGCCGTTGCGGAACAGGGTGCGGCTGATCGTCACTTCGGAGTAGTCGATCGGAAGCGCGCCGTCGCTGTTGTCGATCGTCAGCTGCACCTCGGCACGACCGAGGGGTCCGCGCGTCGCGGTGCCGGCGAAGATGACGTCTTCCATCTTGCCGCCGCGGAGGGTTTTGGCGCCTTGCTCGCCCATCACCCACGCGAGCGCGTCGACGACGTTCGACTTGCCCGACCCGTTCGGACCGACGATGCAGGTCACACCCTGCTCGAACGCGAAGGTGGTCGGGTGGGCGAACGACTTGAACCCTTTGAGCGTCACGCTCTTCAGGTGCATACAGACGCCTTCCACCCCGGTCGATTCACCGCCTTACGCTACCCGAGGACCTGCCCGCTGCCGTGCAGGCGAGCCGGGGCGCGCAGTCTCGAAAGCCGGGCGGACGGATGCCGCGACACGCCCGTTGATCACCGAATCTGCGAATTCGCTTGACGCGCGCGCCGGGTGCGCGCTATCGTCGCTCTTCGCGTCCACACACGAAAGGAGGTCACCGATGATGCACATGATCACCCCAGGCTTCGCGCCCGTTCGCCGTTCGCCGTTCTGCGGAATCGCTCCGGTGACCTCGTCGTTCGGCGCCACTGCTCCCAACGCCGGCTGAGCGCCGCCGGGGAGGACTCTGCCCAGCGGACGGTTTCGTCCGCGCAGGATCGCGCTTCAGCGGTCCACGAGGCACCTCCTCCGTCGAGCACCCACTCCCGTCGCGCTTTCGCGACCCCGCCCGCTCGGGCACACCTCCATCCACCCTTCACTCGAAAGAGACCACCATGAACGACACACTGGCGCCCGTCCGGTCTCTCGGCTCGGACAGGCTTCTCCTCCCCGCTTCGGTGACGGACGGTGCGCATTTGACGCTCGCCGACCGTCTCGAGCTGCGGGTCGGCCTCTGGCTGCTGCTGCGCAGCGCCCGTCGCCAGGGCAGCGCGCGCGATCACGACGATCGCGCCCGCCGGCTCGTGAACACCCGGTCGCGCGACGAACGGCATCACGACGCCCTCCGTGCACACGCCCTCCACAGCGTTCGCACCTGATTCGACCCGGGGCCGCCCCGTGGCGATTCCCCTTCAATCCGGGGCCGCCCCTGGCGGCCCCGGATCCCCACACCACCCACTCTCCTGAAACGGACCCATCATGATCACCGCACCCGTCGGCGTCGACCTTCGACCTCTGACGATTCCGACATCCGTCGATTCACCTGACGCCGCCGACTTCATCGAGATGGTGCGCGTCCGAAACCGCATCTACCGCGAGATCTCGGGACACGACGACCACCGGATCGCCGCCGACGAGCTGCTTCCGCACTACAAGCCCGACGAGTACGAGCGGCGCTTGTGCTGGGTCGTCGAGCTCGACGGCGAAATCGTGGGACGTGTCGGGGTCGACCTGCCGCTCGAGAGTGATTCCAAGACCGCGTTCTGGCTCGTCGAGCTGGTCCGAGACGTCTGGGGTCGCGGCATCGGCTCGGCCGCGTATGAGCTGGTCGAGCGCGTGGCGCGCGAGAACGGTCGCACGGTGCTGCAGTCCTGGGCGGAGCACCCCGACGCCCCGGGTCCGCGCCTGGCGGCGCCCACCGGGTTCGGCGACGTCCCCGAAGATCACATCGCCCGGTTCTACCTCCGGCATGGCTTCACCCTCGAACAGATCGAGCGCTGCAGCGCGTTCGACCTGCAGGCTCCGTTCGATCAGGTCGAGCGGCTCCTCGCCGAGGCGACCACCGCCTCGACCGGCTACCGGCTCGTGCAGTGGTTCATTCCCACCCCGGCCGAGTTCGTCGACGGCTACGCCTGGATGAAGTCGCGCATGGTGACCGACGCACCGTCCGCGAACATGGAATTCGACGAGGAGACGTGGGATGCCGCGCGCATCGCCCGTCACGACTCGGTGTACACGGACTCGGGACGGCCGATGCAGGTGACGGCCGCCCAGCACATCGCCACGGGTGAGCTGTGCGCATTCAACGAACTCGTCATCGGCAAGGACCGCACGGAGGCCTCACACCAGGAGGACACCCTCGTCCTCAAGCATCATCGCGGCCACAAGCTCGGCACTCTGGTCAAGTGCGCCGGGCTGCTGTCGTGGCGCGACTTCGCACCCGATTCACCCCGTGTGATCACATACAACGCGGAGGAGAATCGCCCCATGCTCGACATCAACGAGGCGATCGGCTTCGTGCCGGTCGCGTACGACGGCGCGTGGAAGAAGGTGCTCGATGCCTGACCTCGACCAACGCACATCCGTGAGACTCTCGCGGCTCGTCATCCCCCCGAGTCTCGACGCAGCGGAGGCCGCCACGTTCCTGGAGATGGTCCGCATCGCGAACGCCGTATGCGTTGCCGATGCCGGCCATGACTACCTGAACGAGACGGCCGAGGAGGTCTTCGGATTCTGGCAGGACCAGACCGACTGGACCCAGATCGCGTTCACCGCGCACCGCGACGGCCGCCTCCTCGGTGCCGTCAAGATCATGATCGCCAATGAGGAGGACGTCACCTCGCTGGAGTTCGATCTCATGATCGATCCCGAGCATCGGGGCGAGGGCGCCGAGGAGGTGCTCCTTGCAGCCGTCGAAGCCGAGGCCGGCGAGCGAGGAATCCGGACGATCCAGACCTGGACGCTCCATCGGCCCGACACGATGGGCCGACGCATCGAGCCGCCGACGGGATTCGGCTCGATCCCCGCCGAGGACCGCCAGACCCTTCTCATGCGCGCGAACGGATTCACGCTCGAACAGGTCGAACGCAACAGCGTCTTCGACCTGCGCGGTCCGTTCGAGATCGTGGAGCAGAAGCTGGCAGCGGCGACCGAGATCGCGGGCGAGGACTACCGGCTCGTCATGTGGACCTCACCGACGCCGCCCGAGCACCTCGACGGCTTCGCGTACGCGATCTCGCGGATGTCGACCGATGCTCCCGCAGGCGGTCTCGTCATCGAGGAACAGCACTGGGATGCCGCGCGCGTGCAGCGCCGCGACGCGCGGCTGCGGGCGCAGGGGCTCACGGTCTCGGTCGCGTGCGTCCAGCACGTGCCGACCGACACGATCGCCGCCTACAACGAGCTCGTCATCGCCGGAGATCACACCGCTGCGACCCAGCAGTACGGCACGCTCGTGCTCAAGGATCACCGCGGTCGCCGACTCGGCACCATCGTCAAGTGCGCGAACCTGCTGCGCTGGCGCGACCTCGTTCCCGAGTCGCCGCGTGTCTCGACGTTCAACGCGGAGGAGAACCGGCACATGCTCGACATCAACGAGGCGATCGGCTTCGTCCCTGCCTCGTACGCCGCCGCGTGGCAGAAGCTGCTCACGTGACGGTCCGCGCCAGCGCGGTCTTCGAGTTGACCCCGATCGTCGTGCCCCAGACGGTCGACGGCCCGGATGCCGCTGACTTCCACGTCATGGTCGACCTCCGCAACCGCATCAACGAAAGGGTTCGCGGGGAGCAGGCCGTCGCCGCGACCGCGGCCCAGACGCTGCCGGCGTGGCAGGACCAGTCCGATGAGGAGATCCACGGCTTCCTCGTGCACGCCGATGGCGAGCCTGTCGGCCGGGCGCTCCTGTACGTCCCGCTCGAGGAGGGGGCCAAGGGCGCCGACGCGCGCATCGAGATCCTGCCCGAGTGGTGGGGTCGCGGGGCGGGTCGCCACGCGTTCGATCGACTCGGGGCGATCGCGCGCGAGCGGGGACGAAACGTCCTGCACGGCTGGACCGATCATCTGCAGCTCGACGGCGAACGGATCACAGCGCGCACCGGGTGGGGCTCCGTGCCCGACGATCACACGTCGCGAGCGATGCTCGGCTTCGGCTTCACGCTCGAGCAGGTGTATCGGGCGAGCGCACTCGACCTGTCGCGGCCGTCGGATCGCATCGACGCTGTGCTGGCCGCCGCGCGGTCTGCGGCATCCGATTATCGGTTCGTGTCCTGGGCGCTGCCCACTCCCCCGGAGCATCGCGCCGGGTACGCGCGACTGAAGTCCCGGATGTCGACGGACGCACCCGCGGGCGCCATGGAGTTCGACGAGCAGACATGGAACGCGGAGCGCGTCGAAAGGCTGGATGAACGGCTGGTCGCTCAGGGCTGCACCGGTGTGATCGGTGCCGCGCAGCACATTCCCACCGGTGAAATGGCGGCATACACCGAGCTCTACATGTTCGGCGATGACCACTCACGGCCGACCTCGCAGAACGACACCCTCGTGCTCAAGGAGCATCGCGGGCACCGGCTCGGCGCCCTGGTCAAGTGCGAGACGCTCGCGATCTGGCGCGAGCGGATGCCCGAGTCGACCCGCATCCTCACCAACAACGCCGAGGAGAATCGACCGATGCTCTCAATCAACGAGGAGATGGGGTTCACCCCGATCGCCTACTCCGGGATGTGGCAGCAGACGCTCGACTGACATGGCCACCACATGAAAGTCGTCTTCGCCTCCCTCGGTGCCTACGGGCACCTCTACCCCATGCTCCCGCTTGCGGTGGCATGTCGAGACGCCGGACACGACGTCGTGGTGGCGACCGGCGCACCGCTCCTGAACGGGTTGCCGCTGCGGACAGTTCCCGGCCTGCCCCCTGAGGTGGATCTGGCCTGGGCCGAGCAGGAGGTGCGTCGCCGCCACCCGACCCTCACCGGCTTCGACGTGACCCTCGCCATGTTCGGCGACGTCACGGCCGGTGCCACCACGCCGACCATGCTCGAGGTCCTCGCCTCCGAACGGGCCGACCTGCTTGTCACCGAGCCGCTGCACGTCGGTGCCGCCGTGGCGGGCGACATTCTGGGCGTGCCGACCCTCGACTTCGCCATCGGGCTCGCCCCCTTCATGTCGACCGCCGTGCACGCCTTCGCGACCCGCTACCAGCGGGAACGGTGGCTCGAGCGTGGACTCGCGCCGCCGGATGCGCAGCTGCTAGGACAGGCGTTCCTCGACCCCTGCCCTCCTTCGCTCCGGGCCGCCTCGTTGCAGACGCCGTCGCGGCGGGCGCCGTCGGGCGACGCGCCGACCCTCCCGATCAGGTCCGTCGCGTGGCGCCCGTTCGAGGCCGACCTGCCGGGATGGCTCGAGGCTCCGGCGACGCGCCCCCGCGTCTACCTCACGCTCGGCACGGTGTCGTACGGCGCGGTGGAGATCCTGAGGCGGACTGCCCTGGAGATCGCCGCGCTCGACGTGGAACTGCTGGTGGCCGTCGGGCCGGCGGGCGATCCTGCACTGCTCGGCGAGCTGCCGGATCGCGTCCACGTCGAGCGGTTCATCGATCAGGCCGACGTCCTTCGCCGGGTAGATCTGATCGTTCACCATGGCGGCACCGGAACCGTGCTCGCTGCGCTCGAGGCCGGGCTTGCGCAGCTGATCCTGCCGCAGGGCGCCGACCAGCCGTTCAATGCCGAGGTCGTCGCCCAAGCCGGCGCGGGAACCCGCCAGGCCAACGCGGATTTCACCCCGGGCTCCATCAGCGCGCTCGTCGAGTCGCTGCTCGGCGAGTGCGATGAGCGGACGACTGCACGGCGGATCGCTGCGGAGATGGCGGACATGCCCGCTCCGGCCGATGTCGTGCCCGAACTGGCCGAGCGTGCGCTGCGTCGCTGACTCCGCAGGCCGAGGTGGGACTCAGCGCCGCAGCTTCTGGCAGTGCGGGCAGAAGTGGCTGGAGCGGTTCATGAACGAGACGCGGACGATCGGCCGGCCGCAGCGCGGGCACGGCTCGCCCGTCCGGCCGTACGCGTTCAACGACTGGGCGAAGTAGCCGGCCTGACCGTTGACGTTCACGTACTGGGCGTCGAAGCTCGTTCCACCCTCGGCGAGCGCGCGCTCGAGGACCGCGCGCACCTCGCCGAGCAGGCGGTTGACGGCCCGCGTCGGGAGTGACCGCGCGGGAGTCTCCGGATGGATTCGGGCCCGCCACAGTGCCTCGTCGGCGTAGATGTTGCCGACGCCGCTGATGGCGGTCTGGTCCAGAAGCACGCGTTTGATCGCCGAGTCCTTCCGCGCGAGCGCGGCGCGGAAGTCGCGGTCGCGGAATGCGGGGTCGAGAGGGTCGCGCGCGATGTGCGCGACCTGGCTCGGCACGGAGGCGTCGAGGGTTCCGCAGCCGCCGGGCGCGGCATCCGGCGTGGGCACGAGCGGGTCGAGCGTCAGCGAGCCGAACGTGCGCTGGTCGGCGAAGACGACGGCGAGTTCGCCGTGCTCCGGATGCTGGATGTCGAGGCGTACGCGCTCATGGCGTTCGGGCGCGGCGCCTGGCGAGCGGAGCAGCAGCTGACCGCTCATGCCGAGGTGCGCCAGGAGCGCCTCGCCGGCGGGAGCATCCGCGCCGGCCGGTTCCAGCGGTATCCACAGGAACTTGCCGCGCCGGGCGGCGCTTCGCAGGAGTCGGCCGGTGAGCGCGGCCTCGAACTGGGAGCCCGAGCCCGAGTAGCGGGTCAGGGCGCGCTCGTCCAGCACTGTGACGCCGAGCACAGTCGCGCCGGCGACCGCGTGGTCGAGGCCCGCACGCACCACCTCGACTTCCGGAAGTTCAGGCACGCCCGCTGAGCTCCTGCCACGCGAGCAGCGCTGCGGCCATCTCGGCCTGCTTCTTGCTGGTCCCGGTGCCCTGCGCGGAGAATTCGGCCACCGTCACTCTCGCCGCGAACACGCGATTGTGGTCGGGTCCGCTCGAGGTGACCTCGTACACCGGTGGCCCGGCGCCGATGTGGGACGCGAGCTCCTGCAGGGTCGTCTTCGGGTCGACAGCCGCGCCGTAGCGGTCGGGGTCGTTCAGCAGCGGATCGATGAGTCGCAGCACGAGTGCGGTTGCCGCATCGGGGCCCACCGACAAGTAGGTCGCGCCGATCACCGCCTCCATCGTGTCCGCGAGGATCGAGTCCTTGTCCCGCCCGCCCGTCTGCTCCTCGCCGCGCCCGAGCATCACATGCTGACCGAGGCCGATTCCGCGAGCGACCTCGGCGAGGGCGACGGTCGAGACGACACTCGCGCGGCGCTTGGCCAGCGCCCCCTCATCGAGGTCGGGGTTGGCGGTGAACAGGCGCACGGTGACTGCCTGGCCGAGGACGGAGTCGCCGAGGAACTCGAGGCGCTCGTTGTGCGGCACCTGGCCGTGCTCATACGCCCAGGACCTGTGGGTCAGCGCAAGCGACAGAAGCTCGGCGTCGATTTCGACGCCGAGCTTGTCGGTGAGGTGGTTAGGCTCCGCTGACACGTCAGTCACGGCAGCAGCCCCGCGTCTCAGACGTCAGCGACCTTGCGGCCCTTGTACTCGAGGAACAGCTCGGTGCCCTGCGAGTCGGTGACGACCTTCGCCTGGTGCGGGCGGCTGTAGACCGTCTTGCCGTTCTCAACGGTGGTGGTCAGCGTGATGGGCGCCGCCTTCCACTGGGCACGACGCGAACGCGTGTTGGAGCGGGAGACCTTCCGCTTCGGGGGGTTACCTGCCATGGCTTGCTCTCTTCTGTGTTCTCGACGACGCAGTCCGCTACGCGCGCGGGGCTTCGTCGTCGTGGTCTGGGGTGTATTGCTGGAGCGCGGCCCAGCGTGAATCGAGGGGCATACGCTGCTCTGACCCGGTGCTCACGGTCAGCCGCTCACCCGTAGCCGGATCGAGGCCGGGGCAATCCGGCTGACACACCGGCTGAAACGGAAGCGCCAGTACGGTCGCATCCCTGACCAGAGTTTCAAGATCCACGTGGTCGTCTTGAACCTCGAAGTCAGTTGCTTCCATTCCAGGATACGCGAAAAGCTCTTGAAACTCGACTTCGACGGGCGCGGCGATGTCGGTCAGGCACCGTCCGCAGACTCCGACGTATTCGGTCTCGATGCGTCCCGTCGCGAGAATGCCCTCGTGAACTGATTCGAGTCGCACCTCGACGAAGACTGATTCCCCCTCGGGAATGCTCACGAGCCCCTCGCCCCACTTCTGGGGGGCGGGTACGTCGAGCGTGAACTCGCGCATCTCGCCGGGGTGGTTGACGATGTCGCGCGCGGGTACGACGAACGGGCCGGAACGGTGCCTTCTCACGGTCGTCAATGCTACCGGCGTGCGGATGGGCGCGGGCTGTGTGCCGCGCGACGACCGCGGGCAGGTCAGATGTCCCGGGCCCCCGTGTCGAGGAAGCGGGCGACGGCGGGCGGGACGAACGGCGACACGTCGCCGCCGAGCGATGCGACCTGGCGCACGAGCGAGCTGGAGACGAGCGCGTGCGCGGGGTCGGGCAGCAGGAAGACGGTCTCGACGTGGGCGAGGTGGCGGTTCACGATCGCCATGGGCGTCTCGTAGGCGACGTCGATCTGCGATCGGATTCCCTTGACGAGCACGCCGGCACCGACATCCGTCGCATAGTCGACGAGAAGGCCCATGCTCCAGGATGCGACGATCACGTTGCCCTCGACGCCGTCCTCGTCGATCGACTGCTCGAGCAGTGTGAGCCGCTGCGCGATCGGGAGCATCGCCTCTTTGCCGGGATTGTGCACGACGAGGACGTGGAGCTCGTCGTAAAGGGCGGCTGCGCGACGGATCACATCGAGGTGCCCCAGGGTCGGCGGGTCGAAGGATCCGGGGACGACGGCGATCCGGCTGCTCATGAGGTCAGCCTATCGGCGGCGCAAACCGAGGTCGGAACCCTAGTTCTTCGCCAGCGCGGCCCGTTCCTCCATACCGAGCCGCCGCTCGAGTGCGGCGGCGAGCCCGGGGTGCTTCGTCAGAGCCGGGTCCTCCTCGAGCACCTGCTCCGCCGCGAGCCGGGCGGCGGCGATGAGATCGGCGTCCGTGACGACCCGCAGCAGCCGAAGCGACGATCGAGCGCCGGACTGCGCGTCTCCCAGCACATCGCCCTCGCCTCGCAGCTCGAGGTCGATCTCGGCGAGAGCGAAGCCGTCCAGCGTGCCCGCCACGGCGTCCACCCTCTCCCGGGCGGGTGTGCCGGCCGGCGCTTCGGTGACGAGCAGGCAGAGCCCGGGCACGCCGCCGCGCCCGACACGTCCGCGCAGCTGATGCAGCTGCGAGACGCCGAAGCGATCGGCCTCCAGGATCACCATGGTCGACGCGTTCGCCACGTCCACGCCCACCTCGACGACCGTGGTCGCGACCAGCACGTCGATGTCGCCGCGCGCGAACGCCTGCATGATGGCGTCCTTCTCGTCGGAGGGCATCTTGCCGTGCAGCGGCGACACGCGCAGATCCGCGAATGCCGGATGCCGCGAGAGCAGGTCGACGACCTGGGCCACGCCCCACCGTGTGCGTGGCGCCTCGCCTTCGACGACCTCGACCGGTTCGTCGGCGGTGTCGTCCTTGACGGCGGCCTCGGCGTCGATCGCGGCGCACACCACGAACGCCTGGTGACCCTTGCCGACCTCCTCGGCGATCCGGTCCCAGACCCGCGAGAACCATGCGGGCTTCTCGGCGAGCGGTGCGACGAAAGTCTGGATGCCGGCGCGCCCCTCGGGCATCGTGCGGATGGTGGAGACGTCCAGGTCTCCGAAGACCGTCATCGCGACGGTCCGTGGGATCGGCGTCGCGGTCAGCACGAGTGCGTGGGGCGCCGCTCCCTTCGCGCGCAGTGACTCGCGCTGCTCCACTCCGAATCGGTGCTGCTCGTCGACGACGACGAGGCCGAGATCGGCGAACGTCGTGCTGTCGCTCAGAAGGGCGTGCGTCCCCACGACGATGCGCGCCTGTCCGGATGCGGTCCGCAGGGCGGCCTTGCGACGCTCGGCGGCCGGCATCTGACCGGTGAGCAGAGTGGGCATGAGCTCGGGTGCGAGCTTCGGTCCCAGCATCCTCGCGATCGAGCGCAGGTGCTGCCCCGCCAGCACCTCGGTCGGCGCGATCAGCGCCGATTGGCCGCCGCTCTGCGCGACCTGGAGCATCGCGCGAAGGGCGACGAGCGTCTTGCCGGAGCCGACCTCGCCCTGCACGAGCCGGTTCATCGGCCAGTCGCCCTCCAGGTCGTGGGCGATCTGATCGCCCACGGACAGCTGGTCGGGGGTGCGCTCGAAGGGCAGCGACGCGTCGAAGCCACCGAGCAGCGCACCCGGTTCGCGCCGCGTCGCCGAGAGCGCTCGGACGAACTGGCGCTGCTGCAGGAGAGCCACCTGCAGCACGAAAGCCTCGTGCATCCGCAGTGTGCTGCGAGCCTGGTCGATCTGCTCCTCGAAGTCGGGACGATGGATGCGTTCGATCGCCGTGCGCGCGTCGAGCAGTCCGTCCCTGCGGCGCAGCTCGTCCGGCAGCGGGTCTGCGACCGGTCCGAGTCCGTCCAGGACGAGGTCGATGATCTTCTTCAGCTGCCAGCTGGCGATCGTGCTGGTGGCCGGGTAGATGGGGATCGGGAGGTTCGCGTTCGCCTCCGCGGTCAGCCGCGCGGTCTCCTCGTCGTCGAACAGCTCGTAGTCGGGATGGGTGAGCTGCTTCGCACCGCGGTACTCCCCCACTTTTCCGGCGAACACGCCGCGACGCCCGGGACGAAGATCCTTCACGCGCCACGACTGGTTGAAGAACGTGAGCGACAGCTCGCCCTGGCCGTCGCTGATCACGACCTCGAGCAGGGATCCCTTGCGGTTCTGCATGCGGCGCTCATTGGCCCGGCGCACCTCCGCGACGATCGTCACGGGTTCGCCGATCGGCAGCGACGAGATGGGCGTGAGTTCGCCGCGTCGCGCATAGCGGCGCGGGTAATGCGCGAGCAGATCTCCGACGGTCCGCATGCCGAACGCCTTCTCCAGCGCGGACGCGGTCTTGCCCCCGACGGCGCCGTCGAGGCGCGATTCCAGGGCGAAGGCGGACATGCTCCGAGTCTAGGCAGGAGCGCCCCCGCGGCTATCGTGATCGTGTGACACGGATCATCGCGGGGCGCGCCGGATCGATCTCGCTCGAGGTCCCGGATGCCGGCACCCGGCCCACGAGCGATCGAGTGCGCGAGTCCCTGTTCGGCGCTCTCGAGTCCGCCGATGCGCTGCGCGGGGCCGCGGTCCTGGACCTGTACGCCGGCTCGGGCGCGCTCGGGCTGGAAGCGGTGAGTCGGGGGGCGGCATCCGCCGACCTCGTCGAGAAGGCAGCGCGCGCCGCGGCCGTGGTCGAGCGCAACTCGGCGAAGGTCGCGAAGTCGGTGGGGCGGGATGCCGTCATCCGGGTTCACCGCAGTCCCGTGTCGGTTTTCCTGGGCGGGCCACGCGGACCGTACGACCTGGTGCTGATCGACCCGCCGTACGACCTCGCCGAGGGCGAACTGACGGATGCGCTTTCGCTGCTCGTGCCGTCGCTCGCCGATGAGGCGACCGTGGTGATCGAGCGGGCGGCACGCTCGCCGAAGCCGTCTCTCCCCTCCGGGCTGGAGCATGCGCGCGACAAGAAGTACGGCGACACCGTGCTGTGGTGGGTGCGCGCCGCCGCCTAGCGGCTATCCACTGTGCGCGTCCCAGTCGCGGTAGGGGTCCCAGCCACCGCGCCCCTCGTATGGGACGCCGTCGATCAGGAGGGCGGAACGCGCTCGATCGATCACGCGACCGATCGGCCGGAAGTCGCCGAGCACCGCGTCAGCCGGGAAGGTCGCCAGAAGAGCGTGATCCTCGCCCCCCTCGAGCGCCCGCCGCAGGTCGGATCCGACATCCGCGCTGCGGAGGTCGATGCTGACGCCCGACGCGTCCGCCATCCGCGTCGCGTCGAGTGCCAGCCCGTCCGAGACGTCCATCATCGCCGTGGCTCCGGCATCCGCCGCGGCGATGCCGCTCCCGATCGGCGGATGCGGCCGCAGCTGTCGCGCGAGAGCATCGGCGTCGTCGCCCGACAGCGCCGACGGGTCGACGGCGATCGGCGCCCCGTCCGCGTCGGTGAAGTTCTGGAAGAGGATGCTGAGGCCTCGCGCGGCGACGCCGAGATCGCCCACGATCGCGACGACGTCACCGGGCCGTGCGCCCGAGCGGAGCACCGGTGCGCGACCGTCGAGCGACCCGAGTGCGTTGACGGCGATCGTGAGGGTCGGCGAGACCGTCAGGTCTCCGCCGACGACCTCGCAGCCGGGTGCGAGCGCGTCGCACGCTGCTCTGAGACCGTCGGCGAGTCGCTCGACGAACGTCAGTCGCGTCTCGTTCGGCATCGCCAGCGCGACCAGCAGCGCGGTCGGACGCGCACCCATCGCAGCGATGTCGGCGAGGTTGACGGCAGCCGCCTTCCAGCCGAGGTCGAATCCGTCCGACCACGCGAGCCGGAAGTCGGGCCCGTGCACGAGCGTGTCGGTCGTCGCGACGACCGAGCCGCCCGGCGCCGAGACCACCGCCGCGTCGTCGCCTGGTCCGACCACCGCCGACGTGTCACCGAGCCGGGTGAGGATGCGGCGCAGGATGGCGCCCTCCGACAGGTCGCCCACCAGGGGATCTGCGTCGGCCTCGGTCACTCCACCACGCTAGCGCTGGGTAGCCTGGAGTGGTGCCCCGCCGACCCGCCGCCGCTGTCGCGGCCCTGCTCCTCGCGAGCGGCGCGCTCCTGGCGGGCTGCACGTCGACGGTGTCGCTCCAACCGGCCGACGCGTCGAACGACCCGCGTTGTGCGGACGTGAGCGTGCGCCTTCCCGACGCCGTCGACGGGCAGGAGCGACGCTGGACCGATGCGCAGGCGACCGGCGCGTGGGGGGATCCGGCATCCGTGATCCTCACCTGCGGACTCGAGCCGCCCGGGCCGACGACGCTGCCATGCCAGACCGTCAACGGAGTGGACTGGATCATCGATGAGTCCGACGCGCCGCGCTATCGCGTGACGACGTTCGGGCGCACTCCCGCTGTCGAGGTCTACCTCGACAACGACGTCGTCTCCAGCGCCGCGGTGCTCGACTCGCTCTCCCAGATCGTGGCCGTGCTCCCGACCGACGGCGCGGAATGCACCGAGTCCGGAACCGCCGGCTGAGCTAGGCCGCAGCGCGCTCCAGCGCGGTGTCGATGAGCTCGGAGATCAACTCGGGGTAGGACATGCCCGACGCGAGCCAGCACTTCGGGAACATCGAGATCGGCGTGAAGCCGGGCATCGTGTTCAACTCGTTGACGTAGAGGGCGTCGGCGGCGAGGAAGAAGTCGACGCGGGCGAGCCCGCGTCCGTCGACCGCATCGAAGGCGAGGATGCCGAGGTCCTGGATCGCCGAGATCTCGGCGTCGCTCAGGTCGGCCGGGCAGACGACCTCTGCTCCGTCACCGCCGAGGTACTTTCCTTCGAAGTCGTAGAACTCACGGGTGGTGAGCACGATCTCGCCGGGCAGCGATGCACGGGACCCATTGCCGCCCCGTCCCTCCAGAATCGCGACCTCGACCTCTCGACCGACGATCGCGGCTTCGATGAGCACCTTGTCGTCCTCCTCGAAGGCGAGGTCGAGAGCAGGTTCGAGCTCGGACGGATCGGAGACCTTCGAGACGCCCACGCTCGACCCGGCTCGCGCCGGCTTCACGAACATCGGCAGACCGAGGGCAGCGGCATCCGTTCGCAGGCCTTCCGCGTCGCGAGCCCAGCCCGCACGCGTGACCGTGACCCACGGCGCGACCGGAACGCCGGCGGACTGCAGCACGATCTTCATGAAGTGCTTGTCCATGCACAGCGCGGAGTCGAGCACACCGCCGCCGGCGTACGGGATCGAGAGCGTGTCGAAGAAGCCCTGCACCGTGCCGTCCTCGCCGTGCACGCCGTGCAGGATCGGCAGAACCACATCGACCGCGCCCAGATCCTCGATCGATCCGTCGGCGCGACGTGCGCGCAGGGTGCGATCGCACGCCACCCTCCGGCCAGAGGATGCGGGTGCCGTTGTCGACCACCTCGGGCAGTCGTTCGGCGTCCAGGGCGAACTTGTCGGGGTCGTCGTCTTCGAGGACGAAGATGCCATCCCGCGTGATCCCGACCGGTATCACACGGTAGCTGTCACGACTGATCGCGCGGAGGACGCCGCCCGCTGTTGCGGAACTGATCGAGTGTTCGCTGGAGCGACCTCCAAAGAGCACCACCACCGCCGGCCTGTCCATTCTGCGTCCTCTCGCCCTGGGGCTGATCGTCGTCCGTCGTGAGGTGTGGGGCGATCTCACGGGGGTTCATCGTTCCGTCCAGCACCATCTTGACCTGCTCCACGATCGGCATCTGGATGCCGGCCTCGCGAGCAAGCTGCAGCACGGGTGCCACGGATGCCAGTCCCTCAGCAGTCTGGTTCATCTGCTTGACGACATCCTGGAAGCTGTAACCCTGACCGAGCAGGCGCCCGGCTGTGTTGTTGCGGCTGAGCGGTGACTGGCACGTCGCGATCAGGTCGCCCAGTCCGGCGAGCCCCTGCAGCGTCTCGACCTGAGCACCCTGCGCGACGGCGAAATCGGTCATCTCGACGAGTCCGCGCGTGATGATCGACGCCTTGGTGTTCTCGCCGTAGCCGACGCCGTCGACGATGCCGATCGCGACGGCGATGAGGTTCTTGAGCACCCCGCCGAACTCGGTGCCGATGACGTCGGTGTTCACGAACGTGCGGAAGTACTTGTTGCGGGCGCGGCGGGCGACCGCGTCGGCCGTCTCCTGGCTCGTCGATGAGATGACCGCGGCCGTCGGCTGCTCGCGAGCGATCTCGAGCGCGAGGTTCGGACCGGATGCCACAGCGATCCGCGACGGGTCGCAATGCAGCTCCTGCTCGATCACCTGGCTCATGCGCAAGCCGCTGCGCCGCTCCACGCCCTTCATGAGCGAGACGATCGGGGCGTCCGTGCCGGTCACCAGAGCCCGGACCGCCTTGAGGTTCTGCCGCACAGCCTGGCTCGGGATCGACAGGTACACCTGCTCGGCGCCATCGAGCGCCTCCGAGAGGTGATGGGTGGCGTGCATCTCGCGGGGCAGGTTGATGCCCGGCAGATACTCGCTGTTGCGCTTGGCCTCGTTGATCTCGTGCGCGAGCTCGGGTCGGCGCGCCCACATCGTGACGTGCGCGCCGCCGTCCGCGAGGATCTTGCCGAACGTCGTGCCCCAGCTGCCGGCGCCGATCACGGCGACGCGGGGCAGCCCGGCATCCTGCCTACGGCTCAAGGCGACCTGTCTCTCTCTGCCCATGCTCGGCAGGGTTCCACCGCTTCTCGGGCGCCGGTTCGCCGCGCAGCTGCGAGACGAGCTGCGCGAGGGCGTTCATGAGGCGGTCGGTGCCGGCCGCGAGGGCGGCGGGCTGCGCGGTCTTGCCGCCGAACTCGGAGATGTCCACGGGGTCGCCCACGATCACCTTGACCGGCCGCCGGAGCGGCCAGAAGCTGAGCTTGCCGTAGCGGGGCAGGATGTCCTGCGCGCCCCAGTGGGCCATCGGAATGAGCGGGATGCCGTCGGCCAGCGCGAGCCGGACCGCTCCGGTCTTGCCGCGCATGGGCCACAGATCGGGGTCGCGCGTGAGTGTGCCCTCGGGGTAGACGATGACTCCGCGCCCGTGCTCGACGAGCACCTCGGACTGCTGGATCGTCTGTCTCGCGGCGGCGGCAGACGACGCCCGCGCAACGGGCACCATGCCGGTGGCCCGGAGAGCCCAGCCCAGCACCGGGATCTTGAAGAGGCTCTCCTTCGCCATGAAGCGCGGAGCCCTGCCCATCCGCCACACGGCGACCGCGACGATGAGCGGGTCGAACTCGGTGGAATGGGTCGGCGCCAGCACGTAGGCGCCCTCGCGAGGAAGCTTGTGACCGTCGATGATCTCGATCTTGGCGAACAGCCCGGTGAGCGGGATGACGATCGCCGCCAAGCGGCCAGAAGACGCTGGGCCGGGACTTCTCGGCGGACGCGGGCAGCCGAGGCGAGGAAGGGGCCACGCGCGGGTTATCCGATGACGTCGAAGTCGGCGCCGAGGGCGTCGAGCTTCGTGAAGAGCTTCTCGTAGCCGCGTCGGATGATCCCGACGTTGCGGACGACGGATTCGCCTTCTGCGGCCAGCGCCGCAATCAGGTAGCTGTAACCGCCGCGGAGGTCGGGAACCTCGACGTCCGCGCCGTGCAGCGGGGTGGGACCGTTGATGACCGCGGCCTGCTCGAGAGCGCGACGCGGAACCCGCCGATCAGGGCTGGCGATCCCCTGCGGGTGAACGACGATGTCGGCACCCATCTGCACGAGCGCCTCGGTGAAGCCGAGCCGGTTCTCGTACACGGTCTCGTGCACGATGGATCGGCCCTCGGCCTGCGTCAGGGCGACGATGAGCGGCTGCTGCCAGTCGGTCATGAACCCGGGGTGCACGTCCGTCTCGACGACGACGGGCTTGAGCGCTCCGCCACGACGGAAGCGGATGCCGTCCTCGTGCACGTCGAACTCGCCGCCGGCCTTTCGGTAGACGTTCAGGAACGTGAGCATCTCCTGCTGCTTCGCGCCGCCGACGAAGATGTCGCCGTCGGTCGCGAGTGCCGCGCATGCCCACGATGCGGCTTCGTTGCGGTCGAAGATGCAGCGGTGGTCGTACCCGCGCAGCGTCTCGACGCCTTCGATCAGGATGACGCGGTTGGGCTCGTAGGAGATGATCGCGCCCATCTTCTGCAGCACCGCGATGAGGTCCATGATCTCGGGCTCGATGGCTGCCCCGCGAAGCTCGGTGATGCCCTTCGCCTTCACGGCGGTCAGCAGCACCTGCTCGGTTGCCCCGACGCTCGGGTAGGGCAGTTCGATCTGCGCGCCGGTCAAACCGTTCGGCGCGGTGATGCGGATGCCCTCGTAGGTCTTGTCGACGATCGCACCGAACGCGCGCAGCGCATCCATGTGGAAGTTGATCGGACGGTCGCCGATGCGGCAGCCGCCGAGGTCGGGGATGAGCGCCTCGCCGAGCAGGTGCAGCAGCGGTCCGCAGAACAGGATCGGGATGCGGGACGCTCCGGCGTGCGCGTCGATCTCCTCGAAGTGCGCCGACACCGCTCCGCTCGGATCGAAGACGAGCGAACCCTCCTCGTCACCCTCCTCGACGCTCACGCCGTGCACCTCGAGCAGCGACCGGACGACCTGCACATCGCTGATGTCGGGGACGTCGCGCAGCACGCTCGTCGTCTCGCCCAGGAGCGCGGCGACCATCGCCTTGGTCGCCAGGTTCTTCGCGCCCTTGACCTCGACCCGCCCGCTGAGCGGTCGTCCGCCGCGGATCGCGAGCGTTTCTCCGGACAACTCCTGGTCTCCCGCCTTCGATTGTGCTGCGTCGCCTAGGAGTGTCTTCATCCGGTGGAACCTCACTTGTGTTTTTCGCGGGACTGCTGTCAGCGGCGCCCGTTGCAGCATCTGGGGCGGCCGCCCGAGCCTACGGAACCGGGAGGGTCCGTGGACGCCACGCCTCGCGGCGAGCCTCGAACTGCGCGATCTTGTCTTCGCTGCGCAGCGTGAGCCCGATGTCGTCGAGCCCTTCGAGAAGCCGCCACCTAGTGTAATCATCGATGTCGAAAGGAACCCGGAGATCACCGATGCGCGCCTCGCGGGCGACGAGATCGACGGTCATCCGGATGCCGGGATCGGCGTCGATCGCCGCCCAGATGCGGTCGAGGTCCGCCTCGGAGATGACTCCTGTGAGAAGCCCCTGCTTGCCGGAGTTGCCTCGGAAGATGTCGGCGAACTTGGGGCTCAGCACGACCTGGAAGCCGAAGTCGCGCAGCGCCCAGACGGCGTGCTCCCGGCTGGATCCGGTGCCGAAGTCGGGCCCCGCGACCAGCACGGATGCGCCCTGGAACACGGGCTGGTTCAGCACGAACTCGGGGTCCTGCCGCCAGGCGGCGAACAGGGCGTCCTCGAAGCCCGTCTTGGTGACGCGTTTGAGATACACCGCGGGGATGATCTGGTCGGTGTCGACGTTGGAGCGCTTGAGCGGTGCGGCGATGCCGGTGTGGGTGGTGAACTTCTCCATGATCAGACCCCCACCGTCTCCTGCGCGGGCTCCAGGTCGCTGGGGCTTGACAGCGTGCCCCGAACGGCTGTGGCGGCGGCGACGAGAGGCGAAACGAGGTGCGTGCGCCCGCCCTTGCCCTGACGACCCTCGAAGTTGCGGTTGCTGGTCGACGCGCAGCGCTCCCCCGGCGCGAGCTGATCAGGGTTCATGCCGAGGCACATCGAACACCCTGCGAAGCGCCATTCCGCACCGAAGTCGGTGAACACCTTGTCCAGGCCCTCGGCCTCTGCCTCCAGGCGCACGCGCGCCGAGCCCGGCACGACCATCACCCGAACGCCGTCGGCCTTCTTGCGACCCTTGACGATCGATGCGAATGCGCGCAGGTCCTCGATGCGGCTGTTGGTGCACGAACCCATGAAGACGGCGTCGACGGCGACATCCTTCAGACGGGTTCCGGGCTTCAAGGCCATGTACTCGAGTGCTCGTTCGGCGGCCGCGCGGTCGTTGGGGTCGGCGTAGTCCTCGGGGGACGGCACGACATCGCTCAGCGAGACCCCCTGACCCGGGTTGGTGCCCCAGGTGACGAACGGCTCGAGTTCGTTCGCGTCGAGGTAGACCTCGGCATCGAAGACAGCGCCGTCGTCGGTGGGGAGGGTCCGCCAGTAAGCGACGGCATCCTCCCAGTCCTTGCCCTTCGGAGCGTGCGGGCGACCTTCGAGGTAGGCGAACGTCGTCTCGTCGGGTGCGACCATCCCGGCGCGAGCTCCGGCCTCGATCGACATGTTGCAGATCGTCATTCGCCCCTCCATCGAGAGGGCGCGGATCGCACTGCCGCGGTACTCGAGCACGTAGCCCTGACCGCCGCCGGTGCCGATCTTCGCGATCACGGCGAGGATGATGTCCTTTGCAGTGACGCCGGGCTTCAGGGTGCCCTCGACGGTGATCGCCATCGTCTTGAACGGCGTGAGCGGCAGAGTCTGGGTGGCCATGACGTGCTCGACCTCGCTGGTGCCGATGCCCAGAGCCATCGCGCCGAATGCGCCGTGGGTCGAGGTGTGCGAATCGCCGCACACGACCGTGATGCCCGGCATCGTCGAGCCCCAGCTGCGGGCCGACGACGTGCACGATGCCCTGCTCCTTGTCGCCCAGCGAGTGCAGGCGGACGCCGAACTCCTCGGCGTTGCGTCGCAGCGTCTCGATCTGCGTGCGGCTGGTCAGGTCGGCGATCGGCTTGTCGATGTCGAGCGTCGGGGTGTTGTGGTCTTCGGTCGCGATCGTCAGGTCGAGACGGCGCAGCGGCCGGCCCTCCGCACGCAGGCCGTCGAAGGCCTGCGGGCTGGTGACCTCGTGCACGAGGTGCAGGTCGATGTAGATGAGGTCGGGTTCGCCGTTCTCACCCTTGACGACCAGATGGTCTTCCCACACCTTCTCGGCGAGGGTGCGCGGATGATCGGGGATGCCGGATGCGTCGGTCTGGGAAATGCTCATGGTCTGTCGTTCTCCTAGGAAGGCGGATCAAGCCCGTGACGAACTCCGCGACGAGGAAGGCCTGAGAACTAGGACTCGCCGCGGCCGCTAAGGAGAAGGAGAGCGGTGCGCATCGGCCCAGAATACCACCGGCACCGGATGCCTCGGCTTGAGGGGTCCGGCCAAGGCATCCGAGTCTGACTGCAGCGCTAGATCGCCTGGCGCTGCTCGACCAGCGGGCACGTGAACGGATCGCGTTCTCCGAGACCGACGCGGTTGATGTATCGGATGACGATTCCGTACGACTCGAGGAGGCCCGTCACGGTGTAGGGCACGTCATGGCGCGCGCAGTACTCCGCGACCATCGGCGCCGCGCGGCGCAGGTGCGGGCGAGGCATCGACGGGAAGAGGTGGTGCTCGATCTGGTAGTTGAGACCGCCCATCGCGACATCCAGCGCCCAGGTCCCCCGGACGTTGCGGCTCATCATCACCTGCCGCGTGAGGAAGTCGAACTTCACGTTCTTCGGCACGAGCGGCATTCCCTTGTGGTTCGGCGCGAAGACCATGCCCATGTACACGCCGAAGATTCCGAGCTGCACCGCGAGGAAGACGAAGGCGATGCCGGGCGAGAGCACGAGGAAGACCAGGGTCGTGAATCCCACGAGCCGGAGGGTGAGGAACCCGATCTCGATCCAGCGGCGCTCCAGCTTCTCCCTGGAGGCGACGCGGCGCACGCCGGACGCGTGCAGCGAGAGTCCCTCGAGCAGGAGGATCGGGAAGAAGAAGAGGCCCTGGTGCGCGACCAGCCACTGGGCGATCGGACCGCGGGGGGCCCGCGCCTGCTCGGGGGTGAAGGAGATGACGGGGAGGTCGATGTCAGGGTCGACGTCGATCTTGTTGGGGTTCGCATGGTGCCGGGTGTGCTTGTGCCGCCACCACCCGTAGCTCATCCCGACGAACAGATCGCCGAGGATGAGGCAGATCCAGTCGTTCCAGCGACCTGACACGAAGATCTGCCGATGCGCGGCGTCATGCCCGAGCATCGCTATCTGCGTGAAGAGCACGGCGAAGCCGACCGCCGTGAACAGCTGCCACCACGTGTCGCCGATCCAGATGAAAGCGAGGACTGCGGCGGTGAGCGTCACTGGGACGGCTACCAGCTTCGTCCAGTAGTAGCCATAGCGGCGTCTCAGCAAGCCGGAACCGCGAATGGTCGCGGCGAGCTCGGTGAAATCACTGCCTGTGTGAGCCGGGGTCTGGGGCTTGGTCGAAATTATGCCTGGAGACATAACGACCTCCTAGGGTCGTTCTGCGGCGGACACAGACTCGCCCGCTGGCTCGAACACTACGCCTCTACCCTGTGCGGCTCCCAGGTTTCGGATTTGCGCCCAGCGGCGAAAGGCTCTCAGCGATCCTCGCGAGAGGTCGGCTGGTCGACAGTGGACGGCGCGCCCTTCTCCGCTGCGACGGCGGCGGCTGCGGCATCCACGGTCTTCGCCTTCCTCTCACGCGAAGAGGCGACCAGGCTCGCGATCGTGGCGACCGCCATCGACAGGACGATGACCGCCAGCGACATCCAGGTCGAGATCTCGGGCGCCCACTCGATGGGCTCGCCCCCGTTGATGAACGGCAGCTCGTTGACGTGCATCGCGTGGAACACGAGCTTCAGGCCGATGAAGGCGAGGATGAAGGCGATGCCGTAATGCAGGTACCGCAGGCGGTCCAGCAGGTCTCCGAGCAGGAAGTAGAGCTGGCGCAGACCCATGAGCGCGAAGATGTTCGCCGTGAAGACGATGAACGGGCTCGTCGTGATGCCGAAGATCGCGGGGATCGAGTCGATCGCGAAGAGCAGGTCGGTGACGCCGATCGCCGCGAAGACGATGATCATCGGCGTCCAGATCTTCTTCCCCTCCACCACGGTGCGAAGCTTCGCGCCGTCGTAGTGATCGCTGATGTCGATCATGCGACGCAGGGTCCGCACGATGAAGTTCTCACGCTGGACCTCCTCGTCATGGTCGCCGCCGGGGAACGCCTGCCGGTACGCCGTCCAGACGAGGAACGCGCCGAAGATGTAGAAGACCCAGCTGAACTGCTCGATGACCGCAGCGCCGAGCAGGATGAACGCGCCGCGAAGGACCAGCGCGATGATGATGCCCACCATCAGCACTTCCTGCTGGTAGCGGCGCGGCACCGCGAACTGGGTCATGATCAGCACGAAGACGAACAGGTTGTCGATCGACAGGCTGTACTCCGTGAGCCATCCGGCGACGAACTGGCCGGCGTATTCACCGCCCGCGAAGAGCCACATCAGTCCCGCGAAGATCAGCGCCAGGACGACGTAGAACACCACCCACAGGGTCGATTCCCTCGTGGACGGGATATGCGGGCGCTTGAGGATCAGCAGCAGGTCGGCGGCGAGGATCAGCGTGAGCACGATGAGCGAGCCGACTTCGAACCAGACGGGGAGAACGAGGTCCAATGCAGGGCCTTTCGCAAGAGTGGGGGCGGGGTCGATCGGATCCCGAAAGTCTCTCCCCCGCGGCACCCGGAACCGGACTGCTGCGGTGCGTGCCCGGGGATGCGCCGATGGCTCCCGTGATGACGGACACGCGATGACGGGATACTCCCTCTCGCGAACCCCAGGATACAGGGTGCGGATGACCGGACCGCCGTCGCCGACCGATCCTGAGACGATTCGCCCCGACTCGACACTGTTCTGGTGAGAGACAATGAGGCGGATGCCGCGGCGACCCGCAGCATCCGGCAAAGAGGACGGACGTGACGTGACCGACGTGACCGATGCTTCCCTGGTGGCGCAAGCCGCGAGCGGGAGCGAGCACGCCTTTCGCCAGCTCTACCGTGCCTACGTCCGACCCGTGTACTGGCTGGCCCATCGGCTGGTCGGCAACGCGTCGGACGCGGAGGATGTGACGCAGGAGACGTTCCTGGTCGCGTGGCGCAAGCTGCCCGGCCTCGAGCTCGCCGGCGATTCGCTGCTTCCCTGGCTCGTGACGGTCTGCCGCTTCCAGGCGGCGAACCGGATCCGGGCTCAGCGCCGTGATCGCGAGCACACGACCGACGCCGTCGAGGAGAGCATCCCGTCGACGGTGAACGTCGAGCAGCAGGTGATCGACACGGACTTCGCGGAACGTATCCTCCGCGAAGTCGCCGAGCTCAGTCCGCTCGATCGCGACATCTTCCGCCTCTGCGCGACTGAGGGCTACGCCTATCAGGCTGCCGCTGAGGAACTCGGCATCGCGCACGGCGTCGTCCGCAATCGTCTCTCCCGTATCCGCACGCGACTGCGGACCGTTGCCAAGGAGAGCACATGAACACCGAACAGCGCCCCGACGCCTCCGCTCCGCTGCCCGAGCTGAGCGACGATCGGATCAACGAGATCGAGAGCTCGCTGTTCGCGGAGATCTCGCGCGAGCGCACCGCACGTCGGGCCCGCCGCGGCCGTGGTTGGCTCATCGGCGCGGCCGCCGCCGCAGTGGTCGTCGTCGCCGCGGTGATCGCGCCGAGCGTCGGCACCCTGGTAGGCGGTGGCACGACGACGAATGAATCGGCCGTGGCTCCGGATGCACCGGCTGTCGCCCCGGACGACAGCCTGGTCGACAACGGCAAGGCCGAAGGTGCCGCCTCAGAGGGAACGGGCCTGGCCGAGACCGACCGCGCCGACCAGACGGGCGCCATCACGGACACTCTCGTGGACGGCGCCGACCGCGACATCATCACGACTGCGTCGGCCACCGTCGTCGTCGACGACATCGCGGCTGCCGCTGCCATGATCTCGGATGCCGCGGAATCGCGCGACGGCTACGTCGAGTCGATGAGCATCGGCACCTCGGGCCAGGTGGTCCCGGTGGATCCGTCGAGCGGGATCGTCTACGACTCGACGATGCCGTATCCGTACCCGCCAGACGGCGCCTGGATCACGGTGCGCGTGCCCGCCGACGGCCTCCAGTCGCTCGTCGACCAGCTCGAGGGCCTCGGCGAGGTCACGGCGTCCACGATCAACCGCCAGGACGTCACCACCGTCACCGTGGACCTGCAGGCGCGTATCGACGCGGCGCAGGCATCCGTCGACCGCTTGACGCTGCTGATGTCGCAGGCAGGCAGCCTCGCCGACCTGATCGCGGCCGAGTCCGCCCTGGCCGAGCGCCAGGCGACTCTGGAGTCGTACCAGCAGCAGCTGAAGTACTACGACGAGCAGGTCGCCATGTCGACGCTGACCGTGACGCTGACCCCGGACGTCGAGCCGGTCGAGGCGGACCCCGCCGGCTTCGGTGATGGTCTCGCGGCCGGATGGAACGGCCTGGTCGCCACGCTGAACGCCATCGTCGTGGCGATCGGATTCCTGATCCCCTGGCTCCTGATCCTCGCGATCGCGGGTCTGATCGTGTGGGCCATCGTGCGCCTGGCGGGTCGCCGCAAGACCCCGCCCCCTTCGAACACCACGCCGGCGGACTCTGCGGCCGCCGACGCGCCGGCTCACGGATCGGTCAGCAGGACGGACAGCTCGGCGAGCGACTCGGGAACGAGCTTGTAGTACGCCCACGTTCCGCGCTTCGAGCGCGTCAGGAATCCGGCATCCATCAGCACCTTCAGATGATGCGACACCGTGGGCTGGCTCAGCCCGATCGGCTCGGTCAGGTCGCAGACGCACGCCTCGGCACCCTCGGAGGCGCCGACGATCGAGATCAGCCGAAGGCGCGCCGGGTCGGCGAGAGCCTTGAGCTTGCGGGCGAGGTCGTCCGCGGCATCCGCACCGAGTGGCTCACGGACAAGTGGCGCACAGCACGCGGCGGCCACATCGGTCGGCCCTTGCTGTGCGGTCGGCGCGGTCACGTCGGTGAGCTCGAGCAGCTGCATACATCGATCATAGTCGATATTGACAATCATCGATATAGAGCACCAGAATGAATATCGACGAACTTCGATATAGCCGAGGAGAACCACGCGATGACCTTGATCGACCTGACCCGCCCGGCCCGCTCAGGGCGCCGCATCGACACGCTCCCGGTGGCGATCATCGGCGCGGGTCCGATCGGCCTGGCCGCCGCCGCGAACCTGATCGAGCGCGGCATCCCGTTCGAGCTGTACGAGGCCGGCGAGACTGCGGCCGACAGCATCCGCCGGTGGGGCCACATTCGCCTGTTCTCTCCGTGGAAGCATCTGGTGGACCCCGCCTCGCGGCGCCTGCTCGAGGCGACAGGATGGCAGCATCCTGCCGAATCCTCACTGCCGACGGGTGGCGAGCTGGTCGATGCCTACCTCATGCCGCTCGTGGCGCTCCCCTCGATCGCCGAGCACATGCACACCGGAGTCGAGGTGCTCGCCGTCAGCCGTGAGGGCATGGACCGCACCCGGACCGCCGGGCGTGCGGCAGCGCCGTTCGTTCTCCGCCTGCGCGATCGCGCGGGCGTGGTCACGGAGGTCGCGGCCCGTGCCGTGATCGACGCCTCCGGCACGTACCGCACGCCGAACAGCCTCGCCTCGAGCGGACTCGATCCGCTGGGCCTCGACGACGTCGCCGCGTTCGTCACGCACGCCCTTCCCGACGTGCTCGGTCGTGAACGCGAGCACTTCGCCGGCAAGCACACCACGGTCGTAGGCGCAGGCCACTCGGCGGCGAACACGCTGCTCAACCTCGCCGCGCTGGCGACGGAGGTTCCGGGCACCCGGATCACGTGGGCGATCCGCAACCGCAGCGCGGTGCGTGTCTCATCGTCGCCGGATGACGAGCTCGCCGCACGCGCGAAGCTCGGAGGCCGTGTCGACGAACTCGTCGCGTCGGGCGTGATCGAGGTCGTCGACCGCTTCGAGATCGTGCGGCTGGCTCGGCATGGCGACGGAGTCCGGATCGTGGCGTCGCAGGCGGGTGCGCTCGTCGAGCACGACACCGATGTGATCGTGAACGCCACCGGCTTCCGTCCGAACCTCGACATGCTGCGCGAGATCCGCCTCGAGCTCGATGACATCGTCGAAGCCCCCCGGCGTCTCGCGCCCCTGATAGACCCGAACGTGCACAGCTGCGGCACGGTCGAGCCCCACGGATTCGCCGAGCTGAAGCAGCCCGAGGACGGATTCTTCCTCGCGGGCATGAAGAGCTACGGGCGCGCGCCGACATTCCTCCTCGCCACGGGATACGAGCAGGTGCGCTCGATCGTCGCGTGGCTCGACGGTGACACCGCCTCCGCCGCGCGCGTGCAGCTCACGCTGCCCGCGACAGGCGTGTGCTCGACCGACCTCGGACCGGGCGGCGGCTGCTGCTCGTGACGGCCGCACCCGCGATCCGCTCCCTGCGACCCGAGGACTGGCCGGTCGTCGAGCGCATCTTCGCCGAGGGCATCGCCGCCGGCAACGCGACGTTCGAGTCGGCGACTCCCACCTGGGAGCAGTTCGACTCCGGCAGGATCCGCGCGCCCCGGCTGGTCGCGGTCGATGACGACGTCGTCCTCGGGTGGGCGGCCGCATCTCCCGTCTCCTCCCGAGCCGCGTACCGCGGCGTCATCGAGCATTCCGTGTACGTCGCATCGCGAGCACAGGGTCGGGGCGTGGGCCGCGCGCTCCTCGTCGCCTTCATCGCCGCCGCCGACGACGCCGGCTACTGGACGATCCAGTCCAGCATCTTCCCCGAGAACGCGGCCAGCCTCGCTCTGCACGAACGTGCGGGATTCCGGGTGATCGGGAGACGTGAGGCGATCGCCCAGTCGACGGTCGGTCCGTACGCAGGGCAGTGGCGTGACACGATTCTCATCGAGCGCCGAAGCCCCGTCTCGCGCTCTTAGTCACGCTCGCGTCGAGCGACTGCTCGCGGTGATCATGCCACCGGAGGTGTGAGACCGCCACTCCCTTGTGTGACGAGTCGCTCGGCGAAAGACTCGGCGCACCAACAAGGAGGTTGCGATGAGCAGCACTGTAGCCCGGGTCACCACCATCAGCTCCCGTTCATCGGAGAGCTTCGACCACGCCATCCGCGAGGGGATCGAGCGCGCACACTCGACTCTGCGCAACGTGAGTGGCGCATGGATCAAGGAGCAGAAAGTCGAGTGCACCGACGGGGCGATCACGAGCTTCCACGTCGTGCTCGAGGTGACATTCGTCCTCGACGACTGAGTCCGTACCTGACGACGGCTACGCGCGCCGACGCCAGAGCGTCCAGCGGGTCCGGCGCGACTCCAGATCGTCGGTCTGGGAGTTCGCGGTCGGGACGGGACGCGGCATCCCGTCGTTCCTGCCATTCGCGCACCCACTCGTCGACGTCGACCGTCGGCGTGACGACGGGCGGCCCGCCGAGCAGCTGACGGCGCGCCTCGA
The DNA here is from genome assembly GCA_963713325.1 of uncultured Actinomycetota bacterium. Lineage (GTDB taxonomy): Bacteria > Actinomycetota > Actinomycetes > Actinomycetales > Microbacteriaceae > Microbacterium. The sequence continues at coordinate 160,971 of CAVQLL010000012.1, forward strand.
TCACGCGGTGGTTGAAGTCCTCGAGGTACTCTCGCACCTCGGCCTCGCGCCGCAGCTCGTCCAGGCGACCCGCCAGTTCCGCGTACTCGGTGCGCAGCGTCAGCGCGGGCGGTCCGAGGCCGGTCAGCCGCTCGCGCTCGATCTTGCGCTTGATCCACCAGTCCGGGTCGTTCGATGCGCCCAGACCCGGGATCGGCTTACCCGAACCCGGCAGGTTGTCGAAGTCGCCCCGCCGGATCGCCTGCTCGATCGCCACCTCCACGATCGCGGCCCGTTCCGCCTGCGTCCAGATGCGGGTCGCGGCGGGCGAGTCGTCGTCCTCAGGCGGGTCCTCGCCCCGCTCGATCGCCTCCTTGCGAAGGCGGTACCGCATCGCGGCATCCCGGCTGTCGTTCGTCACGCTCACCTCCACGCGTACCGTTCCAGGCTAGCCGCGGAGCGCTCGGGGTGGGCGGCTCGTCGTCCTATTCGGTGGCGTTGACGCATCCCGGCGGCTCGGAGTTTCCGCTGATCGTGAAGTCCTCGCACGTGAGGAAATGCTCCTGATTGAGACCGAGCAGAAACGCCACGACGCCGACACCCACCACGACGCCGAGGATCAGCCACCGCTGGCGGGGCGTTGAGGTCTGCTCGAAGTCCGGCCACATGATGCGCGCCAGCACCCACACCGTCAGCGGGCTCGCGACGAGCACGACGACGAGGGCGAACGCGCTTGCGATGAATGTCACCAGGTCGGTGGTGGTGAAGTCGATGAAGCTGAACAGCAGCCACACCGACGGAAGCAGCAGGAGGAACGCCCGCACCAGTCGCCTGCCCACGGGGCGCCGCTCGAAAAGCACGAACACGAACGCAGCGGTCGAAGCGGCCCAGAGTGCCAGCAGGGTGTCGAAGAACAGCACGCCCCAGGCGCCCAGCGTGAATGCCGGCCACCACACGACGACCGCCATGCCGACGGAGATCACGGCCAGCGGGATGTCGCGGCGACGGCCTTCGGCGATGTCGGGCGCGGTCGAATCTGTCATGGCGCGACCGTAGCGTATCGGTCGCCACGAGGCGCTCGGCGCTTGGGCGAGCGAGACCTGGTCGGCGTCGGGATCCTTCACGGTGACGTGCTCGGCGCTTGGGCGAGCGAGACCTCGTCGCGCGTCGGGATCCTTCACGGTGACGTGCTCGACGCCGTTGCCGTCGTCGAGCGAACGCGTCATGCGGCCCTCTCGGAGAGCGAGCAATGCCCTACGCTGAGCGCGTGCCGGACGACCCGCAGGCTTCGACGGAGCCCGAACACGGCGACTCGCCCGGCATCGACGCAGCGAAGGGAGCGTCATGAAGATCATCGTCATCGGAGGAACCGGGCTCATCGGCTCGAAGCTCGTCGCCCGGCTCGCCGAGCACGGGCACGAAGCGATCGCCGCCAGCCCGAACTCGGGTGTGAACACTCTGACCGGCGAGGGACTCGCCGAGGTTCTGGTCGGCGCGGACGTCGTCGTCGACGTGTCGAACTCGCCCTCCTTCGAGGAGAAGGCGGTGATGGACTTCTTCACCACCTCCACGGCGAATCTCATCGCAGCCGAGAAGGATGCCGGGGTGAAGCACCACGTCGCACTGTCGGTCGTCGGAACCGAGCGCCTCGCCGACAGCCCGTATTTCCGCGCGAAGGTCGCCCAGGAGAAGCTCATCCGCGAGTCGGGCATGCCGTATTCGATCGTGCATGCGACGCAGTTCTTCGAGTTCGTCAAGAGCATCGCGCAGTCCGCGACGGAGGGCGACACCGTTCGCCTCTCCCCCGCGAAGATCCAGCCCATGGCCGCGGACGACGTCGCCGCGGCGGTCGAGCACACGACGGTCGGTGAGCCGGTCAACGGGCACGTGGAAGTAGCCGGGCCGGAGGTCTTCGGCCTCGACGAGCTCATCCGCAAAGGACTCGCCTTCGCGAATGATCCGCGCACGGTCGTCGCCGACGCGGCTGCTCCTTACTTCAACGCGATCCTCACCGAGCGCGAGCTGCTTCCCGGACCGGATGCCGTGCTCTTCGAGACCCGCTTCGAGGACTGGCTGAACCGGCAGTAGGCCGTCCGTGTCGCCTGGCCGACGGGCTCAGCGCGCATCCAGCAGTCCGACTCCGAGCCACTCGGCGAGTTCGGCGATCTCGGCGCGCACCATCTCGTCCTCCTCGGGTTCGAACGGGAGGAATTCGTGGATGGCGTTGATCCGCAGCACCTCGCGCTCGCGGTCGACTTCGGCATCCAGCATCCCGACGAATCGGTCGCCCATCAGAATCGGATGCGCGAAGAACCCGTACTTGCGCTGCGGCTTGGGCTTGAACTGCTCGAGCACGTAGTCGAACTCGAAGATCTCGCTGATGCGCGGGCGATCGAAGAGCATCGGGTCGTATGGATTGAGGAACGCGACACGGCCGCCGTCGTCTTCGTCGAGCGCAGAGAGCGCCTCGGGGTCGACACGGAACTTCCACTTGCTGCCTTCGATCGCAGCGGCTTCGCCCGCCTCGCCGATCTGCGACCACGGCGACTTCAGCTTCGCGATGCCGACGGCTTGCAGCCGCCGCTCCTGGAGGAGATGCGTGGCTTCCTCGTCGTCGTAGTCGGGCAGGTTGACCGGGTACAGACGCTCGGCCAGGTCCCACTTGCGATGTCTGCCTTCGCGGCCGACGACGGCGACGAGGCCCTGGCGGCTGAGGAAGTCGAGCATGTGCGGCACCTGGTTCTTGCCGTCCCAGCCGTCGGATGCGCGATCGACCTGCGCTGTGTCGGGGATCTCGCTCGCAAGCAGCGGACCTTCGGCCTTGAGACGCGCAAGGACCTCGCTGCGGAACTTCGCGTTCGCCTCGAGCCACTCCCTGCTGCTCTCGCGCCGCGGCCATTTCCGCATCGCGGGAAGCATGAGCGGCAGAAGGCTCATCGGCCGGAATGCGCCGTCGAACTCGAAGAGGAGGCGGTCCAGCTCGACCGCCTTCTGCAGCTGGCCGGCCTCGTACGACCAGCCGATCCGCGACCACAGCACGGTGTGCTCGCAGGGGGCGATCGTCGCGGTGGGGTCGATCTTGATGTAGCCGAGCTGCTCTGCGACTTCGACGACGTCGCCCGGGCGCTCTGCGTCCAGCAGCTGTGCGCGCACGGCGATGCGGCGGGCTTGGTCGCGAGTGAGCTGGTGCGTCACGGTCCGAGACTATCGACGGCGTGGAGGCGCGAGTCGCACCCCGAACCAGCGCGCAGCACCGACCTCAGAACATCCACTCCTCGAACCCCATGCCGCCGCCCTTCGGAGGGTCGGCGATGACCGGAGGCGGCTGCTGTCTGCGTCGCACGGGTCGGACGAACATCCCCGCGATGACTCCTGCCACGCCCGTCCGGCCCGCTCGCATCCGAATCAGCTCAGAGCTGCGCGGCCCCGTCGGCATCGCGTGCGGCAGCTCCCCCGCGGCGACGAGCCAGGCCGGCAGGCCGAGGAGGCGGAGTACCCGCCCGAGCCGTTCGGACTCGTAGACGCTGTCGGGGTCGAGCTCGTCCTCCAGCAGCTCGGTCAGCTTCTCCACGGCATCGGGTCGATCCCAGAGGTCGGCGAACGTCTCCGCGTACTCGGCGCCGACCGGCTCGGCCAGCACGTCCTTGTCAGCGCCGGGCTCCCGGGAGGGATCGCTGCAATACCGCGCGACCTCTTCGCCCGCCTTCCACGCGACCAGTGCGAGCTGCCGGTCACGGCGAACGCGCACCGCGAGCACCGGACCCGGCACCCGCTCGGCGAGCAGCTCGGCGACTTCGATGACGTCCCGGCGCCCATCGGCGACCACCCGGTCGCCCGGGTCGCCGAGCACGACCGACCAGCCGTCACGCGGTGGCGCGATCCACCCCGAGAAGCGGATCACGCTCAGGATCGCCTGAACCTCGGGCAGCGTCATGCCCGCCGCCGGGACTATCGCGGCACCGTAGGAGTGCCCGTCAGGACCGCCGAGATCGGATCCACCGACTGGTGTGGGATACACGTCTCGATCATCGCGCACACGCGCTTCATTCGGGGCGTGCCTCCACGACGCGTGGCCGCGCCCGAGGATGTCTCGACGCGGACCCGCCACAGGCGTACTGTCCCTGCCATCGGGCGACGGCGCTGTCGATACGCAGGAGATGACACGGCTCTGCAGCCCGCCGATGTCGATCAGCGGACCAACCGATCGTCATGGAGGTGAGGTCGGCCGTCACCGGCCGCACGACGAACGAGGAGGATCTGCCATGGCGAAGCGAGACACGACCGGTCCGCTCGACATCACGTTCACTGCGCGCCTGGGTCGAGTCCGCGAGGGCGACACCTGGACCTGCGTCCAGCTGCCCGGGTCGGCCGACATCTTCGGCACGCGCGGGCTCGTCAAGGTCGCCGGAACCGTCGACGGAGTCCCGTTCAGAGGAGCTTTCATGGCCTTGGGCGACGGAACGCACAAGCTGCCCGTCGCGGCCGCGATCCGAACGCAGATCGGCAAGACCGACGGAGACGACGTCGTCATCCACCTCACGGAACGGCGCAGCTGACCATCGGCGCACGAACCCTCAGAGCCCGACGTCCGTCAGCGCGGCATCCATTCGACGGAACAGGAGGTCGTAGCCCGCGTCGTTCGGGTGCACCCCGTCCGCCGCCATCTCGCCCTTGCGGCCTTGGATCCAGTAGGAGGCACCGGGAACGTAATCGGCACCGAGCTCGGCCGCGGCATCCTCCACCCAGCCGATGATCACCTCGAGTGACTCGGGGCGCTCTCGTGTGTACCAGAACGGCTCGACGACGACGAAGCGCGCATCCGGCAGCTCGGTGCGAAGACGCTCGAAGTCGCGCTCGATCTGCCGACGGATGCCACCGCCCTCGCTCTCATAGCTGAAGACGTCATTGAGTCCCATGGTGATGATCACGATGTCCGGCTCGGCCTCGATGATCAGGCCAGGAAGGTCGGCACGAAGTGCCTCGCGATTGTTGACGAAGCCGAGGCCGTTCATGCTGGGGTTGAACTCGCGCCACCCCCTGCTCTCGGCGATGCGCGTCGACCATCGCCGGGATGCGTCGGTCGCACCGGTTCCGAGCGTGTACGAGTCGCCGTAGAAGGCGACCAGCGGGGCGTTGTCGGATGCCGCTCCCGGCGATCTGTCCGATTGCGGGGCACACGCACTGAGCAGGAGCACGACGGTCGCGACGGCGAGGACGATCGTGGATCTCATCGGACCTCCCGTCTTCATGCTCGCTCCTTCGATATTCGTCGCCTCGGGTCGGATGGTTTGCGGATCCGAGCGCCTGAGAATCGTCCGGATCGAGAGCGGCGATCCACATCGGTATTCTTCCGGATGAGACAACTCTCATCGGAAGAAGGGCTGAGGCGTTGAGCGTACTCGCCCGGAGGATCAGGGTTCCCGGCTTGGCAGCGGACTTCCACGTTCCGCGTGGGTGGCCGACGCCCACCGATCGATGGATTCGCGAGAATCTGTTCTGGCGTCCGCCGCACGGCTGGACGCCGCGCCTGGGACTGAGGGCCGCACCCGCGGGCTGGAACTACTGGCTGCCGAACCCGCACTGGAAGGCGACGAGCGCCGCGCACTACCGACGGATCGCGCCGTGGATGCGAGCGGCGGCCTGGCTGGGTCTTGCCGGACTCATCGTCACGGCGATCTCATCGTTCCTCGGATTCCCGATGCCGCTCGTGGCGCTCGGCGTGATCATCGTGTTCGCCGCGCTGATCTGCGTGGTGGTGCACACCGTGCTCCGCACTCGATTGAACAGACGCATCCTCGGCGAGCTCGAAGCGGTCGCCGAGCGAAGGCGCACGGAGCGCCTGACGCGCGCGTACCAGCAGTACCTCAGGGCCACGGCATGACCCTGGATGAAGCTCGGCGATGCCTCGGCGTATCGGCGGGTGCGGACGTCGACGAGATTCGCGAGGCATTTCGCCGAAAGGCGCGCGACAGTCACCCCGACCGGCACCCCGGTGCGGATGCCGCGGCGCACACCGAGCTCGCGCAGGAGTTCGATCGGGCGCGGGAGGCTCGCGACATCCTCGTGCGGTACACCTCGGATGCGCTGCGCAAGCCCGCACCCGAGACCGTGCCGACCGCCACACCGGCACCCGGCGCTCAAACCGCCCCCACGCCGACGCCGGCGAGTGCCCGCCCGGCCGAGCCCCCTCGCGCGAGCGGACCGGCACCGCGCGTCACGATGCGATTCGACGAATTCGTCGCATGGTCGGATGCCGCGGGCTTCGCCACCGGCCATCGCTCTCGCGCTCAGGCCGACTGGCCGCGCAGGATCGCCTGGACCATCGTCACCGTGGTGGTGATCGCGGTCGTCGTCGCCGGCGTCAACATCGCGCTGACGTCCAGTCGGGTGACCTTCACAGCGTCCGACGATGCGCCGCCCGAAGTCGCTGTGCCGATCCCGTTCGAGCAATCGCGTGTCGCGGACGAGTCGGCGTACGCGGCCGCGGGGTGTGAATCGGGGTGCTGGATCTGGGACGTCGTCCCTGGCGCCTCATGCTCGGAGGGACTCGCGACGGTCGCCCTCTACGACTCGGCCGACGCTGTCCAGCCGTCCGCACGACACGAACAGGCCACCGGTCGGCTGGTCGCCGGCGAGGCGACGCGCGTGGTGCTGCCGACGACGCCGGACATGCCGGATTACGCAGGAATCGAGTCGGTGACCTGCCTCGGTTCTTGACCACTCGGATTCAGCGTGTCTCGGAGCCCTTCGACTCGATCCACGCGCGGATCAGCTCCTGGAGCGCCGGAGTCTTCCGGTCGAGATCCTCGGCGTCGACGAACTTCGCGACTCGGGAGACATCTCCCTCGCCCTCGAGGAGACCGTGCGGGTCGGGAAGCGATGCGCCGGTGTGGAACATGAGGCTGACGTGCGCCCTCGACTTCGGGTAGAAGGACGCGATATTGCCGCGGTACATGAACGTCGGAGCCTGCCACTTGACGGTCTCGGTGACGCGGTCGTCGGCATCCAGGATCACGCGCCGAACGGCATCGACGAGATCCTTCTGAGGATTGTCGTAGCGGTCGAACCACGCGTCGACTTCGGGTGAGGTGGTCATCACTGCTCCGCTGCTCGCCATCTCGCAATCATGCCCGCATGCTGACGATGATGCGATGGCTTGGCTCTGCCTTCACAATATCCGTTCGCCGATTTCAGTTCGACCAACTACGTTACATTGTTACCATGGTAGCCGTCGAACGAACTCAGACCGGAGTGCGGATCGAGACGCGCATGCTCAAGGTCTTGAAGGCCCTCGCCGAGTATCTCGACATGTCGCTCGGCGATCTCATCGAGGGGATCGTGCTCAACGCCTTCGACGGCACGCTGCCCTTCGGCGCCGAGACCTCGGCGAAGATCCAGCAGCTCAAGGCCGTCTACGGTCTCGAGCTCACGGCCGACGACGCCCACCGCCTCGACGAGAAGGACGGCGAACGGTGAGCAATGGAACGCACGTCTCGTTGAGCGACTCGTTCGAGCTCCCGCTCGCGCGACGCGCGGCGTTCCGCCTCTTCACCGCACGTGGCGAGACGCTGTGGGTACCCGGCTGGGCGCCCGAGTTCTTCGCCGACGTCGCCGACGACATCGCGATCGGAACCGTCTTCCGCACCCGCGACGAGACGGGTCGCGCAACCACATGGGTGGTGGTCGACTGCGATCTCCGGGCGGCGGATGCGCTACGCGCGGGTCGTCGACGGGTTCAACGCCGGCATCGTGACGGTCGCGCTCGAAGGACGCACCGCACGGATGCCGCGTCACTGTCGCCTACGACCTCACGGCGACCCAGCCCGGCGCCGCCACACCCCTGTGCGAGTTCGCGGACGGCTACGCCTCGTTCATCCGCTCCTGGCGCGATGCGATCATCCGTCACCTCGATGGCGGCGGCACGCTCCCCGACTCGGTTCCCTGAGGTCTCAGCGCACGCGGGACCAGTCCACACCGGACAGATCCAGGGGCAGCTCGCGAGTCTCATCCCATGGCTCGGTCCAGCCGAGGCGGTCGAAGAGGCCGTCGAGCAGCATCCCGGTGAAGCCCCACACGAGATGCGCGCCGCTCCCCTGCCCGACCAGAAAGCCGGGTCCACGCCATTCCTGCCCACCCCGGCGGAAGACCGTGACGCCACGGTTCGACGGATCGAGCAGGTCTGCGACCGGCGCGCGGAAGACGTCGGACGACTCGGCCTCATCGACGACTCGGACGGGCGACGGATGCCGCCACCACGCGAGCACGGGCGTCACCAGGTGAAGCGAACCCGCGAGGGGCACGGCCTCCAGCGCGCCGAGGATCTCGACACCGGCCGGATCGACTCCGGTCTCTTCTCGGGCCTCGCGGAGCGCGGCGGCGACGGGTCCATCGTCGTCGGGATCCTGGCGTCCGCCCGGGAATGCGACCTGGCCGGCGTGCGAACGCAGTGTCGACGCGCGCGCAAGCAGCAGCACGTCGAGGTCGCGCGAAACCGCTCGGGCCTGCGCAGCATGGTCGCTCGGAAGCGAGTCGAGCACGCCGAACAGGATCAGCACCGCGGCCGAACGGGCGTCCGGAGCGTCGGGCAGGTCGGCGAGCGACGGAAACCCGCGCACTCCGCGATCCGCGGCCTCGGCGACGGCGCGCAACTGCGCCCGCGCGCTCGGCGAAGCAGGATCAGCGGGCATTGGATCAGGCTACGCCGGTTCTTCGACGATCAGGCGCGACCGGCCGAGTCCGCAGGTGCCGCTGTGAGCGCGATCGCGCCGGGCATCCCGCGCACGACGAAGCGGAACGGGCGTCTCGCAAGCGCGGCCGCCTCGGCGGGCTCGATGATCCGCGGCGAGACGGCATGGTGCTCGCTGCCCCTCCAGGTGAGGCGCGCACCACCCGCCGCCAGGACGTTGCGTGCCCAGTTGGTCTTGACGCCCCACGGCAGGCCGATGAGGATCACGCTTCTGTCGATCGTGGGGATGATTGCGATGGGCGTGGCGTAGTCGACGCCGCTGCGCCGCCCACGATGGTGGATCACCGCCCATATCGGCATCCAGCGTCGACCGGCCAAGGCCAGAGCGATGGGCTCGGTCACGCGCACCGCGGCTTTCTGGAAGCCGGACTTGCGGTTCGCGTCGCTCATGCTCCCAGCATGCTCCCCCAGGAGGCGGTCGGCGTCGAACTCCAGAAGAAGGGCCGGGCGATGGGGATGCGCCTTGCGCTCACGTGAGGTTGTCGGTGACGGGCTTTGCGGCGTCGCTCTGCTTCTTGACGATGCTCGAGAGCTCGGACGCGCCGCTCAACGGGTCACGGCCTTCGTGGAGGGCGTCGCGTGCTGCTGCGATCTCGTCCGCGCCGCCCGGCTCATTGGTTCCCTCGCGGTCGGTCATGCGGCGAATGTACTCCTCCCTCGCGGCATCCCGCCAAGGGATCGACACGGGCGAGCAGTCACGCCTCGGCGGAGGAAGCGCTGACCTCCGCTCGGCCGAACCGCTCAGCCGAGGCGATCTGCTCTGCGACGCGACGCAGGGAGAGAAGGAGCGGCTCGATCAGCACGGAGCCGAGCACGACGTAGCGGACCGCGGCGTCGGACGAGTCCGTCGGCACTCCGGCGATCTCGGCGCGGGCGATCCGCTGGACCGAGTCGAGGTACACGGCCATGACGTCGTCCGGCACGGTGAAGCCTGCCCCGTCGAGTCCCTCCAGGGCGCGAGCGACGCCCGCAAGCACGTGCTCGTCGCACATTCCGCGCTCCCAGCCGATCTGTTCGGCGAGGCGCTCGGCCTCGGCGACGTCGACAGCGCCCTCGACGGGCGGCACAACAGCAGCGTGGGCGGCTCCGAGCAGGTCGTGCGCGCTCGCGGGCGGGTTCTCGAGCGCGAGCGAGCACTTTGCGGCTCTCCGCGACGCTGACGCCCGACTCGATCAGCGCCCTGATCACTCGCAGCCGCTCCACATGGGACTCGTCGTAGGTCGCCTGGGTGGGCGAGCTGCGCACGCCCTCGGGTAGGAGTCCTTCGCGCAGGTAGTACTTGATCGTGGCCACCGTGACACCAGTTCGCGACGACAGTTCCGAGATTCTCATCCATCCCCCTTGACTTCGATAGTATCGCTATCCAGTATGGATAGTAGAACTATCGAGCGGAGGAGACATCGTGTCGCGAATCATCGAAGGACGAATGACCCACAAGCACGAGGGCGAGCTGGTCGTCTTCCACATCGGCATGCAGATCAACAAGTGGTGGCGGCCGGACCTGTGGCTGCCGGTCTTCGGGGCGATGCCGGGGATGCTGCGCGAACTGAGCATGGATCCCGACTCGGGCCTGCTGGGCTACCACCTGCTCTTCGGCGCCGGCGGACCCTACGTGGTTCAGTACTGGTCGTCTGTGGACAAGCTCTACGCGTACGCGTCGAGTCCCGCGCAGGAGCATCGGCCGGCATGGTCGCGATTCAACAAGACCGCACGGAAGGCTCCCGGTGCGGTCGGCATCTGGCATGAGACCTTCCTCGTCGATCGCGCCGAGAGCATCTACGTCTCGACCAAGCCGATGGGCCTGCCCAAAGCCACGCAGCTCGTGCCCGTCGGCCGCAACCACGACCGCGCCGCGGCGCGCTTCGCCGACGGGCGCACGCTGGTCGGCTGAGCGCCCTGGCGGCCGTGCGCCGTCCGGTCAGCCGTCGTCCGTCGCGCCTGCGTCCAGGCGCAGTCCGATCGCTTCGTTGAGTTCGTCCAGAGCGTCGGCCAGCCTCTCGACCCCGTCCCGGTCGAGTGCGGGCAGCGACTCCGCGATCTGCGCCACCAGGATCACCGGGTCGACACCGTCCAGGGAAACGGGGGTCGGCGCGGTCGGTCGGCCGGGATCATCGGCGGCTGTTGTGGGCACATCCTCATTGTCCGACCCAGCCGGTGCCTGCACCAGACCACCGTCGGCGCACTTGGCCCTACTCTCGATGCATGGCCACAGGAGCGGAGGCGGGCTGGTACGACGACGGCACCGGAAAGCAGCGCTGGTGGGACGGCAGCCGGTGGACGGAGCACTACGTCGACCTCGGTGAACCTGATGTGGAGCTGCGGACAGATGCCGGCCCGCCCGCGGTCGCGCGGGCCGAACCTGGGTGGTACGACGACGGTCGGGGTCGAAACCGCTGGTGGGACGGCACTCGCTGGACCGATGCCGCCAGATACAGCGGGGAGGAGCAGTCGTTCGCCGGGATCGTGGTCGACGGCCGGTGGATACACTTCGGCGCCGAGAGTCAGCCGGTTGCGGGCAGCCACGCGTCACACGAGAACGGCGCCGATCTCCTGCGTCGCGGGCGTCTCGGAAAGCCCGCAGTCTCCCGAACGCTGTTCGGACCGTCCGGTGCGATCACGCCGCGACTTCTGCAGCGGTCGGTGGACGGCCAGGCGAACTACCTCCTCGTGGAGGTGGCCGGCCGGACATGGCTCGCGGCCGTTCCCGCAGGACAGGATGCGCAGGCCCGGCAGTTCGCGACCTGGATCAACACCGTGTCGGAGCACTACCTGTACCGCCCGTGAGAGGGCTCCGGACTCGGACTGCTGAAACGCGAAATCCCGGTCCAAAGGACCGGGATTCTCGTTGGTGACCCCAGCGGGATTCGAACCCGCGTTACCGCCGTGAGAGGGCGGCGTACTAGGCCGCTATACGATGGGGCCGCTTACGCAACCGTTCGATTATGCCATGTCGGCGGCATCCCGAACAAATCGCACCAGGACCGACGGAAGTCCCGGCGTCGCGGTGTCGTCGGGACCGGATCGCGCGAGCGTGTCAAGCGCTTGCTGATGGATCCACCGGCACGATTGACTCGGAACATGCGAGTCACCAAGCACCTCCACGCCGCGCTCACCGTCGACGACTCGGGCAAGACCCTCGTCATCGACCCCGGTTCGTTCACCGACCCGCTGATCAACCTGGGTGAGGTGGTCGCGATCGTGATCACCCACGAGCACCCCGACCACTGGACGCCCGACCACCTCGACCGCATTCTGCGCAACGCGCCCGGCATCCCGATCTACGGACCCGAAGGCGTCGCGAAGGCAGCCGCCGGTTACGACATCACCGTCGTCAACCCCGGCGACACCGTGACGGTCGAGCCGTTCACGCTGCGCTTCTTCGGCGGCAAGCACGCGACGATCCACCACACCATCCCGGTGATCGACAACGTCGGCGTGCTCGTCAACGACGAGCTGTACTACCCCGGCGACTCGTACGAAGTGCCCAAGGGCGTCGACGTGAAGCTGCTGGCGGCCCCGCTCGGCGCGCCGTGGCTGAACATCGGCGAAGCCATGGACTTCGTGCTCGCCGTCGCGCCGCGCCAGGCTTTCGGAACCCACGACATGGGGCTCTCGGTCATCGGCCGCACGCAGCACCGCGCACGCCTCCGCTGGGCGACCGAGAAGAATGGCGGCGAGTTCCTGGAGCTGGAGGCGGGCGACGGGACCGACCTGTAGCGCCGCCCCGAGAACGACGGATGCCGCGACCCGGGTGGGCCGCGGCATCCGCACGTCGACAAGGTCAGTGATCCTCGCCTGCTACTCCGCGTCGAGGTCGGTCTCCAGGAGCGTCACGAGTTCGTCGAGAGCCTGCTCCGATCCGTCGCCATCCGCCTTGAGGGTCACGACCGTGCCGTACGAGGCACCGAGACCCATCAGGGAGAGGATGCTGCCCGCGTTGAGATCGGGACCGCCTTCGACCGCGATGGTCACGGGGATCTTCTTCTCCTGCACGGCCTGCACGAAGAGCTTCGCGGGGCGAGCGTGAAGCCCCGAGCTGCTCGCGATGGTTGCCTGACGTTGTGCCATGGTTGCTTGCCTTTCGTAGACGGCTGACTCCAGCATTCCGCATTCGGCATGCCGGTGGGAGGGTTTACACCGGAACGGCGGTCGCGGCGGCGGCTTCGGCTTCGGCCTCCTGGAGCTCCTTCGGCGCGATGAAGCGCTTGAAGGCGACGACCAGGAACGCCGTGACGACGACTCCGGCCAGGAGTGCCACCAGGAAGCCCCAGATGGGGTTGATCGCGAAGAGGACGAAGATTCCGCCGTGCGGGGCGAGCGACTGCACACCGAAGACCATGCTCAGGCCTCCAGTAACTGCGCCGCCGACCAGTGAGGCCGGGATAACCCGGAGCGGATCGGCCGCTGCGAACGGGATCGCGCCCTCGGAGATGAATGCCAGGCCCAGCAGCCACGCGGCTACGCCGTTCTCTCGCTCGACCGGGGTGAACATGTTCCGCGCGAGCACTGTCGAGGCGAGAGCCATGGCGAGCGGCGGGACCATGCCGGCCGTCATGACCGCAGCCATGATGAGATACGGCGTCGGGTTCTCGGCCGAGGCCGAGGCGAGGCCGGCGACGGCGAAGGCGTACGCTACCTTGTTGACCGGGCCGCCGAGGTCGAAGCACATCATGAGGCCGAGGATGACGCCGACGATGACGATTCCCGAAGTGCCCGCGAGGTCAGTGAGCCAGGTGTTGAGCCATTCCATGAGCGTCGCGATCGGTCGGCCCAGGAACAGGAGGAGCAGACCTGAAGCGAAAATCGATGCGAGCAACGGGATGATCACGACCGGCATGAGTCCGCGCAGCCAACGCGGCGCCGGCAGGCGTGCGAGCCACCACGCCGCGAGGCCGGCGAGCAGGCCACCCACGATGCCGCCGATGAAGCCGGCCTGCATGAGCACCGCGACCGCACCGGCGACAAATCCCGGCGCGAGTCCCGGCCGGTCGGCGATCGCGAATGCGATGTAACCGGATAGCGCCGCGACAAGGAAGTTCATCGACGTCAGGCCGATCACGAAGAGCACCGAGCCGAGGTATTGGCCGAGCCCGCCGGCAGGGAGCGCCCACAATGCGTTGTTGATGACCACATCGAACGCCTGGTCGTCTGTATTCACGTCCACTCCACCGAGGAATGGGAGGAAGCTCAAACGCGATGAGCAGACCGCCGGCGGCGACGAACGGGATCATGTAGCTCACGCCGGTGAGCAGGATCCGCTGGATGCGCGCACCCCATGAGAGCTGCGTCGCCGCGGTGGCGGTCGCGGCGGTGGCCGTGCCGCTGACGCGCGCCGAGCTCGGGTCGTTCGCTGCCGCGACGGCCTCGCGGATCATCTGGTCGGGCTGCTCGATCCCGCGCTTGACGCCGGAGCGGACGACCGGCTTGCCCGCGAAGCGTCCCGGCTCGCGAACGTCGACGTCGGTGGCGAAGATCACGGCGTCGGCATTGTCGATCGCGCTGGCAGGCAGCGCCTGGTAGCCGCTCGAGCCCTGCGGCTCGACGACGAGGTCGATGCCGGCCTTCTTGCCGGCGGCGGTGAGCGCGTCGGCGGCCATGAACGTGTGGGCGATGCCGGTCGCGCACGCGGTGACGGCGACGATGCGGGCGGGGCGCCCTTCGACGCTGAGCCCGTCGGCGACGGCCGCGGTTGCGGGAGCGGCAGTGGCGGCTGGCGGCCGCCGCGGCGGCGGGAGCGGCATCCCCCTCGCCGATCGCGTTGCGCACGATCGCGACGACCTCGTCGGCGCTCGTCGCGGCGCGCAGGCCGCTCGTGAAGTCGTCCTGCATGAGGCTGCGGGCGAGCTTCGAGAGCACGGCGAGGTGCGCCTCGGCGGCACCCTCGGGGGCCGCGATGAGGAACACGAGGTCGGCGGGTCCGTCGGGAGCGCCGAAGTCGACACCGGGCTGAAGTCGCGCGAACGCGAGCGACGGCGTGACGACGGCAGAGCTCTTCGCGTGCGGAATCGCGATGCCGCCGGGCAGGCCCGTCTCGTCCTTCTGCTCGCGGGCCCAGGCGTCATTGAAGAGCCCTTCGGGGTCGGTGGCACGGCCCTCTTGCGCAACGCGCGCTGCGAGGGCTCGGATCACCGCCGCCTTGTCGGCGCCGAGGGTGGTGTCGAGCGACACCAGCTCTGGCGTGATGGTCTGAGACACGATGACCTCCAATGGTCGGTGATGCGGTGGTGCGTTGTCGGTGACGAGGATCGGTGTTCGTGGTCGGTGGATGGTCGGTCAGGCGAGGAGTGAGCGGACGACGATGTCGCCGGATGGCAGGTCGGCGGGAGTCGGAGCCTGGGTGCCGGGCAGGGATGCCGCGGCCGCGCCGTATCGGATCGAGCGACGCAGCCGGTCGGCGGGGTCGTCGCCGGCGACGTCGGCGAGGAGGTAGCCGGCGAGCGAGCTGTCGCCTGCGCCGACGGTGCTGACGACGCGGATCCGCGGAGGCGACGCCTGCCAGGCGCCGTCGGCGGTGACGAGCACCGCGCCGTGCTGCGCCGAGGGTGACAAGGGCTGCGGCGACGCGGCTGGGAACGAGTGCACGGGCGACCGGCAGCACCGCGGCGGCAAGGTCTGCACCGGCCTCGAGCGCGACTCCGGCGAGCTCGGCGAGCTCCTCGTCGTTCGGCTTGATCAGGTCGGGAGACGCGTCGTCGACGACCGCGCGCAGTGCGGCACCGGAGGTGTCGACCGCGATGAGCGGCGCATCCGCACCCCACCGGGAGCGGACCGCGCGGGTCACGTCCACGTAGAAGCGCTCCCCCGCCCCGGGCGGCAGGGAGCCGGCGAGCACGAGCCACTGCGCGCCTTCGCTGGCATCGACCACGGCGGCGATCGAGGTCGGCGACGTCGCTGCGGCGAGAGCGTCGCACCGGGGAGGTTGAGTTTGGTGGTGACTCCCAGCGGGGTCGGTGATCGTGACGTTCGCGCGGACGCGCCCCTCGATCGCGACCTGCCGGGCGGGCACGCGTGATGCGCGCAGCGCCGATCCGAAGGGATCGTCCTCGGCCAGCGGAAGGACGGCGACCGTCTGGACTCCGGCGGCGGCGATCGCCCTCGCGACGTTGATGCCCTTGCCCCCGGCGTCCTCGCGGGAGGATGCCGCGGCCTGCACTTCTCCCGGCCGCAGCGCGTCATCGAGGGTGATCGTGCGGTCGAGGGACGGGTTCGCGGTGACGGTGACGATCCTCGGGGTCATGCGAGCCATACCTCCACGTCGGCGTCGGAGAGCGCAGCAGCCAGTTCGGCGTCGGGCGCGGCATCCGTCACGAGCACATCGATCTCGGTGAGCGCGCGCGAAGCTGACCAGCAGTTCGCGCCCCTGCTTCTCGGCGTCGGCGACCACGACGACCCGGCGCGCGGCGCGCACGATAGCGGTCTTGACGGCGGCCTCGTCGGGGTCGGGCGTGCTGGCACCGAAGCCTGCCGAGATGCCGTTGGTGCCGAGGAACGCGACATCGGGGCGAAGTCGCTCGATCGCGCGCACGGTGTCGGCCCCGACGGCGGCCGCGGTCGCCGTGCGCACGCGGCCGCCGATGACGGTGAGCGAGGCATCCGACGCCCCGGCGAGCGTGTGAGCGAGCGTCATCGCGTGCGTGACGACCTCGGCCTGGCCGCCGGTCGCGGCCAGGCGGTCCGCGAGCTGAGCCGCGACCGCCTGTGTGGTCGTGCCGGCGTCGAGGTAGATGGAGCCGCGGAACCGTGTCGCCGATGATCTCCAGCGCGCGACGCGCGATGGCGGCCTTCGCCTCGCTGCGGCGCTGCGAACGCTCCGCGAGCGTGGGCTCGACGAGGCTGTCGCGGTCGCGGAGGACGGCGCCGCCGTGAACACGGCGGAGGGCGCCGATCCGCTCGAGGTGGTCGAGATCGCGGCGCACGGTCTCCGTGGTGACCTCGAAGCGCCGGGCGAGTTCGATGACGCTGACGCGACCCTCATCGAGCAGCAGTCGCTCGATGAACTCTTGGCGCTCCATTGCGTACACGATCACATTCCTCCTCGAATTCCCACACGATACAACACAAACCAACACATACGCAAGTAGTTCTTCGTGGGTTTTGATTCGCGGCCGCCCTCTTCGCGCATCGGTACAGTCGAGGGATGCCCGACAAGCCCTCCGCGGAGTTCGAGATCCGCGAGGAGCTCGTGCGGGCGCTCGTCTCGAGCCAGGCGACACTGATTCCGCGGGCAGCGACGCTGCCGCTGGTCCACGCCGCCGACGGCTGGGACTGCTCGGTGTGGCGGCTCGGCGAGGAGCTCGCCGTGCGGCTCCCCCGTCGCGCTCTCGCGGCGCCGCTCGTCCTGCACGAGCAGGAGGTGCTCGGCGGAATCGCCGCGCGTCTGGCCCCCTCGGGTGTCGGAGTACCGGCGCCGGTCGTCGATGGCCGGCCGGCGCTCGGCTACCCGTGGTCGTGGTCGGTCGTGCCCTGGTTCGAAGGACGCGCCGGTCTGGCCGTCTCCCGTGCAGAGCGTGCGGGCTGGGCAAAGCCCCTCGCCGAGGCTCTGCTCGCGCTGCATGTCGCCGCTCCCCCGCACCACCCCGTCAATCCGGTTCGCGGTGTGCCGCTCGCCCGGCGCGCGGCGGCCGTCGCCGGCCGGTTCGAGTCGCTGCGCGGGCGCGTGGCCGATGCCACGCTGACCCGCGCTCGGGACCTGTGGGATGCTGCGCTCGATGCACCGGCGTGGTCGAAGCCTCCGGTGTGGATCCACGGCGACCTTCACCCCGGCAACATCGTCGCCCGCGGCTCGGAGCTGGTCGCGATCATCGACTTCGGCGACGTGACGGCGGGCGATCCGGCGTACGACCTCGCCGTCGCATGGCTGGCGTTCGACCCGGCAGGGCGCTCGGCGTTCATCTCATCGATCGGCGACCGCTATGACGACGCCACATGGACGCGGGCGCATGGGTGGGCGGCGGCGGTGACGCTCATGCTGCTGGATCAGAGCGACGACAACCCCGAGTACGCGGCGCTCGGCGTCGACGCGCTCATCGAGCTGTCGTCCTAGGACGCGTTGCCGCCGTCACGCTCCTTCGGTGGTCTCCGCGATCCACACCTCCATGACGTCGTCGCGCAGGATGAAGCGCACGACGCTTCCGTCCGGGAGTTCGAGGCCGTCGATCGGTCGCATGCCCGGGTAGTACGTGATGTCGGCGCTGGGCTTCAGGGGCTCGGGCGCACACCCCGCCGTCATCCACTCCGCCGTGTCGTGGTCACGACGATGCACATCGAGCCCTGCCGGGTCTCGGCCGACCACACCTCGAGGTCGTGGAACGGCTCATATCTCACCGGCGACACCGCCTGGATGCCGTACATCTGGAAATCCAGCTCGGCGGAGTCGAGGGGCGCCGGCCTGAGCGTCGCCACCGGATGCGGAGGCATCAGGGCGGGCAGCACCAGCCCTACGGCGAGCCCGACCGCGGCCGCAACCGCGACGAACGCCCAGGTCGGCAGCCTTCGCCACCAGCGCGGGCGCGCGGTCGATTCATCGGCGATCGTCTCGTCGGCGTTCGGGGAGTCCGGCGGCGGGGCGCTGGAGGGCGAGGATTCAGCAGGGTCGGCAGGGTCGGCAACGGCGGCAGCTGCATGGCTCCCGTTCGGGACGACGGATGCGGCGGGCTCGGCGGCCGCGGCGTCCTGCAGGTGGGCGTCCGCGATGTCGTCGGGGGCATCCGCTCGAGCCATGTCCTCCAGCTCGCGCAGCCGAGCCAGAGCGTTCGCGTCGAGGTGGATGTCGGCATCCGGCCCGTAAGCGCGCGACCGCAGTTCGGCGAGTTCCCGTTTGCGCTCGGACGACAATGGCGGAGCATCCATGGCTCAATTATCTTCCGCGGATCTCGCGCGCAGGTAGATCGATGGGTAAGGCCCGGCGCGACGACCGGGTGATCACTCGCCGATCGCCGTCGTGCCGGACTCCACTGTCCCCGCGACGACCGCGCCACCCCGCAGGACGAGCCGAAGCACACTGCCCTCGGGGACGTCGCCGAGGGCTTCGAGGCCGGCCAGGCGGGAACCTTCGCGGTACGCGACCAGATCGATCGTGGGCTCGCCGTCCCGCGGCGTGCAGTCGACCCGCCACCGAGGACGCGTCGACGACGTCACGAACAGGCATATCGTGCTGCTTCCCCTGAGCGCGCTCCACACGTTGAGTCCGCGAAAGTCGTCGTACAGCCGCACGTCGTCCAGAGCGATGCCCAGGTAGCCGAGCTCCCCGGCGAATCTGAGCTGTGCGGCGGCGGATTGCGGAATCTCGGCCCGGCGATGGAGCGTCACGTCGGACGAGCCGGCGGCGAGTGTGGACGTGACGGCCGCGAGCACGAGTACGACCGCGATACCCGCTGCGATGACGGATGCACGGCGCCTCCGAGGAGGGGTCGTGGCCGGCCGCTCCTGCCGTCGCGACGGCATGCGCGGGCATCTCGGCGACCGGGTCGAGTGTGCTGACCGGCGCCGTGATCGGTTCCGGCGCGGTGAACGCAATGGGCGCATGCCCGTGACCCAGCAGGAGCTCCAGTTCGGCCAAGCGTGCGATCGCGTTCTCGTCGTCACCGATGTCGGCCTCAGGGCCGTACGCGCGCCGCCGAAGCTCATCGAGCTCGGCAGCATCAGTCAGGGAGGGCGACTCCCGCGTCGCGCCCATACGCCCATTATCCGCGTGAGCCGGGCGCGGGGCGAGGGGTGGGCCTGCCACGGTGATCAGGCGGGGCTCGGCGGGTCCGGCTAAGTAGTCCTCCAGCCGCGTGATCAGCCGACGGTGTTGCGGATCGGCCCCAGGTAGACGTCGACCACATCGTCGTGGAGGACGAAGCGGATCGTGGATTCGGACGGGATCCGACCGCCTCCTGGGGCTTCCGGCATCCACGAATTCAGGCCGAGAATGTCGACGAAGGTGTCGATGTTCGGTGCGGTGCAGTGGAAACCGTAGACCTCCCCACCGATGCTCACCGCCAGGCACTGCCGCCCGCGGGCTGCCGTCGTGCTCCACACGTCCAGGGCGCCGTACTCCTCGTACGGAACGAAGTCGGGGTCGGTCACGCCCCAGGTTTGAAGGTCCGCGGGGTCGACCATCGGCAGGGCTGTTCCCCGGGGGACCTCCTCGAGCGCCACGAGTCGTGCCACCGGTTGCGGCTGGTTCAGGCGATCGAGTCCGAGTACCACGAGGGCGATCACTGCGCAGGCCGTGGCGCCGACTGCGATGATCGGCGTCGCGCGTCGCAGCCTTCCACGCCCAGAGGTGGAATCATCGGTGCGATCGCCGCTCTCCTCCGTCGCGGACGAGATCAGTCCGACCGCCGGAGCCGACGACGGTCCAACGGCTGCCGAAGCCGCGTCGCCGCTGGTTGGTCGTTCGGCGGGCATCCGCTCGGCCACGCCGCGCGTACTCCTGCTCCAGCTCTGCGAGCCGAGCTTGAGCGCTGGGGTCGGCACCGATGTCCGCGTCCGGGCCGTACGCCCGCCGCCGCAATGCGGCGAGCTCGTCGGGAGGCGGCGGTACCCCGTTCACGAGGACATTGTCCACCCGCGGTCATGCGATGGACAGTGCCCTCTCGACACATCGCGAGGATCCCCGCCGGCCCGTGCCGCAGACGATGGAGGCTCCGGCTCAGCCGTGGTCACCTTCCCCCGACAACGAGAAAAGCCCCGCTCAGCGGGGCTATTTCTCTTGCTGGGGTACCTGGACTCGAACCAAGAACAAAGGTACCAGAAACCTCCGTGTTGCCAATTACACCATACCCCAAGGCGTCCGGTGGAAGCCGGTGCCAAGGGTCCAGTCTACGCGACCGGCGCGGCCCAGCCAAACCGAGCGGGCCGCGCCCTACTCGGCGCGGAAGGCCTCGAATGCCGCCAGCCGGCGGATCGACTCAGCCTTGCCGAGCAGCTCCATCGACTCGAACAGCGGCGGTGAGACTCGGCGCCCGCTGACCGCCACCCGGAGGGGTCCGTATGCGACCCGCGGCTTGAGCTCGAGGCCCTCGATGAGCGCTGAGGACAGTGCCTCCTGCACCGCAGCAGCGGTGAACTCGTCCTCGGGCACGAGCTCGAGCGCTGCGACGGATGCCGCGAGCACCACCCCGGTGTTCTCGGGGAGTCCGGCCAGAGCGTCATCCTCGTAGAAGATGTCGTCGGTGAAGAGGAATCGCAGGAGTCCGGGGGCGTCGCCGAGCAGCGGCAGGCGCTCCTGGATGAGCGGCGCGGCCTTGCTCAGCAGGTCGGCGTCGGCATCGCTCAGCGGGACCGTGAGCACGCCGGCCGAAGCGAGGTAAGGCACGATGCGACCCGCGAAGTCGACCGGCTCCAGCATCCGGATGTGGTCGCCGTTGATCGACTCGGCCTTCTTCTGGTCGAAGCGCGCGGGGTTGGGATTGACGTCGACGATGTCGAACGCGGCGACCATCTCGTCGAGCGAGAAGACGTCGCGGTCGTGGCTGAGCGACCAGCCGAGCAGGGAGAGGTAGTTCAGCAGTCCCTCGGGGATGAAGCCCTTCTCGCGCTGGAGGAACAGGTCCGCGCGCGGGTCGCGCTTGGAGAGCTTCTTCGTTCCGTCGCCGAGCACGAGCGGCATGTGCCCGAAGCGCGGGATGAACGTCGTGACGCCCGCGTCGATGAGCGCCCGGTACAGGGCGAGCTGCCGTGCGGTCGACGGCATGAGGTCTTCGCCGCGCAGCACGTGCGTGATGCCCATGAGGGCGTCGTCGACGGGGTTGACGAACGTGTACAGCGGGATGCCGCCGGCGCGGAAGATGACGAAGTCGGGGAAAGAGCCGGCCGGAAAGGTGACCTCACCGCGGATCAGGTCGACGAAGGTGAGGTCTTCATCGGGCACGCGCACGCGGTACGCGGGTTCCCGACCCTCGGCGCGGAAGGCGGCCTTCTGCTCGTCGGTGAGGTCGCGGTCGTAGTTGTCGTAGCCGAGCTGCTTCGCGCGCCCCGCCGCCTCGTTGCGCGCGTCGATCTCGCCGGCGTTCGAGTAGCTCTCGTACACGGCGCCCGCGTCGATCAGCTTCGCGAGCACGTCGCGATAGATGTCGAAGCGCTGCGACTGCCGGTACGGCGCGTGGGGTCCGCCGACCTCGACGCCCTCGTCCCAGTCGATCATGAGCCAGCGCAGCGCATCCAGCAGCTGCAGGTAGCTCTCCTCGCTGTCGCGCGCGGCATCGGTGTCTTCGATCCGGAACACCATCGTGCCGCCGGTGTGCCGGGCGTAGGCCCAGTTGAAGAGAGCCGTGCGCACAAGGCCTACGTGCGGGAGGCCGGTGGGCGACGGGCAGAAGCGCACGCGCACGTCGGCGCCGGAGGCGGTCGTGGTGCGGGGATCGGGTGTAGACATCGTGTTCCAGCTTAGTTCGCGGATGCCGGGCCACCGTGGCGGTGCTGGGGCGGTCCCTCGCGGGAAAGGCCGCGCTACCCGAGCACGCGAGCGAGGGCGGCGAGCGTCGTGCGCACGGCGGGAACGCGCTCTGCGCCGTGCGCCGTGACGACGTGGATCGTGCGCGCCTCAGCCGCCGGCAGGGGCGCAGTCACGATGCCCGGCAGCAGGGGGAAGGACTCCACGGCCATCCGCGGAAGCGTGGCCACCCCGATACCCTGGGCGACGAGCCCCTCCACCGCGACGAAGTTGTCGGTCTCGAATCCGATTCGCGGCTCGAAGCCCGCGCGACCGCACAGCTCGAGCAGATGGCCGCGGCAGCGGGGGCATCCCGCGATCCAGTTCTCGTCGGCCAGCGCCGAGACGTCGACGTGATCGCGACCGGCTGCCGGGTGTCCGTCCGGCAGAACCGCGAGCAGTTCGTCCGTGCCGATGGCTCGAACTGCGAGACCACTCGCGCTCGACCCGTGCGGGTCGTCGCGGTCGCCGGGGTAGCTGAAGGTCAGTGCGATGTCGGCGCGGTCTTCCCGG
This sequence comes from uncultured Actinomycetota bacterium, assembly GCA_963713325.1. Classification (GTDB taxonomy): domain Bacteria; phylum Actinomycetota; class Actinomycetes; order Actinomycetales; family Microbacteriaceae; genus Microbacterium. The sequence continues at coordinate 183,629 of CAVQLL010000012.1, forward strand.
ACAGCCTCGACAGCCTCCGGCGGCTCGGCCTCGACGTACGTGACGGTGACGCCTGGGTGGTGCTCGGCGAGGTCCATGAGCAGGCGGGGCACGACCGTCGGCGATGCGGACGGGAACGCGACCAGGCGCACACGGCCGGCGCGCAGACCGCGCAGCTCGGCGAGTTCGCCGGCCGCGGCATCCAGTGCTGTCGTGACGGCCGGCGCGTGGCGGGCGAGAACGCGACCGGCTTCGGTCAGACGCACGCTGCGACCGACCCGCTCGATCACCGGCACGCCGAGCCGCTGTTCGAGCCGCTTCATCTGCTGACTCAGCGCCGGCTGACTGTAGCCGAGAGCGGCGGCGGCCGCCGTGATCGAGCCCTCGTCGCCGATCGCCTTGACCACCCGCAGCGTCTGCACGTCGAACTCGGGGTCGTCGAAAACGCGATTGCTCATGGATGAAGCATAACCGGGACGCATGATTCGCATCGAACACCTGGCCTGGACGAATGGCCCGGGAACGAGGACGCTGGAGGCATGGCCACCCTTGCTCCACCCGACCTTCGCGACGCCCGCGCCGAATTCGCCGGCGGCCGCTCGTACCTTGCCGCCTGCACGGTGGGACTGCCGACGCACAGCACCCGCGCCGCGGTCATCGCCGACCTCGCGGCATCCGCCGTCGGCCAGGCCAGCGCCCCCGAGTACACCGCGATCGTCGAGCGTACCCGCGGCCACTTCGCGCGGCTGGTCCGTGTCGACCCGGCGCGGATCGCGATCGGGTCGCAGGCCTCCGTCTTCGCCGGACTCATCGCGGCGGCCGTCCCGGACGGCGCCGAAGTCCTGTGCGTCGAGGGCGACTTCTCGTCGATGGTGCTGCCGTTCGCGCACGCCGGTCGCGGCATCCGACTGCGCACCGCGCCGCTGGACGGTCTCGCCGACGCGATCACCGAGGACACCTGGCTCGTTGCGTTCTCGCTGGTGCAGTCGGCGACGGGTGAGGTGGCCGATGCCGCGGCCATCCGTGCCGCCGCGGCGCGACACGACGCCCGCACGCTGTGCGACGCGACCCAGGCGATCGGATGGATGCCGGTGGATGCCGCCGACTACGACGCCGTGATCTGCCACGCCTACAAGTGGCTGTGCGCGCCGCGCGGGGTCGCATTCCTCGCGATCAGCGAGGAGTTCGCGCACGACGTGAAGCCGATCTTCGCTGGCTGGTACTCCGGTGGCGACCCCTGGGTCTCGTGCTACGGCCACGAGGTGGAGCTCGCCTCGGATGCGTCACGGTTCGACGTCTCGCCCGCGTGGCAGGCCTTCGTGGGCGCGGAGCCCGCGCTCGAGCTGTTCGCCTCTCTGCCCGCCGACGCGCTGTACGCGCACGCGACAGGACTGGCAGCCGTGTTCCGCGCCGGTCTCGGACTCGACGAGCCGGCACGTGCCAGCGCGATCGTGACCTGGGCCGATCCCGACGGCGGCGACCTGGCGAGGCTCGCCGACGCCGGAATCGTCGCGTCGGGGCGTGCCGGGCGCGCGCGGGTCGCGTTCCATGTGTTCAACGACGAAGGCGATGTGGCGGCGGCGCTGGCAGCGCTCGGCCGCTGAGACGTTCGTCTCGCTCGTACCAGCGGCTGATGCGCTGCTCAGCCGCTCGCAGGCTCCGGCGCGCCCTCGACAGCACGCCCGCTCCGACCCAGGAACGCCAGCGTCGTCACAACGGCGACGATCACCAGCGCGCAGAGGGCGAGTCCGCCGTAGCCGATCCACCCGAGCACGACTCCGGCGAGAATCGCGCCGGTCGCTGCAACCAGGTTCATGATCAGGTCGCTGCGACCCTGCCGGCGCGTGCGAAGGACCTCGCTCGACGACTCGGTGAGCAGCGCCGAACCCGACACGGTCGCCGCGCTCCACCCGAGCCCCAGGAGGACCAGCGCGACGGTCACCGCGGATGCCGAATCCTGACCGATCGCGGCGATCACCAGTGATGCGGCCAGGAGCGCCTGCCCGAGGAGGATCGTCGTCACACGGCCGACGCGGTCGGCCAGGATGCCGAAGACGGGCGAGAGCGCGAACATCCCGGCGACATGCAGGCTGATCGTGAGGCCGATGATCGTCAGCGACGCCCCGTGATGCAGGAGGTGGACAGGAGTCATCGCCATGACTGCGACCATCACGCCGTGCGCGCCGGCGATCGCGATGATCGCGTAGCGCGCGGCCAGAGGCCGGTCGGCGCGGGCGATCGCGTTCGCACCATGCGCCACCGCCCGCGCAACGCGCTGAGCGAGCAGCAGCGGGTCGGGGCGCAGCCCGATGACGTACACGGCGATCGCCGCCAGTTGCGCGAAGACAGCGAAGATGTAAGGCCCGGTCAGCGGCGGCATCCCGATCGCCTGGCCGAGGATCTCGCCCGGGCCGACCAGATTCGGGCCGAGGACCGCGCCGATCGTCGTCGCCCAGACGACGATCGACAGGTCGCGGCCGCGTGAGGCATCGGTGGCAAGATCGGCAGCGGCGAAACGCGTCTGCAGGTTGGCGGCCTGCCCGGCGCCGATGAGCGCGAACGCCAGGAGCAGGAGCGGGAAGGAGACGACCGCGGCGGCGACCACGACGACGGCGACACCCGCCAATGCGAGGAGCATGCCTGACGCGAGCGAGATCCGTCGACCGCGTCGGCTGGCGAACGCGGCGAGGGGGACGGCAAGGGCTGCGGCGCCGAGCGTGATGAACGCGGTGGCCAGGCCCGAGAACGCCTCGTCGCCCGAGATCTCGGCCGCGAGCACGGCGCCCAGCGAGATCGTCGCTCCGAATGCGATGCCGCCCAGCACCTGCCCGACCGAGAGCACCCAGATCGTGCGACGGCGGACGCGGCTCAGTTCGTCGGGCGAAACCTCGCCGGACGCGGCATCCGTCTCGGTGTCACGCATCTCGCGCGGTGTTGCGGAGCGTCCCGAGACCCGAGATCTCCACTTCGATCGTGTCGCCCGCGACGAACGGTCCGACGCCCGAGGGCGTGCCGGTGAGGATGACGTCGCCGGGCAGCAGCGTGAACGCCGCCGACGCGTACGCGATGATGTCGGCGACCGAGTGGATCATGTCCGTCAGCGGCGCACTCTGCGCGACAGTGCCGTTGAGGCGGGTTTCGAGAGTCGCACTCGCGACATCGAAGTCGGTCTCGATCGCGGGGCCGAGCGGACAGAACGTGTCGAAGCCCTTGGCGCGCGCCCACTGCCCGTCGGTCTTCTGCAGGTCGCGTGCGGTGATGTCGTTGGCGATCGTGTACCCGAAGACGACCTCGGGCGCACGCTCGACCGACACGTTCTTGGCGATCGAGCCGATCACGACCGCGAGTTCGCCCTCGAACGAGGTGAACTGCGACTGCGGTGGGCGGACGATGACATCGCCCGGCCCGATGACCGCGGTGTTCGGCTTGAGGAACAGCATCGGCTCCGCCGGAACCTCGTTGCCGAGCTCCTCGGCGTGCGCCCGGTAGTTGCGACCGACGCACACGACCTTCGAACGCGGGATGACCGGCGCCAGCAGGGCGACATCGCCGAGCGGCACGCGCTCCCCCGTCGTATCGAAGCCCGCGAACATCGGATCGCCCTCGAGGACCACCAGATCGGTGTCGTCGACGATGCCGTAGCGGATGGCGTCCTGGTGGCTGAAGCGTGCGATCCTCACTCGCTCAGCCTACTCAGGACGCGGCATCCGTCACCGGCCCGCTGAATGACCGCGAGACTGCAACCGGTGGCCGAGACGTAGGGGTCTCCCCGCAGTCTCGACGCCGGGTTGCAGTCTCGCGGTGAAGAACGCCGGGTCAGGCGTCCAGGCGCAGCAGCCAGCCGTGCTTGTCTTCGGCGCGACCGTACTGGATGTCGGTGAGCTCCTTGCGCAGCTCCAGCGCGAGCGAGCCGGTCGGCTGCTCGTCGAAGAAGTCCTTGCCCTTGAGCGCGCCGATCGGGGTGACCACGGCGGCCGTGCCGCATGCGAAGACCTCGACGATGTCTCCGGATGCGACGCCCTGGCGCCACTCGTCGAACGACACAGCACGGCCCTCGACCTTGTGGCCGCGGTCCCTTGCGAGCTGGAGGATCGAGTCGCGGGTGATGCCCTCGAGGATCGACGGAGACTCGGGGGTGACCAGCGTGCCGTCCTTGTACACGAAGACGACGTTCATGCCGCCGAGCTCTTCGACGTTGCGGTCCTGGTCGAGGAAGACGACCTGGTCGCACTCGTGCTCGTACGCCTCGGACTGCGGCAGCAGCGACGCGGCATAGTTTCCGCCGGTCTTGGCCGCGCCCGTGCCGCCCTTGCCGGCCCGCGCATAGTCTTCGCTGAGCCAGATCGAGACCGGCTGCACGCCGCCCTTGAAGTACGCACCGGCGGGGGAGGCGATCACGTAGTAGTTGACCTTGTGAGCGGGGCGGACCCCGAGGAACGCCTCCTTCGCGAACATGAAGGGGCGCAGGTACAGGCTCTGGTCCTCGCCGGTCGGCACCCAGGCGGCGTCGACCGCGATGAGCTCGCGCAGCGACTGGATGAAGTACGACACGGGCAGTTCGGGAAGCGCGAGGCGTCGCGCCGACCGCTGCAGGCGGCGGCCGTTCTGGTCGGGCCGGAACGTGTGGACCGAGCCGTCTTCGTGGCGGTAGGCCTTGATGCCTTCGAAGATCTCCTGGCCGTAGTGGAGCACCGCGGCGGCGGGATCCAGCGTGATGGGCCCATAGGGCTGAACGCGCGGGCGGTGCCAGCCGCCGCCGACCGACCAGCAGATGTCGACCATGTGATCGGTGAAGTGCACCCCGAAGCCGGGGTTGGCGAGGATCTCGTCGCGCTGAGCGGGATTCTTCGCGGCGAGGTTCTTGGTCACGGCGAACTCGAGCTGTGCGAGTCCGGTGTCGGGGTCGGTTCCGATGAGTGTCATGTCACGTCCTGGCGGTCGGTGCGCGGGCGGTGCCGGCGCTTCTAGGTTACGCCCGGCCTCCGCGATCACGCGGGGCGGGAAGTCGGTGCTGTCAGGCCTGCAGCCGCTCGACGATGGCGTCGCCGATCTCGGCGGTCGTGCGAACGGCGGCGCCGCGGCCGTCGATGTCGTCCTCGACAGCGCGGGTGACACGCTGTGCCTCGTCGTGCAGCCCGAGATGATCGAGCATGAGCGAGATGGAGAGGATCGCGGCCGTAGGGTCGGCCTTCTGCTGCCCCGCGATGTCGGGCGCCGAACCGTGGACGGGCTCGAACATCGACGGGAACGCGCCATCCGGGTTGATGTTCCCGGACGCTGCGAGGCCGATGCCACCGGTGACGGCGCCGGCCAGGTCGGTCAGGATGTCGCCGAAGAGGTTGTCGGTGACGATGACGTCGAATCGGGACGGGTTTGTGACCAGGAAGATCGTCGCCGCGTCGACGTGGAGATAGTCTACGGCGACTCCGGGATGCTCGGATGCCACGGCGTTCACGATCCGCTGCCACATGCCTCCCGCGTGCACGAGGACGTTCGTCTTGTGCACGAGGGTGAGCTTCCGGCGGCGACGCTCAGCGAGGTCGAACGCGTAGCGCACGACGCGCTCGATGCCGTAGGCGGTGTTGACGGACGTCTCGTTCGCGACCTCGTGCGGCGTGCCGCGGCGGATCGACCCGCCGTTGCCGACGTACGGACCCTCGGTGCCCTCGCGCACGACGACGAAATCGATGACCCCCGGGTCGGCGAGCGGACCAGGCGCACCGGCGTAGAGCTTCGACGGCCGCAGGTTGACGTAGTGGTCGAGCTCGAACCGCAGCTTCAGCAGCAGGCCGCGCTCGATGTTCGCGTCCTTGAGGCGAGGGTCGCCCGGCACTCCCCCCACCGCGCCGAGCAGGATCGCGTCGTGCGCTTTGATCGACGCGAGGTCATCGTCGGTCAGGGTGTCTCCGGTTTCGAGGAAGCGTGCGGCTCCCAGCGAGAAGCGCGTCCTGTCGAACCGGATGCCGGAGCCCGCGGTCGCGGCATCGAGCACCTTCTCCGCCTCGGCGATGACTTCGGGACCGATGCCGTCACCCGGGATGACGGCCAGCTTCAGCACACCTGTTTCCTGCACGCCCGACATTGCGCTCCTTCTGTCCCTGCCAGCGTAGCGGCGGGGAACGGGCGGGCAGTCGCCGTGACTCAGTGGTCGACGGGCTCGCGCTTCTGGCGACCGCCGAGGGTGAGCGCGGCGATGATCGCCGCGACCACGATCAGCCCGGCGCCGATGAGCGACGTGACGCCGACGCCTGCATCGAAGGCGTGGGCGGCGGCATCCCGAAGCGCCTGCCCGAGCGTCTCGTCGAGGGTGTCGGATGCCGCGACAGCACCGGCGAGCGTCTCGCGAGAAGCATCGGCCACGGTGTCGGGCAGACCGCCCGGGAGTGCGAGGTTGGCGCGATAGAACGCCGCGAGGAGCCCTCCGATGATCGTCGTGCCCAGCACGGCGCCGAGCTCGTACGCGGTCTCGGACACCGCGCTGGCCGCCCCGGCCTTCGCCGGCGGAGCGCTCGCCAGGATGAGCTCGTTCGAGACGGTCTCTGCTGCGCCGATGCCGACGCCCAGCGACACGAACGCGACGATGAGAAGTGGGAGGGCGCCCGTGCTGGCGCTGACGGCGACCAGGAGATACCCGAGGATCGAGAAGCCGAGGGCCGCGGGCACGACGATCCGCGGCGCGACCCGCTTCGCGATCGGGACGACGCCGATGCCGGCGACGATCATCGCCAGAAGACCGGGCACGAGGGCGAGTCCGGCCTCGAGCGGTGAAAGGCCGACGATCAGCTGGAGGTGCTGGGCGACGAAGTAGAGGAAGCCGACGAGCCCGATGACGCTCAGCAGGTTGACGAGCACCGAGCCGGAGAAGGTCCAGCGCCGGAAGAGTCCCATGTCGAGCATGGGCGTCTCGAGGCGGTTCTGGCGGCGCACGAAGAGGACGCCGAACACCAGTCCGGTCGCCACGAGGACGATCGGCAGTGCGCTCTCGCCGCCGTGCACGGCGAACTCCTTGATCGCGTAGACGATCGGAACCATCGTCGCCAGCGACAGCACGACGCTCAGCGGATCGAAGCGGCCGGGATTCGGGTCGCGGCTCTCAGGCACGAGGATCGGCACGAGCACCAGCAGCGGCACGAGCACCGGGAACCGCCATGAGGAACACCGACCCCCAGGCGAAGTGCTCGAGGAGGATCCCGCCGACGACGGGTCCGAGCGCCGCGCCCGCGGAGAAGGCGGAGGCCCACACCGCGATCGCCATCCGGCGCTGGTCGCGGTTGGTGAAGATGCTCCGCAGGAGCGAGAGGGTCGACGGCATCAGCATCGCGCCGAACACGCCCATGGCGGCGCGCGCGGCGATCAGCCACTCGGCGCTCGGTGCGAAGGCCGCCAGCGCCGAGACGAGGCCGAACCCGGTGGCGCCGATGAGCAGCATCCGCCGCCGCCCGAACCGGTCGCCCAGCACGCCCATGGTCACGAGCAGGCTGGCGAGCACGAGCGGGTAGGCGTCGATGATCCAGAGCTGCTGCGTCGCGGTCGGTTCGAGGTCGAGCGCGATCTGCGGCAGCGCGAAGCTGAGCACGGTGTTGTCGACCGAGACCAGCAGGACCGGCAGCATGAGCACGACGAGGGCTGCCCAGCCGCGCCATCCGACGCGCGGGGCCACCGTCGTCGGAGTGCGGGTCAGCGTGTTCGTCATGACTTCCTCAGTTTCTATACCGTCCAGCCGGTATAGTAACAGATGTGGCTGACACGACGATGAGTACGATCGGGCCATGAGTCGTCCTCCCCGCGCCCGCGAGAGCGTGCTCGACGCGTTCGAGGAGCTCCTCGTCGAGGACGGCGAGAGAGCCGCGACGCTGGACGCGACCGCTCGCCGGGCCGGAGTGTCCAAGGGCGGCCTTCTGTACCATTTCGGCTCCAGGGAAGCGCTCGAGGCGGGCCTCGTCGAACGGCTGAACCGGCTCGTCGACGTCGACATCGAGGCGATCACCACAGCGGACGAGGGTGCGGTCGCCTACTTCCTGCGTTCCTCGATCATGCAGAACGACCCGCTGGACCGCGTGATCATCGCCACATCACGGCTCGCGCAGGGCGGGAGTGGCAGCGCGAGCTCGGCCCTGCGCGGGATCCGGGTGCGGTGGGAGGACGCGCTGCGTCCGCACACGAAGGACGCGACGGCCCTCGACCTCGTGATGCTCGTGAGCGACGGCCTGTACTTCAACAACGCTCTGCAGGGCGGGTCGATCCCGGGGCCGGTCCCGACCGGGGCGGAACTGGATGCGCTGATCGCTCTGGTTCTGGCCGCCGCGGGGCGCTGAGCCCCGCCGGCGGCATCCGCGTGCGCCCGGCTACACCGCCAGCGTGGTCGACGTGCGGAACAGCATCAGCCCCAGCCACGTGCCGATCGCGATCGCCGGGAGCGAGATCCCGAGTGCGAGCACCCAGTCCCCCGCCGTCGCCGGTGCGGCCGATCGGTCGTCGATGTCGCCGCCGAAGTGGAAGATCGGCGTCGGACCGCGGCCGTCGCGGAACGCGCGGTCGTGCACGTTGGTCGTTCCGATCAGCAGCCTGGCTGCACCGACGCGCAGCACGATGACCAGCGGCGCCAGTCCCATCGCGATGAAGACGATCGCCACGACGAGATTGGCGGTCCCGCCCGGGACGAACGCGGCGAAGAGGAAGGCGATGCCGAGCCCGACGAACAGGATCGGCCACGCCCAGACGACCAGCGGCGTGCCGAACCCGCGCGCGAACAGCAGTCCGATCGCCACGGCGGCCATGCCGCCGAAGATGCTGAGCGGTGCGAAGACGAGCACGGCGTCGGGGCACGGCGTCTCGATGAAGTACGGGCCGCCGCTGGCGCATGAGCCCCCGAGCCGCATCACGAGGTCCGAAGTCAGATACAGCAGGGTGAAGCAGAAAGCGAACAGCAGCCACGACGCCGCGGACCCGCCGACGCGCGCAGCGGGACCGTTCATCAGACGCATGCGCTCACCGTAGCGAACACACACCGCCGGCACCGCGCGCCGAACGGACGGATGCCGCGACGGCCGAGGCGCAGCGGCCTGATGCTCTACTGAGCGCGGCGCACGAGCAGCCGTCGCGTGCGGCGCAGCATCGCGTGCACGACCCACGGATGCACGAGGCTGACGGGCGTGAAGTAGACCCTGCCGCGCCAGTCGTTGAATCGCACGACGGTCGCGACGCGGACGGTCGCGGCATCCACCCCGACGCCGCACGAGAACGTCAGGTGGTCGTCGACGAACTCGATCAGCGCCTCATCGCCCTCGACCCGCCGCACGTCGAACACGCCCCGCGGCGCGGGTCGCAGTCCGATGATCGGCGCAAGTGCCATCCGCAGTCCCATCGCGGCCTTCACGAGCATGGGAGCGCCCGAAGGCGAGAACATCGTCTCGGCCCACACACGCGGGTCGGACGGAGTCGACGGCGGCCGGCTGACCAGGATCACGTCCGCATAGTCGAACCGGTCCACGCCATCCAGCGCCAGGCTGCGGAAGGCGGGATCGACCATGGCTCAGGACTCGGTGATCTCGATCTGGCGGAACAGGTCGGCCTGGATCGCGCTCTGCACGTCGTCGAGGAGCTCGTCGCTGACGGGCGAGTCGAGCGTGAGGATGCTGAGCGCCTGACCTCCGGCGCTCTTGCGCGCGATCTGCATGCCGGCGATGTTGATGCTGGCCTCGCCGAACTTCTGTCCGTAGATCGCGACGATGCCCGGGCGGTCGGTGTAGAGCATCACGATGTGGTGCTGCTCGATCGGCAGCTCGAGCGCGTAGTCGTTGATGCCGACGAGCTTCTCGATCTGCTTCGTGCCCGTGAGCGTGCCCGAGACCGACAGCTGCGAGCCGTCCGACAGCGCGCCGCGCAGGGTGATCACGTTGCGGTACTCGTCGCTCACGTCGTCGACGATGAGCCGAACGTCGACCCCGCGCTGCTCGGCCAGCAGGGGGGCGTTCACGTACGACACGCTCTCGCTCACGATGTTCGTGAACAGGCCCTTGAGCGCTGCGAGCTTCAGCACGCTGACGTCGTACTGGCTGAGCTCGCCGTGCACTTCGACGTCGAGGCTCGTGAGCGGGGAGTGCGACAGGGCCGCGAAGACCTGTCCGAGCTTCTCGACGAGCGGGATGCCGGGGCGCACGTACGGGTCGATGACGCCGCCGGCGACGTTGACGGCGTCGGGCACGAGCTCGCCGCCGAGGGCGAGCCGCACGGAGCGTGCGACGGACACTCCTGCCTTCTCCTGCGCCTCCTCGGTGCTCGCGCCGAGGTGCGGGGTGACCACGACGTTCGGCAGGTCGAGCAGCTTCTTGTCGATCGGCGGCTCGGAGTTGAAGACATCCAGCCCCGCACCGGCGATCTCGCCCGCGGTGAGCGCGTCGAAGAGCGCATCCTCATCGATCAGTCCGCCGCGCGCGACGTTGACGACGAACGCGGTCGGCTTCATGCGCCGCAGCTGCTCGGCGCCGATCATGCCGGTCGTCTCGGGCGTCTTCGGCATGTGGATCGTGATGAAGTCGCTCTGCTCGACGAGCTCGTCGAGGGTCACGAGCTGCACGCCGAGCTGCTGCGCACGTGCGCTCGTGACGTACGGGTCGTATGCGACCACGTTCATGTCGAACGCATTCAGCCGCGCCGCGATCAGCGCGCCGATGCGGCCGAGGCCGATGATGCCGACCGTCTTCTCGAACAGCTCGGTCCCGGTGAACGCCGACCGCTTCCACTGACCCTGCGACAGCGAGCCGTGCGCGGCCGGGATGCGACGGGCGAGACTCAGGATGTGGCCGATCGTCAGCTCGGCGGCCGAGATGATGTTCGATGTCGGCGCGTTCACGACCATGACGCCCGCCGTGGTCGCGGTCTTGATGTCGACGTTGTCGAGGCCCGACCCCGGCGCGGGCGACGACCTTCAGCGCGGGCGCCGCCTGCAGCGCCTCGGCATCGATCCTGGTCGCCGAGCGCACGAGCACCGCGTTGGCGTCGGCGAGCGCGGCAAGCAGCGCCGGGCGATCGGTGCCGTCGACCAGACGGACTTCGAAGTCCGGGCCCAGGGCGTCGATCGTGGCGGGAGAGAGTTCTTCGGCGATGAGCACGACAGGCTTCGGCACGACAGCGGATCCTTTGGAGCGGTGGGCACGCGGGTGTGCGGCCTGAAGACGAGTGGATGCTGCGCCGCACGCCATCGGGGCGCATTCAGGTGACACTCTAGCCGCTCGCCCGAGGTGTCCCCGTCCGTGTGACCGCGGGCTGGGCCGCCTCAGCCCAGCAGCGACGCCGTGTTCAGCGTCGTATAGGCGACAACGTTGAGCCAGAACACCGCGACCAGAGCGAGCCCCGTGAACATGACGAGGATGAAGTGGTGCGCAGGACGCCGGTACGCGAGCGCGAACGCGAACCCCCACACGATGATCGGGAACACCGTGGCGAAGATCCAGATGAACCATCCCAGACCGTTCAGGCCGGTCGGCAGCTGCGCCGCCTGGATCAGGTTGCCGAGCGCATTCCACACCGCGTACGCGTAGAACAGGCCGAACGCACCGCCGATCGTCGCGACGAGCCACGTCGGAGTCCGGCGGTCAGCGGATGCCGCGGCATCCGTCGTCGTGTCGCTCATTGTCCCACCGCCCCGATCATGATGAACGGCCATGGCAGCAGCAGCGCGACGCCCGCGATGAGCCAAGCGAATCTCACCCATGCCGGCGGAGCGCATGGTGAGAAGGAACACGGTCGCGAACCACAGGAGCGGCGCGAGCACCGCCAGCCAGAGGCTGCCCTGGTACATGATGTCGGTGACGAGGTACTGGGCGCGGCCCTGAAGCCGCAGGCCGCCGATGATCCAGCCGACCGCGTAGATCAGGTAGATGCCGCCGAGGATGCCGAGGCTGATGAGAGTCGCATTGCCCATCGGCCGGCGGTCGCCCGGCATCGTGACCGTGCCGTCGCGGTTGACGCGGCCGACCTCGTCGCTGCCTTTGCCGACCGCGGTGAACCCTTGCGGCAGGGTCGCCGGGGCGGCATCCGTCCCCTCCGGTTCGTCCTTCTTCGTGGTCGCCGGAGCGTCCGGCTCGGACACCGTCGGCTCGTCGTCGATCGGCTTGGACGGCGCCTGCCCCACGTCGAGAGTCGGATCGTCGTCGCCATCCCACGCGAGCGCGTCGTCGTCTCTGCCGGGAGCCATAGGCCTAGCGTAGCGGCGGGCGGTGCGCGCTCAGTCGAATCTTCGCTGCACCAGCGCGTGCCACGTCTCCGGGCCGACGATTCCGTCTGCGGGCGGGGCGAACATCGTCTGGAACTGCTTCGCCGCGGCATCCGTCAGCGGCCCGAAGTCACCGTCCACGGTCAGCGGACCGGGCAGAAGCGTCTGCGCAGCGCGCACGGCGTCTCCGGTGTCGCCCAGCTGGACGGTCTCGATCAGTGACGGCCAGTCGAGCTGCCCGAGGGTCGTGCTGATGAACGTCGCGCGCAGAGTCATCTGGAACGTGCGGGTCGCCTCGCCGCTGAGCGGACCGTAGGCCCCGTCGGCGACGATCGTCGCACCGCGCACCCGCAGCAGGTACTGGGCGGGGAGCACACGCCAGTTGGTCGCCTGCGTCGCGCCGACCTTCACGAGCGGCCACGGGCGCGGCCCGGGCTGGAAGGTGCTGAAGAACGACCACGTCTCGCGGCCGGCGATCCCGTCCTGCGTGAGTCCCCACGATTCCTGGAAGAACCGCACGCGGTCCTCGGTGATCGGCCCGAACGAGCCGTCCACGACGAGCGGGTCGATGCCCGGCGACGGCACGAGCCCGAACTGCTGCACCGCGCGGACCGCATCGCCCGATGATCCGTTCTGGGTGGTGATGACGAGGTGCGGCCACGTCTGCGGACCCACGATCCCATCGGCCGTGACGCCGGCAGCAGACTGAACCGCCGTCACGGCGGCAGTGGTCGCGGGGCCGTAGTCGCCGTCGACGACGATGGCGTGGCCATGCGCTCGGAGCAGATATTGGATGCCGGGGACCACCAGAGTCATTGCTCCGGGCCCGGTCGTACCCCACGGTTCGACGTTCATCGCAGATCCCTTCGTGACGGAGATCTCCCCCCAACCTCACCCGAGAAGAGCGACGACGGGTGCGGCTGATACCGACACGGTCGCAGAGGCGAGTGGCCGGCACAAGGGGCCCACCCACGGGGCGCGGCCTGCACGCGAGTGTGCCCGGCTGTGCGACTTTTGAGGTCGCATGGTCAGCCGGGCACACGTGGAGCGCGCGCACACCTCACTGGGGCTGCAGGCGCTCGATGCGGTACTCGATGCGGTCGGCCGGCGTCCCCGGGTAGGGGTTGGTCGGCGTGACCTGCGTCACCTGGGTTGCCTGGGCCTCGCGTGCCAGCGCCTCGGCGACACGGTCGGCCGGCACGCCGGCGAAGCGGATGCTGTTCGCACGGTTCGCGGCCGCCTGCTGGGCGAGCTGCTCGGCCATGCGGTCTGCAGTCTGCGTCAGGTCGATGCCGGCGGGCGCGGGTGCGTTCTGATGGACGGCTCCGCTGGCGACTCGACCGGTCATGCATCCGGCGAGTCCGGCAACGAGGATGGTGCTGAGCGCGGCAACTCCGATGCCTCGCGCGATGCGCGACGCGGCGGATGTCGACCGGCTCTCGGAAATTGCGTTCATGGCTTTGCTTCCTCCTGGGTGACCCGGACCAGCTCTGATCTGGGCTTTTGTGCCCGACTCGTCGTTGATTCGGGCTACACGGGAGGAGCGCGTGCGGGTGCCGATGATACAAACAGCCTTCTATTGCGGCAACGAGAGGCGGCAGCGAGAGGGCAACGAGAGAGGGACTTGCTTCTCGGTGAAGCAAGTCCCTCTCGGTACCGGTGCGAGTGCGGTTCCGCACGTCATTGGGCCCGCAGCCCGGCGATTTCGCGTTCGATGCGGTCGGCGGTCATGCCGCGGAACTGGTCGGTGTCCTTCACCGACACAGACGCCTCGTACTCGACCTGCGCCGTGATGCGGTCGGTCCAACTCGGAAGGTGGACCTCGCGTGCCTGGTACTCGAGCTCCGCGGTGATGCGGTCGGTCCAGCTCGGCAGGTTGACGTCGCGGTTTCGACGTTCGATCTGCTCGACGATCCGATCGGCCGGCCGATTGATGTCGACGCCCGCCGGAACCTCTGCGGGCTGGATGACCGGTGCCTGCGGCACGGCGGATCCGCGCGGCGGTGTCTGGCAGGCTGCCAGTCCGACCGCCAACGCGACGATCGCCAGGACAGGTACTGCACGACGGAAGGACGACGATGTCCCTCGCGTGTTGGTGCTGGTGTTCACTTCTTTCTCCAATCAATGTGTGACCCGGGTGGGTCGATCGCTTTCAGCGATGAGGCTCAATGCGAATCACGATGCGAGCCGCACACGGGCGGCTGCGCCCCTGACGCCCGGGTGGTCCGGTCGAAGAGACTCGCCAGGAAAGAGCGATCGCGCGCCGCCCAGATACGCATCCGCTCGTGACGACCCGGCGGCGACACCGTGCCCGGGACGCGCAGAGCGGTGCGCCGGGCATGAAAATGGGCCGCCCTCTTGTGGAGGGCGGCCCTGTCCGAGCGGCTCCGAAAAGTCGGAGGATCACACGGAGGTCGGAGGATCACACCCGCTTCGATCCGGAAACGGTGCGATCCTCCGACTGTCGGAGGGAGGGTCAGCGGGCGGCGCTGCCCTCGGTGTAGTCGGAGTCCTGCTGCTTCCACGCGAAGAGCGAGCGCAGCTCCTTGCCGGTCGCCTCGATGGGGTGGTGGGCACCCTTCTCGCGGAGCTCGAGGAACTCGGGGGCGCCGGCATCCTGATCGGCGATGAAGCGCTTCGCGAACGCACCCGACTGGATGTCGCCCAGAACCGCCTGCATGTTCTCCTTGACGTGCGGGTCGATCACACGCGGGCCCGAGACGTAGTCGCCGTACTCGGCCGTGTCGGAGATCGACCACCGCTGCTTGGCGATGCCGCCCTCCCACATGAGGTCGACGATGAGCTTCAGCTCGTGCAGCACCTCGAAATACGCGATCTCGGGCTGGTAGCCGGCCTCGATGAGCGTCTCGAAGCCGTACTGCACCAGCTGCGAGGTGCCGCCGCAGAGCACAGCCTGCTCGCCGAACAGGTCGGTCTCGGTCTCTTCGGTGAACGTGGTCTTGATGACGCCCGCGCGAGTGCCGCCGATCGCCTTGGCGTACGACTTGGCGAGGTCCCATGCGGTACCGGAGGCGTCACGCTCGACGGCGATGATGTCGGGGATGCCGCGACCTGCGACGAACTCGCGACGCACGGTGTGGCCCGGCGCCTTCGGCGCGACGAGGATCACGTCGACGCCCTCGGGAGCGTCGATGTAGCCGAAGCGGATGTTGAACCCGTGCGCGAAGGCGAGGGTCTTGCCCGGGGTGAGCTTGTCCTTGATGCTCTCGTTGTAGATTCCGCGCTGGTGCTGGTCGGGCGCGAGGATCATGATGACGTCAGCCCATTCGGTGGCGTCGGCGACGCTCTTGACCTCGAAGCCGTCCTCCTCGGCCTTGGCGGTCGAGCGCGAACCGTCCTTCAGCGCGATGGCGACCTCGACACCTGAGTCGCGGAGGTTCTGGGCGTGGGCGTGGCCCTGCGAGCCGTAGCCGACGATCGCGACCTTCTTGCTCTGGATGAGCGACAGGTCGGCATCGGCGTCGTAGAAGATCTCGGCCATGGGAATGGTTCTCCTTGTGTATTCGGTCGTTGAGCGAGCGAAGCGAGACGAAACGCTCGAAGGGTTGGTCAGCCGCGCAGCACGCGCTCGGTGATGCTCTTGCCGCCGCGCCCGATGGCGAGCAGGCCGGACTGTGCGAGCTCCTTGATGCCGAACGGCTCGAGAGCGCGGAGGAACGCATCCACCTTGCCCTTGTCGCCGGTGACCTCGACGACGAGCGCGTCCGACGCGTAGTCGACGATGGATCCGCGGAAGAGATTCACGACTTCGAGCACGTTCGAGCGGGTCGCGTTGTCGGCGCGCACCTTCACGAGCATGTGCTCGCGCTGCACCGACGACGTCATGTCGAGCTCGACGATCTTGATGACGTTGATCAGCTTGTTCAGCTGCTTGGTCACCTGCTCCAGCGGCAGCTCGTCGACGTCGACCACGACCGTGATGCGCGAGAGCCCCGGCACCTCGGTCACGCCCACCGCGAGCGATTCGATGTTGAAGCCACGACGGGCGAACAGCCCAGCGACCCGGGTCAGCAGACCCGGCTTGTCCTCCACGAGGAGGCTCAGCACGTGAGTCGACATGGCTCAGGCCTCCTCTTCGAACGCCGGCGAGTGGTCCTTCGCATACTGGACGTAGCTGTTGCTGACGCCCTGCGGCACCATCGGCCACACCATCGCATCGGCGCTCACGACGAAGTCGATGACCACCGGACGATCATTGGTCTCCAGTGCGAGCGTGATCGCGGCATCCACGTCCTCCTCCTTCTCGACGCGGATCGCGAGGCAGCCGTACGCCTCCGCGAGCTTCACGAAGTCGGGGATGCGGACCGTGCCGTGACCGGTGTTGAGGTCGGTGTGCGAGTAGCGGCCGTCGTAGAACAGGCTCTGCCACTGGCGCACCATACCCAGGGACGAGTTGTTGATGATCGCGACCTTGATCGGGATGTTGTTGATCGTGCAGGTCGCGAGCTCCTGATTGGTCATCTGGAAGCATCCGTCGCCGTCGATCGCCCACACGTGACGGTTCGGCTCGGCGACCTTGGCACCCATCGCCGCGGGCACCGAATAGCCCATCGTTCCGGCACCGCCCGAGTTGAGCCATGCGTTCGGACGCTCGTACTTGATGAACTGCGCCGCCCACATCTGGTGCTGGCCGACCCCGGCGGCATAGATGCCCTCCGGTCCGGTCAGCGCACCGATGCGTGAGATGACGTACTGCGGCGACATGTGACCGTCGGTCGGCTGCGTGTACCCGAGCGGGAACTCGTCGCGCAGGCCGTCCAGGAACGACCACCATTCATCGGTGTCGGGCGCGGCGCCGGCGATCTGGCCGCGGAAGGCTGCCTCGAGGTCGACGAGGACGTCCTTCAGGTCGCCCACGATCGGCACGTCGGCCGCGCGGATCTTGCCGATCTCGGCCGGGTCGATGTCGACGTGCACGACCTTCGCGTGCGGTGCGAACAGCGCCGCCTTGCCGGTCACGCGATCGTCGAAGCGCGCGCCCAGAGAGACGAGCAGGTCAGCGTCCTGCAGCGCGAGTACCGCGGGGACCGTGCCGTGCATCCCCGGCATGCCGAGGTGCTGCGAGTGCGAGTCGGGGAACGCGCCGCGCGCCATGAGCGTCGTGACGACAGGTGCGCCGGTGGTCTCGGCGAGCGTCAGGAGCTCTTTCGACGCGCGCGAGCGGATGACGCCGCCGCCGACGTACAGCACGGGCTTCTTCGCTTCGGCGAGCAGCTGGGCCGCGGCCTGGATCTGCTTGCCGTGCGCCTTGGTGACCGGGCGGTAGCCGGGCAGGTCGATCTTCGGCGGCCAGACGAACGGGGCCTCGGCCTGCTGCGCGTCCTTCGTGATGTCGACCAGCACGGGGCCTGGTCGACCTGTGCCCGCGATCTCGAAGGCCGCGGCGATGGCAGCAGGAACGTCCTCGGCACGCTTCACGAGGAACGAGTGCTTCGTGATCGGCATCGTGATGCCGACGATGTCTGCTTCCTGGAAGGCGTCCGTTCCCATGAGGTTCGAGAAGACCTGCCCGGTGATGCACACGATCGGCACGGAGTCCATGTAGGCGTCGGCGATCGCGGTGACGAGGTTGGTGGCACCAGGGCCGGACGTCGCGATCGCGACCCCGACCTTGTTGGATGCCGACGCGTAGCCCTCGGCGGCGTGACCTGCGCCCTGCTCGTGCCGGACGAGGATGTGGCGCAGCTCGGTGCTGTCCATCAGCGGGTCGTACACCGGCAGGATCGCGCCGCCCGGCAGGCCGAAGACGTCGGTGACGCCGAGCAGCTCGAGCGAGCGGACGACCGCCTGCGCGCCCGTGAGCACGGGCGCGGACGCGGGCGCGGTGCGAGCGGGTGGCCGGGGGATGGCCGTGGCTGATTCGGCGGGCATGATGATGATCCTCTGTCGAGAGATTGGATTCTGGGGGCAGGCGTTATCCCGTGACCGCACCCTCCGCAGCGGAGCGCACGAGTTTCGAGTATTTGGCCAGGACGCCACGGGTATAGCGCGGAGGAAGCGGCTCCCAGCCAGAGCGGCGGGAACCCAGCTCAGCCTCGTCGACGAGTAGGTCGAGAGTGCGAGCCGCGATATCGACCCGTATCAGATCACCATCGCGCACGAAGGCGATGGGACCAGCGTCCACCGCTTCGGGTGCTATGTGGCCGATGCAAAGGCCGGTTGTGCCGCCTGAGAATCTGCCGTCCGTCAAGAGTAGTACATCTTTTCCGAGCCCTGCGCCCTTGATGGCGGCGGTGATCGCGAGCATTTCGCGCATGCCGGGGCCGCCCTTGGGCCCCTCGTAGCGGATGACGACGACGTCGCCGGCGGCGATCTGGCCGGCCTCGAGGGCGTCCATTGCGGCACGCTCGCGCTCGAACACGCGGGCCGGCCCTTCGAAGACGTTGGCGTCGAAGCCGGCCGACTTCACCACGGCCCCGTCAGGGGCGATGGACCCGTGCAGGATCGTGATTCCGCCGGTCGCGTGGATCGGGTCGTCGAGTCGATGGATGACGTCGCCGTCCACGGGGTCCGGGTCGAGTTCACGGAGGTTCTCAGCCAGCGTCCTGCCCGTCACCGTGAGCGCGTCGCCGTGCAGCAGGCCCTCGTCGAGCATCGCCTTCATGACGACCGGGATGCCGCCATGGCGGTCGACGTCGTTCATGACGTACTTCCCGAAGGGCTTCATGTCGGCGATGTGCGGGGTCTTGTCGCCGATGCGGTTGAAGTCGTGCAGCGTCAGGTCGACGTCGGCTTCGCGCGCGATCGCGAGCAGGTGGAGGACGACGTTGGTCGAACCGCCGAGAGCCATCGCCAGGGCGATCGCATTCTCGAATGCTTCTTTGGTGAGGATGTCGCCGGTCGTGATGCCGAGCTTCAGCAGATTGACGACGGCTTCGCCGGAGCGGTGCGCGTAGTAGTCGCGGCGGCGGTCGGCTGCGGCCGGGGCGGCCGAGCCGGGCAGGCTCAGGCCGAGTGCTTCGCCGACGGATGCCATGGTGTTCGCGGTGTACATGCCGCCGCAGGCGCCCTCGCCGGGGGCGAACGCGCACTCGATGCGCTTCAGATCGGCTTCCGTCATGCGACCGGCCAGGCACGCACCGACGCCCTCGAACGAGTCGATGATCGTGATGGCCTTCCCCTCCTGCCATTCAGCATCGCCGTCGCTGAGCTTGACCCAGCCGGGCGCGATCGATCCGGCGTAGAGGAACACGCTCGACAGGTTGAGGCGGGCCGAGGCCATCAGCATGCCGGGGATCGACTTGTCGCACCCGGCGAGCAGCACGGTGCCGTCGAGGCGCTCGGCCATCACGACGGTCTCGACCGAGTCGGCGATGACTTCACGCGACACGAGCGAGAAGTGCATACCCTCGTGGCCCATCGAGATGCCGTCCGACACCGAGATCGTGCCGAACTGGAGGGGGTAGCCGCCACCGGCGTGCACTCCCTCCTTCGCGCCCTGCGCGAGGCGATCGAGGCTCAGGTTGCAGGGTGTGATCTCGTTCCAGCTCGACGCGATCCCGATCTGCGGCTTGTCCCAGTCGGCGTCGCCCATGCCGACGGCGCGCAGCATGCCCCGGGATGTCGTGGCCTCGATGCCGTCGGTGACGACGCGGCTGCGGGGCTTGATATCGATGCTGTTGCTGTCGAGCGGAGGCATTCTGTGAGTCTATTCCCGCGCGGCGGTCGGCTCTCCCGAGAGCGAGGCCGGCGGTGCCCCGACGAGCGCCTATTCGCTCCGGGACCGGCGCATCTCCGCGAGCTGCTGCAGCGCAGCGGCGAGTTCGGGGATCCCGGCCAGGCGCACGGTCGCCGCGGTCTCGCCGGCGCCGACGCGGATGCCCAGGTCGCTCCCGCCGAGGCTCGCCAGCGCGTCCTCGTCGGTCACGTCGTCACCGGCGAAGAGCACCGCCGTGGCGCCGAGCCGCTGACGCAATGCGGCGATCGCGGAGTCCTTCCCCTCATGCCGGAAGGAGTACTCCACGATGTTGTGGCCGGTGCGGCGACGCCAGTGCGGCGCTCGAGCCTCGACGAGTCGGTCCGCGGCATCCCACGCCCGCTGTGCGTCCTCGGGCGTCGCGACGCGCGTGTGGATGCCGAACCCGAACGTCTTCGGCTCGACCCAGACGCCTTCGAGCCCGCCGACCTCGGCGCTCATGGCATCGCGAAGCTCGTCGCGCAGCGCGTGCGCCGCATCGTCGTCATCGGTCTCGAGCACGCCCTGCCCCGGTACCCAGAACTCCGCTCCGTGCGAGCCCGCGAGATGGATCGGCGAATCGTCGAGGTGCTCGGCGATCTCGCGCAGGTCGTGCAGGCTCCGACCCGACACGAATGCGACAGGTGTCTCGGGCAGCGCTGCGAGCGCGGCGACGGAGGCGGCCGCCTCCGGCAGGGCGCGGGCACTCATCGGCTCGTCCTCGAGCGGCGCGAGCGTGCCGTCGAAGTCCAGGGCCACCAGCAGGCGATCGGATGCCGCGACGGCCCGCAGCGCGTCCTGCACCGCCTCTGCGTCCTCGAGCGGACTCACGCGCTGCGCTCGCGCTTGTCGTGGAACACGTCCAGGGCCTCGAGGAACTCGCGCGACCAGTCTTCGACGCTGTGCTCGAGAACCTTCCGCCGGAGTGCCCGCATTCGGCGACCCTGTTCGGCTGGCGGCATCTCGACTGCGCGCATCATGGCGTCCTTGAGCCCTTCGATGTCGTGGGGATTGACCCGCACCGCGGTGCCGAGCTCGTCGGAGGCCCCCGCGAACTCGCTGAGGATGAGCACGCCGCGGTTGTCGGCCCTCGAGGCGACGTATTCCTTCGCCACGAGGTTCATCCCATCTCGGAGTGCGGTGACGAGCATCACGTCCGCTGCGAGGAAGAGCGCCACCATCTCCTCGCGCGGGTACGCCTGGTGCAGGTAGCGGATCGCCGTGTGGCCCATCGTGTCGAAATCGCCGTCGATGCGGCCGACGGTGAGCTCGATCTCGTCGCGCAGCTGGATGTACGCCGCGACGCGCTCCCGGCTGGGACTTGCCACCTGGACGAGTGTGACGTCCTCGACGCTCAGACGTCCTTCGGTGAGCAGCTCGCCGTAGGCCTTGAGCCGGTGGCGGATGCCCTTCGTGTAGTCGAGCCGGTCGACGCCGAGGAAGATCCGCTTCGGGTTGCCGAGGCTCTCGCGGATCTCGCGCGCTCTGCGCGCGCACGTCCTCGCGCTGCGCGAGCTGGATATAGGACGACGCGTCGATGGAGATCGGAAAGGCCTTCGCCAGCGCGAGACGGGTCGTCCCGTCGCCGGCGGGCACGGTGATGCCGGAGGCCTTCGTCTCGTACCGCAGCTGCCGGCGCACAGCGCGGGCGAAGTTGCCGGCATCCGCGACGCGCTGGAAGCCGATGACGTCCGCGCCGAGCAGCCCTTCGAGCACCTGCCGCCGCCACGGCAGCTGCGAGTACAAGCCGTATGCCGGGAAGGGAATGTGGTGGAAGTAGCCGATCGTCAGATCGGGGCGCAGCTCACGCAGCATCTTCGGCACGAGCTGGAGCTGATAGTCCTGCACCCACACGATCGCGTTCTCGTGGGCAGCGTCTGCCGCCGCCTCGGCGAACCGGCGGTTGACCCGCACGTACGCGTCCCACCACACCCGGCTGTAGCGGGGCTCGGCGATGACGTCGTGGTACAGCGGCCAGATCGTGTCGTTCGAGAAGCCCTCGTAGTAGAGCTCCACGTCCTCCGCGCTGAGAGTCACCGGAACGAGGTGCGTGCCCTCGAAGTCGAAGGGCTCGACATCGACGTCGGGCTGGCCGGCCCAGCCGACCCACGCCCCGTCCGCCTTCTGCATCACGGGCTCGAGCGCGGTGACGAGGCCCCCGGGTGAGCGCCGCCAGGCATCCGCCCCGTCAGCGTCGACAGTCCGGTCCACGGGGAGCCGGTTGGCGACGACGACGAACTCGGCCTTGCCCACACGCGCTCCTGACCCCGGGGAAATTCCAGGCTAACAGCGCAACGCATGCGCGCCGACGGCGTCGCAGGTTCGGCAGTGCGGCGATTGTCAAGAGTCCCCGCAGGGTCCGGGCGGCCGATAACGTTGTCGCATGCGCAAGTACCTCTTCGGCACAGGCATCCTCACGGCGGTCATGGGCGGCATCGCGCTGCTGCGAGGGCTGCGCAGCGAGGAGCGATTCACGTGGCGCGTGGGCTTGGCGTGGCTGAGCTGGGGCATCTCGCTCGCACTCGCCATCGGCACGATCGTCGACACCCGCCGGGCATCGGTCGGCAAGCTCGTCGCGACCGACTCCCCCGTCGCCCCGAAGGCTCAGAAGCTCTTCAGGAGGCACCTGCACCAGTAGAGGGCAGATCGATCTCGTAGTGCACGAAGCCGGTGTCCTGCGCCACGCGGTCGTAGAGCGCCCGCGCTCTGCGGTTCTCGCTCTGCGTGAGCCAGTACACCTTGTCGCATCCCGATTGCTCGGCCCATGATCGGACGTGCTCGATCAGCGCGGCGCCGGCGCCGCTCCCCCGCGCATCGGGATGGACGAACAGATCCTCCAGGTAGCAGTACGGCCCGACCGACCACGTCGAGGGATGGGTCAGCCAGTGCACGAATCCGATCGCGCGCCCCGACTCGTCGCGCGCGATGACCCCGTGCACATCGTCGGCGGGATCGATCAGCCGCGCGAACGTGAGCTCGGTCTGCGCGGTGGTCAGCTCGGACTCGTAGAACTCGAGGTACCCCCACCACAGGGGCAGCCAGTCGTCGTGGTCGTCTGCGGTCAGCGGCGTGAGCGTGGTCATGCCGATGACCCTATTCCCCATGCTGCAACCCGGGGGTCAGCGTCATGCCGATGACCCTGTTCCCCGCACAGCAGACCCCGGGGTCAGCGCGTGAGGATGAGGGCGTCGCCCTGTCCGCCGCCGCCGCACAGAGCGACGGCCGCGGTTCCTCCACCGCGACGGACCAGTTCGTGCACGGCGTGCACGACGAGCCGGTTGCCCGACGCTCCGATGGGGTGCCCGATCGCGATGCCGCCGCCGTGGATGTTCACGACGTCGTCCGAAAGGCCCAGCTCGACCTGCGAGCGAGCCACGACGGCGCCGAACGCCTCATTGATCTCGACGACGTCGAGATCGGCCGGGGTGATTCCCTGCTTCTGGCACGCCTTCTCGATCGCGCGAGCGGGCTGCGCGTGCAGCGAGTTGTCGGGACCCGCGACCTGACCCGACGCACCGACGACGGCGAGCACGGGCCAGCCGTTCTCGTCGGCGTGGGAGCGCGTCGTGAGCACGACAGCGGACGCGCCGTCCGAGATCTGCGAGGAGTTGCCTGCCGTGATCGATCCGCCCTCGGCGAAGGCTGCGCGCAGCTTGCCGAGCGTATCGACCGTCGTCTCGGGGCGGACGCCCTCGTCGGTCGTGACGACCACGGGGTCGCCCTTGCGCTGCGGGATCTCGATCCTCACGATCTCGGCGTCGAACACGCCCGCCTCGATGGCGGCGGCGGCACGCTGGTGAGAGAGGGCGGCCACAGCATCCTGCATCTCGCGGGTGACCTCGAGCCGGTCGTTGTGCCGCTCGGTCGAGGCGCCCATGCTCTCGCGGTCGTATGCGTCGGTCAGCCCGTCGTACGCCATGTGGTCGAGAACCTCGACGGAGCCGTAGGTCCATCCGTCGCGCGATCCCATGAGCAGGTGCGGCGCACGGGTCATGGACTCCATGCCTGCCGCGACGACGACGGTTGCGTCGCCGACGGCGATCATGCGCGCGCCGTCGATGATGGCCGTCAGGCCCGACAGGCACACCTTGTTGACCGATGCCGAGGGCACATCCCACGGGATGCCGGCACCGACGGCGGCTTGGCGGGCGGGGTTCTGGCCCGAACCGGCCGGAAGAACCTGTCCGACCAGGACCGCGTCGACCGATTCGGGGGCGACACCGCCCTGCTCGAGTGCTCCGCGGATCGCGGCGCTGCCGAGCTGCACCGCGGTGAGGGGTGCGAGCTGGCCCTTGAGTCGCCCTTGCGGCGTCCGCGCCGCGGCGACGATGACGACGTCGTCGTTGTTCGTACATCGACCTTAAGTTCGGCCGAGCGAGTTCGACCGAGCCGACGTGCTCCGGCACGATCAGCTCGGGTTCGGTCGCAGCGACCACTTCGTCGACGGTCACCCCGGGCGCGAGCTCGACGAGGACGAGTCCCTCATCGGTCACGTCGATGACGGCGAGGTCGGTGATGATGCGGTCGACGACGCCCCGACCGGTCAGCGGCAGCGAGCATTCGTTCACGATCTTGGCGGAGCCGTCGCGCGCGACGTGCTCCATCAGGACGACGACCTTTGCAGCGCCGTGCACGAGGTCCATCGCGCCACCCGGGCCCTTCACCATCTTGCCGGGGATCATCCAGTTCGCGATATCGCCGCCCAGCCGAGACCTGCATCGCGCCGAGGATGGCCGCGTCGATCTTGCCGCCGCGGATCATGCCGAAGCTCGTCGCCGAGTCGAAGAACGCGGCCCCGGGAAGGACGGTGACCGTCTCCTTGCCGGCGTTGATGAGGTCGGGGTCGACGTTCTCGTCAGTCGGGTACGGCCCGACGCCGAGGATGCCGTTCTCGGACTGCAGGGTCACCCGTACGCCCGGGGGCAGGTTGCTCGGAACGAGCGTCGGGATGCCGATGCCGAGGTTCACGTACGAGCCGTCGGCGAGCTCGGCTGCCGCGCGGGCTGCCATCTCGTTGCGGGACAGTGCCATGGGGTCACGCTCCTTCCGGCATCGGGCGGGATGCCGCTTGCTCGACCGACACGGTGCGGCGCTCGATGCGCTTCTCGATGTCGGGTCCGACTTCGAGGATGCGGTGGACGTAGATGCCCGGCAGGTGCACGGTGTCGGGGTCCAGCTTCCCCGGTTCGACCAGCTCTTCGACCTGCGCGATGCACACGCGCCCCGCCATCGCGGCGAGCGGGTTGAAGTTGCGCGCCGCCTTGTTGAAGACGAGGTTGCCGAACCGGTCGCCCTTGGCGGCGTGCACGAGTGCGAAGTCCGTGACGATCGCCTCCTCGAGCACGTAGTCCTGGCTCGTTCCGGTGACGTCGAACGCGCGCACGTCCTTGACGGGTGAGGCCACCGCGATGCCGCCGCTGCCGTCGTAGCGGCGCGGCAGGCCGCCCTCGGCGACTTGGGTGCCGACGCCCGTCTGCGTGTAGAACGCCGCGATGCCCGAGCCGCCGGCTCGCAGCTTCTCGGCGAGCGTGCCCTGAGGTGTGAGCTCGAGTTCCAGCTCGCCGGAGAGGAACTGGCGCTCGAACTCCTTGTTCTCGCCGACGTACGACGAGGTCATCTTGCGGATGCGCTTCGCGTTCAGCAGGACGCCGAGACCCCAGTCATCGACACCGCAGTTGTTGCTGACGATGCTGAGGTCGGTCGTCCCCTGCGCGAGCAGGGCTTCGATGAGGGCGATCGGATTGCCCGAGAGCCCGAACCCGCCGACCGCGAGGGTCGCGCCATCCGGGATGTCGGCGACGGCCTCGGCGGCGGACGCGTAAGTCTTGTCGATCACGTGCGACTCCTGTGTCTGGGTGAACTCGTGTCTGGGTGAACTCGTGTCTGGGTGAACTCGTGATCCCATCCTGCGCTCCGCGCGGCGCCGACGCACGGGGCTTGTTGCGATGTGGAGCACCATCGGCATAGTGTCCATATCGTGGACGCTTCTCGACAAAGGTCCGTGCCCGGCGCGCAGTCGGTCGCGCGCGCCGCGCGACTGCTGCGGCTGGTGACCCAGGCGACCGACGACGGGCTGACCGTCGCCGACCTCGCCCGCCGCGCCGAGCTCACGCGCCCCACGGCGCACCGGCTCCTGTCCGCGCTCCGCCAGGAGGGGCTCGTCGACCAGGACGATCGCAGCGGACGCTGGATGCCGGGGCCGGAGCTGTATCTGATGGGAACGGTCGCGGCATCCCGCTACGACATCACCGGTATCGCGCGAGACATCGTGCGGTCGCTCGCCGTGCGCACCGAGGAGAGTGCGTTCCTCTCCGTGCGACGAGGGGATGAGACCGTGTGCCTCCTGCGCGAAGAAGGCAGCTTCCCGATCCGATCCTTCGTGCTGTCCGAGGGCGTGCGCTTTCCGCTCGGCGTCGCATCCGCGGGCCTTGCCATCCTCGCCTTCCTGCCTCCTCACGATGTGGACGCGTACTTCGACCGGCACCCTGAGCTGGCGACCGAGTGGGGCGCCGCGCACGGCGAGCAGCGGCTGCGCGCGCGGCTGCGCGAGACCCAGTCGCGGGGGTACGCGCTCAA
This sequence comes from uncultured Actinomycetota bacterium, assembly GCA_963713325.1. Classification (GTDB taxonomy): domain Bacteria; phylum Actinomycetota; class Actinomycetes; order Actinomycetales; family Microbacteriaceae; genus Microbacterium. The sequence goes on from CAVQLL010000012.1 coordinate 210,094, forward strand.
CCCCGGCCTCATCGTCGAGGGAAGCTTCGGTCTCGGCGCTGCGGTGTTCACACGCGAGGGGCACCCGCAGTGGGCCTTGAGCCTGACCGGGGTCGAATTCCGCTTCGGCCCTGACCGCCTCGCCGACCTCGGCCGGACGCTGCTGGCGCATGCGCATCAGCTCACGACGCGGGTCGCGGCGACCACTCGCTGAGCGCGTAGATCTCGCTCGCTGCCCTTCGTCTCGGTCGCTGCGCTCCCTCGCTCAGGGACCGGAACCAATCGGTCGCTGAGCGAGCGAAGCGAGACGAAGCGCGTCCAGCTGCTCCCGCACAACCGCGGCGACGGCATCCGCCCCCCGGTCGGACATCGCGATCGTGTAGTGGTTCACGTCCGCGACGGCGATGTGCTCCAGGCCCGGGTACGCATCCAGCAGCTCGGGCAGCCGGTCTTCGGCGTAGAGCGGCGGGACCTGGTCGAGCAGTCCGCGCTCCGCGGTCAGCAGCACGGTCGGATGCCGCAGGTGCGCGAGCGCGTCGAGGATCGCGGTACCGGTGTTCTGGTCGATCGAATCCTCTTCGAGCGTCGCGTAGCTGGTCGCCGGCCGCAGCTGCGGAGCCTCGCCCACGAGGTCGTAGTCGAGGTACGCCTCGAGGGTCGGCGACCAATCCCGGCGGAATGCGGGGTGCGCACGCCAGAAGTCGCGGTACGCGTCGACGGACGCGAAGCGCATCGCGAGACGCTCGGCGGTCGGCCCGAGGACCAGCTTGATGACCTCGTCCGGCGAGAGGCCGTCCGGCAGATCCAGCGGCAGTCCGCCGTCCACGAGCACGATGCGCGACACCCGTTCGGGATACAGCTCCCCCAGCACGAGGGCGACGAACGCCCCCATCGAGTGGCCGACGACGACCGCGCGGTCCACGCCGACCGCGTCGAGCACCGCGACCAGATCCCGGGCGTGCGCGTGCAGGCCCGCGGGGCCTGCGAGTCCGTTGCTGCGGCCGCGGCCGCGAAGATCGGGCGCGATCACACGGGCATCCGGCAGGCGCTCCGCCACGAGCGGCCAGGAGAGGTGGGATGCCGTCACCCCGTGGATGAGCAGCACCGCGGGCGCGGCATCCGCCGACCCGCCCCGGTCGCTGAGCCGCGTCGACGGGTCCCACAGGCCTACGCGCAGGTCGCCACCGTCCACGGCGACGTCGATGGTGCGGTACCGACTCATCGAGCCGTCCACCCGCCGTCCATCGTGTACGAGGCGCCGGTCACCATCCCGGCGTTGTCGGACACGAGCCAGCCGACCAGCGAGGCGACCTCTTCGGGCTCGATGAGCCGTTTGATCGCGTTCTCGGTCAGCAGCACCTTCTCGAGAACCTCGTCCTCGGGGATGCCGTGCACCCGCGCCTGATCGGCGATCTGGCTCTCGACGAGCGGAGTGCGCACGTACGAGGGATTGATGCAGTTGCTGGTCACGCCGTACGGTGCGCCCTCGAGGGCGGTGACCTTGGACAGCCCCTCCAGTCCGTGCTTTGCCGTGACGTATGCCGATTTGAACGCGCTCGCCCGCAGCCCGTGCGCGCTCGACACGTTCACCACGCGGCCCCAACCCCGGCGGTACATGCCGGGAAGGACCGCCCGGATGAGCAGGAACGGCGACTCGACCATGAGCCGCTGCATCAGGCGGAAGTCCTCCGGGTCGAAGTCCACGATCGGGCTCACCCGCTGGATGCCGACGTTGTTGACCAGGATGTCCGCATCGAGCGAGACCTCATCGAGCGCCTTCGTCTCGGCGAGGTCGATCAGCCACGCGTCTCCGCCGACCTCGTCGGCGATGGACTCGGTGAGGTAGACGTGGTGGTCGGCGACGACGACATGCGCGCCGCGGGCTGCGAACTCGCGCACGCACGCGAGGCCGATGCCGCTCGCGCCGCCGGTGACGAGCGCGCGCTTGCCCTTCAGATCCTGCTCCGTCATGCGTCCGCACCTTCCGTTGCCGTACCGGCTGGTCGTCCGTTGCCGTGCCGGCGGCGCGTCGCGGCGCCAGCGCGTTGTCGATGAACCGCATCATGTCGTCGAAGACCTGCGGGTCAAGGACCGACGGCGGCGTGCCGGCGGCATCCCTCTCCCACAGCAGGAAGCGCATGCCGATCAGCTCGCCCATGCCCATGAGCGCCCACGCGGTGACCTCGGGGTCCAGAGCGCGGTCGACGTCGCCGGCGTCCTGTGCGGCGCGCAGCCCGGCCTCGTAGCCCTCGACGATGCGCGTGTAGTGCAGTCGGAGCGTCTCCGGCGAGACGAACTCGGCCTCGCGCACGACCCGGTACAGCGCCGGGATGCTCGGCGGTGAAGCGGAAGAATCCCGTGAAACCCGCGCGTTCGGCTTCCAGGCGAGAGGATGCCCCGGCCATCGCCTCCGACATCGAGTGGCGCACGCGACGGTTGAGGTCGATCACGAGCGCCTCGAAGATCGACTGCTTGCTGTCGAAGTAGAGGTAGAAGGTGCCCAGGCCGATGCCGGCGCGCTCGGTGATCTTGACGATCGACGCCTCGTGGTACCCCTGCTCGGCGAAGACCACTTCGGCCGCCTCGAGGAGGCGGCGGCGGGTCGCCTCGCCGCGCTTGGTCAGCGGGCGGCCGGTGGCGGGCGAGACGAACCCGGCCTCGCCGTCGATCAGCTCATCGGGAATGGTCATGATGCACACCTTCCAGGAGGTCTCGTGCGCGATCCCGAAGCCGGGAGCGCGCGAGCTTCTCGATCGACGAGCGCGGCAGCGACTCGACGAACTCCACATGCACGGGAACCTTGAACGCGGCGAGGTTGCGGCGCGCGTGCGCGAGCACCTCGTCGGCAGACAGCAGCCCGCCGGTCACCGGTACGACGAACGCCACTCCGCGCTCACCCCACACCGGGTCGGGCACACCGACGACGGCTGCCGACTCGACGAGCGGATGCAGTCCGAGCGCGTACTCGACCTCGGCCGGCGCGACGTTCTCGCCGCCGGAGATGTAGATGTCCTTGATGCGGTCGACCACGCGGAAGACGCCGTCAGCATCGCGATGCACGAGATCGCCGGTGCGCAGCCACTCCCCTGCCATCGCCCGGGCGGTGGCCGCGTCGTCGCCGAGGTAGCCGGCGAACACGCTGGGCCCGCGCACCCAGAGCTCGCCGGTCGCTTCGCCGTCGAGCGGGAGAAGCGTCTGCGGATCGGCGATGCGCACGCTCACGTGCGGGTACGGACGGCCCACCGCGCCCACGTGGTCGACGGCATCCGCTGCAGAAAGGTGCAGGACGTTCGGTGCGGCTTCGGTGAGCCCGTAGCCCTGGGTCAGAGATACGCCACGGGCAGCCCACGCCCCTGCAGCGCGGCGGGCATCGTCGCACCGCCGACGAGCGCGAGCCGCAGCGACGACAGGTCGGTCGCATCCCACTCGCGGTCGGCCTCGAGCATCGCGTACTGCGTCGGCACGCCCATCATCGCCGTCACCCGTCGTTCGCGGATCAGCTGCAGTGCGCGTGCTGGCTGGAACGAGCGCTCCAGCACCACCGTCGCCCCGACCCACCACGCGAGCAGCGGCTGACAGTTCCAGCCGGCGACGTGGAATTGAGGCAGCATCGCGAGCACGACGTCGTTCTGCGTCAGGGGCAGCGCCTGCGCAAGGGCGAGATTGTTCCAGAAGCAGTTGGCGTGGGTGAGCACGACTCCCTTCGGGGTCGCCTCGCTGCCCGAAGTGAAGATCACCAGCAGCGGATCGTCGTCGCGCACGTGCCGCACCGGCACGGCCTCGCGCGCGGGCGGAACGGACACCTCGATTCCCGTCGAGCCGAGCTGCGCGACGGGCGGCACCTCCTCGAGCGCGCCCAGCACCTCGCCCGCGAGCGAGCCGTACTCGTCGTCGAAGAGGACGATGGCGGGGTCGGCGCGCCGCAGCACCTCGCCGAGTTCGCGCGGCGTCAGCCGCCACGACAGCGGCACGAACGCGATACCGGCGAGGGCGCACGCGAAGAACGCGACGACGTGGTCAGTCGAGTTGCCCGAGATGGTCGCCAGCCGATGCCCCGCGCCGTAGCCCGCCATGCGGAAGCCCTCCGCGAGCTCGGTGGCGCGCATCGCGAGGGTCGCGTAGTCGATGGTGACGCCGCGATCGTCGATAGCGATCCGTCGGGGCGACTGCGCCGCACGGTCGGTCAGCCAGCGTCCGACCGTGTGCGAACCGTCTTCGAGGGCTTCTTCCCAGCTCATGCGCGCACCTCCACCGGGGCTTCGGCCTCGGCATCCGCGTCGTCGATGCTGCGCAGCGACAGGCGCACCTTCTCGCCGCGGCGTCGGCGCCACGCCGCGTCGATCGTGCCCGCGATGCCGCCGGGCAGGAACATCACGACGAGGATGAAGAGGACTCCGAGGAGGAAGAGCGGCTCGGACAGCGGGATGCGCAGGACATCGGGAAGGCCCGCGATGGCCTCGGAACCGGCGAGCACCGTGAGGCGCTGATCGAGCAGTGTGTACAGCACGCCCCCCACGATGGCACCCCACCGGAACCCGACGCCACCGAGAACGACCATCACGAGGATGGTGATCGTGAGGTCGGCCGACACAGCGCGCGGCACGGTGCCCGATTGGAGGAGCATGTACGCGACGCCCGCAAGGCTCGCGAGCACCGCGGCGATGACGAAGACGATGAGCTTCGCGCGGTAAGGACGAAGGCCCAGGACCCGCACGCGCTGCTCGTTCTCGCGCGTTGCGCGGGCGAGGTGGCCCAGGCGCGAGGTGTCGACCCACAGGGTCACGAGGTAGACGATCACGAGCACGACGAGGGTCAGCCAGTACAGGTTGCGGGTGTTGATGACGCCGATCAGGAAGTCCGGCACCTGCTCGGTGCTCAGGCCCAGCCCCTCTTCGCCGCCGGTGACGTCCGAGTTGCGCCGCACCAGCACCGAGCCCGCCTGCGCGAACGCGAGGGTCACCATCGCGAACGGGATTCCGGAGACCCGCATGGCGACCGCGCCGGTGAGGAACGCGATCACCATGCCGCCGACAAGAGCGAGGAAGATGCCGGGGAACAGTGGCACGCCGAAGTGCTCGAGAGCGATCCCGAGGCCGTATGCGCCGGCGCCGAAGTAGAGCGCATGGCCGAAGGACAGCATCCCGGCCGATCCGAGCAGCAGGTTGTACGACAGGGCGAGAGCGGCGAACACCATGCAGAGTGAGAGCAGGGCCAGCGTGCCGGGCATGTACGTCGGCGTGGGCAGGATGCCGGGAAGCGAGATGTTCAGGAGCGGGAGCACCGCCATGAGCACCACGAGGGCGACGCCGACGACGACAGGAACCCAACGGCGCATCATGCCTTCCTCCCCAGGATTCCGGAGGGTCGCACGAGCAGCACGAGCGCGAGGAGGATCACGACGATGAAGTCGCCGGTGCCGCCGAGGTAGGAGTTGGCGAACTGCTGCAGCACGGCGACGAGCACGGAGGCGATCGCCGCGCCGGTGAGCGAGCCGAGCCCGCCGATCACCGTGACGATGAACGCGAAGATCAGCAGAGTCGATCCGAGATGGGCCGACACGAACGTCGTGTAGTGCATCGCGAGGACACCGCCGATGCCCGCAGCCGCACCGCCGATCGCGAAGACGAGGGTGAACGAGCGCCGCACGTCGATGCCGAGTGCAGTCACCATCGACCGGTTCTCGACGCCGGCGCGGATGATCATGCCGTAGCGGGTCTTCTGCAGGAACAGCACCAGCGCGGCGAGCACGAGCGCTGCGGCGATCATCAGCACCCAGTAGGTGTTCGGGATGCGGGCGCCGAGCACCTCGGTGGTCTGCTTGAGCCACGGCGGGCCGGCGATGTTGATCGGGTCGGTGCCCCAGATGCCCTCGAACAGCGCGACCGCGGCGAACGACAGGCCGACCGTCACGAGGACCTGCTCGATGTGCCGCTCGTACAGCGGCCGGATGAGCACCAGCTCGGTGAGCGTCGCGAACGCCGCGCCGACGAGGGCGCCGACGAGGATCGACAGCAGGAACGAGCCCCAGGATGCGGTGCCCAGAGCCTGCGCGACGAGCCACCCCATGAACGCGCTCAGGGTGAGGAACGCTCCGTGCGCGAAGTTGAGCACGTGCATGAGGCCGTAGATGAGGCTGAGGCCGGACGCCACGAGGAAGTAGAGGGCGCCGAGACCGACGCCGGTGATGAGGGTGAGGACCAGCATGCTCATACGTCGGGCTCGCCCATCGTCTTGGTGGGTACTGCCTCCGCGTGCACGCCCAGCAGGCGCCGGGTGAGGTCGTCGTCGTCGAGGATCTCGCGCGCGACGCCGGTGTGGACCACTCGACCGCCGCCGATCACGATCGCGCCGTCCGCGAGACGGCGGACCACCTCGAGGTTCTGCTCGACGAGGAGGATCGGCATGATCTTGGATGCCTCCAGCAGCGCGTCGGTGACCTCGGCGACGATCTTCGGGGCGAGACCCTTCGTGGGCTCGTCGACGAGGAGGAGCTTGTTGTCGTTCAGGAGCGCACGCGCGACCGAGACCATCTGCTGCTGCCCGCCCGAGAGCGTGCCGGCCATCTGATCGCGTCGCTGCACGAGGTCGGGGAACAGCGCGTCGACGAAGTCTCGCCGCGGATTCTTCTGGCGCTCCGCCAGGGCGAGGTTCTCGGCAACGGTGAGCTTGGCGAAGACCTCGCGGTCTTCGGGCACGTAGCCGACTCCGCGCTGCACGATCCGGTGGGTGGCGAGGCCGTCGATCCGCTCGCCCGCCAGCCGCACCTCGCCTCGACGATGGATGAGTCCCAGGATGCCGCGCAGGGTCGATGTCTTGCCGACTCCGTTGCGTCCGAGCACGGCGGTGATGCCGGTGGCGGGCACCGAGAACGTGACGTCCTCGACGACCTGCTGTCCGGCGATCGAGCAGCGCAGGCCCCGCACATCGAGGATGCTGTCGGTCGTGACGGCGCCGGCGGAGCTCATGCAGCGGTCCCGAGGTAGGCGCTCTGGACGAGCGGGTTGTCCATGATGTTCTGGGGCGTGTCGTAGGCGATGATGCTGCCGAAGTACATGACCGCGACCTTCTGCACGAGCCCCATCAGCACATCGATGTGGTGCTCGACCATCAGCACGGTGCAGCCGTTCTGCCGCTGCATGTCGCGGATGTTCTCGACGAGGCCTGCCACGTCGCCGGAGCCGACGCCGGCCATCGGCTCGTCGAGCAGGACGATGCTCGCGTTGGTCACCAGCAGCACCGCGATCTCGAGCTTGCGCTTGTCGCCGTGCGAGATGTCGCCGGCCGCGGCATCCAGCTTGTGGCTGAGGCCGACCGCCTCGAGCTTGGCGAGCGCCAGCTCGGTGGCGGCATCCGTCCGTCGCGGGAAGCGGAACAGTGAATAGTCGCCGCCGATCGAGACCTGCGCCGCGAGCCGCACGTTCTCCAGGACGCTCAGCCTCGGGAACAGGCTCGACGTCTGGAAGGTGCGCCCCAGTCCCGCCCGCGCCCGAGCGGGCACGGACGCCGAAGTGATGTCGTCGCCGTTCATCAGGACGCGTCCTGACGTGGGCTTCATGAGGCCGGAGATCACATTGAACAGCGTGGTCTTGCCGGCTCCGTTGGGCCCGATGACGCCGACGAGCGAGCCGGCGGCGACATCGAGTTCGACATCCTTGAGGATCGTCGCGCCGCCGATCTGCAGGCCCAGACTCTCCACCCGAAGGGCGGACGCAGTCGGCCCGGAGGGCAGCGCGGACGGGACAGGGGTGCTCATGCGGTGAGGGCCTCGGCGCTACTGTGCTTCAGCCGGTGCGACCTCGTCGGCGGCAGCGGTGTCGACGAGCTCCGGAACGAAGGTGTCACCGTCGGCGACCAGCTTGGCCTGGTACATCTCCTGGATGAGGGCGTGGTCGTCCGCGCGAACGGTCATCGCACCCTTGGGGCCGTCGAACTCGAAGCCCTCCAGCGCGGCGATCATCGCGTCGACGTCGCCCTTGCCCTCCTGGATCGCGTGGACGATCATGATTGCCGCGTTGAAGCCGTCGGGGCTGAACAGGTCAGGCGTGGCGCCTGCCTCGTCGAGCAGCTCGATCATGGCAGCGTTCACGTCGTTCTCGTTCGCTCCGGGGAAGTAATGGTTGAGGAAGCTGATCTTCTCGGATGCCTCACCGTACGCCGCGAACGTCGCCGAGTCGCCGAGGCCCGTGACGACGGGGATCTCGTCGAGCACGCCCTGCTGGCTCATCGCCTGCCACATGGCACCGGAGGTCGCGCCCGCCCACGCCACGAAGACGAGGTCGGGGTCGGCGGCGAGCACCTGCTGCGCGAACGGCGTGAACTCGGTGACATCCTCGGCGACGAGCACCGAGTTGACTGTCGCACCCTGCGCACCGAGGATCGCCTCGACGGCTGCCTGGTTGCCCTGGCCGAACGCGCTGTTCTGCGCGAAGACCGTGATCGTCTTGCCCTCGATGTCGTCGAGGAACGTTCCGGCGGTCGCGACGTCCTGCGCGCTCTGGCGACCAGAGCGGAAGGTGTACTCGTTGATGCCCGTGATCGCGTCGGCGGCTGCCGGACCCGACACGAACAGCACCTGGTTCTGCGCGGCCTGCTCGGCCACGGCGAGCGAGACACCGGACGATGCGCTGCCGCCGATGATATTGACGCCCGCGCCGATCAGCTCTTTGACCGCGGTGACTGCCTTGTCGGGATCGCCCGCGTCGTCCTTGTATTCGACCGTGATCTTCGTGTCGCCGACCTCGTTCGTGCCGTCGGTCGCGTAGTCGAGGCCGGCCTTGAAAGCATCGAGGTACTGCTTGCCGTAGCTCGCAAGCGGACCGGTTTCGCTCGTGACGATGCCGACCGTGATCTCAGCCGGACCGGTCGGCGTCTCCGACGCGTCGCCGCCCGGTGCAGCGGCCTGCGGCGCGCAGGCCGCCAGAACGAGCGCCGCCGTGGCGACCACGGAGCCCAGGAGCAACTTCTTCGTAACCCGCATGTGCGTGCCTTTCACCATTGGAAGGGAATACCTGAAACCTGATTCAGGTAGTTGCAACCGTAGGAAGAGGCGTGGGTCGTGTCAAGTTCACACGGCAGTCAAGCGGCACTCGTTACCGATTCGCGATGATCACGCGGATCACCGGTGCCAGGCGGGCGCTCACTCCCCTGACGGATGACGCGCGCTTGCGTGAGGGCTTGTCTTCGCCGCTCTTGGGCGGGTCGACGGTCACGTCGATCAGGGCTTGCCCTCGATCGGTCGACCAGATCGCCGCGAGTCCGCGGTTGCCGTGCTGCGATGCACGCACAGCGCGCTCGTCGGCCCAGCTGTTCAGGCGATGCCCGGCGTGCCCGCGCACGTGCTCGAAGGTGACGTCCGGCAGCCCGGCGGCCCGCCGTGCGTCGCGTGCTTCGATGAGTGCGCGCAGGATATCGACGTTCTTCGTCGGCTCCTTGGTGCTGGTCTTCCAGCCGCGCCGCGCGTGACCGTCCATCCAGGACTGATACGTGTTGATCGCGTACATCGAGTCGGCCTGGATGTGCAGCTCGGCCAGGTGCGCGTGATCGAGGATCGCGTAGAGCACGGCGAGCAGCTCGCCGATGTTGTTCGTGCCTGCCTCGAGCGATCCCGCCGCCCAGCGGCCGTCTTCGCCCACCCACGCCCAGCCTGCGGGGCCGGGGTTGCGCATGCAGGCGCCGTCCGTCGCGACCGTGTACCGGCTCATGCCCGGCCCTCCTCCGCGACGGTGTCGGAAAAGACTTGTGGAAAAACTGAAGGGCCCCCGGTGAGAGGCCCTTCAATCGAAAACGTGCACCCCCAGGGACTTGAACCCTGAACCCACTGATTAAGAGTCAGTTGCTCTGCCGATTGAGCTAGAGGTGCATGGTTCACCGGGGCGAACCGAGGGTCAACATTACCATCACGATTGCGCCACCCGGAAATCGAGCCGACACCGCGCGGTTATCCTGTACAGCGTGACCTCCCCTACCCGACCGGTGTCTTTCCGTGCGCCTTTCGACGGGGATCTGCAAGCCGATCTGGAGCTCGCGCTGAGGCTCGCGGATGCTGCGGACGCGGCATCCATGGCCCGCTTCGACGCCGCCGATCTCGACGTGCAGCTCAAGGCCGATGCGACGCACGTCACCGAGGCGGACCTCGCCACCGAACGCGCGATCCGCGCGATTCTCGAGGCCGAACGACCCGATGACGGCGTATTCGGTGAGGAGTTCGGGGTCACCGGCGACACCGCGCGGCAGTGGATCATCGACCCGATCGACGGCACCGCGAACTACCTCAAGGGCATCCCGATGTGGACGACCCTCATCGCGCTGTCGATCGACGGCGTGCCGCGGGTCGGCGTGGCGAGTCAGCCCGCCCTCGGGCGGCGCTGGTGGGCGGCCACCGGTCTCGGCGCCTGGACGAACACGCCGGATGCCGGGGTGCGCAGCGCCTCCGCGTCTCATCGGTGGCCGCGATCTCCGAGGCGAGCGCAAGCTTCCAGAGCATCAGCCAGTGGGATGAGGTCGGCCAGCTGGATGCCGTCGTCCGGCTCTCCCGCGCGGTGTGGCGCGACCGCGGCTACGGCGACACCTGGCCGTACATGCTGCTGGCCGAGGGCCGGCTCGAGTTCGTCGCCGAGTTCGGCGTCAAGGAGTACGACGTCGCCGCGCTCGTCCCGATCATCACCGAAGCCGGCGGACGCTTCACCTCGTTCGACGGCGCCGACTCGATCGCCGAGCGATCGGCCGTCGCGACCAACGGCATCCTCCATTCCGCATTCCTCGACCTCCTGCACGCGACACCATCTTCGGAGCCCACTCGATGACTCGCCCGCTGTCCCTGTTCGGAGCCGCCGTCCTCCTGACCGCGACCATGCTCATCTCGACAGCCTGCGCCGGCGGCGATCAGGCGGCACCCGATTCGTCGAAGGCTCCCGACCCGGTGGCGACGTCTCCGACGCCGACGCCCGACGCGGAGCCCACCGAGGCGGCCGTGGGCGACCCGACGTGCGAGACGATCATCCCGGCCACCATCGTCGCGGACTTCGAGAGCGTCGGATGGACGGTGCGCGCCGAGCCGTTCCGCGCCGGCGAGATGGAGATCCCCGAGGGCGTGCAGTGCGTGTGGGGCGACTTCTCGACCGCGACCGACCATGTGCAGATCTTCGGCTGGGCGCCGATCTCCGAAGACGACGCCGCGGAGGTGGAGGACCACTTGGTCGAGGTGGGATGGCGCGTCGAGGAGTCGTCCGAAGGAACGATCGTCACGGAGAGCGCGGAGACGACCGTCGCGACCGACGAGGAGGGCTACGGCCTGACCTACCTCTTCGGCGAGGGCTGGGTGAAGTACGCCGACACGAAGCAGGGACTGATCCTCGTCGTGTGGCCTTCGGGCTGATCGCTTGTTCGAGCGCGCGGATCAGAGGAACGTGAGCTCGCCGCGCACGATCGAATCTCCGGAGTGCTCGGGATTTCCGTCGGCGGGCTCCTGCGAGACGTCCACCAGCACGTAGTCGCGCAGATCGACGTCGCCGGGGATCGCGAACGTCTGCTCGCGACCCTCGAGCACGCCGAGACTGATCAGCGCCGAGGCGTCGGCGGTGATGAGCCACACCTCGCGGAACGAGTCGGGGGCGGCATCCGCATTCAGCGCGACCCGCAGCTCGAGGGAGCCGTCTGAGCGCTCCTCGACGATCGCGCTCCCCTCGGCATCGGCATGGTCGGGGAACGCCGCGAGGGTGGCCTGCGCCACCTCTGTCTCGGCGGGGCGCTGGCTGAACGCCCACACGCCGAGTCCGATGCCCGCAATCAGGACGAAGGATGCCGCCAGCGCCCAGCTTCGCCACGCTCGGCGACGCGGCGCCGGCCTGGGTGCGGGTTCCGGCGATGCGGCGGCATCCGGCTCGGCATCCGGTTGTGCGGCATCCGGAGCGGTCACGGAACCGAGCGACAGCTCCGCGGCGATGCGCTCCCAGACGACCTCGGGCGGGGATTCGAGTTCGACGTCCACCGTCGCGCGGCCCGCGACGGCCGCGTGGCGCAGAGCGGCGAGTTCGTCGACGCACACCGAGCAGTCGGCCAGGTGCTCCGTCTCCTGCGGCGTGACCCCCGGCTCTCCCATGGCGAACAGCGCGAGCCGCTCCGGATCAATGTGCGACATGCCCCACCTCCAATCGTGTGCGCATGCGTTCCAGACTTCGTCGGATGTGGCTCTTCACTGTGCCCAGCGGCATGCCGAGTCGCCGCGAGATCTCCTGGTGAGTCAGATCGTCGAAGAACGCCATCCGCATCACGCGTCTCGCGTCGGGTTCGAGTCTGTCGATCTCCTGTGCGACCAGGAGCGCCTCGCCCAGATCGACCTCGGGCGTGACCAGGTCGTCGGGCCGCGTGACGCTCTGCAGCTGCTCGTGCAGCCGCCGAATGCGTGCGCGGGCCTCATGCGTGTCCGCGATGCGCCGCTTGGCGATGGCCACCAGCCATGTCGACAGGCGGGCCCGACCCGGATCGAAGGATTTCCGGGAGGTCCACGCCGAGACGAACGTCTTCTGCGTGACATCCTCTGCGTCGGTCCGGTCGCCGAGCGATCGCAGCGCGAGGGTGAAGACGACGGGCGACCACCGGCGATAGACATGCTCGAGGGCCCGTTCGTCTCCGGCGATGAACCGCGCGTCCCACGCCGCTTCGGCGTCTGGCTCCGCCGCAGCGGCGCCCTGCTCTTCTGGGCTCACGAGATCTTCCGTTTTCCTAGTTCCGCGGTGCGGCCACGACGACGACGTTGTCGGCGTAGCGGCCGGTCGTGCTGTCGAAGGCTCCCCCGCAGGTGATGAGCACCAGTGCATCGGTGCCTTCACGGGCGAAGATCTCCTCCGTCGGCAGATCCTGCTTCGGATAGTACGTCACCGTCCCGACCGCGTACGCGGCCGTCGACCCGTCCGCGCCGGTCACGATCACTTCGGTGTCGGCGGCCAGATCGCGAAGGTCGGCGAACGGGCCGATCGGATACTCCGGCGCGTCGATGTGCGCCGAGATCACCGTGTTGCCGTCGGGACTCCACGGGTCGGGGCCGAACCGGTACCATCCCGCGATCGCGGGATTCGGCGGCAACTCCATGAAACCGCCGGGTTCGACCCCGACCGGGACCACCTCCATGTCGATCCCCTCGTCGGCGATCTGCACCCGCACAGGGGGCACAGCCGCTCGTATCGGCTGCAACGTGCTCGAGACGATGGGGACGTCCCGTGCCGGCGTCGGAGCCGCGGTCGGGGTTGCAGACGGGACAGTGGAGGCGGAAGCGCCCGCCCCGCTGGGGGACGGGGCGGGCGCGCACGCCGTGAGCGCGACGATCAGCAACAGGGGTGCGATCACGCGAACCTTCACGGCGTGCCTTCCGGCAGACGGTGCGTCAGGAGCGGACCTTGTCCGTCTGTGCACGTCGGGCGATAACGACCACGACGGATGCCGCGGCGGCGGCGAACGCGAAACCGACGATCCAGAGCGCCTGGGTGATCGCGTCTCGTTCCGCGGCGTAGCCTGCTGTGCCCGACGGCACTCCACCCGGAGTTGTGTGGCCGACCGTCACGGTCTGCACGGCGAGCGCAAGATTTCCGTCTTCGGCGCTCCCCCACGCGTACGCGATCGTGAGAACGCCGTCCTGGATGTTGACATCGGCCGGGCCGATGACAGGATCGGTCGTTCCGGCGAGTGCGACGGATGCCGAGACCGAGCCCACCGGCAGGTTGAGCGTCGCCTCATTCGGGTTCGTCAGGTCTTCGACGACCGGCGATCCGCCGGCCAGGATGTCGACGCCCGGTGCGGCTGCGACGTGACGGACGGTGAGACGCCCCTCACCGGCCGCGGTGGTCGCGATGTCGTTCGTGAAGAGGTTGAGTGCCGGGGCACCCGCCTCGTCGAGGTTCGCGGTCGCCGTGTAGCTCTTGTTCGCCTCGAGGGTGATCGTGGCCGGCCCCAGGATCGGGGCACTGTCATCCGCGGCATCCGTCGCCGTCAGAGCGACCTCGTAGTCGCCGGCCGGCAGGTCGAGCGGACCGGCCAGGTCGCCCGGCTGGAAGTCGTCGAGCGTCAGTTCGCCGTTGACGTAGACATCGACGGGGGTGTCGGGGATGCCGTGGAGCACCGAGAGATCGGCCGTGGTGGCCGAGATCGCCTGGGCGGGGGCGATGAAGCCCGCCGCAAGGGCGAAACCGGCGACGACGCCGGCTGCGATTGTCTTGCGCACGTTGTCCTCCTTGTGGGCGGCTCGTTCCGCCCTGCAGTGAGTACTTCCGTGCGATGGCGCGCTTTGGATGCACGCGCATGAAAATGTGTCTCGCACCGCACGCCCGCGGGGCATGACCGCGCGAAAGCGCGCTCCGCCCACTGGCCTCGGCCCTGCGAGATCGCCGCGCCCCGCGCCTGTACAAACGCGCCGGTGCCTATCGGCGGCGCACGCTCTCTCGTAATGTGACGATCGAACCGGGCGATGCTGCCCGGGATGTGACCCGTCCACCCTCGCCCGAAAGCAGACCGCCATGCGCATGGTCCCTCGCCGCGAACCATCCCGCCCGGCCCACGGAGTGAGGGGCCGGCTCGCCGCCCTGCTCGGTGCGGCCCTGCTCGCCATCGCACTGGGAATCTCGGGCGGCGCCATAGCGGCATCCGCCGCCGCCGTCGAGGTGACTGCCGAACCGGCATCCATCGCGGTGGGTGAGACGTCCACCGTGACGGCGACCGGTCTGGGCGGGCTCGAGACCGCGTTCTTCGGGCTCGCCCCCACCCCGGATGGCGGCTCGTTCACCGAGAGCGGCGATGTGCAGTATGACGCACCCGTCTCGAACGGCAACGCCACCGCGACGTTCACCGCCGATCAGGCGGGCTCGTTCACGGTCGCCGTCGGCAACGGCGAAACTCCCCTGGGCACGGTGATCATCACGGTCACCGAGTCGGATCAATCTGGAGGCACCACGCTCGCGGCCGACTCCTCGACCATTGCCACCGGTGAGACGACCACCGTCACCGCAACCGGGCTCGGAGGCCTGGAGACGGCGTCCTTCGGGCTGGGCGGCACTCCAGGCGGCTCCTTCTCGCCGAGTGGCGCCACGGCGGTGACCTCGCCGGTGACGGACGGAACGGCAACCGCGGTCTTCACCGCAAGCGAAGCCGGCTCCTTCACGATCGCCGTCGGAGATGGGGAGAACGTCCTGGCGACGACGATCGTCACGGTGACCGCAGCCGCGACCCCCACCCCGACACCGACGCCCACGGCGACGCCCGTGCCTGCGAATACCGACGACGGAGTGCCCACCTGGGTCTTCTGGCTCATCGTCGGCATCGCCGTCGCAGTAACCGCGATCGTCACCACATTGATCGTGAATCGCCGCAACGCTCGCAAGGACGACGAAGCCCCCTCGCCCGAAGGCGAGCCGACCGCGAGCGCGCCGGAGGTCCCCGACGGCCCCTGAGCACCTCCTCGTAATCGAGCCGCATCACCGAGTTCGACTCGATGACGTGCGAGTCGAGCTCCGGTAGCGAGTCGGCCGCGCCTCAGAACCGCAGCAGGATCTTCCCGGCGCGACCGGGCACGGCGCTCGCGGCCGCGGCGGCACGCGCTTCCGCGAACGGGTACACCGCTTCCACGGGCAGCGGGACCTCACCCGAGCCGATCGCTGCAGCAGCTCGCCGAACAGGCGGCCGCGCGTGGCGGCATCCACCGTCTTGCTCACGGTGCTGGCCCAGAAGCCCTTCACCGTCGCGCCCTTGAATATGAGGTCCCCCGACGAGATCTGCAGCGTCTCCGATCCCATCGCGCCGAACAACACGAGCGTGCCGCCTTCGCCCAGGAGCGACAGCAATTCGCCGGCCGACGTGCCTCCGACGGAGTCGACCGCCGCGCGCGGTTCGGCGCCGTCGAGGATCTCTGCAACGCGATCGCGCCAGTCGGCACTCTCGGTGGAAACGACATCGCGGATACCGAGGTCGGCGAGTTCGGCGACGCCGGCATCCCGTCGCACCAGGCCGAGCACTCGGATGCCGCGGGCCGGGGCGAACTGGGCGACCAGCTTTCCGACAGCTCCGTTGGCGGTGTTCTGCACGATCCACTCCCCTGGCTGCACATCGAGCGATTCGAGCAGGGCGAGTGCGCTGAACGGCATCGACATGAGCTGGGCGGCGGTCTCGTCGCTCATCGAATCAGGCACCGGCACGAGCCCGGCCGCCTTGGCCACGAAGTACTCGGCCCACACCCCGAAGGTGCCGCCGGTGACCCGCTGCCCGATCTGCAAACCTTCGACGCCCTCGCCCAGTGCGTCGACGATGCCGACCGCCTCGGTGCCCGACCCAGCGGGCAGCTCGGGCTTGAACCCATACGTGCCGCGAATCGTCCAGAGGTCGTGGTTGTGGATCGGCGAGAGCACCGTACGCACGCGCACCTGTCCCGGGCCCGGTTCGGGGAGCGGGAGCTCGGCGACCTCGAGCACCTCGGTGGGGTCGCCGAAGGTGGTGTGGATGAGTGCGCGCATGGTGATGCTCCTTCTCGAATGACTCGCGGACCCGACGAGTCGCCTCGAAAACACTAAGCCTCCGGCATCCTCGTCGGCTCACAACCCGAAGAAGCGGCCGTCTGGGGATCCTTCAGGGAGCTTCAGCATGGCTTCAGCACCCGCTTGACAGCATCGCAAACATGACCGAGAACATCAGCAGCCCAGAACCCTCACCCGTCACAACCCCAGCCGACTCGGCCGCGATCGAGCCGCGCCCTGACCAGAACCCCGCCGCGAGCTCCTCGGCGCGCGCGCACCCGCACCCTCCTCATCGCGGGCGGTGCGGTGCTGGTCGCGGCGGTGCTCGCGGGCGGCGGAATCGTCGTCGGCGCGGCGATCGCCGACGAAGCGGATGACGATGACGACCGCAACAGCGCGATCAGCACGTCGGATGACGACGGCGCCGATGACGACGGCATCGATGACGACGGCGCCGATGATGACGGCATCGATGACGACAGCATCGCGGCCGGGCTGCCGGCCGACATCGGGAGCGACTCCGCCGCTGCGCTGAGCGAGATCATCGCCGCAGCTTCCGAGTCGGCCGACGGTGATGCCGTGGGCATCGAGGCGAACGGCGACGGCAGCTGGGACGTTCAGTTCGAGACGAGCACCGGCGCAGAGACGGGAGTGCGCGTCGCCTCGGATGGAACGGCCGAAGTCGTGTCGACGGACGATGCCCGTACCGACGATGCCGCACCGCAGGGTGTTCTCGATGTCGACACCGTGGACGCGATGGTCGCTGCCGCGCTGGCTGAGGTCGACGGCAAGGTCGTCGACCTAGAGATCGACGACGACCCCGCGTTGCCGTTCGACATCTCCGTGCTTCAGGCAGATGGTCGCACGGTCGACGTGGAGCTCGACGCCGACATGAAGGTGCTCCACTGACCGCACCTGAGTTCGGATGGCTCCAGGTGACCCGGCTTTCCCGCAACTCGGGTGAGTCGGGCAACCTTGCCGGCGGATGTTCACATGGCGGATGCCGATTGCAAAGAGCGGAGCTGCTCAGGATCGAGCTCATCCAGATCGAGTTACCCCGGCTCGAGCCGCGCGGGATCGAGCCGCTCGGGATCGAGCTACTCGAGATCGAGCTGTTCAGTTGCGAGCTACTCGAGATCGAGCTGTTCAGGTGCGAGCTGCTCAGATCGAGCAATCAGAGCGATCAGAACGGCGGCAGATTTGAATGCACGGTCTCGGTGTCGCGGGAGACCGTGAAGACGGGCACCCGGCGTTCGGGTTCGACCACATATCTTCGACCGGCCGGTGAGGTCCATTCGACCGCACCACCGCTGTCGGGAACCTGTCTGAGGTGCCAGCCGCCTTGATGCTTCACGGTGTGATGACCTTTGCACAAGGGGGCGAGATTCTCGAGCGCGGTATCGCCGCTGTGTTCCCAGGCGACCGTGTGGTCGACCTCGCATCGGGATGCCGGCATCCCGCATCCGGGACCCATGCATCGGTCGGCTCGCCATTTCACGAGACGTTTGAGCGAAGCGGGCGGTGAGTACTGCGTGCGCCCGACCGAGAGGATCATGCCCGTCTCGGGGTGGGTGAGCACCCGCATCCACGTCGCGTCTCCTCCGCAGAGTTCGCGCGCCCGCGCGATCGGGATCGGTCCGACACCCTCGACCGTCGCCGGGTCGGCACCTGATTCGGACACCGCCTCGTCGTCGTCCTCGAGAAGGGCGAGGGCCGGCACGGTCACCACGACGGACGCCCGGATGCCGCGCGCTTCGCTGGGATGCGCTTTCGTGGTCCCCTCGATGAGCAGGTCGGCCATGACGTCGGCGCGGATCTGATCGAGCGTGCGGGTCTCGCCCTCTTGCGCGATGATCGTCTTCGCCATGGCGGTGGCTCGCCCATAGCTCGCGTGAGATTCGACAGCAGGCCCGAGCAGATGCGTCCACGCCATTCCGTCGGCGGCGGGCTCGACGTACACCCGCCGCTGCGCCAGCGCGGTCTCGTGACGCTCCGCGAGGGTCACGACTCGCGCGGACTCGATGAGTTTGCGGAGCGAACGGCGGAATTCGCCCACTGCCTCGACCTCGGCAAGCGCGAGCGCCTTGCCGAGGAGGTCGTCGCGGAGTTCGGGCTCCAGTTCGTCAAGTCCGTCGACCAGCAGTTCAGCGTGCCGCTCGGTGATCCGGGCTCGCCGGAACGCGGTCATGACGTCGGGGTAGCGGTGGACCATGGCCTCCGCGAGGGCGATCAGGTTGGCCGCCGCGTACTCGGTGATCCGCATCGCTGCGGCCAGTTCGAGTCGAAGTCCGCGCAGCACGACATCGGTGAACGCCCGCCCTGCGATCTCGGCATCCGCAAGATGAGCACGGCGCAGCTCATCGATGCGCTGGAGTCGCTCCGCCGCACAGATGGCCATGGTGCTGTCCAGATCCAGCACCACATCGAGCGGGTCTGGAGCCGGCCAGTCGAGCACCAGCGGATCATCGAGCATGGTTCGAGTATAGAACAAATGTTCGACTTCTGGCAAGTCATTTGGTCGATCAAGAATCAACCTCAATTGAGGCGTTGTGTCCGGTAATCGCCGCGGTGTCACCCACGACGGGCCGGCGAGGCGCGCGGTCAAACGGCTGCTGGTCGATCAGGGTTCGAGAACCAGCTCGAGATCTTCACCTCGGATCGTGGCCAGCCGCTCGGTCTCATTGTCGAGTAGAGTACATTTGTTCGATCAACGAAACGAGGTCGCGAGTGAAGATTGACCTTCAATGAGCGCCGAAACGCCCATGACCATCGCGCATTCAACCGCGACCCGTCCGGGTGAAACGGGGTAGACCACGTGCCGTCAGGACTCGGGATCGTACATGAACTGGCGCACCTCTTGCGCGCAACGGCAGGCGACCGCGATCTTCGCGGCCCATTCGAGCGCGGCCTCTCGCGAAGGCAGCTCGAGGATGGTGTAGCCGCCGTTCGGCACCTTCGTGTCGGGATACGTGCCATCCGTGACCGTGCCGTCCCCGGCAACGACGACAGGGGCGACGTCTTCGTCTATCCCGCCGCCGAACACGTACACGCCGGCTTGCTTCGCTTCCTCGATGACCGCGTGTGAAGTGGCTGAGACATCGGCAAGATCCTCCTCAGGAAAGACCATCGCAAAGCTCGGGAACGAGATCAGGTACTTCGTCATCCGCGACTCCTGTTCCAAACGGCCTCGGCGGGGCGACTTCGGGCTGGTTCGCTCAGCGCGGGTCGCGGCCGTGCTCTCGATTATCGCTATCGCCCACAGTGTCCTGGTAGGTCACGACATCCGTCCTGCCGGCCGAAGGCAATCGACGCTCGCGTACCGTTGATCGATTGAGACGAGATCGTCCGTTCGCGCGGCACCGCCCTGCTCGATAGCGTCGAAGCGCGCGGGTCAAGCGTGCCGCTCAAGAGAAAGGCCAGGAATGGATCACTTCGACACGATCGTGGTCGGCGCGGGGGTGGCAGGCCTGACCGCGGCTCGACTGCTGGCACGCGCGGGCCAAGAGGTCGTGGTGCTCGAGGCCCGCGACCGCGTGGGCGGCCGGGTCGTGACCGACCGCCGCTACGGACTCGCCACCGACCTCGGCGCATCCTGGATCCACGGCATCACCGACTCCCCCGTCGCCGCCGCGGCCGAGGCCTTCGGCATGCGCACCGTCGAGTTCACCGTCGGCGGCTACCAGCCCGACAGTCGCCCGATCGCCTACTACGGTCCCGACGGACAACGACTGTCGGATGCTGCCACCCAGAGCTTCATCGGCGACATCCACGCAGTCGACGCCACGCTCCTGGAGGTGGTCGCCGCATCGGCTCCGGATGCCTCCTACCGCGACGTCACCGACGAGGCGATCGCCCACCAGCGATGGGACGACGAGCGAGCACAGCGCGTGCGCGAGTACCTGGAGCACCGATCGGAGGAGCAGTACGGCGCGTGGATCGAGGACCTCGCCGCGCACGGTCTCGACGACGACACGATTGACGGCGACGAGGTCGTTTTTCCCGACGGCTACGACCGCCTGCCGTCGCACCTCGCGGAAGGGCTGGACATTCGCCTCACACACGTCGTCACGCACGTGCGATGGTCACCCGACGGAGTCGAGGTGACGACCGACTTCGGCACCCTGAGCGCCGACAACGCCGTGATCACCGTGCCGGTCGGCGTGCTCCAGTCCGACGACTTCGTCATCGAGCCGCCGCTGCCCGCGCCCGTCGCGGGCGCGCTGAGCCGCCTGACGATGAACGCGTTCGAGAAGGTCTTCCTGCGGTTCCCGACGAAGTTCTGGGATGACGATGTCTACGCGATCCGGCAGCAGGGCCCCGAGAGCCGCTGGTGGCACTCCTGGTACGACCTCACCGCTCTGCACGGCACGCCGACACTGCTGACCTTCGCGGCCGGACCCGCGGCCGTCGATACGCGGGACTGGAGCGCGGAAGAGATCGTCGACTCGGTGCTCGCCCAGCTGCGGCGCCTGTACGGCGACACGGTCGAGAAGCCGACTCACGTCCACATCACCGACTGGCAGGACGACCCGTTCGCGCACGGCTCCTACGCCTACATGACGGTGGGCTCGACGACCGCGGACCACGACGTCCTCGCGACGCCGATCGGCGGCATCCTTCACCTCGCCGGAGAGGCGACGTGGACCGACGACCCCGCCACGGTCACCGCCGCGATGTACTCCGGACACCGCGCGGCGCAGAACATCCTCGAGCGCGAGATACCGATCGAGACTGTGTGGTCCGGTCGCTGACCGCCGAGATGCAGGACGAGGTCCGATGGGCAATAGTGTGTCCTCATGCCGGCTCGCGCTCACGACGTTCCCGCGCCAAGACTGCTCTACCTCGTCAAGCAACTCGAATCGGCGATTCGCGCGCGGATGGATGTCGCTCTGCGTTCCCGCCACATCACCGTGCCCCAGTACACCGCGCTGACGGTGCTCGAGCAGCACGACGACATCAGTGCGGCGCAGCTGGCCAGGCACACGTTCGTCACGGCTCAGGCGATGGATGGCGTGGTAGGCGCGCTCCAGAAGGCCGGGCTCATCGTGCGTCATCGCGATCCGGAGAACCGACGCCGACTGGTGATCTCACTCACTGGAGAGGGGCGTGCTCTCCTCGAGGATTGCCGTGAGGACATCGACCGGATAGAGGCCGTGGCGTTTGCCGCGCTGACGACGCAGCAGCGCTCTCAGCTGAGCGAGTGGTTGAGCGAGAGCCGGCGCGCGCTGGCGGCGGAGGCCCGGGAACGGGTCGCTCAGATGATCAACTTCCTTGACTAATTACCAAGGTAGTTGATACTTGCATGTGAGTGACCACGTTCGAACGAAGGAGTTCGCATGCATGCATCCACCACGTCCACTCCCCTCCGCTCCCGGCTCAAGTTCGTGGGCGTGACCGCAGCGGCAGGCGCTCTTCTGGCCGTCGGGCTCACGGCTTCGCCCGCGGCAGCGGCGAGCGGTGAGTTCACGGGAACGCTGGCTGACGGGACAGCCTGGAGGGCGGTGGTGCCTGACGACTGGAACGGGACGCTTCTGCTCTACAGTCACGGATATCAGCCGTCGTTCGCCGGCCCCCGAGCGCCGGCGACAGTCGCGCCGAACCCTGCCACCGAGCAGCTTCTCCTCGAAGAGGGATACGCCCTGGTCGGATCGACCTACGAGGCGACCGGATGGGCCGTGCCCACCGCGCCCGACGACCAGCTCGAGTCGCTCGACGCGGCCGTGGAACAGATCGGCGAGCAGCCGGATCACGTGCTGGCATATGGAACATCGATGGGCGGCCTCATCACGGGGCGCCTCGCCGAGTCGGCGGGCGACGTGATCGCGGGTGCGATGCCGACCTGCGGTCTGATGGAGGGCGGTGTCGACCTGAACAATTACCAGCTCGACGGCTCGCATGCGATCAACGAACTGCTGGCCCCCGACCAGGACATCCAGATCGAAGGGTACGCCAGCCTCGGGGCTGCATTCGGAACTGCGGCCGCACTCAGCGGTGCGGTGGATGCCGGGCAGTCGACCGCGGAGGGACGCGCGCGCGTCGCGCTCGCAGCGGCGCTGTTCCACCTTCCGGGGACGGACACCCGCGACGCCGACCTCTGGCAGGAGTCGATGTACACCCTGCTGAAGCAGACGCTCGGCTTCGTCACGCCGGGTCGCTTCGACATCGAGACGGCGACAGGTGGCAACGCCACCTGGAACGTCGGCGTCGACTACGGCAGGCTCTTCCAGCAGTCCGAGGATCGACAGAAGGTCGCGGAGCTCTATCGTGCGGCCGGACTCGACTTGAAGGCCGATCTTGCCCTGCTCACCGACACCGCCGATATCGCCCCGGATGCCGGATCGGTGGCGACTCTCAACGCGACTTCAGGGCTGACGGGCGACCTGCAGGTGCCCGTCCTGACGATCCACACGACGATCGACATTCTGGCGCCAGTGCAGGTCGAACAGGAGTACGCCGAAGATGTGCGCTCGCAGGGAGACAGTGCGCTGCTCCGCCAGACGTTCGTCGACCGTGCGGGTCACTGCTCGTTCACTCCGGCCGAGATCGCGGCGGGCATCAGCGTCCTCGAGGATCGTGTGACCTCAGGGCACTGGAGTGGGGCAAGCAACTCCGTTCCCGAGCTCAACGCTCTGGCTGCCTCGCTCGATGACAGCGGCTCGGCTTTCGTGAACCTGCCCCCGAAGGAGTTCGTCGGCGATCGCGAGTGGGAGTAACCCTCGCGGTCACGCCCGGTGTGTCCGGTCGAGAGTCAACGCTCCGCACGCGTAGCTCGACCGGATCTCCGGTCGCGGCCGCCTGTCCTGCTAAGGCTTACAGCGGCACACTCGAGGCGGACGCGCCTTTCGCGCATCGACGAGCAGAAGTGGAGAAGCGCGCCGGCTCGGACGATGCCACCGGGCTTACGACCAACCGTTCGCCTCTCGTTCAGGCAGACTGGCGCACGTGTGGATCGGATGGATCGAGTTCGACCTGCTGCTCGGCGACGTGCACTCGCTGAAGCAGAAACGCAGCGTTCTGCGACCGCTCATCGCGGACCTCAGCCGTCGAACCGAGGCCGCCGCCGCGGAGGTCGGCGCACACGACCTGCATCGTCGCGCGGCCGTCGGCGTCTCGGTCGTCGGTGCCGACATCGAGCACGTTCGGCAGGTACTCGACCGTGCCGAACGACTGGTCGCGGAGGATCACCCCGAGCTCACCTTGCTTTCGGTCCGGCGAGGCCTGCACTCCAGCGAGGACTGACGGAGGTCGAGTGGTCGCTGGCGTCTCAGCTCAGGTCATCCGTCACGCGGATCAGGACCTTGTCCGGTGACTCCACTTTCGACGGCGTCATGCGCGGATGCCGTCTCCTCGAGTGGGAACCAGGTCAGAGGTAGTCCGGACTCCTCGCCGACCGGGAGTGCATCCTGCTTCGAGCGCGCGAGGTGATGTCTTCCGCGGCCGCGGCGAGCGCCTCCGGACCGACGGTGTACAGCAGCAGTCCTTGCCAGCGCGCGTTCTTCGCGAAGCTCGCACCGATCGGAGCGGTGAACTCCTCGCCGTTGTTGTTCGCGTAGTACGCGATGCTGCCGTGATTGGCGAGCACCTCGACATCGAGTGCGGCGTTCTTGAGCGGGCGCCACCTCGACGATGTGGTC
The DNA here is from genome assembly GCA_963713325.1 of uncultured Actinomycetota bacterium. Lineage (GTDB taxonomy): Bacteria > Actinomycetota > Actinomycetes > Actinomycetales > Microbacteriaceae > Microbacterium. The sequence goes on from CAVQLL010000012.1 coordinate 234,197, forward strand.
GACCCCGTCAGGAGCGAGCGAGATGATCCGGGCCGAGAGATCGGCAGCCGGATACTGGACGACGTGATGCGCGCCCGCCGCCCGCGCGAGATCTGCTTTGCCGTCGCTGCTCACCGTGGCCACGACGGTCGCGCCCGCCCACACCGCAAGCTGGATGGCGGCGTGACCTACGGCGCCCGCTCCGCCCTGCACCAGCACCACTCGGCCGTCGAGTGCGCCGGGCGCGAGGCGTGCCGGCCCGAACTCGTGCACGGTGAGCGCGCGATGGGCGGTCATCGCGGGCACGCCGATGCTGGCGGCGACATCGAATCCGACGCCGTCGGGCAGTCGCACGACTCGGCTCGCGGGCACGACCGTGAATTCCTGCGCCGTTCCTGTCGGGCGCTGGTGGGCGGCGAGGAAGAGCCACACGCGGTCGCCGACCTTCAGATCCGTGACGTTCGGGCCGACCGCATCGACGACACCGGCACCATCCTGGTTCGGCACGATCTCGGCGTACTCGAGCGGCCTGCCGCCCGCGCGCGCTTTCCAATCGGTTGGGTTGACGCCCGACACGGCGACGCGGACTCGCACCTCGTCGGGGCCCGGCGTTGCCGGCTCGCGGTCGACGAGCTCGAGGACGGATGAGTGGCCGTGCTGGGAGTAGATGATGGCTCGCATGATCTGTGCAAGGCGACGGCTGCGACATACATTCCGCCAGCGAGGATTGATACGCGGGTCAATGCGCGAGTGATTCCTCATCGGGCTTCTCAGCGGCATCGTCGCGACGACGGTGGGTCCGCCTGGCGACGTCGTCGACAAGCTCGTCAGCTAGGAGCAGGCGGCAGCTTGCGTTTCGGGCAAGCGTCTGCTGCGCGCTGCTGGCGCCAGCTCCTCAAGGCGATTCGTTCCAGGCTCAGGCACTCAGAGCGGATGCCCGAGGACTCCAGTTCCAGCCCGGCCAGCCTTCGCATGACGGTCTCGTCGCCTCGACGCCAAGCGCCCATTGCGTCGACGTCGACCTTCGCGATCGTCGAGATCTTCTGATTGGTGAGCGCACGCAGGGCCAGCAGGTCGATCCCGACCCCGGCGCGGACAAGTGCCTTCGCGCGGCCGGCTCTACGAACGAAACGTCCGCGGGTCAGGAGCCAGAGAAACAGAATCATGAGTATCGGCAGCACCGCAACGCCCAGGCCGAGCGTGAGCGCGAGTTGATGAACGAGCTCTTGCTGACTCTGGCCGGCCGCCTCGAGAGCCCCGCCGGCGTCGCTTGCGCCGTCGAACGGGATGCGGATGCCCGGTCCGATGAGCGGGACGCCGCCCAGGTTCTCCCCCACCTCGGTCATGGTTTTGCGAAAGCCCGCTCCCGCGTTCTCCATGTCCTTGCCGAACTCCGCAAGCTCCGTGATGAGTCGGTAGATCGTCGCTCCCAGCCACCCCCACCCGACGATGAATGCCAGGGAGATGACGTCAACGAGGATCTGTCGCGTTCTGCGCGGCCCATAGTCGGAATACAGTTTCACGGGCCTACGATTTCACGGAACGTCGTCAACACCACGCTGATGAGAGTTTTTCGATCTCTATGGACCGGGCGGACAGCGTCCGCGGGAGAACCATTCGGACCAATGGGCACGCCGATTGATTGGGTCGGGATGCCTGGCTCACCAAGTCCAGCCACAAGGGAACTCGCTGGCGGTGGCAGCGAAAAGGCCCAGCCCACATGAATGCGGGGCCGGGCCTCTTCACACGTGACAGCGGACTGGTGGAGATGGGGGGAATCGAACCCCCGTCCATCGCTGTGTCTCTGCGCCTTCTACGGGCGTAGCCTGTGCTGACGTTCTGCTCGGCCCCGACCTTTGCCACAGGCATCTAGGTCGACGGGCCCAGTCTGGGAAGAGTCCCACGTGACGTCCAGACGCCGTCACGCAGCAAGTCCCCTAGATGACGCCAGGGTCCGTAGCGGGAACACCTACGGTCTGACGGAGTTCAGGCTCGCTTATGCAGCGAGGGCGAACTCATTGCGATTTGCATCGGCAATTATGTTTTTGCAGAGATCGTTTGCGAGATAACTCTGCATCCTCGGCCCGCTTCTCGCAGGAGCTCAGGCGATGTCGAAACCGATCATCCCCATGAACCCTCGTTGCAGAGGGCCGCTGTCACGCACTGTGTAGTTGTCAAGCACTCAGCACCGTCAGGTGCCGAGCATCACAGTCTACAACGGATGCCGCGACGCGGCCATTCCGCGGCGGCGCCGCGTTTCGTCTCGCTTCGCTCGTTGAACGACCGGAGGATGGCACGCGTGTCTACCAAAACCCTGTGGCTGATCGCCGGATCCGCGGCGATCCGGTTGCCGTCGTCGTCCTCATCACGGCGTTCGTTGTTCCGGCGGATTCTGACGCGGCTCCGACCCCCACGGCCTCGGCATCCGCCAGCCCCACGCCGTCGGCGACCGCTTCGGCCACCCCTACAGTCGCACCGACACCGACACCGACGCCGCCGCCGTCGACCGTCGTCGCCACGTGCGAGAACTCCTCGACGGCCCTCTTCCGCTCGATGATGAGCTCGAACGGCTGGATTTCGTGGGAGACGCAGGACCAGCTGGTCGGCTCGCAGCCGTTCGCGAGCTTCCCGAACGGTCCCCCCAGCGGTCAGATCATCTGCCGCTGGGGCGCCGATCCAGACCTCGCGACCGACAACATCATCGACCTCGCCTGGTCACCCATCGATCCCGAGAACGCCGTCGCGGCCATCCAGATGCTGACCGAGCAGGGATTCACCCGCACCGATGCACCTGAGGGCGTTTATCTCTCCCTCACGGGCCCGCCGGGCTACACCGATGCCGCGGGTTGGGGCGAGACATATCTGTTCGGAATGCGCGACGTGCGGTGGGCCATCATGAGGCAATACGTCCAGGACTACGTGAAAGCGCCGACCGAAGCAGACTGACCGCACTCACACCCGATGACGACGCCGGCCGGCCGCGGACTCGAGGCTCGGTTCACGGCACGGATCCCACGCGTAGAGTCTCTGCCATGAGCGAAGTCACCATCACCGTCCGCGGCGAGCACGAGGCGCGAGTCGCCCCCGAAGAAGCCGTGGCTCACGTCTCGGTCCGCACCGAGGGACGCGAGCGAGGCGCCGTCGTCGAACGTATCGCGGCCCTCGCAACTCCCCTGCGCGACGACCTCGCCGCCCGCAAGGATGCGGGCGGCGTCAGCGACTGGTCGAGCCAGCGCGTCTCCGTCTGGGCGAACCGCCCGTGGAACAGCGAAGGCAAGCAGCTCGCCCTCGTGCACTACGCGTCGGTGGAGATCACCGCGACGTTCACCGACTTCGCAGCACTCTCGTGGTGGATCAGCGACGCGGCCGAGCGCGACGGAGTGCAGGTGGACGGCGTGAACTGGCGGCTCACTCCCGCGACGGCCAAGGCGACCGAGGCCGAGGTCGCGGCCCATGCGGTCAAGGTCGCCGTCGACCGGGCCACCGCCTACGCGAGCGCCATCGGGCTGACCACGGTCGAGCCCCTCGAGATCGCCGACCTCGGCCTGCTCTCCCACCGCCCGGATAACCCGTCGCCCGCGCCGAAGATGATGCGTGCGATGGCCATGGGGGCGATGGATGCCGGAGCCGGGGCGCCTGCGGTCGAGTTCCAGCCGGAAGACATCGTGGTGACCGCCGCCGTCGAGGCGCGCTTCATCGCCCGCTGACCCGGCATGCCCGACACGAACCCGCAGACCGACACGCTGGAACCTCGCCCGGGAATCGGAGAGCGCCTGTCGCGCATGATCCGGCTGCCGACCGTGAGCGCCGAGCTGGATGCGCGCGGCACGGAGCCGTTCGAGGACTTCGTCGCGCTCATCGCCGAGCTGTACCCGCTCGTCCACGCGCACCTCGCCCTCGAGCGCATCACCGAGTTCGGGCTGCTCTTCCGGTGGACCGGGGTGGCGGCATCCGATCAGCCGCTCGTGCTTATGGCGCACTACGACGTCGTGCCCGTCGAGGAGACCGACGACTGGACCTTTCCGCCGTTCGAGGGACGCATCGAGGACGGCTGGGTCTACGGACGCGGGGCCCTCGACGACAAGGGTCCGCTCGCGGTGGTGCTCGAGGCCGTCGAGAACCTGCTGTCGGCCGGATTCGTCCCGGCGCGAGACGTGTACCTCTCCTTCGGCGGCAACGAGGAGACGTACGGCGCCGCGGCTGCCGCGATCGCGACGACCTTGCGCGAGCGCGGAATCGTGCCGTGGCTCGTCATCGACGAGGGCGGCGCGATCGTCGATGCTCCGCTGCCCTTCGCGCTGGCGGATGCCGCGATGGTCGGCGTCGGCGAGAAGGGCGTGCTCACCCTGCGGCTGACGGCCCGCGGCGATGGCGGCCATGCCTCCGCGCCTCCACAGCTCACGGCCGTGCGCCGCATCGCACGCGCGATCGACCGGCTCGATCCGCGAACCTTCCCCGCGCGCACACCACGCGCCATCACGCGGATGCTCAGTCTTTTCGCCGACAACGCCGACGGCGGTCCCCAGCTGCTGCTGCGAACACTCGCCACCGCACCGTGGCTGACCGCTCTCGTCTTCGCGCGGATGGGCGGCGAGCCGGCAGCCCTCGTACGGACGACAGTGGCGGCCACGATGCAGCAGGGTGGCACGGCAGCCAACGTGCTTCCCTCCCAGGCGTCGGCCACGCTCAATCTGCGCATCGCACTCGGCGAGACCGTGGCCGGCACAGTGAAGCGCGTGCGGCGACGCATCGCCGACCCGCTCGTCGAGGTGACGGTGGTGGAATCGAGCGAGCCGTCGCCCGAATCGCCGACCGACAACGCCCAGTTCGCGCTGATCACCGACGCCGTGAATGCGTCGTACCCGGGTGCCTCGACCGTGCCCTACGTCATGATGGCGGCGACAGACTCGCGCCACTTCCACCGCTTCTCCCCCGCGGTCTATCGCTTCGCACCACTGGAGATGTCGAACGCGCAGCGCGCATCGATCCACGGCGTCGACGAGCGGGTCGAGATCGCATCGCTGGAGCGCGGCGAGCGCTTTCATCGGGCCCTCCTGCAGCGGCTACAGTGATCGCACCCGAACCACGCACTGAGAAGGAGCCGCGATGAAGCGCGCCGCCACATTGGGCACACTCGCGACCGTCGTCGGATTCCTCGCGTTCGTCGAGTTCACCAGCGGCGTGCTGCAGGGGTACTACACCCCGATGCTCACCGACATCGCACGGCACCTGGGCATCCACGACGCCGACGTCAACTGGCTCGAGGGTGCGCAGCTCATGCTCTCCGCCCTGGTCGTGCCGGCGTTCGCCAAGCTCGGCGACATGGTCGGCCACAAGCGGATGCTGCTGATCTCGACCGCCCTCACCGCCGCCGCGGCGCTCGTGCTCCCGTTCACCGACTCGTTCGGCCTGTTCCTCGCGGCATGGGCCCTTATGGGGTTCTACGTCGTCTGGCTGCCGCTGGAGATCGCCCTGATCTGGTCGCGATCGCGTCGGATGGAGGGCCGGGCGGTCATCACCGCCCGCGCCGCCGGCTTCCTGGTGGCGGCCCTGGAGGCCGGCGCGATCGTCGGTGCCCTGGTCGGCGGTGCCCTCATCGACTCGCTGCCGCTCACCGTCGTCCTGCTCGTTCCGGCGATACTCGTCGTGGTGTGCTTCTTCGTGATCCTGTTCGGGGTGAAGGAATCGCCGGAGCCCACCGGCGGCGTCTTCGACACCGTCGGGCTCGTGCTGATCTCGTTCGCGTTGATCGCCTTCACCGGCGGCCTCAGCTTCCTGCGCCTGAACGGCGTCGCCGACCCGCTGTCGTGGGGCCTGGTCGCCCTCGGCATCCTGCTGGTGTGGCCGTTCGCCGTCTGGGAGCTGCGCAACGAAGACCCGCTCATCGACGTGCGCATGTTCCGCTCGCCGGCCCTCGGCCCGGTGTTCCTCACCGCAGGGCTGTTCGGCGTGAGCGTGCTCGGCGCCCAGGCGCCACTGTCGACCTTCGCGCGCACCGACCCGGATGTGTACGGCTACGGTCTCGGCACCGCGGGCTTCGCGACGTCGCTCATCATCGGCATCTACCTGATCGCGATGATCATCGGAGCGCTGCTGTTCCCCCTCATCGCGCGCCTGACCGCCCCACGGCTCACGCTCATGGGAGCGTCGACGCTCGTCGGCATCGGCTTCCTGCTGTTCCTCCCGTTCCACGACAGCTACGGCCAGGTCATCGTCAACATGGTCATCGTCGGGCTGGGATCGGGAGCACTGGTCGCGGCGCTGCCGGCGGCCGCCGCATCCGCCGCCCCCGCCACCCAGACGGGTGTCGCCACCGGCCTGACCAACTCTGTCAAGACGGTGGGCGGGGCCATCGCTTCGTGCGTGTTCGGCATCGCGCTCCTGCAGGGCGCAACCGGTGCGGCGACGGAGGGCACGGCCGGTTCGCTGGCCGGCTACTTCACGGTCTGGATCGTCTGCGGGGTGACGGCGTTCGTGGCGGCGGTCGCCCTGGCGTTCGTGCCGAAGACGGCGTTCACCGACCAGGCAGTGGCCGAGGCCGCGTCCGAGCCGGCGGTTCCCTAAACAGCCGCTGCTTCCTCCGTCACGAGGATGCGCGTGACCGGATCCCCGGCGAGCGCGGGGCTGGCGGCGGGGCTCGACCACACGCGCGAACGCAGCACGTGAAGGAACGCCTGCGCACCGGCCGCGTTGTCGAAGTCGAGATCGATCGAGACGTAATGGGGGTCATCGACTGGCCGCCGGACCGTGGCAGAGCGGACACCGGCCGAGATTCGCATCGGGCCGAACCGCGCGAAGGCCGCCTGCCACGTGTCGAAGTCGGTGATCGGATGTTCGATGTGCAATGTGTACATGACGTTCAGGGTGCTCGCCGGGCACGAGTGGTCCCATCCCAGAGTCATGGGATTTATCGCCGGCGGGCTCGTACTCTGGTCATATGACCTCGGATCTGCCGTGGTTGCTGGCGCCCGATGCGCTCCACGAGGCCGCTTCGCACGCGGCTGACTCGCGGGCGTTCCGCGTCGAGGTGCTGCGCCGCCTGCGCACGGTGATGCACTTCGATTGGTACGTCTGGGCGCTGACCGACCCGGTGACCGGAGTCGGAATCGATCCGCTGGCGAAGATCCCGGACGTGCGAGATGCCGGACGCGCCATCAAGCTCAAATACCTCACCGCGACGAACCGTTGGACCACGCTCGATGTCGCGGCATCCCTCGGCGACGACGCCACCCGGAGCCTGCTGTTTCGCGAGCTGCAGCAGGCTGCGGGTGTGGTGGATGTCGCATCCATCGTTCTTCGTGAGCACGGCAACTGCTGGGGCTTCCTGGATCTGTGGTCGACGGAGCGGTTCGGATCAAGCCAGATCGCGACGCTCCGGGCGGTCGCGCCCGGCCTCGCGCAGGCCGTGCGCATCACACGGGGGCGGTCCTTCCACAAGCCGGCCGCGCCGCCGGCGGCCCACGGCCCGTCGGTCATGCTCGTCGACGATGCGCTCGTCGTCGTAGGACAGACCGCCGATTCCGAACCGTGGCTGCGGCTGATGCTTCCGACGCCCGAGCAGTTCTCGCCGATCCCGGCAGCGGTCTACAACGTCGCCGCGCAGCTGCTCGCCCGCGAGGCGGGTGTCGACGACAGCGAACCGGTCGCCCGGATGCCGGCATCCGACGGATCGTGGGTCCGCGTCAGCGCGGCGCGGGTTGAGCCGGCGCGCAGCATCGTCGTGACGATCGAGCCGGCGACCCTCGACGAGCGCCTCGATCTGTTCGCGCGTGCGCATGCGCTTTCGACGCGCGAACGGCAGGTCGTCGACGAGCTGTCCCGCGGCGCTGCAACGGCCGAGATCGCCTCGCGCCTGTTCGTGTCGCCCTACACCGTCCAAGACCACCTCAAGTCGGTGTTCGAGAAGACCGGCGTTCGCAGCCGGGGCGCCCTGCTCGCCCGCGCGACCGGGATGCGGTTCGAGAACTCAGGCGGCGAGCCGGTCGCTCCGCACTAGGTGAGCCCAGCCTCATCGGCTAGCCAGTCATGACGTCGCGGATGGCGTCGATGACGACATCCGGTCGGTCCTTGTGGATGTCGTGACCCGTGTCTTCGACCTCGATGAGTATGCCGCGCGTCGACTCGCCGGCGAACTCTTTGAACCCGGCGGTGTACGCCGCGATCGATGCCGCGTGAAAGGCGTCGGGCAGACCCGGCAGGGGTGGGGGCAGCGGTGACTGGAGCACCACCACTGGGAGGTCGCCGAAGATCGGGCCGGGCTGCTCGAGCAGCGCAGCCACCTCCTCGTCGGACGCGCTCACGAGAAGGTGCTCAGGATTCTGGGTGGGGTCGAAGAGGACGTCGTTCAGGAACCGCCGATCCTCGGCCAGCTCCGGTGACTCGCCCGGCTGCTCCGCAGGCAATGCCGCCCGTCTTGCTGCGGCGACGTGCGGCGACCATGGGTCGACCAGCACCACTCCGGCCACCCGCTCCGGAGCACGCGCCACGAGCCCGACGGCAGGAAGCGACCCGAGGGAGTGGGCTGCCAGGACGACCGGCTCCTGCAGGTCGGCGGTATCCAGCAGCGCAACCAGGTCGTCCACCTGGTCTTGGGTGGTACGGCTGGCCCCCGGCGCCGGGTCGCTTGATCCGACTCCTGCGCGGTCGTACGCGCACAGGTGGTGACCGTCGGTGGCGAACTCGCGCGCCATGAGCTCCCACGACGACGTTGTCGGCCCCTGCCCGGCGATAAGGAGGACGGTGGGTTCACCGGCTATCTGCTCGCCCCAGCACTTCAGGTAGAGCGACCGACCGCCGATGTCGATCTTCTCCGAGGAATTGGCGATCTCGTTCGCGGCGTCGGACGTGCCGGAATCGTCCCCGGTGTCGGCTGGGCTCGGCTCATCGCCGCTCGGGGCACATCCGCACACCCCGAGGGCGATCGCGACGCCGACGAAGACGACGCAGAGGAGACGCGCCTCCATGCGCGTCATGATCCTCCGCCGGGCGTGCCCTCACAACAGGGCGCCCTGACTGCAGATCAGTCGCCGAGGCGGTTCCTCGAGCGCATCGCGCGCTCGGCCTCGCGCTTGTCCTGGCGCTCGCGCAGCGTCTGGCGCTTGTCCCACTCGTGTTTGCCCTTGGCGATGCCGATCTCGACCTTGGCCCTGCCGTCCGAGAAGTACAGCTTGAGCGGGACGAGCGTGTAGCCACCGGCCGACACCGCGTGCGAGAGCTTGATGATCTCGTCCTTATGCAGCAGCAGTTTGCGCGTGCGCTTGGTCGCGTGGTTCGTCCAGTGCCCCTGCGAGTACTCGGGGATGTGCACGGAATCGAGCCACGCCTCGCCGCCGTCGATGTACGCGTACCCGTCGGAGAGGTTCGCGCGGCCCTGCCGCAGCGACTTCACCTCGGTGCCGGTCAGCACGAGGCCTGCCTCGTACGTCTTCTCGATCGTGTACTCGTGGCGCGCGCGACGATTGGTCGCGACGACCTTCTCACCGCGTTCCTTGGGCATGACGACACTCCTGGCTGTGCTGATCCCGATCGATCCCGGGGGCCGCACGGGCGCGCGGCAGCCTGTCAGTCTAGCAATCGACCGAGTCGGGAAAGACGAGGGATACCGTCAGAGCGGGTCAGGCCCGCAGCCAACGACGGATCGCGAAGCCGGCCGACAACGCGGCGAGCAGAATTCCGATGAGGATCAGGATCGGAACGACGATCCACGCGTCGCTGACGCTCACCCACGTGGTGACGAAGTCGACCCGCTGGCGGAGGTACTGGTCGACGCCGAAGTGCACGCCGGCGAGCACGGCCGCACCCGCGAGCAGCGAACCGAGCAGCGCCGCGAACACACCTTCCAGGATGAACGGTGTCTGGATGAACCGGTTGGATGCGCCGACGAGGCGCATGATGCCGAGTTCTCGCCGGCGGGCGTACGCCGACAGGCGGATCGTGGTCGCGATCAGCAGCACTGCGGCGATGAGCATGAGCACCGCGATGCCGACCGCGATGTACGTCGCGACGGTGAGCGCCGAGAAGAGGGGCTCGAGGTACTCGAGCTGGTCTTTGACCTCCTCGACGCCCTGCATGCCCACGAACGCCTCGATGATCACGTCGGACTGACTCTGGTCGACCAGGTTGATCCAGTACGTCTCGTTGAGCTGCTCGGGCGTGATGACGCTCGCGTAGTCCTCGCCGAGCAGCTCGATGACGTTGGCGTAGGCCTCATCGCGGTTCTCGAAGCGCAGGTCGCGGATGAGCGGCGCCAGCGCCGGGCCGTCGAGTTTCGCCGTGACCTCGGCGAGCTGCTCGGGGGTCGCGACACCATCCGTGCATGTCGGCGCCTGCGAGATCGCGGTGCACATGTAGATCGCCACCTGGGCGCGGTCGGCCCAGTAATCCTTCATCTGGCCGATCTGCATCTGCATCAGGATGGCCGCGCCGACGAACGTGAGCGACACGAAGGTCACAAGGACGACGGAGATCACCATCGACGCGTTGCGGCGAAGGCCCGACAGCGCCTCCGAGAGGACCAGTCCGACCCTCACGAGGTCGGCCCCACTTCGTCGTCGGGATCGGTCTCGCCGAGGCCCAGGCGATCGGCCAATCCCAGTTCGGCGACCTCGACCTCGGCGATGTCGGCGATCGGCACGGGTTGCGTTCGCGGAGCGGGCGGCTTGGGGGCTGGTTCCGCAGCGTGCTTCGCGGCTTTCGCGGATTTCGCGGGCTTTGCCGCTTCCTCGGGTTCGCGCGCCTCCTCCGGCTCGTCCGGCCGCTCGTGCTCGTCCGGCTGCTCGGGCTCGGGCGATTCGGCGGCCGCGGTTGCAGCATCCGCCGTCGCATCAGTCTCCGACGACTCCTCTGCCTCGGTCCCCTTGCCGTGACCGTAGGCGGTCGAGACGGCAGCGGATGCTGTCAACGCCGTTTCGCGCTGCACCTCGAGCACCGCGGTCAAGGCGGCGACCGCCGCGGCTCCCCGCTCGGGCTCTGGCGCGAGGCTTGGGATGCTGGAGGTGTCGCCATATCCGCCGTGGCGCTCGTCGCGGACCATCTCGCCGTCGACGAGCTCGATGACGCGCCGCTGCATCTGATCGACGAAGCCCGCCTCGTGGGTGGCCATCACCACGGTGGTGCCACCCGCGTTGATGCGGGCGAGCAGCTGCATGATGTCGACGGATGTCGCGGGGTCGAGGTTTCCGGTGGGCTCGTCCGCCAGGAGCACCTGGGGACGGTTGACCAATGCACGGGCGATCGCGACGCGCTGCTGCTCACCACCCGACAGCTCGTGCGGCAACCGCTTCTCCTTGCCGGCGAGGCCGACGAGCGCGAGCACCTCGGGAACGGCCTGCTGGATGAACCCGCGCGACGAACCGATCACCTGGAGGGTGAACGCGACGTTCTGGAACACGGTCTTGTTCGGGAGCAGCCGGAAGTCCTGGAAAACCGCACCCACATGACGGCGGAAGTACGGGACCTTGCGATTCGAGAGGGAACGCAGGTCGCGACCGAGCACGACGACCCGGCCGTCACTCGGCGTCTCTTCCCGCAGGATCAGTCGCAGACACGACGATTTGCCGGAACCCGAGGCGCCGACGAGGAACACGAACTCGCCACGCAGCACTTCGAAGTCCACGTCGCTGAGAGCGGGCCTCGCGGTGCCGCGATAGCGCTTCGTTACGTTCTCGAACCGGATCATGGCTTCACGAGCCTAAGCGGGCGGATCGGCCTGCGAGCCTTGCGACACCCGAGCGCGCCGTTTCGCCCGCCGCTGGGGCGACCTTCGCAGTACCCGCCGATGGCATCGTAGTCTTGCCTCTCATGGGGACCCTCAACGACGTGGTCGGTCGGCCGGGCGAGCGGTCCGCCGGCCACGTGGAGAAGCCTGACGTGCCGGGGGCCGCCCGGGCGATGGCCAGCACCGCACGGGAGTCATCGTGACCGACATCGACGAGCTTGTCGACGACATCCGCCTCCTGGTCGAGTGCGAGTCGCCGTCGTCGGACCTGGACGCTGTCGCCAGATCGGCGGATGTGGTGGCGCGCCTGGGCACCGCCCGCCTCGGCTCGGCTCCCGATCGCCTCGTGATCGACGGTCGGTCGCACCTGCGCTGGCGGCTCGGCGCAGAGCCATCCCGGGTGCTGCTTGTGTGCCACCACGACACGGTGTGGCCGATCGGCTCGCTCGCCGCGAATCCCTTCACCGTGGAGGAGACCGCCGACGGCCCGGTGATGCGGGGGCCCGGATGTTTCGACATGAAGGCCGGGCTGGCGATGGCATTCCACGCGGCCGCCGGGCTCACGGGCGTCACAGTGCTGGTCACGGGTGATGAGGAGATCGGCTCGCCTAGTTCGCGCGCGCTGATCGAGGACGAAGCCCGGCAGGTCGAGGCGGCCCTCGTGCTGGAGGCGTCGGCCGATGGCGGCGCACTCAAGATCGAGCGCAAGGGCACCTCGTGGTACGTGCTCGAGATCACGGGACGCGCGGCCCACGCCGGTCTCGAACCCGAGCGCGGGGTGAACGCAACCATCGAGCTCGCCCACCAGGTCCTGGCGCTCGAATCGCTGGCCGACGCCGCGCTCGACACGACGGTCACGCCGACCGTCGCGCACTCGGGCGCCTCGGCCAACACCGTCCCGTCGTTCGCCACCGTCACGATCGACGTGCGAGCGCGCACCGTGGCGGAGCAGGAGCGCGTGGATGCCGCGATCCGCGCCCTGCAACCCGCTCTGCCCGGCGCGTCACTCCACGTCCTCGGCGCGATCAACCGGCCGCCACTTGAATCGAGCGCGGCTCTCGAGCTGTACGAGCGGGCTCGGAGCGTCGCCGCGCGGCTCGGACTCCCCATTCCGGAGTCGGCCGCCGTCGGCGGCGGGTCGGACGGAAATTTCACTGCCGGGGTGGGCACACCGACCCTCGACGGACTCGGCGCCGTCGGGGACGGGGCACACGCCGACCACGAGCACGTCCTCGTGGATATGCTCCCCGCCCGCACGATTCTGCTGCGCGGGCTGATCGAGGATCTACTGCGTGATGGGGTGACGCGGCGTGCCGGGGGTGCGAGCGCGCCCGGCCCTGGACGCTGATCGACTTGCGCGAGACGATCGATCGATGAGCATCTCCCCCATCCCTGCCGAATTGCTCCGCACCGGCACGTCCGCCACGATGAAGTTCGAGGGCGCCGACCACGGGTCGGAGATCTCCTTCTTCTACGTCGACAACGAACCCGGCCAAGGCCTCGGACTGCACCGCCACCCCCACACGGAGACGTGGATGGTCGCCGAGGGCGAGGCGACGATCCGCATCGGCGATGACACCGTCGTCGCGCATGCGACCGACACCGCCGTGGTCGCAACCGGCGTCTGGCACGGATTCACGAACACCGGAACCGGTCGCCTGCGAATCATGTGCATCCACGCGTCGCCGCGCATCATCCAGGAGTTCATGGAGGGCGAGCGCTCCTCGTGAGCGACGGATGCCGCAGCATCCGTCCCGCGAAACTGCATAGACGCCGCGAGACAGGGCGGAACGCACTCAGGCTCGCGGCGCTATCCGGTCTCGCGGTCAGCTCAGCGGGACGATCCGGACGACATGAAAGGGAGCGACCGGGTGACCCCGGCCGCTCCCCGACCCCGCCCGGGCGAGCGGGGTCAGTGTGTCGTCAGAGCGCAGGACTGCTGACGGTGCCTCCATTCGTGATCGTCAGCGCCGAGGTTTCGTGGCAGCTGTCGGGATGTCCCGCTGCGCCGCGTTGGTGCTGTCGTAGCTGACCTGCCAGGAGACCGACCCGGTCGACCAGCACCTCATTGGTGTTCGATGTCGTCACAATCTGTGGTGAACTCCCGACGACCGGCAGCGACGGCACTGTAGATCGCAGTGCCCTGGCACGTGCCACCCGCGAACAGTGCGATCGACACATTGCCGACCAGGTTGCCGCCCGCCGGTGCCGAAACGGTGACCGAGTCGTTCGGTACCCAGCTTCTGAGCGGTGGACAGCGATGAGGCCACAGCGTTCACGGTGAAGCATTCGCCCGCGGACGAGTCGCTCGAGCCGGAGATGCCGTTGGCAGTGTCGCCGCTGAACACCGCGCGGAAGCAGTACCGGCCGGGTTCGGTGACCGTGACGGTCTCCGAGACGGCGGTAGCCGGGTATCGTTACGGGATCAGTGAGGGCGACCGCCCCGCCGACAGCCGTGCCACCAGTGGTGCACAGTCCGGGGCGAGTCGACCTGGCACAGGAAGAAGGCCACGCTGCCCGCCGGGAGTGGCGGTGCCGCCGGTCACGCTGACCACCGCGGAGTCCCTCACGCTCACCCCAGTGGGCCGAGGGCAGACCGCCGGCCGGGATGACCCCACCGGCAGCCTGTCTGCGGCGTCGTCACCGTGGTCGAGGTGCAATTGCCGATCGCGGCGCGGTCACAAGGATCGTGTCCTTGTAGTCCGCGGTGTCGGAGTTGCCGGTCACCGTGCTCGGGATGATGTTCGCGAAGGCCCTGCACGCCGTGGAGCCGCCGAAGATCGTGGCCGTCAGGTTGATCGCGGCCTCGCCCCGGAATCCGTCCTGCACTGTACTGGGCTTGCGAGACCGTCGTGTCGAGGAGCGTCGGGTTCGCTGAGGGTCAGGTTGTCGCCGGTGCCGCTCCAGTTCGCGGATCCAGAGGTCCGTGCTGTTGCCCTGCTGATCCCAGAGGATCATGAAGTCGCCGGCCCGCGGTTGTCCCAGGGGTTGCATCCGGCGATCAGTTGCGCTTCGGTCGCTGTGCCGTAGGCGCAGGCGAGCCGGAGCAGCGTTCTGCATGAACTCGTACGCGATGAAGCCACTGCCGTTGTTGTTGTCGCGCTCCCACGCGAAGTACAGCCAGTCGTGGTTCGGGGCGCGGTATCGCGCTCGGTGTCCAGCCACGCCCGCGCAGGTCGACCTGCGCGTTCGGGTTCGTCGTCCCCAAGCGTGGGCAGGCATCCGCGTGGATGACGCCGATCTTCGTCGTGTTCGAGTTCAGCGGGCCGAGTTCCTTGACGTTCCCGAACGGCATCCGGCAGTTCGATGGTGCCGGCGTCGGGCACGATGCCGTCGATCGTTGTAACGGGCCGTCCGCAGCCATCGCCGCCGGGGCGGTGAGCACCGAAGCGGTCAGGACGGCCGCGAAAACGCTGCGAGCCAGGGAGTTCGCCGGCGCCGAGATCGGGTTTGCGGACGCGCGTTCGGGCGTGAAGTGTTCATGGCAACCCTTTCTCTGACGCGCGGCTCACTCGGGCGCGGCCTGGCGCGTGGCTCCAGGCTAGAAAGCCGCGAGAGGCCGACCATCAGGCGATCTACGGAGTCGGCCGGGGAGATAGCCCTAGGGATCCACTCGGCCGTTTCGCGGCCGTCGCCCTGCACGAAGGCGGTTGGGCCGTCTGAACAACCCGTCGGGAGCGTCTGCGCGTGACCCGCGAACGTCAGTCGTCGGTCGGGCGCTTGCGCCAGCGGATGCCGGCAGCGATGAAGCCGTCGAGATCGCCGTCGAACACGGCAGAGGGGTTGTTCACCTCGTGCTCGGTGCGCAGGTCCTTCACCATCTGGTACGGCGCGAGCACGTACGAGCGCATCTGGTCGCCCCAGCTCGCGGTGATGACACCGGCCAGGTCCTTCTTGATCGCCGCTTCCTGTTCCTTCTGAAGGATCAGCAGGCGCGACTGCAGCACGCGCATCGCGGCGGCGCGGTTCTGGATCTGCGACTTCTCGTTCTGCATCGACACGACGGTGCCGGTCGGCAGGTGGGTCAGGCGCACGGCGCTGTCGGTCGTGTTCACCGACTGTCCGCCGGGACCCGAGGAGCGGAAGACGTCCACGCGCAGATCGCTCTCGGGGATCTCGACCTCGACGGCCTCGTCCAGGAGCGGGATGACCTCGACGGCCGCGAAGCTCGTCTGCCGCTTGCCGGCCGAGTTGAACGGGCTCATCCGCACGAGACGATGCGTGCCGGCCTCGACGCTGAGCGTGCCGAACGCGTACGGTGCGTCGACCTCGAACGTCGCGGACTTGATGCCCGCCTCTTCGGCGTAGGACGTGTCCATGACGGTCACCGGATACTTGTGCTGCTCGGCCCACCGGAGGTACATGCGCAGGAGCATCTCCGCGAAGTCCGCGGCATCCACTCCCCCGGCGCCCGCGCGGATCGTGATGACGGCCGGGCGCTCGTCGTACTCGCCGTCCAGAAGCGTCTGCACCTCGAGCTGGCCGACCACGTCCTCCAGCTCGGCGAGCTCGTGGCGCGCCTCTTCGGCGGCATCCTCATCGTCCATCTCGTTGGCCAGCTCGACCATGACTTCGAGGTCGTCGAGGCGGCTCTCGATGTCGCGGATGCGCGCGAGCTCGGACTGACGGTGACTGAGCGCGCTCGTCACCTTCTGGGCCTTGTCGGTGTCGTCCCACAGATCCGGCGCGCCGGCCTCTTCACTGAGACGGGCGATCTCGGCGGTGAGCGCATCGACACCGACCACCGACTTGATGTCGGCGAACGTGGAGCGCAGCGCCTGAATATCGGCGGACAGATCGAAATCAAGCATGACAGTCCAGACTAACGTGGATGCGGTGACCGACCGCGCCGCCTCCGTGCTCTGGCGGTTCGGTCCGATGATCTACGGCCCCACCGTGCTGTTCGCGCTCGGCGAGGGTGCCGTGATCCCGCTGATCCCGATCATCGCCGCCGAGCTCGGGGCGGATGTCGCCACCGCCGCGCTCGTGGCGTCCGCCCTGGTCGTCGGCCAGCTGTGCGGCAACCTTCCTGCCGGGTGGGCGGTCGCGCGCATCGGCGAGCGCCTCACGATGGCGATCGCCGGCACGCTGTCTCTCGTCGGAGTGGTCGGGATGGTCTTCGCTCCCGTGCTCGGCGTCTTCGCGTTATCCGTCTTCCTCATCGGCTTCTGCGCCGCGGGCTTCGGGCTCGCACGGCACTCGTTCATGACCACGCGCGTGCCGCTGGCGTTCCGGGCACGCGCGCTGTCGCTGCTGGGCGGCACTTTCCGCCTCGGCATGTTCGTCGGACCGTTCGTCGCCGCAGGGCTGCTCGCCGTGTTCGGCGACGAGCACGCGGCGATCTGGTTCTTCGGCGGGTGCCTCGTGGCGACCGTGCTGCTCGTGCTGCTCGGACCTGATCCCGAGAAGCAGATCGCGTCGACCTCCGATGACGAGCATCCGTCCGTGCCTCTCGCTGAAGACACCGGCGAAGCCGTCACCGGCTCGATTCCGACCTCGGAGCGCGCCGGGGTGTTCCAGACGATGTGGCGATTCCGCCGCGTTCTGTCGCGGCTCGGCCTGGCCGCGGCATCCCTCTCGGCCGTGCGATCCGCGCGGCAGGTCGTGCTGCCGCTGTGGGGCTTCTCGATCGGACTCGACGCGCAGACGATCGCGCTCGTGGTCGGCATCTCGGGCGCGATCGACTTCGCGCTGTTCTACGCCAGCGGGCAGGTGATGGACCGCTTCGGCCGGCTCTGGGCCGCGCTGCCGGCGATGATCCTGATGGGTCTGGGATTCCTCGCACTGGCGTTCACTCACGATCTCGACAGCGCGGCGATGTGGTTCGCGATGTTCGCCGCGGTGCTCGGTGTCGGCAATGGCCTCTCCAGCGGCATCCTTCTGACCCTCGGGGCGGACATCGCGCCCAAGTCCGACCCGGCGCCCTTCCTCGGCTCGTGGCGCACGCTCACCGACGCCGGGCGGTGCGATCTCGCCGCTGCTCGTCTCGGCGATCACCGCGCTCTCGTCGCTGTCGATCGCCACCGGCGCCGTCGGCGTCTTCGCACTGCTCGGCGCCCTTGCCTTCCTGCGCTGGGTGCCGCGATTCGTCCCGCGGGCCCGACCGTGACCTCGCCGATGCAGTTCTGCCGCAGCCGCAACGACGGGCGCCGGTGCACGCGCGAGCTCGACCACCGCGGACTTCATCGTCACCGCACGATCATGTGGACGGATGCCGGCGCCGACGCCCCGCGTTGCCCCGGGTCGGGCGCTTCCGCGGAGGCGGCAACGTTGTTGCCGAGCGGGTTTCCGGGCGGGCGCGCTCTGTGCGAGGTGTGCCTCGGGTTCGTCGAGCTCGGCCACGATGGGCGGCTCGTCGAGCACGAGACGTGGAGCGGCGCGCCGAGCTCGTGAAGCCGCGGACCGCGCGGAGTGGTTCAACGCGCACGGATGGCCGGACTGACGACGAGAGTGCTCTTCCCCCAGGGCCCGTGGGGCTCTACGATAGTAGGGCCTCTGGGGGGCGAAATCGGGTGATCTCCGCATCACCGGCTGTAGGGCTGCCCTAGGGGATGGCGGCCCTCCAGGAAGCATTGCACGGGGGGGTCCGTGGACATCGAAGCTGATGGCACGTATGCGTTGATCGTGGCGGGCGAACACGTCCGCGAAGAATACGTACAGCGTCTGAAACGGCTCGGGCTGCCCTCCGACGCGTTCACGAACAAGTCCGACGCACTCGCGTCGCTGCGAGAGCATGCTCCCGCAGTGGCGATCTTCGAAGTCGAAGACGGCGGGTGCGAGCTCCTTCGCGAGCTGCGCGACCGGTTCGGACCGGAAATGCCCGTCGTGCTCGTCTCTGCAGACCGCACGTCGCCGTCCGACGTCGTCGCGGGACTGCTCGTCGGCGCCGACGATTATGCGGCCGAGTCGATGGACGCCGACGAGTTCATCGCCCGCGTGCGGCGACTCGTCGACCGCACCCGGCGGACCTCGAACGCGACGGCCGATCTGCGGCGGCTGTCGAGCCTGACCGAACGGGAACGCCAAGTGCTCGCCCTCATCGCGGAGGGTCGCTCGCAGAAGCAGATCGCGACCGAGCTCGGCATCAGCGTGAAGACCGTCGGCTCCCATGTGCAGAATCTGCTGTCCAAGCTCGGCCTGCACACTCGCGTGGAGGCGGTGGCCCTTGCCGTGCGCGCCGCGGAGGCCAACGTCGGCGTCGAGCTCGCTGTCGTCGGCGACGCGGATCGCCGTTCCCGGCTGACGCAGACCGCGCGAATCGTCGGCGCTTGTCAGACCCACGGATCGCGCCAGCCTCCGTTGCCGGCAACGAGCGTTTCGGCCTCCGCCGGCCCCCACGTGCCGGGCGCATAGGAGTGGATCGGCGACGGCTGGTCGATCAGGGGCTGCATGATGCGCCATGCCTCCTCGATCGTGTCCTGCCGTCCGAACCGGGCGCGGCCGCCCCGCAGAGCGGCGAGCAGGAGGACTTCGTACGGGGTCGGGCCCTCGCCACCCTCGGTCGCGAACTCCATGTCGAGCGAGACCAGGCTCGGCTTCGCGGCATCCGCCCGCTGCGCGTTGAGCATGATCCGCGTTCCGGTCGAGGGGTCCAATCGCATCACGAGCTGATCCGGCTGGCTGTCGGCGTCGCGCAGCCCGAAGCCGAGAGTCGGCGGTGTCTTGAACACGAGTCGCACCTCGGTCTGCGTCTCGGGCAGGAGCTTGCCGGTGCGGATGAAGAACGGAACACCAGACCACCGCCAGTTCTCGACCTCGAGTCGCAGAGCGCAGAACGTCTCGGTGGTCGAATCGGCCGCCACGCCGGCGACGTCGCGGTACCCGTCGAACTGCCCGCGCACGTAGTGCTGAGGATCCGCATCACGCGTCGCACGGAACAGGATCGTCTGAAGGTCCTTGATCGTATCGAGGTCTGCCGTGCGCCGGCGCCTCCATCGCGACGGCCGCGAACACCTGCATGAGGTGATTGACGACCACGTCGCGCAGCGCCCCGACCGGGTCGTAGAAGTGGCCGCGGTCGGAAACGCCGAAGTCCTCGGCCATCGTGATCTGCACGCAGTCGACGTAATTGCGGTTCCACACGGGTTCGAGCATCGTGTTGCCGAAGCGCAGGTAGAGGATCTCCTCGAGGCCCATCTTCCCGAGGTAGTGGTCGATCCTGAAGATCTGCGACTCGTCGATGTGGCGGTGCAGCTCGGCGGCGAGCGCCCGAGCCGACTCCAGATCGTGGCCGAACGGCTTCTCGATGACGACGCGGGCGTGTTCGGTGAGGCCGGCATCCGCAAGGCCCTTCACGACCATGGCGAACAGACCGGGTGGAATCTCCAGGTAGAACACCGGATGCTGTGCACCGCCGAGCGCCGCGCCGACGCGCGCGTAGGTGGCGTCGTCGGCGAAGTCGCCCTGCACATAGCTCAAGCGGGCGGCGAAGCGCGCGAACGCGGCCTCGTCGAGCTGCTCGCCGGTGGCGACGATCGATGTGCGAGCGCGTTCGATGAGCTGGTCGATCGTCCAATCGTCGACGGCGACCCCGACGATGGGGCAGTCGAGCAAGTCCTCGCTGCTCGAGCCGGTAGAGCGACCTGAAGGTCATCACCCGTGCCAGGTCGCCGGTGATGCCGAAGACCACGAGCACGTCCGCTGTCGAATCGCCTTTGGGCTGTCCGTTCTCCACCAACGCCGTGCTCCTTCGTTCTCGTACGGTCAGCGATCCGCGGTGTGCCGCGGATGCGGCACCGTCCAGCGTCGGGCCGCGGTCACGTTGCGCGGCGCCCCTTGGTCAGAACCGGGTCGACGACGCCCGATCCGTGGTCGAGCTGGTAGTCGAGGTTGACGGCGGCGTTGATGAGGGAGAGGTGGCTGAACGCCTGCGGGAAGTTGCCGAGCTGCTCCCCCGTGAGCCCGATCTCCTCGGCGTACAGCCCGAGGTGGTTCGCGTACGTCAGCATCTTCTCGAACGTGAGCTGGGCCTCCTCGAGGCGTCCCGAGCGTGCGAGCGCGTCGACGTACCAGAACGAGCAGAGCGTGAACGTCCCCTCGCCCCCGCGGAGCCCATCGGGCGATGCGCTCGGGTTGTAGCGGTAGACCAGGCTGTCGGAGACCAGCTCCGTGTCCATCGCCTCGAGCGTCGAAAGCCACATCGGGTCGCGGGGGGCGATGAAGCCCATGAGCGGCATCACGAGCAGCGACGCGTCGAGCACGTCGGTCCCCTGGTGCTGCACGAACGCCCCGCGCTCTTCGCTCCATCCGTCCTTCATGATCTCGGCGTAGATCGCGTCGCGCTGCTCGCGCCAGCGCAGGATCGGAGCCGGGCGACCGCGCGATTGGGCGAGACGGATGCCGCGGTCCAGCGCCACCCAGCACATGAAGCGGCCGTAGGTGAAGTTCTGCTTGCCGCCCCGAGTCTCCCAGATGCCCTCATCAGGCTGATCCCAGTTGTCGCAGACCCAGTCGAGCATGTCGCTGATCTGCGTCCAGCCGGTGTGCGGCAGCTGAAGGCCGTGGGTGTCGGCGAGGTAGATGGAATCCATCGCCTCGCCGTAGATGTCGAGCTGGAGCTGGTCGGCCGCGCCGTTGCCGATGCGCACCGGTGTCGATCCGCGGTATCCGGCGAAGTGCTCGAGGCTGTCCTCCACGAGGTCGGAGGAGCCGTCGACGCGGTACATGATCTTCAGCGGGCCGGAGCCCTTGCCGACGCTCTCGTGCACCCGGTCCATCAGCCACGTGACGAACGCCTCGGCCTCCTCTGTGTAGCCCAGACCGAGCAGGGCGTAAACGGAGAAGGATGCATCGCGGATCCAGGTGTAGCGATAGTCCCAGTTGCGCTCGCCGCCCACCTGCTCGGGCAGACCCGCCGTCGGCGCGGCCACGAGAGCGCCCGTCGGCGCGTAGGTCATCAGCTTGAGGGTCATCGCGGACCGCGCGACCATCTCGCGCCAACGCCCGCGATACGTCGAGCGACCGTTCCAGTCGCGCCAGAAGCGCGTGGTCGCGAGCTGCATCTCGTCCATCTCAGCCAGGGAGATGCGCGTCGGCTCGGCGCCGCCGGTCTCGAGCATCACGCCCGCCATCTCGCCGGCGTTGAGGCTTCCCGTGACGCGAATCCCGTCGCCGTCCAGTTCGATGCGACCCGCGCGCTCGGCTCCATGAAATACGGGGTCGCCGACGCGGTGAAGCGTCAGCGACAAGTCGTCCGAGACGAACTTCGCGCCCTGGCCGTCGCCGGGCACGATCGTGTGCAACGCGCGTCCGTAGTCGAATTTCGGCTTGACCTCGGCCACGAACGACATCGTCCCCCGCACCACGCGCAGCATCCGCACGATGCGGTGACGATCGGTAGCCTCGCCCGTTTCGACGGGCATGAAATCGACGAGCTCGCCGACGCCCTCCTCCGTCATGAAGCGCGTGATCAGGATGGCGGTGTTCGGCAGGTAGAGCTGCCGCGACACGTAATCGTCGGTCGCAGGCCGCACGCGGCAATATCCACCGCGCTCGGCATCCAGCAGCGATCCGAAGATGCTGGGCGAATCGAAGCGGGGCGCGCAGAACCAGTCGAGCGTGCCGTCCGTGTCGATGAGCGCGGCGGTCTGAAGATCGCCGATCAGTCCGTGATCCGCGATATTCGGGTAGCCCTCGGCCATGTGCGTCCCCCATCCCCGAATCATCGTGGCACGGCAAACCCCCATTGTCAGTCCGCAATCACCATCTGGCGCCGGGAACCCGGCCTGCGACACGATGGAGTGGTCATGTTGTTCGTCTTTCTCGCCCTGTATGTCGCGCTCGGGATCGGGTGCGTCGTCGTCGGCGCTGCGCGGCACCGGAGGGCGGCGATCGTGTGCGGCGTCATCGCCATCGCTGTCGCCGTGTCGTCTCTTGTCGTGTGGCTCCTGTCCACCGCGGGCGCATCGCACTGGACCGTCTCGGTGCTTCAGATGCTCTTGTCACCGATGCCCGAGTCTGTGCTGGAGCCCGGGTCGGTCGAGGATGCGACAGAGGGCAGCGGGGTTCCGGTCTTCGCGTTCGCGACGCTCGAATTGATCGTGGCCATCGCGCTCTGGGCGATACCGGTGCTCGGACTCGTCGCCGCCACGCGCGCGCCTCGACCCGCGTCGGCCGGCTGACCGGCGGTTTCGCACCGCCCCAGGTGCCGTTCAGCGCAAGGCTGTGCGGCTCGTCGCCGTCGCTTCGAGCGCGACGCCGTCAGGCACGAACAATGCGATGATCGGCGGCCGCCACGTATCCGCCACCGTCACGCGCGCCGAAAGGCCGTCGGGCGTTCCGGCATCGACGACGACGGCACCGCCACCGACATGCCCGACAAGAGACTCCGCCTGATCGAGTACGGCGTCCGAGGTGAGTTCGGCGACCGGCTCGCCGCCTTCGACCACGAGGGTGAAACCGTCCGCACCCGCGAGAGCGGCGGCGTCCGCCAGCGCGTCCAGGCGCTTCTGCGCGAGGTACAGGCTCGTCGCATCGACGCAGACGAGAATGACGGCGATCGCGAGCATGGCGTAGCCGAGGGTGAGGATCAGCACGCTTCCGTCGTCGTCGGCAGCCGCCGCCCGCCGACACCGCTGTCGCATCCGCTGCGCACAGACGCCGCGGGCTCACTCCGATCCCCAGAATCGCGACACCTTCTGCACCGCGGATGCCTCGACCGGGATGCTCGCGAGTCGATCGAGTCCCAGCACGGGAGGCACGAGCGGCAGAGCCACCTCCGTCCGGATCGTCACGACCAGGGTCGACCCGGCCTCGGGGCACTCGGCCCCGGCCGGACGGCACCGGAGCGAGACGCTGACGGAGTCCGCGTCGAGCGCGTACTCGTCGATCACCGAGCGCAGGATCCGGTCGGCGCTGTCGCGCGCGGAATGCGCGTCTTCCGCCGTCGACAGGGCTCGCGCGATGTGGCGCGCACCGGCCTCCGCGCCGAGCGACTGACCCTGGATGAGTCCGAGCGAGACGATGAGGTAAACCAGCGGCACGAGCAGCAGCATCCCGACGAGGATGAACTCGAGCGCGGCCGACCCGCGGTCGTCAGCGTGCGCGCCGTCGCCATCGTCGAGGTCAATCGAACGACTCCACCGGAGCACTGGCGGTCACCTCCATGAGCCGTGGGAGGCCGAGAAGCCCGACGAGCGGCAGCGTCGTGCGGACGCTGATCTGCACGGCGGGGTGACCGAGCGCGGTCGTCTCGCTCACATCCACGTCGGAGGCGTACTCGCCGCCTACCGTGCGGGCGACGATGTCGCGGGTGCGATCGGCGCCGTCCGCGAGCGAGGTGTCAGCCAGAGCGGCGTGATGAGCACCTTCGACCGCGGCGTCGTGCACCACGTTGCGCACGTAGACCGCGAGCCCGAACTGCAGTACGCCGAGCGTGAGCAGTGTCAGCAGCGTGCCGACCAGCACGAACTCGACGGGGCTCGACCCGCGATCGTCCGCCACGATGGCGACAAGGCGAGATCGGATGCCGCGCCCACGCGACGCAGACACGGTCTAAAGGCCCGAGACCCGCTCGATCGCCTGCTGGAACAGGTCGGCGAGCGCAGGCCCGGCGAGCGCCCAGATGACCACGACCAGCCCGGCCGTCATGAGCGTGATCAGCACCCAGCCGGGCACGTCGCCGCGCTCGTCGTCGTAGGCGTCCTGGAGGACGCTGCGCAGCCGTGCTGCGGCACGTGTGAGAGAGGTGCGAAGCATTCTGATTCTCCTTCCGGCGTCAGCCGATTCCGAGTCGAAGCATGAAGATCCCCGGGAAGACCGCGAAGAGCACGCTCAGGGGGAGGATGAGGAACACGAGCGGGATGAGCATGTAGATCTCTTTGCGGCCGGCGCGTTCGATGAGCCCGCGCTTGGCCTCTTCGCGCGCATCGAGTGCCTGGGAGTGCAGCACATGCGCGAGCGGCGCGCCGCGGTCGATGGCGGCGACGAGCTGATCGATGCTGCGCGAGAGCGCCGCGATCTCCAATCGTGCCGACAGGCGGCTCAGCGCTTCGGAGAGGGGCGAGCCCGTTCCGACGCTCAGCACGACGCCCCGCAGCTCGGCGGTCAGCTCGCCCGCGCCGGTCTCGCTCACGCGACGGAGCGAATCGAGGATGCCCTCCCCCGCCGACAGGCACAGCGCCAGGAACTCGAGCACCGTGGGCAGCTCCTCCTGGATGCGACCGACACGGACGCGAGCCGCGTGGGTGAGGCGGGCGTCGTATGCGATGGCCGCGATCACGCCGGTCAGCGGTGGCAGCAGCACCGCGGCGCCCGTGGCGCGACCGAGCAGGACGAGTGCGACGACTCCCGCGCCTCCGACCGCGACGCCGACGATCGCCCACGCCAGCTGCCTGCCGCGAAAGGCGGCCGCGTCGATCGGCCAGCCAGACTGATGCAGTCGCCGCTCGATCGAGGCCGATCCGCCGGTGAGGTGGGCTACACGGTCTCGCATCCCCGACCAGAGCGCATGGAGCA
Organism: uncultured Actinomycetota bacterium; assembly: GCA_963713325.1. Taxonomy (GTDB): domain Bacteria; phylum Actinomycetota; class Actinomycetes; order Actinomycetales; family Microbacteriaceae; genus Microbacterium. Next base: position 259,347 of record CAVQLL010000012.1, read on the forward strand.
CGGCGCCGCGGGCTTCGAGGATCGGCGTGAGACCGCGCGGGTCGGTGACGTCGCGGATGTACGGCGCGATCCGTCGGGCGAGGGACGGGGCGCCCCACCGTCGGAGCGAGCGAGAACAGCAGGCAGACGCCGAGACCGAATGCGCCGCCCAGCACGACCGCAAGGGCGATGTCCGTGCCTCGCCAGCGCCGTCACCCGAACCACCGCCTCGGCTCGGGCAGCCGCCCGATCCGCAGCATGACGCGGTAAGCGATGAACGAAACCGCAGCCCCCGCGAGGATGAGCGCGACCCCCTCGGGGCTGCTGTACGCGCGAGCCCCTTCGGGCCTCATCGCGAGCATGGCGAGGATCGCCCATGGCGCCGCCACGCCCAGTACCGCCGCACCGCGGATCCAGGATTGCCGCGATTCGACCTCGGCACGCAGTGCCGCGTCGGCGCGCACCGACGCGGCCAGCGCGCGCAGCACCGGAGTCAGCTCCGTCCCGCCGACCTGGCGAGCCATGCGGAGCGTCTCCACGATCCGATCCCCGACCGGATCGGCCAGCGCCTGCTTGAGGCGCACTGCACTCGAGTCGAAGTGCCCCGACGCCGCGATGTCTCGTGCGAACGCGGCGAAAGGGGGACGCAACGGCGCCGGCGCGGACTCTGCGAGGCTGGCGACGGCATCCGGCAGCGACATCCCCGCCCGGACCGAGGCGATGAGCAGGTCGCAGATGTCGGGCCAGAGCGCACGGCGAGAGCGCACCAATCGTGAGCGACGCGCGCGAAGCCACGCGAACGGCGCCAGTGCGCCGGCCACAGCTGCGACGCAGCGCAAGGGCGGCGACCTGCGTCACCAGCCACGCCGCTGCCGCGATCACCGCGGCGCAGGAGACGGATGCTGCGACCGCTCCGGCCGGCGGGACGCGAGTGAGGCCCGCCGACTCGAGAAGTCGCGCGAGGCGCCCGGATGCCGCCTGCGGCGGCTTCGGCCCGCGGGACGGCCAGACCCAGGGCGAGATGACCAGGAGCAGACCCGCCGCGAGCACGGCGCCCCACACGAAGGTCATGCGGCATCCGCCCGGTACCGGGTCGCTGCGTCGACCATCCCGGCGACCACGCCGGTGGGTTCGATGATCTCGACGATCACGTCGCCGACCCGACGCATCACGCTCGCAGTGCGCGACCAGATCGACGGATGCCGCCACCGCGGGCAGCACGAAACCCGCGTCGATGTTGCGCCCTGCCAGGAGCGGCAGAGCCGCGAGCTTCGCGAGGGCCTCACGCGCCGAGTTGGCGTGGATCGTCGCCGCACCGGGCACGCCGGTGTTGAGCGCGAGGAGGAGGTCGAGCGCCTCGGCGTCGCGGACCTCACCGACGACGAGTCGATCAGGCCGCATGCGCAGCGCTTCTTTCACGAGGCGACGGAGTGTGACCTCGCCGGTGCCCTCCAGACTCGGCTGCCTGCCCTGCAGCGCGACGATATCCGGCGCGTCGACGGCCAGTTCGAACGTCTCCTCGACGGTGACGATGCGGTGATCGGGCGGACACGCGGCGATCAATGCGCTGAGCAAGGTGGTCTTCCCGGCGTGCGTCGCACCCGAGACCAGGATGCTGCGGCCACTCGCCATCGCATGCTTCAGCAGCCGTGCAGCAGACGGGTCGACGGAGCCGATCTCCACGAGCGTGTCGAGATCGCGGTACGCGGGCAGGAACTTGCGGATGTTGACCGACCAGTGCCGCCGGGTGATGTCGGGGATCACGACGTGCAGTCGACTGCCGTCCGGCAGGGATGCGTCGACGAAGGGCTGGCTCAGGTCGACACGCCGACCCGTAGCGTGCAGCATCCGTTCGACGAGGTCGCGCACCGCGGCATCCGTCAGGGCGAGCGGCACACGCTCGGCGACACCGGCGCGGGCGATGAAGATGCGGTCCGGAGCGTTGATCCACAGCTCTTCGACGGTCGGATCCTCGAGATAGGCCTGCAGGGGACCGTAGCCGGCGACGGCGGCGAGGACCTCGCGCACGCACGAGGCTTCGTCATCGACCGGGGTGAGACCGCGGGCGAGAGCGAAGTCGTTGTGGCGGCGCACCTCCGCACGGGCGATGCGCGTCGCGAGCTCCGGATCGCGCGCGGGATCGGTCCGCTCCGCACGCAGTCGATCCCGCACGCGCTCGGCGACGACCGCCGCTGCGGTACCGGCCGGCGCGTAGGCGAGAGTCACTCGAGCATCCTCGCAAGCGTGCGGCGGCCGCCCGCGAAGTTATCCACAGGATGCGCCCGATCGCGCGGAGGGGCAGGATGGGAGAACGCATCGAAGGGGGCACCATGACGCGTTCGGACAAGGAGCTCGAGCCGGGCAGACGCGTGGCCGTCGGCATCCTCGGTGTGCTGCAGGCCGCGTATGCCTTCCTCGCGTTCTGGGACCTCGCCCACCGGCCGGCCGATCAGATCAAGGGGCCCAAGCCGATGTGGATCTTCGTGATCCTGCTGAACTGGATCGGTCCGACGACGTACTTCTACGTGCACCGCAAGCACTGAGCCGCGGCGTGAACCCGGCGACGACCGTCGCTACGGCGCAGACAGCTCGAGCACGGGGTACAGCACCTCGAACCCCTCCTGGAGCCCGCCGTTGAGCGCATCGACGACGTGCCCGGCGCCGGGCACCACGATAGTTGACCACGGTCATGCCCGCGGCCTGCGCCGCGTTCGAGACGTCCTGCGCGTTCTGGACGTATTCGGGGTCGTTGCCGCCCGCGGTGAACACCGCGGTGACACCCTCGTACCGACCTGTGTTCGCGGCCATGATGTTGATCGGCTTGGCCGCCTCGAATGCGGCTTCATCGCCGCCGTAGATCTGCGCGATCACATCGTTCGGGTCTTCCGAGCCCGGGAACTCCTCGCCGGAGATGTCGAGGATGTTCTTGAACACGTCCGGCTCCTCGGCTCCGTACTTGATGGCGCAGCCGCCGCCGTTCGAGTAGCCGGCGATCACCCAGTACTTCGGGTCGTCGATGATGTGCAGGTTCTGCTTGGCCCAGTTGACGACATCCGTCTTGATGTACGTCTCGGCAGAGCCGAACGCGGTCGAGTCGGCGCACGCGGGGTCGCCGCCGGTGCCGATCTGATCGGCGACGACCACGATCGGCGCGAGCCCCTTGTTGCTCTGCGGCGAACTCGTCGAGGATCGCGGCGATGTAGCTCTGGTCGGGGTTGCCGGGGTAGCCCATCATCAGGATGACCAGCGGCAGCGCGGGGGCCTCGGCGACGAGCGCCGCGGGAGGCAGGTAGATGCCGGCGTCGCGGGCATTGAACCCCGAGACGGTGCCCGGGATCGCCTGTGTGCCCTGCTGACCGACGGTCGGCATGTCCGCGGGAGGCGTCCACGTCTCGTAGAGGGGTCCTGCGGTCGTCTCCGTCGGAGCGGGAGTCGGAGCGGGCGTCGGGATGTCGATCGGGTTCGACGCGCTGATGCCGAAGATGCTGCCGAGCGTCGGGTTCAGCCCGTAGAACGCGTTGATGCCGATCATCGCGGTGATCAGGAACCAGATGATCGCGAAGGCCGCGACGATCTTGCGCCATACCGGCGATCGCCACAGGCTCACGATCGCCAGGCCGACACCGGCGAACGCGGCACCCGCCCACAGCCCCACTTCCAGCGGGAGCGGGTTGCCGAAGGCGTTGAGGGCGTTCGCGATCAGATAGATGCCCAGGCCCAGGATGGCGCCGGCGGCGATCCCGATGACGGCCGTCAGCACCCACCGGAGCGTCGGCTTGCGCGCGAGCAGGACCACAACCAAGGCGATCGCGATCGCGTAGACGATCCACGGCACCGGGCCGCTGATCACCGGAAGTTGCCACAGCGCATCCATACGGGCTCCCGAGACGAGGGTGTGGGTGCCAACCTAGCGGGCGGGTGGCGCACGCGACGCGCGACTCAGGGTCGTGCATTCCGGCGCGGCATCCGGGGGTCAGCCCCACAGCACCCCCACAGTCGCGCCGGTAGACTGGACCCACCCGCGGGAGTGGTGAAACTGGCAGACACGCAGGATTTAGGTTCCTGTGCCTCCGGGCGTGTGGGTTCAAGTCCCACCTTCCGCACGCGAACCACACACCGTGGCATCCGCATCCTGACCGCCGACCGTAGCGACCGACGGGAACCGCCTTGCACCCCACCGCACTCATCCCCTGGCTCGACCCTGAGACGATCATCGCCGCGGCCGGCCCCTGGGCACTGCTGGTGGTGTGCTTCATCGTCTTCGCCGAGACCGGCCTGCTCGTCGGCTTCCTGCTGCCCGGCGACACGCTCCTGGTGATCTCGGGTCTGCTGACCAACACGAGCAACATCTTCGGCGTCAACATCTGGGTGGTGTCGCTCCTGATCGCCCTGGCCGCGTTCATCGGCGGTGAGGTCGGGTACTTCATCGGCCACAAGGGCGGCCCCGCGGTCTTCGAACGCAAGGAATCCGGCCTGTTCAGCGTCAAGAACGTCGAGCGGACGAACGCGTTCTTCGAGCGGTTCGGCGGACTGACGATCATCCTCGCCCGCTTCGTGCCGATCGTGCGCACGTTCGCGCCGGTCGCCGCGGGCGTCGGGCACATGCCCTGGCGCCGCTACACGCTCTACAACTTCATCGGCGCGATGCTGTGGGGCTTCGGCCTCACGATGCTCGGCTACATCATCGGCTTCATCCCGTGGGTCGCCGACCTCGTCACCGAGTACATCGACATCATCCTGCTGATCGCCGTCGGCGGCACCGCGCTGGTGACCCTGTGGCACTACTTCAGCGAGCGCCGCAAGGCGAAGAAGGCCGCAGCGGCGGGAGTGGATGTCGTCACCGACGCGGAAGAGGCCCGCGAGCTCGTGCTCGACCCCGAGATCTTCGAGCGCGGCCCCGAGCACGTCGGCCACGCCGGACACGACAACCCCGATCACACCGGCGGCGACTCCTCGGGAACGCCGCGGTCGTAGCCGCGCCGGCTCGTCTCAGGACGCCTTCGCGGCCTTCTTCGCCGGCGCCTTCTTGGCCGTCGTGCTCTTGGAAGCCGACTTCTTCGCGGGAGACTTCGCCGTCGAAGACTTCGAGGAGCTGCCCGTCGAGCTCTTCGCGGAGCTCTTGGCCGGCGCATCCTTCGCGGCACCCGAGCGCGCCGCGCGGCTGCGCTCGACGCTGGCGCGCAGCGCCTCCATGAGGTCGATGACCTCTCCGCCCTTCGCCTCTTCCTCGTGCTCGCCGAACGTCTCGGTCGTATCGAGCGCGTCGCCCTTCTCGAGCTTCGCCTCGATGAGCGTGCGCAGCTCGTCCTGGTACTCGTCCGAGAACTCCGAAGGATCGAAGTCGGCCGCGAAGCTCTCCACGAGGGATGCCGACATCTCGAGCTCCTTCGCCGAGATCCGCACCGGCTCGTCCAGTGCCGGGAAGGCGGCCTCGCGCACCTCGTCGGCCCACAGCAGCGTCTGCAGCACGAGGACGTCGCCCCGGACACGCAGAGCCGCGAGCCGCGTCTTCTGGCGCAGCGAGAACCGCACGATCGCCGTCCGGTCGGTCTGCTCGAGCGTCTTGCGCAGCAGCACGTAGGCCTTCGGCGAGGACGAGTCCGGCTCGAGGTAGTACGCGCGGTCGAGGGTCAGCAGGTCGACCTGCTCGGTCGGCACGAACTCGACCACGTCGATCTCGCGGCTTCGCTCGGCGGGCAGCGAGTCGATGTCCTCCTTGGTGAGCACGACCGTGCGCTCGCCGTCGTCGTACGCCTTGTCGATGTCGGCATACGGCACCACTTCGCCGTCGATCTCGCAGATCCGCTGGTAGCGGATGCGGCCGCCGTCCTTGTTGTGCACTTGGTGCAGCGGCACGTCGTGGTCTTCCGTCGCGGAGTACACCTTGACCGGGACATTCACGAGGCCGAACGTCAATGCGCCCTTCCAGATCGCTCTCATCACACCAGTACACACCTGCCACACCCGTCCCGGCTAGTCGGAGGTTGCGATGACGCGTGACGCCGATGCTCGGCTCTCGTCCTCATGAGGGTCACGACACCGCCGTAGAGTCGGCGTTGTGTCGACACCGCCCGCCCTCGTACGGCGCCTCGGTCTGGGCGACGCCGTCTTCATCGGACTCGGCTCGATGATCGGCGCAGGAGTGTTCTCCGCGTTCGCTCCGGCCGCAGCTGCCGCCGGTACCGGCCTGCTGATCGGCCTGGCGATCGCCGCCGTCGTCGCGTTCTGCAACGCGACCGCCTCCGCGCAGCTGGCCGCCGCCTACCCGACATCGGGCGGCACGTACGCGTACGGTCGAGCCGAGCTCGGCCCATGGTGGGGCTTCATCGCAGGGTGGTGCTTCGTCATCGGCAAGCTCGCGAGCTGCGCCGCGATGGCCCTGACGTTCGCCGCGTACGCCGCTCCCCCGGGCTGGGAACGCCCGGTCGCGATCGTCGCGGTCGCGGCACTGGTCACCGTCAATTACTTCGGCGTCACGCGGACCGCGCAGCTGACCCGGGTGATCGTCGTCATCGTGCTGCTCTCACTCGCCGTCGTCGTCGCCGCAGGTGTCGCCGCAGGGCCGGTCCCGCAGTGGTGGAGCTCCTCGACTCTCACCGACCACGGCGTGTACGGCATCCTGCAATCCGGCGGTCTGCTCTTCTTCGCGTTCGCCGGGTACGCGCGCATCGCCACGATGGGCGAGGAGGTGCGCGATCCGAGCCCGCACGATCCCCCGCGCGATCGTGATCGCGCTCGGCATCGCGGTCGGGGTTTACGCCGTCGTCGCGGTCACGGTGCTCGCGGTGCTCGGGCCCGAAGGGACGGCGGCGTCGGTCGCACCGCTGGCGGATGCCGCGGCCGAATCGGGCTGGGGATGGACGCAGCCCACAGTCCGCGTGGGGGCGGCCGCGGCATCCCTCGGCGCCCTGCTCGCGCTGATCGCCGGCATCGGCCGCACGACCCTCGCGATGGCACGGGAAGACGACCTGCCCCGCTTCCTCGCGGCAGTCCACCCGAGGTGGCGGGTGCCGCATCGCGCCGAGCTCGTGGTCGGCGCGATCGTGATCGTGACCGTCGCGTTCGTCGACCTGCGCGGTGCGATCGGGTTCTCGTCGTTCGGCGTGCTGATCTACTACTTCATCGCGAATGCCGCGGCGTACCGGCAGGCCGCGAGCGCGCGCCGCTATCCGCGCGCGTTGCAGGTGCTGGGCCTGGTCGGGTGCACGATCCTGGTGGTGACACTTCCGGTTCTGGCGGTGGCGGTCGGCGTGATCATCGTGTTCATCGGCGTCGCCTATCGGCTCTTCCGCATGCGAAGTCTGCGCGCCCGGCCACGTTGACGGCAGGATGAAGGCATGGCGGATGCCGCGGGGACGGGTCGACCGGGGGCGGGGGCTGCGAAAGAGCAGCTCGTGACCATCGGGGGTCGCCGACTGCGCATCACCAACCTCGACAAGGTGCTCTATCCCGAGACCGGGACGACCAAGGGCGAGGTGATCGACTACTACACGCGGATCGGGCCGACCATGATCCCGCATGTCATCGGCCGCCCCGTCACCCGCAAGCGCTGGCCCGACGGCGTAGGCACCGAGGAGCACCCGGAGCAGTCGTTCTTCGCGAAGGATCTCGAGCGCGGCGCCCCCGAATGGGTCAGGCGCCTGCCCATCCCCCACTCGGGCGGACCCAAGGACTACCCGCTCGTCAGCGACGTTCCCACGCTGGTGTACCTCGCCCAGGTCGCAAGCCTCGAACTGCACGTTCCGCAGTGGCGCTTCACCCCCGAAGGCGACCGGGGGGATGCCGACCGACTGGTGCTCGACCTCGATCCTGGGCCGGGCGTCGGGCTCGTGGAATGCGCCGAAGTCGCGCGGTGGGCGCGGGAGATCCTCGGCCACATGGGCTTGGAACCCTTCCCGGTGACCAGCGGCAGCAAGGGCATCCAGCTGTACTCCGCCCTGCCGCCGGGCCAGACCAGCGAGTCCGCATCGGCGATCGCCCACGAATTGGCGCGCGCGATCGAAGCGGATCACCCCGACCTCGTCGTCAGCAGCATGAAGAAGGCGATCCGCGACGGCCGCGTCCTGATCGACTGGAGCCAGAACAACGGGTCCAAGACGACCATCGCCCCGTACTCCCTGCGCGGACGGGCATACCCCAACGTCGCCGCCCCGCGCACGTGGGAGGAGCTGGAAGACCCGGGCCTGAGCCAGCTCTCGTTCGAAGAGGTGCTCGAGCGCGTCGAGACCATCGGCGACCCGCTGTCGGCCCTCGGCTATCACGCGGGAGGCCGGACGGCCGATGACGGCCCACTGAGCACCTACATCGCCAAGCGCACGGCGGGAAAGACGCCCGAGCCGGTGCCGTCGAATCCTGCAGCGGCGAGCACGCCGGCGGGTGAGCTGCCGATCTTCGTCATCCAGGAGCACCACGCCACTGCGCTGCACTGGGACTTCCGGCTGGAACGAGACGGAGTGCTCGTCAGCTGGGCGGTGCCGCGCGGCGTGCCGCCCTCGTACAAGCGCAACAACCTCGCGATCATGACCGAAGACCATCCCATGGACTACGCGTCGTTCGAAGGCACGATCCCCGCCGGCGAGTACGGCGGCGGAAGCGTCACCATCTGGGACGACGGCCGGTACGAACTGGAGAAGTGGCGCGACGACGAGGTCATCTTCACCGCCGAAGGCCGCCCCGGCGGTCCGCTCGGACGCGTCCGTCTCGCACTGCTGCGGACGGACGGAGAGGGCGAGAAGTCGACCTGGCTGCTGCATCGCATGAAGACCGACATCGACGGCCACCCGCAGCCGGACGGATGCACCCGTCGAGCCATCCGCGCAGGCGGACGAACCGCGCGGGGCGCGGCGGGACGCAGCTCGTGCAGCGGCCACCGCGTCCGAGGCCGACGACAGCGCGGCCGACGAAGCCCGATCGAGCCGAGCCGGCTCGAAGCTCCAGCCGGCGCTCGCCTGCACGACCGGCATCCGACACGCCCCTGTCCTGGCCACCCACGGCCGCCGACCTGCGGCCGATGCTCTCGACCGGCGCCATGCCGGAGCGCGCCCGGCTCGCCGCGCGGCAGTGGGGCGCACCGGCGTGGGTCGAAGCCAAGTGGGACGGCATCCGCGCCATCGGCGTCTGGGACGGCAGCAGACTCCGGCTCGTCGCGCGCAGCGGCAACGACATCACCGCGAAGTATCCCGAGGTGACGGACGTCGACGCAGGGCTGGGCGCGGAAAATGCGATCGTCGACGGCGAGATCGTGGCCATCGACGAGAACGGGCGGCCGAGCTTTCCGCTTCTGCAGACCCGCATGAACCTCGTGCGGGCAGGCGACATCGCGCGCGAAGCGAAGCGCACGCCGGTCCGCTACTACCTCTTCGACGTGCTGGGAACCGGCGGCCTCGACGTGACGTCGCGTCCTCTGCAGAACCGCCGACCGCTCCTGGAGCAACTGGCGGCAGCCGCGATCGCCGCGATCGTCGTGCCGCCGGTCTTCGACGACGTCGACGAGGCGCTCGCGACCAGCCGCAGGTTCGATCTCGAGGGCATCGTGGTGAAGGATCCGGCGTCGACGTACCGGCGCGGGCTTCGCAGCGAGTCCTGGCTCAAGGTGAAGCTGACCCGCACCCAGGAGGTCGTTCTCGCCGGCATCCGGCCCGGGCAGGGCGGTCGTGCCCAGACGTTCGGATCGCTGCTTCTCGGCATCCCCGGCCCGGATGGCCTGCAGTACGCGGGGCGCGTCGGCACGGGATTCAGCGACGCGACCCTGCGCTCCCTGATGCGCATGCTCGCGCCCCTGCACGCCGACGAGAACCCGATGGTCGGCGTGCCGTCGCTCGACGCCCGAGGGGTGCAGTGGCTTCGCCCCGAGCTGGTCGGCGAGGTGGAGTTCGGCGAGTTCACGCCCGGTGGCATCCTGCGGCACTCGCGCTGGCGGGGTCTGCGACCTGACAAGTCGCCCGCCGACGTGCGGCGCGAGGACTGAGCCGCCCTTCGTCTCGAGTCGCTGCGGCTCCGTCGCTCAGAAACCGCTCCACCGAAACGGATGCCGCGGTTCAGGCGTGCGCGTCGTGCTCGACGTGGCCTGCCGGCTCGAGCTGGAACGTCGAGTGCTCGACGTCGAAGTGGTCGCTGAGGCACGACTGCAGCCGCTGCAGGATCGCCCCTGCCTGGCCTCCGGCGAGTGCGTCGTCGTCGACGACGACGTGCGCGGTGAACACCGGTGCCCCGCGGGTGAGCTGCCACACGTGCACGTCATGGCAGTCCACGACACCCGGGGTCGCGAGGATGTGATCGCGGATCTCGGTGACGTGCATCCCCTTGGGCGTGGACTCGCTCAGCACCGACATGACCTCGCGCAGCAGCGAGATGGCGCGCGGGATGATCATGGCGGCGATCAGCAGCGACGCGATCGCGTCGGCCTGATCCCAGCCCGGTCGTCACGATGACGATCGCCGCGACGATGACGGCCGCGGAGCCGATCAGGTCGCCCATCACCTCGAGGTAGGCACCGCGCACGTTGATGCTGGTGCGCTGCGCCGCGCTCAGCAGCCACATCGCGACGGCGTTCGCGACGAGTCCGACGATCGCGACCACGAGCATCAGCCCGCCGGACACCTCCACCTCGCCCGGGTTGAGCAGACGCTGGATGCCCTCGAACGCGACCCACACCGACAGCCCGATGAGGATCACGCCGTTCGCCAGCGCACCGAACACCTCGGCGCGCTGGAATCCGAACGTGCGGCGGTCGTTGGCAGGACGTGCGGCGACGACACTCGCGATGAGCGCGATCACGAGAGCCGCGGCATCCGTGAACATGTGCGCCGCATCTGCCAGGAGCGCGAGCGAGCCCGACAGAACCGCACCGACGATCTGGACCACCATGACCACGGCGGTGATCGCGAGCGAGATGCCCAGCAGCCGGCGATTGCCGGTGCCGCGGATGCCGGGCGCGTGGTCGTGCATGGCTTCAGGCTACGACCGCCGGGCGACCGGGCGCTCTATTGCGGCTTAGTCGGGAATGAGTCTGATTCTCGATACGGGCTCAGCTGCTGCCGGGCTGGGCGACGGCGCGGCTCAGATCGTCGCCAGCAGCGGCGCGAGCTCGCGGAACGCTCGCGCGCGGTGGGATGCCGCGTTCTTCTCGTCCGCGTCCCACTCGCCGACGGTCCGTTCGGCGCCCGCCGGCTGGCCGTCGGGGATGAAGATGGGGTCGTAGCCGAACCCGCCGGCACCCGACGCCGACGTGGCCAGGCGCCCCGGCCAGCGACCCTCGACGACGTGCTCGGCAGGCGACGTTCCGCCGGGCACGACCAGGGCGATCGTCGAGACGAACTGGGCGCCGCGGTGCGGATCGCCGACATCCGAGAGCTGGTCCAGCAGCAGGGTGAGGTTGGCTCCGGCATCCTTCGCGTGACCCGCCCAGTAGGCCGAGAACACGCCGGGTGCGCCGCCGAGCACGTCGACGCAGATGCCGGAATCGTCGGCCAGCGCCGGCAGTCCCGTGTGCGCAGAGGCCGCACGGGCCTTGATGAGCGCGTTCTCGGCGAACGTCACACCGTCTTCGACGGGCTCGGGTCCGTCGTACCCGACCACCTCGAGGTCGGGGCGGGTGGCGGCCACGATCGCGCGGAACTCTTCGACCTTGTGCTGATTGTGGGTCGCGAGCACCACGGTGCGAGGCTCGGAGCCTGCGGCCGCGGCGTTGTGCACGTCGCTCACTCGCGCGACCGTGACCGATTCCTCCGCGAGCGCGGCGAGCTGGAGCTCACGCAGGTCGACGCAGCCGGCGACACCGAGATCCAGAAGGGCGTCGAGCTCCCGCTTGTCGAACGGGGCGCCCTCCGCGGTGCCCTGCACCTCCACGAACAGCCCCCGGCCGGTCACGACGAGATTCATGTCGGTCTCGGCGCGGACATCTTCGACGTAGGCGAGGTCGAGCATGGGCTCGCCGTCGATGATGCCGACCGAGACGGCCGCGACGGAGTCGATCAGGGGCGTGGCCTTCTGGCCGATGAACTTCTTCGTGCGGCCCCACTCGATCGCATCGGCGAGCGCCACGTACGCGCCCGTGATCGCCGCCGTGCGGGTGCCCCCGTCGGCCTGCAGCACGTCGCAGTCGATCACGATCGTGTTCTCGCCGAGGGCTTTCGTGTCGACGACGGCGCGCAGCGCCCGGCCGATGAGGCGGGAGATCTCGTGCGTGCGGCCGCCGATCCTGCCCTTGACGCTCTCCCGGTCGTTGCGGCTGTTGGTCGCCCGAGGCAGCATCGCGTACTCCGCGGTGACCCAGCCCTTCCCCTTGCCGGTGAGCCAGCGCGGAACACCGTTGGTGAACGACGCGGTGCACAGCACTTTGGTGCCGCCGAACGAGATGAGCGCCGACCCCTCGGCGTGGCTGCTCCAGCCGCGCTCGATGGTGATCGGGCGCAGCTGGTCGACGCTGCGGCCGTCCGCGCGGATGATGTCTGTCATGGTGCTCCTCGGGTGGGGGCGGCTGCCTCAGCGAGGCGTGGGAAGGTCGATCGCGCCGGTCTGCACGAGCTGAACCTCGGTGACCTCGCGGCCCATCAGTCGGTGGGCAAGGCGCAGGAATTCGTCGGCCGAGGCGCCGGTGGCCTCGTACAGGTGCCGGGGGGTGGCATCCGGGTCTGCGAGCAGGTCGCGGCTCACGAGCTGCCGGTAGACGTCCTTGGCGGTCTCGGTGTCGCTGGAGACGAGCGACACCTCCGATCCCATGACGTAGCTGATCGCACCTTCGAGGAACGGGTAGTGCGTGCAGCCGAGCACCAGGGTGTCGACCCCGGCGTGCCTCAGCGGCGCGAGGTACTCCTCGGCGACGGCGAGCACCTCGGGCGAATCGGTGACGCCCGCCTCGACGAACTCGACGAAGCGCGGGCACGCCTCGGCGAACACGGTCAGGCGCTCGTTGACCTCGAGCATGTCCTGATACGCGCCGGATCCGATCGTGCCGGCAGTGCCGATGACCCCGATGCGTCCGTTGCGGGTCGTCGACATGGCGGTGCGCACCGCGGGACCGATCACCTCGACGACCGGCACGTCGTAGCGCTCGCGCGCGTCGCGCAGCATCGCCGCGGAAGCGGTGTTGCACGCGATCACGAGCATCTTCACGCCCTGCTCGACCAGCGAGTCGAGGATCTCGAGCGAGTACCGCCGGACGTCGGCGATGAGCTTCGGGCCGTACGGCGAGCGCGCGGTGTCGCCGATGTAGAGCAGCGATTCCCGCGGAAGCTGGGCGGAGATCGCCCGTGCCACGGTGAGCCCGCCGACCCCGGAGTCGAAGATGCCGATCGGCGCGTCATTCACGATGGTCCAGCCTACCCGCGCCACGCGCATCACTAGGCTGTGCGCATGCGCGCCGACGTCTCACGCAGCACCGCCCTGCACACCGACCGGTACGAGCTCACGATGCTGGACGCCGCTCTGCGGGACGGGACGGCCGACCGCCGATGCGTGTTCGAGCTGTTCGGCCGCCGCCTTCCGGGCGGCCGGCGCTTCGGAGTCGTCGCAGGCACCGGACGCCTGCTCGCGCTGATCAAGGACTTCCGCTTCGGTGACGACGAGCTGCGGTTCCTGCGCGACGAGCGGGTGGTGGATGCCGAGACCATCGACTTCCTCGCGGGTTACCGATTCGCCGGATCGATCACCGGCTACCGGGAGGGCGAGCTGTACTTCCCGGGCTCCCCCATCCTCACGATCGAGGGAACGTTCGCCGAAGCGGTCGTGCTGGAGACCCTCGCGCTCAGCGTCCTGAACCACGACTCGGCTGTCGCGACGGCGGCGGCGCGGATGAGCATCGCCGCAGGAGACCGCCCGCTCGCCGAGATGGGCTCGCGGCGCGCGGCGGAGCATTCCGCGGTCGCTGCGGCCCGCGCCGCGTACATCGCCGGATTCGATGCGACCTCCAACCTCGAGGCGGGAAGGACCTGGGGAATCCCGACGATGGGCACCGCGGCGCATGCCTGGACGCTTCTGCACGACAGCGAGGAGGACGCCTTTCGCTCGCAGGTCGAGACGCTCGGCGCCGGCACGACTCTGCTCGTGGACACCTACGACACCCGCAAGGGCGTCGAGACGGCTGTGCGGGTTGCCGGCACCGAACTCGGCGGAGTCCGCATCGACTCCGGCGACCTGCCGATCGTGGCCGGTGAAGTGCGTGCCCAGCTCGACGAGCTCGGCGCGACGGGCACGAGGATCACCGTGACCAGCGACCTCGACGAGTACGCGATCGCAGCGATGGCGGCATCCCCCGTCGACTCGTACGGCGTCGGGACGTCGGTGGTGACAGGGTCGGGCACTCCCACGGCGGGCATGGTCTACAAGCTCGTCGCCCGGCAGGGCGCGGACGGGTCGTGGCTCGCCGTCGCGAAGGCATCGACCGACAAGGCCTCCAAGGGCGGTCGCAAAGCCGCCTTCCGCACCCTCGAGCGGGGCACGGCGACGAGCGAGCTGATCGCCGTCTCGGAAGGATTCGAGCAGGTCGACACACCGGCGGAGCATCCCGATGCGCGCCCCCTGCAGGTGCACCTCGTCGTCGACGGCGACGCGGATGCCGCGTACGAGGGTGCGGCCGGAGTCGAGGCCGCGCGGACCCACCACGCACAGGTCCGCGAGGAGCTGCCTGTGCGGGCGCTCGCGCTGAGTCGATCCGACCCGGCGATCCCGACCGTCTACATCGACGCCGTGGAGTGACCGGATCGCGCGACTCGTAGAACGCCGCGCAGAGCGATCGTCAGCCGACGAGCGACTCGTAGATCTCCTTGCAGGTCGGGCACACCGGGAACTTCTCCGGGTCGCGTCCCGGCGTCCACTTCTTGCCGCAGAGGGCGCGCACCGGCTTGCCGGTGATCGCGGACTCGAGGATCTTCTCCTTCTTCACGTAATGGGAGAAGCGCTCGTGATCGCCGGGCTCGAGGTTCTCTTCCCGGATGAGCTCTTCGAGTTCTCGATCGAGGGTCGCGATGCCACCCTGATCCGGGCTTTCGAGAGGGGTGCTCATGGTCAGTCAGTGTATCGCGCGAAGGGGACCGAGGGGCAGGATGCCGCGGCTTCGCCGCCTCTTCTGCGCGGGTCAGATCGACTCGGCGAACTCCATGAGCCGTCCGCCGCGGCGCTCGAACACCGCGGAGCCGATCGCGATTCCGCCGATCAGCACGACCAGGCCGATTGCGAGTCCGCCCCAGAGAGCCATCGTCGCGGCATCCGTATCGCCGTTGAGCGCCAGCCACCCCCACCAGAGCGCGGGCGCGCTGACGGCGATCGCGCCCAGCATGACGACGGCCTGAGCGACCGCACTGCCCGCACCCGTCCGCTGCGGCTGCTGGAACGGGCTCTCCCCTGGCCGTGAGACGGGGTACGGCGCAACCACCGAGGAGACGCTCGAGAGTCCGAGGCCGGACAGGAACAGCGCCGCGCACACGCCCACCATCGCGGGCAGGAGCGCCCAGCGCCCGTGCACCACGATGGCAAACGGGATGATCACGGCCAGCAGCGGAATGCCGATAAGCAGGACGGGGACGAGTCGCCCGATGCGGTCGGAGGCGCCGCGGAGGCCGCTCGCGATATGCATCCAGACAGCGGTCGAATCGTATGCGAGGTCGTTGTGCGGCAGCCAGCCGAGGAACAGCGCGACGATCGGCACCGGAACCAGAGCGACGACCTCTAGCGGCACGCCGGCGATCAGGAGCGGGACCATGGTCAGGGCCGCGCCGATCGGGATCACGATGATGTTGACGATGTAGCGGCGGTCGCGGAGCCAGTACACGAGGCTGCGCGCGGCCACGGCGCCGCCGGGCGTGCCCGGTGCGACCGCGAACCATCCGAGGCCACCTCGTTCGCGCACCGACACCGGTCGCTCGGTGGTGGTCAGCAGCCTTCGCACGAGCAGCGCCCAGATCAGGGCGAGGACGACGAGCGTGGCGATGGCGACGAGAAGGGCGGGAGCGGCCTGTGCGAACCCTCCCTGCGCCACCCGGCCGGGGAAGGCCCAGGCGGCTCCGAGGGGTGTGATCGCCAGCGCGGATACCGCTTCGGCCAGCTGAGAGGGCACGCGTCCGCGCCACTCGAGCGAGGCGAAGAACACACCGACCGGCACGACCACCACCAGGATGGCCAATGCGAACAGCCCGGACAGCTCGCGGGAGCGCCGTTCGCGCAGGAACAGCGCCGTCAGTGCCATGCAGACGCGGGCCAGCAGGACGCACGTCGCGACACCGAGCACGACCCCGATCGCACCGGCCGTCCACGCAACGCCGTGATCGCCCCACACGATCGCCGCGCAGATCGAGACGACGAGCAGGGTGAAGATGGGAACGCTGATGAAGCCGACGATGGCCAGGACCGCGGCCAGCCTGCCGCTCGGCAGGCCGAGCACGACGAAGCGTCTCGGATCCAGCGGATCGGTCGCCCCCACGATCAGCGGAGCGAGAGCGAATCCGAGGGTGACGGCCGAGCCGCCGAGCACGATGACGGCAAGCACGACGTCGGTCGGAGCATCGCGCAGCGTGAGGAGGGCCCAGCAGGCGACGGCGGCGGCACCTGCGAGCAGGACGAGGCCGATCACGATTCGTGTGACGTGAGCGGAGTCTCCGCGGAGGGCGCCCAGCAGGAGCGCGATCCTCAGTCGGAGAACGTGTGCAGCCACTCGAGGCCCTCCACGTCGCTCAGCCCACCGGCGAGTTCGATGAAACGCTGCTCGAGCGTGAGCTCGCCGCGGACCTCGTCGACGGTACCTTCGGCGAGCACCTGACCGGCGACGATCACTGCGACGCGCGAGCAGACGCGCTCCACCAGTTCCATGCCGTGGCTGGAGAGGATCACCGTCCCGCCGTGCGCGACGTAGGTCGAGAGGATGTCGAGGATGATCGCGCTGGAGACCGGATCGACCGACTCGAAGGGCTCATCGAGGACGAGCAGTCGCGGAGAGTGGATCATCGCGCCGGCGAGCATGACCTTCTTCACCATGCCGGCGGAGTAGTCCGACACGACGCGCCCGAGGGCGTCGGACAGGTCGAAGGCGCGCGCCAGGTCGGAGGTGCGACTCTCCACGACGGCGGAGGGCAGGCCGCGAAGTACCCCGTAGTAATGCAGGAGCTGGCGCCCGGTCAGGCGATCGAAGGTTCGCAGCCGATCGGGCAGCACGCCCATCTGGCGCTTGGCGCCGATCGGGTCGGATGCCGCGTCGACGCCGTTCACCCGAATCGTTCCGCGATCGGGTCGGAGCAGCCCCGCGATCATCGACAGCGTCGTCGTCTTCCCGGCGCCGTTCGGGCCGACAAGTCCGTAGAAGATGCCTGCGGGAACGGTCAGGTCAACGCCGTCCACGGCGCGCGTGTCGCCGAAGATCTTCGTGACGCCCTTCACGACGAGCGCAGCGGTGCCGGGATCGACCGCGGGCGCGACGAGCACCTCCGGGACGACGAGCGGCGACCGGCGGGTGATGACCTCGGGCGGGGCGACCGCAGCCGGTGCCGCCTCGGGCATAGGTGCGACGGAGGTCTCGGTGAGCCGCGCAGTTTCGGGCGCGGTTTCGACGGGTGCAGCACCCAGGGCGACGGCCAGCGCCGCGGCAGGCGGCAGCGGCGGTGCAGGGTCGACCTCGGGCTCGCGTGCGAGGAGGACGGTCGGCTCAGGTGCAGCGGGGACGACAGTCGGCTGCGGTGCTGCGAGCACCTCGGCCGTGATCGCCGCAGAGGCCTCGGGAACCGGAGGGGTCGTGTCGGCCCGAGACTCGGGCACGGAAACGACCTCGACGTCCGGCGCTGCACGCGTCTCCGGCGCAGGTGCTGAGGGCGCGGCATCCGTCCGGGTGGGTTCCGGAGCTTCCTCCGCAGGCGGCACGGCGGGCGCCGGAACCGCGGATTCGAACAGAGCTTCCGGCGTCTCGGAATGGACGACCTCGGGCTCTCGCATCCCGGACTTTGTCGGCGCATCGCCGTCGTCCGTGGTCGGCGGCAGAGGCGGTTTCGGCGGGATGACGAGATCGGGTGGCAGCGGCGGCGGCGGTCCGGGAGCCGCCGCCGGCTTCTTGCGCGATGTGCGCTTCTTGGTCGCCCGCTTGGCGGGTGACGCGGGAGCGGCATCCTGCGCGGCAGCCACATCGGCGGGCGTCTCCGGCTTGGGTGGGAGGGATCTCACATGCGCTCGCGCGCCACCGAAGGCGCCATCCGGCGATTCCGGATCTGCGTCCCTTGGCATCGGCAGCGAGGCTGTCACCGATACAACCTACCAAGCGCTCCCGCAAGGTCGGCAACGTTCCACGGCGGTTGCTCAGACATGCGTTATGTCACAAAACGACAACGGGAGGCCTGCATTATGCGGCTTCACAGGTGCCATCGCTACCATGGAATCGGCACAAGGGAGTGTCGCGTCGGTGAACCGACAGTGAAGACACTCATCCCAGGAGCAGACTTTGACCCTTCAGACCGTGATTCTCGCAGCCGGAATGGGCTCGCGCCTCGGCCGCAGCCTGCCCAAGCCGTTGACGGAACTCAGCGACGGACGCAGCATCATGCAGCAGCAGCACGACAATATTCGTGCGGCATTCGGCAGCGATGCGCGCATCACCACGGTCGTGGGCTACAAGGCCGAGACGATCGTCGAGGCATTCCCGCAGGTCGACTACGTCTACAACGACCGGTACGACCAGACCAACACCTCCAAGAGCCTCCTGCGCGCCCTCAGCAAGAGCGGCAAGGGCGGGGTCCTCTGGATGAACGGCGACGTCGTTTTCGACCCGCGCGTTCTCGGTCGTGCGATCGCACTCATCGAGCGCGACCAGTCGTTCGTCACGGTCAACACCTCCAAGGTGAGCGACGAAGAGGTCAAGTACACGGTCACGGCCGAAGGCTTCATCCACGAGCTCTCCAAGATCGTCGAGGGCGGCATCGGCGAAGCGGTCGGGATCAACTACATCTCGAGCGCAGACAAGAACGCGTTCATCCGCCAGCTCTCACGCGTGGATGACCAGGACTACTTCGAGCGCGGTCTCGAACTGGCGATCCTGGAGGACTCGGTGCGGCTGGAGCCGCTCGACATCTCCGACCTGTACGCCGTCGAGGTCGACTTCGCCGAAGACCTCGAGCGCGCGAACCTCTTCGTCTGAGACCGAGCGTTCGGGGCTTGTCAACCCCAGCGTTCGCTCAGTGCGCGCGCATAGGATCGGCCTGATGGCCGACAAGGTGCACCGAATACACTCCCTCCCCGCCGACGCACCGTGGACGGGAGGGCTTCCGCCTGCCGGTTCAGACGAGCATCCGTACATCATCCGCATGCTCGACCGCGTACTCGCGATCCAGCGGCCGATCGTCCTGGCGCACCTTCGGAGCATCCGGCTGCGCCATCCCAACGCCACGACAGCCGAGATCGTCCGCATCCTCGAGCGGCGGTACCTCGCCGCGGTCACCACGGGTGGCGCGGCCGTCGGTGCAACCGCAGTGGTGCCCGGCATCGGGACCGGCGTGACACTGGCGCTGAGCGGCGTCGAGACGATCGGATTCCTGGAGGCGACGACCCTGTTCGCCCAGTCGGTCGCCGAGGTGCACGGCATCCCCGTGTCAGATCCCGATCGCGCACGTGCGCTCGTGCTCACGCTCATGCTGGGCAAGGAGGGCGTGGACCTCGTGTCGCAGCTCGCGGGCCAGGCGTCGGGCAAGGGTCCTTCGCGCGACCGCTACTGGGGCGAGCTGGTCACCAAGACGATCCCCCGCGCTGCGCTGGGCCCACTGGTCGAGCGGCTCAAGACCACCTTCCTGCGCTCCTTCGCCGCGCGCGGCAGCGCGTCATGGCTCGGCAAGGCGCTGCCCTTCGGCATCGGCGCCGCGGTCGGCGGCGCGGGCAACAACATCCTCGGACGCCGGGTCCTGGTCGGTTCCCGCCGTGCATTCGGGTTTCCGCCGATGGAATGGCCCGCCGAACTGGAGCCGCGGCCCGACACCCTCCGCTTCGAGCGTGCGGCCACGCGCGGCATCCGTCGCGGTTATGGGGTCTTCGCCGACGGAGTCACGCGCGGCGTGTCTGCGGGTGTGTCGGCAGTCGGCACCGCGAGTCGCAGAGTCGGCGGCGCGGTCACCCCGCGCAAGCGCAAGGCGATCGAGGCGACGGATGCCGCGGCATCCTTCGACGACGGCCTCGGCGACGACTGACCCTTCACGAGCAGCGCCCGCACGGCCCCGTTCGGAGGCAGACTGGACGTATGGGCCTCTTCTCACCGCGTCCCGAGGAACCGACCGAATGGCCGGGACTGCCGGGCGAGCCGTTGACTCCCCCGTCCGCAGCCGAGCGGCTCACGGAGCCGCCGGCCGACATCGGTCTCGTCGGGCTTCTCGGCGAGGGGATCGCGGTGGAGTCGATCGTCATTCCCGTCGAACCGGTTGACGAGAAGCCGGAGGAGGTCGAGCCCAACCCGGACGACGACACCCCCGCGGACTGAACGCTCGCATCGGATCTCCGACTCGGCGTGCAAGCGCTTCCAGCGTGCATCTCGACACGTATCGACGGCGGGGCATAATCTCTGGAGTATGGACAGCACGCTGGCGTGCCTTGCGGCATGGATGCCACGGCAACGGTGGTACGCCGCGAAGGGGCGACCCCCGAGCCTGCGCCTCGTCGCGTGGTGGGATCCGCCGGCGCCCGAGGCGGTCGAAGCGGACGACCCGTCCGAGGTTCGCGTGCGGACCTTCCTCGTAGCCGACGAGGGCGCGCTGCCGGCCGTCCTCTACCAGATCCCCGTCGTATCACGGGCGACCGCGACCGTGGATGCATCGCCGGACCACATCATCGGCAGCCCCGAACCGGGGACGACGTTCATCGACGGACCCTTCGATCCGGCGTACACGGCCGCGCTGCTCACGCTCGTCACGGACGGCGGTGAGGGCCACGGCCCGCGCTCGGTCGCCACAGGCCATCCGACCAGCTCCGTCCCGACGGACGTGGCGAGGACCTCGACCGTGCTGGCCGGGGAGCAGTCGAACACCTCGCTGATCTATCGTTCCGACGACGGATCGATGCCGATCATCTGCAAGGTATTCCGGCAGCTGCATCCGGGGCTCAACCCCGACATCGAACTGCAGACCGCCCTCGCCGACGCCGGGTCGCCCCATGTTCCGCGGGCGATCGGGTCTGTCGAGGGCGCATGGCCGGAGGGGTCGACGGCGCGGGGCATCGTCATCGGGTCGCTGGCATTCGCGCAGGAGTTCCTCCCCGGGGTGGAGGACGCGTGGCGGGTCGCGCTGCGCGCCGCTGCTCGCGGCGAGGACTTCCGCGAGCGTGCGCACGCCCTCGGCGCCGCTACCGCTGCTGTGCATCTGTCTCTGGCGGAGCTCTTCCCGACGCGGACGACGCAGCCCGGCGACCGCGAGGCGACAGCGGCGACATGGCGGCGACGCCTGACCATCGCCATCGCGGAGGTGCCGGCGATCGCCGACCGGCGCGACGCGATCGAGGCGGTCTACGCCCGCGCTCTGGAGGTCGCGTGGCCCCCACTCCAGCGCATCCACGGCGATTACCACCTCGGCCAGGTGCTCCAGGTGCCCGATCGGGGCTGGGTCCTGCTCGACTTCGAAGGCGAACCGCTGCGCCCGATGGCCGAGCGCGTGCGCCCCGACCTCCCTCTGCGAGACGTCGCCGGAATGCTGCGATCCTTCGACTACGTCGCAGGATCCATCCGCCTCGATCACCCCGACCGCTCCCCCGAAGCCGTCCGCGACTGGGCACGCACCGCCCGCCGTTCGTTCGTCGAGGGGTATGCCGGCACGTCCGGTGTCGAACTCGACGTCGAGAGCGCTCTGCTTGCCGCCCTCGAACTCGACAAGGCCGTCTACGAGGCGATCTACGAGTCGCGCAACAGGCCGACCTGGGTGACGATCCCGCTCCGCGCGATCGCCCGGCTCGTGGAGAAGCCGGCCGCCGTCGCCTGATTCAGAGCGCGCGGCTCAGTCGTCGAGTTCGGCCTCTTCCGGCTCGAGCTCGTCGTCCTCATCCTCTTCGACGACATGCCCGTGCCACTCCTCCCACGAGTCCATGAGCCCGGCGACCGCGGCGTGGAAGCGCTCGGTTGCAGCCCCAGGGGTGGTGTCGCCGAAATAGTGGGCGACCCATCGCTCCAATCGCGCGACGGCATCGGCGTCGCCGAGCACGCGATCGGTCTCCTCGACGATCGCGGCCGCGGCCGCCACATCGAGCCATTCGCAGGCGGAGAGGTAGCCGTGCGTGTCGATGAGCGCATCGGGGTCGGCGGGCTGCGTGACCATGAGCGGCCGGTCCGCGGCGAGCCGGTCGTAGACCATCGCGGAGATGTCGACGATGGCGACATCGGCCGCCGCCAATTGCCAGCCGAGTTCCGGACCGTCGTCGAACACGTGGTGCGCGCCCGGATCGGAGGCGTTCGCCGCGGCGAGGGCGGTGATGATGCGGCGGTTCGCGGCCCCGTACTCGGGGTTCACGACGCCCGAACGCGGGTGCGGCCGGTAGATGACACGGTGGCGGCCCGTCGCCAGCAGCGCGGTGACCAGCGTCTCGCCGTGCGAGAGGATCGACCCGTAGTGAGCCGACGGACGGTCGCCCTCCCAGGTCGGGGCGTAGAGGACGACGGTGCGATCGTCCGGCGTGTACGGCAGAACGCCCGAGTAGTGATCCGCCTGCGGACGCCCGATCTGAATGGTGCGCCGGTCCAGGTCGTAGTCCCACAGAACCCGGCCGAGCCGCTCGCGGGCGGCCTCGCCCGCGATGAAGGCGAAGTCGTACGCCTTGTACTGGTTCGTGGTCATGTACATCTTGTCGGACTCGCCGTGGTTGATGAACACGTGCCAGCGCCGGCCGTAGCGGAACATCTGGAAGTTGCGCGTGTTCTGGTTCACGTAGAGCACGACCCGGATGTCCTGCTCGGTGATGAACGCCTCCAGATCCCGCACCGTCGGCACGAACGCGACCGGCGGCGCATCCTCGGCGAGGAGGGCACGGGCGCCGGTCGAGGCCCGGCTGAGCACGACGACCGGCCAGATCTCGGCAAGCTCGGCGAGCGGCTTGTACCACTGGCGGATCTGGTACATGTTCACCGCGCCGTCCGCGAAGTACACGGCGACCCGATAGTGATGCGGCGGGTGCGGCGGAAGCGCCTCGATCGTGTGCCGCACCTCGCGGACGGCCGAGCGGCTCACGACCGCCTTGCGCAGCAGCGCCGCGGCCTTCTTCGCATCCGAGACGAGACCCACGCCTTCAGGATACCGACGGGCCCGCGTGACATGATCGACGGGTGCATGTCGACCAACCCGGACGCAAGGATGCGCCGGTCGTCGCGCAGGGCGCCGGAGTGACATTCGTCATGCCCGTCCTGAACGAGCGCGCGTACCTGCGCCGGGCCGTGGAGACCGTGCTCGCGCAGGATGTCTCGGCCCCGATGGAGCTCATCCTGGCCCTCGCGCCCTCGAGCGACGGCACGACCGAGCTCGCCCGCGAACTCGCCGCCGACGAGCGGATCGTGCTGGTGGACAATCCGGAAGCAGACATCCCGATCGGGCTCAACCGCGCGATCCGCGCAGGTCGATATCCGACGATCGTGCGCGTCGACGCGCACTCCGAACTGGAGCCCGGGTACACGACCCGGGCGCTCGAGACGCTCGACCGCGTCCGCGCCGCCAACGTCGGCGGCGTCATGAAGGCCGACGGTCGCACACCGTTCCAGCGCGCCGTTGCGCGCGCCTACAACTCCCCCATCGGGCTCGGCGGCGGTGCGTACCACGGTGGCACGCACGAGGGCGAGGCGGAGTCCGCCTACCTCGGCGTCATGCGTCGCGACGTGCTCGACGAGGTCGGACTGTTCGACGAGAGCATCCGCCGCGGCGAGGACTGGGAGCTGAACCTTCGCATCCGCCGTGCCGGCTACCGGGTGTGGTTCGACCCTGCGCTGGCGGTCACCTACTGGCCGCGCGAGAGCTGGACCCGCCTGGTGCGGCAGTTCTCGGCGACCGGCCGGTGGCGGGGCGAGCTCGTCCGGCGCTACGGGCGAGGCAACTCCGTGCGATTCTTCGCGCCCCCCGCGCTCGTGGTCACGCTGGCTCTGAGCGTCGTGGTCGGCATCCTTCAGCTGACCGGCGTGCTCGCCGGCTGGTGGGCGGTGGCGGCATCCGTCGTCTATCTGCCGCTGATCGCGTACGCGCTCATGGTCATCGTCGTCGCGATCGGTCCGGGTGGTGGCCACGGCTGGCGGGACAAGCTGTGGACCCTCGCTGTGCTGCCCACGATGCACCTCTCGTGGGGCACGGGATTCATCATCGGCGTGATCCGCGGCGCGCACGACACGGTCGACACGTCGCGGCTGGGAAGCCGGAACACGCCGCTGCCCTGATCCGGTCGCGGTACGACTGCGCGCCTAATCCGCGACCGTCACATATCCCTGATCGAGGATGCGGGTGACAACCCGCTCGGCGGCGTGGCCGTCGTCCCGCGGATTGAACTTGCCGCGCCACAGCGCGTACTTCGCCGCGAACTCACTCGCGTCGCCGTCGCGCAGTGCGGCGACGAGCTCGTCCTGGGTCTGCACGACCGGACCGGGCGCGTGGGCGACCAGATCGAAGTAGAAGCCGCGCAGTTCGCCTCGGTAGTGCTCGATGTCGGGCACGAGGAAGTACATCGGCTTGCCGGTGACGCTGAAATCGAACATGACCGACGAGTAGTCGGTGATCAGGGCGTCCGCGGCCAGCAGCAGGCGGGACGTGTCCGGGAAGCCCGTGACGTCGAGGACGCGTGGGCCCTCGGCATCCCGACCGGGCAGCAGCGTCCGCGAGTGCCCGCGGACGAGGACCACCGAATCCGTCGCTTCGGCGAGCGCCACCGGGTCGATGAAATCGACCATCTCGGTGCGGTCGTCCCGCCATGTCGGGGCGTAAAGGAGCACGCGCTCGTCGGGACGGATGCCGAGGGACGCCCTCGTCGCTCCGTCGTCGCCGTTCGCGAGGATGTCGTTGCGCGGATACCCCTCGACCCACACCGGTCGGGAGAGGAAGGCATACGCCTTTCCGAGGATCCGGGCGGCGTAGGGGTTCTGCGCGAGCAGGACGTTCCACCGGCGGGACTCCTTGATCACCGCCGCCATGCGCCGAGGATCGAATCCGGGGCGGTGCAGCGCAAGGCGCTTCAGGGGCGTTCCGTGCCAGGTCTGCACCACGATCTGTCCGGGTCGGCGCGAGAAGGTGCGCCGCAGCCAGTCGTTGACCACCAGCAGACGGGCTGAGCCGCGCGCGCGCCACCACTCGGGACTGCCGTCGACAACGGGTACCGCGCCTTCGGGAACCTGCACCGACAGGTCCACGACGCTCCAGTACCGCGTCACATCGGGTGCGCGTCGTGCGAGCTCGCGGTCGATCGCCAGCGGGTTGCAGCTCGCGTTGCGTCCGTAGAAGCTCTCGAAGAACACGGCGTTCTCCAGCGCCGACGGGCGCGTGGCGTAGCGACGCTCGAGCGCGGCCTGGCCTTCGCCGGAGTCGTACGCGGGGTCGATGGGCGGCCCGATCGTCAGCGTGTTCTCCTCCAGCACCGCGCGGAGCGTGCCGAGCTGGGCGAGGGGGGCGGATGCCGGGGTCTCGGGCGCCGCGTCATCCGGGAGTGCGATCCGAAGCTCGTACGTGCCCACCGGCAGGGGCAGCTCTGCGCCGCCCCAGCGGGAGGCCCGCAGCGGCAGGACAGCCCTCCACGTCTTTCCGCGCCCTGACGTCCTGCCGCTGACCCGTGCGCGCGGTCCGACGAGTTCGACCGATTCGGGTCGCGGACCGGTGCCCGAGACGATCAGTGTCGCGCCTCCATCGGTGGAGAAGCGGGCATCGGTCATCGGAATCCCTTCGTGGGCACTGGCGCGGTCGAGCTGCCGGGCTGCGTCGCCCTCATTCCCGCCAAGATCGCACGGTACACCCTGCGGGTGTTCCCTCCGTCGCGGTAGGCGTGCACGCGCCGACTCAGCCGCTCGGCGCGCTCGGTGCGCGCGATTCGCTCGGACTCGTCGCCGAGCAGGGCGTCCAGCTGCGCGGCGGCCTGCGTCCAGTCCATGGCCCATCCCTCGCCCGCCACGTCTGCGTAGGAGCCGTAGAACCCGCGGGTGCGGGCATACTCCTGGACGTCGGGTGCCAGGAAGACGACCGGGAGCGGCACCAGCGCCGCATCGAACGCCAGCGATGAGTAGTCGGTCACGAGCGCGTCCAAGCCGGGCAGCAGCGGCGTCACGTCGGCGACGAGCTCGCTGCCGAGGCTCAGAACGCGCTCGGTCGGAAACGGCGCGGAGTACTCGCCCGCCCCGAGCGGGTGCGAGCGGACCAGCAGCACGGCGCTGTGTCGCGTAAGCACGTCGACGATCGACCGCCACTCCTGCGCGGACGGGACGGCGGGGTCGGGCGCGCCGTCCCGCCACGTCGGCGCGTACAGCACGAGTCGGGCCGAGGCATCCAGCTGTCCGGCCGCCGCGCCGATCGCGGCCCTCGCCTGCGAGCGTCGCGTATCGGCGGTGCCGCGGGAGAGGACGTCGACGCGCGGCTCGCCGGTGACCGGAACGTGCGCGTCGGGGATTCCGAACGCAGACTCGAGGCGCCCTCGCGCCAGGTGGGACGCGGCGGGGAGCACGCGGATGCGGCGCGCGGCGCCGCGGTACATCCGCGAGAGCGCGGCGCGCACGACGCGGGATTGCGGAAGGATGCCGCTGCGCAGCGTCTCCGGCGAATCGAGGCCGATGCGCTTGAGCGGGATGCCATGCCAGAGCTGCACGATGAACGCGCCGGAGACCGCATAGCGGTTCACGTCGCCGAAGCCGTGGGTGACCACGACGATCGCGGCGCGTGCGGTGAGCCAGAACCCGCGCAGCGAGCGCTTGCGGACGTACCGGATGCCGCGGGCCGCGGCATCCCGCTCCTCTCGGGCGGTGCCGACGAGCCAGACTGCGGGATGGCCTTCCGCGGCGACGAGCTCCCACAGCGCGAGGGCACCGTCGCCGATCCCGGCGCCGCAGCCGAAGACCCATGTGCCGGGCGTGCGCGGGATCACGAGGGTCGCGAGGCGGCCGAGGGCGTAGAGCGGGATGCTCGCGAGTTTCCGCGCGTTTCCCGCGCCGAACGAGAAGGACGCCACCCCGCGACTCTATCGCGGGGTGGCGTCCTGGTCCTGGGCCGGAGCCGTGGACGGAAACCGGTTACAGCTGCAGCTCACCCAGGGTCACGTCGACCGTCTGCGTCTTGCCGTCGCGGACGAAGGTGACGGTGGCCTCGCTGCCGGCCGCGGCCGCGCGAACCTGCGCCGTGAGGTCGGTGGCGTCGGTGATCGGGACGCCGTTGAAGGCGGTGACGATATCGCCCTCCTGAAGACCGGCGGTCTGGGCCGCACCGCCGTCGACGACCTCGCCGATGTACGCGCCGGTGATCGTCGATCCTTCGACGGATGCCGCGGGCGACACGCTCGCCCCGAGCAGGCCGTGGGTCGCGGAGCCGTTCTCGATGATCTCGTCGGTGATGCGCTGGACGATGTTGGACGGGATCGAGAAGCCGACGCCGATCGAGCCTGCCTCGGCGCCCATTCCGCCCGCACTCGCGATCGCGACATTGATGCCGATGAGCTTGCCCTCGGAATCGACCAGTGCGCCACCGGAGTTGCCGGGGTTGATCGCGGCGTCGGTCTGGATGACGGCGATCGAGATCGACTCCGTGGGCGACTGCCCCTGGTTCTCGCCCTCACCGAAGTCGAAGAAGAACG
Organism: uncultured Actinomycetota bacterium; assembly: GCA_963713325.1. Classification (GTDB taxonomy): domain Bacteria; phylum Actinomycetota; class Actinomycetes; order Actinomycetales; family Microbacteriaceae; genus Microbacterium. The sequence continues at coordinate 287,049 of CAVQLL010000012.1, forward strand.
GCGGGGTCTGCCCGTCATCGGGAACCTGGCCGTCGCCTTCGGAGTCGTCCTCGGCGTCGCTCGAATCCGGCGCTGCCGATGACGCGATCTGGATCGAGCGGTTGAGCGCGCTCACGATGCCCGTGGTCACCGTGTTGGACAGTCCCAACGGAGCGCCGACGGCGATCGTCTCGTCACCGACGTTGAGCTCCGACGAATCGGCGAACTCGATCGGGGTGAGACCCTCGGCATCCTGCAGCTTGATCACGGCGAGGTCATACGTGGGATCGGTCCCGACGACTTCGGCGTCGTAGACGCGCCCGTCGGAGGTGGTCACGCGGATCGTGGCGTCCGAGGTGGCCCCGTCCAAGGTCACGACGTGCGTGTTGGTGACGACGTAGCCGTCGCTCGTGAGCACCACTCCCGAGCCGGTGCCGGCGCCGTTGGTGCCCGTCGCCTCGATCGTCACGACGCTGGGGAGGGCCTTGGCGGCGATCGCCGTGGTCTGGTTGACGGAGTCCGAGTTGTTGACCGTCACGGTGGACGGGCCGGCTGCCGGGCTCGTGCCCGTCGGGGAGAACAGGTTGACGCCCGCGTAGGCGCCGCCGAGGCCGGCGGCACCGCCGACGATGGCTGCCGCGACGATGAGGCCGACGACCTTGCCGGCGCCCGACTTCTTCTTCGCGGCGGTGTCGGTGGCGACCGAGCCGGTCGGGGTCGGAGCCGAGCGGCATGGTCGGCTGCGTCTGGTTCTGCTCGGGGCGGCCTGCGGTCGGACCGAATGCCGACGCGTAGGGCTGACCGGGCGCGGGCTGGCCGGCGTACGACTGCGCGCGCGGGTGGCCGTAGGGCGGAGCCTGCTGCGGGTAGGGCGGGTAGCCGGCGGGCGCGCCCGCGGGACGCACGCCCTGCGGCGCCTGCCATGCCGGGGCGACGGGCTGCGCGGGTGCGGCCGGCGATGCCGGGGCTGCGGGGGCGACCTGCTCGGGGTGGGCGGGCGCTGTCGGGACGACCTGCTCCGGCGCCTCAGACGCAGGCGTCTCGGCCGCCGCCGGGGACTCGGGGGTGGAATCTTCGGGGCGCTCGCCCTGTGTGTCGCTCATTTGATTTGCTCCTTCTGCCGACCACTCATCACTGTGGCCCTGGAAACTGTGCGTTTCTTATGCCGAGGATGGGTGTCGACTATGCGAGTAGCGTGAACCGGATGCGAGAAACTCCTGGAGCCTGGCGCCGCACTGCGGTCGGCGCAGGCCTCATCGGTCCCGATGGATCCACCCGCCCCACCATCTTCGCCGAGATGTCGGCACTCGCGGCGCGTACCGGCGCAATCAACCTCGGACAGGGCTTCCCCGACGAGGACGGCCCGGCCGTGGTGCTGGATGCCGCCCGCGAGGCGATCGCGAACGGTGTGAACCAGTACCCGCCGGGACGCGGCATCCCTGATCTGCTGCTTGCCATCACCGAGCACCAGCACCGCTTCTACGGTCTGCGCCTGGATCCTCAGCGCGATGTGCTCGTGACCGCGGGCGCCACGGAGGGCCTTGCCGCGGCGCTGCTCGCCCTGATCGACGGGCCGGATGACGAGGTCGTCGTCTTCGAGCCCTATTACGACTCGTATGCCGCCGTGGTCGCGCTCTCCGGCGCGCGATTGGTCACGGTGCCGCTGCGCTGGCCGGACTTCCAGCCCGACCTCGACGAGCTGAAGGCTGCGGTGTCGGATCGCACACGGGTCATCCTCGTCAACGATCCGCACAATCCCACCGGCGCGGTCTTCAGCCGGGAGTTGCAGGACGAGGTGATCCGCTTGGCGAACCGCCACGATGCGATCATCGTCACGGACGAGGTCTACGAGCACCTCGTCTTCGACGACCCGCATGTGCCGATCGCGACGCTCCCGGGCGCGTGGGACCGCACGCTGACGATCTCCTCGGGCGGCAAGACCTTCTCGGCGACGGGCTGGAAGATCGGGTGGGTCAGCGGTCCGGCCGATCTGGTGGACGCCGTGCTCGCGGTCAAGCAGTTCCTCACCTACGTCAACGGGGCGCCGTTCCAGCCGGCGATCGCAACGGGTCTGCGGCTGCCGGACGGGTTCTTCCGCGGGATCGCGCGGACGCTGCGCGAGAAGCGCGACCTGCTGGCGTCGGGTCTGCAGACCGCAGGCTTCGACGTCTCGGTGCCCGCGGGCTCGTACTTCACCGTCGTGGATGCCGCCCCGCTCGGTGCCACCGACGCGGCAGAGTTCTGCCGTGCGCTTCCCGAGCAGGCGGGCGTGGTCGCGATTCCGCTCACGGCCTTCGTCACCCCGGCACACCGGCCGGAATACGCGACGCTCGTCCGATTCGCGGCGTGCAAGCGCACTGAGGTGCTCGAGGAAGCGGCATCCCGCCTCGCAGCACTCGCGAGCTGATCGCACATCGCCCCCGGAGCGCGCATCTCCCGGCGCTGCCGCGTCACTCGCGCGGCACGACGCCCATGCGCCGCAGGCGCAGTGCGGGGTTGACCCGGCGCACGCGCTGAACGGCATCGCGGTCGAGGTGGGCCACGACCACGTCCGTCGCGGTGCCGATCGCGGCGATCTCGACGCCCTGCGGGTCGACGATCATCGAGTTGCCCACGCCCAGGGGCGGCGGATGGTCCGCGGCGGCGACGAACACCGTGTTCTCGATGGCCCGGGCGTGCACGAGCGTGCGCCAGTGGTGCTCCTTCAGCGGCCCGCGCACCCACTCCGCAGGAACGAGGAACACATCCGCACCGGCGTCGGCGAGCGTGCGACCGACTTCGGGGAAGCGGAGGTCGTAGCAGGTCATGAGTCCGAATCGGAGGCCGCCCAGTTCGAAGGTCTCGGGTGGCACCAGCTCCCCCGCCTCGACCCAGTCCGACTCGCGCTGACCGAACGCGTCGTAGAGGTGGAGCTTGCGATAGGTGGCGACCACACCGGTCGCGTCGACGGCGACGACCGCGTTGCGCACGCGCCGGCCGTCCGCGCCCCGCTCGAGGAGACCTGCCACGATGTGAAGCCGGTGCGCCTCGGCCAGACTCGTGAGCGCCTGCACGAAAGGCCCATCGATGCCCTCGGCGTTCAGAGCGAGCGAGTGGTCGAACGGGTCGACGAAGTAGCTCGAATACTCGGGGAACACGACCAGGGATGCGCCGCGATCGGATGCCGCGCCGGCGAGCTGGCCGATGACCGCGAGGTTCGCCTTCTTGTCGGCTGAGGGGGCGAACTGGGCGACGGCGATCGCCGTGGTCGCCGACCCGCGCGAGGTCACGGGGACACCTTGGTGGTCGCAAGCCGACCACGGATCACGGCGGGGGCGACGACCCACATGGCCAGGACGACCGCGGTCAGGGCGATGACCGCGGTGATCGCCGCCGACCTGTCGACGACGACATCGAAGACGAACCCCACGACGCCGACGAGCAGGACCGAGACGGTGATGAGCGATGTGATCAAAGCGGCGTGACCGTACGCGACGACCTGCGGCTTCGCGCGCTGCTGGAACAGGATGCGGTGCAGCGCGACCGGGGCGAGGGCGACGATCGACGTGAGGGCCGACAGGACGACGAGGGTGAGGTAGAAGGCCCGCTGACCGTCGTTCAGGTCGGAGAACGCGGGTTGGAATGCGAGTGCGAGCAGGAAGCCGGTGAGGATCTGCGTGCCCGTCTGCATGACGCGAAGCTCTTGGAGAACCTCGGCCCAATTTCGATCCGCGCGCTCGGACGGCGACTCGTCACGCCCGTCCTGCATGTCGTCCTCAGGGTCGGTGGCGCGCGCGGAGGGCATGTCCTCATCCTCGCCCTCCGCGCGTCCGCACGGCAAGCGGATGCCTCGACGCGACCTCGGTTTCAAAGCGTGCTAGGCTTGATTCTTGTGCCGCGGGGTGGAGCAGCTCGGTAGCTCGCTGGGCTCATAACCCAGAGGTCGCAGGTTCAAATCCTGTCCCCGCAACGAAAAGATGAAGGCCCCGGACTTGTCCGGGGCCTTCATCTTTGCGTTTCGGCGGCCGTTGCATTGAACCTTCTTCAGGCGGTCCCGCGCGGCCCGAGGCTCCACCCGCCGGCTAAGCGGCGAGGGGAGTGGCAGCGTGGCCAAATCCTGTCACCGCAACGCGCGGACCGGCTTCAGCAACGAGCGATCCTGCCCCCCGGAACGAGCGAACCCGCTTCTGCAGCGCGCCTCCCCCAGGGGATCCCGCACCTCAGTCCGCTTCCTCACCCGAACGCAGAGTCCCTGCCTCCCCCGCAGACCTCCCGTGAGGCGGATCGAGCGTCTCGCTGAGTTCCGCGAGGAAGCGCGCTATCACGGCCAGTTCGTCGTCGCTGTAGCGGTCCGCGACTGCGCGCATGAGCCGCAGCCGCTCTCCGAAGTGGCGGAAGAACGTGCTGCGGGACGCATCCGTCAGGATCACGATGCGCGCCCGGCGATCGCGCGGATGCGGCAGTCGCTCGATGTGCCCGGACGCGGCGAGACGATCCAGCAGCTTCGTCGTCGATGCCGTCGAGATGCGCAGGTGATCGGCGACCTGATGGGGGCTGACGTCCTCGCCTCGGTCCTCCCGGACGATGAGCATCCGCAATGCGGCGAGATCGGTGGCGTTCATATCCATGTCGCCCTTCATGGACCCGTGCATTCGATCCATGGCGTCGGTGAAGGCGCGGACGGCCTGAAGCACGCTCAGGATGGCCGCGTCGTGCGGCGACTTGGGCAGCCAGGGCTGAGACATGTGGACACTCCCTCACTCCCCTTGTATCATCGGGCGCAGGTTATCGCTAGCTAAACTAGCGAATTGTGGAGGATTCATGAACGACGCAGAACACGTGGTTCTCCTCGACGACGAGGGCCGTCCGGTGGGAACGGCGCCGAAGAGCAGCGTTCACGGCACCGACACCGCATTGCACCTCGCCTTCTCGTGCCACGTGATGAACTCCGACGGCAAGGTCCTGGTCACGCGGCGCGCCCTCGGCAAATCGACCTGGCCGGGCGTGTGGAGCAACTCTTTCTGCGGGCACCCGCGACCCGCCGAACCCGTGCTCGCCGCCGTGCACCGCCGCGCCGAGTACGAGCTGGGCATCACCCTGACCGACATCGAACTCGCCCTCCCGCTGTTCCGGTATCGCGCCGTCGACACCAGCGGAATCGTCGAGCACGAGGTCTGTCCGGTCTACACCGCTCGCACCGCCGATGAGCCGGTCCTCAACCCGCTCGAGGTTCTGGAGGCGAAGTGGGTCGAGCCGCTCGATCTCGGCACCTCGCTGACGGCCACTCCGTGGGCGTTCAGTCCGTGGCTGGTCCTGCAGGCCGAGCAGCTGCACCTGTTCGACGGCGAACCGGCGCTGCAGCGACGACGGGCGTCATGATCCCTCTCTCCACTCGCGCGGCCATCGACGAGGCGATCGATGGGTCGCTGCGGCGGATCCGAGACCGTGCCGTGGAACTCGGCGGCGGCTTCGAGGAACTGGCCGATGCCGTCGGGCGCGCCACCGCCGGCGGCAAGCGCTTCCGGCCGGCGCTGGTCGCGGCATCGTTCGCGGCGTTCGGCCGCGAGCCGGAGGACTCCCCCGCGCTCTACTCGGTCGCGGCGGCGTTCGAGCTGCTGCACACGGCGTTCGTGGTGCACGACGACGTGATCGACCACGATACGGTCAGGCGCGGCATCCCGAACGTCGCCGGGGAGTTCCGCCTGCGAGCCCGCGCTCGAGGGGCGGACTCGCAGGGTGCCGCGCTGCTCGGCGACGCGGCCGCGATCCTCGCCGGCGATCTTCTGCTGCACGAGGCGTCCCGGCTGATCGGTCTCGCGGACGTGCCCGCGGCAGTGCGCGAGGGGCTGTTCAGCCTGCTCGACGACGCGATCTACGTCTCCGCCGCCGGCGAACTCGCCGACGTGGAGAACGCGGTGATGCCCGACTACGCCGGGGCCGACGCGATCTTCAACGCGACGTTCAACAAGACCGCCGTGTACTCGTTCAGCGCCCCGCTGTGCGCCGGTGCACTGCTCGCGCAGGCTCCGGCAGAAGCGATCGCAGCGCTCGAGGTGGAAGGCGGCCGCCTCGGTCTGGCGTTCCAGCTGGTCGACGACCTGATCGGCGCGTTCGGATCGGCCGAGCAGGCGGGCAGAGACGAGGGCGGCGACCTGAGGGAGTCCAAGCGCACCCCGCTGATCGAGCTCGCCCGGCAGACGCCCTCGTGGGCTCGCGTGAACGACGCATTGGCGGTCGCCCACACCGGACCCATCGCGGTGCGCGAAGCGCAGATCGCCCTCGAGGAGAGCGGCGCCCGGCTGAGGCTGCGCTCGCTCATCGACGACACGCTCAGCTCCGTGCGTGCGGCCATCGACGACCCCGACTTCCCACCTGCGGCGCGTCCACTCCTGCACGAGCTGGCCGACAAGGTGCAGGAGCGCATCCCGTGAGTCATGACCCGACCGGGCTCGCCCTGTACGACAAGACGGCTCAGGATGCCGCGGCCGCGGTCATCGCGGCTTACTCGACCTCCTTCTCATTCGCAGCGCGCCTTCTGGGACCGCGCCCCCGCCCGCATGCGCGCAACGTATACGCTCTCGTCCGCATCGCGGATGAGATCGTCGACGGGCCGGCCACCGCGGCCGGACTCGACGCGAGCGCCGAGCGCGCCGTGCTGGACGGGCTGGAGAACGAGACCCTCGCCGCGATCGATCGCGGGTTCAGCTCCAACCTCGTCGTGCACGCGTTCGCGCGCACGGCGCGCGAGTGCGGAATCGGCGAGGCGCTCATCCGGCCGTTCTTCGCATCCATGCGCACCGACCTCTCCACGGCACGCCATGATGCCGCATCGCACGACGACTACGTGTACGGCTCGGCTGAAGTGGTCGGCGTGATGTGCCTCCACGTCTTCGTGAACGCAGGGGCGCGGCAACCGACCACCCCCGACCCCGACCTCGTCGCCGGAGCACGGAGCCTCGGCGCTGCCTTCCAGGACGTCAACTTCCTGCGCGATCAGCACCACGACCAAGAAGCGCTCGGACGCGACTACCTGGGCCTCGCATCCGGAGACTCCACCCGCGCGGCGGTGCTGGACCGGATCGATGCGGACCTCGCCGCCGCCGCCGCCGTCATCCCGCGGCTCCCGGCAGACTGCCGTCGCGCGATCACCGCCGCCCACGACCTCTTCGCCGAACTCTCACTGCGCCTGCGTCGCGAATCGCCCGCGGAGGAGCGCGTGCGCGTTCCCGACCCGATGAAGGTGGTGCTGGCGGCGCGTGCATGGCTCGGTTTCGCGCCTCGGCGCACCACGGCGACGCGGGCCGGTGCGTGATCGTGAGCGATCGGATCGAGGAAGAACTCGTGGGAGCGGGCCGGGAGAAGAGCGCCGCCATCGTGATCGGCGCCGGCATCGCCGGACTGGCGACGGCGGCGCTGCTCGGTGCTGAGGGCTGGGACGTCACGATCCTCGAGGCCCGCGACGAGATCGGCGGACGTGCCGGATCGTGGGAGCAGGACGGCTTCCGGTTCGACACGGGTCCGAGCTGGTACCTGATGCCCGAGGTGTTCGATCACTTCTTCCGGCTGCTCGGCACGACCGCCGAGCGCGAACTCGACCTCGTCCGCCTCGACCCTGCCTATCGTGTCTACAGTGAGCCCACCGCCGACCGCACACTCCCGCCGACCGACGTCCGTTCAGGACGCGCCGAGGCCACGGCGCTGTTCGAGGGGATCGAAAAGGGTGCGGGCGCCACGCTGGATGTCTACCTCGACTCTGCCTCCGACGCCTACCACCTGTCGGTGTCGCGGTTCCTCTACGACACCTATGAGACGACGGCGGGGCTCCGCGACCCGATCATCATGCGCCGCGCCGGTCAGCTGGCGCCACTTCTGACCCGTTCGCTCGCAAGCCACGTCGAGCGCCGCTTCACCGACCCGCGGCTGCGGCAGATCCTCGGCTACCCCGCCGTGTTCCTCGGCGGGTCACCCTACGGCGTCCCGAGCCTGTATCACCTGATGAGCCATCTCGACCTCGACGACGGCGTCCTGTACCCGCGCGGAGGATTCACCGAGGTGATCGCGGCGATAGAGCGGCTCGCGGTCGCCCACGGAGCCGTGATCGAGACCGGTCGCGAGGTGGTGCAGATCACGACGACGGATGCCGCGGCCACCGGGGTTCGCCTGGCTGACGGCAGGCGCATCTCCGCCGACCTGGTCGTGTCCACCGCGGACCTGCACCACACGGAGACAGCGATGCTTCCCCCGGGCCTGCAGACCTACCCGGAGAAGTGGTGGGACAAGCGCACCCCCAGCCCGGGCGCACTCCTCCTCATGCTCGGTGTGGTGGGCGAGCTCCCCCAACTCGCCCACCACACCCTCCTGTTCGCCGAGGACTGGCGCTCGAACTTCGAGGACATCTTCCAGGAGCCGCGACGCATCCCCGATCCCGCGTCGCTGTACATCTGCCGACCGAGCGCCACGGAGACGACAGTGGCGCCCCCGGGCCACGAGAACCTCTTCGTGCTCGTGCCGATCCCGGCCGATCCCGCGATCGGCCGCGGGGGGGTCGCCGGGGACGGCGACGCCGCGGTCGAGACGGCGGCGGACCGCGTGGTCCAGCAGATCGCATCATGGTGCGGCATCCCCGACCTCGCTGACCGCATCGTCGTGCGGCGCACCGTCGCGCCGGGCGACTTCGCCGCCGACCTTCACTCCTGGCGCGGCAACGCGCTCGGTCTCGCGCACACGCTCGGGCAGAGCGCGATGTTCCGACCGAGGAACGCCTCACGCAAGGTGCGCGGACTGGCGTACGCGGGAGGCTCCGCCCTGCCCGGGATCGGGCTGCCGATGTGCCTCATCTCTGCGGAGCTGGTGCTCAAGCGCCTTCGGGGCGAGCGCACGCCGGGGCCGCTGCCCGAGCCGGCAAGGGTGTGACGTGCCGGGTCAGTACCTGCTAGCGATCCTCGTGTCCGCCGGCGGCATCGCCGCGCTCGACGCGCGATGGCGCCTCGCAGCATGGAACGCGCCGTGGCGCACCGCGTCCGCCGTGGGGATCGGCACCGCGTTCTTCCTCGCCTGGGATGCGGTCGGCATCGCGACGGGGGTGTTCGTGAAGGGCGACAGCGTGCTCCTGCTCGGCATCGACCTCGCGCCGCAGCTGCCGATCGAAGAGCCGTTCTTCCTCGCCTTCCTCTGTTACCTCGGGCTCGTGACCTGGGCGGCGGCGCTGCGCGTGCTCGGACGCGAAGCCCCGGCGGATGCGGCGACTCCGCCGCCGGAGCGCGGAGGATGACATACGCGCTGATCGTCCTGCCGTTCCTGGCCGTCACGGTCGTGGTCACCCTCGCGACGGTGACGCGGCCCGCGTTCGGGCGCCGGATGGCGGCATCCGCCATCTCCGCCGCCGTGCTCGTCGTGCTGACAGCGGTGTTCGACAACGTCATGATCGCGGCCGGCCTGTTCACGTACCCGTCCGAGCACCTGAGCGGCATGCGCGTCGGGCTCGCACCGCTGGAAGACTTCTCCTATCCGCTGTGCGCCGCGTTCCTGGTCCCAGCGGTCTACACGCTGCTGACGCGGCGCACCGATCGGGAGGGGACGCCGTGACCGACGCATCGGCCCTCCGACCGGGCATGGTCGTGAGGCAGCTCTTCGTGGCGTCGCGGCCGGTCAGCTGGATCAACACGGCCTACCCGTTCGCCGCGGCATACGTGATGACTACGCGTGAGCTGGATCTCACCCTCGTGATCGGCACGCTCTTCTTCCTGATCCCGTACAACCTCGCGATGTACGGGATCAACGACGTCTTCGACTACGAGTCCGACCTGCGCAACCCGCGCAAGGGCGGCGCCCACGGCGCGGTGCTGGACCGCCGGATGCATCGCATCACGTGTGGGCCGCGGCACTGTCGTGCGCACCATTCGTGGTGTATCTCGTGATCGCGGGATCACCGCTGTCGTGGCTGATCCTGGGGGCGAGCCTGTTCTTCGTGGTGTTCTACAGCGCGCCACCGTTGCGCCTGAAGGAAGTCCCGTTCGCCGACTCGGTGACCTCCAGCATCCACTTCTTCTCCCCTGCCGTGTACGGTCTCGTGCTCGCCGGAGCGACCTGGACATGGCAGCTGGGCGCGGTCATTCTGGCGTTCGCGCTGTGGGGCGTCGCCTCGCACGCGTTCGGCGCGGTGCAGGATGTGCTCGCCGACCGCAAGGCAGGGATCTCGTCGATCGCGACGGCGCGCGGCGCCCGCTGGACCGTATGGTTCTCGCTCGCCTGCTACGCCGCGGCCGGCCTCGTGATGCTCGCGACCCCGTGGCCCGGACCCCTCGCGGCTCTGGTCGCCCTGCTCTACCTCGCCACGGTGTGGCCGTTTCGCTCCGTCACCGACGAGACGGCCGACAGGGCCACGGCCGGCTGGCGGCGGTTCCTGTGGATCAACCAGATCGCGGGTTTCGCGGTGACCCTGCTCTTGATCTGGTGGTGGTTCCTGACCGACTGAGCCCTGATCGCGCGGCGGACCACCCGTTCTGACGAGAGAAGGGGTGGTTCCGCGCGCGGGTTCTACTGCTCGCCGAGCTCGATGAGCCTCTCGACCGCAGCGGTGAGCCGCTCGTCGGCCTCGCCGTACGCGGTCCAGTCGCCGGCCTGCAGCGCCGCCTGGCGGTCGAGCATCGCCTGCTGCGCCTCTTGCAGCGCGGCCTGGTACTCGTCCGCGGGAGGTTCGGCAGGATCGCTCGGCTCGGGCGTCGTCTCGCCAGGCGTCGGCGTCGGCGTCGGGCCGGGCGTCGGCGCGACGTCTGCGTCACCGGTGTCGACACCCGAGTCTCCGCCGAAGAGCACATCGAGCGCCTCGTTCAGAGTGTCTTCGAACGCGACTTCGTTGCCGAACGCGACGAGCACCTTCTGCAGCTGCGGCAGCTGCGTGCCGCTGGATGCCTGGACGAACACCGGCTGCACGTAGAGCAGACCGCCACCGACCGGCAACGTGAGCAGGTTGCCGTTGATCACCTCGGACTGCCCCTGTTTCAACAGGTTGATCTGCGAGGAGATCAGCGGATCGGAGTTGAACGTGTTCTGCACCTGACCCGGGCCGGGGATCGTCGTGTCCGCATCCACCACCAGCATCCGGAGTTTGCCGTAGTCGGGACTTCTGACGCCCGCTTCATCGCCCGCGTTCGAGTCGACCGCGAGGTAGCCCATCAGGACGTTGCGCGATGCGGTGCCCTCGGATGACGGGATGAAGCTCGTGAACATCGAGTACGTCGGAGCCTCCTGTCCGGGCATCTGCATCGTCAGGTAGTACGGGGGCTGCAGCACCGTGTCCAGCTGCGGGTCGTTCGGGGTCTGCCAGGCGTTGTCGCGCTGGTAGAACGACTGCGCGTCATCGACGTGGTACACGCCGAGCGCGTAGCGCTGCACCTTGAAGAGGTCGGTCGGATAGCGGACGTGGCTCATCAGGTCGCCGGACATCTCGCTGATCGGCTTGACGGTGGCCGGGTAGACGTTCTGCCACGACTGCAGCACCGGGTCTTCCTCGTCCCACGCGTACAGCGTGACCGAGCCGTCATACGCGTCCACGGTGGCCTTGACCGAGTTGCGGATGTAGTTGATGTTGTCCAGCGCGAAGCGCTGGGCCGTCGTGTTCGAGTCCGAGATCGCCTGCTGGAGGCTCACCGTCGTGGAGTACGGGTAGTTCGCACTGAGGGTGTAGCCGTCGATGATCCAGACGATGCGGCCGTCCACGACGCTCGGATACGGGTCGCTGTCCAGCGTGAGGTACGGAGCGGCCTTCTGCACGCGTGCGCTCGGGTCGCGGTCGTAGAGGATCTGCGAGTCCTCGTTGACGTAGTCCGAGAACAGGATCTGCTCGGACTGGAACTTGAGCGCGAAGATCAGGCGGTTGAAGACGCTGCCGATGCTCGGGCCGCCGTCGCCGCTGAAGGTGGTCTTGGTCTCGCTCGCCCCGTCGGCGCCCGACGGATAGTCCAGCTCGACCGGGTCGGTGCCCTCGGGCGCGCCGACGATCGAGTACGTCGGCGAGTACTCGCCGAAGTACACGCGCGGCTCGAAGTCCTCCTGGTCGGACAGGAAGCCGGCCGCCGGGATGCCGCGCTCGAGGAACACCGGATCACCGTCGGTCGTGCGGTCATTGCCCTTCGCCGCCACGATGCCGTAGCCGTGCGTGTAGACGAGCGTCGTGTTCTGCCACGACGCAGCCGCGCCGAGCTGGTCGATGTTGAGCTCGCGCACCGAGGTCACCGTGTCCTGCGACACGCCGTCGATCGCATAGCGGTCGACATCGAGCGGGTCCTGGAACTGGTAGTAGGAGCGGTACTGCTCGAGTTGGCGGACCGTCGGGCTGATCACGGCGGGGTCCATGATGCGGATCTGCGCGGTGGTGGCGGCATCCTCGCGCAGCTGGTTGGGCTCGACGTCGGTCACCGCCTCGAAGTTGGTCTTCTCGAGGCCGTCGATGCCGTACGCGGCCTGCGTCATGTCGATGCCGCGCTGGTAGTACTCGCGCTCCAGCGCCAGCTGGTTCGGTCGCACCTGGAACGTGGTCACGACCCACGGGTAGCCGATGCCCACGACGATCGCGGAGACCACCAGGAGCGCGGTCGCGATCAGCGGGTAGCGCCAGCGGCCGATGATCGCCGTGATGAAGAAGAGGATCGCGACGATGACCGCGACGATCGCGAGGATCGTCTGCCCGGGGATGACGGCGTTCACTCCGGTGTAGCCGGGGCCGGTGATGCGATCACCGGGCTCGACGAGCGTCTTGTACCGGTCCAGCCAGAGGCTCGCGCCCTGCACGAGCAGGTAGAGGCCCGCGATGACGGCGAGCTGGATGCGGGCGGCCTTCGAGATCCGGAGCTCCCGCTGGCCGATGCGGACCGAGCCGTACAGGTACGACACCAGTGCGGTGACCAGCAGGCAGACCAGCAGCACCGCGGAGACGAATCCGAGCAGCGCGCTGTAGAAAGGCATCGCGAACAGGTAGAAGCCCGTGTCCAGGTGGAACTGCGGATCGGTCATGTCGGTGGCGACGCCGTTGAACCAGAGCCAGGTCGTCTCCCACTGCGCCGACGCGGCGAACCCGGAGAAGAAGCCGAAGAAGATCGGGATGCCCCACATCGCGAGGCGGCGCAGCGGCTCGACGACCTCCTGGTATCGGTCCAGCTGCGAGCTCAGCCGCGCGTAGACGGGTCGCAGGCGATAGGCGAGCTGGATGGCGAGCCACACGGGGACGGCCATGCCGACGAATCCGACGAGGAACATCACCACGCGGGCGGTCCACTGCGTCAGCAGGACCGACTGGAACCCGAGTTGGGCGTACCACTGCCAGTCCGCATAGAGGTTGGCGAAGACGAAGAACGCCACGACGAGCGCGGCGATGATCGCCAGCGAGATCGCGATGATCCTTCGAGAACGGGAGGGCGTGGCCGGGGCCGGCGCAGGGGTCGTGGTCACGGTTCAATCCTAGGTGCGCGCTTCTGAGCGATCGCCGTGCGCACGGCGAACTCCCGGGCGGGATGCGGCCAATTCAGGGTGCGGGGCCGGAGCGGACCGGATCAGCCCGCGCTGCAGGTCGGCAACTGCGCGAGATCGCCGTCTTCGCGGACCGCTTCGAGCACATCGAGCGCGTCATCGAGCGTCTCGACGGCGAACACCTGGAGCCCCGCAGGGATGTGGTCGACGACCTCATCGCAATTCGACGCGGGAGCCAGGAACCATTCGGCGCCTGCGCCTTGGGCGCCCCACATCTTCTGACGGATGCCGCCGATCGGGCCGACCACGCCATCGGCGCCGATCGTGCCGGTGCCGGCCACGGTCTCGCCGCCGTTCAACTCGCCCGGAGTCAGCGTGTCGATGATGCCCAATGCGAACATCATGCCGGCGCTCGGGCCGCCGACGTTGTTGAGCTGGATCGTGACGTCGATCGGGAACTCGTAGTCGTGCATGAGGGTGACGCCGATCAGCCAGGTCTCCTCGCCGTCGATCTCGGTCTCCTTCGGGGTGACCGAGACCACCTCCTCCTCGCCGTCGCGCTCGATCGCCAGCTCGATCGGATCGCCCTCGCCGTCATTGACGATTCCGCGGAGCTCCGCGGCGTCCGCGACTTCCGTGCCGTTGGCCGAAAGGATGACGTCGCCTTCCTCGAGCACGCCCTCCGACGCCGAATCCTCCGTGAACGAATGCACGGTGAGCTTGGCGTCCACGTCGTACCCGAGTTCGGTGAGCGCTGCCGCCGTCGCCTCCTTCTGGGAGTCGACCATCATCGCCGCGCTCTCCTCGTTGCGCTGCTCCGTGCTCTGCCCCTCGGGGTAGACCGCATCGATGGGCAGCACGGCGCGACTCGGATCGAACCAGGCGGTGGCCAGCTCGAACCACGACGGGGTCCGCTCCCGATTGCCCACGACCTGCACGGTCAGCAGGTCGAGCGACCCCTCGGTCGGAAACGTCTCGGCTCCTTCGACGGAGATCAGCGGCACCTGTGTGCCGTCCGCTGCGGACGCGGTGCCGAGCGTGTTGTAGACCGGACCCGGCCGCTGGATGACATAGGAGGTCGGCAGGAAAGTGATGATCAGCAGGACACCCAGCGCGACCGCGAGCGCCCAGATGCCCGCGATCATGCCGCGCGACATGCGCCGGGCGGGCGCGGGCGTGATTGTGACGTTCTCGTCGAACAGCGCCACGAGGGGACCTTTCTCTGCCTGGTCGTTCGCGACCGGCGTAAGGGTGGAAGGGTCCGTGCCGGGAAGTGCGATGATCCGTGCGACTAGCGTAGAGCGCGAGGTCATGACCCGGCTGAAAGGCGGCTGAAGTGGCAGATTCCGACCACGGTGACGATCAGAGCCCGGAGGAGCAGTTCCAGGAGCTGATCCGGCAGCTGTTCGGCGGCGCCGGTGCGGAGGTCGATCCTGAGCAGCTCGCTCAGCTGTCCGGGATGGGCATCGATCCGGCGATGATGCAGACCGTCATGAAGCACCTCCAGGGCGCCTTCGCGAGCGGTGACGAGGGCGGCATCTCGTGGGATCTCGCCGAGCGTCAGGCACTGCACATCGCGAACCAGGACGGCTTGGGCGTGACCGACGGGCAGCGGACCGACCTCGATCAGGCGTTCTCCCTCGCATCGCTCTGGCTGAGCGAGGCGACCACGATCTCGGAGCTGGCGACCCCGCCCCGCACGCTCACACGCGGCGGCTGGGTCGAGGCGACGCTGCCGGTCTGGCAGGAGCTGGCCGAGCCGGTCGCGACCAGCATCGCCGACGCGCTCACCGAAGCGCTCCGCGACCAGGCACCGGAGGAGATGCAGAGTCTCGTGCAGGGAGCGGGCCGACTCATGCGCACGGTCGGCGGATCGCTGTTCGCCTCGCAGCTGGGTCAGGTCGTCGGCAACCTCTCGAAGGAGGTCGTCAGCGGCGGCGACGTCGGAATCCCGCTGATGCCCGACGGCGACGCGGTGATCCTCCCCCAGAACTTCGCCGACTTCGGCCGTGACCTGGACATCCCGCACGACCAGCTCGCGCTGTACATCGCGACACGCGAACTCGCGCACGCGCGCCTGTTCCGCCACGCCCGCTGGCTGCGGCTGCACGTCATCTCGCAGGTCACCGACTTCGCCCGCGGCATCCACGTCGACACCGACGCGCTCGACGAGCTCGCTTCGCGATTCGACCCGTCGGAGCCGGAAGAGCTGCGTCGAGCGCTCGAGAGCGGCGCACTGCTGCCGACCCGATCGGATGCGCAGAACGCGGCGCTGACACGCCTGGAGAACCTGCTGGCGACGATCGAGGGGTGGGTGGATGTGGTCACCGAGCGTGCCACCGCGCGCCTGCCCTCCGCCGACAAGATCGCGGAGGCCGTTCGGCGACGTCGCGCCGTCGGCGGACCTGCCGAGCAGGCGCTCAGCTCGCTGGTCGGTCTGGAGCTGCGCCCACGCCGGATGCGGGAGGCCGCGGCGATGTGGCGTGCGGTCACGGACGCCGTGGGAATCGCCGGTCGCGACGCGCTGTGGGATTACCCCGACCTCATGCCGACGGCGGAGGACATCGACGATCCGGCCGCGCTCGTGGCACGACTCGAGGCCCGCGCACGCGGCGAGGCGCCGGCACCGGACGAGATGGACGACGCCCTCGCCAGGCTGCTGGCCGGTGAGGACCTCGGTGATGCACCGCCTCCCGAGGAGGGCGCAGTGGACGGGTCCGATCCGGATGGACGGGCATCGGATTCCGGTGAGTCCGAAGACGACTCGTCGCCGGACCCGGACGACCCGCGACCCGTATAGCCTGCACACCCTCCGCTCCTCGCCTCCTCCACAGGGCTGGGAACGGCGCACGGATGCGTTCGAACCTGTGGACAGAGTTGTTTCGCGCCCTCCGCTCGCCACAATCGGGACATGCTGCGACTCGACCCCGCCTTCCCGCCGCTGTGGCGTTCGGCCACGACCCTGCAGTTCGGCGCCGACGCGATCGCCGTGATCGACGATCCCGAACCGTGGCAGCAGCGACTCATCCGCGAACTGGAGCGCGGCATCCCCGATGCGGCGCTCGAGCCTATCGCCGTCGCGTTCGGCGCACCGGAGCAGGCGGCGCAGGGCTTCGTGCGGCGCATCGCGGCCGCCCTCCTCGGCCCGCAGGCCCCGCGCGGACGGATCGCGCTGCAGTCGCCCGACGGCCACCCTCGCGAGCACACGGCGACGGTCGCCGCGACTTTGCGATCGACCGGGCTCGAGGTGTCGGAGATCACATGGTTCGGCGCGCCGGACGAGTCGGTTCCGGATGCTGCTCCCGTCGTCGTCCTCGCGCACCATGTCATCGAGCCACGCCGGGTGGCCGCTCTCATCGGTCAGGACGTGCCGCACGTGCCGCTGGTCTTCACCGGGTCGGCGGCGGAGGTGGGGCCCTTCGTGATTCCCGGACGAACAGCGTGCCTCGCGTGCATCGAAGCGCACCGCCGGGATGCCGATCCGGCGTGGCCGCATCTCGCGGCGCAGCTGCTCGGCCGGCGCCCGCTCGAGGTGAGCGCCGCGCTCACCGTCGAGGCCGCGCTCGTGACGGCGCGGCTGGTCAGCGAGGTCGGGAGGCGCCCGAACCGCTGCCACTCCCTGACGCTGCGCGAGGATCGGCTGCACCGGTCGATGCGCGCCCACCGCCCGCACGCAGCGTGCCGGTGCCGATCTCTCGGAGGAACCGCGACGGCTGCCGGTCCCGCGTACCCCTCGACCACGACAGTGACAGCGTTCGCCCAGCCCGCGTGATCCCCACGTAGGCGAGCCGCCGCTCCTCGTCGACCTGCTCGAACGTCGTCGCGTAGCTGATCGGCAGCAGCCCCTCCGCGACCCCGAGCAGGTGGACGTGGTCCCACTCGAGACCCTTCGCGGCGTGGAGCGTGGCGAGGGTCACCGTCCGCATCGCCGGCTCGTGCTGCGCGCGCGCCCGCGACTGCAGCTCGTCCGTGAACCCGCGCAATGTCGTGCCGGCGGGCGACTCCTCCGCCAGCCGCAGCAGCGCCGCGCGGGCCTCCCACGCGTCGCGCAGCGCGCCACCTGCCTGCGGCGGGTCATCAGTCAAGCCGAGCGACCGCAGCACATCCCGCACCGCGTCGATGAACCCGGTCTCCAGCGGGGCGACCGACGCTCCGCGCAGCGCCATGACCGCCTGACGGACTTCGGGGATGTCGAAGAACCTCTTGCCGCCCAGCACTGTCGCCGCGACCCCGCGGTCCGCGAGCGCCCGGACGAGTTCGGCCGACTGGGAGTGCGCACGGTAGAGGATCGCGATCCGCCGCGGATCGATGCCGGCGGCGATCCGCACCGCGACCTGGGCCGCCACCCCGCGTGCCTCTGCGACATCGTCCTCGTACGCCGTGACCGTCGGCGGCTCGTCGCCGGACGCCGACCGATCCGGGCCGTGGGTGGTCGCGGCGGTCAGATGCAGGGCGCCCGGCCGATCGCGCATCAGCTCGTTCGCGACGGCGAGGACGGCGGCATCCGATCGGTAGTTCGTCTCCAGGCGCACGACGCGAGTGTCCTCGTGGGCCGCCTCGAACTCGAGGAGGAAGCGGGCGTCCGCACCGGCGAACGAGTAGATCGTCTGGCTCGCGTCGCCGACCACGCAGATGTCACGGCGGTCGCCCCGCCACAGCTCCAGAAGGCGGTGCTGCAGCGGCGAGACGTCCTGGAACTCGTCCACGGTGAAGTGCCGATACTGCTCATGGACGGATGCCGCAACGTGCGGCTCGGCCTCCAGCATTCCGGCGCACGCGAGGAGGACGTCCTCGAAGTCGAGCTGCCGGCGCTGGTCCTTGAGCTTCTCGTACGCGCGCTGCAGCTCCGCGACCCGGCCCACCTCGAGTCGCCCGACGCCCTGCGGGCGCGCGGCGGCGTACTGGTCGATGCTTCGCATCGTGACCTTGCGCCATTCGATCTCGCTCGCGATGTCGCGCAGAGTCGCGACGTCGGGTTCGATGCCCATCCCGTCGGCGGCATGGGCGAGCAGCCGGACTTTGTTGTCGACGATCGCGGGGGCCGTATCACCCGCGACCGTCGGCCAGAAGTAGTTGAGCTGCGCCAGCGCAGCCGCGTGGAACGTGCGCGCGGCGACGCCCTCGACCCCCAGAGCGCGGAGTCGTCCCCGCATCTCGCCGGCCGCCTTCGCGGTGAAGGTCACTGCCATCACCCGTCCCGGGGAGTACGCGCCCGTGTCGACGCCGTGCGCGATGCGATGCGTGATCACGCGCGTCTTGCCCGTTCCGGCACCGGCGAGCACGACGACCGGACCGCGAAGCGTCGTGACCGCCTCGAGCTGCCGTTCGTCGAGGCCATGGAGTGCGCGATCGCTCATGCCGTGCTCGCGTACCAGTCGCTGATCAGCTGATGCGCGATCGATGCCGAACCGGGAAGCAGCAGGTCGCCCTCGCCCGCGAGGCCCGCACCGATCTCGGCGCGCTCGAACCACCGAACCGCCAGGATCTCCTCGCCGTCCGGTTCGGCCGCGTCGTCATCGGCCGCGACCGCGAGGAACCCGAGCATCAGGGAGCGCGGGTACGGCCAGGCCTGAGAGCTGCGGTACTGAACGTCGATCGCGTCTACCCCGGCCTCCTCGCGCACCTCGCGGACGACCGCATGTTCGAGCGACTCCCCCGCCTCGACGAACCCGGCGAAGCAGGAGAATCGGTTGTCCGACCACATCGCGTTCGAGCCGAGCAGAAGCCGATCGGGGTGCCGCGCGCTGGTGATCGCGACGATCACCGCCGGATCGGTCCGCGGGAAGTGCTCGCGCCCGCATCTCGGGCAGTGGCGGGACCACCCGGCGGTGCGGGTCTCGGTCCGCGCGCCGCACGCGGGACAGAACGGCGCTTCGAGCAGCCATCGGCCCAGGCTCAGCGCCTCCACGAACGCACCGGCATCGCCTGCAGACAGCGACCCGCCGACGGCCCGCAGCGCGGCCCATCCTTCCGGCGCTCCGAAGAGCTGGTGCTCGCTGCGGGGGAACACCGCGGCCAGCACGGCGGCGCCGTCCTCACCGCGCCCGAGGAACGCCCATTCCGCGCCGTCGGGGACGACGGCCGGCGGCACCCAGTGCAGAGCCTCGGCCTCCGCGAGGGGCGCGGCGTCGCCGTTGAGCACGAGCACACGAGTCGCGGCATCCGCCCGGGCCGACTCCAGCAGACCGGCCCTCGCCCGCTCCTCGGCGGCGCGATCGAGCCCGGACCGCGCCAGTGGCGGCGGCTGCGTGCTGTCGGGCGCCGTCATCGAGGACCTCTCTGCCGCTGGTCGACAAGCCGGGCGTGGCGCGGGGGCGCACAGGCGCACCCGACCTACCCTGGGCACATGGCACGCTCACCCCTCACTCTAGCCGCGTCGGTCACCTCGGCTCTTCCCCGGGTCGGCGTCGTCGGAGTCGGCATCCTCACCGAAGGCGCGGCCGGACGCTACGACTCCGCGCTGGCCGAATTGGACGATGGTCGACGTGTCGTCGTGCGCGCCCCCGTCGAGTCGGACGCCGCGCCGCGAGCTTGCCGCCGAAGCGCGTGCGCTGCGTGCCCTGACACCCGGAGTGCGCGGGCTCCTCCCGTTCCGCGCACCGGAGCTGCTGGGCGAAGCCGGTCTCGGCGATGCCCACGCCGTCGTGGTGGACTTCCTGCCCGGATACCGCGTGGATGCCGCCCACCTGCCGTCGGGCCGAGGGGCTGCGACCTCGATCGGCGAGGCACTGGCCGGTCTGCATGCCCTTCCGCTGTCGATCGTGCGCACTGAGGGACTGCCTGTGCGCACGCCGCAGCAGGTGCGCGACGACGTGTCGCGACTGCTCGACCGCGCCGAGGCCACACGGTCAGCGCCGCGCCCGCTACTGGACCGCTGGCGCCGCGCTGTCGAGGCCGACGAGCTGTGGCGATTCGAGTCCGCCGTGGTGCTCGGAGGGGCCGGTGCGGCATCCTTCCTCTTCGAGGATGTCGACGACATTCCGCACGTGACCGGCGTGCTCGAGTGGCACGGACTGTCCGTCGGCGACCCCGCGACGGACCTGCAGTGGCTCGCGACGGCTCCTGCCGCGGCCGACGACGTCTACGACGCGTACGTCGCGCACAGCGGGCGCGCCCCCGACGCTCTGCTGCGCTCACGTGCGCGGCTGTACGCCGAACTCGAGTTCGCGAAGTGGCTGGTGCACGGGTACGAAGCGGGCCGCGACGACATCGTCGAAGACGCCGTCGGGCTGCTCGAATCGCTCTCGGCCGGCGTGCGCGACGACGACATCGTTCCGGATGCCGCGCTCGGCGTCGACGATGCCATCGCTCTGCTGGACCGCGTCCCGGGGGCGCAGCCGGCCGCGGTGGACACCTCGATGCACACGG
Organism: uncultured Actinomycetota bacterium; assembly: GCA_963713325.1. Classification (GTDB taxonomy): domain Bacteria; phylum Actinomycetota; class Actinomycetes; order Actinomycetales; family Microbacteriaceae; genus Microbacterium. Next base: position 307,839 of record CAVQLL010000012.1, read on the forward strand.
ATGCCTACGACCCGGAGGAACTGTCTCTGTGGGTCACGAATGACGATGCGGAGACGGGCGACGCGCCCGCCGACGATGGCGCGACGGATGCGCCCGCAGCGACCACCGATGCCCCGTCATCCCACGACGACGTCTCCACGGCGCCCATCGACATCTCCGGCTGGACGCAACGTGGCGACCGCGCGAACGATGCGACGGAAGCCACCGGCACGGAGGCCGCGGACGCTCAAGCAGATGCTGAGCGCGCCTCGGACGCCGCACTGCGGCGCTGGCTCTCGGAGTAGCGCCGCGCGACGGGTGCGACGGTCGGCATCAGCCGCGGAGCACCAGATCGTCCGCAACGTAATACAGCGCGACATCGATCTCGTCCAGCGGCACACCGTGCATCACGTGGTACGCCCGGCGGTACAGCTCGAGCTGCAGCATGCGCTCTTCACGCTCGGCATCGGTGCGCGGCGGTGCGCCGGTCTTCCAGTCGACGATCTCGATGCGGCCGCCCCGGTCGTCGCGCCGGAAGACGGCGTCGAGCTTGCAGATGATCACGTGCGGGCGCCCGTCGAGCCCGATCTCGGTGAAGTCGATCTCGGTCTCCACCTCGATCGGGCTGAGATCCCCCCACTCGGAGGCCGCGAAGTTCGCCTGCAGCGCCGCCAGCACCGCGGCGTCCTCGGCGGACGCGGTGGTCGCCGGGCCGTCGTCGTCGAGCTCCCACAAGGCGTCGTCGAGCGATCGGGCGGTGCCGACCTTGCCCGAGCGCTGCTCGACCCACGCGTGGAACAGCGTTCCCAGACGCGTCTGCCGGAACGGCCGCTCAGGCAGCGGCCGGGCGATGCGGGCGACGGTGCCGGCGTAATCGGCCACGAACTCCTTGTAGCGGGATGCGGCGATGCGCGTCGGCGCGGCGACGGCGGTCGGCCGGCGGCGTTCGTCACGCTCGGCGAGCAGCAGCGCCACGTCGCGATCGGGCGCCACGCGCGGTGCGGCCATTGATGCCTGCACGGCTGCGGCCGCGCGTTCCACGGCCGCACGACGCGCGCCGAGCGGATCGATGGGCCATTGGAGGACGCGGCGCTCCCCGAGATACGGGTCTTCGCCGGGATCGTCCTCCGGCAGTCCGATGCCGAGCGCGTCGGCGATCTCCGTGAGGAACACGCTGCGGTCCCGCGGTCGCTTCGTACCCGACCAGCTCGCCCCGGTCAGGAGCAGGTGATCGCGGGCGCGCGTGACCGCGACGTACGCGAGCCGCCGGTCCTCCTCGAGCTGACGTGCCCGATTGGCGGCGACGAACGCGTCGATCGCCGCCTTGAGATCCTGCTGCGTCGGCGCGGCATCCCGCTCCCACCGCAGAGCCGGCAGCCATCGAGCATCGCCGCGGAACGAGTAAGGCAGGATGCCGAAGCCGAGCCACCCCTTCGTGTCTCGCGGGGCACTGGGCAGCTCGTCCTTGACGAGCCGGACGACGGCGACGGCATCCCACTCGAGTCCCTTCGAGCCGTGGATCGTGAGCAGTTGGACGACGTCGTCCTCGGGCGGCTCGGTGCGGGGGGCGAACTCGTCGAGCTGCTCCGCATGATCGAGCCAGGCGAGGAGGTTCGAGATCGATCCCGATTCGTCGGCGGCGAGGAACGCGTGCAGCTCATCGACGAACGCCCGCAGCTGCGCCGACGCGATGCGCGCGGGCCCGCGCGATTCGTTCGCGGCGAGCTCGACGTCCAGACGCAGTTCCAGTTCGATCAGCCGCACCAGGTCGGGCATCGGCATGCCCACCGCCCGGCGGAGGCCCGCGAACACGGATGCCGCCTCCCGCAGCCGCTCCCGTGCCTCAGGAGTGAACCCGCCGAGCCACCCGTGGTCGGGCTTGTGGCGCAGGACGAAGTCGAGCGCGTCCACGAGCGAGCCGTCGTCGTCACCGGCGCTCCCCCTGATCCGCTCGACGACCTCGGCAGACAACGGCTGGAGTGCGGCGTCGTGTCGCGCGATGCGGCGGGCGAGGGCGGCGAGCTCACGAAGATCGGGAAGCCCGATCGCCCACCGCGGTCCGGCCAGCAGGCGGATGAGCGCCGAGCCCGCGCTGGGATCGCTGAGCACCCGCAGCGCGCAGACGACGTCCACCACTTCGGGCGTGGACAGCAACCCGCCGAGGCCGAGGATGCGATGCGGGATGCCGCGCCGACCCAGCGCGTCGCCGAAGCGGACCATGTGCTTCTTGCTGCGGAAAAGGATCGCGCCCGTCGTGGACCGCCCGTCGGCGCCGCGTTCGCGCCGGACGCGTCCGAACCACTCGGCGACGCGGTCGGCTTCGGTGTCGAGATCGGCGTCGAACCCGATCTCGACAGCACCGGCGGGCGCTGAGGGTCGCGCGCGCAGCCCCTGCACCGGAACAGGCGCGGAGGCCGCCAGTGGCGCGAGCACCGCATTCGCGGCGGTCAGCACGCGCGAGCTGTTGCGCCAGCTGGTCAGGAGCGAGAACTGGGCGCACCCGCTTCCGGGTGAGAAGGACGCGGCGAACCCGCCCAGGTTGCCGGCGCTCGCACCACGCCAGCCGTAGATCGCCTGATGCGGATCGCCGACCGCCATCACGGCCGTGCCGCCGAACAGCGCGGCGAGCAGATCGGTCTGAACCACCGACGTGTCCTGGTACTCGTCCAGGAGCACGACGCGGAATCGGTCGCGCACCTCATCGGCGACGACCGGATGCGTCCGCACGACGTCGAGGGCACCGGCGACCTGGTCGGAGAAATCGAGGACGCCGATCCGCCGCTTCTCGGCGGCATACTCGCGCGCGAGATCGCAGAGCAGGGCCAAAGCGCCGACCTTCTCCTCGGCCTCGACGACGTCGGTGTAGACCACTGTGCCCTTGCGGGTCGAGGGCCGCTCGAGAACGTCGCGGAACCGCTCCGGGAAGGCGGCGAGATCGTCGAACGAGACCAGGTTGTCGACACCGTCGCGCGCGATCCGCAGCGCCGCGTCGACGATGCTGCGTACCGCTTCGCCGCGCGTTTCGAGCCGTGGGTCGTCGGAGGAGAAGACGACACGGCGCATGAGCAGCCACGCTGCCGACTCGGAGAGGACCACGGCCTCCGCATCCCGGCCGATCCGCACCGCATGTTCGCGCACGATCTGATCCGCGAAGCTGTTGTAGGTCGCGACCGTGGGGCGGTGCAGCAGTGCATCGTCGTCGGCGGCCTCCGCGATCGCGCCGACATCGGCGGCGAGCGCGTCCATCGCCGCGTGGCGGGCGGCGGTCGCCTTCGCACCGTCACCGCCCGCGCGTTCGAGCTCTCCGAACACGTCGAGACTCCCCGCGGCGTGAAGCGCCGGGAGCGCGGGAAGCAGCCCGCGGCGCTCGAACTCCGCGAGCCGCTGCAGGCGTCGCTGGATGCGATCCGCGAGCTCGCCGGCGGCCTTGCGGGTGAAGGTGAGTCCGAGCACTTCGTCGCGACGCACGATGCGGTTGGCGACGAGCCAGACCACGCGCGCGGCCATCGTCTCGGTCTTGCCGCTTCCGGCGCCCGCGACGACGAGCGCGGGGGCGAGCGGCGCCTCGATGACCGCGGTCTGCTCACTCGTCGGAGGGAACTGGCCGAGCGCAGCGGCGATCACTTCGGCCGACATCGTCGCGACGGAGAGGGATGCCGTCACGACGCGCTCACCGCGCCGATGGTGTGTATGCGGCACAACCCGTATGAGTACTCGTCGCGGCAGTGGTCTTCGTAGGGAGCCGTGAAAGAGGTGCCGCGCATGACCGCGACGGCCGTGCGGATCCGCTCGAGGAACAATCCGCGTCGCTCGTCGTCGAACGGAGGCTGCCACGGTGTGGCGTAGTCCGACCGCGTGGCGGTCGGACGGAGGATCAGCAGCTTCGCACCACCGGCCGGCAGACCCGTCGCCGCGGGGATCGCTCCGGATTCGAACGCCAGTTGGTACGCACCCAGCTGAGGGTTGTCGATCACCTTGGGATCGGTCTGCGGTTCGCGCTTGCCGGTCTTCAGGTCCATGATCACGACCGTGCCCTCCGGGGTGAGCTCGACCCGGTCGATGTACCCCGACAGGATCGCGCCGTGCTCGAACGCCTCGTCGTCATCCAGTGGAATCGCGACCTCGAAGTGCGGCTCGGCGCCGATCAGGGAGCCGCCGGATTCCTCGAAGCGCCGGAGGTACAGGTGGAGTCGGCGGATCAGGTCCCGGGCACGGGTGAGCTCGGCGCGGCTGCGCCATTCCGCCTCGAATGCGAGCTCTCCCCAGCGCGACTCCACCTCCGCCCACAGGCTCGCTTCATCCGACCCCTCCGAGTGCTCCAGCGCGGCGTGGATGATCGTGCCCAGCCCCGCGGTGGTGCCTCCCGGGTCGCCGCCGAGGTCGCCGATGACCCAGTTGAGCTCGCACTCCTCGAGGGTGTGGAGCCGCGACGGCGAGACCCTCACGTCTTCACGGGCGAGATCCCGCAGCGGTCCGGTCGAGGTCGGCGCGGCGACTCCGAACCACTCGTGCGGCGCGGAGCCCGCCACACCGGCATCCGCGAGCACGGCGAGCTGCTGCGCGGCGTTCTCCGCGCGCCCGCGCGCAGTCGGATCGGTCAGCGTGCGACGGTGCTGGGCGACCAGCCCCCGCAGCGACAGCGGATGCTCGACGATGTGACTCTCCGGATCGGGCAGGAACTCGAAGAACACGCTCGGGCCGGTGTCGTCGTCATCGACCGCGGTGACGACGACCCGCCGGGTCGCCCGTGACAGCGCACGCGCGAGGAGCCTCAGCTCATCGTGCATCGCCGCCCGGCGCCGGTCGATCGTCGACGCCGCTCCGCCGTCGACGCGGGTCGCGGCATCCGCCAGACGCCATGTCTCCAGGAGCGATCCGCGCAGCCGGGTGTTGGGCCATACGCCGTCCTGCACTCCGGCGATCACGACCGTGTCGAACTCGGTGCCCAGCGCACCCGCGGGCGTGAGGATGCGCACCGCATCGCCGCCGGCCGGGGCGTCCAGGCGGTCTTCGGCGACGGCGCTGTCGAGGATGCCTCGGACGAAGACGCGCGGGTCGGCATCCAGCGATCGCTCGACGAACCGCTTCGCGGCCTGGAACAGCGCCACCACCGCGTCGAGGTCGCGATCGGCCTGATCGGCGAGCGGCCCATGCCCACGCGCGAGCTCCGACCACGGCCGCTCCAGTCCGCTGCGATCCCACGCGGTCCACAGCAGCTCGTGCGCCGTCGCTCCTCGGTCGAGGTCGTCGCGAAGCACAGCGAGCGTGCGCGCGACGAGCGCGGCGCGGCGCGCTTCGCGCGTGTCGATGAGGTCGAACTCGAGCGGCTGCTGCATCGCCGAGACGAGCAGGTCGCGCCCGGAGCGCTCTCCCCCGGTGGCGAGCTCCTGGTGACGAAGGGCGGACCGCAGGCGCCGCAGCTCGATCGGGTCGAGGTGGCCGCCTGTCCCCAGCAGCGCTTCGGCCACATCGTCGAACGTCCACTCGGCGCGTGCTGCGAGGTCGATGAGCCGGAGCAGATCGCGCACCGGCGCGAGTGTTCCGAGCGGCCGGCCGGGGCCGCTCGAGCGCGTCGGCACCTCTCTGGCCGCGAGCTCCGCTTCGAGCGCCGTGACCTGGCGCGTATCGTGCGCGATCACCGCGCACGCGGACCACGGGACGCCGTCGTGCAGGTGACGCTCGCGCAGCAGGCGGGCGATCGCATCGAACTCCTCGCCGGGCGAACGCAGCGTGAGGGCGCGTACGGAGGCATCGGGCGTCGCATCGGTCGCACCTGCGCGATGCGCGACGACCCCGACGGCTCCGATGCGCTGGGTGACCTGCCGAACGAGCTCGTGCTGCCATGCCGTTCCTCGGTGCGACGCGGGAAGCACCGACACCGCGCCGAGGCTCGTCGAAAGCCGCGCGAAGTTCTCCGGCGTGGCGCCGCGGAACGCACCCGAGCCGACGTCGGGGTCTCCCAGCGCGAGCACCGCGATCCCGCGCTGTGCGCAGGCCTCGAGAAGTTCGACGCCGCCGAGCGTCAGCTCCTGCGCGTCATCCACCAGGATCACCCTGATCCGATCGGCGACCTCGGCGCCCGCCGCCTCGGTGCGCAGGACCCCGACTGCTTCGCGGACCAGGCCCGCGGCATCCCGATGCGCGCCGCGCATGTCGGCACGCACCTGCAAGTACTCCGCGAGGAACGACGCCATGCTCTCCCACACGGGGATCGCGTGCTCGGCGCCGAGAGCGCGGAGCCTCTCGGACTCGATGCCCAGGGTCGTGCACTCGGCGACGAAGGTGCGCACCTCAGTGCGGAAGCCCTTCGTCGAGCGGATCGCAGGCCCGAGCCAGTCCGGCCACCGGTTCATGCCTTCGGCTTCGTCCTCGGCATCGCCCTCGAGCAGATCCTGGATGAGCTGGTCTTCATCGCCGCCGGTCAGCAGCTGGGGCGGCTCGTCGCCGGAGGCGACGGCCGTCGCACGCACGAGCTGATAGGCGAACGACGCGACCGACCTGCGCGATCGGGCCCGATGTCGCGCGCGCGACGGCGAGCGCGAGCCGGTCGCGCAGGGCGGTCGCGGTCTGCCGCGACGGCGTCAGCACCAGGAGCGCATCCGGATCGACGCCTGCCTCCACAAGGGCCGCGACACGGGCGATCAGGGCGGTGGTCTTGCCGCTCCCCGGTGCGCCGACCACGACACCGGATGCATCGATCGGCAGCGCCACGACAGCACGCTGGTGCGGGTCCAGCACGGGTGCCGCGCCCGAGCTGTCCGCGGAGTCCATGGCTTCGACGGTACCGCCAGGTGCTGACATCCGATCGCCGCCGCGGCCGGTGTCGGGCGTTCGCCCAGAGCGTGCCGACGACGGGCTGGTGCCTCCGGCCGGTGTCGTAGAGTTGCCATGCGCGCCGGGCATCCGGACGCGAGAGGCCCCGGGGCTCGCCCCCGCGCAGGAGGTATTTCACGTGGAGATCCGCATCGGCATCGCCAACACCGGCCGTGAGCTCAATTTCGAATCGGGCGAGTCCGCCGCCGACGTCAAGAAGGCGGTCGCCAGTGCCCTGGACGCGGGCGCGACGCACGTGAGCTTCAGCGACGCGAAGGGCACGAACTACATCGTCCCCACCGCGAGCCTGGCCTACGTCGAGCTCGGCACCGAAGAGTCCCGACGCGTCGGCTTCGTCGCCTGACGACGCTCCGCCCGTGCAGATCCTCCTCGCCTTCATCATCGGCGCCGCGATCGGTGCCGCTTTCCACTTCCTCGTGGGCGGTCGCGGTACGCGCGGTGTCGCCCTCGCGCCCGTGATCGGGGCCTTCGCCTCCGGACTCGTCTGGATGATCCTCACGTGGGCCGGGTTCGCCCTGGACAATCCGTGGCTGTGGCTGTCGGCGTTCGTGGCGCCGATCATCGTGACCTGGCCGGTCCTGGTGATCCTCGCCCGCACGCGCACGGCTCACGACGCCCGCGAGAGGGCCCGGCTCAAGATCGGCTGAACCGGCCGGATGCCCGCGGCCTAGGCCGCGAGACCCATCGCGTCCATTCGGCGCGAGTGAGCGCCCATGAGGTCGGTGAAGACCGGCTCGACCTTCTGCTCGTCCGCGATCCGCAGCGTCGTCGGCCGCAGCGCAGCGCGCGCGATCAGCAGCGTGTCGCCGACCAGTCGCCTCCCCCACATCGCCAGCAGCGACTTCCACTCAGGGTCGCTCGCGATCGTCTCGCCGATGATGTCGACGATCGCCTGCCTGTCGTCGTCGGCCTGCAGGATCCGCGCGACGCGACGGCCGGTGTCGCCGTAGCTCGAGGACAGCGCGAGATAGAAGTCGTCGAGCATCCCCGCCGTGATGTGCACGGAGAGCATCGTCTCCTGCGGTCGCACGCCGTGCGTCGCGCGACGGAACGCGTCGAGCGGTTCGCGGAACGGGAGCATCAGGCTGGTCGGGTCGTCACCGCGCTCGCGGATCAGCGCGACGAGCTCCTCGTGCTTCTGGAGGGCCGCGCCGGCGGCGCGCGAGAGCGACTCCTTCTCCACGAGCTCCGGCGTGGAGGCGATCAGCTCCGACAGCGTCTCGAAGTAGCCGAGCTGCAGGTACGCCGCCTGACCGAGGAACGTGTCGATGTCGGGTGCGAGCTCCTCGAAGTCGACGCGGTGAGCGTCGCTCGCATCGTCTCGCGACCGCAGCTGGAGCTTCCGGCCCTGCGGGCGCTGCTGCCAGAACCACTTCACCACGCCCTACAGCATAGGTGCGCGGACTCCGCTGAACCGATCGCCGCCGCGGGGCGGAGGCCTGGGCCCGCTGCGCGAGCCGGTATCCTAGAGGACAGTCCCCGGCGTCGGATCGGGGCTCCCGCGCCTGTGGCAGAGAATAGGGCGTGGATCACACCCCCGCCCGCGCGGCGACATCGCACACGCGCCAGGGCACGCATAAGGCAGCATCTCACTGCCGGACAGGCTCACATCGTGACGACCTTCGCCGAACTCGGCGTCGACCAGGACATCGTCGAAACCCTTGCCGCCAAAGGCATCGTCGACGCATTCCCCATCCAGGAGCAGACCATCCCCCTCGGCCTTCCCGGCCAGGACATCATCGGCCAGGCCAAGACCGGCACCGGCAAGACCTTCGGCTTCGGCATCCCCGTGGTCCAGCGGCTCGGCCTCAACCCCGAGCACGGCGTCAAGGCTCTCATCGTCGTCCCGACGCGCGAGCTGTGCGTGCAGGTCTACGAAGACATCGACATGCTCACCTCGGGTCGCTCCACGAGCGTCGTCGCGATCTACGGCGGCAAGGCGTACGAGGGGCAGATCGAGCAGCTCCAGGCCGGCGCGCAGATCGTCGTGGGAACCCCGGGCCGCCTCATCGACCTGAACAACCAGCGTCTGCTCGATCTGTCCAACGCGACCGAGGTCGTGCTGGACGAGGCCGACAAGATGCTGGATCTCGGCTTCCTCCCGGACATCGAGAAGATCTTCCAGAAGGTGCCCGCCATCCGTCACACGCAGCTCTTCTCTGCGACGATGCCCGGCCCGATCGTCGCCCTCGCACGCCGGTTCATGAGCAACCCGATCCACATCCGCGCCACCGACCCGGACGAGGGCCTCACGCAGGCGAACATCAACCACCTCGTCTACCGCGCTCACTCGCTCGACAAGGACGAGGTCATCGCCCGCATCCTGCAGGCCGACGGCCGCGGCAGGACGGTCATCTTCACGCGCACCAAGCGCGCCGCGCAGCGGCTCTCCGACGAACTGGGCGACCGCGGATTCAACACGGCGTCGGTGCACGGCGACATGAGCCAGGAGGCGCGCGAGCGATCGATGGCGGCGTTCAAGGCCGGCAAGAAGGACGTCCTGATCGCCACCGACGTCGCCGCGCGCGGCATCGACGTCGATGACGTCACGCACGTGATCAACCACACGATCCCCGACGACGAGAAGACCTACCTCCACCGCGCCGGCCGCACCGGCCGCGCCGGCAAGACCGGAATCGCCGTCACGTTCGTCGACTGGGACGACCTGCACAAGTGGGCGCTCATCAACCGCGCGCTCGAGTTCGGCCAGCCCGAGCCCGTCGAGACCTACTCATCGAGCCCGCACCTGTACGACGACCTCGCCATCCCCAACGGGACGAAGGGACGCCTCACGACCGCGCCGCGCACACAGACGGTCAAGACGCAGGATGCCGCTCCCGCCCGCTCCGCCGAGCGCGACGGCGGACCCCGCCGTCGCCGTCGCCGCACTGGAGAGCCCGGCTCGGATTCGGCCGCCCGCGCGGCCGCGCCGGAGGTTCCCGCCGATCACGGATCCCACGACGCCGCCGAGGGTGCCGGCACGCACGACGGCGGGGGCAAGGAGCACCACGACGGAAACGCCGCGCCGCGCCGCCGTCGCCGCCGTCGCGGCGGGTCGCGCGGTGGCGCCGCCGTCGCGGGCGCCTGAGCTCCGGCATCCCATCGCGGGCGCCTGCGCCTCAGCATCCGTCGTCTCCTTCGGGACGCGTCATCCGACGTGACCGAGAACAGGCGAGCTTCCCAGGACAGGACGATTCACCGCGAATCCTCCTGTTCTCGGCGGGTCACCTGTTTCGAGTCAGCACAGACCGGTCACGCCCTACGGCTGGGTCTCCCCGGGCTCGATCGTCGCCGCTGACGAGGTGACCGCGTCGGCGGGATCCTCGTCCTCGGCGCGCGTCGGCGGACGCGGGGGGTAGACCCACGCCACCAGGACGACCGAGATGATCATCAGCAGGAACCACGACACGAGCTTCGTGATCGAGACCGGCTGCCAGCCGCCGAGCTGGTCCGGGTACATCCACGCACCCGCCCACGTGCCGATGTTCTCCGCGAGGTAGATGAAGACGGCCACTCCGGCGAACGCGGCGAGCAGCGGTATGCGGATCACCGCGCGCCACACCCGCGCGTACATCACCGTCCTCGCCCACAGCAGCACGACGACGACCAGCAGCACCCAGCGCAGGTCCCACCACCAATGGTGCGTGAAGAAGTTCGCGTAGATGAGGCCTGCGACGATCGCCGTCAGCCAGCGGCGCGGATACCTGGTGAAGCCGAGGTCGAACAGCCGATAGACGCGCACCATGTACGAGCCGACCGCGGCGTACATGAATCCGCTGAACAACGGCACCGCGCCGATCCGAAGCACGCCCTCGGTCTCGTACATCCATGATCCGACGTCGGTCTTGAACACCTCCATGACCGTCCCGGTGATGTGGAACAGGACGATGACCCACAGCTCGCGCCCCGACTCCAGGCGTGCGGCGAGCATCACGATCTGGATGACGACAGCCGCGATCGTGAGGAAGTCGTTGCGCGCGAGCGCCGCGTCGTCGGGGTACCAGATCCTCGCCGCGACGATGACGACCAGGAGAGATGCGCCGAAGATGCAGGCCCACGCCTGCTTGAGGATGAACACGCCGATCTCGAGGAGGACGGCGCGCACACCGGATGCCGGCGAACCGGCCAGCAGCAGGTGCGCGACGCCGTCGATCCGCCGTTCGAGCGGGGTGGGCTGGCGCATCTCACGACGCTAATCGACGCGTGCCGTCACGAGCGGGAAGCGCCTGCCGTGAGACACCTGGGAACCGCTAATGTGAGCCGCGCGGCGACCGTGCCGCATTCCTCGCACGAAAGGCAGCAATGAGATTCATCGACGCAGTGGAGTACCAGGGGTTCTGGGGATCCTTCTGGGACCTGATCTGGTGGTTCCTGGTGGCCTTCATCTTCATCGCATACCTGTTCGCGCTGTTCGCCATCATCGGCGACCTGTTCCGCGACCACAAGCTCAACGGCTGGTTCAAGGCCATCTGGATCATCTTCCTGATCTTCGTCCCGTTCCTGACCGCTCTGATCTACCTGATCGCCCGAGGCAAGGGCATGGCCGAGCGCGGCGCCGCTCAGGCCAAGGAGCTCAAGGCAGCCCAGGATCAGTACATCAAGTCGGTCGCGAGCTCGAGCCCGGCGGAGGAGATCGCCAAGGCGAAGACGCTCCTGGACTCGGGAGCCATCACCCAGGCCGAGTTCGACGCGATCAAGGCGAAAGCGCTCAGCTGAGCCCTGTGCGTCTCGAAGGTCCCGTCGCTGCGCGCCGGGACCTTCCGCGTCCGAGCCGCTACGGGTAGACGGGCGCGCTTCCGGTGGCGCGGTCGATGATGCGCGCGACCATCTCATCGCCGGTGGTGTGCTCGCCCGGCTGATTGGGCTTGCCGAGCCCGTGATAGTCGCTGGAACCTGTCACGATGAGGTCCCGCTCCTTGGAGATACGACGCAGCGTGCGGATGCCGGCCTCGAGGTTCTCGCGATGCCCGAGTTCGAAGCCGGCGAGCCCCGCGCTGAACATCCGCTCGAGCAGCGGGGTGGGAAGCAGTCCTGCCCGACCGGCCGGATGCGCGATGATCGGCACCCCTCCTGCGCCGACGATGAGTTCGACCGCATCGACCGGGTCCGGCGCGAAGAGAGAGACGTAGTAGTCGCCGCGCGGACTCAGGATCTGCGAGAAGGCCTCGGCGCGATCGCGGACGTGCCCCTTCGCGACAAGTGCGTCCGCGATGTGGGGCCGACCGACGGTCGCGCCGTCGGAGGTCTGGGCGACGATGTCGTCCCAGCGCAGATCGAAGTCCCGTCCGATGCGGTCGGCCATCGTCCGCGCGCGCTCGAGCCGCGACGACCGGATGCGATCGGTCATGGCGCGCAGGTCCGCATCGTCGGGATCGATGAGGTATGCCAGCACATGCACACTGCGCCATTGGTGCTTCGCCGAGAGTTCCATTCCGGGAATGAACGTCATGCCGAGGGATGCCGCCGCCTCGGCGGCATCAGCCCATCCGGATGTCGTGTCGTGATCGGTGAGGGCGGCCGTGCGAAGCCCGTGCCGGTGTGCGGCCGCCATCACCTGGGCGGCGGACTCGGTGCCGTCGGAGTGGACCGAATGCAGGTGCAGGTCGCTCGGTCCCTCGAAACGACGCGTGTCCGGCATCCATCGAGCGTAGCGCGCGGGTCGCCCGCAGGACCGGCGCCATACCCCGTGGATCGGCGTCTCCCACCGGGGCTCCGCCCCGGGCCCCCGGCTCGCTGGCGCGAGGCCCCGCTGACCGATCTCCCAGACTGCTGACATAGAGTCGCCGAGTGCTTCGCCTGCTGGGGGTCCTGGGAATCGCGCTCTGCGCGATCGCGGCCGCCGTGCTCACATGGCCCTCGTTGTTCCGCGTCGAGCAGGTCTTCCCGATCGCTCAGATCATCTCGTTCCGAGGTCCGCTCGCGGTCGCATTCGCCGCGCTGCTGGTCGTCTCGCTGCTTCTGGCGATCGCACGTCCGTTGCGCGCCTTCGCGCTCTCGGTCGCGCTGATCGCCGCCATCGCGATGGTCGCGAACGTCGCGATCGTCGCCGGCCGCGGCCTCGGCACCGACGCGCTCCCGGCGAAGACCGACAGCAGCATCCGCGTCATGACGTGGAACACCGCCGGAGAGGCGACCTCTCCCGAGACGGTCGCCCAGATCGCGGTCGCGATGGATGTCGACATCGTCACGCTCCCCGAGACGACGATCGAGACCGGCGAGAAGGTCGCCCTCGCGATGCGCGACCTCGGGAATCGCATGTGGGCGCATCATGCCGAATACGGCACGGACGGCTGGGACGCGCGCTCGACCACGCTGCTGATCTCCCCCGAACTCGGCGACTACTCGGTGATCGAGTCATCGCAGGACGGCAGCAGCAACACCTCGACAGTGCCGAGCGCCGTCGCGATGCCGACCTCCGGCGACGGGCCGATCGTCGTGGCCGCGCACGCGGTCGCACCGCGACAGAGCTATATGCAGCACTGGCGAGACGACCTGCAGTGGCTCGCCGACCAGTGCGCCGACGCGAACGTGATCATGGCGGGCGACTTCAACGCGACCCTCGATCACATGAGCAACCTCGGACTCGACGGCGGCACGCTCGGGCTGTGCCACGACGGCGCGGCCGACACCGGCAACGGCGGCCTGGGAACCTGGTCGGCCGGTGTGCCCGCCGTCCTCGGGGCGCCGATCGATCACGTGATGGCCTCGAGCCACTGGAAGCCGACCGGCTCGCTCGTCCTCAAGTCGATGGACGGCTCGGGCAGCGACCACCGTCCGCTGATCGTGCAGTTCGAGCCGGTCGACTGACCGCCGCGGGCTCGTCGGCGCGGCATCCCGGCGCCCGTTCGGCGCGCGTGCGCGTTGTCGTGCAGGAGTGCGAGACTTGAGGGATGAGCACCACAGGCGACAGCGATACGACCGGCACGACCGAGCTCGCACCCGAGGCCGCGCACACCGAGATTCCGGCGAACAGCACCGTGAACCGTCGGCAGGGCTTCGGCCGAGGCTTCCTGAGCACCATCTCGACGGGCTGGGCCGAGCGACCGGAGATCCTCCCCCCGGCACGCGATCAGGCCCCATACGCGGCACGTCGCCGCGACGTCGTCTCGGCCGCGTTCACGGGCAAGCGGCTGATCATCCCGGCCGGCCCGTACCAGGTCCGAAGCAACGACACCGACTACCCGTTCCGCGCCCACTCCGCCTTCTCGCACCTCACCGGCTGGGCATCGGACGCGGTGCCCGACTCGGTGCTCGTCTTCGAGCCGAACGCCGAGTCCGGCCACGACGTGACGCTGTACTTCCGCGAGCGCGCAGACCGGACCACGCCCGAGTTCTACGCGAACCCGTCGATCGGAGAGTTCTGGATCGGCCCGCGGCCCGCTCTGGAGGGGGTCGCTTCAGACCTGGGCGTCGCGACCGCGCACATCGACTCGTTCGAGGCGTCCGACGATGATCTCGTCCTGGACGATGACGCCGAGCTGACCCGGTTCGTGTCCGAATTGCGGCTGCACAAGGACGAGTACGAGGTCGCTCAACTCCAGCTCGCCGTGGACGTCACCGCCGACGGCTTCGACGACATCGTCGCGAATCTCCCCCGGATCATCGAGCACCCTCGCGGGGAGCGCATCGTGGAGGGCGTCTTCCACCAGCGCGCGCGCAGCGACGGCAACTGGGAGGGCTATGACACGATCGCCGCATCCGGACCCCACGCCTGCTACCTGCATTGGACGCGCAATGACGGCGCTGTCGCTCCCGGCGATCTCATCCTGATCGATGCGGGCGTCGAGGTCGACAGCCTGTACACCGCCGACATCACGCGCACGATCCCGGTGAGCGGCCGATTCACCGAGGTGCAGCGTCGCGTCTACGAGGCGGTGCGCGAGGCAGCGGATGCCGCGTTCGCGGCCGCCCGGCCCGGTGCCAAGTTCAGCGACCTGAACGCCGCCGCGTGGAACGTCATCGCCCACCGCGTCCAGGAGTGGGGCTTCCTGCCCGTGACAGCGGAGGAGTCGCTCGACCCGCAGACCGGCCACCACCACCGCCGGTACATGGTGCACGGCACCAGTCATCACCTCGGCATCGACGTGCACGACTGCGCGCAGGCGCGGCGCGAACTGTATGCGGGTGGAACGCTCGAGCCGGGCATGGTCTTCACGATCGAGCCCGGACTGTACTTCCAGATCGACGATCTCACGGTCCCGGAGGAGTACCGCGGCATCGGGGTGCGCATCGAGGACGACATCCTGATGACGGAGGACGGCCCGGTCAATCTCTCCTCGGCGATCCCCCGCACCGCCGACGAGGTCGAGGCCTGGGTGGCGCGTCTCGCTCAGCCCGGCCGCTGAGCGGGGCGCCACCGGTGTCGCGGACTCGACGAGTCTCAGGCTGTCGCCACTCATGACCTTCACACCTCCCCCTGCCTTCACCACGCGCCCGACGCTGACAGGCGCGTTCGGCATGACCGCATCCACCCACTGGCTCGCGACGGCGAGCGCGCAGGCGGTGCTCGAACGGGGCGGCAACGCGTTCGACGCGGCGGTCGCCGGGGGGTTCGTGCTGCACGTCGTCGAACCGCACCTCAACGGACCCGGCGGCGACCTCGTGGGCATCTTCGCGACCGCATCCACCCCCGGGACCCCCGTCGTGCTGATGGGCCAGGGGCCGGCACCGGCGGGCGCGACGATCGAGCACTTTCGCGACGAGGGACTCGAGCTGGTTCCCGGTGCCGGCGGCCTCGCGGCGGCGGTGCCCGGCTCTGTGGACGCCTGGCTCGCACTGCTCCACGACCACGGCACGTGGGAGCTGTCCGATGTCCTCGCCTACGCGATCGGCTATGCCCGCGACGGGCATCCGCTGCTCGCCCAGGCCAGCGCGACCATCGCTCGCGTCTCGGCCCTGTTCGCCGAGCACTGGCCGTCCTCCGCGGCGCTGTGGATGCCGGAGGGGCGCGTCCCCGCGGCAGGCACGATCATGCGCAATCCCGCGTATGCCGCCGTCCTGGAGTCGCTGGTCAGCGCCGGCCACGGCATCCGCGACGACGGGCCCGTCGGCCGCGAGGCACGCATCGACGCAGCGCGCCGGGAGTGGAAGACCGGCGCCGTGGCGCAGGCTGCCGCGGCATTCGTGGCGACACCGCACCGCCACTCCGACGGTCGCGACCACGCCGGTGTGATCACCGCGCTCGACTTCGCCGGCTTCGAGGCCGGGTACGAGACAGCCGTCACGATCGAGTTCCGCGGGCACACGATCGCGAAGGCCGGCGCCTGGACGCAGGGCCCCGCGCTGCTGCAGACGCTGAAGATCCTCGACGGACACCCCGACATCGACCCGTCCACCGAAGCCGGAGCCCACGCCGTCCTGGAGGCGCTGAAGCTCGCCCTGGCCGACCGCGACGCCTACTACGGCGACGCCGACGTGCCGCTGGATGCGCTGCTCTCGGACGAGTACGCGGCCTCGCGGCGCGCGCAGATCGGCGAAGTGGCTTCGCGGGACTGGCGACCCGGTGCGGTTGCCGGTCGCGAGCCGTTCCGTCCGCCGCTGCGGCAGGCGGACGCCGACGCGAGCGACGGTCTCGGCGAGCCTACAATCGCACCCAGTGGGGCTCCGCCCCACACCCCCGACTTGCTGACGCGCGCCCGCTCCGGCCGGACTCGCGGCGACACATGCCACATCGACGTCGTCGACCGCTGGGGCAACATGATCGCCGTCACGCCCTCCGGCGGCTGGCTGCAGTCGTCGCCGACGATTCCCGAGCTGGGATTCTGCCTCGGCACGCGATTGCAGATGACGTGGCTGGATGCCGGATCCCCGGCGGCGCTGCGCCCTGGGTCGCGGCCCCGCACGACCCTGAGCCCGACGCTCGTGCTGCGCGACGGCCACGCCGTCGCCGCCCTCGGCACACCTGGCGGTGACCAGCAGGAGCAGTGGCAGGTCCCCGTTCTCCTCCGCATGCTGGCGGGCGGGTACTCCGCCCAGCAGGCGATCGACGCTCCGTCGCTGCACACCACGGCCCTGGTCGACTCGTTCTGGCCCCGCGGGTGGACCCCTGCCGGCGCGGTCGTCGAGGACCGGCTCGGCGACGAGGTGATCGCGGGACTCGAGCGGCGTGGGCACGACGTCACGCGGGCCGGCGACTGGTCCCTCGGCCGCGTGTCCGCGGTCGGCCGGGATGCCGCGACCGGGCAGGTCTGGGCGGCGGCCAATCCGCGCGGGATGCAGGGCTACGCGGCGGGTCGCTGACCGAGCCGCGATCTCATGCGTGCGCGCGGAGGAAGTCGGCGACCAGTGGTGCGAGGCTCGCGCCGACCTCGGCGGCGGGGCGCTTATGACCCTTCACCTCGAAAGAGTGTCCGCCGCCGTCGATCCATGCGATCGTCGCATCCTGACACGCAGCAACCGCGTCCTCAAGCTGCGTGAGCGGGGCGATGAACGGATCATTCGTCCCCTCGACGAACAGCTGCGGCTGCGCGGACGGACGGCAGGTGCGCGACACGCGCCTTCGCCGGGTCGCCTGGCGGGTGCAGGGGGTAGCCGAGGTAGATCAGCCCGGCCGGATCGACCGCGCCCTCCGCGGCGGCCATCGACGCCATGCGGCCGCCGTACGACTTCCCCGAT
Source organism: uncultured Actinomycetota bacterium (assembly GCA_963713325.1). Lineage (GTDB taxonomy): Bacteria > Actinomycetota > Actinomycetes > Actinomycetales > Microbacteriaceae > Microbacterium. The sequence goes on from CAVQLL010000012.1 coordinate 325,266, forward strand.
GCCCAGACGGGCGCCCCGCCGGAGCGTTCCTGGGCGAACGCCGCTGCAGCGGTCCACGTCGCGATCGCGTGCGCCGCGGGTCCCGGCATCCGGCGGCCGAGCTGGAGGTACGGGAAGTTGAAGCGGAGCGTCGCAACGCCCTCCTCGCGCATACCGCGGGCGAATCCGATCAGGAACGGATGCGCGTACCCGGCGCCCGCGCCGTGCGCGATCGCGATCGTCGCCCACGCGTCGTCGGGACGCCCGTAGGCGGCGGCGACCTCGACCGGACCGGAAGGCAGGTCGACGGCGAAGCGCTCTTCGGTCTCGTCCACCGCCGTCACGGCTTCGGCGACGAGGACGCCTCTTCGTCGTCCTCCGCGCCGGAAGCCTCCGGCGCATCCGATCCGGGAGCCGCTTCGGGCGAGCTCAGGGCGTCGGACGCATCGCCGTCGGCGGGCCGGCGTGACGCGCTCGCCATAGCGGGGCGGTTCAGCAGCGGCGTCCCGATCCTGCGACGTCGGCGCCGCGACCACGGGGGGATTCGTCGCCGCCGGCGTCCCTGCAGGCGCGGTCCTCGGCGGGCGTCGGATTGCCGAGCACCTGCCGGGCGCGCTGCACACTGCTCGCGGCGATCGTCACCTCGTAGCGCTCGGCGATCACCTGCATGACGGAGGCGAAGTCACGGCGGCGCCGCACGAACGAGTAGGTGATGATGCTCAGGAGCATGCCGAGCGCGATGCCGACGAACAGCACGCCGACGAAGGCCTGGATCGGGACGGACGGTGTGCCGATCACCAGGATCGCGGAGAAGAGCAGGCCCAGGAGCACGCCGTTGATCGCGCCGGATCGGGCCGCTGTGGCATATCCGAGCCGACCGGTGACACGCTCGACGGAACGCAGACCCTGCCCCACGATCGCGATGTCACGGGCGGGGATCTCGGCGGCGATCAGAGTCGAGACCGCCTTCTGCGCAGCTTCGTACGTCGGGAAGCTCGCGACGGTCTGCCCGATGTCCTCGAGGCTCTGCGGGAACCTCCCACCGTTCATGCTCACCGTCCTATCCTCCCATGCGCGTGACTTCCTGCCCTCCCTGGCCCTGCGGGCTACGCTGGAACGCGTGAGCACGCAGAGGGTCTTCGTCGCACGCCTGTCGGGGTGCTCCGTCTTCGACCCCGCCGGCGACCGCCTCGGCAAGGTGCGAGACGTCGTGGTCATCTTCCGCAAGGACGACCCGCCGCGCGTCGTGGGCCTGGTCGTCGAGATCCCCGGCCGCCGCAACGTGTTCGTCTCGATCGGCCGCGTCACCTCGATCGCCACCGGCCAGGTGATCACGACCGGTCTGATCAACGTCCGACGCTTCCAGCAGCGCGGCGGTGAGGTGCGGGTCATGGCCGAGCTGGTCGGCCGACGCGTCTTCCTCACGGACGCGTCGGGAACCGCCGTGATCGAGGATGTGGCGATCGAGCGCAATCGCCTCGGTGAGTGGGATGTCGGGCAGCTCTTCCTGCGCCGGCCGCGCACGAGCGCATCGCCCTTCGCGAAGGGTCCGACGACGTTCGCGAACTGGTCCGAGGTGCAGGAGCAGCAGGTGCCCGGCGAAGCCCAGTCCGCCGAGCAGCTCCTGGCGACGTTCGCCGACCTCAAGCCGGCCGACCTCGCCAACAGTCTGCTCGACCTCTCCGATGAGCGCATGATCGAGGTCGCCGAGGAGCTCTCCGACGAGCGCCTCGCCGATGCGCTGGAGGAGATGCCCGAAGACGAGCAGGTGCACATCCTCGAGCAGCTCGGCGACGAACGCGCTGCCGACATCCTCGACGCGATGGAGCCCGACGACGCCGCCGACCTGCTCGGCCAATTGCCCGACGCCCGTTCCGAGCAGCTCCTCGATCTCATGGAGCCCGAGGAGGCCGAAGACGTCAGGGCACTGCTGCAGTACGGACCCGACACGGCAGGAGGCCTCATGACGAGCGAACCCATCGTGCTCTCGGCCGACGCCACCGTCGCCGAGGCGCTCGCGCTGATCCGTCGCCACGAGCTGCACCCTGCCCTCGCGGCGTCGGTGTTCATCACCCTGCCGCCGTACGAGACGCCGACCGGGCGACTGCTCGGCACCGTCCACTTCCAGCGCATGCTGCGCTACCCGCCCCACGAGCGGCTCGGCGCGATCATCGACGACACGCTCGACCCGGTGCCGGCGACGGCATCCGCAGCCGAGGTCGCCCGCATGCTGGCCAGCTACAACCTGGTGTCGCTGCCGGTCGTGGACAAGGCCCGGCGTCTGGTCGGCGCGGTGAGCGTCGACGACGTGCTCGACTATCTCCTGCCCGATGACTGGCGATCGTACGGTGGTGACGACGAGCCGCGTGAGACGCCGGTTGCAGCGACGACCGCGAGCATCCCGAGGAGGCGCTGATGGCACGGCCATCCCGCCAGCCTTCGCTGGACGCACCCCGCGGACGTTCGGGCATGCTCAGCCGCAATCCGCAGCCCTCACGCGATCGGTTCGGGCGGTTCTCCGAGGCGTTCGCCCGAGGGATGGGAACGTCCGGGTTCCTGATCGGCATGACCGTCTTCGTGGCGGTGTGGCTGCTCTGGAACACTTTCGCTCCGGTGCCGCTGCAGTTCGATCCGAGAGCGACGAACTTCACGCTGCTGACGCTGATCCTGTCATTGCAGGCCTCGTACGCCGCGCCCCTCATTCTGCTCGCCCAGAACCGGCAGGATGACCGCGACCGCGTGCAGATCGAGCAGGACCGCCAGCGGGCGGAGCGCAATCTCGCCGACACGGAGTACCTCGCGCGCGAGATCGTCGCTCTGCGGATGGTCGTCACCGACGTCTCCGAGGACGTCGTCACGAAAGACGTGCTCCGCGCCGAGATCAAGGCGCTCCTCGAGCAGCTGGACGAGCGCTCCGCGGATGCCGCACGCACCGCTGAGAAAGACAGCGCCGACACGTGACCGCGGCCACGGACGACGCCGTCCGGCGCGCGGTCGGAGCCGTTGTCGACCCCGAGCTGCGGCGCCCGATCGCCGAGCTCGGCATGCTGCGCGAGATCTCGGTGACGGGCGGCCTCGCCTCGGTGGGCATCGTCCTCACGATCGTCGGGTGCCCCGCCGCCGACCGGATCTCGACGGATGTGCGCGCCGCCGCGGCATCCGTGCCGGGGGTGACGGATGTCGTCCTCGACGTCGGCGTCATGTCGCCCGTCGAGCGGCGCGAGCTGACCGAACGCCTCCGCGGCGGACGTCCGGCCAGAGAGATGCCGTTCGGACCCGGCTCGCTCACACGGGTCATCGCGGTCACCAGCGGCAAGGGCGGTGTGGGCAAGTCGACCGTGACCGCGAACCTCGCCGTCGCGCTCGCCGCCCGAGGTCTCGCGGTCGGGCTCGTGGATGCGGACGTGCACGGCTTCTCCATCCCGGGGCTGCTCGGATTGGTCGACGCCGACGGCAACGTGCCGCAGCCCACCCGGATCGACGACCTGATGCTGCCACCGGTCGCCTATGGCGTGAAGGTCATCTCGATCGGCATGTTCCTGCGCCGCGCGAACGGTGAGGCGCCGGTCGGTGCCGTGGCATGGCGCGGTCCGATGCTCCATCGCACGGTGCAGCAGTTCCTCACAGACGTCTACTTCGGCGACCTCGACGTCCTCCTCCTCGACATGCCGCCCGGCACGGGCGACATCGCGATCTCTGTCGGTCAGCTCCTGCCCAACGCCGAGGTCATCGTTGTGACCACTCCCCAGGCCGCGGCATCCGATGTGGCCGTGCGCAGCGGCGTGGTCGCGCGGCAGACGGGGCAGCGCGTGACCGGCGTCGTGGAGAACATGGCTGCGATGACCCTTCCCGACGGAACGACGTTCGAGCTGTTCGGCACCGGCGGCGGTGCTGACGTCGCCGGTGCACTGAGCGACAGCGGTGAGCCGGTGCGGCTGCTCGGCTCGATCCCGCTCAGCCCCCTCCTGCGCTCGGACGGGGATGCCGGAACCCCGGTCGTCGTCGCGCATCCGTCGGACCCCGCCGCGGCCGCGATCGCTGCGCTCGCGGAGGTCATAGCGGCCGAGCCGCGCGGTCTGGCCGGCCGCTCTCTGCCGCTGCGCCCGAACTGAGCCGTCTAGGTGGCTTCGCTGTCGAACGGCGGCGGGTCGTCGCCGGTGAAGGCAGGCGTCGTCGGGCGCGGAGTCTTCGTGAATGCGCTGTTCGAGGCGACCGCCGCCGCGGCACTCGCGGCGCGGACGGTCGGGACTGGAGCGTCGTCCAGCAGCGCCTCGCGAATGATCCGACGCGGGTCGTACCGGCGCGGATCGAGGGTGCGCCAGTCGACGTCGTCGAAGTCCGTGCCCATCTCGTCCTTGACCCGCGTCTTGGCGGTCGAGACGTATTCCTTCGCACGCTTGGCGAACCGCGTCAGGCTCTCGACATAGCGAGGCAGTCGCTCGGGCCCGATGAGCAGCCCGGCGACCAGTCCGATCAGCAGGAGCTTCTCGATCGTGAGCCCGAAGAACATGCATTCAGATTACCGCCGCGCCTGAGTGTTCGGCGCCGCCTGTCCACGTAGGCTGACCGCGAAGGAGCACCGATGGGCGAACAGGACGCGAATTATCGCTTCGCCGACGAGGCGACGCTCGAGCCGGACCACATCGCACGTGCCCGCGCTCATGCGCTCGAACTCGGCGCCGCCCCGGTCAGCGCGGCCGTCGGCGCACAGTGCGCGGTGATCGCCGCTGCGTCGCAGGCCCTCAACATCGTGGAGATCGGAACGGGCGCGGGCGTCTCAGGGCTGTGGCTGCTGTACGGATCGCCGCGAGCCACGCTCACAACGATCGACAGTGAACCGGAGCACCTCGGGGCGGCGCGGCAGGCGTTCGCCGATGCGAAGATCCCGCCGGCCCGCGCGCGATTCATCACCGGCCGGGCGTCCGAGGTCCTCCCGCGCATGAACGAGGCCTCCTACGACATCGTCCTGGTCGACGCCGACCCCGAAGGCGTGATCGAGTACGTCGAGCACGGCCTGCGCCTCGTACGGGCCGGAGGCACGGTGCTCGTGCCGCGTGTGCTGCGCAACGGCGCGGTGGGCGATCCGGTTCGCCGCGACCCGGTGACAGCCGCGTACCGCTCCCTGATCCACGAGACCCAAGCCTCGCCCGCGGTGATCGGAGCGCTCTCCATCGTCGGCGAGGGACTTCTCCAGCTCACGACGAGACCGCCGGAGTGACACCTCGCCTGTCGGGGCACGACGGCGAGCACGCGAAACGGCCGGTCCGAAGACCGGCCGTCGGCGTGTGAGGTGTGATCAGGCGGCGTTCACAACGCCGCCGAGCACGTCATAGAGCTCCTTGGCCTCAGCGTCGTTCACCGAGACGACGAGGCGTCCCCCACCCTCGAGCGGTACACGCACGATGATCAGACGACCCTCCTTCACGGCCTCCATCGGCCCGTCTCCGGTTCTCGGCTTCATGGCTGCCATCGTGGCTCCCTTTCGTCGTGGTCTGCGTGTCAAGTTTATCCCGCCGCCTACGACAGGGGATAATCCGCGGCCCCTGCGCGCGGCATCCGATCGTCCGGATCGCGCTACGGGATCGTCCAGTACGCAGTATTCGCGAGCGCGTACATGTTGTAGATCCACCACCACTGGCCGATCAGGCACAGAATCAGCACGGACACGCGGTACACGTTCGACCGCGGCTGGGCGACGGCTCCCCACAGCGGTGAGACCGGAACGAGGAGGCGGAACACGCTGGACTGGGGGAAGAACACCGCGAGCAGGTAGAGGAGATAGCTCGCAACCCACAGCCTGACCTCCACTCCGAGGCGCTTCACGTGCGGCTCGAACAGCAGCAAGGCCGCGACGGCGAGCACGGATGCCGCCAGCACGATGTAGCCGGTGACTTCGCCCAGCCCCCAGATGCCTCCGAACCAGAGCGCGGCGCCTTCCATGAATCCCGTGAACGGGGTGAAGCTGTCGCCGGCAACCGATGCGCGGCGCCATGCGAGCTCGGTCGCCAGGTACGCGTCGGGGCGCCCGGTCGCGATGCCCGCGATCACCTGCCACGAGAACCCGATGACGACCGCCAGAAGTCCCAGCGCGACGATATGGACGATCTCGCGGCGCAGGGAGCGCATCGCGGCGACGGCCGACCCAGCGCGAGATGCCGTACAGACCGAGGAACAGAGCGAAGGCGAGCACACCGGGGCGAGTGAATCCCATGAGCGGGATGAGCAGGTACAGCCAGCGGTACTCGCGGCGCTGCACGAGCCAGAGCGACAGGAACAGCCACAGCAGGAACAGCGACTCGGCATACCCGACGTGGAAGAGCGCCGCAAGCGGGCCGGCGGCGAAGAACAGCGCCGCCCAGGTCGCGGCGGTCCGGTCGATCCGCATGCGAAGCATCAGGTACAGCACGAGGCACGCGAGATAGCCCGCGACGATCGAGACGATCAGCGCGCCGATCCCCCACGACGGCGCGCCCGTCCACGCCAGCAGCTCGAACGGAAGCCCCACGATCTTCGCGAGGTATGGGTAGATCGGCATGAACGCCCACTCGTTCTCGGCGATCTCGCCCGCATCGGTCACCGGCAGCGCGTCGGGGTAGCCGTTCACGGCGATGGACCAATACCACTGCGCGTCCCACCCGAGCACGAACGTGCCGATCGTCGCATCCTGTCCGAACCGCGATCCGGCCGGAGACAGCGCTGCGGCGAGGATCAGGAACAGCGTCGTGACGACGCGCGCAGCCAGATACAGGATGCCGATCCGCAGGGGCGCGGGCAGCGCCTTCCATCCGCGCGCGGCAGGCGCGATCAGGGAGTGCTCAACCACGCGCGGAGTCCGCGTTCCACGTCCTCGATCTGGGCGACGGGGACCCGCTCCTCGTCGTGGTGCGCGAGATGGGGGTCACCGGGACCGTAGTTGACCGCGGGAACGCCCATCGCCGAGAACCGCGCGACGTCGGTCCAGCCGTACTTCGGACGGGCCTGACCGCCCACCGCGGCGACGAACTCCTGGGCGAGCGGGGCATCCAGCCCCGGGCGGGCCCCGACGGCGATGTCGACGATGTCCACGTCGAAACCGGCGAACACGTCCCGCACGTGCTTCTCCGCCTCCTCCGCGGATCGGTCCGGCGCGAAGCGGTAGTTCACCTCGACCTCGCAGAGGTCGGGGATGACGTTGCCGGCGACGCCCCCGTTGATCCGCACCGCGTTGAGTCCCTCGCGGTAGACCAGTCCGTCGACGGGCACGTCGCGCGGGCGGTACTCGGCGAGGCGCGTGAGCACGGGGGCCGCCGTGTGGATCGCGTTCTCGCCGACCCACGCCCGCGCGCTGTGGGCGCGCACCCCCTGCGTCCGCACGATCGCGCGCATGTTGCCGTTGCAGCCGCCTTCGACGGCGCCGTTGGAGGGTTCACCGAGGATCGCGAAGTCGCCCGCGAACAGGTCGGGGCGTGTGCGGGAGAGACGAGTGAGCCCGTTGAGGTCGTTGTCGACCTCCTCGTGGTCGTACCACATCCAGGTGATGTCGATGCGGGGGTCGGTCAGCTCGGCGGCGAGCTTGAGCTGCACGGCCACGCCGGCCTTCATGTCGACGGTTCCGCGCCCCCAGATGAACGGCTCCCCGTCGATCTCGACGTCGCGCGTCGGGACGTTTCCGTTGATCGGCACCGTGTCGATGTGTCCCGCGATGACGACCCGCTGGGCGCGCCCGAGCTGCGTGCGCGCGACGATCGTGTCGCCGTCGCGATAGATGTCCAGGTGCGGGAGCGGTCGGATGGCCGCGTCGATCAGGTCGGCGAGGACGGCTTCGTCTGCGGAGACGCTGGGTATGTCGCAGATCGTCCGGGTGAGGTCGACAGAGGTCGCGGTCAGATCGAGCGGCGGCATCCCCCGAGTCTACTGACGACGCCGATGGCATCGCTTCCACGTCGATTCGGTACCGTTGCACAATGAGCGATCAGCGGTGGGTATGGGGTGTGGGCCTTGCCACGACGTCGGCGGACGGAACCGTGCTCGACACGTGGTTCCCGTCTCCGGCGGAAGGACGGATCCCGCTCGGCCTCGACCCGTCGATGCCGCCCGACGAGCTCGACCGCCATGCCGTGCCGGATCCGCGTCGCCTCGTCGAGGTCGACGTCGTCGTGGTCGAAGCCGACCTCGACCAGCCCCCCGCGTCCACCTCCGACGCCTACCTCCGGCTGCACGCGCTCTCGCACCGGCTCGTCGCGCCGAACACCGTCAACCTCGACGGCATCTTCGGCCACCTGCCCAACGTCGCCTGGACCAACGCCGGCCCGATGCATCCCGACGACGCCGCACGTCTGCGGCCGTTCCTCGCGCGTGACGGCATCCAGGTGCAGGGGCTGGACAAGTTCCCCCGCCTGCTGGACTACGTCACGCCGCCCGGGGTGAGGATCGCGGACGCCTCGCGCGTGCGCCTGGGCGCATACCTCTCCCCCGGCACGACCGTGATGCACGAGGGGTTCGTGAACTTCAACGCCGGCACGCTCGGGACCTCGATGGTCGAGGGCCGCGTCTCGCAGGGCGTCGTGATCGGCGACGGCAGCGACATCGGCGGCGGGGCCTCCATCATGGGCACGCTCTCGGGCGGCGGTGCGCACCGTGTCTCGATCGGCGCGCGCACGCTGCTGGGCGCGAACGCCGGCGTCGGCATCTCGCTGGGCGACGACTGCGTCGTCGAAGCCGGGCTCTACGTCACCGCCGGCTCGAAGATCGTCCTCGCCGACGAGCCGCCGCGCCACGACGGCAGCCGGGCCACCGTGAAGGGCGCGGAGCTGTCCGGGCAGGACGGCATCCTGTTCCGGCGCAACTCGCTCACCGGCGCGATCGAGGCTGTTCGCCGAGCGGGCGTGGGCGTCACCCTGAACGACGCCCTGCACGCGTAAGGTCGAGGGATCCGCGAATCCGTCGCGGACAACGGGGCAAGGGAGTCTCATGAGCCGTCGCATGGCGAAGGAGCTGTACGAATCCGAGCTGATGGTCCTGCAGGCGAAGCTGGTCGACATGCAGGCATGGGTGCAGGCCACCGGTGCCCGCATCGTGATCATCTTCGAGGGGCGGGATGCCGCGGGCAAGGGCTCGACGATCAAGCGAGTCTCCGAATACCTCAACCCGCGCGTCACGCACATCGTCGCCCTTCCGGCCCCGGGCGAACGCGACAAGACGCGCTGGTACTTCCAGCGCTACGTTCCCCATCTTCCCGCGGGCGGCGAAATCGTTCTGATGGACCGGTCCTGGTACAACCGCGCCGGCGTCGAGCACGTGATGGGCTACTGCACCGACATCGAATACCACCGTTTCCTGCACCAGACGCCGATCTTCGAGCGGATGCTGGTCGAGGACGGCATCATCCTGCTGAAGTACTGGTTCAGCGTGTCGGACGAGGAGCAGGAGAAGCGCTTCATCGACCGGGCGGACGACCCCATGCGCCGCTGGAAGCTGAGCCCTAACGACGTGCTGTCGATCACCAAGTGGGAGGACTACTCGCGCGCGAAGGACACGATGTTCGTGCACACCGACATCCCCGAGGCGAGATGGTGGGAGGTCGACAACGACGACAAACGGCGAGGGCGGATCAACACGATCGCGCACATCCTGTCGCAGGTCCCGTACGAGCTCGTCGAACGCGAAGACGTCATCGTGCCGCCGCGTCCGCCGTCAGGCGGGTACGAGCGACCGCCGCGAGACATGACGACGCACGTTCCCGACTACTCGAAGGAAGTGGAGAACAGGCACAAGGAGGAGCGTGTCGACGGCTCCAAGAGCAAGCGCAAGCGCGAGAAGGATGCCGCCAAGATCGCGGACCGCGAAGAAGAGAAAGACGACAAATAGCTGGACGGCGGCCGGGCGCCGCGCGCGTCAGACCGCGCCGGGGTAGTCGCGGTGCGGCGCGCCGACGTACAGCTGCTGCGGGCGACCGATCTTGGTCTGAGGATCCGCCTGCATCTCGCGCCAATGGGCGAGCCAGCCGGGTAGGCGCCCGATGGCGAACAGGACGGTGAACATCCGCGTCGGGAAGCCCATCGCCTTGTAGATCACGCCGGTGTAGAAGTCGACGTTCGGGTAGAGGCGGCGCTCCTTGAAGTAGTCGTCGCTCAGCGCGAGCTCCTCGAGCTCCTTGGCGAGATCGAGCAGCGGGTCGTGCACGCCGAGCTCGGCGAGCACCTCGTCGGCGGACTCCTTGACCAGCTTCGCGCGCGGATCGTAGTTCTTGTAGACGCGATGGCCGAAGCCCATCAGCTTCACGCCGTCTTCCTTGTTCTTTACCCGTTCGACGAAGCGCTGCACGCTCTCGCCGGAATCGCGGATGCGCGCGAGCATGTCGAGCACGGCCTCGTTGGCGCCGCCGTGCAGGGGTCCGTACAGCGCGTTGATGCCCGCCGAGATCGAGGAGAACTGGTTCGCGCCGGTCGAGCCGACAAGACGGACGGTCGAGGTCGATGCGTTCTGCTCGTGGTCCTCGTGGAGGATCAGCAGCCGCTCCAGCGCGCGCGACATGACGGGGTTGACCTCGTACAGTTCGGAGAGCACGCCGAAGTTGAGTTTGAGGAAGTTGTCGACGAAGCTCAGTCGGTTGTCGGGGTACAGGAACGCCTGGCCGACGCTCTTCTTGTGCGCGTACGCCGCGATGACCGGCAGCTTCGCGAGCATGCGGATCGTGTTGAGTTCGACGTGCTCGGGGTTGTGCGGATCCGATTCACCCTCGTAATACGTCGACAGCGCCGAGACCGCGGACGACAGCACCGACATCGGGTGCGCCGTGTGCGGCAGCGCCGAGAAGAAGCGCTTCAGGTCTTCGTGCAGGAGCGTGTGGTGACGGATGCGGTCGTCGAACGCCGCGAGCTCATCGGCGGTGGGCAGTTCGCCGTAGATGAGGAGCCATGCGACCTCGAGGTACGTGCTGTTCTGGGCGAGCTGCTCGATCGGGTAGCCCCGGTAGCGCAGGATCCCCTGGTCTCCGTCGATGAACGTGACCGCGGACTTCGTCGCGGCGGTGTTGACGAAGCCGTAGTCGAGCGTGGTGTGACCGGTCTGGCGCGAGAAGGTCGAGACGTCGACGCTGGGCGTCCCGTCCGTTCCTTTGATGAGCGGGAACTCGGCCGTCCGATCGCCGATCGTGAGGATGGCTCTGTCCTGCTGGGTGCCCGCGTCGCTCACGGCGCCTCCTCGCGATTCCTGGTCGTTCCGGGGGTTCGGGGGCCTTGCGGATTGCACCGGTGGCGAAATTCCGAGGGCCGGCGGGATGACAGGGGATGCCGCGTCACCGCGCTTTTACAGCCTAATGGGCGCATCGGCATACTGCGGACACAGCCAAAGCGGGACGTCATCCGCTGGAGGAAACCTCCGGTCGGTCAGGAGCCCGCCAGACGGGAAACCGCCGTGGCGATGCGCTCATCCGTCGCGGTGAGCGACAGGCGCACATGCTGCGGGAAGTGCGCGCCGTAGAAATGACCGGGACCCGCGAGGATGCCGAGGTCGGCGAGGCGTCCGAGGCTCTCCCACGCGTCGCGACCCTCCGTCGCCCAGAGGTACAGCCCCGCTTCGCTGTGATCGATGCGGAAGCCCGCGGACTCCAGCGCGGGCTTGAGCGCCGCCCGTCGTGCCCGGTACAGCTCCTTCTGCGCGGCGACGTGAGCATCGTCGGTGAGCGCCGCGACCATCGCCGTCTGGACCGGCGCGGGAAGCATCAGGCCGAGGTGCTTGCGGGCCGTCAGCAGACGCGCGATGATCTCGGGGTCGCCGGCGAGGAACGCGGCTCGGTAGCCCGCGAGGTTCGACTGCTTGCTGAGCGAATACACCGACAGGATGCCGCGCAGGTCGCCGTCCGTCACGCGCGGGTCCAGCACGGACGGGATCGACTCCCGATCCCAGGGCGAGTCCCAGCCGAGCTCGGCGTAGCACTCGTCCGAGGCGAGGACCGCACCCAGGGCGCGTGCCCGCGCAACGGCCGACCGCAGTGTGGCGGCATCCAGCACTCGGCCGTCGGGATTGCCCGGCGAGTTCAGCCACACGAGGCGCGTGCCGGCAGGCCACGACTCGGGGTCGTCGGCTGCGAGGGGCGTGGCCCCCACGAGGCGCGCCCCGACCTCGTAACTGGGGTACGCGGCGCGCGGATGCACGACGACGTCCCCGGGGCCGAGATCCAGCAGCAGCGGCAGGAGCGCGACCAGCTCCTTGGAGCCGATGGTGGGCAGCACGTGATCGGGAGTGAGACCGGGCACGCCGCGACGGCGTGCGTACCAATCGGGGATCGCCTCCCGGAGGGCAGGCGTGCCGACGGTCTGCGGGTACGCGTGCGCGTCGGTCGCGCCGGCGAGGGCGTGCGCGACCACAGGCGGCGTCGGGTCGACGGGCGAGCCGATCGAAAGATCGACGATGCCACCGGGGTGTGCACGGGCACGCTCGGCGTACGGTGCGACGGCATCCCAGGGGTAGTCGGCGAGGTCAGCTACGCCCATGGCCGCGCTACGGCGCCTGCGGCGGAAGCGCGTCGATGATCGGGTGGTCTTTGTGGATGACTCCGACCTTGGCAGCGCCACCGGGCGATCCGACGTCCTCGAACCACTCGACGTTGGCCTTGTAGTAGTCCTGCCACTCGTCGGGCAGGTCATCCTCGTAGTAGATCGCCTCGACGGGACACACGGGCTCGCACGCGCCGCAGTCCACGCACTCGTCGGGGTGGATGTACAGCATCCGATCACCCTCGTAGATGCAGTCGACGGGGCACTCGTCGATGCAGGCGCGGTCCTTGAGGTCCACGCACGGCAGAGCGATCACATAGGTCACGAGTTCAGTCTAATTCGCCTGCGGGGGCGGGGTCCGCGCGGAACGGCGCGAATCGGCTCGGCCAGGCGACGACGAGCACCACCAGGATGGGCACGGCCACGGTCCAGGTGACGGCAAGCCCCGTCTGCGGAACGATGACCGAGCCCCCGGGCCCGCGACCTGAGAACACGAGCGTCGCGAGGATCATTCCGAAGCCGGAGGCGAGGGCTGCCCAGCGGTCGGAGGTCAGGAGGCGCACGGCAACCAGCAGCGCCCCGCTTCCGATGAGCGCGAGCACGAGTCCGAGCGGGAACCAGCCGAGCGTGTACGCGTGGGCGATCGTCCCCGCGAGTCCGTAGACGGCACCGACGATGAAGGCCACGAACCAGGTCGCGACGCGAGGGAGAACGGACTTCACGCGCGTCAGTCTAGGTTCTCTCGACCGCATCGCCTCGGCGGCGATCATGCCGCCCAGCCCCAGAGTCGGAGGAGCCCCGCGACGAGCGCGGCTGCGATCACCACCACCAGGAACGGGGCGCGCAGCAGCAGGAGTCCCGCCGCGACGAGCACGGCGGGGATGCGGGCGTCGACCACGATCGCCTGCCCGTCCCCCAGCGTCTGCACCGCGACGAGGGCCGAAAGGAGCGCGACCGTCAGCAGGTCCGCGATCCGGGCGGGTCGCGGCGCATCGAGGAAGCGCTGCGGGATGAGGTAGCCGAGCGTCTTGAGCGCGACGCAGATGATCGCGGCCACGAGCACGGCGGTCCACAGGGTCATCGCAGGCACCTCCTCATGGCAGCCCCACCCGCTCTGCGACGTCGTCCGGCTCCTCGGGGGGCTCGTCACCGGCGCCGAGCCAGTTGAACCAGCCGACCACGATCGCGACCACCGCGGCGACCAGCACGGGCACGCCGGGCATCAGAACGGGCGTCAGAACCGTCGCGACGACCGCGGCGGCGATCCCGACCGCGATGGGCTGACGATGCCGCAGGCGCGGCCACAGGAGTGCGAGGAACGCGGCCGCGGCCGCGGCATCCAGCCCGTACGCCTTCGGGTCGCCCAGCACGTCGCCCAGGAGTGCGCCGGCGAGCGTCGACAGGTTCCAACCGATGTAGATCGCGATGCCGGTCACCCAGAACCCGAGCGCGCGCGATCGCGCGGTCGTCTGCGCGAGCGAGACGGCGGTCGACTCGTCGATCGTGAACTGGGCCGCCGCCGCACGGCGCCAGAAGCCGGCGCCGATCACCGGCGACATCCGCATGCCGTACGCGACGTTGCGGACCCCGAGCAGTGATGCCGATGCGATGGCGGCAGGAGCCGCAGGCACCCCGCCGGCGGCGATGACGCCGACGAATGCGAACTGCGATCCGCCTGTGAACATCACCAGGCTCAGAACGCACGTCTGCCAGATGTCGAGGCCGGCGGCCACCGCCAGCGCTCCGAACGAGATGCCGTACGCACTCGTGGCAAGGGCGACGCCGAGTCCCTGCCGCCACGCACGGCGACTCTCGGCATCCGGCGATGCAGGATCGACAGTCACCCGTCCGAGCCTACCGAGGGCTGGGCTCCCGCTCATCGGGCCGCGGGATCATCGGTGGCCCGGCGTGGTCGCCCGGCGGTGGGTCAGACGCCGGCGTCCTGGCGCTTCAGACGAGAGGTGGCGCGGGCGCGCTCGGTCTGGTCGAGGTTCACCTTGCGGATGCGCACGATCTCGGGCGTCACCTCGACGCATTCGTCGTCGCGTGCGAACTCGAGGCTCTCCTCGAGCGAGAGCTTGCGCGGCGGGGTCATGGACTCGAACGTGTCGGAGGTCGACTGACGCATGTTGGTCAGCTTCTTCTCCTTCGTGATGTTGACGTCCATGTCGTCGTTGCGCGAGTTCTCGCCGACGACCATGCCTTCGTAGACCTCCTGCGTGGGCTGGACGAAGAAGGACATCCGCTCCTGGAGAGCGATGATCGCGAAGGGCGTGACGACACCCGAGCGGTCGGCGACGATCGAGCCGTTCTGCCGGGACACGATGTGGCCGGCCCACGGCTCGTAGCCGTGGGAGATCGCGTTGGCGATGCCGGTGCCGCGGGTCGTGGTGAGGAACTCCGTGCGGAAGCCGATCAGGCCCCGCGACGGGACGATGAACTCCATGCGCACCCAGCCCGTGCCGTGGTTGGTCATTCCCTCCATGCGGCCCTTGCGGGTCGCGAGAAGCTGTGTGATCGCGCCGAGGTACTCCTCGGGCGCGTCGACCGTGAGGTGCTCGAAGGGCTCGTACGTCTTGCCGTCGACCTTCCTGGTGACCACCTGCGGTTTGCCGACGGTGAGCTCGAAACCCTCGCGGCGCATGTTCTCGACGAGGATCGCCAGCGCCAGCTCGCCGCGGCCCTGAACCTCCCAGGCATCCGGACGGCCGATGTCGACGACCTTCAGCGAGACGTTGCCGACGAGCTCACGGTCGAGGCGGTCCTTGACCATGCGCGCGGTCAGCTTGTGACCCTTGACCTTGCCGACCAGCGGCGAGGTGTTCGTGCCGATCGTCATCGAGATGGCGGGGTCGTCGACGTGGATCTGCGGCAGCGGTCGCACGTCTTCGGGGTCGGCGATCGTCTCGCCGATCGTGATGTCTTCGAAGCCGGCGATGGCGACGATGTCGCCCGGCCCGGCGCTTTCGGCAGGGTAGCGCTCGAGGGCGCGGGTCTTCAGCAGCTCGGTGATGCGGGCGCTGCTGGTGGTGCCGTCGGCACGCACCCAGGCGACCGTCTGGCCCTTCTTCAGCGTGCCGTTGAACACGCGCAGGAGTGCGAGGCGGCCGAGGAACGGGCTCGAGTCGAGGTTGGTGACCCACGCCTGCAGCGGAGCGTCGTCGTCGTAGGAAGGGGCGGGCACGTGCTCGAGGATCGCCTCGAACAGGGGCTCGAGGTCGGCGTTGTCGGGCAGCGAGCCGTTATCGGGACGGTTGCGGGATGCCGCACCGGCGCGTCCGCTCGCGTACACGACCGGCACGTCCAGGAGCGCGTCGACATCCAGATCCGGGACATCGTCGTGCAGGTCGGATGCGAGACCCAGCAGCAGGTCGTGGGCTTCCTCTTCGACCTCGGCGATCCGGGCGTCCGGACGATCGGTCTTGTTCACGAGCAGAATCACGGGAAGCTTCGCCTCGAGTGCCTTGCGCAGCACGAAGCGGGTCTGCGGCAGCGGCCCTTCGCTCGCGTCGACGAGGAGGACGACGCCGTCGACCATCGACAGGCCGCGCTCGACCTCGCCGCCGAAGTCCGCGTGCCCAGGGGTGTCGATCACGTTGATCGTCACGGGACCTTCGGTGGCATGCTCGCCCCGGTAGGTGATCGCCGTGTTCTTGGCGAGGATCGTGATGCCCTTCTCGCGCTCGAGATCGTTCGAGTCCATGGCGCGCTCTTCCATGTGCTCGTGCGAGCCGAAGGAGCCGGTCTGACGCAGCATCGCGTCCACGAGGGTCGTCTTGCCGTGGTCGACGTGGGCAACGATCGCGACGTTGCGGAGGTCTGAACGGAGGGCGCGCGCCATGAAGAATCCTTGCAGAACGGGGATGAGCCCGGAGCCGGGCACCCCCAGTCTACCGGGAGGCGCCTGGGCGTTCCCCTCGGACTCGAACCGAGCCGCCGCCGGTCAGGCGTCGGACGGCGTCACTCCTGCGATGCGGCCAGCAGCAGCGCGCGGGCCTCGCGACGGACGCGCTGCTCTTCGGGGTTGGGCACGGGCACGGCGGCGATCAGGCGCTGCGTGTACGGGTCGGTCGCACCGCGCAGGATCTCGTCGCGGGTGCCGGTCTCGACGAGCTTGCCCAAGTGCATGACCGCGATGCGGTGCGCCAGGATGTCCACGACCGCGAGGTCGTGGCTGATGAACAGGCACGCGAACTGCAAGCGCTGCTGCAGCTCCTGCAGCAGATCGAGGAATCTCGCCTGGACCGAGACATCGAGCGCCGAGGTGGGTTCGTCCGCGACGAGCAGCTCGGGAGCGAGTGCCAGTGCGCGCGCGATCCCGACGCGCTGACGCTGACCGCCCGACAGCTCGTGCGGGAAGCGGTTGCGATAGGACCTGGG
Organism: uncultured Actinomycetota bacterium; assembly: GCA_963713325.1. Classification (GTDB taxonomy): domain Bacteria; phylum Actinomycetota; class Actinomycetes; order Actinomycetales; family Microbacteriaceae; genus Microbacterium. Next base: position 342,101 of record CAVQLL010000012.1, read on the forward strand.
CAGCTCGACCTGCGTGAGCAGTGTCTCGACGCGCTTGTCGAGGTCCTTGCCCTTCGCCTCGCCCGCGAGAAGAATCGGCTCGCCGATCGACTGGCCGATCGGCATCCGGGGGTTCAGCGACGAAGCCGGGTCCTGGAACACGATCCCCGTTCGGCGACGGATCGCGAACAGATCCTTCTGCGTCGCCTTCGAGATGTCCGTTCCGACAGCGGTGAGCTTGCCCTCGGCGATCGGGATGAGGCCGATCGCGGCACGGCCGAGCGTGGTCTTGCCCGAGCCGGACTCCCCCACGAGCCCCACGATCTCGCCGGGGAAGATCTGGAGGTCGATGTGCTCCGCAGCACGGAAGGCGGGAATGCGACCGCGTTTCGGGTAGTCGATCGAGACGTCTTCGAACGACAGCACCGGGGCGCGGGTCTCGATCGTCTCCTCGGCCGCCTCCGAAGCACGCTCGCGGATCGCCGCGATGGCCGGGACGGTCAAGTTGTCCGGCTGCACCTCGGGGGTGCCGAGGGCGGGCTCCTCGAGCACGCCCAGCCCCAGGTGCGGCACCGACGCGAGCAGCTCCTGCGTGTAGGGGTGCTGGGGGTTGTGGAAGATCTGGTCGACCGTCCCGGACTCGACCACGATGCCGTTCTTCATCACCATGATGCGGTCGGCGAGGTCAGCCACCACGCCCATGTCGTGGGTGATGAGGATGATCGCCGAGTCGAGCCGCTTGTGCAGGTCTCGCAGCAGATCGAGGACCTCGGCCTGCACGGTCACGTCGAGGGCGGTCGTCGGCTCGTCGGCGATGAGCAGCAGCGGGTCGCACGAGATGGACTGCGCGATCATCGCGCGCTGACGCTGGCCGCCTGACAACTGGTGCGGGATACTTGTTGAACGACTGCTCCGGGTTGGGCATCTCGACGAGTCGCAGGAGTTCGATCGCGCGCTCCTTCGCGATGACGGGGGCCATTCCGCGATCGTGCGAGCGCAGTGCCTCCATGATCTGGAAGCCGATCGTGTAGACGGGGTTGAGCGCCGTCATCGGCTCCTGGAAGATCGGGGCGATCTCGTTGCCGCGAAGCGCACGCAGTGTGGAGTCGTCGACGCCGCGCAGCTCGCGACCGAGGAGCTTGATCGAGCCGGTCACGCGGGCGTTCTCCGGCAGCAATCCCAGGAGGGCCATCGAACTCGTGCTCTTGCCCGATCCGGATTCGCCGACGATCGCGAGGACCTCGCCGCGTCGGACGACGTAGTTCATGTCGATCGCCGCGGGGTAGAACTCGCCCTCGACCCAGAACTCGACGCCGAGGTTGTCGACCTCGAGGATCGTCTCGGGGAGGGCCTTGTGCGACGCCGCGATCTCGGCTTCGAAGCCCGTGGTGTCAGTCATTCGATGTGTCCCATCTGCAAAGCTTGAGGTCATGGCGTTCCAGGAGGTTTCGTACCGGCCCGTATTCGGCCGCACGCTCGCTGTCGTGACCGTGGTGGTGTGCGCCGTTGGTGTGGTCGCGCTGTTCTGGGGGGATTCGACGTCCGCGATCCGCTACGTCTGGCCGCTCGCCCTCGCGGGAGTGGTCGCGTGGGCGCTCTTCTGGCGGCCGAGTCTGCGGATGCAGGAGCACGGCATCACGGTCGAGAACGTCCTGCGGACGTACTTCGTACCGTGGCCGGCGATCCAGGGAATCGATACGCGTTACTCGCTCACGATCCACACGTCGCGCGGGCGCATTCCGGTCTGGGCGTCGCCGGCTCCCGGCCGCCACCGAGCGTTCGGTCTCGCGAGCAAGGACTTCGACGGCGTCAGCGAGTCCGCGCGCGGACAGCACGGCAGCCTGCGTCCGAGCGACGCGCTGACGACGCCGTCCGGCAACCTCGCCCAGGCCATCCGCGGCCACTGGGATCAGCTGCGCGAGTCCGGAGCCTTCGCGAGCGGAGAGGATCCGGAAGCCTTCACGATCCGCTGGCATTACGGAACGATCGCGACGATCGGAGTCCTCACCGCGGCGACGCTGATAGGTCTGCTGGTCTAGCAGCGTCACGTCACCGCTCCGGGTTGAGGGGCTCGTTCTGGACGTCGCCCGGCTCCTCCGGGCGCTGGTCGTGATAGTTCACGACATCGCCCGTGTACACCGCTTCCATCTGCCACCGTCACGGAGTGCGGTCCCTCCGGATCGGTGGTGTTGAGGATCGGCACAACCGGTCCGCCGGCACGTGCCGCGCGACGCATCGCGCGCTCGCTCGGCTTCTTCTTCTGACGCGGGTCGAACGCATCGCGCAGTCCATCGCCGATGAAGTTCACGCACAGCGCGATCGCGATGATGAAGATGCCCGGCCACCAGAACAGCCAGGGACGCGTCGAGAACGCGGCCTGGTTGTCGGAGACGATCTTGCCGAGCGACGTGTCAGGCGCCTGGACGCCGAAGCCGAGGTAGCTCAGTGCCGACTCGAGCAGGATGGCGCCGGCCATGAGCAGCGTCGCATTGACCACGATGACACCCACCGCGTTCGGCAGGATGTGGCGGAAGATGATGCGGCGGTCGCGCGCGCCGGAGACCCGAGCGGCATCCACGAATTCCCGCTCGCGCAGGGTGAGGAACTCACCGCGCACGAGGCGGGCCATTGTGGTCCACGCGAAGATTCCGATGACGACGCCCAGCACGGAAGCACCCAGGTTGCCGAACGTGCGACCCAGGACCGATCCGATCACGATCAGCGGGATCGTGATGATGATGTCGGTGAAGCGCATGAGCACCGAGTCCGTCGCCTTGCGGTAGTACCCGGCGATGGCGCCGATCACGACGCCGATGATGGTGGCCACGACGCCGGCGATCACCATGACCATGAGCGACTGCTGCGCACCGCGCATGACGACGGCGAAGATGTCTCGGCCGACCTCGTCCTGACCGAACGGGTGCTCGCCGAACTGAGGCGGGAAGAGGCTCATCGTCGGGACGCCGTTGTTGATCTTCGGCAGGATCTGATCCCAGGAGTACGGCCACCAGCCGGTGATGCGCAGGCCCCAGAGGTCCACCCCGACAGAGGTGAACGCCAGCAGGACGATCAGAGCGAGCACGATCATCGCGATGAGCGCACCGCGGTGCCGGAAGAACCTGCGCCGGACGATCTGACCCTGGCTGAGGCCTTCTGTCTCCTTCTGCTCGATGGAGATCTCTGCGACTGCGGCGTCTTCGCCGGTGTCGGGACCTTGAGTGACTGTGGTGTTCATCAGCCCACCTTGATTCTCGGATCGAGCCCCGCGTACACGAGATCAGCGATGAGGTTGAAGAGCACGGCGAGCGTGCCGGTGACCACGAAGAACGCCATCACGGGATTGGGGTCGACGTTCCTCAGACCGTCGACGAAGAGCCTGCCCATGCCGCTCCAGCCGAACACGGTCTCGGTGACGACGGCGCCGCCGATGATGGCGCCCACGTCGAAGGCGATGATCGTCGTGATCGGAATGAGCGCGTTGCGGAAGGCATGGCGCACGATCACGGTGCGCTGGGTGAGACCCTTGGCGCGGGCGGTGCGGATGTAGTCCTGGTTCATGACCTCGAGCAGGCTCGCCCGCGAGTACCGCGTGTAGCTCGCGAACGAGATCAGGATGATCGCGATCGTCGGCAGCAGCAGGTGGGTGTAGAGGTCGATGCCCTGAACCCAGAAATTGCCGCCGAGGCCCGGCGTCCCTGCGCCGACCGTCGCGATCGGACGACCCCGCACCCTGCTCGAGTTCGCGTACGCCTGCCAGTAGGACATGTACTTGTCGAGCGCGATGAACGCGGCGCAGAGGAATCCGACGATGGCCGTCGTCCGCATGACCGGGCCCCGATCGGGAGCGCCCATGAACCAGCCGACCGCGCCGCTGACGACCACGGCGAGCAGTGCGAGCAGCAGGAAGAACCAGAGCGTCATCCCGTTGAGGATGTAGTTCATCATCGGGAAGTAGAGCGCGATGCCGAGCACCGCGACGATCAATGAGGCGTACACCGCCTTGCGGTTGCGCAGGCCTGTCGAGATCGCCGTCACCCCGAAGGCGATGCCCAGTGCGAGCGCCGAGTAGACGATGATGCCGATGTTGGGGTCGGCGAACCACTCGGTGACCGACAGGAATGTCATCGTCGCGGCGGTGGCGACGGTCGAGACACCCGAAGCACGATCCATCTCCGCTTCCACGGGCCGCCGATGATCGACATCCACAGGAACCCCGGCCACGAGTCGAGACGCCGATGATGACGGGCACGGAGATCGTCGGATCGGCGAGCCAGTCGTTCACGCGGATGGCGCCGTATTGCTTCAGCAGGACGGCGACCCAGAAGACGGGAAGCGAGAAGAACAGGAACGACGCGAGAGTGACGCTGTAGTCGAAGCCGCTGTACTGGCGCAGCGCCGAGACGATGCCGACGGTCAGTCCGAGGAGGATCGCGACGACGGTCGCGGTCGTGACCAGCGTCAGCGTTGACGTGATCGCGTTTCCGAGCAGGACATTGACCGGCTGATTCATGGACGCTGACGCCGAAGTCGCCGCGGAAGAGAGCGCCAAGCCACAGGAAGTAGCGCAGCGGGGGCGGGACGTCGAGGTTGAGGAGCTTTGTGCGAGCTTCGATCAGCTCGGCTTTGTTGGGAGCACTGCTCTGCCTCAGCTCGTCGAGGGGATCCCCCGCGAACGAAGTGAGCATGTACATCAGGAAGGTCGCGGCGAGAAGCACGAAGATCGATGCGATCAATCGCCGGATGATGAATGAAGCCATGGTGTGGCCGCCTGCCAATCGGTGATCCAGCGCAAGCAGGACATCCCGAGGTCGTACCCCGGCCGCTGCTCTGCCACTGGGAGAAGTCTAACGGGTGGGGTGCAGGCTTCCGAGGAAACCTGCACCCCACCTTGGTTCAACCGAGCCGGGGCTCAGTGGAGACCGCGACGACGACTACTCTTCTTCAGTGCCGGCGTCCGTGACCTCCCAGTCCCACGCGTTCCAGAAGATCGTGGGCGCGAGGATCGAGGGTCCGATGTTCGTGACGCGGTCGCTGTAAGCGGTCACGCCGGGGAACTGGAAGATGGTGACTCCGAAGAAGTCATCCCACAGGATCTTGTCAGCCTCCTGCATCAGCGCGATCTGCGCGTCCTTGTCGAACTCCAAGGAGATCTCGTTGGCGATCTCATCGATCCTGGGGTTCGAGTAGAAGCTCAGGTTGTTGATCTCACCGGTCTTGAACTGGGCGGTCCAGTCCGTCGACGCCGAGGCTCTCCGACTGCCAGCCGAAGAAGACCGCGTCGTAGGCGCCCGGGGTGCCGAGCAGGCCACCCCACTCTTCCGAACCGCAGTCGGTGACGTTGAAGCCGGCCTGCGCAGCGGATGCCTGGATCAGCGCGAACTCGTTCACGCGACGGGGGTTGTTCGACGCGTACAGGATGCACACCTCGGGGTTGGCAACGCCCGACTCGGCGAGCAGCGCCGTGGCACCCGGGATGTCGACCTCGGCGAAGTTCGCCGATCCGTTGTTGGCGACGGACTCGTCGGAGCCTTCGGCGCCCGGAACGAAGATCTGCGAGCTTCGCAGCTGTGCGTCATCTCCGGCGATCGGGACGATGAGCTTGTCGAGGATCTCCTGGCGCGGAATCGTCTTGAGGAACGCCTCGCGGACCTTCGGGTCCTTGAAGATGTTCTCCGGGTTCTTGGCGTTCGCGAACTGGAGATCGATGTGCTCGTACGTTCCCTCGGAGCCGGTGATGACCGTGACGCCGTCGATCGCATCGACCGCCGTCTTCAGGTCAGCAGTGGCCTGCGGGGAGATGACGTCGACCTCGCCGTTCTCGAGCGCCTGGGCGGCCGCGAGCGGGTCGGGGATGAACCGGACGGTGATCTCTTCGATGTTCGCGGCGTTGTCGCCCTTGTACTCGGGGTTAGCCGTGAGCGTGACGTACTGGTCGGCGACGAAGTCGCTGATCACGTACGGGCCGCTCGAGAGGTAGAGCTCCGGGTCGTCCGGCAGCTCGGTGAAGTTGAAGCCGCTGTTCCAGAAGCTCGAGATGGGCGCGAGCGCGGCGTCGTCTTCGTTCTGGAGGGCGTCGATCACGGCCTGCTTGGCCTCGGCGTTGTCCTCGATGCCGAGGGCGTTCTTGCCGACAACGTGCGCCGGAAGAATCTCACCCTGGAGTCCGTAGGCCAGCTCCCAGTCCACGAACGGCGCCGAGTATTCCATCGTGATCGACTTGCCGTCGTCGCTGATCTCGGGGGTGTCGTGAACGAGGCCGAAACGCGAGTCGGGCGACGCGCCGCTGTCGAAGAACACGACATCGGTCGGGAACGCATCGGTGAACTCACCGGTGTCGGGGTCGGTGAACTCGGCCGGATCGAAGTCCGGCGTGTCGAGCGCGCGGGAGAGCGCAGCCCAGTGCAGCATCAGGTCGGCTGCGTCGACGGGGGTGCCGTCCGACCAGTTGACGCCATCGGCGATCGTGTACTTGATCGTCAGCGGGTCGTCGGAGACCTTCTCGTACGAGCCGAACGACGTGTTCATGCACGAGTTCCGGCGTGTCGTTGTAGTAGCTGAAGCCGTCCAGCGCCATGTAGTTGATGTTGTTGTTCGCGGTGGCGTTACCGAACGACGAGTTGCCGTTGTACGAGTAGAACGCCTGGTTCCACGCAGCGGTGATCGACGAGCCTTCGACGAGACCGGAGTCATCGCCGCTGTCGCCGCCACCGGCGGCGCAGCCCGAAATCACCAATGCGCCGGCTGCGGTGAGTGCCACCGCGGCCGAGATGCGCTTAATTCTCACTGAATCCTCCTGTGCAGGGTTTGTGCGCACACGTCAAGGCGGGGCCTAACGGGGGCGCGGATAGTGAAACCATAAGCACGGCGTGTGGGATGGTCAAAACATCCCGCGAAAACGTTACAGAGCCTTAACTCAACGAGGGTTGAATGTGGCAATCTGACAAGGTGACCTCCCAGACGGCCTCTTCGAATGAGAGGTTTGCCACTGACCCGGCCGTTCGTGCCCGCTTGTGGTGGGAGATCGGCATCGTCCTGGCGATCACGGTCGGGCAATCTGCGCTGTATTCGGTGCTGTCGCTGGTCCGGGCTTCGCTGCGCGCCACGCCGATAGGCCAGCAGCAGACGCAGCTGAACCCGAATCGGGATGCCGAGGTCTTCTGGAACGTCCTGTACCAATTCCTCGGCATCGTGTTCGCGCTCGCCCTGGTGGCGCTGGTCGTCTACCTGCTGTGGGAGCCGGGGCACAATGCGCTCCGACGTATCGGCCTGGACTTCACGCGGTTCGGCGGCGACCTCGGCCGCGGCATCCTGCTCGCCGCCGTCATCGGCATCCCGGGGCTGGGGCTGTACGCGCTGGCCCGCGTGCTGGGACTGAACGTCGCAGTGGTCGCGTCGCCGCTGGATGCCGCCTGGTGGACGGTTCCGCTCCTCCTGCTCTCGGCGGTGCGCGCCGGGCTCACCGAGGAGGTCATCCTCATCGGGTACCTGTTCGACCGGCTGCGCCGCCTGGGCTGGTCGTGGTGGGCGATCATCCTCTCCACGGCCGCGCTGCGCAGCGCGTACCACGCCTACCAAGGCGTCGGTGCGATCGTCGGCAACTTCGTGATGGGGGTCGTCTTCGGCTGGTGCTACCGCCGGTGGGGTCGTGTGATGCCGCTCGTGATCGCCCATACGCTGCTGGACATCGTCGCTTTCGTCGGCTACCCGCTCGCGGCGGCGCTCTGGCCCGGAGTGTTCGCACCCGCGCCGAGCCCCACGCCGACGCCGACGCCTACTCCGACGCCCACGCCGTAGCTCCTGGCATCCGCCTCGCGGCTCGATGGCCGCGAGACTGCAATGGCTGGTCGAGACGTTGGGGAAACGCCATAGTCTCGACCAGCCATTGCAGTTTCGGAGTGGGATCACCGACCCGTTGCGCGGAGTGGGTCGACTCCTGCACAGGATGCAGCGGGGCGCCGTCGTCCCCAGGCAAAGCCTCAGCGCAACCGCACGCGCTGATGCGGCAGCAGTGTGCGGGCATGACTCTGAGCCTCGACCCCCGCTCCACACGACCTGTCATTGCACCCTGTCCTGTGCCTCTGTTCCGCTCATCCGAGATTTCGCACTCGGAGCGCCGGATCCAGGCCGGACACTTGATCCGGATCCGGCGCGGCATCTTCACACCCATCGCCTGGTGGTCGACTCTCTCGCCCTGGCAGCGCTATCTGGTGCGCGTTCACGCTGTGGCGATGACGCACCCGGGCGTCGTCTTCTGCCATGAGTCCGCGGCGGTGCTGCTCGGGCTGCCGATCTTCGGCGAACCGCTCGAGGTGCACGTCCTCGACGCTCCGACTGCAACAGCCCGGTTGAGTGGAGGCATCCGTCGCCACACGACGGTGGGCGATCGAGTGATCGTCGAGATTGGAGGCCTGCTCGTCACATCGATGCTCGATACCTCGATCGACCTCGCGAGAGGTCGAAACGGCGCGATCGCGCTCGCAACGGCGGATGCCGCACTACGAGCTGATCCTCTCCTCACCGTCGAGACCCTCGTCGTCCAGAACGAGAGCCGTGCCAGCAGTCGAGGGCGCCGGGCTGCGCGGTGGGCTCTGCATCGCGCCAATCGTCTCGCCGAGACGGCGCTCGAGTCAGTCAGCCGCGCGGCCGTCGAGTGGCTGGGCTTCGAGGAACCGGAACTCCAAGTCGAGTTCCGTACTCGCGGAACAGTCGATCGCTCGGATATGTGGTGGAGCGCAAGCCGAATCATCGGTGAGGCGGATGGAGAGATCAAGTACGACGGATCGCTGGAGCGCCCTGCGGAGGCGATCAGGAAGGAGAAGGACCGGGATCGACGGCTGCGTCATCACGCGTCCGCAATCGCGCACTGGGGCTGGACCGATGTCGCACGCATCAGTCCGCTGCGCGAGGCTCTGACGCACGCCGGGCTCAGGCCGATCTGCCCGGAATCATCGCGCGATCTGCTCGGGCTGAGCGCGGTCCTGCGGTCTCGCCGGCCCCAGGCCCGCGAAACTGCACCGGAGCGCCCAAACTAAGGCGAAAGCCCACAGTCTCGACTCGCCGTTGCAGTCTCGCGGAAAGTCGAGCGGATGCCGCGGCCGCAGCGTCCGCATCCGCAGCCGCAGCCGCGCGCCTCCGCCCGCGCGCCTACGCGAACGCCTCGATCGGCGGGCACGCGCACACGAGGTTGCGGTCGCCGTAAGCCTGGTCGATCCGGCGTACGGGCGGCCAGTACTTCGTTCGCACGAGCGTGTGCACGGGGTACACGGCGAGCTCGCGCGAGTACGGGTGGGTCCACTCGCCGGTGATGACCGACTCCGCGGTGTGCGGCGCGTTCACGAGCGGGTTGTCGTCGGCGGGCCACTCCCCCGCAGCGACCGCCTTCGCCTCGGCGCGGATCGCGATCATCGCCTCGATGAAGCGCTCGATCTCGGCGAGATCCTCGGACTCGGTGGGCTCGACCATGAGGGTCCCCGCCACCGGGAACGACATCGTCGGCGCGTGGAATCCGTAATCGATCAGGCGCTTGGCGACGTCGTCGACGGTCACCCCGGTCTCCTCGCGCAGCGGCCGCAGGTCGAGGATGCATTCGTGCGCGACGAGGCCGCCCTCCCCCGTGTACAGCACCGGGTAGTGATCCTTGAGGCGGGTCGCGATGTAGTTGGCCGCGAGCACGGCCGCGGCCGTGGCATCCCTCAGCCCTTCCGCGCCCATCATGCGGACGTACGCCCACGAGATCGGCAGGATGCCGGCAGACCCGTGGGGCGCGGCAGAGACCGCACCGCCATCGAAGATCCCGCCGGCGTGGTCGGCGCGCTGCGAGAACGGATGCCCGGGAAGGAACGGCGCCAGATGCGCCTTCGCCGCGACCGGACCCACGCCCGGTCCGCCGCCGCCGTGCGGGATCGCGAACGTCTTGTGCAGGTTGAGGTGCGACACGTCGCCGCCGAGATCGCCGAAGCGCGCGTAGCCGAGGAGTGCATTGAGGTTCGCGCCGTCGACGTACACCTGTCCGCCCGCATCGTGCACGGCCTGCGTGATCTCGACCACGTCGTGCTCGTAGACGCCGTGCGTCGACGGGTACGTGATCATGAGGGCCGCGAGCTCATCGGCGTGCGCAGCGATCTTGGCCCGCAGGTCGTCGAGGTCGACATTGCCGGCGTCGTCGCAGGCGACGACGACCACCTTCATGCCGGCGAGCACGGCGGATGCCGCATTCGTGCCGTGCGCGGATGACGGGATCAGGCACACCGTGCGGTCCAGCTCGCCGTTCGAGCGGTGGTAGCCGCGGATCGCCATGAGTCCGGCGAGCTCTCCCTGCGAGCCTGCGTTCGGCTGCAGCGAGACCGCGTCGTAGCCGGTGACCTCGGCGAGCCAGACCTCGAGCTGCTCGATCATCGCCAGATAGCCGTGCACGTCGGCCTCGGGCGCGAACGGGTGCACGCGCGAGAACTCCGGCCACGACACCGCCGCCATCTCGGTGGCCGCGTTGAGCTTCATCGTGCACGAGCCCAGCGGGATCATGCCTCGGTCCAGCGCGTAGTCGCGATCGGCGAGCAGCTTGAGGTAGCGCATCATCGCCGTCTCGCTGCGGTGCGAGTTGAAGACCGGATGCGTGAGGTACTCGTCCTCGCGGCGAAGCGAGTCCGGGACCGCGGCGAGGGGCGTGGCGTCCGCGAAGGGCAGATCACGCTCGCCGTGCTCGTCGGCGACCGGAAGGCCGAACGCCCACGCGACCGCGGCCAGGTCATCGGCGGTCGTCGTCTCGTCCACCGAGACGCCGACGGTCGCGTCGTCGGCCCAGAACAGCTGATACCCGCGCGAACGGGCGCGCTCGATCACGCGCTGAGACGGACCAGGCGTCACGACGCGGATCGTGTCGAAGAAGGAATCCGACGTGACGGTCAGGCCGTACGAGCGGAGTCGCTCGGCGAGCGCTTCGGCCTTCCGGGCGACGTCGGCCGCGATGCCGCGGAGCCCGTCGGGGCCGTGGTAGACCGCGTACATCGCGGCCATGACGGCCAGGAGCACCTGGGCTGTGCAGATGTTGGAGGTCGCCTTCTCGCGGCGGATGTGCTGCTCACGCGTCTGCAGCGACAGGCGGTATGCGGGGCGTCCCGCGGCATCCTGCGAGACACCCACGAGACGGCCGGGCAGCTGACGCTCGAGCCCCTGCCGGACAGCCATGTAGCCGGCGTGCGGGCCGCCGAATCCGAGCGGAACGCCGAAGCGCTGCGTCGTGCCGACGGCGACGTCGGCGCCGAGCGAGCCGGGCGAGGCGAGCAGCGTGAGCGCGAGCAGGTCGGCTGCCATGACCGCGAGGCCGCCCGCGACGTGGGTGGCGTCGATGACGCCGGAGGGGTCCCAGACCCTGCCGCTGGCACCCGGGTACTGCACGAATGTGCCGAAGAGCGCTTCGGGCAGAGTCGCGCCGCGCGCGAAGTCGACTTCGACCAGTTCGATGCCGACGGCCGCGGCGCGGGCGCGAAGCAGCGCCTTGGTCTGCGGGAACGCGTCGGCATCCACCGCGAAGACGTTGGTCGCGGACTTCGATGCGCGTCGCGCGACCAGCATCCCCTCGACGACCGCCGTGGACTCGTCCAGCATCGACGCGTTGGCCGTGGCGAGCCCGGTCAGGTCGGTGACCATCGTCTGGAAGTTGATCAGGGCTTCGAGCCGGCCCTGCGAGATCTCGGGCTGATACGGGGTGTACGCCGTGTACCAGGACGGGTTCTCCAGCACGTTGCGGGCGATCACCGACGGCGTGAAGGTGTCGTAGTAGCCGAGCCCGATCATGGGCCTGGCGGTGCGATTCTGCGAGGCCAGCTCGCGCAGCTCGGCGAGCGCCTCCGCCTCGGTCGCTGCGGGCGGGATGTCAGAGGTCTCGCGCGGATTCACATGGATGGATGCCGGTACCGCGGCCTGCACGAGCGCGTCGACCGAGTCGTACCCCAGTGCGCCCAGCATGAGCGCCTGTGCGGCCGCATCCGTGCCGATGTGACGGTCGACGAAGCCGCGGCGGCGTCCGAACGCGGTCGTGTCCTCGCTCACTCCTCGCCACCCGTGAGCGCGACGTACGCTTCCCGGTCGAGCAGCTCGGCCGGTGCCGAGGCGTCGACACGAAGCTTGACGAGCCAGCCATCGCCGAACGGGTCGGCGTTGACCAGTGACGGGTCGTCGACGACCGCGTCGTTGATCGCGACGACGTCGCCCGTGAGGGGCGCGTAGAGCTCGCCGACCGACTTCGTCGACTCGATCTCGCCGACCACCTGGCCGGCCGAGACGCCCGCGTCGACCGCGGGCAGGTCGATGAACACGACATCGCCGAGCTTGTCGGCCGCGTAGTCGGTGATGCCGACGGTCGCGACATCACCGTCGAAGGCGATCCACTCGTGCTCGGCGGTGTACTTGAGGCTGTTGAGGTCGGTCACTTGTTCCTCCGGTGGGTGGCGGCGTGGGAAGGCTGGATGTCGGTCACTTGGCGCGTCGATAGAACGGCAGGGAGGTGACGGTCGCGGGGATGCGGGTGCCGCGCACGTCGATGGCGAGCTCGGTGCCCGGCGCGCTCACCGACGGCGAGACGAATGCCATCGCGATCGGATGACCGAGGGTCGGGCTGAGGGCGCCGCTGGTGATCTCGCCCACGGCATCCGCGTCCGTCGAAGGGCCGAAGACCGCATAGCCGGCGCGGCCGGCGCGCTTGCCGTCCGAGACGAGGCCCGACGAGCACCGGGGCATCGCTCGCGACGACGGCGGCAAGACCCGCCCGGCCGACGAAGTCGGGCTTGTCGATGGCGACGACACGGCCGAGACCGGCCTGGCCGGGCACCATGTCGAGCGACAGCTCGTGGCCGTAGAGCGGCATCCCGGCCTCGAGGCGCAGCGTGTCGCGCGCGGCGAGGCCCGCGGGAACGAGCCCGTGAGGTGCGCCTGCTGCCAGAAGCGCATCCCACAGCGCCGTGACCTTCTCGTTCGGGATGAGCAGCTCGTAGCCGTCCTCGCCGGTGTAGCCGGTCCGTGCGATGAGCATCGGCTGCCCCTCGAACGCGGCGGAGACGGATGCGTAGTACTTCAGGTCGTCGAGGGGGTGCGCGAACGCCCCGAGACCAGGGGTGGCATCGAGCACGGCTCTGGCGGCCGGGCCCTGAACCGCCACCAGGGAGTAGTCGTCCGTGGCGTCGACCACGCGCACGTCGCGGTCCACGGCGCGATCGTCGAGCGCGGTGGCGACCGCCTCCCGGTTGCCGGCGTTCGCGATCACGAGGAACAGATCCTCCTGCAGCCGGTAGACGATCACATCGTCGATGATCCCGCCGCCCTCGTCGAGAACGAGCGAGTACTTGGCCTTGCCGATGGGAAGGGTGGAGATCCTCCCGGCGAGCGCCCAGTCGAGGTAGTCGCCCGCCCCTACTCCGGAGACGTAGAACTCCGCCATGTGGGAGATGTCGAACAGGCCGGCGGCGTGTGCGGACCGCGTGGTGCTCGGCGAGGTCGGAGGTGTACCGGACGGGCATCGCCCAGCCGCCGAAGTCGGTGAACGAGGCTCCGAGCGCTTCGTGGCGCTCGCGCAAGGCGGTGTATCTCGGCTGCGGCGCACTCTCGCGCGGCGCCGTGCGGGGGTCCGTCATGAGTTCTCCCGGTCTCGTACGGGCAGACGCCGGTCGGCGCCTGTGAACTCCCCCTCTGTCGTGGGCCTGAGAGTTTCGCCTCGGCATCCCGCTGCGAGCGGATGCCGGGACTTTCACCGTCGGCGGATCCTCGATGGGATCGCTTTCCAGAGCGGCCGAGCCCGGGCGGTACGCATACCTGAGAGATTGGCGGGGAGGCTTGCTCCTTCGGTGCTCGGCCTATCAGCTGCCGAGGCTCTCCCGTCCGGGTTGTTGGCCTTGTTGACTTGCGTTGCAAGCATAGCGTTCGCATCCTGCGCGCAGCGTCATCGCGCGCAACTGCCCGACGAGACCGCGGACGTCCAGTCTGCGGCCCCCGCGACGACGCCTTCGAGCTCGGTCGTCGTCATGGCGTACCCGCGGTCGGCGTCGGTCTCGGCACGCGCGAACACGACACCGGCGACGGCACCGTCGGACGTGAGCAGCGGTCCGCCCGAGTTGCCGGGGTGCACCGGTGCCTGGAGCGCGTAGATGTCGCGCAGTGCGCTCGACTGCTCGTAGATGTCCGGAACCGGCACCGAGCCGACCGAGAGCACGGCGGCGTTCTCCATCGAGAACGGACCGCCGAACGGGTATCCCTGGATCACCGCGACACTCCCCGCCGCGAGAGGTGGCACCACAGGCAGCGGCCGGACGCCCAGGTCGTCGACGGCGATCACGGCGAGATCGTCGATCGGATCGAAGTAGACGACACGACCCTCGCGCGCAGGCTGCCCGGACAGTTCGACGATCGGGGTCTCCACGCCTGCGACGACGTGCGCGTTGGTCACGACGCGGTCCGGCGCGATCACGAAGCCCGAGCCCGTCGCGCTGATCCCGCACGCATATGCCACCCCCGAAACGCGCGCCACGGATGCAGCCGCCTCGGCGAGCACCGGGTCGTTGATCTCCACCGGCGGTGCGGTGGGCTGCACCTCCTGGTCGAGCAGGCGCCCGAGCTGCGGAATGCCCTGATCCATCACCGCCGACTGCACCCTGGCGAGAGCCTCGTCGACCGGTGCCGGCGTGATCGTGTCGATCGCGCGCAGGACCTGCGACGATGCGAGCGCCGTCGAAACGACCGGCGTGCCGGTCTTGGCGAGAGTCGATCCGACCATGCTCAGCGTCAGCGCACCGACGAGAACGGCGAGCACTCCGCCGAGCACGCGGTCGATGACGCGGAGCGGCGCCGCGCGGTCGACACCCCGCCGCATCGCGCCGCCGACGGCGCCGCCCGCGGTGGCGCCTCCGACGACGAGGAGCAGCACGAGGGCGATGACCGCGAAGACGCGAGTGTTCTGCCACGGCCACAGGTCGTTGACGATCGGAACGAGCCAGAACGCCGCCAGGCTGCCGAGCACGATCCCGATCAGCAGCCCCAGGCTTGCGAGGAGACCTCGACGCACGCCGACGAGGAGGGCGAGCACCAGCACGCCGATGAGCACGACGTCGATCACGATGACGAGCACGCTCTCCCCCTTTCGTGCGGACCCTCGGTCGTTCAGCGTATGCAATCTTCCCTGTGGTGCGCCTTCGAGGACGGATGCCGCGACACCGACTTGCACTTCGGGTCACAATGACACTAAGATCGAAGCGAGGTAATGGTCACCATGACACAAACAACCCTGAGCCCCCGCATGCCGAATGCGGACACCGCATCCGACGACGTGACGCGCGTCGCGGTGTCGACCGTGATCTTCACGCTTCGCCGCGACCAGCTCGGCGACCACGCCTCCGTCGCGCTCCCCCTCGTCCGGCGAACTCGCGACCCGCACGAGGGACTCTGGGCGCTGCCGGGCGGTTGGCTGGATGCCACCGAGAGCCTCGATGCCGCAGCATCCCGCACGCTGGCCGAGACCACCGAGATCGCACCGAGCTACCTCGAGCAGCTGTACGCGTTCGGAGCCGTCGACCGCTCCCCCAGCCGCGTCGTCTCGATCGTCTACTGGGCGCTGGTCCGGCCCGACGAGATCCCCGGTGACGACGTCGAGAACGTCACGTGGTTCGACGCGGCCGCCCTGCCCCGCCTGGCGTTCGATCACAACGAGATCGTCGACTACGCGCTGTGGCGCCTGCGCAACAAGGTCGGCTACAGCCGCATCGCCCATGGCCTCCTCGCCGACGAGTTCACCCTCGCCGAGCTTCGCGAGGTGTACGAGTCGATCCTCGGCCGGCGCCTGGATCCTGCGAACTTCCGCCGCCAGGCCGAGAACTCCGGAACCCTCATCCCGACCGACGGCTTCCGCACCGGCAGCCACCGGCCGGCCCGCCTCTACCGCTACAACCAGGACGTCGAGCTCGCCGATCGCGGGCCACTGGTCGTCCGCCATTGACCTTTCGAGATCGAATCGAGCACGCCATGTCTGCAACCTCTCTCACTCTCCAGCCGCGGCCGGCCGACCCATCCGTGGACCACACGATCCAGGCCATCGTCGCCGGCGAATCGACCGCGGAGACCTGCAACACGGACCTCGCCGCCGGTCCGTGGAACTTCGACGCGCGACCCGGGTACGGCCCCGGCTCCTCGATGGGCGATGTGATCCCGACCGGGTCGCCCCGCCAGGGCGAGCTGCCGCTCCAGTACCGGGAGGCGACCCCCGAAGAGCTCGACGCGCGCGTCCGCGCGGCGAAGGAGAAGCTCGGCGACCGGGTCATGATCCTCGGCCACTTCTACCAGCGCGAGGAGGTCGTCCGGCACGCCGACTACGTCGGCGACTCGTTCCAGCTCGCCAACGCCGCGAAGGCGCACCCCGAGGCCGAGGCGATCGTGTTCTGCGGGGTCCATTTCATGGCAGAGACGGCCGACCTGCTGTCGGATCCCGACCAGGCCGTCATCCTCCCGAACCTCGCCGCCGGCTGCTCGATGGCCGACATGGCCGACATCGACCAGGTGGAGGAGTGCTGGGAGCAGCTCGCCGACGTCTACGGCGACATGGACACACCGGATGCCGACGGACTCGTTCCCGTGATCCCGGTCACGTACATGAACTCGTCGGCCGCGATCAAGGGCTTCGTGGGTCGCCACGGCGGCATCGTCTGCACCTCCTCGAACGCGCAGACCGTACTCGAGTGGGCGTTCGAGCGCGGCCGCCGCGTGCTCTTCTTCCCCGATCAGCATCTCGGCCGCAACACCGCGAAGGCGATGGGCGTGACGCTCGAGCAGATGCCGATGTGGAATCCGCGCAAGCCACTGGGCGGCGCGAGCGTGTCCGAGCTGGATTCAGCGCGGGTGATCCTGTGGCATGGCTTCTGCTCGGTGCACCGCCGGTTCACCGTCGACCAGGTCGAGAAGGCCCGCGCCGACCACCCCGGCGTACGGGTCATCGTGCACCCCGAGTGCCCGATGGCCGTCGTCGACGCCGCCGACGAGTCGGGGTCCACCGACTACATCCGCCGCGCGATCGAGGGCGCCACCGAGCCGACGACGTTCGCGATCGGCACCGAGGTGAACCTCGTCCAGCGACTCGCGGCCGACAACCCGCAGCACACGATCTTCTGCCTCGACCCGGTCGTGTGCCCGTGCTCCACGATGTACCGCATCCACCCCGGCTACCTCGCGTGGGTCCTCGAAGGCCTCGTCGCCGGCGTGGTGCTCAACCGCATCACCGTCCCGGCGGATGTCGCCGACCCGGCACGCCTCGCCCTGGAGCGGATGCTGGCGGCCAAGCCGCCCTCGGCACCCGCGGCCGCATGGGAGAACGCCTCATGACCGCGGACCTCGGGCAGGCCCAGGTCCACGCGGTCGTCGTCGGCAGCGGCATCGCGGGGCTGACCGTCGCCCTCCACGCGGTCGAGCACGGCTGCCGCGTCACGCTCGTGACCAAGGACGTGCTCGAGCATGCCAACACGCGCTACGCGCAGGGCGGGATCGCAGGCGTCATGTTCGACGACGACCGCACCGAAGACCACATCCGCGACACGCTGACCGCGGGTGCCGGCCTCAGCGATCCGCAGGCGGTGCGCGTGCTGGTCGACGAGGGTCCTGCCCGCATCCGCGAGCTGATCGCCCTCGGCGTCGCCTTCGATCGCGGCGCCGACGGCGCCTTCGTGAAGGGGCTCGAGGCCGCTCACTCCTACCCGCGCATCCTGCACTCGGGCGGGGATGCGACGGGCACCGCGATCGAGAAGGCGCTCGTGGCCCGACTCCGGGCGAGCCGGGTGAGGGTCATCGAGCACGCCTTCCTCGTCGATCTCGTCCTGACCGGCGACCGCGTCACCGGCGTCGACCTTCTGATCGGCGATGTCGCGGCATCCGATGAGGCCCCCACATCGCCGGGCGCCGCGAGCGTGTCGACGCGGACGCCATCGTGCTGGCAACCGGCGGTGCCGGTGAGCTGTACGCGCACACGACCAACCCCTCGGTCGCGACCGGCGACGGCATCGCGGCGGCTCTCCGCGCCGGCGCCGAGGTGACCGACCTCGAGTTCTTCCAGTTCCATCCGACCGTTCTGGGCATCGGCGAGTCGTTCCTGGTCTCGGAGGCTGTGCGGGGCGAGGGCGCGACCCTGATCGACGAGAACGGGCGCCGCTTCGCGTTCGACGCGCACCCCGACGGGGAGCTGGCGCCGCGCGACGTGGTCGCGCGGGCGATCGCCCGGCAGATGGAAGCGCAGGACGGCCGGCCGGTGTTCCTCGACGCCACCCACCTGCGCCCCACTCCGGACGAGGTCGCGGTGTTCCTCGCGCAGCGCTTCCCCACGATCGACCGCGCCGTCCGCGACCGCGGCCTGGACTGGGCGCGGGAGCCGATCCCGGTGACACCCGCGGCGCACTACCTGATGGGCGGCGTCACGACGGATCTGGACGGCCGCACCACGCTCCCGGGGCTCTACGCCGTCGGCGAGGTCGCTCGCACGGGCGTGCACGGCGCAAACCGGCTCGCGTCGAACTCGCTCCTGGAAGGAGCAGTCTTCGGTGCGCGCGCGGGTGACGCGATCGCGGCGGATGCGGCATCCGGCGAATGGCCGGCGGTGTCCGCAGGCGGATCGGGCGCTGCGCGCGCCGAGGGGTCGCGACGCGTCGACGAGCTCGGCGACCGGATCGACCTGCCCGCGTTCAGCCGCGATGCACTGCAGGAGCTCATGTGGGAGGACGCGGGACTGGTCCGGGATGCGGTAGGGCTCGAGCACGCGGCATCCGTCATCGCCTCCTGGCGTGCCCACCAGCGGACTGCGCACACCGAAGCCGAGTTCGAGGACGAGAACCTGCTCGTGGTCGCCGAGCAGCTCGTCGCGGCCGCACTGCGCCGCCGAGAATCGGTCGGCGCGCACTTCCGCCGCGACGATCCGGATGGCGAGCGATCGAGCGATGCGGATGCCGCGGCCTCCGTCTCGGTCTCCAGCGGTGTTCGCTGATGCTGACGAGGACCACGATCGACCGCGTCGTCGGTGCCGCGCTCGAGGAGGATGCGCCCTGGGGCGATCTGACCAGCGAGATGCTCATCCCCGCGTCGGCGACCGCCCAGGCAGACCTGATCGCTCGCGAGCCGGGCGTCTTCAGCGGCGGCGAGGTCTTCGCCGCCGCGTTCCGCCTCACCGATCCCACCATCCAGGTCGACCTGCTGATCGCGGACGGGGACTCGTTCGAGGACGAGCGCCGTGCTCGCGACGGTGTCCGGCCCTGCGCGGGGGGTGCTCACCGCAGAGCGGATCGGGCTGAACTTCGTCCAGCGCATGTCGGGCATCGCGACACTCACCGCCCGGTACGTCTCCGAAGTCGCCCACACCGGCGCGCGCATCGCCGACACCCGCAAGACGACGCCGGGCCTGCGGGCGTTCGAGCGCCATGCCGTCGTCAGCGGCGGCGGGCACAACCACCGCTACTCGCTGTCGGACGCGGTCATGGCCAAGGACAACCACCTCGCCGTCCTCGCGCAGAAGGGCGTATCGGTCACGGCGGCGCTGCAGGGCGCCATCGCGCGCCTCCCCCATACGACGCACGTCGAGGTGGAGGTCGACCGCCTCGAGCAGATCGAGCCGGTGCTGGCGGCAGGGATCGGCACGATCATGCTCGACAACTTCTCGCTCGACGACCTCCGTCGCGGGGTCGAACAGGTCGCCGGCAGAGCGACGGTCGAGGCATCCGGCGGTGTGTCGCTGGAGACCGTGCGCGCGATCGCCGAGACGGGCGTCGACGTCATCTCGGTCGGCGCGCTCACGCACTCGGCGCGTGCGCTCGACCTCGGCCTCGACATCCGCATCTCCTGAGGTCGGCGCCATGAGCATGCTCTACCTCGACAACGCGGCGACGACACCCGTGCGCCCCGAGGTGCTCGAGGCGATGATGCCGTTCCTGACCCGCTGGTTCGGCAACGCGTCGAGCCATCACACGGTCGGCGAGGCCGCGGGCGAGGCCCTGAGCGACGCTCGGGCGCGGGTGGCCCGGATCCTCGGGATGCGGCCGAGCGACGTGATCTTCACCTCCGGCGGCACCGAGGCCAACAACCTCGCGGTCAAGGGCATCGCGATCGCCGCGCACGCAAGCAATGCCGCGGTGCTGGCGATCGCTCCGCGACGGGGCGCGACGCGGGGAGCATCGTCACGACTCCGATCGAGCACGAGTCGGTCCTCGAGTCGGCCGCCTACCTCGCGCGGGTGCATGGCTTCGAGGTCACGCACGTGCCCGTCGACGCATCCGGCCGGGTCACCGCGGCGGATGTCGCGGCCGCGGTTCGCGACGACACCGCCCTCGTCAGCATCGGCTACGCGAACAACGAGGTGGGGACCGTGCAGGATGTCGCCGCGATCGCCGCGGCGGTCGGCGCGACCGGGCGCCGTGTTCCGGTGCACATCGACGCCGTGCAGGCGGCCGGATGGCTGCCGCTGAGCGCCGCCGACCTGGGATTCGATGCGATCTCGCTGGCCGGGCACAAGCTCGGCGCGCCGAAGGGAACCGGCATCCTCGCGGTGCGCGGGAGGGTGCCGCTCGAGCCGCTCATGCACGGTGGCGGGCAGGAGCGCGGGCGACGCAGCGGGACGGAGGACATCGCGGGAGCGGTCGGGTTCGCCACAGCGCTCGAACTCGCCGAGGCCGAGCGGGCCGAGTCGTCGGCACGCGTCACGGTGCTGCGCGACCGGTTCATCGCGCGCGTCCTCGCCGCGGTCCCGACCGCTCGCCTGACGGGCGATCCGACGCACCGGCTGCCCGGCACTGCGAGCTTCACGTTCGCGGGAACCAGCGGCGAAGCCGTCCTCCTGGAACTGGAGCGACGCGGAATCGTCTCCTCGAGCGGATCCGCGTGCGCCGCCGGCAGCGACGAGCCCTCGCACGTGCTGCTCGCGATGGGAGTGCCGGCCGAGGTGGCGCAGACCGCAGTGCGGTTCACGTTCCCGCACGCGCTGACCGAGCCTCTCGATGCCGTGGCCGACGCGGTCGCAGCATCCGTCGCCGCCGTACAATCGAGCGGGTGAGCACCCCCGCCGCGGTCACCGTCATCGTGCCCGGTTACAACGTCGCTCCATACGCACAGGACGCGCTCGACTCGCTTCTTCGGCAGAGCCTCGAGAACTGGACCGCGATCCTGATCGACGACACCTCTACGGATGCCACGGCCGCCGTCTTCGAGCGGGCCGCTGCCGCAGACTCGCGGTTCCGCGTGCTCCGGCACGAGCATCGCGTCGGACTGGGAGCCGCCCGCAACGTGGGTCTCGATCTGGTGGACACGCCCTTCATCGCATTCCTCGACGCCGACGACCTGCTGACCCCGCGTGCGCTCGAGCGTCTCGTCGGGCTGCTCGACCAGACCGGCAGCGATTTCGCGCTCGGCGCCTACGTGCGACTGCACCCCGACTCCGCAGGCGGCTACGCCGTCGGCGACGTACAGCCATGGGTCGCCGCCTCCACCGCCCCGGAACGCCGAGGGACGACGATCGACGAGCATCCCGAGGCGTCGGGCAACATCGTCGCGTGGTCGAAGGTGAGTCGCACGGACTTCTGGCACCGGGCGAGGCTCCGCTTCCCCGAGGGCCGACTGTACGAGGACCAGGTCGTCGCGCAGCAGATGTATGCGAGCGCGCGCCGGTTCGACACCGTTCCCGATGTCGTCGCGCACTGGCGCATCCGGGCGGACGGATCGTCCATCACCCAGCGCGAGGCCCAGCTCGACGTTCTTCGCGACTGCCTCGAGGCGATGGATGCCGGCCTGCACGTGCTCGAGTCGGCGGGGCATCCGCTGGCCGCGCAAGCCAGGATCGGACAGATGCTGCGCATGGACGTCCCGCGTCTCGCCGCGATCGCGCGCGCCCACCCGGATGCCGCGTACCGCCGCGCGCTCGGCGTATTCACGCGCGAGATCTGGTCGCGTGCCGGCACCGCCCGGGTCGAGTCTGGACGAGGCATCCGGCACCGCCGTTGCCGCCGCGCGACTCTGGTAGACGCTCGTCCGCGCGGCCCACTAGCTGTTTCATCCGTCACCTATGCGCGCCGCGCGGGCCGATTCGCGTACTCAGGTGACGGATGAGTGGCGACGCGTCCGACCGAACGGCACGGAGCGCGTCAGCGCCGAGCCTCGCCGGCGTTCGGCGCGCGAAACTAGTGGTCGTTGAGGCCTGGCCACGGACGGTCGTCGGGGTGCGCGTCGTCCGCCATCGTCGCCAATGGCCCCGTGATCGAGAGTGATCCGGTGAGCACCACCGTCGGATCATCCAGAGGCACAGGCGCGGGGTCGTCCGGGGCGCGATCGGCGCGACGCGTCGGCAGAGCTCCGGGAGGCGCGGTGGCCTCGACCTCCAGGATGCGGGATGCCGCGAGCTGCTGTGCCGCCAGCTCGGAGTAGAGCCCGTCTTCGGCGATCAGCGACGCGTGGGTGCCGGACTCGACGATCCGGCCGCCGTCCACCACGTGGATCACGTCCGCACCGATCACGGTCGAGAGCCGGTGCGCGATCGAGAGCGTGGTTCTGCCTCGAGCGGCGGCATCCAGAGCCTCCTGCACGACGCGCTCCGACACGGTGTCGAGGGCCGACGTGGCCTCGTCGAGCAGGAGCACCGGCGGGTCCTTCAGCAGAACGCGTGCGATCGCGATGCGCTGCTTCTCGCCACCGGAGAGCCGGTAGCCGCGCTCGCCCACGATCGTCTCGTAGCCCTCTTCGAACCCGGCGATGATGTGGTGGATGTTGGCGGCGCGGCACGCCTCCTCCAGCTCCTCCTGCGTCGCATCGGGCTTCGCGTAGAGCAGATTCTCGCGGATCGTCGCATGGAAGAGGTAGGTCTCCTGCGACACGATCCCCACGTGGTCGATGATCGACTCGTGCGTCAGCCGGCGCACGTCCTCCCCGGCGAAGAGCACCTCGCCGCCGGATGCCTCGTACATGCGCGGTGTGAGGTAGAGCACGGTCGTCTTGCCCGCGCCGGACGGCCCGACGAAAGCGACGTGCTGTCCGGGCTCGGCGGTGAAGGAGACGCCGCGCAGGGTCGGGCGGCCGTCGGCCGCGGCGTCCGGGTAGCGGAAGACCACATCGCGGAACTCGATGCGGCCGATCGGCCCCGGGCGCGGACGCAACGGGCACGGCATCCGGTGCGTCGCTGATCGCCGGAACCAGGTCCAGGTACTCGAAGATGCGAGCGAACAGCGCTCCGGACGTCTGCACGTCGAGCGCGACGCGCATCAACCCCATCAGGGGCATCAGCAGCCGCGCCTGCACGGTCGTGAATGCGACGATCGTTCCGGCGGTGATGACGTCGGTGCCGCCGGTGATGAGATAGCCCGAGACGAGGTAGATCACTGCCGGGACACTCGCCATGAGCACCTGCACGACCGCGAAGAACCCCTGACCGCTCATCGCCCGCCGCACCTGCAGACGCACCTGATTGACGTTCTCGGCGCCATACCGGGCGGACTCGGTGCGCTGCCGGTTGAACGACTTCGACAGCAGGATGCCGGAGACGCTCAGCGTCTCCTGCGTGATGGAGGTGAGTTCCGACAACGACTCCTGCGTCTCGCCGGCGATGCGCGCCCGCACCTGACCGACTCGCCGCTGGACGATGACGAGGATCGGCATCATCACGACCGCGATGATCGTCAGGCGCCAGTCGATGATGATCATCGCCACGAGAGAGGCGATGACCGTGACGACGTTGCCCAGGATGCTGGTGACGGTGTTGGTGAGCACGCCCGAGACGCCGCCCACGTCGTTCTGCAGGCGGGACTGGATGACGCCGGTCTTGGTACGGGTGAAGAAGCCGAGCTCCATCGCCTGCAGGTGCTCGAAGAGCTTGACGCGCAGGTCTCCGGTGACCCGGTTGCCGACAGTCGAGGTGAACCAGGTCTGCACGACACCGAGCGCGGCCGACAGCACGAACAGTCCGACCATGATCAGCACGAGTCGCAGCAGCAGCGGCAGGTCGGGCGGGCCCCCGTCGATCGGGAAGAGCGCCTGATCGAAGATCTGCTGAACGATCAACGCGGGGACGACGGCGATCGCGGCACCCGCGATGACGAGGATGCCCGTGATGAGGATCCGGAACCGGTACGGGCGGAACAGCGCGACCACGCGCCGGCCGAGATGCGGGATGCGGGGCGCGTCGGCGTTGAGCTTCTTCTGCGCTTCGATGTCGACCGGGCGGAATCCGCTTCCCGGCCCGCCTCCTCGTCCGCCCATGCTCACGAGCGCAAGCCTACTGACGCGGTCAGACGTGAGGCCTGATCTACGCCGCCCGCGAACGGCGCGGGGACGCCGGCCGGATGCCCGAGTCAGCCGAGGTCGATGACGAGATTGACGACCGTGCCGATGATGACGGCTCCGAAGAGGTATGCCAGAAGCGACTGGGCGATCACGATCCGCCGGATCGGGTTGGTCCGCACCGCGCTGTCGCCGACCTGGTATCCCATGCCGATACCGACCGCGAAATAGACGAAGTCGGTGTAGGACGGGTCTTCCGCCTGGTTGAAGTCGATCCCGCCCTCCGGGTCCGAGTAGTAGATGTGGGCGTAGTGCAGCATGTAGTCGAGCTGGATGAGCGCCCACGATGCCGCGACGCTGATGAACGCGATCGCGGCGAGGAGATACGACTCCAGCTCGGACGTGTCCTGCGTCTGGATCAGCACGACCACGACCGCCCCGAGGCTCGCGACGCTTCCGATCAGCGCGACGAGTCGGGCTAACGAGCGACCGGGATCCTCCCCCGTGGCGTGCGAGCGGGTGTCCGCGGCATCCATCGGCCAGATCAGAATCGTCACCCATGCCACGTTGGTGAGGGCCGCCGCCGCCCAGCCCGCCAGCAGAGCCGCCGCCCACCCGAAGGGCGGCCCGATGACGAGGCCGACAGCGACGCCGACGCCCACCGCCACCGATGTCCGTATCAGGGCGATCCGACGGACTCGACTCAATGTCATAGATGAATGTTTCCACGCGATCCGGGAATGCACTGTCGGACGGGGCCGTTATGGTGAGGGCTTGCCCTTTTTCGTGTGACCCGCCTACGGGATGGCTGTCGTGCACGCCCATCCCCGAGGAGACGCCCTATGGCCGCCACCGATATCAATCCCCGTACCGACAGCGTCGCCGTACCGGCGCAGCCCGGCGCGGTGCTCAGCCGCGAAGACAGCCGGATCATCTGGCTGCTTCTGGCCGCCGCGTTCGTCGCGATCCTCAACGAGACGACGATGGGCGTGGCGATTCCGCACCTCATCGGCGACCTCGGAATCACCGCCGTTGCGGCACAGTGGCTGACGACCGCGTTCATGCTGACGATGGCTGTCGTCATCCCGATCTCCGGCTTCCTCCTGCAGCGATTCACGACGCGCGCCGTCTTCATCGCGGCGATGAGCCTGTTCTCGCTCGGAACCCTGATCGCGTTCCTCTCCCCCGGCTTCCCTCTGCTTCTGGTCGCCCGCGTGGTGCAGGCATCCGGAACGGCGATCATGATGCCGCTGCTGATGACGACGCTCATGACCCTCGTTCCCGCGAACTCGCGCGGCCGCATGATGGGCCGCGTCAGCATCGTCCTGTCGCTCGCGCCGGCGATCGGCCCGACCATGTCGGGACTGCTCCTGGACACCGTCGGGTGGCGCTGGATCTTCGGCATCGTCCTGCCGATCGCACTCCTCGCCCTCGCCGCCGGCGCCCGGTGGATCCACAACCTCGGCGAGCCCACCCGCGCGCCCATCGACGTCCTGTCGATCATCCTCTCGGCTTTCGGCTTCGGTGGGATCGTCTTCGGCCTGAGCCAGATCGGCGGAGCCGCCGCGCACGGAGCGAGTGCCGCGGACGCCGCGGCTGCCGACGCGATGTCGACCACGACGCTGATCGTGTCGTTCAGCGTCGGAGTCGTCGCCCTCGGCCTGTTCATCTGGCGGCAGCTGCTGCTGCAGCGCACCGACCGCGCCCTGCTCGACCTCCGCGTCTTCCGCTCTCTGAACTTCTCGCTCGCGATCGCGCAGATGGGACTCCTGTCGCTCGCGTTCTTCGGCGCGATCACCGTCGTGCCGCTCTACATGCAGACGGTGCTGCAGGTCTCCGCGCTCGAGACCGGCCTGGTCGTGCTCCCGGGTGCCCTGGCGATGGGCCTGACCGGACCGACCATCGGCCGGATCTACGACCGCTGGGGTACGCGTGTGCTGCTGATCCCCGGTTCGATCATCGCGAGCGCGGTGCTGTGGATGTACACCACGTTCGACGAGGCGACGCCCGTTTGGACGATCGCCGTCGCGCAGACTGTTCTGTCGATCGGCCTCGCGCTTTCGTTCACACCGCTCTTCACGGCGTCCCTCGCTTCGCTCCAGCCGCGCTTCTACTCATACGGCTCCGCGGTGCTCGGAACAGTGCAGCAGGTCGCGGGTGCGGCGGGCATCGCCCTCATGGTCACCGTCATGGCCGCAGTCACGCAGAACTCGATCGAGAGCGGCGTGTCCGAGGTCGCCGCGGGAGCGGCCGGCGCGCAGGCCGCCTTCACGATCGCTGCGATCGTGTCGCTGCCGCTGATCGTCGGCGCGTTCTTCATCCGCAAGCCGGTCGATCAGCCGTTCCCGGCGCCCGCCGCGCACTGAGCAGAAGCTCGGATCGCCGCACCGGATAACGGCCGGACGGCACTCGTCACGAGAGCAGCGTCGTGCCAAGCTGGTCGGTGCCCGCCGTTTCGGGGTACGGCGGATCCGTGAGGAGTGCAGACGTGATCGTGAATCCACCTGCCATCGACGGCGCTGTCGGCGCCGTCGCCGCCATGTACGAGCGTGACCTCCGCGATGACGGGGTCGTGTTCACCCACACGCAGGTGCTGGCGATCAACCCCGAGGCGCATCATGCCTTCGAGACGCTGATCCGCGCCATCGTGCCGTCGATCGGCGTTCGCACGTACGAGCTCGCCACACTCGGGGCTGCCCGCGGCATCCCCTCGCCGCACTGCCTGCTGGCACACGGCAGGAAGGCGCTGCGCGCCGAGGCACTCGATGAGGATCAGCTCGAGCGCGTCGCACTCGACTACGAGTCAGCGGGGCTGAGCGAGGCCGACGTCGCGGTGATGCGGTACTCCGAGAAGCTGTCGACGGATGCCGCGTCCATGACGGATGCCGATTCGCAGGCGCTGCGCGACCACGGCTACACCGATCGGCAGATCGTCGACATCACCCTTGCCGCCGCCGCGCGCAATTACCTGAGCCGCACTCTGCGCGCCTTGGCCGTGCCGGTCGACGACGTGCCCGGTCTGAGCCCGCGATTGGCCGCGGCGCTGCTCTCGCCGGTGGATCACTGACCCGCGGTCCCGCGGGCGCGTTCAGTGGTGGATGAACGCCTTCATCACGATCAGGATGCCGCCGAAAGCAGCCGTGAGCAGTGCGCTCGCCACGCGAAGCCAGAAGTGCTTCGTCCACTTGGCGACCGCGAGCCAGCCCAGGATGCCGAGGGCGACCGTATCGATGATCAGGGCCGTCCATATCGCGAGGTCGTCGTCGATCGCTCGCGTCACGCCCAGCAGCAGCACCGTGATCGGGGCGAGCGAGACGACCAGCATCCCGAGCGAGTGATACAGCGCTCTGCCGAGACTGTCCGGGAGAGTCGCCTTGCCGTCGGTTTCAGCGAGTCGAGCGAGTGTTCCCGAGTAGACGTGCGCGATGAAGAAGACGATCACCGTGACGACGACCGTGATCAGCGCGCTCAGAGAGGTGCCGGTGAGGTCGTAGCTGACCACGATCATCCCCGACACGAGGATCAGCCCGTAGATCGCTTCTTCCGACATCAGGATGCGCGTCACCCTGGGTGTCGTCCCCAGCAGCTGCTCGTCGCTCATCTCGACCTCCCCCTACAGCGTGGCAGAACGCCGGACCGATCTCAGCCGGAATGCGCGTCGACGCGACGGCGTCACCCAGCCACGTCGGGCTTGCGGACGAGGTGACGCGCGACGTTCTCGCCGGCGTCATCGACCATGACCGTGCGGGTGCGTCAGACGCCCGTGCCGCAGGCGGAGCCACCGCAGCACGAACCGGCCGACTCGACCACCGTGAGCAGGTTCTTCTCGTCCGCAAGGGGCGCGAGGGTCACGGGGGAAGGCAGCTGGGAAGTCGTCATGTGATCCATCGTAACCGGCGGCGACCCGAACGGCCGCGTCACGAACGCGGGAGCGGAACCCCGCCGTTCTGACATGTCGGGCAGTACTGCGCGGCCGCCCCGGAGAAGGTGATTTCGCGGATCGTGTCTCCGCACACCGGGCAGGACTCGCCGGTCTTGCGGTGCACGCGCAATGCCGCGTGCTTGGCCGCGCGAAGCTCGGACGGCGGGATCCCGTGGCGCGCCGCGGTCGCCTCGGTGAGAACGGCTCGCGTGCGATCGGCCAGCCGTTCGATGTCGACATCGGAGAGGCTCGCGGCATGGGTCAACGGCGAGATCTTCGCTGCGTGGAGGATCTCGTCGGAGTACGCGTTGCCGATGCCGGCGAAAGTCGCCTGGTCCTGCAGGAGGGCTTTGATCTGCTTCTTGCGGTCCTTCAAGAGGCGGGCGAACTCGTCGGGGTCGAAGTCGGCGGCCATCGGGTCGATGCCGAGCTTCGCCACGGCCGGCACGTCCTCGGCGCTCGGCACGATGTGAATCGTCAACGCCTTCCACTGGCCGGCATCCGTCAGGTCGAAACCCGACCCGTCGTCCAGCCGGAATCGAGCCATCAGTGTCGCATCACCCGCTCGCTTGAGGCCCTCCGGGACGCTGTCGTGCCAGAGCACCCAGCCGTCGTGGCCGAAGTGGACGATGACGTGCAGGAGGCCGCCACCACCGTCGGTCGTCGCGATGTCGATCATCTTGCCCAGGCGCGTCACGCCGGTGATCCGTCGACCCACAAGATCGGCGGGCTGCGGATGCTGCGTCTTGAGCGCTTTGGCGAGGACGACGTCAGCGCCGATCAGCTCACGACGGGCCGTGTGGGCGGTGAGGAACGACGCGAGCTCCTCCACCTCGGGCGACTCGGGCATGGCCCCATGATTCCACGCGGATCCGACATGCGGCGGACATCCGGGCCGGCGCCCTGGGGCGCGGTCTACCCGTTCGCCTGCCGGGCGGTGGGCTCTGCTGCCTTCGCGACGCGCCGTCGACGGATCGTCTCGACGATGGCCCACGCCAGGATCGCCACCGCGACTCCGAGGAATACGCCGGCGATGACGTCGGTCAGCCAATGCGCTGCCAGGTAGGTGCGACTCCAGCACATCCAGACCACCCAAACGGCGCCGAGCACCCACCACAGCCAATGCCGCAACAGCAGCGCCAGGATGGTCGTCAAAGCGGCGGCGAAGGCGACATGTCCGGAGGGGAACGATGTCGGCACGACCTCTGCCAGAGAGTCCTCCGGCCGGATCCGAGCCACGACCGCGGCAAGCGGCGCGGCGATCGCGATGCACAGCACGAGCGCCGCGGCGACGGTGATGGCCGCCCACCACCATCGCAGGATCAGCAACGTCGCGACGACCACCAATCCGGTGATCGCCGCGAGGACCGGGCCGCCGATGTGGCCCGGAATCCAGGCCAGGACGAGTCCGGCATCCGTCTGGTTCGCCTGCATGAGGTCATGCCACCAGACATCGACGGGAAACGGCTGGTCGCGGCGCACCGACGTCACGATCCACAGCAGGATGATCGCGACGAGTGCTGCGGCTGCCGCCACGATCAGCGGAGTGAGCCGCGAGAGATCGGGGCGTTCATCGGGCTGTTGCACGCGGCCATCATCTCAGGCCCCGCACCGCAATCCGGTGATGCGGCTGGGGGCTTGCGAATCCGCTCGATCTATGCGCCGCGGCTCACGCCGTGGTCTATGCGCCGACAGGCTCGCGATCCAGCCGGGCCAGCCGCAGCCAGGTCTCCACGACGGTGTCGGGATTGAGCGACATCGACTCGATGCCCTGCGCGACGAGCCAGTCGGCGAGGTCGGGATGATCGCTCGGCCCCTGTCCGCAGATGCCGACGTACTTGCCCGCGCGGCGGCACGCCTCGATGGCCATCGAGAGCATGCGAAGCACAGCCGGGTCGCGTTCGTCGAACGTCGCGGCGACGAGCGCGGAGTCGCGGTCTAGCCCCAGGGTCAGCTGCGTCATGTCGTTGGACCCGATCGAGAATCCGTCGAAGTACTCGAGGAACTCGTCGGCGAGGACCGCGTTGGAGGGCAGTTCGCACATCATGATCACTCGCAGGCCGTTCTCGCCGCGGCGCAGACCGTTCTCGCCGAGCAGTTCGATGACCGCGTGAGCTTCTCCGACCGTTCGTACGAACGGGACCATGATCTCGACGTTCGTGAGTCCCATCTCGTCGCGCACGAACTTCAGCGCCTCGCACTCCATGTCGAAGCACGCGCGGAAATCCTCGGAGATGTAGCGCCCCGCGCCGCGGTAGCCGAGCATCGGGTTCTCCTCGTGCGGCTCGTAGATCTCGCCGCCGACGAGGTTCGCGTACTCGTTCGACTTGAAGTCCGACAGACGCACGATCACGGGCTCGGGTGCGAACGCGGCGGCGATCATCGACACGCCCTCCGCGACGCGCTGCACGAAGTAGTCGCGCGGCGAGGGGTAGGCGGCGATTCGTTCCGCGATGTCACGCCGCAGCTCCGCGGAGAGGGTCGCGTAGTCCAGCAGCGCGCGGGGGTGGATGCCGATCTGACGGTTGATCAGGAACTCCAGCCGAGCCAGGCCGACGCCCTTGTTGGGGAGCTTCGAGAATGCGAAAGCCTGGTCGGGGGTTCCGACGTTGAGCATGATCTTGGTCGGGCTCTCGGGCATCTCATCCAGGCGGGTGACGACTTCCTCGAAGGCGAGGATCCCCTCGTACACGAACCCGTTGTCGCCTTCTGCGCAGGACACCGTGACCTCCTGCCCGTCGCGGAGCAGGATGGTCGCGTCGCCGGTGCCGACGACCGCGGGGATGCCGAGCTCTCGGGCGATGATCGCGGCGTGGCAGGTGCGGCCGCCGCGGTTGGTGACGATCGCAGAGGCGAGCTTCATGATCGGCTCCCAGTCCGGGTCGGTCATGTCGGCGACCAGGACGTCGCCGGGCTGGAATTGATCCATCTGCGCGAGCGATGTCATCACCCGCACCGGGCCTGCGCCGATCTTCTGCCCGATGGCGCGTCCGATGGCAGCGACCGTGCCGTGCTCCTCGAGCACGAAGCGGCGCATCACGTTGCCGTCAGCGCGGGAGACGACCGTCTCGGGGCGCGCCTGGAGGATGTAGAGCTTCCCGTCGATGCCGTCCTTGCCCCACTCGATGTCCATCGGCCGCCCGTAATGGTCCTCGATGACCAGGGCCTGGCGTCCGAGTTCCTCGACCTCGGCATCCGTGATGCTGAACTGCGCGCGATCCTCCTGCGGCACGTCGGTGAAGACGGTGCTGCCGCCGACGTGGGTTCCGTCCGCGTAGACCATCTTCACGGCCTTCTCCCCCACCGACCGCTTCAGGATCGCAGGACGGCCGGCCCGGAGCGCCGGCTTGTACGCGTAGAACTCGTCCGGGTTCACGGCGCCCTGCACGACCGCCTCGCCGAGCCCGTAGGAGCTGGTGATGAAGACCGCCTGGTCGAACCCCGACTCGGTGTCGACGGTGAACAGCACACCGGAGGCTCCGACATCCGACCGCACCATCCGCTGGACGCCCGCCGACAGCGCGACGTCGTGGTGGTCGAAGCCGTGGTGCACGCGGTACGCGATCGCCCGGTCGTTGTACAGCGAGGCGAAGACGCTGCGGATGGCCGCCAGCACGTTCTCGATGCCGCTGATATTGAGGAACGTCTCCTGCTGACCGGCGAACGACGCATCCGGAAGATCCTCCGCCGTCGCACTGGACCGCACCGCCCACGACACCGACTCCGGCTGCGGATCCCCGTCGACGAGCGCCTCGTACGCGGTACGGATGTCGGCCTCGAACTGCGCGGGCAGTGGCTGCTCCTCGATCCACTCGCGCACGTTCGCGCCGACGCGGGCAAGTTCCGCCACGTCCGTGACGTCAAGCGCTTCGACGGTCGACCGGATGCGGCCGTAGAGCCCATCAGCGGCCAGGAACTCGCGATACGCGTCGGCGGTGGTCGCGAACCCGCCAGGGACGCTCACTCCCGCACCCGACAGATTCGAGACCATCTCGCCCAGAGACGCGTTCTTGCCGCCGACCTGTGCGACGTCGGTCATGCCGATCTCGGTGAACCAGAGGATGTTCGTCATGTGTGCTCCCGGTGGTGTGGGCAGTGCGCGGTGGATGGTCGAGCGAGGGTTCAGGTGCGCAGTCGCATCGACTGCATGATCACGGCCGACATCTCCTCGACCGACTTGGTCGACGAGTTCAGGAACGGCACGCGGTTGCGGCGATAGAGGTCCTCGGCGCGACGGAGTTCGAGGGTGCATTGCGCGAGGCTCGAATAGGTCGAGCTCGGGCGGCGCTCATGACGCACCTGGCTGAGGCGCAGCGGCGTGGTCGTCAGCCCGAAGCATTTGCTCGCATACCGGGCCACGGTCGCCGGAAGTCCATCCGACGGGAAGTCGTCATCCGTCAGCGGGTAGTTCGCCACCAGCAGTCCGTACTGCAGCGCCAGGTACATGGTCGTGGGGGTTTTGCCGCACCGCGACGGCGCGATGATGATGACGTCGGCGATGTCGAGGGCCCGTATGCTCTGGCCGTCGTCGTGCTCGATCGCGTACTCCACCGCGCGCATCCGTGCGAAGTACCGCTCGATGTCGCCGACACCGTGATACTGACCGAGCTGCTCCGACGCCGTGCTGCCCAGCGCGGCCTCCAATTCGCGCAGATGACCGCCCAGCAGGTCGATCACGACCGCGCCCGACACTGCGAGCTCCTCCAGGATCTCTGCCGACTTCACCGTCGCGAACACGATAGGGTCGGCGCCCTTCTGCGCCGACGCGCCGGATGTCGAGGACCACGTTCTGAGCGCCGGCGACCGTGTCGATGAAGGGGATCGTGTGCCGGTGGAACGGCACCCCCGGGAAGTTGGCAAGGAGCGCGCTGCCCAGCGTCTCGGCGGTGATGCCCGTGCTGTCCGACACGAAGAAGGCCGCGCGTGCCGTCAGGCGGTCGGCGTTCACGCGCGCTCCGATTGACTGAGTGTCGATGTCGGCGCTCCCTGTGCTTCGGTCTCGGTTACTCCAAGATACGAAAACAACGCAGGTTCTCCTGGCCTGTGTGAGGCGAAGGAATCGCTGAACTTATCGCTGGGTTAGGAGACCGTCAGAAAGACCGGCTAGAACGGTCGCGCTCGGCGCGCGACCGGTCCCGCTGGATCGGCGAGCACGGCGATGATCGCGCCTCGTGACGTGACGTGCCTGGCACCATGTCGCTGCATTGCGGAGATCCAGGCTCCCGCGAACGACTTCAGCGACTTGTGAGTGCTGCCGGCCGCGCCGCGCGAGTGCGCGGTCGAGCGTCCTCGCGGCGAGCCCTGTGCAGGATGACGATCGTGACGATGGCGAGCGGTCCGTTGACCAATCCCGGTGCACCGACCCAGAGCGAACCCGTGACGATCGCGTACGCGCCCCACAGCGCCGCGTTGACCAGCAGGAGCGCCTGAGAGGAGATGGAGACGCCGCTGAGGTGCGCGCCACTGCGCCGGCATTGCCACACCCGCATGGCTTGCGGCCACCAGAGGACGAAGGACACGACCGAGGCCGCGAAACCGAGGGTCTCGACGTAGACGTTCACGACGACCTCCCCTCCGACGGCTCTGCGATTCGGACGTCTATGAGGAGGCCGCGCCGTCGCCGGGCGATACATCGCAGCGGCCGCGCACTCTCGCGGCCCGATGGACGCCAGTTCAGGCGTGGTGCGTCTGGTCGGCTTTCCGTGGTGCTGCTGCCTGCCTCCGCAGGTCACCCGTACTGGTTCTCGATCCTGGCGAGCTTCCAGTCGTTCGTGCACTCGAGCGTGATGTTGATGCTTCCCGCGCCGAGTCCCCAATTCGTCCAGGATCCCTCGATGCTCTTGACCGCGACGAACTCCTTCTTGCCTTCGATGCGGGTCTCCGAGCTTGTGGCGACCACGAGAGTCGCGACGCTTGAGGCCGTGGTGACGATGACCCCGGCGGGAAGGATCCGGTCGTTGCTGAACCGCTTGTCCGTCAGATACGGATGTGTGGTCGGGCAGCTCCCGCTGAACCGATCGTTCGCCCAGAGACCGTTGAAGTTGCGCTCGTAGATCGGGTACCGGATCACCTCGCCGGGAGGATCCGCATGGACGCCGCCGCCCGGTGACGCCGTGGCTGGTGAGACCACCGCTCCCACCAGCAGCATTCCGACCGCTGCTCCTGCCGCTGCCAGCTTCCTGAATGCGAACATGACTCTCCCTCCGGTCGAGACGCTGCTCCACATCACGGAGGCTTCAGCGCCTACCTGCGACCAGTATGCTGCCGCTCCGCGTCGCTGTCTGCTCTCGGAATGTGGAGCATCATGTTCCCGTCGTAGGTCGCGGTGATTCAGTCACGATCGACCTGCTCCGCCCTTCCGGCCGTGTCGGCGGGGCGGTACTCTCCGAGCGGTGCCTGACCCACGGCGGCCGAAGAAGGAGCCGAAATGAGTGAAGGAACGAAAGAGGATCCCTGGCAGCTCAGCACCGCGCCGGGGTCTTCGAAGTACGAGATGTACGTCGAGGGCGATGAGCTCATCTGCCAGGTCGGCTCCACAAAGCTCAAGTACCAGGCGCGTGCCATCGACGACCTTCACGCCTGGCTCGTCGAGCAAGGTGACTGGGTGCCCCTCGGGGCAGCCGACGAGAGCAAGCCCGCGGCCGAGGGCACCGTTGAGGCGTGGGGCAGGTCGCAAGACAATCCGGTACGCGGCTGGTATGGGCTGCGGTCCGGGTATCGAGGACGGTTCGGCATGTATCTGCCGCCGCTGCTCGAGCAATTGGGGCTGGTCGAGCTCACGCACGATGCCCGCAACAACTCCGTGCGGGCGGTCAAGCCGTAAAGGCAGCCGCGTACGGAGGGTTCACGGCCCCACGGGGCCGCGCTCGCGGGACGCTTGGCGCGGCCACCCCGGCCTGTTCTTCCTGCCCCCTGTACCCTTGTCCCGCAGGCAGCCATGCGTTTGCGATGCGCTCCATCAGAGGAAAAGAGTCGACCATGACGAAAGCGACGAAGTCCGCAGAAGCTGCGCTGGATGCCGCAGCCGCAGCGGCGAAGGATGCGAAGCGACTCAGCAGAAGACTGCCGAAGAAGGACGCGAAGAAGCTGAAGTCGCTCGCCCATGACGCGAAGGATGCCTCGAAGGCGAGCAAGAAGAAGATCGCGAAGAACCCGCGCAAGGTGCAGAAGAAGGCCATCGCGGCGATCGCGCGCCTCAAGAAGGCCGCGAGGGAGGCCCAGGCGAAGCTCGCCGCCCGCAAGGCAGCGAAGAAAGCGTCCGCTGCGAAGAAAGCTTCCGCCGCGAAGAAGGCCTCCGCCGAGAAGGCATCCGCCGCGAAGAAGGCCTCCGCCGCGAAGGCATCCGCCGCGAAGAAGGCCTCCGCCGAGAAGGCGCCGACCTCCACGAAGACGGCCGCGGGCGCGAAGGCGTCGAAGAAGCCGGCCGAAGGACGCTCGGCGGTTCCTGCTCGCACCGCTGCTCCCAGCCCAAGCGCCGCGCCCGCCGAGCGATCTGTGCCGGCGCGTGCCCCCCGCCGCGTCGCCGCCGAAACTCCTGTCGCCGCCCCATCGCCCGCCGCGCCCACCCCCGCGACTGCCCGACCCGCGAAACCCCGCACTCCGCGGAAGCCCCGGGTGAGGAAGGCGTCCTCCACCGAGCTCGAAGCGCTGACGGTCTTGCAGCTGCGCGATCGTGCGCGCAGTGCCGGGCGAACCGGCTACTCGCGCCTCACGAAGGCACAGCTCGTCGAACTGCTCTCGTCCTGACGCCGGCATGCGCCGCGGTGGCCGCGGCGATGCGGCTTACTGGTCGTCGAAGTCCGAACGCAATTGTTCCGCGGTCAGCGCGTCGCCCGGTGTGGGCTTGCGGAACGTCGGGTTCGGTGCGTAGCTCGGCGGTTCGACGGCTGTACCGTCGTCGACGTCGAAGATGACGTCGGTGTCGGAGTCGAGGTCGTGCTCGAGCGGCGATCGCTCCGCAGGCGGTTCGTGTGCAGGCATCAAAGGCTCGGCCATCGACATGGCACGATCTTGGCACTGATTCCTTACGCACTGGGGTGAATTTTCGCTGCGAGGAGGCGAATCGGCGTCCGGCTCTGCCGATGTCAAGGCCCATGACGTCGCGCCGCTGCCCCGACTAGTGTCGGCGACGGATGCAAGAGGAGGAGTTATGGAACAGGACCGCGCTGCCTCGTCGCAGCTCATGATCGACTTCATCACATCACTCGACGGATACGCGTCTGCCATCGGTTGGCCCGGATGGTGGGGGCTGGAGGGGCCCGAGTACCTGCAGTGGCTGGACGAACAGCCCGAACGCGACTACACGCTGCTGATGGGCGCGACCACCTATCGGCTGATGTGGGGGTTCGCATCCGAGGCACCGGAGGTGGCGTTCGAGCAGCTCAACGCGACGCCGAAGATCGTTTTCTCCTCGACGCTCGAGGAGCCGCTCGCCTGGGCGAACAGCCGACTGGTCACGACCGACGCGGTCGAGGCCGTGCGAGAGCTCAAGCGCGACGGTGGAACGTCGTACAGCACCATCGGGAGCCTCGAACTGTGCCGATCGCTCCTTCGTGCCGGGCTCGTCGACCGCTTCCGCGTCGTCGTCTTCCCCGTGATCACCGGCGAGACCGGGCGCGAGCGGATCTACGACGGCTACCCCGATGTCGGGCTCGAACTCATCGAGAGCCGCACGTTCGACGGTCGGATCCAGTTGCTCGACTACATTCCGACACTGCTCGAAGGCCCACCGGGAAGCGGCGATTCGGACTGACCGAGCCGTTCGAGGGAGGCGTCACACGTTGAAGCGGAACTCGACCACGTCGCCGTCCTGCATGACGTAGTCCTTGCCCTCGAGCCGGGCCTTGCCGCGGTGGCGGGCCTCGAGTACCGACCCCGCGTCGATCAGGTCGGCGAACGAGATGACCTCGGCCTTGATGAAGCCCTTCTCGAAGTCGGTGTGGATGACACCGGCCGCCTGAGGCGCCTTCCAGCCCTTGCCGATCGTCCAGGCACGCGCCTCCTTGGGGCCTGCGGTCAGGTAGGTCTGGAGGCCGAGCGTGTCGAAGCCGATGCGGGCGAGCTGGTTGAGACCGGACTCGTCCTGGCCCGTCGACGCGAGCAGCTCCGCGGCATCCTCGGGGTCGAGGTCGATCAGCTCGGACTCGATCTTGGCATCGAGGAAGACGGCGTGGGCCGGCGCGACCAGAGCCTCGAGGGCGTCCTTCGCCCCGGCATCCGTCAGCACCGCCTCGTCGACGTTGAACACGTAGATGTAGGGCTTCGCGGTGAGCAGGCCGAGCTCCCTGATGGGCGCGAGGTCCAGACCCGAGTGAGACAGCAGGATGCCGCGCTCCAGAGCATCCTTCGCGGCGATCGCGGCCTCGAGCACCGAGGCATCCGCCTTCTTGCCCCGGACCTCTTTCTCGATGCGGGGAACCGCCTTCTCGAGGGTCTGCAGGTCGGCGAGCATCAGCTCGGCATTGATCGTCTCGAGGTCGTTCTGCGGGTTGACATCGCCCTCGACATGCACGACGTCGTCGTCGGTGAAGCCGCGCACGACCTGCGCGATCGCGTCGGCCTCGCGGATGTTCGCGAGGAACTGGTTGCCGAGCCCCTCACCCTCGCTCGCACCGCGCACGATGCCCGCGATATCGACGAACGACACGGTCGCCGGCAGGATGCGCTCGGAGTTGAACACGTCAGCGAGCCTCGCCAGCCGGGGGTCGGGCAGGCTCACCACCCCGATGTTCGGCTCGATCGTCGCGAACGGGTAGTTCGCCGCGAGCACGTCGTTCTTGGTCAGCGCGTTGAACAGGGTGGACTTGCCGACGTTGGGCAGGCCGACGATGCCGATAGTGAGAGCCACGTTGGGCAAGTCTACGTGGCCCGGATGCCGCGACTCGCCCGCTGTCAGGGGCGGACGTGGCGCGACGGCCGGGCCGCGTCGTAGACGCGCGCGACATCGTCGAAGGATGCCGCGTCCGCGGTCACGGGCGCACGGCCCGGTACGCGCGGGTGAGGTACGGAAGCTGCACGACGGTATCGCCGACGGCCCCGATCTCGTCGAACAGGGCGAGCAGTCCGGCCTCGATGCCGGCTCGTTCCTCG
The DNA here is from genome assembly GCA_963713325.1 of uncultured Actinomycetota bacterium. Classification (GTDB taxonomy): domain Bacteria; phylum Actinomycetota; class Actinomycetes; order Actinomycetales; family Microbacteriaceae; genus Microbacterium. The sequence continues at coordinate 380,352 of CAVQLL010000012.1, forward strand.
GGCGTCGCGGTGATGATGTAGCTGCGCGAGCGCGCCATCGCCAGCAGCGAATCGCGCGTCATCGCGCGCGACCATCGCCACTGGGCGCTCTCCATTCCGTCGAACGGAGCCGCGAGCGGCGGGTCGCCCTCCGCGAGCATCTGCTCCGCATGGCTGCCGTGCATGATCCGCGTCAGCCGCTGCACCCACGGCACACTCTCGTCGCGGATGTTCCAGACCAGACCGAGAACTCCACCGGATCGCAGGACGCGACCGACCTCGGCCGATCCCGCCACCGGATCGACCCAGTGCCACGCCTGGCCGAGCAGCAGGGCGTCGACGCTCGCGTCGGGCAGCGGCAGGCTCTCTGCGGATCCCACGAACGTGGGCACGCCGTGAACGTGCTCGCGCAGGGCCGCGAGCATCTTCGCGTCGGGATCGATCGCGACGACCTCTGCGCCAAGCTCCACGACGGCGCGGGTCAGTTTGCCGGTGCCGGCGCCGACATCGGCGACGCGGATGCTGCGCTCACCGCCCACGACGGGCTGCAGCATCCAGTCCACAGCCTGGATGGGGTAGTCGGGGCGGCCGGACTCGTACGCTCCGGCAGCGGACCCGAACGAGGTCGACATCTCTTCGTTGCTGGCCATGGGTAGACCCTAATGGGGCTCCCGCCTCAAAAGCCCTGACGTGCAAGCGCACGCCCCTCACGGGGCTCCGCCCCAAACCCCGACGTGCGAGACGCACGGCCCTATTGCGGCTCCGCCCCAAACCCCCGGCGCGCGAGACGCACGGCCCCTATTGGGGCTCCGCCCCAAACCCCCGGCGCGCGAGACGCACGGCCCCTATTGGGGCTCCGCCCCAAACCCCCGGCGCGCGAGACGCGCGCCTATGCCCGCCTCCCCGGCGCGCCTCCGTCCCGGCGCACTCGCGCACGGCGACTCTGGAGGCGTGCCCCTGGACTTCACCGCGATCGACTTCGAGACGGCGAACTCCAGCAATGCGTCTGCCTGCGCCGTGGGACTCACCCGGGTCCGGGACGGGCGTGTCGTCGCTACGGAGGGATGGCTGATCCAACCGCCACCCGGACACGACCGCTTCTTCGAGCTCAACACGCGCATCCACGGCCTTCGCGCCGAGGACGTCGTGCAAGCGAAGACCTGGAGCGAACAGCTCGAGGACCTCGCCGCGTTCGCGGGCACGGATGTGCTGGTGGCGCACAACGCGGGGTTCGACATGATGGTGCTGCGTCGCGCGTGCGAGGCGACGGGCGACCTGTACGCGCCGTACCAATACGTGTGCAGCCTCCAGGTCGCACGCAAGCTGTACGACCTGGACTCGTATCGCCTGCCCTCCGTCGCCGCGGCTGCGGGCTTCATCGACTTCCCGCACCACGATCCGATCGCCGATGCACTCGCGTGCGCGCACATCATGATCGACGCCGCGAACCGCGTGGGCGCGAACGACATCGGTGCCCTCGCGGAGCTGGCGGGCGTCCGCACGTCCCGCATCTTCGTCCCCGAGCAGCCTGTGCCGGTCGATCAGCCGGAGTTGCCGCTGTTCAGCACCCTGGTCTGATCGACCACGACGTCAGGACACGCGCGCCTGGGCGATCCGGACCATGTTGCCCGACGGGTCGCGGAACGCGCAGTCCCGCTGCCCCCAGCTCATCTCCATGGGCTCCTGGAGCACCTCCGCACCGGACGCGCGGACCGTCTCGAAGGTCGCGTCCAGGTCGTCGGTGTTGAAGACCAGCATGGGCAGGACGCCCTTGGTGAGAAGCTCCTGGATGGCATCGCCGTCTGCCTTGGAGCGGCCCGCGTGCGGGTCCGAGAGCACGATCCCGAGTCCAGGCTGCGCGTCGGTGCCGAGGGTCACCCAACGGTGATTGCCGGAGGCGACGTCGTTCTGCACCTCGAGACCGAGCGCCCCGCTGTAGAAGGCGATCGACTCGTCGACATCGTTGACGGTGACGTTGGTGTATTGGAGTGCGATTGTCATGCCGGCGACGCTACGCCGCCGTGGTCGCGCGTTCTTCTTCGATCCTGCTCGATGCATTGCGGCTCGGTCGCGTCTGCGTCTTGGCGACGCAGGCCGGCATGGCCTTGACGGCTTCGTGCTCGCGCGCGCGGTACGCGGACGGCGTCATCCCCACGATCTCGGCGAACCGAGAACTGAACGAGCCGAGCGAGGTACAGCCGACGGCCATGCAGGCGTCGGTCACGCTCGTGCCGGTCCGCAGCAGCGCCATCGCCCGCTCGATCCGGCGGGTCATGAGGTAGCTGTAGGGCGTTTCGCCGTAGGCGGCACGGAACTGTCGTGAGAAATGCGCAGGCGACATGAGCGCCTTGGCGGCCATCGTCGGCACATCGAGCGGCTTCGCGTACTCGCGGTCGATCAGATCCCGCGCGCGGCGCAGATGAGCGAGGTTCTCGATCTCCTGCGGGGTCATGAATTTCACGGTACCACCGGGCGATGTCAGACGTCCGGGGCACTCTGTGCATATGGATGCATTCACCGTCTCGGTCATCGTGATCGGCTGCCTGGCCGCGGGCATGCTCGCCGGCTGGTTCGCGGGCGGTGCGCGCGCGGCCACGCGCGCGGCTCAGGCGAGCGCAGATCTCAAGGCCCGATTCGCGGCGAGCGAGGCCGCCCGGCAGGGTGTGCACGCACAGCTCGAGCACCAGCACCTGCTGTACCGCGAGCTCGCCGCGCAGGCGCGCGCCGACCAGGCGTCGCGGGAGGAGAGGGAGCGCCGCGAGCAGGCGGTCCTGCGGGCTCTGGCTCCTGTGCACGAGACGCTGCAGACCATGCAGACCAAGGTCGACGATCTCGAGCGCGATCGTCACGCCCAGTTCGGTTCGCTCGCCGAGCAGCTGCGACAGGCGCAGCAGTCCGACGAGGCGCTCCGCGCGACCACGGAGTCCCTCGCCAGCGCTCTGCGCTCGGGCAGCACGCGCGGGGTCTGGGGCGAGACGCAGCTGCGCCGGGTCGTCGAGGCGGCCGGCCTCACGCGGTACGTCGACTTCGACACGCAGACCTCGATCACCTCGGATGCCGGCGCCGGTCGTCCCGACATGGTGATCCGCCTGCCCGGAGACAAGGCGATAGCGGTCGACGCCAAGGTCCCGCTCGAGGCCTACCTCGAGGCGAGCGCGATCCCGATGACCGCGCTCGGAGCGGAGGGTGCACGTCGCAGAGCGCTGCTCGACAAGCACGTGAAGGCCGTCCGCGCGCATGTGGACGCACTCGCCAAGAAGGCGTACTGGGCGGGGCTCTCATCGAGTCCCGAATTCGTCGTATGCTTCGTGCCGAGCGAGTCGCTGCTGGCGGCCGCCCTCGAGGAAGACCCCTCGCTGCTGGACTACGCGTTCGGCAAGCGCGTTGCGCTCGCCTCGCCGGTGAACCTCTGGGCCGTGCTGAAGACCGTCGCGTACACGTGGACGCAGCAGGATGTGTCGAAGGAGGCGCGTGCGCTGTTCGAACTGGGCAACGAGCTGTACGAACGGCTCGGCAAGCTCGCCGGCCACGCCGACGACCTGCGGCGCGCGATCGAGCGCACCGTCGACAGCTACAACCGCTTCGCCGGCTCGCTCGAATCGCGTGTGCTGGTCACCGCTCGGCGCTTTCCGGGGATCGATCAGACCAAGCTGGATGCGCTGGGCGCTACCGCTGTGGTCGAGAAGGCGCCGCGCCGGCTCACGGCGCCCGAGCTGCTCGACGCCGCTCTCGACGGTGAAGACGGGCGGCTCGAGATGGGCGACGCGAGCGCTGCCGCACCCGACGACGATGCGCTCCTCAGCGCAGACCTCGGCGACCTGCGCGCGCGGATCGCACCGCTGGACTGACCTCGGGTCAGGCGCCGCCGGGAACGAAGCTCAGAAGCGCGATCACGGCAGCAGAGACGGCGACGAAACCGCCGACCATCCACCATGAGGAGATCTGGTGGTCCTCGTCGCGGCGTACGCGGAAGAGGACGTCGGGGCGACGCGCGGGGTCGGTCGCGTCCGCGACCACGGCGATTGCGCCTGTCTGCGGCTTGGGACCGTTCGCCTGTGCCGACATCGTCAACCCCCTCGGGTCTGAGAACACGCATGCGTCCCCATTGACACCTGTTCGATTGTGCCAGATATCGCGGCCGGCATCATCACGACACTGTCACATCTGCACCATTGGTCACAGCTGCAACATCAGCCCCGCGCGCGCGTTGCGCGTGTTGCGTCTCAGCTGCCTGCTACAGCCACTTCGAGGTGAGGTGCTCCGAGACGATGCGGCGGAGGGTTCCCGAACGCCCGCGCAGCACGACGCTCTCGCTGTAGATGAAGTCGCCGTCGCGGCGGACACCGGCCACGAGCTGGCCGTCGGTGACGCCCGTGGCGACGAAGATCGTGTTGCTGCCGGTGACGAGCTCGTCAGCCTCGTACACATAGCCGTCGGTCTTGAGACCGTGGTCGGCGCCCTTCTGGCGCTCGTCGTCGTCACGCGGCCACAGGATGCCCTGGATGTGTCCGCCGAGCGCCTTGATCGCGCACGCCGTGACGATGCCTTCCGGGCTGCCGCCCACGCCGACGCACATGTCGGTGCGAGCGTTGTGGCGCGCGGCGTTGATACCGCCGGCGACGTCGCCGTCCGACATGAGCCGCGTGCCTGCACCGGCCGCGCGGATGTCGGCGATCAGCTGCTCGTGACGCGGACGGTTGAGCACCGAGACGACCATCTCGTCGATGGGCTTGTCGAGAGCCTTGGACAGGAGACGGATGTTCTCGCCGATCGGCAGACGGATGTCGACGACGCCGACTCCCGCGGGTCCGGTGACCAGCTTGTCCATGTAGAAGACCGACGAGGCGTCCAGCATCGTCCCGCGCTCGGACACCGCAATCACCGAGAGCGCGTTCTGGCGGCCGGCGGCAGTCAGCGAGGTGCCGTCGATCGGGTCGACGGCCACATCGCACTGCGGGCCGCGACCGCTGCCCACTTTCTCGCCGTTGTAGAGCATCGGGGCTTCGTCCTTCTCGCCCTCGCCGATCACGATCGTGCCGTCGAAGTCCACGGTCGTGAAGAACGCGCGCATCGCGTCGACGGCCGCCCCGTCGGCGGCCAGTTTGTCACCTCGCCCGATGAACGGAACGGCGCGGATCGCGGCGGCCTCGGTGGCGCGCACCAACTCCAGCGCAAGGTTGCGGTCGGGATGCAGCGGACTCATGTCGGCGGTAAGACTCACCATGGGCTCAGCCTATCGAGGCTCCGCTCGGCCGATCGGGCGCGCGGGTGCCGGCGGAGCGAAGGAATCGCGATTCTTACCTCACCGGCACGGAGGGGCGTGATCGAGCGGGCGAGCGGCCCGCGGCATCCCGCTCTTCACCGGCCCTTCGCTAGAGTGACCGTGGAACCCCGCACACGACCAAGGAGCTGTCATGCCCGTCGCCACCCCCGAGCAGTACGCCGAGATGCTGGACCGCGCGAAGGCCGGCGGCTTCGCCTATCCGGCGTTCAACGTATCCAGCTCGCAGAGCGTCAATGCGATCCTTCAGGGCCTGACCGAGGCCGGCTCGGACGGCATCATCCAGGTCACCACGGGTGGCGCGGACTACTTCGCCGGGCACACGGTCAAGGCACGTGCGACCGGCGCGCTGGCATTCGCGAAGTTCGTGCACGAGGTCGCCAAGAGCTACCCGATCACGGTCGCGCTGCACACCGACCACTGCCCCAAGCCGGCGCTCGAGGACTTCGTGATGCCGCTGATCGCCGAGTCGGAGAAGGTCGTCGCGGACGGCGGTCAACCCATCTTCCAGTCCCACATGTGGGACGGTTCGGCCGTGCCGCTGGACGAGAACATCGAGATCGCGAAGGAGCTGCTCCCGCGCCTGAAGGCGATCGACGCGATCCTCGAGGTGGAGATCGGCGTCGTCGGCGGCGAAGAGGACGGCGTGCAGCACGAGGGTTCGAATGAGGCGCTGTACACGACCGTCGCCGACGTCACCAAGGCCGTCGAAGCACTGGGCCTGGGCGATCAGGGCCGCTGGATCGCGGCACTGACTTTCGGCAACGTCCACGGCGTCTACGCCCCGGGCAACGTCAAGCTCCGCCCCGAGCTGCTCGGCGAGATCCAGGAGGGCATCGCCTCGAAGTTCGGCACCGCGCCCAAGCCGCTGGATCTCGTGTTCCACGGCGGCAGCGGATCGACCGACGAGGAGATCGCGCTCGCCGTCGCCAACGGCGTGATCAAGATGAACATCGACACCGACACCCAGTACGCCTTCACGCGCGCCGTGGCCGGGTACATGTTCAGCAACTACGACGGCGTCCTGAAGGTCGACGGCTCGGTCGGCAACAAGAAGGCCTACGACCCGCGCGCGTGGGGAAAGATCGCCGAGTCGGCGATGGCCGCCCGCGTCGTGCAGGCGACGCAGCAGCTCGGCTCCGCGGGCAAGTCCACCAGCTGATCCGATCCTGGTCGAGCACGGCCGTTCGCGCGCCTTGCGGATGCCGCGAACGTCCGGATGCGGCATCCCTCCCGTTCATCCGTCACCCGTGCGCACGAAACAAGGCAGCGCGCGTGCATAGGTGACGGATGAACCCCTGCGTGCGTGCCCGACCCGGCGGCGCGAGGGCTACGCCGGGTCGAGGTAGGAGTCGAGCAGACCCGGTGCACCCTCGGGCTTCGAGATGACCTCGATCGGGTCGCCGGCCTGCACGAACCCGTTGCGGAGGACACGGAGGTACGGCCCCAGCCGCCGCTCCGCGGAGAACCGCTTGACCCATCCGCGCTGTTCGGCTCCGCCCACCCATCGCGCGAAGGTCTGGCACGGAGTGCGGGGCATCGTCACCTCGACGGTGACGGACTCTCCGATCCGCCAGACCTCGCCGATGCGGGCGGCGTTCACGTCGATTCCCTCCGTGCGCAGATTCTCGCCGAAGAAGCCGGGCGCGAGGTCTCGGCCGAGCTCGCCCTCCCAGAACGCGGCGTCCTCCTGTGCGTACGCGTAGAGCGCCTTGTCCAGCCCGCCATGGTGCTTCCGATCGGCCTGGACGTCCGCTCGCACGCCGTAGCGTCCGATCCTGACGCGGCCGTCGAGCGGTCGCTTGTCGATCGCGGTCACGCCGTTGCCGGCATCCGGACGCAGTTGGTGGACGACGCAGACGGCGACGAGGCGGGGCATCCGGTCATCCTACGGGCGGCAACGGCCGGGCGGGTGGCCCCCCGGCACCCGCCCGGCCGTCACGTCAGCCCGCCACAGCTCTCCCCGTCGGGCGTGAGCACCCGCCTGCGGCCTCGTTCACTCCTGCCGGTTCGCGTCTGCATCATGGTGCGGAATCGTCGAGCTCGTAGCGCAGGAGGACGCGACCGGACTCGGTCGATCGGATCTCGATCGCACTGATCTGCTCGACGTCGAGCGCCGTCCCCGCGCTGAGTCGCGCCGTCGAGCCGGGCAGCGCGCGCCAGGACGAGACGTCGGTGGCCACGCCATCGGTGCCCACGACGGTCAGCGCATACGGCCAGCCCTCAGCCGGAGCGTCCGTCTCTCCGCTCGGGGTGTACCGGCACTCCAGCTCGATGCGCGTGCCCCACGCCACGCTGGAGAGCCGGACGCTCGCGGCCACCGGCACGTCGGCGACCGCTTCGAGCGCGAACGACGCGGTCGGGGCTGTGCGCGCGATCGTGACGGGGATCGCGATGGCCGCGATCACCAGCACGACAGCGGCGGCGGCGACAGCCCACCACGTGCGGCGGCGCCGCTGTGTGCGCTTGATGGCCAGCGACACGACTTCGTCCCGCATCGAGGAGTCCGGCCCGCCGAGGTCGACGCCGCCTTCAGCCTGCCCCGCATCGATCGATTCCGCCCGCTCCGCGCTCACGCGCGAGAGCAGGCCGACAGTCGGGGTGAGTTCGGAAACAGCCCGCCGGCACTCGGCGCAGTCGGCGAGGTGCTCCTCGAACTGACGCCGCTCGATCGACGACAGCGCGCCGACGACGTAGGCGGCGTCCCATTCCGCGAAGTGCGCGTGATCGGGATTCATCGCGTCACTCCTCTCTCCTGAAGTGCCAGTCGCATCGCGCGCAGGCCGTAGTGCAGGCGCGACTTCACGGTCCCCTCGGGGATGTCCAGCTCGGCGGCGGTCTGCGCAACGCTTCGGCCGGCGTAATAGGCGCGGACGATGACTCCGCGATGCTCCGGACTCAGCGTCGCGAGCGCCTCCTCGATCAAGAGCGCCTCGAAGAGCGCGTCGGTGTCATCCGGTCCGATCTGCTCGGGGACGTCGGAGACGACGTACTCATGACGACGCCGCGCGCTGCGGGCGTCGTCGATCACGAGGTTGCGGGCGACGGTCATCATCCACGATCGCATCGTCGACGGGTCCTGCTCGAGGATCCGGGGATTGCGCCACGCGCGCAGCAGCGTCTCCTGGACGACGTCGTCCGCGCTCGCGCGATCCCCCGTCAGCCGCACGACGTACCGCCACACCGCTCCCGCGTGGGCGTCGTACAGGGCACCAAGACGTGCGCCATCGTCGCCCGGCATCCCGCACCTCCCTCACTGAAGACACGAAACGGATGCCGCGGCGGTTCAGTCCCGAGTGGACCTCACGCCGCGCTCTGTCGTCCTCACAGTATGAACGCACAGCTTGCTGCGGGCACCCTCCAGATCGAGGCGGGTCGGCGGCCGGCGGATGCAGCTCAAGGGTCCCGCGGATGCAGCCCGAAGAGTCCGGCGGCCGCGCTGTGCGGGACCGGATCACCTGACGCGACGAGCATCAGCCCACGCTGTCGACGATCGCGTTCCAGAGGGCCGGATCCATCACGATCGGCACCAATACGAGAGTGCCGCCGATCACGGTGAAGACGATTCCGGCGACGAGCGGGATCCACCACGTCACCTTGCCGCGGGCAAGTCTGCGCCACGACACGTAGGCGGTCGCCAGCCAGCCGACCGCCAGGACGATCGCGGCGGCCAAGGCCCACGGGCGTCCGGCTGCGGGGTCCGCGAGCTGACCTTCCACGCCGAGGAGCCCGAGGAGGGTGCTGACGTACGCCTCGTAATCGATCATGCGCGGGATGGTGATCACGACGTTCACGAGACCGTAGACGAGCAGCGCGATCGTCGCGACCCGATCGGCGAACCTGCCCCGCTGCGAGGGCGACTTGGTCGGTGCGATGGTCGACGGCGCCGCGGGCGCCGGCGCCCCGTGCAGTGCGTCCGGATCCTGACCGGTGTCCAGAAGCCACGTCGTGTCGGGCTGCTTGATGCGCGCGCGCTGCTCCTCCGGAGTCGCGTACTCGCCATATTGCGGCCGCGGTCGGGTCTCGTTGGGGTCGCTCATGCTGTGGCCCGCCCGCCGAGCGCGCGGGCGTCGCGCCGGCCCGCGGAATCCTGTCGCAGTTCCTTCGGCAGCGAGAACAGGAGGTCCTCCTCTGCCGTCTTCATCTCTTCGACGTCGTGGTAGCCCGCGTTCGAGAGATCGGCGAGCACTTCCTGCACGAGCACCTCGGGCACCGACGCACCGCTGGTGACGCCGACGGTCTGAACGCCGTCGAGCCACTCCTGCTTCACCTCGTCGGCATAGTCGACGCGGTATGCGGCCTTCGCCCCGTACTCGAGGGCGACTTCGACCAGGCGCACGCTGTTGGACGAGTTGGCCGAGCCGACGACGATCACGAGATCGGCATCCTTCGCTACCTTCTTGATCGCGACCTGGCGGTTCTGCGTGGCGTAGCAGATGTCGTCCGAGGGCGGATCCTGCAGCTCTGGGAAGCGTTCGCGCAGTCGGCGGACCGTCTCCATCGTCTCGTCGACCGACAGCGTCGTCTGCGAGAGCCATACGACCTTGGACGGGTCGCGCACTTCGACGATGTCGGCGTGCTCGGGCGAGTTCACGATCGTGACGTGCTCGGGAGCCTCGCCGGCAGTGCCCTCGACCTCTTCGTGACCCTCGTGACCGATCAGGAGGATCTCGAAGTCGTCGCGTGCGAATCGCACCGCTTCGCGGTGCACTTTCGTCACGAGCGGGCAGGTCGCGTCGATCGCCTGCAGCTGCCGATCGGATGCCGCGGCAACGACCGCGGGCGACACTCCGTGCGCGCTGAAGACGACGTGGGCGCCGGCCGGCACTTCGTCGACCTCGTCGACGAAGATCGCGCCCGCCGCTTCGAGCTCGGTCACCACATGGATGTTGTGGACGATCTGCTTGCGCACGTACACGGGAGCTCCGAAGCGCTCGAGCGCCTTCTCGACCGCGATGACCGCGCGGTCGACACCCGCGCAGTACCCGCGCGGGGCGGCCAGCAGCACCTTCTTCTGTCCGGCGACGGGGTTATCCTGGAGGCGCTCGCGCCGCCGCGGAACGCGGGGAACGGGCATACGGACAGCCGAGGTGCTCACACCACGAGTCTACGGGGGCGGCCTGTGCCCTGGCCGTGCAGCAGCGCACCCCCGACCGGGCAGCGCACTCGATTCGCCTGACACGAAAGGACAGGATGACCTCGTTCCAGGCGGATCCCATCCCCGGCCAGCCTCCCCCGCCCGACTCCGTGCGCCCGCGGGAGTCCACGCCCGAGGCGCCGACCTCCGTCGCGCGTCTCAACGACACCATCCGCGGGTTCATCGAGACCTGGGGCTCGGTCTGGGTCGAAGGCGAGATCACATCCTGGAACCGACGCACCGGCAACGTGTTCGGTCGCCTGAAGGATCTCGCGACCGATGCGACGATCTCGGTTCGCATCTGGTCGAGCACCCTTCAGCGCCTGCCCGACGATCTCGCCATCGGCGACCACGTCATCGCGTGCGTCAAGGCCGACTACTTCTCCAAGACCGGTGACTTCAGCTTCTCCGTGTCGTCGATGCGCCATGTCGGACTCGGCGACCAGCTGGAGAAGCTGGAGAAGCTGCGCTCCAAGCTCCGCGCCGAGGGGCTGTTCGACACGGCCCGCAAGAAGCCGATCCCGTTCCTCCCCCACGTCATCGGGCTCATCACCGGCGAGAAGTCCGACGCCGAGAAGGACGTGCGCCACAACGCCGAGCTGCGCTGGCCGCAGGTGCGCTTCCGTACGGCGTACGCGGCCGTGCAGGGCGACCGGTGCGTTCCCGAGACGATCGGCGCGCTCAAGGCGCTGGACTCCGATCCGGCGGTCGACGTGATCGTGATCGCGCGCGGCGGCGGCGACGCGCAGCACTTGCTCGGCTTCAGCGACGAGCGACTGCTGCGAGCGGTGGCCGCGGCATCCACCCCCGTCGTGAGCGCGATCGGCCACGAGAACGATCACCCACTGCTGGACGACGTCGCCGACCTCCGCGCCTCGACGCCCACTGATGCAGCGAAGCGCGTCGTCCCGGACGTCGTCGAGCAGCGCGCAGTGGTCGCCCAGCTGCGCTCCCGACTCACGATGCGGCTCTCGCAGCGTGTCGGCCATGACATCTCGCAGCTGGAGCAGCTGCGCTCCCGCCCCGTGCTGCGGGCGCCCGAGACGATGATCGACGCGCGCTCGCAGCAGCTGTGGCTGCTCGTCGCGCGCGGCCGCGACGACATCGACCGCCGGATCGAAGCCCAGGCCCGCCGGGCCGCGGAGCTGCGCGCGGCGCTGCGCACCCTGTCTCCGGCATCCACCCTCGCGCGCGGCTATGCGATCGCCCACCTCACGGATGGGGTGATCGTGCGCGACGCGGCGCAGGCCTCCCCAGGCACGCCCGTCCTCGTCACTGTCGGCAGGGGCTCCTTCGCCGCACGTTCCGAGGGTGAGGTCGCCGAGAGCCCGCGCACCGTCTCCACCGGTGACGGCGACCCCGCGGAACCGCCCCCGGAGCCGATCTAGGATGGAAGCATGAGCGCATCGAGCGAAGGCGTCGCCGACGTCGCGGGCCTCTCGTTCGAGCAGGCGCGCGACGAACTGGTCCGTGTCGTCGCCGAACTCGAGCAGGGAGCGCCCACACTCGAGCATTCGCTCGCGCTGTGGGAGCGCGGCGAGGCGCTCGCCGCCCGCTGCGAGGAGTGGCTGCTCGGTGCCAAGCGGCGCCTCGAGGAGGCTCGCTCGGCGGGCTCCGCGGGAAGCGCGGACGCGTGATGGGCGAGCGATGATGGCACGCGATCCGAGGATCGTCGCCGAGCTCGGCCGGCCCGAGACGGCGGAGGAGGCCGCCTCCCGCAAAGCGGAGTCCTCCCGCGTGTACCGCGCGAGCCAGAACACCCGCAACCTCATCGCCGCACTGCTGGTGACCCTCGCGGTCGTGGCGGTCATCATCTTCGCGGTGCCCCGCGGCGAGCTGCCTTCCGCCGAGCCGATCGACGTCGCCGCCGTCGCGCAGGACATCGAGACAGCGGAGGGGCGCACCGTCATCGTCCCCGACGTGCCCGACGAGTGGATCGTCAACCGTGCGTCGATCGAGGGCGACTCCACCGCCGCTTGGACGATCGTCTACGTCCCCGACGAAGAAGCGGGCTTCCTGAGGGTCGCGCAGGGCTTCGACGCCGACCCGGCCTGGACGACGCGGGTCCTCAGCGGCGCCTCCGTCGACGGCACGGTGACGATCGAGGGCGTCGAGTGGGACCGCTACAGCATCCCCGACCCGGCTCGAGCGGGCAACATCTCGGGTGCGCTGAGCACCACCGCCGGCGACGACACGATCCTGGTCTACGGATCGACGAACGACGAGACGCTCGAGCTCGCCGCGGCGTCCGTCGCAGCCCAGGTGCTGGCCCTCCGCGAGGAAGCCCCGCTGGAGGAGAGCCGATGACCGCTCCCTCGCCGCTCAAGGCGTGGCAGGAGATGCAGCGCGGCAACGCGCGCTTCGTCTCGGGAGAACCCCGCCACCCCCGTCAGGACGTCGAACGCCGCGCCGAGCTCGCCCACGGCCAGCGCCCGCGCGCCGCCCTGTTCGGCTGCTCGGACTCGCGGCTTTCCGCCGAGATCATCTTCGACAAGGGTCTCGGCGATCTCTTCGTGGTGCGCAACGCCGGTCAGGTCATCTCGGACTCCGTGGTCGGCAGCCTCGAGTACGCCGTCGCGGTGCTGGGCGTCCCCCTGATCGTCGTGCTCGGACACGACGAATGCGGGGCGGTGGATGCCGCCATCCGCAGCGTCGAGGTGGATGCCCCCGCGCTCCCGCCGCACATCTGGAAGCAGATCGCGCCGATCGTGCCCGCCGTACGGCGGGTGCAGCGCGAGACGACGGTGAACGGCAGCCCGCCCGACGAGATCGACGCCGACCTCGTCGGGCGCGAGCATCTGCGCGACACGGTCGCCGATCTGCTGCATTCGTCGGAGCTGATCAGCGACGCCGTGGCCGACGGGCGGCTGGCGATCGTCGGCGCGAACTACCGTCTCGCCGAAGGCGCCGCGGTGCCCGACATCATCCTGGGCGTCGTGACGGACGACGCCTGAGCACCGAACCCGATCTCTGGAGGAACGAAGACGTGACCGACATCGAGTACCGCATCGAGCACGACACCATGGGTGAAGTGCGCGTGCCGAAGGATGCGCTGTACGCGGCGCAGACCCAGCGCGCGGTCGAGAACTTCCCGATCTCGGGTGACGCCCTCGACCCGGCGCAGATCGTCGCTCTCGCGCGGATCAAGAAGGCCGCGGCGCAGGCCAACAAGGAGCTCGGCACGCTCGACGGTGCCATCGCCGACGCGATCGCCCGCGCTGCCGATCGGATCATCGCCGGAGAGTACGCCGACCAGTTCCCGATCGACGTGTACCAGACCGGCAGCGGCACCTCCTCGAACATGAACATGAACGAGGTGCTCGCGACCCTCGCGACCCGCGATCTCGGATCGCCCGTGCACCCGAACGACCATGTCAACGCCTCGCAGTCCTCGAACGACGTCTTCCCGACGTCGGTGCATCTGGCCGTGACGCAGGAGCTCATCGACGACCTGATCCCGGCGCTCGATCACCTGGCCGTCGCGTTCGAGGCGAAGGCGGAAGCGTGGAAGGAGGTCGTCAAGTCCGGTCGCACGCACCTCATGGATGCCACGCCCGTCACGCTCGGCCAGGAGTTCGGCGGCTACGCCCGCCAGATGCGCCTCGGCATCGAGCGCGTGCAGTCGGTGCTCCCCCGCGTCGCCGAGGTGCCTCTGGGCGGCACAGCGGTCGGAACCGGCATCAACACTCCCCTGGGCTTCCCGCAGCGCGTGATCGAGCTCATCGTCTCCGACACCGAGCTGCCCATCACCGAGGCGAAGGACCACTTCGAGGCGCAGGCCAACCGGGACGGCCTGGTCGAGGCCTCCGGCGCGCTGCGCACGATCGCGGTCTCCCTCACCAAGATCAACAACGACATCCGCTGGATGGGATCGGGCCCCAACACCGGTCTCGGCGAGCTGCACATCCCGGACCTGCAGCCCGGATCCTCGATCATGCCCGGCAAGGTCAACCCGGTCGTGCCCGAGGCGACGCTCATGGTGTGCGCGCGGGTGATCGGCAACGACGCGACCGTCGCGTGGTCGGGGGCATCGGGTTCGTTCGAGCTCAACGTCGCGATTCCCGTGATGGGCACCGCCGTCCTCGAGTCGATCCGCCTGCTGGCGAACACCATGCGGATCCTCGCCGACAAGACGATCGACGGGCTCGAGGCGAACATCGAGCGCACCGCCGCGTACGCCGGGATGTCGCCCTCGATCGTGACGCCGCTCAACAAGCTGATCGGCTACGAGGCTGCCGCCAAGATCGCGAAGCACTCCGTCGCCAACGGAATCACCGTCCGCGAGGCGGTCATCGACCTGGGTTACGTCGACCGCGGCGAGCTGAGCCTCGAGCAGCTGGACGAGAAGCTCGACCTCCTGTCGATGACCCACCCAGGCTGACCCGGAGAGAGTCCCGCACATGTCCCTCCGACGCGACTTTCGGGATGTGACCCGCCAGTCCCGCCCCATCTCGGCTCGCGCCCGCATCCTGGCCGCGATCCTCGCTGTGGCGTGCATCGGCCTCGCGATCGTCGGCAGTGTGACATTCCTCGTCCAGCGCGAGAGGGTCATCATCGAGGTGCGAGAGCGCCTCACCGCGCAGGTGGAGCGGCTGCACACCGTCGCAGGCGACGAAGAGGACCCGACGGACTCCGATGGCTCTGGAGCGGCGACCGCCAGCGAAGACCTCGACATCGACGACTTCACCTCCATCGAGGACTACCTCCGCACCGCCGTCGCCCGCCTCGTGCCGGCGCGCAACGAAGGCGCCGTCGCGATCATCGACGGCCAGGCGCGGTACCGGCCCGCGACGCTGTCGGGCTTCGACATCTCCCAGAACGAGCAGCTGATCGATCGTGCGATCGAAGAGGTCGAGGCGAAGGGCGAGACCGTCATCGGCACGGCCGTGACCGATCAGGGCTCGCTCCGGTACATCGCGATTCCGATCACCATGCCCGGTGATCCGCAGACCGGCATCTACCTGCGCGCGATCGACCTCGGCGCCGAGTTGAACCCGGTGACCATGGCGATCGCGACCTACTCGCTGGCGGCGATCGCCGTGCTGATCGCGATCGGAGTGGTCGGCTGGTTCGTCGCAGGGCGGCTGCTCTCGCCCATCCGCGATCTGCGCGACGCCGCGGACGCGATCACCCTCGATGACCTCTCACCGCGCCTGTCCCCACAGGGAAACGACGACATCTCCGACCTGACTCGAACTGTCAACTCGATGCTCGACCGGCTCGAAGGGTCGGTCGACGTGCAGCGTCAGCTTCTGGACGACGTGCGGCACGAGCTCAAGACGCCGATCACGATCGTGCGCGGCCACCTCGAGCTCATGGATCCGAGCGACGCCGACGATGTGGCCAGCACGCGGGCGATCGGCATGGCCGAGCTCGACCGGATGACCCGGCTCGTCGACGACATCGACCTGCTGGCGACGGTCGAGGGTGACGCGTACTCCATGGCCGAGGTCGACCTCGCTGCGCTGACGGGCCGGGTGGGCGAACTGGTCTCCGTCATCCCCGGGCACGTCTGGAGCGTCGACTCGTATGCCGAGGGCCGGATCATGGCCGACCAGGATCGCCTGCTGCAGGCGTGGCTCCAGCTCGCCGACAACGCGGCGAAGTACACCCCGAGCGGCTTGCCGATCCAGCTCGGCAGTCGCCTCGGCGCCTCCGGAGCCGAACTGTGGGTGACCGACCACGGCCCCGGCATCCCCCCTGCGTCTCGCCACCGCATCTTCCGCCGGTTCGACCGGGCGCACGGCAAGCGCACCGTCGGTGGCTCAGGACTGGGGCTCGCGATCGTCGACGCCATCGCGAAGGGGCACGGCGGCCACTGCGCGGTCACCGACACCCCCGGCGGTGGGGCGACCTTCACGATCCACCTGCCTCTGCCGACGAGCCCGCTGCCCGCACCGGTGCGCGCCGGCGACGTCGTGCTGCAACGGGAGGCCGCCGGATGAGCAGGATCCTCATCGTCGAGGACGAGCCGCGCATCGCGGCGTTCGTCAGCCGCGGGCTGGAATCGGCCGGCTACAGCACCGTCGTCGTCGACGACGGCGCCGACGGGCTGGAGCGAGCGCTCGCGGGCGACATCGACCTGGTGCTGCTGGATGTCGGACTCCCGACGATGGACGGGTTCGATGTCCTCCGTCAGCTGCGGGCGCAGGGCTCGGGCGTCCCGGTCATCATGCTGACGGCGCGCTCGAGCACGCGCGACACGGTCGAAGGCCTGGATGCCGGCGCCAACGACTACGTCTCGAAGCCCTTCACGTTCGAGGAGCTGCTCGCCCGCGTCCGCTCGCGCCTCCGCGAGAGCACCACCACGGCGGGAGTCGCGGTCTCGCACGGAGAGGTCGTGCTCGACATCCTCGCCCGACGGGCCACCGTCGACGGGCGAGAGGTCGAGCTATCGGCTCGCGAGTTCGCGTTGGCGGAGCAGTTCCTGCGGAGTCCGGGTCGCGTGCTCAGTCGTGAGCAGCTTCTCAGCAGCGTCTGGGGGCTCGACTTCGACCCAGGGTCCAACGTGGTGGATGTGTACGTGCGGTACCTCCGCGGCAAGCTCGGCGCCCACCACATCATCACCGTTCGCGGCGCCGGCTACCGCTGGGAGTAGTGACCGGCCCTCCCCGTGCACGAAGAAGCCCCCGGTGTTGGGGGACACCGGGGGCTGGGAGAGGCCGGACTGGGGGTTGCCGGCCGTGGCAATCGCATCAGCTTGGGGGAACCTGCGACTGCCCTCTCTTCGATCCGGACGACGACCCAGACAGGTCGCGGCCGGAGCTCTTGTCCGCTCGCGCGGAATTCTTCGATTCGGTGAGAGACCCGGGACCGAGGTCCGGGGGGACCAGCCGGTCGGGAGCCGAGCCGCCTTCGCGCTCGAGCTTCGCCTCGAGGCGGCTGATCCACGCGTCGACGCGGGCGGCACTCCAGCCGCGCTGCTCGGCCCACTCGAGGACGGAGTCCCAGGACCCGGATGCCGTGACCTCGGCCACGAGCTGGTCCTCGACCGCGAGCGAGGGCTCGGCGACGCTGCCGGAGGGATTCTGCGGGGCGGCGATGTCCTCGGGATCGGGTGCGGGCACCGTCTCGGCCTCGACGACGGGCACCGGCGCCTGGGCTGCCGGGGGGATCGCCGACGGGGTCGGGGAGGCGATGGGAGTCGTCGCCGCAGAAGGGACGACGACAGGTCGCGATCCGACCGGTGCACCGGCGGCATCCGCCAGGGCGACCGAGCTGGTCATCGCGACCACGCAGACGACGGCAACGCTCGCGGCGACGGTGACCATGCCACCGATCGCAAGTCGCGTCCGACTATCCACGCATCTCCTTCTGATTTCGGCGCACGAATGTCGCGCCTCATCCATCGTGACAGACCGAGAAGAGCAGAAGAGGAGATACGCATGAGACTCTTCTCATGCTGAAGGGCCGGGATGCTGCATCCCGGCCCTTCGGCGCCCGATCAGACGCAGAGGTTCAGGCGAGTTCCCCCGCCTCGAGCAGGTCGGTGACGAGCGCGGCGATCGCGGAGCGCTCCGAGCGCACGAGCGTCACGTGCCCGAACAGGTCGTGGCCCTTGAGGGTCTCGATCACCGACGCGACGCCGTCGTGGCGGCCGACGCGCAGATTGTCGCGCTGTCCGACGTCGTGGGTGAGCACGACGCGGGAGTTCTGCCCGATCCGGCTCAGCACCGTCAGCAGCACGTTGCGCTCGAGCGACTGCGCCTCGTCGACGATCACGAACGCGTCGTGGAGCGAGCGACCCCGGATGTGGGTGAGCGGCATGACCTCGAGGAGACCGCGCGCGATGACCTCTTCGACGACGTTGCCCGAGACGACCGACCCCAGCGTGTCGAAGACGGCCTGGCCCCACGGGTTCATCTTCTCGCCCTGGTCGCCGGGGAGGTATCCCAGCTCCTGGCCGCCCACCGCGAACAGCGGACGGAAGACGATGACCTTCCGCTGCTGCTGACGCTCGAGCACCGACTCCAGCCCCGCGCACAGCGCCAGCGCCGACTTGCCCGTGCCGGCTCGGCCGCCGAGCGAGACGATGCCGACGTCGGGGTCCAGCAGCAGGTCGATCGCGATGCGCTGCTCCGCCGAACGCCCGTGCAGTCCGAAGACCTCGCGGTCACCGCGCACCAGGCGGTACTGGCCGTCACCTGTCACGCGCCCCAATGCGGATCCGCGCTCCGAGTGGATGATGAGTCCGGTGTTGACCGGGAGGCCGCGCACCTCTTCGCCCGTGGCGATCTCGGCCTCATAGAGGTCGCTGATGTCGTCGCCCGACACATCGATCGTGGCGATGCCGGTCCAGCCCGAGTCGACGGCCTGCTCGGCGAGGTACTCCTCCGCGGTGATGCCGAGGGATGCGGCCTTGACCCGCATCGGAAGATCCTTGGAGACGATCGTTACCTCTTGACCGTCCTGCGCGAGATGCATCGCGACGGCGAGGATCCGGCTGTCGTTGTCGCCGAGACGCATGCCGGAGGGCAGTACCCCGGCCTCCGTGTTGTTCAGTTCGACGCGCAGTGTGCCGCCCTCGCCGACCGGGACGGGGAAGTCGAGCCTGCCGTGTTCGACCCGCAGTTCGTCGAGGTGCCGGAGGGCCTGCCGTGCGAAGTAGCCGATTTCGGGATCGTGGCGCTTGCCCTCGAGTTCGGTGACCACGACGACGGGGATCACGACGTTGTGCTCTGCGAAGCGGAAGTACGCCCGCGGATCGCTCAGCAGCACAGATGTGTCCAGGACGTACGTGCGCAGATCCTCGGATTGCTCGGCGACCTCGTCGACGTCCTGACGATGCTGCTGCTCTGGTGCTCGTGTCGTCACAACCCACTCCCGACCCGGGTGGAATCACCCGGCAGTCACGAGTCGACCATGGGGTCACGAGTCGCGATCCGTAAGGCGGCCGACCCGACCGGGCACTTTGCCCGATGACATGACGCTACGACCGGTGCACGACAGTCGCGTTACCGACACGCTGGCGGATGTTACCGGTGGGTGAATTCCTCACGCGTATGCGGCACCGTCACCACACCCGAGCGGACGAGAACGCGGCCAGTGCGTCGCCGAACAGGCGCAGGGTGTCCGCCCCGGTTCCGACGTGCGGGGCGACGCGGACGATGCCCGAGCGCACGGTCACCGTGATTCCGTGATTGGCCAGCGACGCAGCCAGCGGCCCGACGTCCTGCGGCGCGGGCGCCAGCGTGACGATGCCGGCACGGCGCTCGGGCTCGCGGGGCGTGATGATCGGCACGTCGTAGCGATCGGCGAAGAACATCACGTCGTGGCAGCGCTGCGACAGTTCGGCGTCGATGTGCTCCACGCCGAAGTCCCGTACTTCGCGCAGCGCCGTCGCGAGCCGCGCTACCGCGAGGAGATCGGGGTGGTTGACGGAGAACGCCTGCGCCGATGCCGCGGGCAGGGGCACGTCGTCCGTGGGGAGGTCTTCATCCGTTCCCGCCCAGCCGGACAGGACCGGGGCGATGCGCTCCAGTGCCCGTTCGCCGAACCACGCCCAGCCGGTCCCCCGGCCGGCCCGCAGCCACTTGTAGCCGTTGCCGCAGACGACGTCGGCCGCCGCGTAGTCGGCCTCGACGGCGCCGAATCCCTGGATCGCGTCCACGATGAGCAGGCGGTCGCCGATCACGTCCCGCAGGGCGGACAGATCGGCGCGGTAGCCGGTGCGGAAGTCGACCAGGCTGACGGCGAGCGCACGCGTATCGTCGGTCAGCGCCCCACGAACCAGGTCGGGGGTCACGAATCCGTCCTCGGGATCGAGCCACTGCAGGTCGATCGAGCCGAGCGCATCCGCGGCACGGGTGGCGGTCACGGTCAGGCTCGGGAACTCCGCCCGGGAGAGCATCAGGCCGCCCGCGAGGCCGTAGATCGCGTGCATGAGCCCGTAGGTCGTGGAGGGCTGCAGCACGACCTGCTCGGCATCCGCATCGAGCAATTCGGCGAGAAGCTCGCGCGCTTCGGGCATGTGCTCGGCGACGAGGTCGATCCCGGTCCGACGCCCCGACCCCAGCAGCTCCGCATCGGCATGCACCTCGCTGCGCACTGCCGGAGAGAGCGGTCCGAACGCCGCCCAGTCCAGATATCCGGGTTCGCCGTCGAACGAAGCCGTAAAGGTGTCCAGGTCCGTCACCCGTCATATTCTGGCACGGTGGGGCGGCTCGCGGGCCGGGAGCCGGGCACACCACGGTCCTGCCGAGAACAGGGCGTCAGCTGCCGTAGCGGCGGTCGCGGGTCGCGTAGTCGCGGATCGCGCGGAGGAAGTCGACCTCGCGCAGGTCGGGTCCGAGCGCCTCGACGAAGTAGAACTCGCTGTGCGCCGATTGCCACAGCAGGAAGTCGCTCAGTCGCTGCTCCCCCGAAGTGCGGATCACGAGGTCGGGATCCGGCTGGCCGCCGGTGTAGAGATGCTCGCCGATCTGCTCGGGCGTGAGGCTCGCGGCGAGCTCCTCGAGCGAGCCGCCTTCCTCGTCGTGCTTTGCGATGATGCTGCGGACGGCATCCACGATCTCGCCTCGCCCGCCGTACCCGACGGCGAGGTTGACGTGCAGGCCGGTGTGATCCTTGGTGCGCTCCTCAGCGGAGGCGAGCACGCGTGCCAGGTCGGGTGGCAGCAGGTGCGCGCGGCCCATGTGCTGCACCCGCCAGTCCCGCTCATGCGAGAGCTCTTCGGCGAGTTCGGCGATGATCTCGATCAGGTCGGCGAGCTCCTGCGAATCGCGCTTGCGCAGGTTGTCGGTCGAGAGCAGATACAGCGAGACGACCCGAACGCCGACGTCGTCGCACCATTCCAGGAACTCGCGCATCTTTGCCGCGCCCGCGCGGTGACCGTGCGCGGCGGAGTCGTAGCCGAGCTGTCGCGCCCAGCGGCGGTTGCCGTCGATCATCATCGCGACGTGCCGCGGCACGGGTGCCTGGGCGAGCTGGCGGCGCAGCCGACTGATGTACAGCCGATAAAGAGGCCCTCTGCCCTCGCTCGACGCACTCACACGCCTACGCTACCGCCGGTCCGTCACGCGCGTGCCGGCCAGGGCATACTCCGACGCGTAGGCTCGAACGGTGGCCCGCAGGACGAGATCCGAACAGTTCGCGGATGACGGCGCCGAGATGCCGCAGCTGCCCCTGCTGGAGGCGGCGGAGCTCGACGCGAAGATCGATATCCGCCCGTCCTGGCGCGGCTGGATCCACGCCGCGACGTTCCCGATCGCGATCGCCGCGGGCATCGTCCTGATCGTGCTCGCCCAGGGCGCGCCGGCGAAATGGGCATGCGCGGTCTTCATGGCCACATCGCTGCTGCTGTTCGGCAACTCGGCCCTCTACCACCGGTTCGACTGGAGTCCGACGACCCGCGCCATCCTGAAGAGGATCGATCACGCGAACATCCTTCTGCTGATCGCCGGCACGTACACACCCATCGCCGTGCTCGCGCTTCCGACCGACAAGGCGATCATCCTGCTGTCGCTGGTCTGGGGCGGCGCGATCCTCGGCATCCTGTTCCGCGTGTTCTGGATCGATGCCCCGCGATGGCTCTACGTCGCCCTGTACCTTCTGCTCGGGTGGGCGGCGGTGATGTACATGATCGACCTGTTCCAGGCGAACGCCGCGATGATGATCCTCGTCATCGCCGGCGGGCTGCTCTACACGGGCGGCGCGGTCGTCTACGCGCTCAAGCGACCCAACCCGTGGCCCGGCCACTTCGGGTTCCACGAGATCTTCCACGTATGCACCGTGCTGGCGTTCCTCTGCCACTGGACCGCGTGCCTGCTGATCGCGCTGAACCCGGCGTACCACGGCTGATCCGGCCGTTCGGCGCGGGGCGCCGAGCCGAAGCCGAACGCGTCGACCTCAGCGTTTCGGTGGATTGGTCGCCGACCCGGCGTCGCCCCCAGAGTCATCGTCGGACCCTCCTGCATCGATGTCCTGGTCGTCGACCTCCGTCGCCCGAGTGGCGTCCGCGGCCTGCTGCTCGGCCTCCAGCTCCTCGTTGATGTCGGCCCGGACGCGACCGCGCCGGATGCGGCGCATCATGTCCCACACGAGCGCCACGACGGCCAGCGCCAGAAGCGCGATCACCACGAAGCCCCATGGCCCGGGAGTCACCAGTTCAGGGTCCACCGTCGGCTGCGGCGTAGGCGTCGCGGCACCGACGTACGCGAGGGCGGCGAACGCATCGTGCATGGTGTCCTCGTTCCGCGCGAGAGCGCATAGCCTGGAGACTCCAGCCTAATCTTCGCGGCGGCGCACACTCTCCGACAGGGCCCGATGACCACACAGGACATGCTCGACGAGCGTTACGGACGCACGAGTTCGCCGCGCAGACGGTGGACCATCGGGATCATCGTGGCGGTCGGCGCGATCCTGGCGGGGCTGTTCGCCTGGATGACGATCGCGAGCTCGCTCGATGACGTCGACGTCGACACGACGGGGTTCGCGGTCGAGGACGCACGGACGGTGACGCTGTCATTCCAGATCACGTCCCCTACGGGGCGTTCGGTGGCGTGTGCGATCGAAGCACAGGATGCCGAACACGGCGTCGTCGGCTGGAAGATCGTCGAATACCCCGCCTCGGAGCTGCGGGCAAGGGCATTCCGGGAGACGATTCCCACGACCGCCGAGGCGACCACAGGTTTGGTCAACGCCTGCTGGGTGACGTAGTCTGACCTGACCACAGTCGATTGACGCCCTGGCCGGAGCCGGGGCGTTTTGACATGCGAGCCGCTGAGGGTGGTTGATCGACACCGCCCTCGCCGCCGGAAGGAGACACTCGTGTCCAACGATGCCCCTGTGACATTTCTGACCCAGGATGCGTACGACCGACTCGCCGCCGAGCTCGCGCGACTCTCGACCACGGGTCGCGAGGAGATCGCCAAGCGCATCGAGTCCGCGCGCGCGGAGGGCGACCTCAAGGAGAACGGCGGCTACCACGCCGCCAAGGACGAACAGGGCAAGCAGGAGGCCCGCATTCGCACGCTCCAGCACCTCCTGAAGACCGCGACCGTCAGCGAGGCGCCGGAGAGCACGGGCGTCGTGGAGTCCGGCACCGTGGTGACTGCGATCGTGGCCGGCGGCGAAGAGGTCTTCCTGCTCGGCAACCGCGAGATCGCCGTCGACTCGGAGCTCGACGTCTACAGCGAGGCGTCGCCTCTCGGCGCGGCGATCCTCGGCCTCAAGGAAGGCGAGAAGACCTCGTACACCGCACCGAACGGGCGCGAGATTTCGGTCGAGGTCGTGAAGGTGGAGACCTACACGGGTCAGTGAGCCGCGCCCTGACTGCGTCGGAGCGTCAGTCAGTCCGGGACGACGGTCGGTGCGAATCCCGCCCCCTGCAGGATGTCGATCACGTGGGCGCGGTGCTCCTCGCCTCGGGTCTCGACGCTCAGCTGCAGGATGACCTCGCTGATCTGAAGGCCCTGCCCGTGCCTGGTGTGCATCACTTCGATGACATTCGCCCCGGCATGGGCGAGCAGCTCCGACACGCGCGCCAGCTGACCCGGACGATCGGGAAGCGGGATCCGCAGCGTCATGTAGCGACCGGATGCCGCCAGTCCGTGCGAGACGACCCGCTGCAGCAGCAGCGGATCGATGTTCCCGCCCGAGAGCACCGACACGGTCGGTCCCGTCGGTGTGATCTTCCCCGCGAGGATCGCGGCCACCCCCACGGCACCGGCGGGCTCCACGACCTGCTTGGCCCGCTCGAGCAGCATCAGCAGTGCGCGGGCGATGTCGTCGTCGGTCACGGTGACGACCTCGTCGACGAGCTCGCGGATGATCTCGAACGGGATGTCGCCCGGGCGCGCCACGGCGATCCCGTCGGCGATCGTCGGCCGTGTGCGGACCTCGATCGGATGCCCCGCCGCCAGTGACGACGGGTACGCAGCGGAATTCTCGGCCTGCACGCCGATGACCCGCACCTGCCTGCCGACGGCGGCAGCACGCGCCTTGACCGCGGCGGCGACGCCCGCGATGAGACCGCCGCCGCCGATCCCCAGCAGGACGGTGTCCATGTCGGGCACCGCGTCGAAGAGCTCGAGACCGAGCGTGCCCTGCCCGATGATGATGTCTCGGTGATCGAACGGGTGGATGAGCACGGCGCCGGTGCGCTCGGCGAACTCGGCGGCGAGGCGCAGCGGCGTCTCGACCGTCGCGCCCTCGAGAACGACGTCGGCGCCGTAGCCGCGAGTGGCCAGGAGCTTCGGGACGGGCACGCCGAGCGGCATGAAGATCGTCGCGGAGATGCCGAGGGCCTGCGCGGCAAGCGCGACGCCCTGCGCATGGTTGCCGGCCGAAGCGGCCACGACGCCGCGCGCGCGCTCCTCGGCCGTCAGCCGGGACAGCCGGTAGGTCGCACCGCGGATCTTGAAGGATCCGGTGCGCTGGAGGTTCTCCAGCTTCAGGTGCACCGGGACGCCGAGCAGCTCGGAGAGATGCTGCGACTGGTCGACCGGCGTGCGCGTGATGACGCCATCGAGGAAGGCGGCGGCATCCTCGAACTCCGCCAGGGTGGGGATGCTCACGTACGAACCCTCCTCGGGCGCGGAACCGTGGTCCAGATGAGGTCGTTGGTGGGTGGCCGTGCTCCCGCCTCCCACGCACGATTTCCGATGTAGACGGCCACGACGTTGACGAACGCCGCAAGCGGCACGGCGAACAGGGCACCGGGGATGCCCGCGATCAGGGCGCCGCCGGCGACCACCAGGACGACGGCGAGCGGGTGGACCTTCACCGCGGAGCCCATCAGGAGCGGCTGGAGGACATGCCCCTCGATCTGCTGGACGCCGAGGACCACGATGAGCATCCAGAGCGCGGTCCACGGGCCGTTGTACACGAGCGCGAGGAACACGGCCAGGGCGCCTGTGAAGACGGCGCCGACGATAGGGACGAATGCGCCGAGGAAGACGAGGACGGCGACCGGGATCGCGAGCGGCACACCCAGCAGGAACGCACCCAGCCCGATGCCGATCGCGTCGATCGTCGCGACGAGAAGCTGCGTGCGCGCGTAGCTGACGACCATGACCCAGCCGGCACGGGCGGCACCGTCGACGGCCGGTCGCGCGTTCGTGGGGAACAGCCGCGTCGTCCAGCGCCAGATGCCGCCGCCGTCCGCGAGGAGGCACAGCAGGATGAAGAGCGAGAGCAGAGCGCCGACGGCGACATGCCCGAGTGTGCTGCCGAGCGCGAGTGCCCCCGACCACAGCAATTCGGCCTGCTCCTGGATCAGGTTCAGCGCCTGTGCGAGCAGGTCGTCGATCTGGGCCTCGGTGAGGTGCAGCGGACCATCGATGAGGTATTGCCGGAACTGGTCGATCGCATCGATGGTGCGCACCTGCACCGACGACCACTCACCCCTGATCTGCCAGATCACGAGCCAGAGGAGCCCGACCACGATCGCCAGTGTGCCGATCACCGAGATCGCGATCGCCGCCCAGCGCGGCATACGGTGCCGAAGCATCCAGGTGAAGAACGGCCAGAGCAGCGCCGTGATCAGGATCGAGATCATGAGCGGGATGACCAGGAGCTTCAGCTGGATGATCAGCCAGATCGCCACGCCGATCGCCGCCGCCACCACCAGGAAGCGCCACGAGTAGGCGGTCGCGACACGCAGGCCGCGTGGCACGGTGCTGGAGAACTCCGACGTGACGACGCGGCTCCGGTCGCGCAGAGCATCGAAAAGCGAGCCTCGGGGCTTGTCTTCAGGGCCGCTCATCACGCCAGTCTAGGGGCCCGCTGGCGGCACGCAGCGGGCGGGCGACGGGCGGCGTTGCGGTCGACATCCGCGTGCCGACTGTCGCGGTGAGCGCCCCCAGAAGCCGTGTCGGAACACGCGGCTAGGCTTATCGCCGTGAAGGAGTCGCTGAGCGTCGCGGAGGCGCGTCGAATCGCCCTCGCCGCTCAAGGGTTCGCGCAGCCCCGGCCCACGGTCGCCGGCACCCGGCAGCTCAATCTGGCCATGGCGCGCATGTCCACGCTGCAGATCGACTCGGTCAACGTCTTCGCCCGGTCCCACTACATGCCCCTGTTCTCGCGCCTGGGTCCGTACGACCCGGCGGCGCTGGACAGACTGCTCTTCGCCCGACCGCGCGCCGTACGTCGAGTTCTGGGCGCATATCGCGTCGTTTATCCCCGCGGCGGACTGGGGGCTGTTCCGCTTCCGCATGGATGAGATGCGAGCCAAGTACGGCACCAAGCCGGACGGCTGGTTCCAGACCCATCGCGAGATCATCGACTGGGTCCGCGCCGAACTGGCCGAGCGCGGGCCGCTGCGTCCGGCCCAGATCGAGCACGATGCCAAGAAGGCGGCACGCGGTCCCTGGTGGGACTGGGACGTCGTCAAGAACGCCCTCGAGTACCTGTGGCTGTTCGGCGAGGTGGCGATCGCCGGCCGCCGGGGCTTCGAGCGCCGCTACGGCCTGGCCGAGCACGTGCTGCCCGCCGCCACGCTCGCTGCCCCCGTCGCCCGCACGGACGCGATCCGAGAGCTGATCGCACGCGCTGGCAAGGCGCACGGCGTCGGGACGGCATCCGATCTCGCCGACTACTGGCGCATCAAGGACCGCCGTGCCGTGATGACCGCGATCGGCGAACTCGAGGACTCGGGCGTGCTGCAGCCCGTCACGGTGCAGGGGTGGCAGTCGGGGGGCCGACCGGCGAAGGCGTGGGTCCACCGCGATGCCTCGCTCCCCCGGCGCGTCGATGCCGCCGCGATCCTCACCCCGTTCGATCCCGTCGTCTGGTTCCGCGAACGCGCCGAGCGCCTGTTCGACTTCGAGTACCGGATCGAGATCTACACCCCCGCTCCGCGGCGACGGTTCGGGTACTACTCACTGCCGGTGCTGATCGGCGATGACATCGTCGGCCGCGTCGACCTGAAGGCCGATCGGGCATCCTCGACGCTGCTCGTGCAGTCTGCGTGGTGGGAGCACGGACGACCGACGGATGCCGCGCCTCGCCTCGCCGACGAGCTCCGCGCCGCCGCACGTTGGCAGGGCCTCGAAAGGATCTCCGTGTCGCGATGGGGCGATGCCACCGATCACCTCGCGGCCGTGCTGACCGAGGCATCCCGGCACGACAACGGCACCGCCGAGGCGATCGCGCTGGCACCCGACGAGCCGGAGCCCGCAGAACCGGAGCGCGTTAGCGTAGACGGGTGAAGCGTGGCGCGATCGTCGGCATCGCGGTCGCAGCGGCCGCGTTGCTCGTCGGCGGAGGGCTCGCCTGGTGGTCGCTCGCACGCCCTCCCAGCGTGGAGGACGCGGCCCGCAGCTACCTCGATGCGCTGTCCGCCGGCGACTTCGCGTCGATCGACGCGATGCGGTCGATGCACCTCGACGACGCCACCGAGCAGGTCATCGCAGACGCCTTCGCCGGTGCCGACGGGTTCGTCGAAGACCCGCGCATCGAGGAGATCGATCCGGGCCCTGATATGACCCGTGTCCGTGCCTCCGTCGAGCTGGACGGGGAGCGACGCGACGTGTTCTTCGTCCTGGGGAACGAAGGCGGACGCTGGGCGCTCGTCGGCGACTATCTTGCCTCTCTGGAGGTGGCACCCGTCCTCTCGGGTACCGATTCTCCTGCCGGCGACTCCGCGTGGGTGGGCGGCGCACTCGCGCCGGCCGGGACGCCGGTCCCACTCCTTCCCGCCGAGTATGGGCTCGAACCGGCTCCCCGCGGATTGCTCAGCGGATCGGGCTCGGTCGCCCTCAGCAACGACGAGTCCGTCACCGTCACGCTCGAGGCATCCATCACGCCGGAAGCGACCTCCGCTGCGCAGGCCCAGATCGACGCGTACGCCGACGAGTGCACACAGCCCGCGGCGGCGGTGCCCGCGAACTGCGGCCTCCGCGTGCCGTGGGCCGCCGACCTCGCGACACTGACCTCGATCGCGTTCCGCATCGATGAGCGTCCGGTTCTCGCGCTCGCCGCGGACGGGCGCTCGTTCGCCGCGACGGACGGCATCGTCGTCGCCACCGCGACCGGCGCGACGCGCGCGGGCGCCACGGCGAGCTTCACCTACCGCGCCGACGACTGGGCGCTGCGCGGAAGCCTGTCGTTCCAGGGCGACGAGATGGTGCTCGCCGTCGGGTGAACCTCCATCCCCCGGGGTGAGGTGTCTAGACCGCCGGGATGCCGGTGACATCCAGCCCGAGCCACGCGGCAAGCTCGCGCACCTCGGCGTGCACCTCGTCGGAGACCTGCGTCGAGAACGGCTCGTCCTCGTGGATCGCGGCGACGCGGAACACTCCCGCCTTCCGGTCGGCAGCGGCATCCAGCTTCCCGATGAGTCGATCGCCGTGCAGGATCGGGAGCGCGAAGTACCCCCAGCGTCGCTTCGCTGCCGGCTTGTACATCTCGACGATGTACTCGAATCCGAACAGGTCCTGCGCGCGAGCGCGATCGAACACGAGCCGGTCGAACGGAGACAGAAGGGCGGTGCGGGGCTCGAAGGTCTCGGCCGTGTCGAGCAGCGTCGGATCGACGCGCCACGAGCCCTCGACGCCATCCACGGTCGCCTCGTCCCCGACGGCTCCGACGTCGATGGGCTCGACCGGCTGCTTGGTCGCGGTGGGCCGGGCCACGCCCAGGTACCCGAGTCGCCGCTCGGCGCGCAGCCGCGCCGCATCCTCGGCGGTCAGCTCGGCTGTATCGGCCGGGTACACCCGTTCTGCGACATCCCACACCCGCTCCTTGCCGTCGCGCCCCGACACCGCCACTTCGCCGCGCATCACGAGGAAATCCAGCATCTGGGTGACGTTGCGGTTGTTCGTCCATCCCGTCGATCTCCAAGCCACCTGACTCGTGTCGGGGATCTCACCGGTTCGCAGCGGTCCTTCGGCGCGCAGCTGCGCCAGCACGTCGCGGCGGAAGCGGCCGTTGGCCGCCAGCCACTCGCGGTGCGCGCTCCACGCCGGCCACGCGCGCATCATCGGCAGGTAGAGCGACAGGTCGGCCATCGGTCGGTAGAAGCCGGCCCACTCGAAGATCGCACGGTCGTCTTCGATCGCGTGGGCGAGGTCGGCAGCCTGGTACGGCCACCCGATCCGGCTCCACAGGATGTGGTCGGCGCTCGGCGCGACTGCGGCGGTCGGATCGATGTTCACGAGCGCCAGTCCGTCGACCGCCTCGACGATGCCGCCCGGACGGTCCGCCGTCAGCAGCTGCGCGCGCACGGCGATGCGGCGCGCCTCCTCACGGGTCAACCGGTGCAGCCATGGTGCGAGGCTAGCGGGCAGCGCAGACGCCGGATCGCCCCGACGCCGGCACCGCTAGAAGGTGCCGCCCATCGTCTGCAGGCGCTCGATCCGATCGGCTATCGGCGGATGGGTCGCGAACATGCGCGTGAGCCCATTCGGCCTCAGCGGGTCCGCGATCCACAGGTGCGCCATGGACGTGTTCGCCCTCTTGAGCGGCTGACCGAATTCGCCGAGCTTCGCCAGCGCCGACGCGAGCCCGTCGGGATCGCGCGTCGTCATCGCGCTGGTCGCATCGGCGAGGTACTCGCGCTGCCGTGAGATCGCGGCCTGCACCGCGCCTGCGAGGAGCGGCGCGACCAGCGCGGCGACGATGCCGAAGACCAGGAACAGCAGCTGGGCCTGACCGCTGCCGCCGCGTCGACCGCCGTAGAACGCGAAGCGCATGAAGATGTCCGCGAGGATCCCGACCGCGACGACAAGGCCGAAGACGATCAGCGAGACGCGGATGTCGTAGTTGCGGATGTGCCCCAGCTCGTGACCGAGGACACCTTCCAGTTCGCGGTCGGTCATCAGCTCGAACAGGCCGGTCGTGACCGTGATCGATGCCTGCTCGGGCTTGCGCCCCGTGGCGAAGGCGTTCGGTGCAGGATCCTCGACGACGTAGAGCTTCGGCATCGGCGTCCCCGTGGTGATGCACAGGTTCTCGACGAGCCGGTAGTAGCGCGGGGCGTCCGTCCGGCCCACCTCCACCGCGCCGGACATCGCAATCGCCTCGCGATCGGCGAAGAAGTACTGGAACGTCGCGTATCCCGCTGCGAAGACGAGGATGAACGCGGTGATCCACCAGTTGTTGCCCGCGAGCCATCCCGCCAGCAGCCCGATCGCGCCAAGGAACAGCACGAAGACGATGAGGATGAACCACGTATTGCGCTTGTTGCGCGCGATGGCGCTGTACACGTACTAGGTCAGAACTGCACGCGGGGCGGCTCGGAGATCGCCGCGCCGTCCACGACCTCGAAGAACTCGCGTTCGGTGAATCCGAGGTTGCGGGCGAAGAGGTTGTTCGGGAACACCTTGATCTTGGTGTTCAGCTCCCGCACGCCGCCGTTGTAGAAGCGGCGGGACGCCTGGATCTTGTCCTCGGTGTCGACGATGGACTGCTGCAGCTGCAGGAAGTTCTGGCTCGCCTGCAGCTGGGGGTAGGCCTCGGCCACCGCGAAGAGGGACTTCAGCGCTTGCTGCATATGGCCTTCAGCGACTCCCGCCTCGGCGGGACCGCCCGCACTGAGGGTCTCGGCTCGCGCCCGGGTGACGTTCTCGAAGACCGCCTTCTCATGCGCCGCGTACCCCTTCACCGCCTCGATGAGATTGGGCAGCAGGTCGGCACGCCGTTTCAGCTGCACGGTGATGTCGCTCCACGCCTCGTCGACGCGAACGTTGAGCGCGACGAGCGAGTTGTACGTCGCCCACAGATAGATGCCGACGATGACGACCAGCGCCACGACGATGAGTACCGGGATCAGCCATTCCCACATGACGCGCGACTCCGTTCGAGGTTTGAGTTCATACTAGCCACCGGCGCCACCGCAGATGAGAGCCGCCTCACGAC
Source organism: uncultured Actinomycetota bacterium (assembly GCA_963713325.1). GTDB lineage: Bacteria > Actinomycetota > Actinomycetes > Actinomycetales > Microbacteriaceae > Microbacterium. The sequence continues at coordinate 411,548 of CAVQLL010000012.1, forward strand.
TCTCAGCCCTTACTCACCGAGGACTCGGTCGAGGTAGGTGTTGCGGAACATCCGATCCGGGTCGAGGCGGTCGCGCAGGGCGACGAAGTCGTCGAACCGGGGGTACCGCTGACGCAGGGCTGCGGCATCCAGCGTGTGCATCTTGCCCCAATGCGGGCGCCCTTCGAAGCCCAGCATGATCTGCTCGACGGCCTCGAAGTACTCGGTCGGGTCTTCTCGCCAATAGCGATGCACCGCGATGTAGCCCGACTCGCGCCCGTGAGCGGTCGACAGCCAGAGATCGTCGGACGCGGCGAACCTCACTTCGATCGGGAAGCCGATCCGCCATCCGCGCTCGGCGATGAGGGCCTGCACGGCGTCGAAGGCCGGCCTGACGTTCTCGGCGGGCAGTGCGTACTCCATCTCCCGGAATCGCACCGGTCGATAGGTCGCGAAGACGCGGGGCGAGGCATCCGTGAACTCTCTGTTGCTCCACAGCACGACAGACAGCCGGTTCAGCGGCGGGGACAGCGCGGGCACCAGATGCCCGAGCCGGCACGCGACCTCGTGGCTCACGCTGCCGAGCGCGACATCGTCCACCCATTTGCGCAAAGGCGGCCTCGGGTGGCGCACAGCGCTCTCCGGCAGAGCGCGCATTGGTCCGGGTCATCGCCTTGTCCGTGTGCGGAAACCAGTAGAACTCGAAGTGATCGGATGCCGCGACCCGGTGCTCGAGCGACTCGAGCACGTCGCCCAGACCCTCGGGCTGCTCGACGGCGTGCAGGACGAATGCCGGGACGCACTGCAAGGTGACCTCGACGAGGATGCCGAGGGCGCCGAGCCCGAGGGCGACGGCGGGGAGCAGCTCGCTGTTCTCGTTCTCGTCGACGGTCAGGAGCTCCCCGTCGGCAGTGACGAGGGTCGCGCCCGTGACCTGGGTGGCGATGCCGCCGAACCGGGCGCCGGTGCCGTGCGTGCCGGTGGAGATCGCGCCGGCGATGGACTGGCGGTCGATGTCGCCGAGGTTGGGCATCGCCAGGCCGTATGGTGCGAGCAGCCTCGGAACATCGTGCAGGCGCGTGCCCGCGCGCAACGTCACGCGGCCGCGTTCACGGTCGGCCGAGACGAGACCCGTGAGATCGGTGAGGTCCAGCAGCACGCCGGGGGCGACGGCGATCCCGGTGAAGCTGTGGCCGGCGCCGATGGCCTTGACCTGCATGCCGTGCTTCGCAGCGGCCTTCACCGACCGCTGCACGGCGGCGGTCGAGTCGGGGAACTCGGTGCGCAGCGGACGCACCTCTTCGGTGCGCCCCCAGTTCTGCCACGTCCCTCCAAGACGGGTCATAGGAACGACTTCCCTTCGCCTCGATACGTGGGCGCTTCGCCGATCAGGCGGTCGCCGTCGACAACGTGATAGCGGTCCACGCGCTCGGCCAGCTCGCCGCTCTTCGAGTGGCGGAACCACACCCGGTCCCCGACCTTCAGCGCGCGAGCCGATTCGCCCTGGAGCGGCGTCTGCACCTCTCCGGCACCTTCGCGCGCGAGCGTGCGAAGCCCCGCGGGCCACACCGGCAGCGGCTGACGCGACGCCACCGGAGGCCCGGAGGCGATCCAGCCGCCGCCGAGGACCGTCGCGATATCGGGCTGGGGCTTGCGCACGACCTCGAGCGCGAACGCAGCCGCGGGAGCCGGATCGAACGCGCGATAGCCGTCGAAGAGGTGACCGGCGAGCAGGCCGCTGCCCGCTGTGAGCTCGGTGACCGCGAGGTCTGACGCGGTCAGCTCGAGAGAGCCGGTGCCGCCGCCGTTGACGAACTCCAAGGGGGCGATGTCGCGCAGCGCGCTGACGATCGCGGCGCGTCGGGCGAGCAGCTCGTGCCCGGAGCGCCGCTGCATCCAGCGGATGACGCCGTCGCCGGAGCCGGTGGCGTCTCCCTGCCCGGCGATCTGGGCCTCGTACATCATGAGTCCGACCAGACGGAAGCCCGGGCGCGCGACGATCGCGCGCGCGAGGTTCGCGACCTCGCCGGGATCATGCACCGGCGACCGATGCACGCCGATGTGGCCGAGCGCGGGCGCGCGCCACGACGCGTCCGCGTCGATGGCGACGCGGATCGTCGCGCGACCGCCGGGCGCCACCATCGCGTCGACCAGATCGAGCTGGCTCAGGTCATCGACCATCAGCGTCACCCGTGCCGCCGCCCGCTCGTCGCGGGCGAGCGCGGCGAGCGCGGCGCGATCGACGGTCGGGTAGCCCAGCACGACGTCCTCGTGATCCTCGGCCAGCCAGAGAGCCTCCGGCAGCGTGAACGCGAGGATGCCTGCGTAACCCGGCAGGGCGAGCGTGGCGTCGATGACCTCGCGCACCCGGACGGACTTGCTCGCCACGCGGATCGGCACCCCGCCGGAGCGGACGATCATGTCGAGCGCGTTGTAGCGGAGCGCCGGGAGGTTCAGCGCTGCCACCGGCCCGGAGACGTCGGCGACGGCATCGGTCATCGATGCCCAGTACGCGGCGGGATCCGTCCACGCCGTGGTCGAATCGTCGCCGGCCAGCAGGTCGATCGTCATCGCATCACGCTCTCCGGCGAGTGGGCACACATGCGGACCAGCCTACGGCGCAGGCGGTTCGCGGGTTGACGGTGCCGCGCCGCCGGGTGGGGCGGTACGGGTACCCCGCCGGGATTCGTCCCCACCGCCGCTCCACTCGCGGCTGCGCCGCGGGCGGAGCCTCCGGCGGCGTGGGCCCGCCCGAACGGCTTGAATCCCTATGTGGGGGTACGGATGACCGCGCCACCCTGCGGGCGGCGCGGTCATCCGTACCCCCGCCGGGATTCGAACCCGGACTGAAGCGATTTTAAGTCGCCTGCCTCTGCCGGTTGGGCTACGGGGGCGCGCTCGAAGAGCGGACGCCTCCACGGTACCGGTCAGCTGCGCGCGGCGACCTTCTTCGGCGCGGCCGGCGCGGCCGTGACCTTCGCCGGTGCCGCCGCCTCGACGGGCTGCGGCGGCCGCGGACGGGCGGCGAACTCCTCGAAGACGTAGCGCGGATCCTGCACGGCCTGGAGGTTCACGATGTCGCGGCGCAGCCAGAGGTTGTTCCACCAGCCCCACAGGACGCGGAACTTGCGCTCCCACGAGGGCATGGCCAGGCCGTGGTAGCCGCGGTGGGCGACCCAGGCGATGATGCCCTTCAGAGCGAGGTTTCCGGACTGGAACACGCCGTTGTAGAGACCGAGGCCTGCAACGGCACCGAGGTTCTTGTGGAAGTACTCGCGCGGAAGCTCGCCGCGCAATACGGCGACGAGGTTCTTCGCGAGAAGCTTCGCCTGACGGACGGCGTGCTGGGCATTGGGCACGCAGTAGCCGCCGATGCCGCCGCCGGACAGGTCGGGAACCGCCGAGACGTCACCCGCGGCCCAAGCGCCCTCGACGATCTCCTCTTCCGAGCCGACCCGCAGGTCGGCGCGCGTGCGGATGCGGCCGCGCTCCTCGACCGGAAGGTCGCCGCCGCGCACGACGGTCGGGTTGGCCATCACACCGGCCGTCCAGATGATCAGGTCGCTGGGGATGACCTCACCGGTCGACAGCTCGACGTTGCCGCCGACGGCACCGGTCACCTGGGTGTCCAGGTGAACGGACGCCCCTCGCTTGGCAAGATCCTTCAGCACCCATTCGCTCGTCTTCAGCGACACTTCGGGCATGATTCGGCCCATCGCCTCGATCAGGTGGAAATGCGTGTCGTTGAAGGTGACCTGCGGGTAGTACTTCACCAGCGCGGACGCGAGCGAGCGCAGCTCCGCGAACACCTCGATGCCGGCGAACCCGCCGCCGATCACGACGACCGTCAGAAGACGGTCGCGCTCGGGTCCGGGGGGCAGGTTGGAGGCCTTGTCGAAGTTCGACATGAGGCGGTCGCGGATCGCGACGGCCTCTTCGATCGTCTTCAGTCCGATCGCGTTGTCGGCGATCCCGGGAATCGGGAACGTGCGCGACACGGCGCCCGCGGTCACGACGATCTGGTCGTACTCCAGCTGATACGGCGCACCCTCGATCGGTGTGATCGTCGCGACCTTCTGAGCGTGGTCGATGCCGGTGACCTTGGCCGCGATCACCGTGGTGCGCTTGAGGTGACGGCGCAATGCCACCACGGAGTGGCGCGCTTCGATCGAACCCGCCGCGACCTCGGGAAGGAACGGCTGATAGGTCATGTACGGCAGGGGGTCGACGATCGTGACCTCGGCCTCGCCCTTGCGAAGGTGCTTCTCGAGCTTCCAGGCCGTGTAGAAGCCTGCGTAGCCGCCACCGACGATGAGAATCTTGGGCACGGTGTTGCTCACGGTGGGGAGTACTCCTGGGGGTGTCAGCGGCTCGGCGTCCGGGACGCCAATCGGATACGTCGGACAGCTGCGGTGACGCCGAGAGCCACCAGTATAGCCGTGACTGAGGCACCCATCAGCGGAAGCGTGCCATAGAGCAGGCTGTCACCGGACGGGAGAAGCGGCGATGCAGCGCGCGTCGCCGCGTCCGCCGGAGGCAGCGGTTCGACCTCGACCGGCTCGATCGTCGGGGCGGGAAGCGGGTCCGACGCGGCCCGCCGGTAGATCCGGATCCACTCCTCGAGGCTGCCCATCGGATTGGCCGAGACGGAGGGGACATCGGCCGAGACTGCGGCAGCGGCATCCACCAGGCCGAAGCCGTACAGCAGCGGGATCGACGCCTGGTCCACACCGGTGGGCGGACGCGCCGTGCTGATGATCCGGTTGATCACGTTCGCGGCATCCAGGTCGGGGTGGGCCGCACGAACGAGCGCCGCGACGCCGGCGACGATCGGGGCCGCGCCACTCGTGCCGTTCCACAGAACCAGCCGGCCGTCGGCCGACACCCCGACGAGATTCTCGCTCGGCGCCGACACGCCGATCGTGATGCCCTGGGTCGATGCCTCCACGCTCGCCTTGCCGTCCGCGTCGACGCCGGCAACCGTGAGCACGCCAGGGATCGTGGCGGGAGCGCCCACGCGAGACGTGCCGCTCCCCCGGTTTCCGGCCGCGACCACGATCACCACGTCGTGATCGAACGCGTAGAGGAAGGCCGAATCCCAGCTCTCGTCCCAGTCCGGGGTATTCGTGGTCAGCGAGAGGTTGATGACGTCGGCGCCGTTGTCGACCGACCAGCGGATCGCCTCGGCGATCTGATCGGCGAAGGGCACCTTGGCCGACGCGCCGAAGCCGACCGAGACCGCGAGCATCTCGGCCTCCGGTGCGACGCCGATCATGCCCGCCGACGGACCCGTGCCACGCGCGGCTGCCAGCGAGGCGACCCAGCTGCCGTGGTTGCCGTCGACGGCCCCTACCGGAGTCCGGCCGTCCGAGGAGCCGATACCCGAGACATCCGTGCCGCCCACCACAGCGCCTTCGAACTCCACCGGTCCGCGGCCGATCCCCGTGTCGATGATCGCGATGCGCACGCCTGCGCCGCGCGTCGTGGTCCATGCGGACTTGATGCCGTACTCGTCGAGCCAGTACTCCGCCGCCCGCACCGGATCCTCGGCCGGCGCGTCGGGCACCACCGCGGAGCCGGTCAGCATGACGACCGCCAGCACCGAGGCGGATGCCGCCAGCAGCGGCCGGATCATCCGCCGGCCCCGGGCTCAGCGCACACGCAGCGCTGCGGAGACCACGACGACAGCGCGAGAGCGCGGTCGCCGATCGGATTGACGCCGGGACCTGCCGCGAGCGTGTGCGCCGCCAGAGCGTGCAGGCACTTGACGCGCGTCGGCATCCCTCCCGCCGAGATGCCGTCGATCTCCTCGACCTCGCCGAATCCGGCACGATCGCGGAGATACGCCTCGTGGGCGCGCTGATAGGCCGCGGCGAGGTCGGGATCGGCCGCGAGGTCGTCGCTCAACGTGCGCATGACCTGTCCGGCCTCGAGCGCAGACATCGCCGCGGTCGCCGCCGGGTGCGTCAGGTAATAGAACGTGGGGAACGGCGTGCCGTCCTCGAGCCGCGGGGCGGTCGCCGCCACCGTCGGATTGCCGCAGACGCAACGCGCGGCGATGCCCACGACCCCGCGTGCGGGCCGACCGAGCTGCGCGCGCAGGACGGTCAGATCGGTCTCGCTGACAGGCGGGAACGGCGGTGTGGTCACGCCGCCAGGCTATCGTCAGCGGCTGGGACGAGGCTGGGCCGCAGGCCGCCGCGGCGAGGTCACGGAGTGACGGAAGGCGACTCGCTCGGCGCCGGGTCGGGCACCCCGATCGTCGGCGGCTTCACCGTCTGCGCGATCCCGGCCTCCGTGACCGACCGGACGAACTGCGCCATCCAGTCCGTGCGCGTCCGCTCGACCTCGTCGCTGACCGGCGCCTGCTCCTGGGGGACCAGCGCAGGTGGGAGGTCGTTGTCGACGAGGTAGACGACCTCGCCCGGCTTGACGTAATACAGCCGCTCGCGCGCCTGGGTCGTGATGTAGGCCGGGTCGGTCCAGCGATCGCGCTGAGCCTCCAGATCGGCCACATCCTCGCGGCTGACCTCGACCGCCGCCTGCAGTGCCGCGATCTGCTGGCGCTGGTCCACATAGGTGCCGATCGTCGGCACGAGGACGAACGCCGCAAGCACGACCAGCCCGAGCATGATGACCATGAACCCCGACAGGCGGATGCCGCCGAGCCAGCCGCGCACATCGACGGGGCGGCGCGCCGGACGTCGGCGCAGCGGCTGCCGTGGGGGACGAGAAGGGGGAGCCGTCGTCTTGGCCACGGCTCCCCCTTTCACAACGTCTTCCTACGCGGTGTACCTCGGGAAGGCCGAGCGTCCCGCGAACTCCGCAGCGTCACCCAGCTCATCCTCGATGCGCAGAAGCTGATTGTATTTCGCGACGCGCTCGCTTCGAGCGGGCGCGCCGCTCTTGATCTGACCCGAGTTCACCGCGACGGACCAGGTCGGCGATCGTCGTGTCCTCCGTCTCGCCGGAGCGGTGCGAGAACATCGTCGTGTAGCCGGCGCGATGCGCCATGTCGACAGCATCGAGGGTCTCGGACAGCGTGCCGATCTGGTTCACCTTCACGAGCAGCGAGTTTCGCGACGCCGCGCTTGATGCCGTCGCGCAGCCGCATCGGGGTTGGTCACGAAGAGGTCGTCGCCGACGAGCTGGATCTTCGAGCCGAGCTTCTCGGTGAGGTGCTTCCAGGCGTCCCAGTCGTCCTCGGCGAGCGCGTCCTCGATCGTCACGATCGGGTACGCGTCGGCGAGCTCGACGTAGTAGTCGGTGAGCTGCCTCGGCAGTCCAGTTCTTGCCCTCGAAGACGTACGAGCCGTCCTTGAAGAACTCGGTGGCTGCGACATCCATCCCGAGTGCGATCTCGGTGCCGGGCGTGAAGCCCGCCTTCTCGATCGCCGTGATGAGGAAGTCGAGACCCTCGCGATTGCTCGGCAGGTCGGGGGCGAAGCCGCCCTCGTCGCCCAGGCCGGTCGCGTACCCGGCCTTCAGAAGCTCCGCCTTCAGGACGTGGTAGGTCTCGGTCCCCCAGCGCAGCGCCTCGGCGAACGTCGACGCACCGATCGGCGCGAGGAAGAACTCCTGCATGTCGATGCCGTTGTCGGCATGCGATCCGCCGTTGATGACGTTGAACAGCGGCACGGGCAGGATGTGCGCGTTCGGACCGCCGAGGTAGCGGAACAGGGGCAGGTCGGCCGAGTCGGCGGCGGCCTTGGCGACGGCGAGGCTCACGCCGAGGATCGCGTTCGCGCCGACGCGTCCCTTGTTGTCGGTGCCGTCGACCTCGATCAGGATCTCGTCGATGATGCGCTGCTCGCTCGCATCGACGCCTTCGATCGCGGGGCCCAGCTCGTCGATGACGGCGGCGACGGCCTTCAGGACGCCCTTGCCGCTGTAGCGGGTCTTGTCGCCGTCGCGCAGTTCGTACGCCTCGAAAGCGCCGGTGGATGCGCCGGAGGGGACGGCCGCGCGCTGGACGATGCCGTCGTCGAGGAGGACCTCCACTTCGACGGTCGGGTTTCCGCGCGAATCCAAGATCTCGCGCGCGTTGACAGCCTCGATTAGTGCCACGGAGGACTCCCTGTTGGTTCGTGGAGGGTGCAGCGGAGCGTCGTCGGTCCGCACCCGAGTCTAGTGATGCGGATGCCGCGGCCACAGATCGTGCCGTCACACGACCGGCCGCCGGGCTCAGACCACGATCGCGATCGCGACCCCGTCCCAGCCCTTGAGGTCGAGGGTCTGGAGCGCCGTGGCGTCGAACCGGGGGTCGCGGCCCAGCAGCTCCAAGCCGCGCTGCGTGCCGATGACCTGCGGATTCATCGTCGCGGGATTGGCGACCTCGCCCGCACGACCGATGTTGTCGACGACGACCACGGTCCCGGGGTGGCCGAGTCGGGCGGCCCAATCGAGGTAGATCGTGTTGGACTCCTTGTCGGCGTCGATGAAGACCAGGTCGAAGGGCTCCTCGTCGGCGAGGGTCGGCAGCACGTGCTCGCCCCGGCCGATGCGGATGTCGACCTTCTCGCCGACGCCCGCCCGGTCGACGTTCGTGCGGGCGACCGCCGCGATGCCGGGCTCGGCCTCGATCGTCACCACGACGCCGTCGTCGGGGATGCCGCGGGCCATCCAGATCGTGGAGTAGGCGCCGAGCGTGCCGATCTCGAGCACCCGCCGAGCGCCGGAGATGCGGGCGAGCAGATGCAGCAGCTTGCCCGAGACCGGTGCGACCTCGATCGGCGGAAGACCCGCGGCGTTCTGCTCGGCGACCGCCGTCTCGAGGTCGGGATCATGTCCGACGAGCGTCTCGGTCAGATAGGCGTCGAGGCGACGCCACGCGTCCGGAGTGGGTTCGGTCATGACCCCCAGCAAATCCCGCTGCAGCGCGCGCGTCAACAGCCCGGCTCACCCTCGAGCGGACGGCGCGGAGATGGGACGACCTTGTGGGATGCGCACAACCGATTGGCGCGGCATCCGCACCTGCGCGGCACACTGTCCGCATGAGAATGACTCCCCGCCGCCTCGCGATCGGAATGAGCCTGTGGGCGCCGAACCTGTGGAGCGGCATCCGGGTTCGGCGCTTCTCGGACGACTGGACGAGCGCGACGGTCGAGCTCCACGTGAATCCCATCACGCGCAACTACGTCAAGACCGCGTTCGGCGGCTCGATGTCGGCGATGACCGATCCGTACTTCTTCATGCTCGTGATGCACCAGCTCGGCCGCGACTACGTCGTGTGGGACACGCGCGGCGAGATCGAGTTCGTCAGACCCGGGCGCGGCGTGCTCACCGCCCATTTCGAGGTGTCTCCGGCCAAGGTGCAGGAGCTGCGCGAACGCGCGCATGGCGGCGCGAAGGTGCTCGAGTGGTTTGCGACCGAGATCACGGATGCCGCGGGCGAGGTCGTCGCGCGGGTGCGACGAGAGGTGTACGTGCGCGAGAAGCGGCGCGTCACCGAGTCGGTCACAGCTCCAGCGCGGCACTGAGTCGCGTCAGGCGAGCGACTTCACCTCGAGCGTGTCGGGAGTGGTCGCCGTCGAGACCGTCGCGAAGGCGGTGTATCCGTCGGAGGCCGCGCGCTCGAGCAGAGCCTTGAGGTTCTTCGTCCGCTGCTCCAAGCGCACACGCGAGCCGTCGGCGACGAGGCGGCCCTTCAGCGCGAGCAGGTCATCGATCGCGACATCGCGGTCGTGGACGAGCACGACGCCCGACTGCGCTGCGTCGCCGTCCGCGGCGACGAGCTCGACCAGCCGCTCGAAGCCGATCGAGAAGCCCACCGCCGGTACGTCCTGCCCGAGGAAGCGGCCGATCATGCCGTCGTAGCGGCCGCCGCCGCCCAGCGAGTAGTCCACGGAGGGGTGGGCGAGCTCGAAGATCGTGCCGGTGTAGTACCCCATGCCCCGCACCAGGAACGGATCGAACACGAGCGGGATGCCGCTCACCGCGTCGGCGGCCGGCCGGGCCGCCGCGACGGCCTCTCCGATGGCGACCAGGTCGCTCACGATCTCCTCCGGGGCGTCCGGCGGGAGGAGCTTGCGGATCTGGCGCTCTCCGTACGGGTTGTACTCCATCGTCATCGGCCGGCTGAGGAACTGCTCCAGCGCGTCGACGGCGTCTGCCGTCACCCCACGTTCGCGCAGCTCGGCCACGACGCCCTCCGCGCGGATCTTGTCGAGCTTGTCGATCGTGATGAGCACGCCCGGGCGCTCGTCGGCCGCGAAGCCGAATCCCTCGAGCATCCAGTCCAGCACGCGTCGATCGTTGATGCGCACCGTCGCCCCGTCGAGCCCGAGGGCGTCGACGGCGTCGAGGGTCGCGACGATGAGCTCTGCTTCGGCGCGGGATGAGGCATCCCCGATGATGTCGATGTCGCACTGCACGAACTGGCGATACCGCCCCTTCTGCGGGCGCTCTGCACGCCACACCGGAGCGACCTGCACCGAGCGGAACACGGTCGGCAGCTCGGCGCGGTGGCTCGCGTAGAAGCGGGCGAGCGGGACCGTGAGGTCGTAGCGCAGACCGAGGTCGGCGAGCGCGGCCGGGTCATCCGCCGCGGCGCGGATCGCCTCGGCATCCAGCCCCGGCGCAGCACGTTGTAGGCGAGCTTCTCGTTGTCGCCGCCGATGCCGGCGTGCAGCCGTTCCCAGTCCTCCATGACCGGGGTCTCGATCTCGTCGAACCCGTGCGCGCGGTAGCGATCGCGGATGACGGCGAGCACGCGCTCTCGGCGGGCCTTGTCGGCGGGGAGGAAGTCGCGCATGCCGCGCGGCGGATTGACGGATGCCACGGAGCTAGTCTCTCAGCCTGATTCGGCTTCTCGGACCTGTGCCTCGAGCACGCGGAGCCGCTCGCGGAGCGCGCGCTCGGCATCCCACCCGTTCTCACGCGCCGTCGCGACGAGCGCGAGCAGGGCGTCGCCGAGCTCGGGCTCGGAGCGCACTCGCTCGTGTCGAGACAGAGGATCCGGGGTGAGGCCGAGGTCGCTGCCCTCTGGTTGATCCTCGATCCCCTGCTTCGGCGGTCGTACCCCGACCTGACCCGCCTTGCCGATCAGCTTCTGGGCGTACGCGAGGGACGGCATCCGCTCGCTGACGCCATCGAGCACGCTCGTGCGGTGGTGCTTCTCGTCCGCCTTTGCGGCGTTCCACAGCACGAGCACCTGCTCGGGCGTCTCGGCGACCTCGCCGGCGAAGACGTGCGGATGCCGCCGCACCATCTTGTCGGTGAGCCCGCGCGCGACGTCGTCGATGTCGAACGGCTCCTCGGCGTCGCGCGAGGCGATCTCGGCATGGAACAGCACCTGCCAGAGCAGATCGCCGAGCTCCTCGCGCAGCTCCGTCGCGTGTTCCGGTCCTCGACGGCGTCGATGAGCTCGGCGCTCTCCTCGACGAGGTAGGGCACCAGCGCGCGGTGGTCGATCTGCTGGGTCCAGACGCACCGGTCGCGAACCGCGTGCATCGTGTCCGCGGCCGCGCGCAGCGGATCCGCGCCGCCCTCGCGTGGATCGCGAGCGCGGTCTGCGAGCTCTGGATCGTTCACGCGGGCACCTCCGATGCCGTGGTGGCGGCGAGCCGCCGATGATGGCGCGCACGCCAGGAGACGAGCGCGCCGGCGAGCACGAGAGCGATGAGCGATCCCGCGAGCACACCGAGGATGGCCTGGTCGCGCACGAGCGGGTCGCCGTCGAAGGCGAGGTTGGCCAGCAGCAGCGAGACGGTGAACCCGATGCCGCCCAGCGCCCCCGCCGCGAGGAGGTCGCCGAAGGCCAGCTTCTGGTCGCGGTCCCCCGCGCCGAACCGCTGCGCCGCCCAGCCGACGCCGGCGATGCCCACGATCTTGCCCACCGGGAGGGCGATCAGGATGCCCCAGAAAGCCGGTGACAGATCGGATGCCGCCACCTGGGGGATCGGCACGAGTGCCGCCATGAACGCGAAGATCGGCAGCACGACCGCATTGACCCACGGCTCGATGGCGTGGCGGACGACCAGCGCCGGGGCCTGCGCCATCGCGAGCCCCAGCAGCACGCCCGCGATGGTCGCGTGAACACCCGACGCCAGCACGAGCATCCAGGTCGTGATCGCGAGGATCACCAGCATCGCCGCGACGAACGGTCGCGCGCGCGTGTCGAGCACGCGGCTGAGGATCGCGAACGCGACGACCGCCAGGAGCGCGAGCGCCAGCATCCCGATGTTGACATCGGACGCGAACAGGACCGCGATGAACACGATGCCGACGATGTCGTCGAGAATCGCCAGGGCCAGCAGGAACACACGCACAGCCGCGGGCAGGCCTCGGCCGAACACGGCAAGCACGCCCAGCGCGAAGGCGATGTCGGTCGCCGTCGGAACCGGCCACCCCGACTCCACGCCGCTTCCCGCGGTGATCGCGAGGTACACCGCGATCGGGATCACGACACCGCCCGCCGCAGCGATCGCGGGCTGGATCGCGCGGCGGAAGCTGCGCAGCTCGCCTCGGGTCAGTTCGTACTGCAGCTCGACCGACACCGAGAAGAAGAAGATCGCCAGAAGTCCGTCCGAGACCCAGTGCGCGAGGGAGAGGTCGAGGACCGTGCCCGCAATCCCGATGTGCGCGAACGAGAACTCGATGACCGCTTCGCCGATCGGCGAGTTCGCGACCACGAGACCCGCGACCGCCGCGACCAGCAGGAGGATCGCGGGGAAGCGGGCCGAGCGAAGCAGTGACATAACCCTCCGTCCGGTCCGGGACGGTCGCGTCGACCCTCACCGTCGACCCTGGTCTCTGGGCCTGCCCGACGGCCCGGCGCACCGTGCTCCATGCTAGCGAGCAGATCGCGCTGCGCCCGTGAAACACGTGACCTCCGCGTAACACCGCCGGGATACCGTTGAGCGCATGCGCGAACTGAGCCAGACCGAAGCGATCGACCTTGTAGGCCGATTCGAAGCCGGCCAGGAGATTCCCGAGCGCATGCGCGCGGACGTCCGCATGCTCGGCTCGCTGCTGGGGCGCGTGCTGCGCGAGAGCGGATCGCCGGGGCTGTACGAGGACGTCGAGCGCCTCCGCGTCGCGACGATCCACGCGTACACCGACGAGTCGCCCGAGGCGTTCGCCCACGCGGCCGAGATCGCCGACTCGCTCACGGTCGAGCGGGCCGACGAGGTCGCCCGTGCGTTCACGTGCTACTTCCACCTCGTGAACCTCGCGGAAGAGCACCAGCGGGTCCGGATCCTCCGCGAGCGCGACGGTCGTCCCGATCGCGAAGATGCCACCGACTCCGTCGCGGCCGCGTTCGTGCGTCTGGCCGCGGAGGTCGGCGACGACACCGCGCTCAAGCGTCTGCAGGGTCTGCGCTTCCATCCCGTCTTCACCGCCCACCCCACCGAGGCCCGGCGGCGCGCGATCTCGACCAGCATCCGTCGCCTGGCCGCGTTCCTCGAGGAGCACGACGCGTCGCTGCGCAACGGCGCCGACCAGCGTCGCGCCGAACGGCGGATGCTCGAGGAGATCGACACGCTGTGGCGCACGGCGCCGCTGCGCCCCGAGAAGCCCTCGCCCACCGACGAGGTGCGTGCCGTGATGGCGGTCTTCGACGAGACGCTGTACACCGCGATCCCCCACGTGTACCGCCGCGTCGACGACGCGCTGCAAGGGCCGGCGGCGGGCGGGCGGGCACCCGTCGTCCGCCCGTTCGTGCGGGTGGGCTCATGGGTCGGCGGCGACCGCGACGGCAACCCCTTCGTCACGGCATCCGTCACCCGCAAAGCCGCTGCGATCGCCAGTGAGCACGTGCTGCTGGGGCTGGAGCGCACCGCAAACCGCATCGGCCGTGGGCTGACCCTGGATGCCTCGACCACTCCCCCGAGCGAGGCCCTCCTCTCGCTCTGGCAGCGGCTCAAGGCGGCCGATGAGGAGGCTGCGGACGAGGTCGCGAAGCGATCGCCGAACGAGCCGCACCGCCGCATCCTGCTGCTGATCGCCCGCAGGATCGCGGCCACGCGGGCGCGCAACGCCGACCTCGCCTACCGCGACCCCGAGCAGCTGCTCGTCGACCTGCGGATCGTGCAGGATTCGCTCGTTCAGGCCCAGGCTCCGCGTCAGGCCTACGGGCATCTGCAGCAGCTGCTGTGGCAGGTCGAGACGTTCGGGTTCCACCTGACCGAGCTCGAGGTGCGCCAGCACTCGGCCGTCCATGCGAAGGTGCTGGCCGAGCTCGACTCCGGAGCCGCCCGCACCGAGCTCACCGAAGAGGTCCTCGACGTCTTCCGCGCGATCGCGTTCCTGCAGGAGCGCTACGGACCCCGCGCAGCGGGGCGGTACATCGTGTCGTTCACGCGGTCGGCAGAAGACCTCGCAAACGTCCGCCGCCTCGCCCGCTACGCGGCCGGTCCCGGCGGCACAACCCCGGTGCTCGATGTGATCCCGCTGTTCGAGACGTTCGCCGATCTGCAGGCGGCGCCGAGGATCCTCGCGGAGATCGTCGAGGACCCGGAGTTCGCGGCGCGGCTGGCAGCGACCGGTCGGCGCCTCGAGGTCATGCTCGGCTACTCGGACTCGTCGAAGGACGTCGGACCGGTCGCCGCGAACCTCGCACTGTACGACGCGCAGGCGAAGATCGCCGCGTGGGCCCAAGAGAACGGCATCGAGCTGACCCTCTTCCACGGTCGCGGCGGCGCGCTCGGCCGAGGTGGCGGACCCGCCAACTCGGCGATCCTCGCCCAACCGCCGCACTCGGTCGACGGGCGGTTCAAGCTCACCGAACAGGGCGAGGTCATCTTCGCCCGCTACGGCGATCCGGCGATCGCGATGCGGCACATCGACCAGGTGGCTGCCGCCGTCCTGATGGCCTCGGCGCCATCGATCGAACACCGCAACCGCGACGCGGCAGAGCGCTACGCCGCCGTCGCATCGACGATGGATGCGGCATCCCGCGAACGATTCTTCGAACTGGTGAAGGCACCCGGATTCGCGCCCTGGTTCGCGCAGGTGACCCCGATGGAGGAGGTGGGTCTTCTCGCCCTCGGATCCCGTCCCGCACGCAGGGGGCTGTCCGTCGAGTCCCTCGAGGATCTCCGGGCGATCCCGTGGGTCTTCGCGTGGACACAGGCCCGCATCAATCTCGCCGGATGGTTCGGGCTCGGCACCGCCTTGGATGCCGTCGGCGACGAGGACCTGCTCCGCCGCGCGTACGAGGAGTGGCCGCTGTTTCACACGATGGTCGACAACGTCGCGATGAGCCTGGCGAAGGCCGACCCGAGGATCGCCCGGCGCTACCTCGACCTCGGCGACCGCGAAGACCTCGCGGAACTCGTCATGGAGGAGATGGAGCTGACCCGGCTGTGGGTCGTACGGGTCACCGCCGGCGCCGATGTGCTCAGCAACAAGCCGGTGCTGCAGCGGGCGGTCAAGATGCGCAGTCCCTACGTCGACGCCCTCTCGCTTCTGCAGCTGCGCGCGCTGCGAGCCCTCCGAGATGACGCGGCAGCGGGCGCGCCGACCGATCCCGAGCAGCAGCGCCTGCTGCTTCTGTCGGTGAGCGGGGTCGCGGCCGGCCTGCAGAACACCGGCTGACACGCGCGTCGCTGCGTGCTGTCGGGTTCGACGCGGGTACCTTGGCCCGCATGACCAGGACTTGGGATGACGGCGCCGTCGCCCTGCGCGTCGCGGAGGCGTGTCCGGTGTGCGAATCGACGGCGGTGAGTGAGCTCGAGCGGGATTGGTTCGTCCTCGAGCTCGATCGCGGCGACGAGGTGCGGCGCGAGACCGGCGATGTCGATGTCGAATTCGCCTGCCGCGCGTGCGGTTCGCGCTGGCGCTGAGACGTCGCGGCGCGCGGCGGTCGGTCAGTCGAGCTGGACGTCCCGATCGTGGCGCGCCAGACTGCGGCCGTACCGCTCCGTGAGCTGGATCATGAGGTCGGGCGTGTCGCGGTCCAGGCCGAAGACGTAACCGGGGAAATCGAGTTCCTTCTGCGCCGCCCAGATCTCCTCGTGGCGCTCGGACGGAAGGATCTGGGCCGGATCGCCGACCGCGACCCACCCGATCGGCACGACGCTCTGCGGAGGCAATACCGAGCGCAGGTGGACGACCGCGTTGATTCGCACCTCGCTGCGCTCGCCGATGCGCGCGCCATTGAAGACGCGGGTGCCCGTCGCGAGGAACACCTCGTCGCCGATGATGGCTCCGGAGATGCTCGCCATCGGTCCGACCAGAGTGTGGTCGCCGATGTGAACCGCGTTCGTGGAACTCGCGCGGATGAGCGCGTTCTCCATCACGATGACATTCACACCGAGCGTGATCGGTCCGCCCTCCGCCGTGATCACGGCGCCGTGCAGCACCTGGCAATCAGCGCCGATCTCGACGTCTCCGCTGATGACCGCGGTCGGGGCGATGACGGCATCCGGATGGATGCGGGGCCTCGCGCCCAGGTGCTCGAACTGCATCGCTCACCCTTCTCTCAGCGCGCCTTGCGCGGCTGCTTCATGCCCAGCATGTAGGGCATGCCCTGACCCACCGCCGCGAACGTGTTCCCCAGCCGCGCACCCCAGGACGGCTTGCGCGGCGGCGGCAGTAAACCGTCCAGGTCCGCGACGTCGACGAAGTACGCCCGCACGGTTCCGATGCCCTCGAGTTCGGGCGTGATCTCGTGCACCGGGCTGGGCAGCGACGCCTCATCGATGCTGTAGAGATCCTCAGAGACCAGGACGTACTCGGGAATCGACACCGAGTTCTTCAGGAGCCGGTGAACCAGGATCACGTCGATGCCGACGAGCTTCGTGCGCCCGCGGATGCTCTGGGTGGCCACCTCGCCGACGTGTGCGACGAATTTCAGCTTCAGGTTGCCGGCCTCCTTGCAGCCGCCGCACGGGCAGAGGTTCTTGGCTACGTACTCGCGCTCGAGGTGGAAGGCCTGGTGCATGGCCACCGCGACCTGGAGGATCTCGGTCACGGTGGGATCCGGGTCGCGCTTGTGGGAGCGCCGTGAGAGGAACGCGGCGTCGCCTTCGATCTCGATGAGGTCGAATCCTCGAGCGGCCTGGATCATCCGCTCCAGCATCCGTGCCGTGTTGACCTCGGCGTGCGCCAGGCTCATGCGATGCGAGCCCATGTATTCGGTGTAGCCGCCGATGTCGGCGATCAGAAGCGCGGCCCGCTCGGATGTCATGCCTCACAATCGCATCAAAGGCTCGTGCAACTCAAGCAATACGCTCATCACGACGATCAGGCCGGCGGCTCGTCGAACGGCTCCTTCGGCGCGTAGCGGTCGAGCTGGCCATCGACGCCGGCCGCCGCCGCCTGGGCGCTCGGCGTGTAGCCGAGCACGACGGAGATGAATCGGTCCGACGTGAGCGTCTGCAGTTGAAGCGCGGTTCTTGCCACCACCGTCGCCGTTCGCCGTGTGCTGCGCAGCAGTGCGATCTCTCCGAAGCCCTCGCCGGGGCCCAGTTCGGCCACGACCCGGCCGCCGCCCAGCACATCGGCTTCACCCGATTCGATCACGTAGTACCGGTCGCCGATGTCGCCCTCGGCGACCACGATCTGGCCGGCAGGCACCGCGACGGGCTCGAGGCCTCGGGCCAGCTGCTCGATGGAGGGCAGCGGCAGAGGATGGAACATGGGCACCTGCTGGAGCAGTCCGATGTCCAGGTCGAGGACGTCGACGGACCGGTCCAGTCGTCGCAGTCGCCACCACGATGCCACTGCGAGGACGGGGCACACCAGCCCGATCGATATCAGCGCGGCTTCGATCCCGAACCACTCGATCACCGTCGAGGCGAGGATGGCCCCGAGGCCGATCGACACGGCGACGAGACTCTCCAAGACGCCGAAGACGCGCGCCAGCACGTCGTCGGGGGCCAACCTGCCGATGAGCGTGAACCCGGCGACGTCGATCAGGGCGTTGCCGACGCCGACGAAGGACAGCAGGAACAGAGCCGCGGCCTCCTGGGGAAAGACGCCCACGAGGGCGATGGGCAGTCCCCACAGCGCGACCCCGACCGCGAACCACGCGCCAAGCCGGCCGGTTCCGACCAGGAGCGAGGCGCCGAGCGATCCGATCACCGCCCCCACCCCTACCGCGGCCATCAAGGCGCCGACACCCGAGTCGCCGGTGCCGAGCAGCTCGATCGCCACCACCACCGAGAACACCGTCAGCGCACCGCGAGTCAGGGACTGCGCTGCGGCGAGACCCAGGATGAGCTGCAGACCGCGACTCTGCGTGACCGCGCGAATTCCCTCGACGGCCTCCCTGACCAGGTCGGGGCGACGCGGTGCCGCGGGGCGCGGCGGCGCATCGTAGCGAACCCGCAGGAGCAGCAGAGCCGCCCAGAACGAGGCGCCCGCCGCGACCGCGAACACGACGGACACGTCGGTGAACGCGAGCAGCACAGCCGCCAGGAGCGGCCCCACCAGTGTTGCGACGGAGTCGAGCAGCCCGCGGACAACGTTGGCGCTGGCCAGCTCGTGCCCCGTGCGGCACAGTGTCGGCAGCAGCGCTGAGTGCGCCGGCCGGAAGAGCGTCGCCGCGATCGTCGAGAGCACGGCGAGCGCGTACACGACGATCACCGGACCGGCCAACGCCACCGTGACAGCGGCGATGGCTGTTGCGAGTCCCCGGAGCGTCGACACCACGACGAGGACCCGCTCCCGCCGCCCGCGGTCGGCGAAAGGAGACAGCAGCGGAGCGAGCAGCGCCGATGGCACCATGCGGAGCAGTCCCACAAGCCCCAAGGCGAACGCACCGCCGTCGTTGTACGCGACGACGCCGAGCGCGACGGTGAACGCCCATTCGGCGGTCCATGCCCCGAGGAAGCTGAGCTGGGCCCGACGCAGGTTGGGATTGCGCCAATTGCTCGTGAACGCAGCTGCGGCTTCGCTGAGCCTGCTTCGGCTGCCCCCAAGGCTCATGCGAGGACTCTAGAGCCTCCCGGCCGGTCAGGGCCAGCGAGAAGCCCGGCTTGTCTCCCAAGGGTCCGCGGGGGGCGGGAACCTCAAGAGGCGGGCGCCGCCCCTTCTGCCACGGGAACCGGCTGCGGGAACAGCTGGTCGAGCAGCCGGCGCACCCACTCGATGAGGTCGGCATCCGCAACCCGCTCGCCGTTCGCGCGCGGCATCGGGATGACCAGTGCCTCGCCGCCCGCGAGGACCTTCGATGTCGGGTACAGCCGCTGCAGGCGCACCCGCATCGAGTCAGGCAGGTTCGCCGGGGCGATGCGCAGATTGGGCCCCATCGCGACCACGTCGGCGAGTCCGGCCTGGGCGGCGCGCCGCCGAAGGCGTGCGACGGCGAGCAGGCCCTCGGTCTCGGATGGCAGATCGCCGTACCGGTCGCGCAGCTCCTCGACGACCGCGTCGATCGCGTCGTCCTTCGCGCCGGCGGATGCCGCTGCCGACAGCTTCTGGTAAGCCTCCAGCCGCAGCCGCTCACTGTCGATGTACGACTCCGGGATGCGGGCCTGGACCGGCAGTTCGAGTCGCAGCTCGGTGGGCCCCTCGGTGTCCTCGCCGCGGAACGTGGCCACCGCCTCGCCGATCATGCGCAGGTACAGATCGAAGCCGACCCCCGCGATGTGCCCGGCCTGCTCGGCGCCGAGCAGGTTGCCCGCACCGCGCAGCTCGAGGTCCTTCAGCGCGACCTGCATGCCGCTGCCGAGATCGTTGTTCACGGCGATGGTCTCGAGGCGGTCGGCTGCCGTCTCGGACAGCGGCTTGTTCTCGTCGTACAGGAAGTACGCGTAGGCGCGCTCGCGTGCTCGTCCGACGCGTCCGCGCAGCTGGTGCAGCTGCGAGAGTCCGTACTTGTCGGCGCGGTCGATGATGATCGTGTTCGCATTGGCGATGTCCAGGCCCGTCTCGACGATCGTGGTCGAGACCAGGACGTCCGCGCGCCGCTCCCAGAAGTCGTCGACGACCTGTTCGAGCGCGTGCTCTCCCATCTGGCCGTGCGCGACGGCGATGCGGGCCTCGGGTACGAGCTCGGCCAGGTGCGCCGCCACGCGCTGGATGGACTGGACGCGGTTGTGGACGTAGAAGATCTGGCCTTCACGCAGCAGCTCGCGGCGGATCGCGGCGGCGATCTGCTTGTCGTTGCGCGCGCCGACGTACGTGAGGATCGGATGCCGGTCCTCGGGCGGCGTCTGCAGAGTCGACATCTCGCGGATGCCGGTCACCGCCATCTCGAGCGTGCGCGGGATCGGCGTCGCGCTCATGGCGAGGATGTCGACGTTGGTCTTGAGCTTCTTCAGCTGGTCCTTGTGCTCGACGCCGAAACGCTGCTCCTCGTCGATGATGAGCAGGCCGAGATCCTTGAAGATCACCTTCTCGGTGAGGATGCGGTGCGTGCCGATCACCATGTCGACCGTGCCGTCGGTGAGGCCTGCGAGCGTGTCGCGTGCCTGCTTGTCGGACTGGAAGCGGGACAGTGCGCGCACCTGCACCGGGAATCCCGCGAAGCGCTCGGTGAACGTCTCGATGTGCTGCTTGACCAGCAGCGTCGTCGGCACGAGCATCGCGACCTGCTTGCCGTCCTGGATCGCCTTGAACGAGGCGCGCACAGCGACCTCGGTCTTGCCGAATCCGACATCGCCGGAGAGCAGGCGGTCCATCGGGATCGCCTTCTCCATGTCGGCCTTGATCTCATCGATCGTCTGGAGCTGGTCGGGTGTCTCAGCGAACGGGAAGGCTTCTTCGAGTTCGCGCTGCCACGGGGTGTCGGGGCCGAATGCGTGCCCCTTCGCCGCCATGCGCGCCGAGTAGAGCTTCACGAGTTCGACGGCGATGTCGCGCACCGCGCGGCGGGCGCGACCCTTGGCCTGAGCCCAATCGCTGCCGCCCATCCTCGACAGCGTGGGCGCCTCCCCGCCGACGTACTTCGACAGCAGGTCGAGCTGGTCGGTGGGCACGTACAGCTTGTCGCCGGGGTACCCCCGCTTGGACGGCGCGTATTCGAGCACAAGGTACTCGCGAACGCTCTTGACGGGGTTGCGTCCGCCGCTGGAGACCTCGCGCTGGGTGAGCTCGACGAACCTTCCGATGCCGTGCGTCACGTGCACGACGTAGTCGCCGGCCTTCAGCTGCAGCGGGTCGACCACGTTCCGGCGGCGCGAGGCGAGCTTCTTGACGAGTCGCTGGTCGCCGCTGATCGTCCGGCCGTAGAACTCGGTCTCGGTGAGCACGGCGAGCTTGGCATCCGGTGCCTCGAATCCGCGCTCGAGCGTGGAGAGCACGACGTGCGCGACGCCGGGCTCCGGCGGCTCGAGGACGCCGTCGACCCGTCGTGCCGCGATGCCGCGCTCGGAGAGCACGTCGCGCGCGCGTTCGACGAGTCCGGCTCCGGATGCAGCGATAACGACCCGCCATCCGTCGGACAAGAGCTCTCCGACGTGCGCCGTCGCGCCGTCGACGTTGCCCTGGAAGGAGGGGACCGACGTGCCAGGCACGCGGATGGCCGTGCCGGAATCGGCGATCGCGTCTTCCAGGAGTCCTTCGGCGGAAGCATCCGCCGCCCCCGAGTCGAACGCGCTGAGCGTCCACCAGGCGATGCCGTGCTCGCTCGCGGCCGAGCGCAGGTCGGGCAGGCTCACGAAGTCGCCCGAGCCGAGGTCGACGGGTGTCGCGGCGCCCGCGGTCGCGGCGTTCCATGCCGCCTCGAGGAACTCGCGATTGGTCTCCAGCAGCGTGATCGCGCGCGTGACCGATCGCTCCGGATCGACCAGGGCGATGGCCGAGCCTTCGGGCAGGTAGTCCACGACCGTCACGATGTCGTCCACGAGCGCCGGGATCAGCGACTCCATGCCCTCCGCCGGGATGCCCTCGGCCATCTTCTCGAGCATGCCCCGGATGCCGGGGAACTCGTCCTTGAGCTCGCGGGCGCGGTCGCGCACGGCCTGCGTGAGCAGCAGCTCGCGGCTTGCGGGAGGTCGACCGCGTGAACCTCGCCCGGCAGCGACCGCTGATCGGCGACCGAGAACGCGCGGA
This sequence comes from uncultured Actinomycetota bacterium, assembly GCA_963713325.1. Lineage (GTDB taxonomy): Bacteria > Actinomycetota > Actinomycetes > Actinomycetales > Microbacteriaceae > Microbacterium. Next base: position 433,472 of record CAVQLL010000012.1, read on the forward strand.
TCTGGTCGACTTCGTCGCCGAAGAACTCGACGCGGTAAGGGTGATCCGCGATCGGCGGGAAGACGTCCAGGATGCCGCCGCGCAGTGCGAACTCGCCTCGTCGCGAGACCATGTCGACGCGGTGATAGGCGAGCTCGACGAGCCGGGCGGAGACCTCGGCGAGGTCATGGCCCCGCCCGCCGACCGCGAGGTGCACCTCGACCGCGTCGGCCAGGCCGGCGGCGAGTGGCTGCAGCGCGCCGCGCACCGAGGAGGTGACCACGAGCGGGCTCTCGCCGTTCCATCGTGCGATGCGCCGGAGGACGTCGAGGCGGTGCCCGACGGTTTCCGGGCTCGGGCTCAGACGCTCGTGCGGCAGGGTCTCCCAGGCGGGGAAGTGCATCACCTCTGCGCCCGGAACGAGCGCTTCCAGCGCGGGACCGAGCGACTCGGCGCGGCGACCGGTGGGAGCGATCACGAACAGCGCTCCCGCCCGCCCGGCGGCGCGACGCCGTTCCAGCAGCGAAGCCAGCAGCGGAGCGCCCAAGCCCTCGACGAGCGAGAAGTCGGCGTCGACGGACGCGACGGCCGCGGCATCCCGGAAAGAGTCCGCCTGTTCGAGGGCGCGAACGATCCCGGGAACTGTCACCGGACGAGTCTACGGGCGACGGAGGACACTCGGACGGCCTCCCCCGCGGCGGGTGCGCCGATGACTCATAGGATGAGTGCCGTGAGCGACTCCGGCGAGACCACCCCGCCCGCGCAGCCTGCCTCGGGCGCGCCGCCCGTTCCGCCCCTGCCGCCGGTTCCGCCGTACGTTCCGCCCGTGCCGCCCTATGCGGCCGCCGCGGGATATCCGCCGGTGCCGGGCGGCCAGCCCACGCGGTACGCCGCACCGCAGCATCCGGCACCGCAGCACCCGGCACCGCCAGTACGCCGCACCGCAGTACCCGGCACCGCCAGTACGCGGCACCGCCCGCACCGCAGTACCCGTTGCAGGCGCGACCGACCCAGCAGGGTTACGCTCCGCCGCCGGTGTACGCGCCCCCGCAGGGGTACGTGACCCCTCCGCAGGGCTACGGACCCTATACGCCGCCTCCGCCTGCCGCGCCGGCACCCGCGGGGCCCGGGCTCGGGATCGTCGCGATGGCGCTCGCCGTGATCGCCGTCCTGGGAGCGACGGTGATCGGCTCCATCGCCGCATACAACATCGGAATCGGCACAGGACGCGAGATCGCTCTGCGGCCCATGGACATCGACTTCGACTGGTCGGTGCTCACGCCGGTCCGCGAGTGGGTCCTCGTCGGCGAACTCGCGTTCTGGGCGGGGACGGTCCTCGGGACATGGGCGATCGTCCAGGGCATCATCGCGATCGTCAAGAACCGCGGTCGCGGCTGGGCGATCGGTGCGATCGTGGTGGCCGTCATCGGCCCGATCGCATTCGGCATCGGTGTTCAGGCGTTCCTCGCCGCGGGATTCGCGGCCGGAGCCTCGATCGGCGGCTGATCGCGCCGCCGCGCTTGTACGCGAAACCCTCCGACGCCGACGAGACCCTCCATAGCGAGCGCACGGAACGGATGGTCTCGGTCGGAGCGGAGTGTTTCGCCCGCCACGTGGGCGCAGCTAGACGCGCGGCGCGTGGTGCTTCTGCTGGGCTGCGAGCAGACCCTCGTCGACGAGCTGCTCGACGGCATCCGCGGCATCGGCCAGCAGAATCTCGAGGTTCTTGCGCTCCGACGCGCCGAACGGCTCGAGCACCCAGTCGGCCGGGTCCTGGCGGCCGGTCGGGCGACCGATCCCGACGCGTACGCGGGAGAACTCGGTCGAATCGAGGGCTTTGGCGACGTCGCGCACGCCGTTGTGGCCTCCGTGCCCGCCGCCGGACTTGAGCTTGATCGCGTCGAACGGGATGTCGAGCTCATCGTGCACGATCACGACGCGCTCCGGGTCGACACCGTAGAACCGGGCGAGTCCGGCGATCGGCCCGCCGGAGACGTTCATGAACGTATTGGGCTTGGCGAGGATCAGCTTCGCGCCGCCCGGCCGCAGCCACGTCTCGGCGACGCGTGCGTTCGCCTTGTGCGCGCGGAACGTCTCGCCGCGGCGCGCAGCCAGTTCGTCCAGGACGAGCTGGCCGACGTTGTGCCGGGTGAGCTCGTACCGCGGCCCCGGATTGCCGAGGCCGATGATCAGCCACGTGTCTGCCATGCGTTCCATCCTGCCGGATCCGACCGGGTCCGCGCCCCGGCCTCGGGTCGTCGGAGAACGGAAGAGGGGGTGCGGAATCCGCACCCCCTCTTCGCAATCGGTCCTACTCGGACTCGGGCTCCTCGTCGGCCTCCTTGGCCTCCTCGGACTCCTCGGACTGCTCGGCGGCCAGAGCGGCATCCGCCTCGGCGATCTCCTCCTCGGCGGCGAGCGCCGCAGAGGGGACGGAGATCGCGACGATCAGCGTCTCGGGATCGACGACGAGCGTCGCGCCCTGGGGCAGCACGAGGTCGGCCGCAGTGATGTGCGTGCCCTCCTCGAGGCCCTCGACGTCGAACTCGATGCGCTCGGGGATGTGCGTGGCCTCGACCTCGAGCAGGACGGTGTTCGCGTCCTGAGCGGCGATCGTGCCGGGTGCGGGCTCGCCCAGGAGCGAGACGGGCACGTCGACCTGGATCTTCTCGCCCTTGCGGACGACGAGGAGGTCGATGTGCTCGATGATCTGGTGCACGGGGTCCTTCTGGACGTCCTTGACCAGGGTCAGCTGCTGCTTGCCGGCGACGTCGAGCTCGAGCACCGCGTTCGCGCGGCGGATGAGCAGCGCGACCTGGTGGCCGGGCAGCGCGACGTGCACCGGGGTGGTGCCGTGGCCGTAGATGACGGCGGGGATCTTGCCGGCGGCACGGAGGCGGCGGGCGAAGCCCTTGCCGAAGTTCTCTCGGACCTCGGCGTGGACCTTCGAGTCGATCTCTTTGGTCTCGGTCGACATGGTTGTTCTCCTTGCGGGCACGCGGCCCGTTCTGATTTCGGGCCCACGGGCCCAGGTATGGGGTCTGCATTCGACTCGAACGCGAGCGCGTGAGGAAAGCCGTGAGCCTGCATCACTGCGTCGATCACGGATGCCGCAACCGGCCGATTCGGTCGGTGCGAGGCATCCCTCGCCGAAGTTCAGTCGCCAAGTCTACCAGCGGCCCCGCTACGATGAAGACGCCCGCATTTTCGACCCGGAGGATCCATGATCGACAGCCAGACCGCCTCGTTCATCCTTCTCGGCGTCGTCGGCGTGATCGCCGGCCTCGGCCTGCTCGGAACCGTCCTCGCGTTCTGGTCGATGGGCCGCGCCGCCTACCGCAAGGACTGAGTCGCCGCGCCGCTCATGACGGCGCGGAAGCGCCCCGCCCGCTCACAATGCGCACGCAGCGACGGTGAGCACTCCGCCTCGGGCCCGTAACGCGGATCCGGCAGACTCTAGGCTGGAGCGAACCCCCGTTGAACCAAGGAGCAGGCGTGTCCTCGAACGAGAACCCGGCAGAAACGAACATCTCGCACGACCGGGAGGATGCCCCCGATTCCGCGCCGGCGCACACCGCAGCACCCGCTCCCGAGGATGTGCCTCTCGAGGCCGGTGCCGGGGAAGCGGCGACCGTGCCGGCAGAGGGACCCGCGAACATCGGAGTCGTCGGACTCGCGGTGATGGGCTCGAACCTGGCGCGCAACCTGGCGAGCCGCGAGGGCAACACCGTCGCGATCTACAACCGCAGCCACGAGAAGACCGAGCACCTGACCGAAGCCCACCCCGAGGCAGGCTTCATCCCGGCGCCGAGCTACGAGGAGTTCGCGGCGTCGCTGCAGAAGCCGCGGACGGCGATCATCATGGTCAAGGCGGGTGCGGGCACGGATGCCGTGATCGACGCGCTGGTGGACGTGTTCGAGCCGGGCGACATCATCGTCGACGGCGGCAATGCCCTCTTCACCGACACGATCCGCCGCGAGAAGGCGGTGCGCGAGACGGGCATCAACTTCGTCGGCGCCGGGATCTCCGGCGGCGAGGAGGGCGCGCTGCTGGGCCCCTCGATCATGCCGGGCGGGTCCGACGAGTCGTGGGTGACGCTCGGCCCGATCCTCCGCTCCATCGCTGCGATCGCCGAGGGCGAGCCCTGCGTGACGCACGTCGGGCACGACGGCGCGGGCCACTTCGTGAAGATGGTGCACAACGGCATCGAGTACGCCGACATGCAGCTCATCGCCGAGGCGTACGACCTGATCCGCCGGGGCACCGGCAAGACGCCCGCCGAGATCGCGGACGTGTTCGCCGAATGGAACAAGGGCGAACTCGAGTCGTACCTCATCGAGATCACCGCCGAGGTGCTTCGCCAGGTGGATGCCGCCACCGGCAAGCCGCTCGTGGACGTCATCCTCGACCAGGCCGGCGCCAAGGGCACCGGCGCATGGACGGTGCAGACCGCGCTGAACCTGGGCGTACCCGTCTCGGGCATCGCCGAGGCCGTGTTCGCGCGCTCGCTGTCGAGCCACCCCGAGCAGCGTCGGCGTGTCCGGCGACTCCCGGCCCCAGCCGAGACGCTCACCGTGGAGGACGCCGACGCGTTCATCGAGGACGTGCGCCTCGCGCTGTACGCGTCGAAGATCGTCGCCTACTCGCAGGGTTTCGACGAGATCCGCGCCGGCGCCGCCGAGTACGACTGGTCGATCGACCTCGGCGCGATCGCGAAGATCTGGCGCGGCGGCTGCATCATCCGCGCGCAGTTCCTCAACCGCATCGCTGACGCCTACGCCGACACAGCCGACCTGCCCGTGCTGCTCACCGCGCCGTACTTCGTGGAGGCCCTCGGCCGCGCCCAGGTCTCCTGGCGTCGGATCGTCGCGACCGCAGCCACCGCCGGCATCCCCGCTCCCGCATTCTCTTCATCGCTGTCGTACTACGACGGTCTCCGCGCGGAGCGACTGCCCGCCGCTCTCGTCCAGGGCCAGCGCGACTTCTTCGGCGCGCACACCTACAAGCGCATCGACAAGGAAGGCACCTTCCACACGCTGTGGTCGGGCGACCGCACCGAGATCGAAGCCGAAGACACCCACTGACCGGGTCGCCCGCCCCGTCCGGGTCAGTCCGGTCGGATGTTGTGGTTGCGTGAGAAGACGTTCGACGGATCCCACTGCCGCTTGACCGCGCGGAGGCGCTCCATCGTGGCGGGCGGATACATCTTGGCCGCGAAGGCGGCGTCGGTCGTCATCGTGAAGTTGCCGTAGACGCCGTCGCCCAGTGCCTCGATCGCATCCCACGCCGTCGCGATGGCGGGGCGACTCTCGTCATCCACGAGACCGGGGATGTCGAACGCGCCGGCCATCGCGAACCACGTCGCATCCCGCGCCGGAAACGCGGTCTGCTCCTGCGGCACGTCCGCGTATGCGCCGCCGAGGGAGCGCAGGAACAGAACGGACACCTCGTTGGCCTGGCGGAAGTCGACAAGGCGGTCGATCGCGTCGTCGCTCAGCTCGCGCAGCATCGTGTTGCCGCCGACGAAACCCGGCATGGGGTTCTCGGGGTCTGCTTCGGGCACCTCCATGAGGACATCGGGATACCGGGTGACGTTGATGTCGGGCTCTCCGACGTCGTCGCGGTCCAGCAGCGGCGCCAGTGCGTCACGCGCCGCGGCTTCGTCGTCGCCGATCCACAGCGCCGAGATCGACGCACCGGCCGGAGCGTTCGGGTCCATCGCGGGCACGTCCATGAAGGTCACGGTCAGCTCGCGCGGCGCATCCTTCAGGAGGTCGCGCAGCGCCCTGATGACGGGCGCGTGCGTCGCCGGTGACCGGAATGGTCGCGAAGACGACGGCATCGAGGGGGTGCGCACGGAAATCGAATCGCGTGACGACTCCGAAATTGCCGCCGCCGCCGCGCAGCGCCCACAGGAGGTCGGGATGCGACGCATCGGTCGCCTCGACGACGTCGCCGGAGGCCGTCACAAGCTGGACGCCGACCAGCTGATCTGCGGCCAGGCCCCACGAGCGCACCATCCACCCGATGCCGCCGCCGAGCGTGAGGCCGCCGACGCCGACCGAGGCGGTGTCGCCCGAACTGATGCCGAGGCCGTGCTCGGCGAGGGTCGCGGCGACGTGGCCCCACGTGGCGCCGCCGCCGACGCGCACGAGTGTGCCGTCGACCTCGACGGCGTTCAGCGCCCCCAGGTCGATCGTGAGGCCGCCGGGGACGGTGCCCCACGCACTGTGACCGCCGCTTCTCACGACCACGGGAGCGCCTTCGGACGCCGCCCAGCGCACGGCATCGGCGACGTCGTCGACGGTATTCACCCGCACGATCACGTCGGGTTCGCCGGTGCCGGAGTGGAAGCGGCGCGCCGCCTCCCAGCCATCGTCTCCCGCGGAGAACACGCGTCCGGGGAGCTCGGAAATCAGTCCATCGATTCGCATCGCACAGACGTTACCGGAGGGCGCCGACACGGTCGAGACCCCTGCGGCTACAGCCAGCCCTTGCGCTTGAAGAGCAGGTACAGAGTGACGCTGGTCGTGGCCATCAGCACGAGCGCCATGGGATAGCCGAGCGTCCAGTGCAGCTCGGGCATGTAGTCGAAGTTCATGCCGTAGATCGTTCCCACCAGAGTGGGCGCGAACAGGATGGCAGCCCATCCCGACACCTTCTTGACCTGCTCGTTCTGGGTGAGGCTGAATTCGGTCATCTCGGCCATCGCGTCGTTCTGGCGCTGTGTCACGAGGGTGGCGTGCAAGAGAAGCGCGTTCTCGAGGATGGTCCGGAAACTCGCGGAGCGCTCGATGATACGGATGGCGTGGTCATGCACGTCGCGGAACGCGCGCTTGACCTCGAGGTCGACGCCGAACGATTCCGCATCGAGCTGAAGCCGCTCGAGGATCGGGACGAGCGGCCCGACCGCCCTCTGGAAGTCGATGACCTCGCGGGTGAGACCGAAGATGCGGCGCGCCACCGCCGGGTCGTTCGCGAAGAGCTGGTTCTCGATCTCATCGATGTCGTTCTCCAGCCCCACGACCACAGGCTCGTACTCATCGACGACCTCGTCGATGATGCCGTAAAGCACCGCCATCGGCCCACGGGCGAGCATCTCCGGTTCGTGCTCGAGCCGCCGACGGACGCGGGCCAGATCGGGTGATTCGGCGTGGCGGACGGTGACGACGAACGCCGGACCCGCGAAGATGTGCACCTCGCCGAATTCGACCTGCTCGCTCGCGTCGACGTAGCGGGCGGGACGCAGCACGACGAAGACGGAGTCGCCGTAGCGGTCGAGCTTCGGCCGCTGGTGTCCGTTCAGCGCGTCTTCGACCGCGAGCGGGTGCAGCCCGAACTCCTGGGCGATCTCGCGCAGTTCGGCTTCGTCCGGGCGGTACAGACCGATCCAGGCCATGCCGTGGCGGGCGCTCATCTCCTCGAAGGTCTGATCGAGCGACGAGGGGTCCGAAGTGCGCCGCCCGCTCACGTAGATGGCGTTGTCGACGACTGTCATGTCACCTCCGCGGCTCACTCTACGTGCCGCACGGCGCGCCATCGGGCACGATGGGACCATGAACGCGCAGACGAATCCTCTACATCGGCGGCACCGGCACGATCAGCGCAGCCAGCGTACGACGATCGCTCGCGCTCGGGCATGATGTGACGGTGCTCAACCGCGGCACGGCGCGCCGGCCGCTTCCCGAGGGGGTCCGCGAGCGGATCGCCGACGTGCGGGATGCCGCGGCGGTGCGTGCGGCGATCGGCGACGGCGAGTTCGACGTCGTGGCCGAGTTCCTCGCGTTCACGCCGGAGCACGTCGCGGCCGACCTCGCCCAGTTCGAGGGACGCTGCGGGCAGTACGTGTTCATCAGCTCGGCATCCGCATATCAGAAGCCCCCGCAGCGCCTGCCGATCACCGAGTCCACTCCGCTGCGCAATCCGTTCTGGCAGTATTCGCGCGACAAGATCGCGTGCGAGGACCTGCTGGTCGAGGCTTACCGCGAGCGGGGCTTCCCGATCACGATCGTGCGGCCGTCGCACACGTACGACGAGCGCATGATCCCCACGCTGGGCAAGTGGACCGACATCGTGCGGATGCGGCAGGGGAAGCCGGTCGTGGTCCACGGCGACGGGACGAGCCTGTGGACCATCACCCACAGTGACGACTTCGCGGTCGCGTTCACCGGGCTGCTGGGCAATCCGGCCGCGATCGGCGAGGCGTTCACCATCACCGGATCCCACGCGCCGTCGTGGAACCAGATCTACGGGTGGCTCGCTGATGCCGCCGGAGTACCCGAGCCCGACCTTGTGCACGTCGCCTCCGAATCGATCGCAGCGTTCGCCCCCGAGATCGGGCCGACGCTGCTCGGAGACAAGGCGCATTCGGTGGTCTTCGACGCGAGCAAGGTGACGGCCCTGGTCCCGGAGTTCCGCACCACCATCACCTTCGACGAAGGCGCCCGACGCATCCTCGCCCATTTCGACGCGCACCCGGGAGAGCAGAGGGTCGATGCCGACCTCGATGCGCTGTTCGACCGGCTCGCCGCGTACGCACGCTCGGCGGGCTGATCAGCTCGTGATGTCGCGCACGGCGCCCTTGTCCAGGCGCAGCCGACGACGGGCGCGCCGGGCCACGGCCGAGTCGTGCGTCACCACGATGAGCGTGAGTCCCTCCGAGTTGAGCGTCTCGAGCACGGCGAGGATCTCGTCGCGCATGCTCTCGTCGAGGTTTCCGGTCGGCTCGTCGGCCAGCAGCACCCGCGGGCGCTTGACGATCGCGCGGGCGATCGCGACGCGCTGCTGCTGACCGCCCGAAAGCTCGCCGGGCCGGTGATCGGCGCGATCGGCGAGTCCGACGTGCGCCAGCGCCTCCGCAACGCGGGCGGCGCGGTCGGCTTTCGCCAATCCGAGGGGCTCGAGCGCCATATCGACGTTCTCCTGGGCGGTCAGCGTCGGGATCAGGTTGAAGCCCTGGAACACGAAGCCGATCTCCTCCGCGCGCAGTCTGCCCAGCTCGGCGGCCGATGCGGTCGCGATGTCGGTGCCGCCCAGCTGAACCGTGCCGCTGGTCGGCCGGTCGAGTGCGCCGAGCAGCTGGAGGAGCGTCGACTTCCCGCCGCCGGTCGGCCCCTGGATCGCGACGAATTCGCCCTCGGCGATCTCGACGTCGACGCCGGCGAGCGCATGGATGATGCGGCCGCGCTGCTGATACGTGCGCGTCACGCCGGCGAGCCGGTAGATCGGTGCGGGTGCGGCATCCGCCCCCGTCAGTGTCGTGTGTGTCGATCATCGTCATTTCGTCTCCCGTGGGGTTGGTGTTCGAGTGCTCGGATGTGCGGATCGGCGTGGACATGGACAGCTCACCCGACCGATCGGAGCGCTTCGGCCGGGCTCAACCGGGCCGCGCGCCAGCCACCGAACGCGCCGGCGATCAGACCGCCGGCGATCGCGAGGCCGACGGCCGCGACGATGACCCAGAGGGTGAGCGGGGCATTCAGGACCACATCGGTGGAGCCGGTCTGCTGCAGCAGGCCGCCGAAGCCCGGACCCCCGCCCCCGGGACCGCCATCGGTCACGACCTCTCCCCCTGGACCGCCGACCGTCACCGCGGACGGCGCGGTGGAGATCGTCGGCGCGACCAGGTTGATCACCCAGATGCCGACCAGTCCCATGACCAGGCCCACGGCGCCGCCGAGCATGCCCTGGGCGACGGACTCCCCCGCCACCTGGCCCACCACGCGCCGGTCCGACCAGCCGATCGCCTTGAGCGTCCCGAACTCGCGGGTGCGCCGCGAGACGCCGGAGATGGTGAACAGGACGGCGAGTCCGACCGCGACGGCGAGGACGATGATCGAGAGCCAGGTGCCCAGGTTCGAGATGAGGGCGGACGCGCTGGCGAGCGATCCCGACACCGTCGAGGCGAGATCGGACTGCGAGCTGACGGTGGCGTCGGGCAGCGCGGTCTCGATATCGGCCTGCACCGCCGCGATCACATCGGCGGATGCCGCCTGCACGTAGACGGTCGAGATGACGTCTTCGACGCCGGCGAGCGCCTGCGCGACATCCAGCGGGATGTAGACGTTCGCCGCGGTGTCGGCCTCGCTCGAGGTCGAAGCGACGATGCCGACGATCTCCATGTCGGTGCCGCCCACGTCGATCGTGTCACCCACGGCGAGGTCGCTGCTGGCCGCGTACGTGGCATCCAGAACGGCGACGTTCTCGCCGGTGTCGTCGGCATCGAGGCCGCGCCCCTCGCTCAGGGTCACGGCCGAGAGCGGGCCCACCGCGGTCTCGTCCGGGTCGATGCCCAGCACGGAGAACGCGTCGACGTCGAAGGCGCCGCCGCCGAAGCTGCGGCTCGGGCCACCGGTGTCGCCCGTGCCGGACTCGGGTGCGGGGGCCGCCTCGGGCGCGGTACCCGGCTCGGGCAGCTCGCCCGAGAAGGTCGTGTTGGTCAGGCTCAGTGCGCCCGAGGCCGCAGCGACCCCGTCGATGCCGGCGATCGTATCGAGGGCAGAAGAGTCGAGTGTGCCCCGCATCCGGTCGGTCATCAACCGCGACTGGCTGAGGCTGGTGGTGCCGTCGCTGGTCTCACCGTCGCTCTCGTCGAACTCGAACTGCGGCCCACCGCCCTGACCCGGCTCGGCCATCGCGCCGGTGACCGTGAGGTCGGTGCCGACGCCGTACACCGACTCCAGCGCCTGCGCCTGGGCATCTCGCACCCCCGCGGCGAGCGAGTTCACGACGATCACGAGCGCGATCGCGATCGCGAGCCCGGCGGCCACGATGATCGTCTGCTTCTTGCGGCCGACGAGCTCGCGCCGCAGATAGGTCCAGTACATGGGTCTCCTCCCGACGGCTGGAATCCGCCGTTCCTGCAGACGCTAGGGATCCCGTCGATGCGTCGCCGAAGAGGAGGCTATGAACCGGTTATGCGCGCCACGTCCCGGTTCACAGCAACCGCATAGCTCGCTCCATAGGAACCACATAGGAACACGCGCACAATGGGTGCATGACCACAACCGCTCCCGCCCCGTCACTGCGTCGCCCCGACGGCTCCGCCCTCCGCGTCCTCGTCGTCGATGACGAGCAGATGCTCACCGACCTGCTGTCGATGGCGCTGCGAATGGAAGGCTGGGACGTGCGCACCGCCGGCTCGGGATTCCACGCCCTGCAGGCGGCGCGCGACTTCGAGCCGGATGCGATGGTGCTCGACATCATGATGCCCGACCTCGATGGGATGGCCGTCCTGCAGCGCCTGCGCCAGTCCGGCAACGACGTGCCCGTGCTGTTCCTGACGGCGAAGGACGCCGTCGGCGATCGCGTCGCCGGACTCACCGCAGGCGGGGACGACTACGTGACCAAGCCGTTCAGCCTCGAGGAGGTCGTCGCGCGTCTGCGTGGCCTGATGCGTCGCGCGGGCACCGCGCAGTCGGCGGATGCCGAGCCGATCCTGCGCGTGGGCGACCTGTCGCTGAACGAGGACAGCCACGAAGTCGAGCGGGGCGGCGACCAGTTCGAGCTCACCGCGACCGAGTTCGAGCTCCTCCGCTTCCTCATGCGCAACCAGCGTCGCGTCGTCTCCAAGGCGCAGATCCTCGACCGCGTCTGGAACTACGACTTCGGCGGGCGCTCCAGCGTGGTGGAGCTGTACATCTCGTACCTGCGCAAGAAGATCGACCACGGCCGCGAGCCGCTCATCCACACCGTCCGCGGCGTCGGCTACATGATCAAGGCGCCGCAGTGACCCAAGCACCCCCCACGGGTTCCGTTCCGGCCGTCGAGCCGGCGACGGATGGCGAGGATGCCGCGCAGGATGCGGCATCCGCTCGCCCTGCGAAACGCCGTCACCACCGCTGGAGCCTGCAGACCAGGCTCATGGCGACGGTCATCGGCATCGTGTCGCTGATCCTCGTGATCGTCGCGATCGCAACGAGCGCCGCGCTGGGCCGCGTGCTGGAGCAGAATCTCGACAACCGCCTCGAGGATGCCGCGCGTCAAGCGGGGCGTGCCCTGCAGCTGCCGCAGTTCGGGGACACGTCAAGGGAGGCGTACGACGTGCTGGCCGAAGGCCCCCAAGAGCCCGGCTTCCTCTTCATCCTCCAGTCGGTCGACGGCACGGTCTCCGGCGCCTACATCGACGGCGAAGGGGAGGTCGTCCGCCTGACGGAAGCCCAGATCGCCGAGGTGGGCGACGCGATCGGCCAGGGGGGCTTCACCACGGTCTCGCTCGGGGAGGGCATCGGCGATTACCGCATCCGCCTCGTGCAGGGTGACACCTTCGTCGGGATCGCCGGGCTCCCCGTCTCCGAGGTGCGCAGCACGATCGGCGCCACGCTCACCACGATCGCCCTGGTCACCGCCGGGGGCCTGCTGCTGCTCGCTGCCGCTATCGCCTTCGTGATCCGCGCGGGGCTCAAGCCCCTGCGCGCGGTCGCCGACACCGCCGCCCGCGTCGCTGCGCTCCCCCTCGCGGAAGGCGCAGTCTCGATCACCGAGCGCGTGCCGGACGACGAGACCGACGAGAACACCGAGATCGGGCGCGTCGGGCACGCCCTCAACACGCTGCTGGATCACGTCGGCGAGTCGCTGGACGCACGACAGCGCAACGAGGAGCGGATGCGGCGATTCGTCGCCGATGCGAGCCACGAGCTTCGCACTCCCCTCGCCTCCATCCGCGGGTACTCCGAGCTCTCCCTTCGTGCCCTCCGCCAGACTCAAGGACCCGAGACGGTCGAGAACACCGAGTCCTCGCTGGAGCGCATCCAGGCGCAGTCGGTCCGGATGACGGCGCTCGTCGAGGACCTGCTGCTGCTGGCGCGCCTGGACGAAGGGCAGGAACTCGTCTACGGCACCGTCGACCTCTCGCGGCTGGCGATCGAGGCGATCGCGGACGCGACACCGGCCGGACCCGACCACAGCTGGGAGCTCGATCTCGACGAGGAGCCCGTCGTGATCACCGGCGACACCGCCCGCCTGCACCAGGTGATGGGCAACCTGCTGGCCAACGCCCGCACCCACACTCCTGCGGGAACGAACGTGACGCTCAGCGTCGTGCACGAAGGCGACGACGCCGTGCTCCGGGTGCGCGACGACGGACCCGGCGTCGACCCGGCGATCGCCGACGAGCTGTTCGAGAGGTTCTCGCGGGCCGACCGGTCCCGTGCGCGCAAGACCGGTGGCACGGGCCTGGGCCTGTCGATCGCACAGGCGATCGTCACCGCACACGGTGGGACGATGTCTGTGCGAAGCACCCCCGGCGACACGACGTTCGAGGTGCGCCTGCCGGCGGTTGTCGCAGCCCCCGCGGCCTGAGCTCAGTACCCGCTGAACGCGTCGGTCGTGATCGACCGCGCATGCTCCAGCGCCGGGGCGAGATCGGCGATCAGCCCTGCCGGGCCGGAGATGTAGGCGTGGCGCGCGGCGATGTCGGGCACCACTTGCAGCAGGCCCGCCGCGTCCAGCCGCACGCCGCGCGCCCACATCCAGTGCCGCGGCAGGTCCTGCGGCTGGTCGCGGGTGAAGACGACGACGGGCACGCCGGATGCCTCCAGTTCGTCGCGGTACACGAGCTCGGATGACTCGGGCGCGACATAGACGAGCACGATGTCGCGGTCCTCACCGGCGAGCCGTGCGTGTCGCAGCTGCGAGACGAAGGGCGTGATGCCGATGCCGGCCGCGACCATCAGCACCGGGCTCCCCGGCCGCTTCGGCAGCAGGAAGTCGCCCCAGACGCCCGTGACGGCGAGGGCGTCGCCGGCTGACACCTGAGCGAGCGCCTTCTTGTACGAGCTGTGCGTCTTCGCAGCCGGGACCTCGCGGAACGCGACCTTCAGGATCGGAAGGTCCTCCGGTGCGGACGCGATGCTGAACTCGCGACGGGTGCCGCGCGCGTCGGGATGCCGGTGCGGCACCTCGAGCTCGAGGTACTGGCCGGGCGTGAACGCGACCCGGCGGGCGGCTCGGAACGTGAGCTCGTTCGCCGTCGCGGTGAGGTCGGCCCGCGACTCGAGCGTCAGACGCACGGCGGCGCGGGCCGAGAAGGCGAACGCGAACGCGATGAGGTTGCCGATCAGCAGGGCGCGCTCCTGGCCGAGACTGATCGCACCGAGGTCGATCGGCCAGCCGACCAGGACGCCGACGACCGCGGCGACAGTGAACTGCTGCCACCGGCGTGGGGGCAGCGTCAGCGGCTCGGACAGCATGAACGCGCCGAGGAACAGGATCGGAGACGACAGCAGCACCGGCCACAGGATGGCGCCGATCTCGATCTCCAGTCCGGCCGCCTGATACTGCGACGAGGTGCGCAGCACTCCGACCGCGACCGCGATCACGACGAAGACGGCGATGACGCGCACCTTCTCAGTGCGGATGAGCACCCCGAGCCCGAGGACGATGACGGGTCCTGCCAGGGCCGGCGTGCCCACCCACCACGCCGATGCGCCCAGGGCCGGCAGCGCAAGGCTCACGAGCGTGAGGACCGTCGCGCCCACCGCGGCGGGGTTGAAGATGTGGCGTCCTCGCCACGCGAGCACGTACTTCGAGAGGCATGCCACCGCCCCCGCGAGCGCGATTCCGGCGAGCGCGACCAGGTCGAGTGTTGGGCGCAGCACGAACAGCAGGATGCCGGCGGTGATCAGCGAGGACTCGAGCCGCCACGGGAGGCGCAGGACCGCCTGAGACGCGGCATCCACCGCGACGCACACCGCGGCCAGCAGCGCCGCGGTGGCGAGGATCTCCCAGGGGGTCGGGGCGACCAGTTGGAAGAAGGAGACCACGAAGGCGACCAGCGCCAGGCCGGCCAGCGACAGCAGCATCAGGCGGTACATCGAGACGCGGCCGAGCACCGCGAACGCGCGGTTCCATACCGAGGTGAGGGTTGCGATCACACGAACAACTCTGCCGTACTCCGGGGCGACCACTCGACGCGGCCATCCGAGGTCATCCGCACCCACTGCACGTCCCACTCGTGGGCCAGTTCCGGCCCGCCGTCGAAGAACAGGGCCGTTGCGATCGCGTCCGCCCGCATCGCCGTCGCGGCGATCGCCCAGGTCGCCGCGATCGTGCGCACCGGCTCTCCGGTGCGCGCATCGAGCACATGGTGGAGGCCGTCGCCCCAGGCGCGGCGGTTCGTCGCCGAGGCGCAGAGCGCGGCATCCGTCACCTCGACGACGCCGATCGCACGCCGAGCGTCGTACGGGTGCTCCAGTGCGACGCGCTGCGAAGCCCCCGCACCGCGAGGTCGCCGCTCGCGTCGACGACGACGTCGGCACCGGCGAACGGGACGACGACCTCGAGCACCCGATCGACCAGGCGCCCCTTGCCGAGCGCGCCGACGTCGATGACCGCAGGCTCGCTCAGGCGGAGACGCCCGCCTATCCAGGTGAGGCGCTCCTGCCAGTCGGCGGGGGCCGGGTGGGCACCGTGGTCGACGAATCCGTAGGTCGCGTCGTATCCGCGCGACTCCAGGGAAGCGCCGATCAGCGGGCTGACCGCCCCCGCCGTCGCGCGGTCGAGGGCGACGTACGCGTCGAGCATGTCGGCGGCGTCGGGCGGCGCTGGGACGGCACCGGTTCCCCGCGCGAGCGCGGTCACGAGCGAGTCGGATCTGAATCGCGACCACTCCCGGTCGAACGACGAGATCAGGTCCGCGACCGCGGCGCGGGCTTCGTCGCTCAGCGGTGTCGAGGTCTCGACCTGCCACGCGGTGCCGATCGCGTCGAATCGCCACACCGCGGGGGCGCGTGAACCGGTCGGGGCGGCCACGAGCTGCGGCTAGGCCGTCGCTTCGGACTTGATGGTATCCAGCGCCTGGTTGAAGCCGCCGCTGGTGAGCGACGACCCGGCGACGCGGCTCACCGACAGTGAGTCGATGTCCTGCCCGACGACCACGTCCGCGATCCCGCCGATGAATTGCCCCTGGTACTGCTCGGACTCGCTCTTCTGCGGATTGCCGACGACCTCCACCGCGGTGACGATGTCGTCCGCAAGCGTGACGGTGACGGTGATGGTCTCGACCGACTCGGGCGTGGCGTACGAGCCTTCGGCGGTGTACGTGCCGTCCACGTACGTGCTGGCGGGGGTCGCCTCGGCGGACTCCGTCGCGCTCGCCTCCGGCGTCGCGGTCGCGGTGGCCTCAGGCGTGGTGGTCGTCTCGGTCTCGGTCGCCGGTTCGGCTGCCGAGCATCCGGCGAGGGCGAGGGCCCCGGCCACGCCGACGGCGGCGGCTCCGATGCGAATGGGGCGCGGTACAGCGGCGGTGCGGATCATGATGGTCCTCCTTCTGCGGTGCCTGGCTGCGAGGTCTTCCTCCACGCTAAACGGCGATTCGCCGCATGAGCGAAGTGAAGCCTATGAACTCCCTTTGAAGGGGCGCGCGTCAGCAAGCCGGGGGTCTGGGGCGGAGCCCCAGAAAGGGGGCTGGCGGCGGGCGGTCAGCAAGCCGGGGGTCTGGGGCGGAGCCCCAGAAAGGGGCGCGCGTCAGCAAGCCGGGGGTCTGGGGCGGAGCCCCAGAAAGGGGCGCGCGTCAGCAAGCCGGGGGTCTGGGGCGGAGCCCCAGGAGGTCACGCCCTCTGGCCGCGAGAACCCGAGTCAGGCGGCGCCGTCGAACATGCTCGTGACCGAGCCGTCTTCGAAGACCTCGTGGATCGCCCGCGCCAGCAGGGGCGCGATCGGCAGGATCGTGAGCGACGGGAATCGCTTGTCCTCCGGAATCGGGACGGTGTCCGTCACGACGACCTGGTCGATCGCCTCGGACTGGAGTGTCTCCGCGGCAGGGTCGCTGAAGATCGCGTGCGTCGCGGCGACGATGACGCGCTCGGCGCCGTTCTTCTTCAGCGCCTCGGCGGCCTTGACGATCGTTCCGCCGGTGTCGATCATGTCGTCCACCAGAAGGCAGACCCGCCCGTCGACCTGACCGACGATCTCGTTGACCGTGACCTGGTTGGCGAGGTTCGGATCGCGGCGCTTGTGGATGATCGCCAGCGGAGCGCCGAGACTGTCCGACCAGGTGTCGGCCACCCGCACCCGACCGGTGTCGGGCGAGACGACCGTGAGCTTGGCACGGTCGTCGGCGGTCAGCGTCCGCTGGAAGTACTCCAGCAGGACCGGCTTGGCGAAGAGGTGATCGACGGGCCCGTCGAAGAAGCCCTGGATCTGCGCGGCGTGCAGATCGACGCTCATGACGCGGTCGGCGCCGGCGGTCTTGAGCAGATCCGACACCAGCCGGGCGCTGATCGGCTCGCGTCCGCGGCTCTTCTTGTCCTGGCGCGAGTAGGGGTAGTAGGGAGCGACGACCGTGATCCGCTTCGCGGATGCGCGCTTGGCGGCATCCAGCATGATGAGCGTCTCCATGAGCCACTCGTTGACGGGCGGGCCGAAGCTCTGGATGAGGAAGAAGTCGCAGCCCCGGATCGACACCTCGAACCGGGTGAGGATCTCGCCGGATGCGAACGTGCGGTACTCGGTCGGGACAAGTTCGGTGCCCAAGGCTGCGGCGACGTCTGCAGAGAGCGCGGGATGCGATCGTCCGCTCGCGACGACGAGTCTCTTCTTGGTCTTGGCTACCAGGCCTGGGGCGATGTCGTTCTCGCGATCGAGATCAACCGTTTTCCTCTTGCGCGCCATCGTCCGCCTTCTGTGCGGACCGAGCCTTCGCCGCGACCTCCGCCGCGCCGGTCCCCGGTCTGTTCGTCTCGACCCACCCCTCGACATTGCGTTGAGGAGCCACGCTGAGCGCCAGTGCACCGGCGGGCACATCCTTGCGGATCACCGCTCCGGCCCCGGTCTTCGCGCCTGCTCCGATCCTAACGGGAGCCACGAACACGTTGTGCGACCCGGTGTGGACCTCGTCGCCGATCTCGGTGCGGTGCTTGGCGATGTCGTCGTAGTTGGCGGTGATCGCGCCGGCGCCGAGATTCACGCCCGTCCCGATCGTCGTGTCGCCGATGTAGGACAGGTGCGGCACCTTGCTGCGCTCGCCGATCGTGGAGTTCTTCGTCTCGACGAACGTGCCGATCTTGCCGCGGTCGCCGAGGTAGGTGCCCGGACGCAGATAGGCGAACGGACCGACCGTGGCCCCCGCCCCGATCACGGCGAGTGTGGCATCGGTGCGGGTGACGACGGCGTTCTCGCCGACCTCGCAGTCGACGAGGCTCGTGTCGGGCCCGACCGTGGCGCCCGCTCCGATGGCCGTGGATCGCAGGATGTGGGTGTTCGGCAGCACGGTGACGTCGGGTGCGAGGGTCGCGTCGACGTCGATCCAGGTGGTCGCCGGGTCGAGGATCATCGCACCCTCGAGCTGCCAGCGGCGGACTGTCCGTGCGTTGAGGGTCCGCGCGGCCTCGGACAGCTGCACCCGGTCGTTCACGCCCAGTGCGGCGGCGGCATCCGAGGCCTTCGACACGCCGACGGTGAGTCGCGAGTCGCGCAGCAGCGCCACGACATCGGTGAGGTAGCGCTCCCCCTGTGCGTTGGCCGTTCCGACGAGCGAGATGTGCGCGCGCAGCGGCGCGGCCTGGAAGACGTAGACGCCCGCGTTGATCTCGCTGACGGATGCCTCGTCCGCCGTCGCATCCTTCTGCTCGACGATCCGGCGCACGTCGCCCGCGTCATCGCGGATCACCCGCCCGTACCCGGTGGCATCGTCGACGACGGCGCTGAGCACGGTCGCCGCCGCGCCGCTCTCGCGATGGGTGCGGATGAGCCCGGCGAGCGTTTCATCGTCCAGGAGCGGCACGTCGCCGCTGAGCACGAGGATGTCGCCCGCGAAGTCGGGGACCTGCGCGAGCGCGACCTCGACGGCGCGTCCGGTGCCGGGAACCTCGTCCTGGTCGACGACGACGATGTCGGCGGCGACGCCGAGCGCGGCCTCGGCGACGAGGTCGCGTTCGTGGCGGACCACCACCAGCACGCTCTGCGGGTGCAGCGCCCGTGCGGTGTGGAGCACATGACCCAGCAGGGGTCGCCCGCCGATGCGGTGCAGCACCTTGGGCAGCGCTGATTTCATCCGGGTGCCCTGACCCGCGGCGAGGATGACGACGGCAAGCTGGGGTTCGGTGATGTTCTCAGACATGCTCCGCCGCCAGGATTCGAACCTAGACCTAACAGCTCCAAAGGCTGTCGTGCTGCCATTACACCACGGCGGACCGCGGCCCCCGCCTGCACAGGGAGCGGCCGCCTGACAAGTCTGCCAGACGGCCACCCGAGGCCCGCGTGTCACTCTGCGGCCCGGCCGCAGCTCTCACGGGCGCGTGCAGTCGAACGGCCGAGACGGATCAGGATGGATCGGCATCCTGAGCGTCGTTGAGAGCAGAATCTCCCGGAGTCTTGACCGCGAAGGGACCGTGCACCGGCAGTCCCGGGTGTCGGTTCGATCATGCCGATCGGCACACCCCGATAATGGGGTCATGGCGCAGGAGACGGACGAGGTCGACCGGATCGTCGAAGCGTGGATCGCGCAGCGTCCCGACCTCGACTTCTCGCCGCTGGAGGTCCTGTCGCGGGTCGACCGGCTCTCGCGGCACCTCGACCGCGCGCGCCGCGACGCGTTCCGTCGCAGCGACCTCGAACCGTGGGAGTGGGACGTGCTGTCGGCTCTGCGTCGTGCGGGCGAGCCGTTCCAGCTGAGCCCGAAGCAGCTGCTGCAGCAGACCCTCGTCTCCAGCGGCACCATGACGAACCGGATCGACCGACTCGTCGGGCGGCGGCTCGTTCATCGCGAGGCCGACCCCGACGACGGGCGCAGCATCCTGGTGACCCTCACCGAGGACGGACGCACGCGCGTGGATGCCGCGATCACGCGTCTCGTGGATGCCGAGGCCCTTCTGCTCGGGAGCTTGTCGCGCTCGGACCGCGAGCGCCTGGCGGCGCTGCTGCGCAAACTCAGCCTCGGATTCGACGCCTGATCGGGCGAACGGCCGGCCCGGGCGTAGAATTCCGTGTGCCCTCCGCCGATCCCCACCCCGAGCCGGTCGACCCGACGCAGAGCGGAATCGACCCGGTCGAGCTCGAGATCACCCTGAAAGTCCTCGCCCAGCTGCACGAGGTCGATCCGCAGCATGCGGACTACAGCACCGTGCGGCGCGCGACGGCGAACATGTTCAAATCGGCGAAGAAGGAGCGTCGCCTGCAGAAGCGTGCGCTCATCGCGGACGCCGACCGTTCGGTGATAGCGGCCACGGCCACAGGTGCGCCCGACCGCATCGACGACGAGACCCGCGGCATCCCGCTGGAGACCCGCGCGACCGCCCCGACCGCAGGCACGCTGCTCAAGCCGCGCGCCTGCTACATCTGCAAGCAGCTCTACACGCACGTGGACGCGTTCTACCACCAGCTCTGCCCTGCCTGTGCGGCGATGAGCCACATGAAGCGCGATGCGCGCACCGACCTGACCGGCAAGCGCGCGCTGCTGACCGGCGGGCGAGCCAAGATCGGCATGTACATCGCGATGCGGCTGCTGCGCGATGGAGCGCACACGACGATCACGACCCGCTTCCCCCGCGACGCGGTGCGGCGGTTCACGAGCCTGCCCGACTCCGCAGACTGGATCGACCGCCTGCGGGTCGTCGGCATCGATCTGCGGGATCCGGCCCAGGTCATCGGCCTCACCGAATCGGTCGCGGCCCAGGGGCCGCTGGACATCCTCATCAACAACGCCACGCAGACCGTGCGGCGCTCACCGGGCGCCTACCAGCCCCTCGTCGACGCCGAGCTCGCCCCGCTGCCCGACGGTCCGCTGCCGGAGCTCGTGACCTTCGGTCACACCAACGATCCGCACCCGCTCGCGCTCGCCGAATCGGTGAACGCGCATCCGATCCTGGCGGCCGCGGCGGCCCGCGCCGAGGAGCTGACCGAGCAGGCGATGGCCGCCGGCTCGAGCTCGCTCGATCGTCTCGCGGCCGGTACGGCGATCGACGCCGGCGGGCTGGTACCCGATCTGCACCACTCCAACTCGTGGACCCAGTACGTCCAGGAAGTCGATCCGCTCGAGATGCTCGAGGTGCAGCTGGCGAACACGACCGCGCCGTTCCTGCTCGTCTCGGGGCTGCGCTCCTCCCTCGCCGCGAGCCCTGCCCGCCGCAAGTACATCGTCAACGTCAGCGCGATGGAGGGCGTGTTCGGGCGCGGCTACAAGGGTCCCGGCCATCCGCACACGAACATGGCGAAGGCTGCTGTCAACATGCTCACCCGCACGAGCGCGCGAGAGATGTTCGAGACCGACGGCATCCTGATGACGAGCGTCGACACCGGCTGGATCACTGACGAGCGCCCCCATCCCACAAAGGTCCGCCTCGCCGAAGAGGGCTTTCACGCTCCGCTCGACCTGGTGGACGGCGCCGCTCGCGTGTACGACCCGATCGTGCGCGGCGAAGCCGGCGAGGACGTGTTCGGCGTCTTCCTGAAGGACTACTCGGCCGGCAGCTGGTGACCCCGGAAGAGTTCCTCCGCACGGCCCCGATCGGCATGCGTGTGGTCGTGCGGCATCTGCTCGACGACGGCCGGGCGACCGATGCCCTCGGCTACCTGAGGTCGCGGGATGCCGATCACGTCGTCGTCGAGACCAAGCGGGGGCGTGAGACCGTCCTGCTTGCGACAGTGATCGCGGCCAAGGAGGTTCCGCCGCCGCCCGCGCCGCGGATGCGAAGACCCGCCCCGTGACCTGACCATCGGCTGCCGGAAGCCGTCCACGCGGGCGTGGGTGCGCGGCGAAATTCTGAGCGCGTGATCGTCTCCGTGTTCCGCCGACGCCTCCGCGAAGGCGCCACGTTCGAGGACTTCATCCGCGCGTGGGAGGCCGACAAGGGCTTCGGTGTACCGACGCACGTGTTCAATGCCGTCTCGATCGATGATCCGCGCGAAGTGCTTTCGGTCGGGTTCGTCGGCATCGACGCCGGCGCCCTCGCGACCGCGACGGAGCGGGTGGGCGAGCAGGAGGCGGTGCGACACTCCCGCATCGACGACGTCGTGGAATCGACGATCCTGCATGCGTTCTACGACCTGAGAACCGAGCACGACTTCTCCTCGGAGCCTCACAGCGTCGATCTCGGCTCCGCGGCGAGCCTCCTTTCTGCGCTCGCACCGCGCGCCTAGCAGCCGTCGCGAGGCTCCGGGACTGTCTCGTGCCCCAGGCTCCCCCACCTAGGCTTGAGGGATGGCCCATCTCCTCGGCGGCGAGCATCTGCACGTCGAGTTCCCCGCGAAAGTCGTGCTCGACGACGTCACCGTCGGGATCGACGGCGGTGATCGCATCGGCATCGTCGGCCGCAACGGCGACGGCAAATCGACCCTCATGAAGGTGCTCACCGGTCGCCTCGAACCGGATGCCGGGCGCGTGACGCTCCGCGGCGGCATCCGCGTCGGGATGCTGGCACAGGACGATGATCTGCCCGATGACGAGACGGTGCGCCACGCGATCGTCGGCGAACGTCCCGAGCACGAATGGCTCGGCGACGCGCGGGTGCGCGACGTGCTCGACGGACTGCTGCGCGACGTGCCCCTCGACACGGTCGTCGCAGGGCTGTCCGGAGGTCAGCGCCGCCGGGTGGGGCTCGCCCGGCTGCTCGTCGGCGAGTGGGACGTGGTCGCGCTCGACGAGCCCACGAACCACCTCGATGTCGAGGGCGTCGCATGGTTGGCCGCGCATCTGGCCGACCGATGGGCGCGCAACGCCGGCGGGCTGCTGCTCGTCACGCACGACCGCTGGTTCCTGGATGCGGTGTGCACACGGATGTGGGAGGTCCACGACGGAACGGTCGATCCGTTCGAGGGAGGCTACGCGGCCTACGTCCTCCAGCGCGTCGAGCGCCAGCGCCAGTCGGCGGTCGCCGAGACGAAGCGCCGCAACATCCTGCGAAAGGAGCTCGCGTGGCTGCGCCGCGGTGCCCCGGCCCGCACCTCGAAACCCAAGTTCCGCATCGACGCCGCCACACAGCTCATCGAGGACGAACCGCCGCCGCGCGACAACGTCGAACTCGCCAAGCTCGCCACCGCGCGCCTGGGAAAGGACGTCGTGGATCTGCTGGATGCCGGGGTCGACTACCCGGGCGATCGTTCCGGAACCGAGCGGATCACTGTGCTCAAGGACGTCGAGTGGCGGATCGCCCCCGGCGAGCGCACCGGCATCCTCGGCCCGAACGGCGTCGGCAAATCCACTCTCCTCGGACTCGTATCCGGGGCCGTCGAGCCGACGTCGGGCCGCGTGAAGCGCGGCAAGACAGTGCAGGTCGCGGTGCTCAGCCAGCGCCTCACCGAACTCGACCAGTACGAGGACCAGCGCGTGCGGGACGTGCTCGCGCTGCAGAAGACGTCGTACGTGACCGGAGGCAAGGAGCTCACTCCCACGCAGCTCCTGGAGCGGCTCGGGTTCCGCTCGTCGGAGCTGTCGACCCCGGTGCGCGATCTCTCCGGCGGGCAGAAGCGCCGGCTGCAGCTCTTGCTCGTGCTGCTGGGCGAGCCGAACGTGCTGATCCTCGACGAACCCTCCAACGACCTCGACACCGACATGCTCGCCGCGCTCGAGGATCTGCTGGACTCGTGGCCCGGCACCCTGCTCGTCGTCTCGCACGACCGGTACCTCATCGAGCGTGTGACAGACCAGCAGTACGCCATCGAGAACTTCGGCCTGAGGCATCTGCCCGGCGGGGTCGACGAATACCTCAGGCGTCGGGCCGCTGCGCGCGACGCGCCCGTGATCTCGAGCGCAGCGCCCTCGCCTGCCGCCGACGGACTCACCGGCGCGGATCGGCGCAACGCCGAGAAGGAGCTCAGCGCGATCGACCGCCAGCTCGCCAAGCTCACCCGGCGGATCACGGCCGCCCACGACGACCTCGCGACGCACGACCAATCCGACTACGTCGGCATCGGCAAGCTCAACGCCGAGCTGCAGACCATGGAATCGGACCTCGCCGCACTCGAAGAGCGCTGGCTCGAGGTCGGCGAGTCGCTCGGCCACTGACCCCACGCGCGGCCCGGCTGGCCGCGAGACTGCACCCGCGCGGCGAGACAATGGGATCACCCCGCAGTCTCGAAGCGCGGTTGCAGTCTCGAGGTCGGCGAGTCGCCTCGGCCACTGACCCCACGCGCGGCCCGGCTGGCCGCGAGACTGCATCGGGGCGGCGAGACAATGGGATCACCCCTCAGTCTCGAAGCGCGGTTGCAGTCTCGCGGCAAGAACGTCGGACGAACGGACGGTCGGACGGGCGGACGGACGGACGGGACGGACGCGACGACGTCGAACCGCCGCGCTCAGTCCAGCAGGCCGGCCGCACGGAACGCGCGACCGTGGATCTCGCGAATGACGTCCTGTTTGCGCGCGTTGTACTGCATGACATGTTCGCCGGCGCTGTTCGCGGCATCCGCTGCCTCGATCTTCGCGTCGCGGTAGAGCGCGCGATCCTCGGGATGCCGGCGCAGCCAGTCGCGGAAGATCTGATTTCGCGCGGCCTCCGCGGTGTCGGGCGAGAACACATGCAGGTTGCACCGAGGGTCGGTGAGCACGAGGCACCGGTGCTCGTACCACCAGGGTTCGCGGACGCGGAGCGTGAAGCCCGCGGCCTCCAGCGGCGCGACATACGTGGCTTCGTCTGCCGAGTCGGCGACGATCAGATCGATGTCGATGACGGGCTTTGCGGGCAGGCCCGGTACGGACGTCGAACCGACGTGCGCGATGCCGAGAACCCGGCGTCCGAGAGCCGCACGGATGCGACGTTCGAGCGCATCGTAGACCTGCGGCCAGCCCGGATCCGGATCGACGATCGCGATCGGGTCGGTGGATGGGCCACCACCGACCCAAGGACTTGCGCCCGGCGGTGCCTGGGCGTCGGCGAAGTGGACGATGTCCTCGGGGCGGAGCATCTGTCGATGCTACGACCCCACCGCGAGACTGCAACGTGCGGCCGAGGCTGCGGGAGAATCCCGCGGTCTCGGCGCGCCGTTGCAGTCTCGCGCCCAGCGGTGGCTAGATCAGCCCGTTGTCGGTCAGCCACTGCGTCGCGATCTCGTCGGCCGAGAGCTGGTCGACGGTGCTCTGCACGTTGAGGGCGACGAGGCCTTCGGGGGTCAGCGCGGCGCTGATCGCGTTGATGATGTCCGCCGCGCCCTCCGGCAGTTCGCCGCTCACGACCGGAACGACGTTCGACGCGAGGAACAGCCCCTCGGGGTCTTCGAGCACGACGAGGTCGTCGGTCTGGATCCGCGGGTCGGCGGTGTAGACGTTCGCGACCTGGATCGTGTTCGCCAGCAGCGCCTCGACGGTGGTGTCGGCCGTCGGCGAGAACGCGACCGTCACACCATAGGTGTCCAGCAGACCCGTGGGTCCGTACGGACGCTCGGCGAGCTCAGGCGCGCCGCCCAGAGTGAGCGGAGTGCTGACATTCGCCAGATCGCCGATCGCGACGAGCGAGTTGGCGTCGGCGAACGCCGCGGTCACCGTGTAGGAGTCCTGGTCGGTCGCGCTGGACTGGTCGAGCACGCTGAGACCCTCGGGCAGGGCGTCCGGCAGGGCCGCGTACACGTCGTCGGCGGTGCGTGCCGTCGTCTCGGGGTCGAAGAACTGCAGCAGGTTGCCCGTGTACTCGGGGAACAGCGTGATCTCGCCCGCCTCGAGGGCCGGGATGTACGCGTCGCGCTGGCCCGAGTTGAACGCGTCGCGGGACACTTCGAAGCCGGCGTCCTCGAGCGCCTGCGCGTAGATCTCGGCGATGATCTCGTTCGAGTAATACGCCTGCGAGCCGATGACGATCGTGTCGCCTGCCGCCGGGGCATCGGTTTCGGGAGCGAGCGGGTCACTGGATGCGCAGCCGGCCGCGACGACCGTCACGCCGGCCAGAACGGCAGCGGCGAGCGCGAGGCGGGACTTCTTAGCTGTGAACATGGTTTCTCTTCCTCTGGGGTTGGGGATATCGATTTTCAGGCGCGAGCGGAGACCGCCGTGCGAGCGGTCGCCGATCTCTTCGGAGCGGAGCGGTGTTCGGATTGCGCGGCGCGGACGCCGGCGGGGACGGAGGCGCGCTGCAGGAGCGCGAACACGCCGTCCAGGACGAGTGCGAGCGCGGCGACGAGCAGCGCACCGCCGAGGACGATGTCGAAGCGGCGCAGCGGGATGCCGGCCAGGATGTACTGCCCGAGGCCGCCGAGGTTGACGTATGCGGCGATCGTGACCGTCGCGACGACCTGGAGCGTCGCCGAGCGCAGTCCCGCGACCAGCAGCGACAGGCCGAGCGGCACCTCGACCCGCCAGAGGATCTGCCACTGCGTCATGCCCATCGAGCGCGCCGCATCGATCACCTTGCGGTCGATCGCCTCGAAGCCTGCATACGCGCCGGCGAGGATCGACGGGATCGCGAGCAGGACGAACGTGATGACCGCCGCCTCGGGCGTGCGGAGGACGCCGAACAGCAGCACGAGCAGGATGAGCAGGCCGAACGACGGAATGGCGCGGGCCGCGCCGGAGACCGCGACGGCGATGTCGCGGCCCTTGCCGGTGTGGCCGATCAGCCAGCCGAGGGGCACGGCGATCAATGCCGCGATCGCGACCGACAGGAACGTGTAGGCGAGATGCTGCAGCAGCGCGATCGGGATCGGCTCCAGGCCCCTGCCGGGGTCGCCTGAGAAGATCCATGCGATCGCTTCGCCGATGAGGTTCATGCGACGCTCACCTCCAGGGGAAGGGCGCCGCGGCGGGCGCGGCGGCGCTGCGCACGCGACCACGGCATCAGCACGCGGCCCGCGGCGATGAGCAGTCCGTCGATGACGAGCGCGATGACGACCACGGCGACGATTCCCGCGAGCACCTCGGGGATGATCCGCCGCTGCGATCCGTTCGTGAACAGGTAGCCGAGGTTGGTGATGCCGATCAATGCGCCCACCGTGGCGAGCGCGATCGTGCTGACCGCGGTGACGCGCAGGCCGGCCAGGATGACGGGGCCGGCGAGCGGGAAGTCGATGGCCCAGAATCGGCGGGTGGCGCCATAGCCCAGCGCGGTCGCCGAGAGCCGCACGGAGGCGTCGACCGAGCCCAGACCGTCGGCGACCGACCGGACCATCAGGGCGATCGCGTAGATGGTCAGGGCGAGGATCAGGTTCACTTCGCTCAGAATCGGGGTGCCGAGCACCACGGGCAGGATCGGCAGCAGCGCCAGCGACGGGATCGTGTACAGGAGCCCGGTGACCGTCAGGATGCCGCCGCGTGCCGCGCGGTATCGCCATGCCAGCCAACCCAGAGGCAGCGACAGGACGAAGCCGAGGATGATCGCGGTGACCGACTGGCGCAGGTGCACGAGTGCGAGCTCCCAGATCAGGTCGAGGTTGTTCGCGACCCAGTTCACGGGGTGTCCCCCACGATCGCCCCCTGGGTGCGTCCCTCGCTGTCGACTACCACCGTCCCGCGCGCGGTCTTCTTGAGCGAGAAGGCCCGTTTGCCGCGGTCCGATCCGATGAAGCTGGCCACGAAGTCGTCCGCGGGGTTCTCGATGATCTCGCTCGGCGAGCCGACCTGGGCGATTCGAGCGCCCTTCTGCAGGATCACCACCTGGTCGCCGAGCAGGAACGCCTCATCGATGTCGTGCGTGACGAAGACGACCGTCTTGTCGAGTTCGCGCTGCAGCCGGATGAGCTCCTGCTGCAGGTCGGCGCGCACGATGGGGTCGACCGCCCCGAACGGCTCGTCCATGAGGAGGATGTTCGGATCGGCCGCGAGTCCTCGCGCAACGCCCACACGCTGCTGCTGGCCGCCGGACAGCTGGCTCGGATACCGATTGGCGAGCGACCGATCCAGCCCGACCGTGTCGAGCAGCGCAAGCGCCTGGTCGCGGGCCTTCTTCTTGGGCACTCCGCTGAGAACCGGCACGGTCGCCACGTTGTCGATGACGCTGAAGTGCGGCATGAGGCCCGAGTTCTGCATGACGTAGCCGATGCTGCGCCGCAGGGCGACGGCATCCCTCTCGAGGATGCTCTCGCCATCGATCTCGATCCTGCCGCGGGTGGGCTCCACCATGCGGTTGATCATCTGAAGCAGAGTCGTCTTGCCGCAACCCGACGAGCCGACGAACACGGTCGTCCTGTGCGCGGGGATGACCAGGCTGAAGTCCTCCACGGCACGCGTGCCGTCGGGGAATTCCTTCGTGACGCCGGTGAACTCGATCATCGTGGGAACCCGATCAACGTGACCGATTCCATCCCAGGCATGGTCGTGCTGTGCGGTTCAGTCGCGCCTGCATGGATTCCTTCCGGGGAATGCGGATTTCGTCGGGTGAACTCGTCGCAACGGGTGGCGTGGGCCGGCTCTCCGACCGCTTTTCGAGCGTAGCGAACGCCATGGACAGTGGCTCCGAAATGTCGGCCCATTGCACAGGCTGAACGTGCGCACTATCGTGCGACGACGCGCGGGCTCAGCGCGTGCTAGAGCACCCGCGCGCCGTGCACCGGTCCGTGCACGTGCAGCGCCTCGTAGCCCGCCGCCGACAGGACGACCTGCAGCTCCAGCGCGGATTCCGGGTCGCCGGCGAGGAACGCCAGGGTCGGACCCGACCCGGAGACGAGGCCGACGAGCGCCCCGGCCTGCTCTCCGAGCTCCAGCGCGTCCCGGAGCGCAGGACGCAGCGACAGCGCGGCCGCCTGCAGGTCGTTTCGCGCGCGTTCGGCCAGGGCGATCGGATCCCCGGCTCGCAGCGCCTGCAGGACGCCGAGATGCACCGTGGGGACGCGGGCCGCCCGCACGATGTCGGGGTGCGTGCGCAGCGCGTCCAGGTGCGCATAGACCTCGGGGGTCGAGAGCCCGGTATCCGAGGGCACGACGACCCAGTCGAAACGGCCCTTGGCCAGTGCGGGGCTGAGCTGATCGCCGCGGCCCGTGCCGATGGCCGTGCCGCCCATGAGCGCGAACGGCACGTCGGCGCCCAGCCGGGCGGCCAGCTGGTTGAGCTGCGTTGCGCCGAGGTCGGCTCCCCACAGGGCATCGCATGCGACGAGCGCGGCTGCGGCATCCGCCGATCCGCCGCCCATGCCGCCTGCCACGGGGACGTGCTTGACGATGTCGAGGTGCACACCCCCGCTGTAGCCGATCCGCTGGGCCACAAGCCGCGCCGCGCGCAGGGCGAGATTGCGGTCGTCCGCCGGCACCGCCGAGACGTCGACGGTTCCTGAGACGGACACCGAGAAGTCAGCGGCGGGCTCGGCCCACACGTCCTCGTACAGCGACACCGCCTGATAGGCGGACGCGACCTCGTGGTACCCGTCGTCCTGCACGTCGCCCACCTCGAAGAAGAGGTTCAGCTTGCCCGGCGCCCGTACGTGGACGCGGTCGGCGACGACGGAGTGGCTCACAGCTGGGTCGACTCCGCCCACAGGTCGACGTCGATGCCGTCGGAGAGCGTGTCGATCTGCTCGAGCTCCTCGGTGGAGAACGCGGGGCCGTCCAGCGCCGCGATGTTCTCGTCGAGCTGCTCGGTGCGCGATGCCCCGATCAGCGCCGAAGTCACCACCGGATCGCGCAGCACCCACTGGATCGCCATCTGCGCGAGGGTCTGGCCGCGCCCCTTCGCGATGACATCCAGCGATCGCAGCATCGACAGGCCGTGGCCGGACAACGTCGTCTGGGGCAGCGACGAGCGCTTCTGCGCGCGGTCGGCCTTGCCGTCGCCGAGGTACTTCGCTGTCAGCAGGCCCTGAGCGAGCGGCGTGAACGCGATCGCGCCCATGCCCTCCTGCTTCAGGACCCCGGACAGGCCGTCCTCCACCCAGCGGTTCAGGATCGAGTACGACGGCTGGTGGATCACCAGCGGTGTGCCGAGGCTGCGGGCGACGGCCGCGGCCGTCGCGGTGCGCTCGGCGCTGTAGGACGAGATGCCGACGTACAGCGCCTTGCCCTGCCGCACGAGGGTGTCGAGCGCCCCGATCGTCTCCTCGATGGGCGTGACCGAATCGACGCGGTGCGAGTAGAAGATGTCGACGTAGTCCAGGCTCATCCTGGCGAGCGACTGGTCTGCGCTCGCCAGGATGTACTTGCGCGAGGCGAGGTCGCCGTATGGTCCTGGCCACATGTCCCACCCGGCCTTCGACGAGATGATCAGCTCGTCACGGTAAGGGCGGAAGTCCTCGCGCATCATCCGGCCGAAGTTCGTCTCGGCGGTGCCGTACGGCGGACCGTAGTTGTTCGCGAGGTCGAAATGGGTTATCCCCTTGTCGAACGCGTGGCGCAGCAGCTCCCGCTGCCGGTCGAACGGGATGTTGTCGCCGAAGTTCCACCACAGCCCGAGTGACAGGGGTGGCAGATAGAGCCCGGATGCCCCGACCTGGCGGTATTCCGTCGCGGAATACCGGTCGGCTGCGGCCGTGTAGGGGCGGTGGATGTCCTTGACGTCGGGGCGGAATCGGGGTGCATCAGTCACGCCCCGAGCCTAGCCCGGGCGGCGCGGGGTGGTCACGGGCCGAGCGTCATCGTGCCCGTCGTCGCGCCTGCACGTCTCGGGGTGGAAGTCAATGGCGCGGGCGCGAAATCTGGTGGAAACGCGCAGCGCATAGAGTGGCCCTCTGTCCCCCAGGAGGTCCCATGGCGACGCTGTCCGCATTGCCCGTCCACCCCCGCAGCTGGGCCGCACTTCTCGAGCGTGACGACGTCGTCCTCGATCAGGGTGTTCTGCGACTCCGCCACGAGCGCACGACCCCCGACGACGCCCGGACCGAAGACCTGCTGCTGACCGCGCACGCGCTCGAATCGGCCGGGGTCGCCGTCCTCCTCATCCGGCACGACGTGCGCATCCCCGCGCTCGTCGTGGACGTGGAGGATGCCGCGGCTGCGGTCGCCGCCCTGCGCGCGCTTCCCGAGCCGCTGTACGTCAAGCGCAAGGCACGGGCCGCGATGCTGGCTGCCGAGCTGGACGATCCCTCGGCGGCGCCCGCTTCGATCCGCGTCTACCGTCCGCGGATCTCTGCCCTCGGCGAGCTTCGCTACGACCACGAGATCGGCATCCGCGTCGAGTTCTGGCGCTTCGGCGAGGAGCTTCTGGAGGCTCCGCACGACAACGCGCTCACGCGACGCGTCACGCCGACCGCCGATGTGAGCTTCACCGGCGTCGAGCGATACGGCCGGAGCTGGCTGACGATCTCGGGCATGTTCGACGTGCACCCCGCGGAGTTCACCGAGGACGTCGACATGGTGTTCTCCTGGGTCGACGGCTCCTCGAACGAGTTCCAGCGGCAGCGGGCCGCGCAGATGGAGGAATACGTCGTCGGCGAAGGCGACGACGGACCCGCGCGCTACCGCCACGTGGACGAGCTGCGCTATGCCCTCCGCAGCGTGCACATGTACGCGCCGTGGGTGCGCCGCATCTTCATCGCGACCGACTCGCCTGCCCCGGCGTGGCTGCTGGATCACCCGAAGGTGACGATCGTGCGCAGCGACGAGTTCTTCGCCGACACGTCGGTGCTGCCGATCCACAACTCGCACGCGGTCGAGGCGCAGCTGCACCGCATCGAAGGCCTCGCGGAGCACTTCCTGTACTCCAACGACGACATGTTCTTCGGGCGCCCGGTCGAGCCGGAGCTGTTCTTCTCGCCCGCCGGGCTCACCCGATTCGTCGAGTGCGGCGTGCGGATCGGCACCGGCGGCTCGGCAACCGAGCGCAGCGGACACGACAACGCGCTGCGCGTGAACCGCGCGCTGCTGCGCGATCGGTTCGGGCGCACGATCACCCGCGACCTGGAGCACTGCGCGACACCGCTGCGCCGCAGCGTCATGAGCGAAGTCGAACAGGCCTTCCCCGACGACTTCGCCCGCACCGCGGCATCCCGCTTCCGTTCGGCCACCGACATCTCGGTGACCAACAGCCTGTACCACTACTACGCGCAGTTCACCGGCCGGGCGATCGCGACCACCCGGCCGCGCGTGCGGTACGTGCAGACCACGCTCGCCGCTTCGCTCGCGGGCATGGAGCGTCTGGCCCGTCGCCGCGACGTCGACATGTTCTGCCTCAACGACGGCGGCTCCGCCGAGATGCCGGAAGAGCTGCGCGTGCGAACGGTCACCGGGATCCTGGAGCGGATGTTCCCGGTGATCGCGCCGTGGGAGCGCGCCGAGATCAGCGCAGAACGGGAATCGGCTCCGTCGGCGGAGCGATCCGCCGTGGGGCGCTGAGCTGCGCGACGCCCGCGTCGGCGAGGCGCCGCTGCGCCTCGACCGCATCGATGTGCTCGAGCACCTTCGGCGCATCGACCGGCACGACCGAGTGGACGACGGTGTCGTCGTAGATGTGCACCATGTTGAACGCCTGCGCGCCGTCCTGCGGGCGGGTTCCGCCGGTGGGGACCGTGAGGTCCTGCGCGTAGCAGGTCGATGATGCGACCGAGACGGGGATGCCCGCGAAAGTGGCGAAGGTCGAGTAGTGCAGGTGCCCGGCGATGATGGCGCGCACGTCGGTGCCGCGCAGCACCGGCTCGAGGCGCGCCTGGTCGCGCAGTTCGACGCTGCCCGCGAGCGGGAGGACGCTCGGCACCGGCGGGTGATGCATCGCGAGGATCGTGCCGAGGGGCGCGGGTGTCGCGAGCACGTCGGCGAGCCATTCCAGCTGCGAGTCCGTCAGTTCGCCGTGGTGGAAGCCCGGAACGCTCGAGTCGAGGGTCACCAGCCGCAGCCCGTCGAGCTCGTCGACCCGGTCGACCGGGAGCGGCTCGATCGCGGCAGGCTCGTCGAGCAGTCGTGTGCGGAACTGTGCGCGGTCGTCGTGGTTGCCCATCACCCAGAACACGCGCGTGCCGAGGCGCGCGGCGAAGGGCTCCACCAGCGCGCGCAGCTCGGCATACGCGTCGCCCTCGCCGCGATCGACGAGATCACCGGTGAAGACGACGCCGTCGGGCGCGATCCCGGATGCCTCGATCACCGCGAGCGCGCGGGCGAGGCGATCGGTCGCATCGACCAGGTCGAACAGGCGGGAATCGGCCGCGCGGAGGTGAGTATCGCTCAGGTGCAGGAGGACGCGCTCGGGCGCCGGATACTCCGCGGTGCGCATGGGACCCCTCCCCGTTCGGCGCCGCACGAGCGCCGATTCACCAGTGTGGCGAACCCACGCAAATGTTACAGGCATGTTTCGTGAACACGGTGGCACCGCCACGCGAACAGGCGGGAAACGACGCCCGAGGTGCTAACGGCGCTAGGACGCGCGGGCGATCCGCAGGAAGTCGTCCACACCCAGCTCCTCGCCGCGGGCGGTCGGCGCGACGCCGGCGCGCTCGAGCACAGCGGATGCCGCAGCCGACGATCCGCCGAGGACTCCCGAGACTGCCTGCCGAAGCATCTTGCGCCGCTGCTGGAAGGCGGCATCCACGATCTGGAACGTGCGCAGCCGCTCGGCCTCGCTGCCCCGCGGCTCGGCGTCGCGGGTGAACGCGACGAGCACGCTGTCGACATTCGGCACCGGCCAGAACACCTGACGCGATACGGTGCCGGCCAGCCGCCACGGTCCGTACCACGCGGCCTTCACGCTCGGCGCCCCGTAGGTCTTGGATCCCGGCGGCGCAGCGAGCCGCTCGCCCACCTCCGCCTGCACCATCACGACTCCGCGCTGGAGGTGGGCGAAGGTCTCCAGGAAGTGCAGCAGCACGGGCACCGAGACGTTGTACGGCAGATTCGCGACCAGGACGGTCGGGTCTCCGGGAAGTTCGGTCACGCGCAGCGCGTCGGCGTCGACGACCTCCAGCGCGCCGTCGGCGACACCGTGCGCGGCCGCCGTCTCGGCGAGTCGGGCGGCGAGGCGGTGATCGATCTCGACGGCGGTGACCGACGCCCCCGTCTCCAGGATCGCGAGCGTGAGCGACCCGAGACCGGGTCCGACCTCCACGACGCGCTCGCCCGATCGCACGCCCGCCACCTGCACGATGCGGCGGACGGAGTTGGCGTCGACCACGAAGTTCTGCCCGAGCTTCTTGGTCGGCGTGACGTCGAGTTCCGAAGCGAGCGCGCGGATCTCGGCCGCGCCGAGAAGTGTCACGGGCATGCGTTCACTGTAGCCGTGCGCGTCCTGCCGTCGCCTTGACACGGTCGCGCCGGTACACGGCCAGTCGGGGCCGAGGCGGGCCGGACTGCTTCGTCGACCGCGGCCCTGTTCAAGGCGACGAAGGCGCGCACGCTGGAGTCGATGAGCGAGTCGGAACCGGTTCAGAACGCCCCATAGACATCGATCGTGTTCGCGGCCAGCTGCGCGCACAGCTCGTCGAGCTCGATCCCGAGCTCGACGGCCATGAACCGCACCGTCAGCGGCACGAGGTACGGAGCATTCGGGCGCCCGCGATGCGGGATCGGGGTGAGGAACGGGGCGTCCGTCTCGACCAGGATCCGCTCGAGAGGCGTGACCGCGAGCGCGTCCCGCAGGTTCTGGGCGTTCTTGAAGGTCAGGTTGCCCGCGAACGACAGGTGATAGCCGCGTTCTGCGGCGATGCGCGCCATCTGCCCGTCGCCCGAGAAGCAGTGGAACACCGTTCGATCGGGCGCGCCGAGGCGCACCAGCGTCTCCAGGACTGCGTCGTGCGCATCGCGGTCATGGATCTGCATCGCGATGCCGTGCTTCTTCGCCAGCGCGATGTGGGCCTCGAACGCGCGGAACTGCGCCGCAAAACCCTCTTCCCCGGTCCGGAAGAAGTCCAGTCCGGTCTCGCCGATCGCGCGCACGCGAGGCTCTGCGGCGAGCTCGTCGATCACCGCGATGGCGGCATCCAGCTCTCCGGCCGCCTCGTAGGCGGGCGCCTCGTTCGGGTGGATCGCCACCGCGGCGAGGATTCGGGGGTGGGATGCCGCGGCCCACGCCGACCAGCGGCTCGAGTCGATGTCGCCTCCCGCCTGCACCACACCGGCGACCCCGACCGCCGCGGCGCGCTCGAGCTGCTCGTCCAGGCTCAGCGGCTCGTCGCCGTCCGCGATCTCCAGGTGCGCGTGATTGTCGTACACCGGCACGGCCAGAGGCTCGGGCGCCGCGGGCCAGCGCACATCGCGGCGACCGTCGTTGTGCCTCTCGCGGACGTACTGGCTCGGGTCCTCGGCGGGCTCCCGGGTCATACGCTCTGCTCGACGCGCGGGAACAGCGGTGCCAGCCCGTTGACCGAGGCGCCCGGCCGGCAGGATGCCCCAGCGGCCGGCCTCGCGGATCCGCTGGTCCTCCAGGCGTCCGAGGGTCTCGGCCGCGCCGAGCGCGATCCACAGCTTCTCGGTCGCAACGGGCGTCACCGGCGAGAGGAGCACGGCAAGCGCGCGCAGTCCCTCGGCCGCGGTGTACAGCACTGTTCCCAGGCGGCCGCGCTGGGCGTCGTCCTTCGCGAGCGCCCACGGCTCGTTCTCGGTGATGTAGCCGTTGAGCGCATCGACGATCGTCCAGATCGCACTGATCGCCTCGTCGATGCGGAACCGCTCGATCGCAGCGTCGGCGGCGGCAGCGGCATCCGCCACCGTCTTCTGGATCGCGAGGTCCTGCGCGGTGTACTCCGCCGGCGGGCGGCACGATCCCCTCGAAGTACCGCTCGATCATCGCGGCGGTGCGCGAGGCGAGATTGCCGAAGCCGTTGGCGAGCTCGGCCTGGTAGCGCGCCGACAGGTCCTCCCAGGAGAACGAGCCGTCCTGCCCGAACGCGATCGCCGAGAGGAAGTAGAAGCGGTACGCGTCCGAGCCGAACACGTCGGTGATCTCGCTCGGGCGCGATGCCGGTGAGCTTGGACTTCGACATCTTCTCGCCGCCGACCAGCAGCCAGCCGTGTGCGAAGACGCCCTTGGGCACCTCTACGCCCGCAGCCATGAGCATCGCCGGCCAGATCACGGTGTGGAACCGCAGGATGTCCTTGCCCACGACGTGGTGCGCCGGCCAGCGCCGCGCGAACTCCTCCGGGTCGGAGCCGTAGCCGACGGCGGTCACATAGTTCAGCAGCGCGTCGATCCACACGTAGATGACGTGCGACTCGTCCCACGGCACCTTGATGCCCCAGTCGAACGTCGACCGGGACACGGACAGATCCTTGAGCCCCTGCTTCACGAAGGAGACGATCTCGTTGCGTGCCGAGTCCGGCTGGATGAAGCCCGTGTCGTACAGGTCGAGCAGACGGTCCTGGAACTCGCTCAGCTTGAAGAAGTAGTTCTTCTCATGCAGCAGCTCGAGCGGCTTCGAGTGGATCGCGCACACCTTGAGCCCCTCGAAGGGACCAGTGCCGTCGACGATCTCGGACTCGGGCTTGAACTCCTCGCAGCCCACGCAGTACAGCGCCTCGTACTCGCCCGCGTAGATGTACCCGCGATCGTAGAGCGCCTGGAAGAACGTCTGCACGTTGCGCTCGTGACGCTCCTGGGTCGTGCGGATGAAGTCATCGTTCGCGATGTCGAGCGCCTTCAGCATGGGGAACCACGACTCGGTCACGAGCTTGTCGACCCACTGCTGGGGGGTGACGCCGTTCGCGCTCGCTGCGCGAAGCATCTTCTGGCCGTGCTCGTCGGTGCCGGTGAGCATCCAGGTGTCGTCGCCGGCCTGACGGTGCCAGCGCGCGAGCGTGTCCACCGCCACGGTCGTGTACCCGTGGCCGATGTGGGGCACGTCGCTCGGGTAATAGATCGGCGTCGTGAGGTAGAAGGATTCGCCGGTAGTCACCAGAGGATTCTAGTTGGGCGGGATGGCGCGGCTCCGCCGTGTGACCCGCGGCGCCCGCACGAGACCCGCTCAGCGCTGGAATCGTCACAGAGACCGGTCCGCGAGACCGGAGCGGTGCCGCGAGACTGACGGCGTCCGCCACAGTCTCGTCGCGTCCATCCGATTCCGACGTCAGTTCTTGACGGCCAGGGACGCCTGGTACAGCTCGCGTGAGGAGTGGCCCGTGTGCGCGGACACCTCGCCGGCGGCATCCTTCAATCGCGCGCCCGAGCGCACGAGCTCGAGAACCTGCGTGACCGCGTCGGGGAAGGAGATCTGTGCGGCGGGCGCGCCCTCCACGACGACGACGAGCTCGCCGCGCACGCCGGCTGCGGCCCACTCCGAGAGCTCGGAGGCGGTGCCGCGCACGACCTCTTCATAGAGCTTCGTCAGTTCGCGGCACACGGCGACGCGGCGTTCGGCACCCAGCGTCGAGGCGATGTCGGTGAGGGATGCCGCCACCCGCGCGGGCGACTCGAAGAAGACCATGGTCCGCCGCTCCGCGGCGAGCGCGCGCAGCGCTCCACGACGCTCACCGGGCTTGCGCGGCAGGAATCCCTCGAAGGTGAACCGGTCAGTCGGAAGCCCCGAGACGGCGAGCGCGGCCAGCACCGCGCTCGGCCCCGGGATGACGGTCACCACGACGCCCGCGGCGGCGGCAGCGGCGACCAGCCCGTAACCCGGATCGCTCACCGTGGGCATGCCCGCGTCGCTCAGCACGAGCACATCCTGATCGCGCGCAAGGGCTACCAGCTCGCCCGCGCGCTCCTTCTCGTTGTGGTCGTGGAGGGCGATCAGCCGTGGGCGGTTGGAGACGCCGAGACCGGCGAGCAGCCGCTGCGTCGTGCGCGTGTCTTCGGCCGCGATCACGGTCGCCCCCTCGAGCGCCTCGACGAGTCGCCGCGACGCGTCGCCGAGATTGCCGATCGGAGTCGCGGCCAGGATGATCACGCTCCCACCTTAGGCTGGGGCCTGTGACGGCGACCGCTCCTCTCCTGCCTGAGACGCGGCCGTCCTTCTACGATCGGTGGACGGCACGCGTCGCCGCGGATCCGCGTCTCGCCCGGCGGTGGGCATGGCTCGCGCCGACGCTCGTGACGGTGCTGGCCGGCGTCCTCCGTGTGTGGGGTCTCGGGCATCCGCACGCGTTCGTCTTCGACGAGACGTACTACGTCAAGGATGCCTGGACCCAATGGGTGCTCGGCTACGCCGCCACCTGGCCGGAGGGCGCGAACGAAGGCTTCCTCGCGGGTGACACGGACTCCTTCACACCCAAGGGCAGCTTCGTCGTGCACCCCCCGCTGGGCAAGTGGCTGATCGGGCTCGGCATGGGCGTGTTCGGCGCCGAGTCGTCGTTCGGCTGGCGCATCACCACCGCGCTCTTCGGCACCGCCATCGTGCTGGTGCTCTACTTCGTCGCGAAGAACCTGAGCGGGTCGATCGCGTTCGCCACGGTCACGTCGTTCCTGATGGCGATCGACGGGCTCGCGATCGTCCTCAGCCGCGTCGCGCTGCTGGACATCTTCCTGGCCTTCTTCGTGCTGCTCGCGTTCTGGTTCGTGCTCCTCGATCGCCGCGAGCACCTGCCCAGGCTCGCCGCACTGATCGAAGCGCGCTCGTCGGAAGGCCGGCCACTCACGTGGGGCCCGGTGCTGTGGAGTCGCCCGTGGGTGATGGCGGCGGGCATCGCCGCGGGCATCGCGACCGGTGTGAAGTGGTCGGGGCTGTACGCCATCGCGGCCCTGGGCATCTACCTCGTGGTCACCGACGCGCTCGCGCGTCGCCGGGCGGGCGTGCGCTTCTGGCCGACGGATGCCGCGCTCCGTCAGGGCCCGGCGACCTTCGTGCTGTTCGTGCCGATCGCCTTCGTCGTGTACCTCGCGTCGTGGATCGGCTGGCTCGCGACCGACGGCGGATATGGCCGGCAGGCCGCCGAGCTCTCCCCCGTGACGGGTTTCTGGTCATGGGTGCCGCCCGCGTTCCAGAGCCTCTGGCTCTACCACAAGGCGATCTACGACTTCCATGTCGGCCTCACGGCGGAGCACGGGTACGCCAGCCCTGCATGGCAGTGGCCGCTCCTGCTGCGCCCGACGTCGATGTTCGCCGACACGACCCCGCTCGGCGAAGCGGGGTGCACGGCCGCCAACGGCTGCATCGAGAACATCTACAGCATGCCGAACCCGCTCATCTGGTACGCGAGCGTCGCAGCGGTCATCTACCTCGCCTACCGGTTCGTCCGCACCCGCGACTGGCGATTCGCATTCGTGCTCACCGGCATCGCGGCCACCTACGTCCCGTGGCTGCTGTACCCCGAGCGCACGATGTTCCAGTTCTATACGATCACGGTCCTGCCGTTCATGCTTCTGGCGCTCGCGTTCGCCCTGCGCGACATCGCAGGAGCCGACTCGATCGACGCGTATCGACGAGTGAGCGGCCAGCGCATGGTGCTGGTCTTCCTGCTCGTGGCGATCGCCCTGTCGGCGTTCTGGTACCCCATCCTCATCGGGGCGCTCGTGCCCTACGACTTCTGGCACGTGCACAGCTGGATGACGGGCTGGATCTAGCTCATGCCTCCAGCGCCTGCGGGTCGGTGACGGGCAGGCGGCACACGAACTCGCGGCAGTCGTACGCGGTCGCCACCCCGTCGCGAGCCGTCTTGTCGGCGAACAGCGAGAAGCCTGCAGAGGACCACTCCGCCGCCTGTTCGGGTGTCACGATCGCCAGCACATCGACCGGCATCGTACGCGCGGCCGCCACAAGGGGCGCCGCCCGGTCGCGCGTGACGACCACGAGCTGGCGCGGCGGCCCGACCAGCCGCGCCGCGACCCGCAGCAGCGCGCCGTACGCGAGCGGCTGCGCGAGCGCGGCGGTCGCACGCGCTGAGACGATCGCCTCGGCGAGCCGCCGCATGTCGTCGTCCGCGCCGAGGTGCCACAGCGACACCGCCGCGTCCGCGAGCGCTGCGTAGCCGGAGGGCTCGTCGCCGTCGGATGCGGCATCCGGGGTCTGGATTCCCTGCGCCGCCAGCACCGGGTCACCGCCCCCGGGCGTGCGGGGCTCACCCGTCTCGCCCGCGCACGCGGCGACCAGTGCGCGGGCCCGTTCGGCATACGCGACCTCACCCGTGGCGATGCCGAGCGCGGCGAGACCGGACGCGAACTGGCCGTAGTCGGCGAGCGTCGCAGCGGCCCGCGACGGGATCTCGTCCAGCGACGCACGCACGAGGTGTCCGTCCGAGCGCACGTTCGCGCCGATCACGGCGTCCGCTGCCCAGCGCGCAGCCTCGATCCATTCCGGCTCATCCAGGTGCGCACCGGCGCGCGCGAGCGCGCCGATCGCGAGGCCGTTCCAGCCGGTCACGACCTTTCCGTCGACCGCCGGAGGGTCGAGGGCCGCTCTGGCCGCGGCATCCCGCTCGTAATACCCGCCCTCGCTGCGGGCGCCGTCGATCCACGACTCCGAGTCCTGCGCCGCACCGAACCCGCCCGAGGGCTGCTGGAGCACGTCCGTGAGGAATCGTGCGATCCCGCGGGCCGTCCGCTCGTCGTCCGCGTCGACGGCGATCTCGAGCAGCTGCGCGTTGTCGGTGAGCATCCGCTCGAAATGGGGAACGGTCCAGTCGCGGCGCGTCGCATAGCGGAAGAATCCGCCCTCGACCGGGTCGCGCAGCGGTGAACCGGCCATCGCCGCGAGAGCCCGGTCGGCCACTGCGGATGCCGCGGCGTGGGCGCCGCGGACCGCGGGCGTCTGGAGGAACCTCAGCGCCGTCGCGACCGGGAACTTGGGTGCGGCGGGGTCGCCTCCGCCGAAGCCTCCGAACGCGCGATCCTCCCGCGCCGCGAGCAGGTCCGCGGCTGCGGCGAGGTCCTGGACGGTCGGGAGCGAACCGATTGCGGCGCCCGATGCGCGCGCCTCGGCAAGCGCCTCTGCCACGGCGTCGGCCGTGCCGTCGACCTGGTCGCGGCGCGCGGTCCACGCCTCGTCCACGGCGCTGAGCACCTGCCGGAAGGACGGAAGACCCGATCGCGGTTCGGGCGGGAAATACGTGCCGGCGTAGAACGGCCTGCCTGTCGGGGTCGCGAACACGGTCAGGGGCCAGCCGAGATGCGGGGTGAATGCCGCGGCGGCTGCCAAGTACGCGGCATCCACCTCGGGGTGCTCTTCGCGGTCGACCTTGACCGCCACGAAATCCGCGTTGATCGCCGCGGCGGTCTCGACGTCGGAGAACGACTCCCGCGCCATCACGTGGCACCAGTGGCACGTCGAATACCCGATCGAGACGAGAACCGGGACGTCGCGGCGCCGTGCTTCGGCGAACGCCTCCTCACCCCAGGGGAACCACGCGACGGGATTGCCCGCGTGCGCGCGCAGGTAAGGGCTCGCGGATTCCTCGAGGCGCGGATTCACGCTTCCACGTTACGTCGCGCGCGGCCGTTCGTCTCGTGACCTACCAGGTTGCGACGTAGTCCGACACGCGCTGCTCCGCCGCTTGAGTGACCAGCGGCAGCGAGCGGGTGACGGCCTCGATGCTCCCGCGAACAGCGGTCCGAGCGTCGCCACCTCGATCAGGCGCGCCTCGACCTGCTCGCGGGCGGCCACCTCGTCGAGCAGCGCGCGCACGAGCGTCGTCGTCTTGCTCGGCTCGCGAAGCGACCCCGAGACGCCCACGATGCGCAGCGTTCCGGTCATGGTCCGAGGCTATTCGCGGCCTGCCCCGTGTCCGCCGGCGGGCGACACGGGGCGTCACACGACGGTCAGTGGACTTCGTCGGGGTGAGCGCTGACCCGGCCGGAGCCGTCGCCGGGGTCGAGCGCGTCGATGGCCTCGATCTCGGCATCCGACAGCGCGAAGTCGAACACATTCAGGTTCTCCTCGAGACGCTCGCGGCGCACCGACTTGGGGAAGACGATGTTGCCCCTCTGGAGGTGCCAGCGCAGGACGACCTGCGCGGGCGACTTGTCGTGGGCCGATGCCGCATCCTTCACGGCGGGCAGGCCGAACAGGTCGTACTTGCCCTGACCGAGCGGCCCCCACGCTTCGATCCGCACGCCCTGCGCTTCCGCCCACGCCGTGACCTCGCGCTGCTGGTGTGCGGGGTGCAGCTCGATCTGGTCGACCGCGGGAAC
Organism: uncultured Actinomycetota bacterium; assembly: GCA_963713325.1. Lineage (GTDB taxonomy): Bacteria > Actinomycetota > Actinomycetes > Actinomycetales > Microbacteriaceae > Microbacterium. Next base: position 475,211 of record CAVQLL010000012.1, read on the forward strand.
AACACCGGTCTCCGCGACGATCCGCTCGAGGTGGGGCACCAGGAAGTTCGACACTCCGATGCTGCGTGTGAGCCCCGCCTGGCGGAGCTCGATGAGCTTCTGCCAGGCGTGCACGTAGTTGTCCTTCGCCGGCGTCGGCCAGTGGACCAGGTACAGGTCGACGTGGTCGAGGCGGAGCTTGTCGAGGCTCTCCCGGATCGCCGAATGCGGCTCGTCCCCGTCGTGGCGGTCGTTCCAGAGCTTCGTCGTGACGAACAGCTCCCCTCGCGGGATGCCGCTCTTCTCGATCGCCGCGCCGACGCCTTCCTCGTTGCCGTAGATCGCCGCCGTGTCGATGTGCCGGTAGCCGACCTCGAGGGCTTCACCGACCATGCGCTCTGTGCTCGCGGGCGGGACCTTGAAGACTCCGTAGCCGAGCTGGGGGATGTCGTAGCCGTCGTTGAGCTGAAGCGTGGGGATCGTCATCGTTCCAGCCTAGAAGCGTCTCAACCGCCCGGCGCGCATCGATGGCGAAGCCGGGCTCTCACCGATAGCGGCGGCCCTCGTCGCGTCGGAACAGGGACAGCGCGACCACCAGCATCACCGACGTCCAGATGAGGATGCCGGTCCACACCCACCATTCGAGCGGGCCGCCCTCGACCGCCCAGATCACGAATTCACGCGCCTGCCGGGACGGGGTGAACTTCGAGATCGTATCGAGCCAGTCCGCGAACAGCACCGGCGGCAGGAACAGTCCGCCGATGAAGGCGAGCGCGAACATCACGATCTGGATGACGGCGATGGCCGCTTTGAACGGCAGGGCGTAGCCGATCGCGATCCCGATGAGCATGAAGGGCAGGGCCGAGATCCCCAGGGCGATGACGCCGAGCAGGATCCGCGCGGGCGGCGCCTCGGCGGCGGTGAACAGGCCGCCCACGACGATGACGGGCAGGATCGCCGCGAGCCCGAGCAGGCCGGTGGAGAGGATGTGCGCGAGGACGCGCGCGATGCCGGGAGCGGGGAGGGTGCGCAGATAGGGATCCCACGGCTTCTCCCGGTTCTCGGCGATCGTCAGGCCGAAGCTGAACAGCGCGTTGGTCATGACGGCGAACACGGACAGCGAGATGACCGCCTGGGTCGCGAACAGCGGGTTGTCGGCGACGGCCCGCTGCGGCACCACGAAGAACAGGAGCGCCAGAGCGGGGAACACGAGCGTCCCGATCACGGCGATCGGGACGCGGAAGGTCTCGATCAGCCCGTACTTCGCGTGCAGGATCGTGAGGCGGATCGTGGATGGAGTCACGGCGGATGCCTCGACAGCGGTCATGCGATCCTCCTCGCGGGCATGGTGGAATCGGTCAGGGAGAGGAAGGCCTCCTCGAGGGTGGCGCCGCGCACGGTCAGGTCGTGGAAGTCCGCGCCGGAGGTCACGAGGGACCGGATGAACTCGTCGGCATCCTCGACCGTGAGCAGATCGCGTTCGCCGTCGCGTTCGCGTCGGACGACACCCGGGATGGCGGCGATCCGATCGGCTGAGCTGCTTCGCAGCCCGACCCGGCTGAGCCCGACCCTCGCCAGGACCTTCGGCAGGTCGTCGTCGGCGAGGATGCGGCCCTCCCCCATGACGATCACCCGCTCGGCGAGCGCCTCGATCTCCTCGAGGTAGTGGCTGGTCACCACGACCGTGGCGCCCGAGGCATGCTGTCGCCGGATCGCCTCCCACAGCGCACGTCGCGCGTCCACGTCCAGACCCGTCGTCGGCTCGTCCAGCAGGACGAGACGTGGACGCCCGACGAACGCCAGCGCGACCGAGACCCGGCGCTTCTGGCCGCCCGACAGCGATCCAGTCTGGCGGCGCAGCAGCTCGGAGAAGCCGAACTCCGCCGCGAGCTCGGTGGTGGGCACGCGGTCGGCGAAATGCCCGCCGACGTAGTCGACCACTTCCCCCACGCGGAGGGTCTCGGGCAGCGCCGTCTCCTGCGGAGTGCAGCCGAGCTGCCGGCGCGCCGCGGCATCCGCAGGATCGCCGCCGAACAGCTCCACTCGGCCACTGCTCGGGCGGCGGAGCCCCTGCACGAGCGAGAGCAGCGTCGTCTTGCCCGCGCCGTTGGGGCCGAGCAGACCGACCAGGGTGCCGGGGGCGATCTGGAGTGTGACGTCGTCGACGGCGACGATGTCGTCGAACCGGCGTGTGACGTGGTCGAAGCGGGCGAGCGGCGTCATGGCGGTGCCTCCCAGGAACGCGCGGAGTGTGTCGGTGTAGTCCTCGAACGCTCGCCGACCCGTCTTGGTGAGCGAGAGGTAGGTCACGGGTGTGCGCCCGCGGAAGGTCTTGGCGACCGCGACGTAGCCCGCATCCTCGAGCTTGCGCAGATGCGTCGAGAGATTCCCCGCGGTCATGCCGAGCAGGTCCTGCAGCCGGGGGAACGCGATGCTCTCGTCGGGCTCGAGCGTCGCGAGTGCGGCCGTGATCCGCAGGCGCCCCTGGGCGTGGATGACCGGGTCCAGATCGGTCATCGCGGACCAGCTGTCGATCCGCCGCTTCCGCGGTGCACCCAGATCGCGGCCACGACCGCGCCGACCACGAAGACTCCGCCGCCCGCGACCGCGAAGACCAGGTAATTTGCGGGGTGGCCGAAGAAGGGGGCTACGCACGCCACCAGCACGATCCATCCGCCGATCACGAGCGACTGCCAGTTCTGCCAGATCGCGCCCGCGACGAAGTACAGGATGCCGACCAGCAGCGTGGTCGCAGACGGGTAGTAGATGTTGGCGAGGTCGGGCGGCATGCCGTTGACCCGGAGTGCGGCGCCGAGCGCGAGCACCGCAAGGAAGCTGACCACCCAGGTCAGCCCGTAGAACGTTCCCGTCCATGCGGCGGCGGGGCTCGTGCGGATGCCGCGCCCCATCCGCGCACCCGCGATGCCGCTCACAGCGAGCGCCGCCGCCATGAGCACGACGAACACCACGATCGCGAGCACCAGCGGCATGCGGAACGCGGGTGCCAGCCCGTCGATGAGCCAGAGCATGCCGAACCCCACGACCCATGCCACCCCCCAGGCTGCGAGGATGACGGGCACACCGGCAGCGAGTCGGCGGCTGATCTCGAGCTGCTGCGTGGTCACCAACTCCATCGCCGCTCGCGGATCGAGCGCTTCGTCATCGTCGGGCGACTGCTGATCGGGGTTCATGATCCTCCGTACGCGACTGTTCTCACTGGGGCAGGAAGGCGATGGCGAGCGCGGGCGCCGACGTGCCGAGATTCACCAGGCCGTGGGCGATGATGATCGGCATGAGCCGGGCCTGCCGCTGGGCGATGATGCCCGAACCGACGCCCCACACGAAGAACGCGCACACATAGACGAGCACGGCATCCGGTGTCGGCGCGTAGAACGCGTGCTGAACCCCGAACAAGGCGGCGCAGATCGCGATCGCAGCGGCGAGCGGCATCCGTCGCGCGAGTCGCTGCTGACCGTACCCGCGATAGACGAGCTCCTCGACCGGAGCGTTGAGCGGGGCGAATGTCAGGACCGCCACCAGAGCGAGCGCCGTCATGACAGCGGGTGCGATCGCGGGCACGGAGTCGGGGTCGAAGAAGACGGTCTGGAAGGCGTCGAACATCGCGGGGCCATGGAGGAGCCACATGACTCCGACCACCGTCAGCGCGAAAGGCACCGACAGCACGATGACCCACAGCAGCCCGAACATCGCGTCGACGCCCAGCCGCCGCCACGAGAAGCGGATCAGGTCCTGCAGATCGCGTCCCTCGTCGCGCACGAGCCGGCGCACCCAGAACAGGCAGATCAGGTTGACGGGCAGCATCGCGACCGCAGCGAACAGCGGCGCGGGCGGGTACGGAGTCCATTCAGCGACAAGGCCGATGACCAGCCACGTCAGCGTGCACGCGGCACCGACGAGCAGAACGCGCCCGACGAGCAGCGTCAGCGGCGGGCCCAGCGACGCGGGCGGCGCAGCCGACGCAGCGGAAGGCTCGATCCCCTCGCGTCCCCGTCGTGCGCCCAGCATCCCGACCATGGGTACTTTGTACCGCAAAGTTGTTTACGACGTCAAGAGGTCTGCGCATCCGCGCTCGCCCACGCGCTCGCCGCACGCCGTCGCCCACGCCCTCGCCGGGCGCGCACGAACCGCGAGACTGCACCGGGTGGCCGAGACCGCGGGGAGATCCCGCTGTCTCGACGCGTGGTTGCAGTCTCGCGGCCGGGACTCAGTCGGCGGGCGCGACCGGCCACTGCAGCTCGGTCACCCACTCCTCCTGCGGCAACGGCTCGGAGACCAGGTACACCTCGCGGCACGCCCCCGCGAAGCGATAGCCGCTCTGCTCGATCCAGTCGTTCAGCGCCATCCACGACTCGCCGATCCGCGACATCGCCCCGTGGTGCACGAAGGTCGCCGCGAGCGGCACCGCCTCCAGGGTGACCTCCGCGAACTCACCGGGCGCATCGCCGTGCTCCGCGGGGAACCCGACGTGGACAGCGACAGCGCCGCTCTCAGACTCCATGTCGGCGCCTTCGCCGGTGTAGTAGATCGTCGACGGGTCGCGCACCGCGACGCCGGCTCGCTCCATCGCGGGGATCAGGCGTTCATACAGCGGGCCGATCACCGGGCTGATGTTCTCCGGCCCGAACCCGGGCGCGGAGCCGACCACCTCGTGCAGGCTCAGCGCGGGAAGAGGCTTCAGCTCGACGGCAGAGCTCACAGCGGACATGGGGATATCTCCTTTCAATGCGGACAGTCGCCGATCCAGGCGGGCGATGCGAGCGCGGTCCTCCGCGATCTGCTGGTGGAGCACCACGCGTCGCCGTTCCAGCAGCGCCCGCATCGCCTCCACGTCGGATGGATCCCGCAGAACCTCGCGGATATCCTCCAGACCGACGCCGAGGTCGCGGAGCCCGACGATGCGGGCCAGCGCGGACAGCTGCGAAGCCTCGTAACGCCGGTACCCGGTGTGGTCGTCGACCTCGGCGGGCACCAGCAGTCCGATCGCGTCGTAGTGCCGCAGCATCCGCACGCTCACCCGCCCGAAGGCGGCGAACTCTCCGATGGTGTACATGAGGATCCTCATACTCGCGGCTGACACTATGTGAGGGTCAAGCGTCCGGTCCACAGAAAGCGCCATCGACCTCGACCGCTCGGTACGATCGAAGGCTATGCCCGCGCCCGAACCCGTCATCTCGTATCCGCCGGAGCTGCCCGTCAGCGCCGCGCGGGACGAGATCGCGCGCGCGATCCGCGACCACCAGGTCGTGATCGTGGCCGGCGCGACCGGCTCGGGCAAGACGACGCAGCTTCCGAAGATCTGCCTCGAACTCGGCCGCACTCGCATCGCGCACACCCAGCCACGCCGCATCGCAGCCCGCACGATCGCCGAGCGCATCGCGGAAGAGCTGCAGGTCCCGCTCGGCACGACGGTCGGCTACAAAGTGCGCTTCACCGACAAGGTGCAGGACGACACGCGCGTCGCGCTCATGACCGACGGCATCCTGCTCAACGAGATCCACCGCGACCGGCTGCTGCGCCGCTACGACACGATCATCGTCGATGAGGCGCACGAGCGCTCGCTCAATGTCGACTTCCTGATCGGGTACCTCACCCAGGTGCTGCCGAAGCGCCCCGACCTGCGCGTGATCGTCACGAGCGCCACGATCGATCCGCAGAGCTTCGCGAAGCACTTCTCGGATGCCGCCGGCAACCCCGCCCCGATCATCGAGGTGTCAGGGCGGACGTATCCGGTCGAGATCAGGTATCGCGGCGACGCTTCGACGGGCTCGGCGACCGGGGATGGGAGTCCCGCGAACGGTGAGCGGATCTCAGACACCGGTGACCGGAGCATCGCGACCGGTGACCGGGGGCTCAGCGACAGGCGACGAGGTCGACGGGATCACCGCCGCTCTCCGCGAACTCGACCGAGAGGCGCCGGGCGACGTTCTGGTGTTCCTCCCCGGCGAAGCGGAGATCCGCGACGCGATGGATGCCGTCCGAGGCATGTACGCGAAGGATGCCGCGCCCACCGAGGTCCTGCCACTGTTCGGACGTCTGAGTGCCGCGGAACAGCACCGCGTCTTCGAGCGGTCGAGGCTCGCGGGCGTGCGACGGCGGGTCATCCTGGCGACCAACGTCGCCGAGACCAGCCTCACCGTCCCCGGCATCCGGTACGTCATCGACACGGGAACCGCGCGCATCTCCCGCTACAGCGCCCGGTCGAAGATCCAGCGTCTGCCGATCGAGGCGATCTCGCAGGCGTCGGCGCAGCAGCGATCGGGACGCGCCGGCCGCACGGCGCCGGGAATCGCGATCCGCCTCTACGCGGAGGACGACTTCGACCGGCGCCCCGAGTTCACCGAGCCGGAGATCCTGCGCACCAGTCTCGCCTCGGTCATCCTGCAGATGCTCTCACTCGGATTCGGCGACATCACCTCGTTCCCGTTCCTCACTCCGCCGGACTCACGGGGAGTGAAGGCCGCCTTCGACCTGCTGCTCGAACTCGGCGCGGTGCGGACGCCGACGCGGAGCGAGGGCGGCGCCGCCCGCCTGACCGACCTCGGACGCGAGATCTCGCGACTGCCGATCGACCCGCGGTTCGCTCGCATGCTCATCGAGTCGAAGCGGGTCGGCGCGCAGCGCGACGTGCTCGCGATCGTTGCCGGGATGTCGATCCAGGACGTGCGCGAACGACCGGAGGATCGCCGCGAGGAGGCCGATCGACTCCACGCCCGATTCGTGGACCCCACGAGCGATTTCCTCACGCTGCTCAACCTCTGGAACCACCTGCAGGAGCAGCAGTCCGCCCTCGGCTCGAGCGCGTTCCGGCGCCTGTGCCGCTCGGAGCACCTCAACTACGTCCGCGTGCGGGAGTGGGTGGACGTGCACCGCCAGCTGCGCACGATCGTGGGCGCGCCGCGGAACGGGACGGCCCGGAGCGACAGCCACCGCCGAGTCTTCGACAAGCTCGGGCCGAGCCGGAGACGATCTGCACAAGGCGATCCTGTCGGGGCTGCTGTCCCACATCGGCATCCTGGACGAGCGTTCCGTGGCGAAAGGCGGGTCGCAGACCGGCCGCGGCACCGGTCGACAGGGTCATGATCCGTCGGACGGGAAGGGTCGGCGCGGCGGGGAGTACATCGGCGCGCGGGGCGCGAGGTTCGCGATCTTCCCCGGCTCCGGATTGCGCAAGAAGGCACCCTCAGCTGTCATGGCGGCCGAACTCGTCGAGACGTCTCGCCTGTTCGCCCGCACCGTCGCAGCGATCGATCCCGCCTGGGCAGAGCAGCTCGCCGGCGATCTCGCCAAGCGCCAGTTGAGCGAACCGCACTGGTCGAAGGCGGCCGGCGCGGCATCCGTCTACGAGAAGGTGACGCTGTTCGGCGTCGAGATCATCCCGCGTCGTCGCGCCCAGCTCGCCCGATTCGACAGGCCGCTCGCCCGTGAGCTGTTCGTGCGGCACGCCCTCGTCGAGGGCGAGTGGGATCCGTCCGGGGGCCGCGTGAGCGAGCCGGGGGCCCGGGGCGGAGCCGCGGCAGGGATGGACAAGCGTCTCACCGCCTTCGAGCGGCGCAACCTCGAGCTGCGCCGTCGTCTGGAGAAGATCGAGGAGCGCGAGCGCCGCCGCGACATCCTCGTCGGCGACGAGGCGGTGTACGCGTTCTACGACGCGCGGCTGCCCCGCGATGTGTTCGACGTGCGCTCGTTCGAGACGTGGTGGCGGGATGCGTCGTCCCGCACTCCGCGCCTCCTCGACATGACCGAGGCCGACCTTCTCGACGACGCGGCCCGAGCCGACGAGAGGGACTTCCCCGCGCGGTGGCGCCAGGCCGATCAGGTGCTCTCGCTCGCGTATCGGTTCGAGCCCGGCGCCGAAGACGACGGGGTCACGGCGATCGTGCCCCTGCGCTCTGCTCGCCCAGGTGCGACCGGACGGGTTCGACTGGCAGGTGCCGGGCATGCGCGACGAACTGATCACCTCGCTGCTGCGCGCTCTGCCCAAGGCGATCCGCCGCCACGTCGTCCCGGCTGCGGACTGGGCTGCGCGCTTCGCCGAAGACCTGGGCGGCCAGGGACCCGAGGCCCACGCCGGAGTGCCGCCCACATCACTGCGGACCGCACTCGCCGCGCGCATCCAGCGAGTCGCGAACCAGCCGGTCACCGAGACCGACTTCGAACTCGAACGCGTGCCCGAGCACCTCCAGGTCTCGTTCCGCGTCGTCGACGAGCGCGGGCGCGCGGTCGGGGCCGGCCGCGACCTGGCCGCTCTGCAGCAGCAGTTCTCGGACCGGGCCCGTGCGTCGGTCGCGCGGTCGCTGACGGCGGCGCCCGGTTCGCGGAAGGTTCGCGACGCCTCGACAGGCTCGGCGACCGCCGGTGAGGGCTCGGCGACCGCCGGTGCCGGCTCTGCGGGCCCCGGATCCGCAGTGGTCGTCGAGCGCACCGGCCTGATCGACTGGGATTTCGCCGACCTGCCGGACGTGGTCGACACGAAGGTCGCGGGCGGGGTCGTCCGTGGGTACCCGGCGCTCGTCGACGAGGGATCGACCGTCGCCCTGCGTGTCGAGGCAACCCCCGAGGCCGCCGAGCGCGCGACGCTCGCGGGCGTCCGTCGGCTCCTCCTGCTCGCCGTGCCGTCGCCGGCATCGTACGTCCTCGAGCACCTCACCTCGGCGGAGAAGCTCGCCCTCGCGGCGTCGCCGTACGCGTCTGCCAGAGCGCTCGTCGAGGACGCGCGCATCGCGATCGCGGATGCCGTCGTCGCCCGCACCTCGGGACCCGCGGCGGTCCGCACCCGCGCGGACTTCGAGCGCGTCCGCGACGCCCTCTCGGGAGCCGTCCTCGACGAGACCTTCCAGACCGTGTCGCTCGCCGCACGCATCCTCACCGCTGCCCGTGACGTGGACCGCGCGATGCGCGAGCAGAACTCGCTGACCCTGCTCGGCGCGCTCAACGACGTGCGCGGGCAGGTCTCCGGCCTCGTCTTCCCCGGCTTCGTCTCACGCATCGGGTCCACACGTCTCGCGCACGTGCCTCGCTACCTGCAGGGCGCCCGCGAGCGCGTGGAAGGGCTCGCCGACAACCCCGGTCGAGATCGGCAGCGGATGACGGAGTTCGAGCGCGCCGCCGCGATCTACGCCGAAGCCGGCGGAGCGATCCCTCCTTCCGCCGACGCACCCGACGCCGTCGTTCGCACGCGCTGGCTTCTCGAGGAGTACCGCGTGAGCCTGTTCGCCCAGCACCTGGGCACGGCGGAACCGGTATCGCTGCAGCGAATCCAGAAGTCGCTGCGGGAATAGCCCCCGCGAACAGAGAGGTTGCCACCCCCATGGCCAGAGCGATCGCATACACGGAAATCGGCGGACCCGAGGTCCTCACCCTCATCGATGTGCCGGACCCGATTCCGGGCGCGGGCGAGATCGCGGTGCGGGTCGAGGCGGCCGGTGTGAACCCCATCGAGTGGAAGGTGCGGTCGGGTCGGCGCGCGTCCGACCCGCTGACCGGTCCGCGCCGCCTCGGCGCCGACGCCGCCGGTGTGGTCACCGCGATCGGAGCAGAGGTCGACGGCTTCCGCGTCGGCGATGCCGTCGTGCTCTTCGGCGCACACGGCGCCTATGCGTCCGAGATCGTCGTGTCTGCCGAGCACGCGCAGCCGCTCCTGCCCGGCGTGAGTGCCGAACAGGGCGCTGCCCTCGGCATCCCCGTGGGAACGGCGTACCAGGCGCTGCGCTCCCTCGCAGTGGGGTCGCGCGACACCCTGCTGCTGCACGCCGGCTCAGGATCCGTCGGGCAGGCCGCGATCCAGTTCGCGGTGCTGTGGGGTGCGACGGTCATCGCCACCTCCTCGGAGCGCCGGTTCGACCGGGTGCGCGAGCTCGGCGCGATCCCCATCGCATACGGCGAGGGCCTGGCCGACCGCGTGCGCGCCGTTGCACCGCACGGCGTGACGGTGGCGCTGGATGCGGCGGGCACCGACGAAGCCATCCAGGCATCGCTCGAGCTGGTCGAGGACCGCGACCGGATCGTCACCCTCGTGCGCGGCCGGGATGCCGCATCCTTCGGCATCCGGGCGTTCTCCGGCGGCAGCCCGAAGCCGTTGACGGCACGCGAGCTGGCGTGGCGCCGTGAGGCGATCCCGGTCACGATCGCGCTGATGGCGGCCGGGCGGTTCTCGGTGGAGCTCGGCCCGTCGTTCCCGCTCGCCGAAGCTCCGGCAGCGCACCAGGCCGTTCAGGACGGCGCGGACGGCAAGGTCACGCTGATCCCGTAGCCGTCAGGCGCGGCCGACGCTCGCCGACGGGGTCGGGCCCATGGCGACGAGCCGTCCGCGCGTGTTGGACCACTGGCTCCATGAGCCGGGGTAGACGGCGACGTCGATGCCGGCGATCGCGCCGGCCAGAGCGGTGTGCGCGGCGGCGACGCCCGATCCGCAGTAGGCGGCGACCGGCGTCTCTGCCGAGACGCCCGCCGAGGCGAAGACGACGCGGATCGCCGCCGCGTCGCGGAACCGCCCCGATTCGAGGTGGATCGTCGTCGGAAGGTTGATCGCACCCGGCACATGCCCTGCGACCGGGTCGATGGGTTCCACATCGCCCCGGTACCGCTCCGGCGCGCGCACGTCCAGGAGCACTCCATCCTTCGACCACGCTGCGGCATCGTCGATCGTCGCAACGCCGGAGCTGAATTCGGCGAGCACGATGCTCCCGCGCGCCGGCCGCACATCGCCGGTCTCGATCGGCAGCCCTGCGCCGACCCAGGCGCGCAGGCCTCCGTCGAGCACGCGCACATCGGCGACGCCGCTGCGGTCCAGGAGCCACCACGCTCGGGCCGCGGCCACAGACTCCACGTCGTCGTAGGCCACGACGATGTCGCCATCGCGAAGCCCCCACCGCCGCGCGGCGTCCTGGAGATCATCGCGCGTCGGGAGCGGATGCCGCCCCTCGGCCGGCTCGCCCTTGCGGGCCAGTTCGTGATCGAGATCGACGTAGACCGCCCCCGGCAGGTGGCCGTCGAGGTACTCCGGGCGACCCTCCGGGCGGTCCAGGCGCCAGCGCACGTCGAGCACGCGGACGGCAGCGCCGGAGGCGAGCAGACCGGCGAGTTCGCCCGGGGAGATCAGAAGGGCCATCACCCCATGGTGCCTCGCCGCGTCGACCCCGCGGCAGTCCTCGGCGCAACAGTTCGACACACGAACGGGTGCGAGCCCTGCTCCGCTCGACAATGGAGGGATGTCCGAGACCGCGCGTTCCTTCGCGACGGCGCAAGTGCAGGCCGGGTTCCGGCAGGGCGCCCAGAACACGGCCGTGCCGCCGATCTACCAGTCGAACGCCTTCGAATTCTCCTCGCTCACCGAGGCCAGGGAGCTGTTCGCGCTGCGCCGCGACGGCAACATCTACAGCCGCGCCGCCAACCCCACCGTCCTCGTGTTCGAAGAGCGGGTGGCCGCGCTCGAGGGCGGCATCGCCGCCGCGGGCGTCGCATCCGGTCAGGCCGCCGTCGCGCTCGCGCTCCTCGCCCTCGCCAAGCAGGGTGAGCACATCGTCGCCGCCGCGCAGCTGTACGGCGGCACGATCGATCTCCTGCAGGACACCTTCGCCGACTGGGGCATCGAGGTCACCTTCGTCGACCAGGACGACCCGGATGCCTGGCGGGCGGCGGTCCGAGACGACACCCGGGCGTTCTTCGCGGAGTCTGTGACCAACCCCATCGCGCAGGTGCTCGACGCCCGAACAGTCGCCGAGATCGCCCACGCCGCCGACGTGCCGCTGGTGATCGACAACACCGTGGCGACCCCCTACCTTCAGCGCTCGAAGGACTTCGGAGCCGACATCGTCGTGCATTCGGCCACGAAGTTCCTCGGAGGACACGGCACATCGCTCGGCGGGGTCATCGTCGACCTCGGCACGTTCGATTTCACCGCCGACCCCGCGAAATGGCCCCAGCTCACCGAGAACTACCGGCGCGTGCCCGGCGGCAGCCTCGTCGACCGGTTCGGCGCCACCGGGTCGCCCTTCATCGCGCTCGTCAAGACGAAATACGTCCACGACCTCGGCCCCTCGCTGTCGGCGTTCAACGCCTTCCAGCTGCTGCAGGGGCTCGAGACGCTCGACCTGCGCGTCGCACGGCACAGCGCGACGGCGCTCGAGGCCGCCCACTTCCTCGAGCGGCATCCCGCCGTCGCCCGCGTGCACCACCCGGGTCTGGAGTCCAGCCCGTGGCATGACGCTGCTCTGACCTACCTTCCCCGGGGTGGGCCATCCGTGTTCTCGTTCGACCTGCACTCCAGCGGCGACCCCGACGCCGACTTCGCCCGCGTGGAGGAGGTCATCGGGCGGCTCGAGGTCGTGCGCCTGGTTGCGAACATCGGCGACGCGCGCAGCCTGATCGCGCACCCGGCCTCCATGACGCACAGCCACCTGTCGGCCGACCAGCTCGCCGACGCCGGCATCACCTCCACGACGATCCGCCTGTCGACCGGGCTGGAAGACCCGTTCGACATCATCGCCGATCTCGACTCAGCCCTCGGCTGACGCTGTGGCAGTCCACGCGCCGCGCGCGGTGCGGATCGGTACGCTCGGAGGATGACTGGACTGCGCTGGGGAATCCTCGCCACGGGCGGCATCGCCCATGCCTTCACGAGCGATCTGCGGACCGCGGGTCTGGACGTCGCGGCGGTCGGATCCCGATCCGCCGGATCGGGCGCCCAGTTCGCGGAGGAGTTCGAGATCCCGCATGTGCACGGTTCCTACGAGGAGCTCGTGTCGGATCCCGACGTCGACATCGTGTACGTCGCGACCCCCCACCCGATGCATGCCGAGAACGCGATCCTCGCGCTCGAGCACGGCAAGCACGTCCTCGTCGAGAAGCCCTTCGCGCTGACCGGGGCTGAGGCGGCGGCCGTGCGCGATGTGGCCGTGGAACGCGGGCTGCTCGCGATGGAAGCGATGTGGACGCGCTACCTCCCGCACATGATCCGCGTGCGGGAGCTCGTCGAGACCGGTGCGCTGGGCGAGGTCCGCACGGTGTTCGCCGACCACACGCAGAAGATCTCGAGCGACCCGAGCCACCGTCTCAACTCCCTCGAACTCGGCGGAGGCGCCCTCCTCGACCTCGGCATCTATCCGATCTCGTTCGCGTGGGACATCCTCGGCGCTCCGACCACGATCGTCTCGGCCGCCGCGGTCGGGCCCACCGGCGTCGACGACGAGATCGCGACGATCTTCACGCACGGTTCCGGCGCGCTGTCGACGACGATCTCGGCATCCCACGCCGCCGGTCCCAACACGGCGCACATCGTCGGAACCGATGCCCGCATCGACATCGACAAGGTCTGGTACACCCCGACGTCGTTCCGGCTGACGACCGCGGGCGGCACCGTGCGGGAGTCGTACGAATCGCACGTCGCCGGTCGCGGGATGCAGTACCAGGCGATCGCCGCGGAGCGCTACGTCCTGGCCGGACGGACCGACAGCGACATCCTTCCGATCGACGAGACCGTGGCGATCATGAGAACCCTCGACGAGGTGCGCCGCCAGATCGGACTGGTCTACCCCAGCGAGCGCTGAGCGCGCGGGCGGCACGGGGCTCCGAGCGCGCGCCAGCGCTCGACTATGTGGGGCTCCGCCCCACACCCCCGGCGAGCGCGCCAGCGCTCGACCCTATGCGGGGCTCCGCCCCACACCCCCGGCGAGCGCGCCAGCGCTCGACCCTATGTGGGGCTCCGCCCCACACCCCCGGCGAGCGCGCCCGCGCTCGCCCCTGTCACACTGGACGCATGCCCGACTCGCAGAACTCCCGCGTCGCCGTCTACCTCGACTTCGACAACATCGTCATCTCCTGGTACGACCGCGTGCACGGCCGGAACTCCTACGGGCGGGACCGTCAGCGCATCATCGAGACGCCGGAGGACCCCGAGATCGCGGAGCGTCTGTCCGCAGCGACGATCGACGTCGGAGCCATCATCGACTACGCGGCATCGTTCGGCACGCTCGTGCTCACGCGCGCCTACGCGGACTGGTCATCGCCGGTCAACGCCGTCTATCGCACACAGCTGGTCGCGCGCGCGGTGGATCTGGTGCAGCTGTTCCCCGCGGCGGCGTACGCGAAGAACGGCGCCGACATCCGCCTCGCCGTCGACGCCGTCGAGGACATGTTCCGCCTCCCCGACCTCACGCACGTCGTGATCGTCGCAGGCGATTCCGACTACGTCCCGCTCGCGCAGCGCTGCCGGCGGCTCGGACGGTACGTGGTGGGCGTGGGCGTGGCCGGATCGACCGCCAAGTCCCTGGCCGCCGCCTGCGATGAGTTCGAGGCCTACGACTCCCTCCCCGGAGTGCCGCGGGTCGCGCGAGCCGCCGCCAGGGAGGCCGGTTCCCGGGCGCCGAAGGCTGCCGGAACCCGCGCCAAGGCCGGCCCCGCCGAGGACGCGCCCGAGGCGGCTCCGAAGACGCGCACGAGCGGCGGCCGCCGCAAGGCGCCTGCGAAGGATGCCGCGACCGCCGAGTCGACGGAGGCTTCGCAGACACCAGCCGCGGATGCCGCGGACGCCGCGCCGGCCACCGTCGAGGCATCCCTCATCGAGGCACTCGGTCCGGCGGCACCGCCGAAGCGCACCAACCGCCGCGCATCGTCGTCCACCGTCGCAGCCGGCGCCGAGCAGCCGGAGCCCGCGGCTGCCCCCGAGGAGGCTCCAGAGGATCCGCAGGACGTGGCGACGCGTCTGCTCGAGCGCGCGCTGCGTCTCGGACACGACAAGGACGACGACGCGGAGTGGCTGCACAGCTCAGCGGTGAAGACCCACATGCGCCGCATGGATCCCTCGTTCAGCGAGAAGGCCCTCGGGTATCGGTCGTTCAACGACTTCGTCAAGGCCCGCGAGTCGATCGCGGAGCTCGAGGAAACGGGTCACGAGCGCCTCGTGCGCCTGCGCGAATAGCCATCCCGAACGGATTCGCGCGCCGGGATTCTTGCACCGGGGCGCTTCGTGCGCAACCCACTTGAAACCTGAATTGGATTTCATGTATGGTCGCCGAGCGGCATCCCCCAGCCGCATCGCGCCCCTACAAGGAGGTAACAAGCGCATGGCTTCAGCCACGTCCCCCCGCACCACAGACTCCCCACCGAAGCAATCCGGTCTTCGTCGCGTCGTCACGGCCTCGATGGCCGGAACGGTCGTCGAGTGGTACGAGTTCTTCCTCTACGCCACGGCGGCGACCCTGGTCTTCAACAAGATCATGTTCCCGCCCTCGGAAGACCCGCTGACCCCGATCATCGCCGCATTCGTCACCTATGCGGTGGGATTCCTCGCCCGCCCCCTCGGCGGCATCGTCTTCGGCCACTTCGGCGACAAGTACGGCCGCAAGAAGCTCCTCCAGGTTGCGATCATCCTCGTCGGCGTCGCCACATTCCTCATGGGATGCCTGCCCACGTACGCACAGGTCGGCTTGCTCGCTCCGGCACTGCTGGTCACTCTGCGCTTCGCGCAGGGCTTCGCGGTCGGCGGCGAATGGGGCGGAGCGGTGCTGCTGGTCGCCGAGCACTCCCCCGACAAGTCGCGCGGCTTCTGGGCGTCGTTCCCTCAGGCCGCGGTTCCGATCGGAAACCTCCTCGCGACCGTCGTGCTCCTGGTCCTCAGCCGCACGCTCACCGAAGAGCAGTTCCTCGCATGGGGCTGGCGGATCGGGTTCTGGCTCTCGGTCGTCATCGTCGCGGTCGGCTACTACATCCGCACCCGCGTGACGGATGCGCCGATCTTCCTCGAGGTGCAGAAGCAGGTCGAGCAGTCCGAGCACGTGCGCTACGGCGTGATCGAGGTGCTCCGTCGCTACCCGCGCGGCGTCTTCACCGCGATGGGCCTGCGCTTCGCCGAGAACATCATGTACTACCTCGTCGTGACGTTCTCGATCACCTACCTCGTGGTCAACGAGGTCGATGTCGCCGAGATCCTCGGCTACATGGTGATCGCGCACATCGTGCACATGCTCGTCATACCGCCCATCGGAGCGCTCACCGACCGGATCGGCCGCAAGCCCGTCTACTTCATCGGCGCCGTGCTCGCCGGCACGTGGGGCTTCTTCGCCTTCCCGATGTTCGACACGAAGAGCCCGATGGTCATCCTGCTGGCGATCTGCATCGGCCTGATCATCCACGCGTTCATGTATGCCTCCCAGCCGGCGATCATGAGCGAGATGTTCCCGACGCGCATGCGGTATTCGGGTGTCTCGCTCGGCTACCAGGTCACCTCGATCGTCGCGGGCTCGCTCGCCCCGATCATCGCCGCCGCCCTGCTGCAGAGGTTCGACTCCTGGATCCCGGTCGCGATCTACCTCGCGATCGCCGCTGCGATCACCCTCGTCGCAGTCATCTCGCTGCGCGAGACGAAGGGCTCGTCGCTGCACGAGCTCGACCGCATCGACGAGGAGCGTCTGGCCGAAGACGCTGCCGCCGAGCCCGTCCGCGCCTAGCCGGATGAGCAGGGACGAGGAGCTTCTGACGCCCGCCTCGGGCGGAGGGAGCTCCTCGTCTCTTGCAGAACCCGTCGAGTAGAGTGTCGCCTGTGGTACGACGCATCGCCCCACCAGGCTCGCAGTCTTCACTTCGTGAAGCCAACCGAGCCCGGCTCGTCGAGTCGCTCAAACGTCATGGGCGACTGACCCAGGTCGAGCTCGCGGGCAGCACCGGGCTCTCCCCCGCGACGGTGTCGAACATCGTCAAGGAGCTGACCGCCTCCGGCCTCCTCCACACGTCGATCACCTCCCGCAGCGGGCGGCGTGCGACGCTCGTCTCCCTCACCCGCCAACTGGGTCTCGTGGCCGGTGTCCACTTCAGCTCCCGGCAGCTGCACATCGCGATCGCCGACGCCACGCGCACCGTCGTCACCCAGACCACGCTGCCGCTCCCGCTCGATCACCGCCACGACGCGGAGCTGGACCGGCTCAGCATCCTCCTGAGCGACATGATGGAGACGCTCGGCGGCTCGGTCGGCGACCTGCTCGCCGTCGGACTCGCACTGCCGGCGCCCATCGACCCGCGCACCGGCATGGTCTCCACCCCCGGCCTTCTGAGGGGCTGGGAGGGCGTCGACGTCGCCGAGAGCCTGACCGCCAGAATCGGCCGCCCCGTCTTCGTCGACAGCGAAGCGAACCTCGCCGGTCTCGCGGAGGCGCGAGAGGGCAGCGCCCGCTCGGCATCCTCCTCCGTGTTCATCCGCATCGGCCACACCATCAGCGCCGGCCTGATCGTCGGCGGCGACCTCTTCCGCGGGGTCAACGGCAAGGCCGGTCAGATCGGCCACGTCACGATCGATGAGAACGGACCGATCTGCCGGTGCAGCAACCGAGGGTGCCTCGAGACATACGCCGGCGGACCCGCTCTGCTGTCGCTGTTCCCGCCGAGCGAGGGCATGCAGCGGCTCAGCGATCTCATCCAGGCGTCGCACGCCGGCGACCAGAGCTCGCGGCGGGTCATCGCGGACGCCGGCCGGCACATCGGCATCGCGGCCGCGAGCCTGTGCAACCTCTTCGACCCGGAGCTCATCGTCGTCGGCGGAGAACTCGGTCAGGCCGGCGAGATCCTCATGGCGCCGATGCGGCACTCGCTGGAGCGCACCGCGCTGACATCCGCGAACGGACTCCCCGAGATCGTCGGCGCGTCGTTCGGGGAGTGGGCCGAGACGCGCGGCGCGATCACGATCGCGCTCGACCACGTCATCGTCGAAGCCGACGCCCTTCCGTTCACGGCCTAGGGTCGCAATGGCGATCCTGGCGTCCGTGCGACGCTTCCTCCGGCGGGCGACCGCGACGCTCGTCGTGCTCGGCGTCACCGGCGCGGCTCTGGCGGGATGCTCTGGCTCCCCTGACGGGTCCGGCGGCGGTTCGCAGGGCACGATCGCGCTGCTGCTGCCCGACGCGAAGACGGCACGGTACGAGACGTTCGACCGCCCGTTCTTCGAGGACCGCATCGCGGAGCTCGGGGACTACAGCGTGCTGTACACGAATGCGGATCAGGATGCCGCGAAGCAGCAGCAGCAGGCCGAGTCGGCGCTCGCCGCGGGGGCCGGTGTCCTCGTGCTCGACCCCGTCGACGTGGGAGCCGCCGTCTCGATCGTGGCCGCCGCGAACGCGCAGGGCGTCCCGGTCGTCTCCTACGACCGGCTGGTCGACGGCGGCGACCTCGCCTACTACGTCTCGTTCGACAATGAGAAGGTCGGCGAGCTCCAGGCGACCGCGTTCGTCGAGGCACTCGAGGCGCGCGGAGCCCTGGGCGGCGGCATCCTCATGGTCAACGGCTCGCCCACCGACAGCAATGCGACCCGGTTCGCCGAGGGTGCTCACCGCGTGATCGACGCCGCGGGGGTGAGGGTGCTCGCAGAGTACGCGACACCGGATTGGAGTCCCGACAAGGCGCAGGAGTGGGTGACCGGTCAGATCTCGCAGTACGGCGACGAGATCGTCGGCGTGTATGCCGCCAACGACGGCACCGCGAGCGGCGCCGTCTCGGCCCTGAAAGCGGCCAACGTGCAGCCGTGGCCGATCGTGACAGGACAGGATGCCGAGCTGTCCGCGATCCAGCGGATCATCACCGGCGACCAGTACATGACCGTGTACAAGGCGATCAAGCCCCAGGCCGAGCTCGCCGCCGAAGTGGCCGTGGCGCTGCTGCACGGCGAGGAGGTGACGGCGCCGATGGAGATCGATGGAACGCCCACGACGCTGCTGGACCCGGTCTCGGTGACGGTGGACGACATCCTCACCACCGTGGTCGCCGACGGGTTCTGGACCCTCGATGACATCTGCACGCCCGACTATCGGGCGGCGTGCGTGTCTGCCGGCCTGCTCGAGGAGTGACGATGTCGACGTCGCCTCCTCGAGACGGCGGGTAGGGTCGTTCGAGACGATCGCCGAGGATGAGGACGTGACGATGTCGTTGCCTGCCGCCCGCACAGGACGCGCGCGCGAGCGCGTCCTGACCATGCGCGGCATCGCCAAGCGCTTCGGCGCGGTCCGGGCCCTCACCGACGTCGACTTCTGGGTGAACGAAGGCGAGGTCGTCGCGCTGATCGGCGACAACGGCGCCGGCAAGTCCACCCTCGTCAAGGTGCTTTCGGGTGTGCACGCACCGGACTCCGGGACGATCGAGTACGACGGCGAGATCGTCGAGATCGCGAGCCCCGCCGATGCGCAGGAGCTCGGGATCGCCACGGTGTTCCAGGACCTCGCGCTGTGCGACAACCTCGATGTCGTCGCCAACCTGTGGCTCGGCCGCGAGCTTCGCGCGGGGCGCACGCTCGACGAGGTCGACATGGAGCAGCAGACCTGGTCGCTGCTGCGCGAGCTGTCGGCGAAGATCCCGTCCGTGCGGATCCCGGTGGCCTCCCTCTCCGGCGGCCAGCGCCAGACCGTCGCGATCGCCCGCTCGCTGATCGGCGATCCGCGTGTCGTCATCCTCGACGAACCCACCGCCGCGCTCGGGGTCGCGCAGACCGCCGAAGTGCTGAACCTCATCGAGCGCCTCCGCGAGCGGGGGCACGGCGTGGTCCTGATCAGCCACAGCATGGCCGATGTGATGGCCGTCGCCGACCGCGTCGTCGTGCTGCGCCTCGGCCGCAACAACGGCGTCTACAACATCGCCGACGTCACGAGCGCGACGCTGATCGCCGCGATCACCGGGGCCACCGACAACGCCGTGACCCGTCGCGCGGCCGACAAGCCCGTTCCCGAGAAGCCCGAGGGCACCATCATCCGCATGACCGACAAAAGTGGTCGCCGCGGGCGCGGCGCCGCAGGCGACGGCAGAGCATGAACTCGGCTCGTGACGACCACGGAGCCTCGGCGACCGTGGCCGAGGCACCGGATGACCGGCTCCTCAGTCCCCGAAGCGTGCGCGGTGCGGTCACTCTTCTCGTGTCCCGTGTGCGCGGGGGCGACCTCGGATCGCTGCCGGTCATCGTCGGCCTCGTCCTGATCTGGACGGTGTTCCAGGCGCTCAATCCGATCTTCCTGTCGAGCACGAACCTCGTGAACCTCACGATGCAGTGCGCGGCGATCGGAACGATCGCCCTCGGAATCGTGATGGTGCTGCTGGTCGGCGAGATCGATCTTTCGGTCGGATCCGTCGCCGGCCTTGCGGCGGCGGTGCTGGCCGTCACGTTCGTGCAGCTGCAGTGGAATCTGGCGCTGGCCCTGGCCGCCGCGATCGGCGCCGGTGCGCTCGTCGGACTGCTCTACGGATTCCTGTACACGCGATTCGGTCTGCCGAGCTTCGTGATCACGCTCGCCGGCCTCCTCGGATTCCTCGGACTCCAGCTGTGGGTGCTGGGTGCGACCGGGTCCATCGGCCTGCCGTTCGACTCGTGGCTCGTCTACTTCGCGCAGCAGCTGTTCCTGCCCGCCTGGGCGTCGTACATCGTCGCCGTGCTCGCCGCCGGAGGTTACGCGTGGGTCCTCGCGCGTCGCGCGCAGCAGCGGGCAGCGGCGAACCTCGTGAGCCAGAGCTATCTGGAGATCGGCCTCCGCGGCGGCGCGCTGCTCGTCTTCCTCGTCATCGCGGCGTGGTACCTCAACCTCTCGCGCGGTGTCGGCGTCATGTTCCTGTTCTTCCTGCTGCTCGTGGTCATCGCGAACTTCGCTCTCACCCGCACCCGCTGGGGGCGCGCGGTGTACGCCGTCGGGGGCTCGGTCGAGGCATCCCGTCGTGCGGGCATCCGCGTCGACCGCATCTACATCTCCGTCTTCATGCTCTGCTCCACTCTCGCTGCGCTCGGCGGCATCCTGGCGGCCGCGCGCCTGGCCGCCGCGAACCAGAGCTCAGGCGCCGGCGACGTGAACCTCAACGCCATCGCCGCGGCCGTGATCGGCGGCGCGAGCCTCTTCGGCGGCCGGGGCACGGCGTTCGCTGCGCTGCTCGGAATCGTCGTGATCCAGTCGATCGCGTCGGGTCTGACGCTTCTGAACCTCGACTCGTCGGTGAAGTTCATGGTCACCGGCGTGGTGCTGATCCTCGCGGTGATCGTCGACTCGCTCTCACGCCGCAAACGGGCCGCAGTCGGCAGAGCGTGAACGCGTCATGCGTTCAAGGTAAAAACGCGCGTGGGCTCGACTTTCAGTTGTTGCCGTGCCTTTGCTTCACATAATGCACACGAAGTTGCACATTGCTGCGCATTCTGCACGGTGATGCTACAACGCGTAAAATCCGGGCGCCCTGCTGATGCATCCATCGCTCGGCGTTGCCAAAGCGTTACGTTCATGTCTTGACGCCAAGGCCCCTTCTCGAAATGATCGTCCTCAAGCGCGAATCGCGCCGGGGTGCCCTGGCGCTCGCATATTCAAAGACGAAAGGCGAAAGATGAAGAAGTCTTCAATCCTCTCCGCGGCCGCCCTCACCGGTGCTGCTGCGCTGCTCCTGGCCGGCTGTGCCGGCTCGGGCGGCGGCACGCCGACCGAGGGTGGCGACGGAGGAGGCGACGCAGCCGGTCGTGCGTGCGTCATCCTCCCCGACGCGGCGTCGTCGCCGCGCTGGGAGAACTTCGACCGCAAGTACCTCCAGGAGGGTCTGGAGGGCGCCGGCTTCGAGGTCGACATCCAGAACGCCCAGGGTGACGTCAACAAGTACTCGACGATCGCCGACCAGCAGCTGACCCAGGGCTGCGGCGTCATGCTGCTGGTGGACTACCAGGGCGCTGCCGAGGCGGTCGCCGCCAAGGCCAAGGCCGAGGGCATTCCCGTCATCGCATACGACCGTCCGTTCACGGGCGCTGACTACTACGTGTCGTTCGACAACGTCGAGGTCGGCCGCCTGGAGGGTCAGACCGTGCTCGACGGCCTCGCGACCGCGGGCAAGGATCCCGCAACCGCAGTCGTCGTCTACATGGGTGGCGACCCGACCGACGGCAACGCGGCCATGTTCCACGATGGCGCGGTCGAGGTCATGGAAGCCGAAGGCATCGTCCCGGCAGCCGAGCCGCCGGGAGCATGGGACCAGGCCAAGTCGCAGACCAACTTCGAGCAGGCTCTGACCTCGCTCGGCGGCAAGGTCGACGGCGTGTGGGTTGCGAACGACACCAACGCCGCTGGCGTCATCAAGGTGCTGCAGGACAACAACCTGACGGGTGTCGCAGTCTCGGGCCAGGACGCGAATGTCGCGGGCCTGCAGAACATCCTCCTCGGCTGGCAGACGGCGACCGTCTACAAGCCGGTGAAGGATGAGGCCACGGCCGCCGTCGACACCGCGGTCGCGCTGCTGAGCGGCGAGACGCCCGAAGCGGACGCGGAGCTGGACGACGGCACGCCGTACATCCAGGTCACGCCGCAGCTGGTCGGTCCGAGGCGAAGTCAAGGATGTCATCGCCGCCGGCGACGCTTCCTACGACGACGTCTGCACGCCCGATGTGCTCGCGGCTTGCGAGGCGAACGGCGTAACCGAGTAACGTTACGGCCACAGCCGCGAGGGCGTCGCGTCTCGATGGCGCGGCGCCCTCTGCGCGCTCCCAATCCGACACCGCAAGGAAGCGAGCATGTCAGACACGATCACTGCAACAGAGCCGATCATCCAGCTGGTCGGCGTGAAGAAGTCGTTCGGCCCGGTGAGCGTCCTCAAAGGGGTGGACCTCAAGGTCTATCCCGGCAAGGTCACCGCTCTGGTCGGCGACAACGGGGCCGGAAAGTCGACCCTCATCAAAGGACTCGCCGGCGTGCAGCCGTACGACGAGGGCGAGGTCCTCATCGACGGCGTGCACCGCGACCTGCACGCACCGAGGGACTCCGCGCATCTCGGCATCGAGGTCGTGTACCAGGACCTCGCGCTGTGCGACAACCTCGACATCGTCCAGAACATGTTCCTCGGTCGCGAGGAGCTCACGTTCGGGACGTTCGACGAGGGCCGCATGGAGAAGGACGCGTCCGACACCCTTCGCGGCCTGTCCGTCCGCACCGTCAAGTCGGTGCGCCAGAAGGTCTCCTCACTGTCCGGTGGTCAACGCCAGACCGTCGCGATCGCGCGCGCCGTGCTGAAGAAGGCACGCGTGGTGATCCTCGACGAGCCGACGGCCGCGCTCGGCGTCGCCCAGACCGAGCAGGTGCTCAACCTCGTCAAGCGGCTCTCCGAGCAGGGTGTCGCCGTGATCATCATCAGCCACAACCTGGCGGACGTCTTCGAGGTCGCCGATGACATCGCGGTGCTGTATCTCGGGCAGATGGTCGCCCAGATCAATGTCGCCGACACCACCCGCGATGACGTGGTCGGCTACATCACCGGGACCAAGACGATGGGGGTCGAGCTCATCGGCACGAACAACGTCACCACAGGAGGCGCAGAGTGAGCGGCACGACAACGGAAGCGGCGCCGAGCCCGGTCGCGAGCGACCTCATCGGCAGCGGCGTCGAAGGCGGCCTGAACGACCAGATCAAGGCGTGGTGGCAGCGCGTCCGGGGCGGCGACATGGGCGCCCTGCCCGCTGTCGGCGGCCTGCTCGTGCTGAGCGTGCTCTTCACGGTCCTGAGCCCGTTCTTCCTCACCGAGCGAAACTTCGCGAACCTGCTGAACCAGGCCGCACCGCTCGTCGTGCTCGGCATGGCGCTCGTGTTCGTCCTGCTGCTCGGCGAGATCGACCTCTCCGCCGGCGTCACCGGCGGTGTGGGCATGGCACTGTTCGTCGTGCTGGCCACGCAGTTCAACATTCCCTGGCCGCTCGCGCTGCTCCTCGGCTTCGGCTTCGGCTTCCTCACCGGTGCTCTCATCGGTTTCTTCGTGGCGAGGGTCGGCATCCCGTCGTTCGTCGTCACGCTGGGTCTGTTCCTGGGCTACCAGGGGCTCGCGCTCGTCGTCATCGGCCCGGGCGGCCTGTTCCGCATCGAGGTTCCGGAGCTCATCGCGCTGCAGAACGGCAACCTGCCGGTGTGGGGTGGCTGGGTCATGCTCGCGGTCATCCTCGCTGTCTCGGCCGGCACCTCGTTCTACGACCGCGCGCGCCGCACGAAGGCCGGCGTGCCCAATCGTGCGATCTCGCTGGTCTGGATCAAGCTCGCGGTCATCGCCGTGCTCGGTGGCGCGTTCGTGTTCGTGCTCAACCAGAACCGCGGACAGTCGGTCAACGAGGTGGCGGGTGTGCCGAACATCGTGCCCATCGTTCTGCTGATCCTGTGGATCGGCACGTTCGTGCTGGACCGCACGAAGTTCGGACGTTACGTCTACGCGATCGGCGGCAACGCAGAAGCCGCACGCCGCTCCGGTGTGAAGGTGCGCTGGATCAAGTGGTGGGCATTCGTGATCTGCTCCTCGCTCGCCGTCGCGGCCATGCTGTTCAGCGTCTCCCGCGTCGGCTCCGTCGATGCCACGGTCGGTCGCGACATCGTGCTGAGCGGCGTGGCCGCCGCTGTCGTCGGCGGTGTCAGCCTCTTCGGCGGACGCGGACGGCTCATGAACGCGGCGGTCGGCGCCCTCGTGATCGCGGTCATCACGAACGGCCTCGGCCTGCTCAATCTGCCTGCCGGCTTCAACCTGATGGTCACCGGCGCCGTGCTGATCCTCGCCGCAACCGTCGACGCCCTCTCGCGACTGAGGTCGGGTGGAGCGCGCGTCTAGCGCACAGCAGCGCACAGAACGCCGGGGCCGTGGCCCCGGCGTTCTTCGTGTCCCGTGGAGCGCAGTGAGGGTCAGGTGCTTCTGCGCGGTCGAGCCGATGCACAGTTCTCGGGAGCACTGCGCGAGACTGTCCGGGTGCCGCCCTACTCCCCCGACGCCCTCCGACGCTGGCCCGACATCGAGGCGCCCGAGCTGTTCGCGACGGATGCCGCCGACCGGCTCATCCTCGACGAGTCCGCCGCGGCACGCCACGGCGCGCCGAGCGGCTCGATCGTCGTCATCGGCGACGAGTACGGCGCGCTCACGCTGGGCGCCGCGGATGCCGGGGCCACCGGCATCCGGGTCCATCAGGATTCGCTCGCCGGAGAGCGCGCGCTCGAGGCCAACGCGCGCACCGCCGGTCTGGGCGAGACCTTCCGATCGCTCCCGCTCGACGGGTCGCTCGTCGCGGGTGCGCGGGTCGTCCTGCTGCGCCTCCCGCGCGCGCTCGATGCACTCGACGACATCGCGGGACTCATCGCCGCACACGCGGATCCCGACGTCGTCGTGTTCGCCGGCGGTCGGATCAAGCACATGGCCCTCGCCATGAACGATGTGCTGGGGCGGTCCTTCGAAACCCTTGACGTGTCGCATGCGCGGCAGAAGTCGCGGGTGCTCATCGCACGCGCACCGCAGGACGGACACGATCCGCAGGCCCGCGCAGCCCGCCACGAGGCACCCGGGCTGAGTGCGCCGCTCAGCGGTCTGCGCATTCGGCGGCGCGTTCGCGGGAACCGGTATCGACATCGGCACCCGGTTCCTGCTCGAACAGCTCGCCCGGGCCGACGCCTATGAACTCGGCGGCGAGCTGGGCGATGTGATCGATCTCGCGTGCGGAACGGGCGTGATCGCAACGTGGTTGGCGCTGCGGTATCCCTCGCTCACCGTGGTCGCGAGCGACCGGTCGGCCGCCGCGATCGCCTCCGCACGCGCCACGGCCGCGGCGAACGGCGTCGCCGAGCGCGTCCGGGTCGTCCGCGACCTCGGTCTCGAGTCGCGCCCTGACTCCAGCGCACGGCTGATCGCTCTCAATCCCCCGTTCCACGCCGGCACCGCCGTGCCGATGAGCGGCGTCGCCGATCCGCTCTTCGCAGAAGCGGGTCGGGTGCTCGCACCGGGGGGCGAGCTGTGGGCGGTGTGGAACTCATCCCTGCACTACCGCGCCACGCTGGAGCGCCTGGTCGGACCGACACGCCAGATCGCGCGGAACGCGAAGTTCACCGTGACGGTGTCGACCCGCCGCTGAGCACCTCCTGGACCCACGCCGGGACGAGGTCCGTCGCGCGGCCCGGCCCTCGTCTCGTCGAAGGGGATCGCGGCATCGCTCGGCTCGAGATTGAGCTCGACCGTGCGCGCTCCGAACGCCGCTGCGAGCGCGACGTACCCCGCGGCCGGGTACACCGCACCGGAGGTTCCGATCGAGACGAACACATCGCATGCGACCACGGCGTTCTCGATCCGGTCCAGTTCGTACGGCATCTCGCCGAACCAGACGACGTCGGGACGCAGCATCCGCTCCCCGCACTGCGGACACGCGGGCAGGTCTGCCAGGTCGCCGATCCATTCGTGACGCGTGCCGCAGAACATGCACAGCGCCCGCCGCAGCTCGCCGTGCATGTGGACCAGGTTCCGTGAGCCGGCGCGCTCATGCAGGTCGTCGACGTTCTGCGTCACGACGAGCAGGTTGTCGCCGATCGCCCCTTCCAGTCGGGCCAGGGCGCGGTGGGCGGCGTTCGGCTGGACGGCCGCGACCGCTCGACGTCGCGCGTCGTAGAAGCGAAAGACCGCATCGGGATCCCGCGCGAACCCTTCGGGCGTCGCCACGTCCTCGACGCGGTGCCCCTCCCACAGTCCGCCCGCGTCGCGGAAGGTCGGAACGCCGCTCTCCGCCGAGACTCCCGCGCCGGTGAGCACGACGATGCGCGGAGCGCTCGCGGCCACGGCGTCGGTCACCGCAGCAGCTCGCGCAGAGTCTGGATCGTGTCGGCCTCATCGGGACGCTTGTCGGGCCGGTAGCCCTTGACCCGTGCGAAGCGGAGCGCCACGCCGCCGGGATACCGCGTGGAACGCTGCACGCCGTCGATCGCGACCTCGACCACCGTGACCGGGTGCACGTGCACGGCGTAGTCGCTGGCATGCGTCTGGATCGTAGGGAAGTGCTCGGTCTGCCAGCGCAGGAGTCGGTCGGTGAGCCCCTTGAACGTCTTGCCCACCATGACGAATCCGCCCTCGGGTCCGAACTCCCCGGTGGGATCGAGCGCGCCGAGGTGCAGGTTGGAGAGCAATCCCGTGCGTCGCCCGGAACCCCATTCGACGGCGAGCACGACGAGGTCGTACGTGAGCACCGGCTTGACCTTGATCCAGCTCTTCCCGCGCCGGCCGGCCGCGTACGGCGAATCGAGTGCTTTGACGACGACCCCCTCGTGACCCGCTGCGAGCGCGTCGCGCGAGAGCTGCTCTGCCGCCTCGGGGTCGGCCGTGATCAGGCCCGGGATGCGCCACTCCCCCGCTATCCGCTCCAGTTCCGCGAGCCGCACGCGAAGCGGCTCGTCGATCAGGTCGCGTCCGTCCAGGTGCAGCACGTCGAAGAACCACGGCCGCAGCACGGTGTCGCTGATCGGTCTCCGAGCCGAAGCGCGCCATCGTGTCCTGGAACGGACGCGGTCCGCCATCCGCATCCAGCGACAGCGTCTCGCCGTCGAGGATGACGTCGTGCACGGGCAGCGCGCGGACGACCTCGACGATCTCGGGCACGCGGTGGGTGATGTCGGCGAGGTTGCGCGTGTACACCGCTCACGGCGTCTCCCGCCGATGCACCTGGATCCGCGCGCCGTCGAGCTTGTACTCGACGGATGCCTCTTCCGCGATGGTCGCGATCGCCTCTGCGACCGACCCCGCCGTGGAGGCGAGCATCGGCTGCACGGGGCGCCCGACCACGAGTCCGACCTCGGCGAGCGCTCCTGGGGCGCCGACCAGCGCGATGCGCGCCGTCTCGCCGAGGTCGCCCGACAGCATCGCCGCGCGGCGCACCGTCGCCGAGTCCTGCCCCGACGCGCGCGTCACCGCGTCCAGCAGGACTCCCTCGAGGGCTCCGGTGCGCAGCTCGCCGAGGATCACGCGCGTCACGAAGTCCCACTCGGGCGCCGTCGCGCGCGCCGCCAGGTCGTCCAGCTCCTCGCGACGTGCGCCGACGGAGCCCGTGCCGGATGCCCCGGCCAGTCGGTCCAGTGCCGCATCGACATCGAGCACCGTCAGGGTCGGCTCCTCCGCGTGCGTGGCCTTGAGCGTCGCGACACCGCGCCAGCCGACGCCGATGCGCCCCTGCCGTGGGCGGGCGGTGAGGTAGCCGATCGCGGGCGCGATCTCGTCGGCATCGAGCCGCCGGAGCAGATCGGCGAGCGCATCGATCTTCGCGAGCCTCGATGAGGTGGATGCGACGGCCTCAGTGGTGACGACGACCTCGTGCAGCAGCATCCCCGAATTCTCCCATCTGAGGCCGACACTCATGCAGCCTTGCGTCCCCGGCGCGGCCCTCCATCACGCCCGCGGTGCGCGGGTGCTCCACACGGCGACCGCGACGAGCGCGGGCTGGAAGAACAGTCGGATCAGCCGCGTCCGGTCATCGGTCATGCCGAACCCCTTCTTCGCCTTCGTGTACTGCTCGATGTTGCCCGGAAAGATGGCGACATAGAACGCCGCGAGGATGGCGCCCACCCGGCTGCGCTCGCGCGGCAGCGCCACCAGCGCCGCGCCGAGCATGACCTCGACCACCCCGGAGGCGACGACCACGGCGTCCTTGTCGATGACCTTCTCGGTCCAGTCGGGCACCTGCGCCTGGAACTCGCGTCGCGCCCAGAACAGATGCGAGAGGCCGGCGAACACCATCCCACCGCCGAGCGCCCATCGGGCGATGGTGCGAAGGGGCGTGGACCGAGGGATGCCGGATGAGGTCATCCGCCCAGTCTGCCCCCTGCGCCGATGTCCACGGTGGTGCGTAGTCTGACGCCGTGCACACGACGAACTACACCGATACGTTCATCGCCGTCGCCGAGGACTGCCACTACGAGCGCCTCGTCGCAGATCCGTCGCTCAGCCAGACGCGCGCGATGCGGTCGCGCCGCGCCTGAGTTCACGCAGGCGCGTCAGCGCATCGTCCCCGGGGCCGCGTGCGACAGCACCCGCCCCCACACGGCAGACAAGGAAAGGGCCGATTCGGCTGGCACCATCTCGACCCGTGCCGAGACGAGGTGGTCCTTGTACCAGCCCGCCGCGGCGGCGGCGGCGGTCTTGTCCTGCCGACCGTTCATGATCAGGGTCTTCGCCGTGACGCCCTCGATCAGCGCGCCGAGATCGTCCCTGTCCAGTGGTTCGGCGGGGGCGGCGACGGCCACGAGGGCCAGCCGGTCGATGGTGTCGCCGAGTTCGACGGCCGCACGCAGGGCGACGTCGGCGCCATCGCGGTACCCCACGATCGCGGCGGTCTGCGCCTTCCCTGGGTCGGATTCGCGCGGGGTGGCGGCGAGCGAATCGCGGATGAGGTCGGCCAGCGTTGCGGCGGTCTGCTCGGCGGGCGTCTCGCTGCCGAAGGTGCCGGTGTCTTCGAGCGCGTCGCGCCCGATCGCAACGGCGAGCACGCAGACGTTGCGCGCGGCGGTCTCGGCCGGCAGCGGATCGGCGGTGACGGCGATGCCGGTGCCGACGAGCACGACCAGGCGCTCGGCGCCGGGCGTTCCGAACACGCTGTGGCTCAGGCGGGTGTCATCGATCACGTGTGCTCCACAGTGCCCATGCGACCAGCAGCGGCTGCAGGAGGAGCCGGACGAACCGCGCCTGGTCGGTGCGCAGCATCGGCGCGGAGCGACCGGTCTGCCACTGGTGGACGTTTCCCGGGAGCACGGCGACGAAGAACGCCGCCACGAGCCAGCCGATGCTCTTCTTCTCCTTCGGCAGCGCGACCAGGGCTCCGCCGAGCATCAGTTCGACCGCGCCCGAGGCGACGACGATCGCATCCTTGTCGAGTGTCGTGAGCCGGGTCGCCCAGTCCGGCACGACGATCCTGTAGCCGCGCCTGCCCCATGTGAGGTGCGAGACGCCTGCGACCACGAGGAGGCCCGCCAGCGCCCAGCGCGCGACGGCCCGAACCGCGCCGGTGCGTTCGGGGGACGGACTCATGACTCCGACGCTACCCGAGGTCGTTCGGCGAGCGGCCGTGGACTCGGGCGTTCTCACTCCCGGGATGCGAGCAGCCGCTGCACGAAGCCGCCGCCCGCCGCGGCGCGCAGCTCATCGAGCGTGCCACGCTCGGTGATGCGGCCGTCTTCGATCACCGCGACGGCGTCCGCCACCGCATCGACATCGGCGAGGCTGTGCGTGACCAGCAGCGTCGCGCCGGCGAAGCCGCGGATGTGCCGGGCGAGGTCGACGCGAACCTCGGCGCGAAGTTCGACATCGAGCGCGGCCATCGGCTCATCGAGCAGCAGCACGTCGGGGTCGGCGGCAAGGGCCCGCGCCAGCGCGACGCGCTGCGCCTGTCCTCCCGAGAGGCTGCCCGGATGACGATCGGCGAGATCGCTCAGTCCGAACCGCTCCAGGTAGGGCTGGGCCGCCCGGCGCGCCGCATCCTTCCCGCCGCCGCGCACCCGCGCGGCGAATGCCACGTTGTCCCGCACGTCGAGGTGGGCGAACAGCAGGTAGTCCTGGAACACGACCCCGACCCGTCGATCCGGCGCCGCCAGGTCCACCCCCGCCTCGGCGTCGGCGACCACCCGGCCGTCGATGCGGATCCGCCCGGACTCGAGCGGGAGGAGCCCGGCGATCGCCGCGATGACGGTCGACTTGCCGGCTCCGTTCGGGCCCACCAGCGCCAGCGTCTTTCCCGGTGCGATCGCGAGGTCGGCGGCGACCCGCAGAGAGGGGCGGTGTGCGGTGAAGGATGCCGCCAGCCCGCGTTCCTGGTCCGTCATCGGCCGACCCCCGGCATCCATCGATCGCGGAGGCCCAGGAGGACGACCACCGAGACGACCAGGAGGATGATCGCCAGCGCGATGGCCTCGCCCGGTTCGCGCTGCAAGGCGAGGTAGCTCGCGATGGGCAGCGTGCGCGTGACGCCCGGCAGCGAGCCCGCGAACGTGATCGTGGCGCCGAACTCCCCGAGTGCGCGCGTGAAGCACAGCACGGCGCCCGCGGCGACCCCAGGGGCGACCAGGCGCAGGGTGATGAGCCGGAAGACCTGCCCGCGGCTCGCGCCGAGCGTGGCCGCGGCGAGCTCCACCCGGCGGTCGGCGGTGCGCAGCGCCCCCTCGACCGCGAACACGAGGAAGGGCATCGAGACGAAGGTCTGCGCGAGCACGACGGCGCCGGTCGTGTAGGTGATGCCGACGCCCATCTCCGCGAGCATCGATCCGATCACACCCCGCCGACCGAGAAGCATCAGCAGCGCGATGCCGCCGATGACCGGCGGCAGCACGAGCGGGATCGTCACGGCCACACGCAGCAGCCGGCGCGGCAGCACGGGCCACGATTCGGCACGGGCGAGCAGGATCGCCAGCGGGATGCCGAGCACGAGACAGAGGCCGGTCGCGATCGTCGCGGTCACCACCGACAGCAGCAGGGCCGCCCCCACGGCCGGACTCGTCAAGCAGGCGCCCCATGTCGCCCCAGGGGGCGCGGATCAGCAGTGCGGCCAGCGGCAGGACGAGCAGGGCGAGCGCGATGCCTGCCAGGACGACGACGAGCGGCGAGAGGGAGCGCCTCCGATCAGGGCGCACCGAATCCCGCCTCGGTCAGGGCCGCCTGACCAGCGGGTCCGGTGAGCATCGCGATCCACGCCTCAGCGAGCTCCGGATGCGGTGCGGTGGCGATCCGGGCTGCGGGATAGACGTTGACGGCGGCATCGGCCTCGGGCACCTCGATACCCTCGACCTCCTCGCCGGCGGCGCGCACGTCGGTGACATACACCAGCCCGGCGTCCGCCTCGCCCAGCAGCACCTTCGTGACGACGGCCTTGACGTCTTCCTCGAGCGTGTCCGGCGCGGGGGTCACCCCCACCGCTGCGAGGAGCTTCTCGGCGGCAGCGCCGCACGGAACGACCGGGTCGCACAGCGCGATCGCGAGTTCGGGCCTGGAGAGGTCGGCGAGACCCTCGACGCCGCCGGGGTTGCCGAGGGGCACGACGAGCTCGAGAGTGTTCGTGGCGAAGACCACCGGGTCCGCGGCGAGGGCCTCGTCCACCACCGTCTGCATCGTCGCCTCGCTCGCAGCGGCGAACACGTCGGCCGGCGCCCCCGCGATGATCTGCTGGGCGAGTGCGGAGCTCCCGCCGTAGTTGACGACGACATCGACCGACGGATGCTGCCGCTCGAACTGGTCGGCGAGGGCGTCGAACGTCTCGGTGAGCGACGCCGCGGCGAAGATCGTCAACGTGCCGGACAGTACTGCCGCTCGGCGTCGGCGACGCAGTGGGGACCTCACCCGAGCCCGCGTCGGCCTGCCCCGCGCAGCCTGCCAGCGCCACGAGCGCGATCGCGACCGCGAACGCACCGCCGCCCTGCCGGAGCCTCACTCCTCACCCGCCGGAAGCTCGACGCTGACGGTGGTCGCCTTGACCGAGGCGACGGCCAGCATGCCGACCTCAAGCCCCAGGTCCTCCACCGCTTCGCGGCTCAGCAGCGAAACGACACGGAACGGACCTGCCTGGATGTCGACCTGCGCCATGACGCCGTCGGACTGTATCCGCGTCACCAGCCCGGTGAGCTTGTTGCGGCTCGAGGAACGCGCAGTCGGGAACTCGTCGGCGAGCGCCGAGCCCGAGCCGCTCTCACGCATGACCTCGACGAGCTGCGCGCCGTCGATGCTCGTGCGGCCGCTCGCGCCCCTGCGCAGAGTCAGCCGGCCGCTTTCGCCCCAGCGCCGCACGGTGTCATCGCTCACCCCGAGCAGCGTCGCCGCCTGGCGCACGGTGAACTCCTTCATGACCGCATCCGCGTTCGCATGTCATCAATATAGGCGCATTCGCGGCGCTTGGACGCGGTCTGAGCCGCGCTGCCGAATCGGTGAAAGAATCGCGGAATGACCCGCACGCCCGATCCGCACGCCGCTCGCTATGCGCGCCAGAGGATCCTTCCCGGCTTCGGAGAGCATGCTCAGCAGGCTCTGGCCGCGGCGCGCGCGGTCGTCATCGGCGCGGGCGGTCTGGGCAGCGCGGTCGTTCCGATCCTTGCCGCCGCGGGCGTCGGCACGATCATCGTCGTCGACGACGACCTGGTCGATGAGACGAACCTGCATCGGCAGATCCTGCACGGCGCTGCGGACGTCGGACGCGCGAAGGTCGACTCGGCGGCCGACAGCGTCCGCGCGCAGTCGCCGAGCACGAACATCGTCGCTCACCGCGGACTGTTCACGGTTGCCACCGCCGGCGAACTGCTCTCCGGCGCCGACATCCTGATCGACGGATCCGACAACAACGAGACCCGCTTCGCCGCCAACGACGCGGCCGTCTCGGCCGGCATCCCCCTCGTCTGGGGTTCCGCGCTGAGGTGGTCGGGCCAGGTCGGGGTGGCGTGGGGCGGCACGGACTACCGCGACCTCTTCCCCGACGGGCCCGACGCCGACGCGGACACGTGCGAGGTCGCCGGCATCCTGCCGAGCGTCTGCACGGTGATCGGCGGACTCATGGCCACCGAGACGCTCAAGCTCCTGACCGGAATCGGCGAGCCGCTGATCGGCAGGGTGATCGTGTTCGACGCGCTCACCGGGACGAGCCGCGAGGTGCGCTACGCACGGGACCCCGCGAGGGGCGACGCGGAGACTCGCGATCCCGTGCCGACCGCAAGGCCGGCATCCGATCGCTCGATCTCGGCGCGAGAGCTCGCGGCCCTGCTGGAGGACCCGTTGCAGGAGCGGCCGGTGCTGCTGGATGTCCGCGAGCCGTACGAGGTCGACGTCGCGGCGCTCCCGGGGGCGGTGACGATCCCTCTGGGCCAGCTCGACGCGCGTCTCGGTGAACTCGATCCAGCGGCTGCGACGGTGGTGTTCTGCCACCTCGGCGTCCGTTCCGCGACCGCGCTCACGCGGCTCGAGGCGGCCGGCTTCACACGCGCGCGACACCTCACGGGCGGCATCGATGCGTGGTCGCGAACCGTCGACACCGCGCTTCCTCGGTACTGAGCCGCCGGGATACTGAAGCCATGCACCGGATCGCCGTCGAGGACTACGCCGCCATCATCGCCGACCTCCTCTCGGCCCTGCGCGAGCGCCCGGGCGAACCCGTGCCTATCGCGCTCGCCGCAGACCGCGTGACCGCGACCGAAGTGCGCAGTCCGATCGCCCTGCCGACCTTCCGCAACGCGCAGATGGACGGCTTCGCGGTCCACGTCGCAGACCTGCGCGAACTGCCCGTGGTGCTCCCCGTCCTCGGCGAGATCGCCGCCGGCGCGACCGACCCCGCTCCCCTGCCGGCCGGTGCCGCGATCGCAATCATGACCGGTGCGCCGATGCCTCCGGGCGCCGATGCGGTGGTTCCGATCGAGGACACCAGCGCCGTCGAAGAAGGCGTCCGGATCGAGCGCGGGCGGGATGCCGGCGACTATGTGCGCGAGGAGGGTTCGGATATCGCTGCGGGCGCCGTCCTGCTCCCGGCGGGCCTCCGACTCGCGTCCCGGCACCTCGCCGCCCTCGCCGCGGCCAACCTCGTCGATGTGATGGTCCGTGCCCGCGTGCGCGTCGCGGTCGTCAGCACCGGCAACGAGCTCGTTCCTCCGGGCACGCCGCTCACATCGGGGCGCCTGCCGGACGCGAACGGAATCGCCCTCGCGGCCGCGGCGTCGGCCGTGGGCGCCGAGGTCGTCGACCTCCAGCTCGCAGGCGATGACCCGGTGCGCCTCGGCGCCGTCTTCGACCGCGCGATCGCCACCGGCGCCGAGCTCATCCTCACGAGCGGAGGAATCTCCATGGGGGCGCACGAGCCGGTACGTCAGCTGCTGGAACCACTCGGAGCGACGGTCGGCACTGTCGACATGCAGCCGGGCGGCCCGCAGGCCCACGGCCGGTATCGAGGCGTCCCGGTCATCTGCTTCCCGGGCAACCCCGTGAGCAGTCAGCTCAGCTTCGCCCTGTTCGTCGCCCCGCTGCTTCGGGAGCTGGCCGCTCGGCCGCCCGCGGCCCGGGCCACTCGCGCACTCGCCGCACCGCTGCAGTCGATCTCCGGTCGCCGGCAGTTCCTGCGCGGACGTCTGACCGATGACGGCGCGGTCGAGACGGTCGCCGGTCCCGGCTCGCATCTGGTCGCCGCCCTCGCAGCCGCAGACGTGCTGATCGACGTAGCTGCGAAGGTCACGTCGCTCCCCGCAGGCGCAACGGTCGATACCGTGGACTTATGAGCTCGCTCAGCCACCTCGACGACGACGGTCGTGCACGCATGATCGACGTCGGCGCCAAGCCGGTCACGCGCCGCGTCGCCCGGGCCGCTGGTCGACTCACCACGACGGCCGAGGTCATCGCGCTCGTCCGCGCCGACGATCTGCCCAAGGCCGATGTGCTTGCGACGGCGCGCATCGCCGGCATCGCCGGGGCCAAGCGCACGAGCGAGCTGATCCCGCTCGCCCACATACTGCCGCTGGATGCCGTCACGATCGACTTCGGCTTCGACGGCGACGCGATCCTCATCGACGCGACGGTCTCGGTCACCGCTCGCACCGGCGTCGAGATGGAGGCGCTGACCGCCGTGGCGATCGCAGGCCTCACCCTGCACGACATGGTGAAGGCGGTGGACCCGCGCGCGGTGCTCGGTGAGATCCGCCTGCTCGAGAAGTCGGGTGGCAAGCACGGCGAGTGGACGCGGGACGGCGGGAGACGGCATCCCGAGCCGGCAGGCGCCGTCGCATCGATCGGAACCGGATACGCCGCCGCCGTTCTGGTCTCGTCGACCGCCGCAGCCGCCGGAACCCGCGCAGACACGACGGGTCCGCTGATCGTCGAGTGGCTGCGCGAGCGCGGTTTCACGGTGAGCGACGCCGTCGTCACGGCCGATGTGGACGTCTCCGCCGCCCTTACCGGAGTCGTCCTGGCCGCACCCGATGTCGTGGTCACCACCGGTGGAACCGGCCTTCATCCGCAGGACCGCACGCCCGAGGCGACGCGGGCGCTCTTGGACGTCGAGCTGCCTGGCATCTCGGAGGCCATCCGGGCGGCGGGGCGCGCGGCCGTTCCGACGGCGGCTCTCAGCCGTGCCGTGGCGGGAATGGCGGGCGGGACGCTCATCGTCAACCTGCCCGGATCGTCCGGTGGCGTGCGGGACGGACTCGCGGTGCTGGAGCCGCTCATCGCCCACATCCTGGATCAGGCGAAAGGCGGTGGGCATGGATGACGCGAACTATCTCGCAGTGATCACCGCCGAGCCGATCGACCGCGCGGCCGCGGAGACGTTCGTGATGACGGCGGCAGACGGGGCCCTCGTCGTGTTCGAGGGGGTCGTGCGCGATCACGACCACGGCGAGTCCGTGCATGCCCTCGACTACGAAGCGCACCCCGACGCCCAGCGCTTCCTCGCCGACGTCTGCGCCGAGGTCGCGGATGCGTCGGGCCTGCGCGTCGCGGCGATCCACCGAGTCGGCGCCCTGTCGGTCGGCGACGTAGCCCTGGTTGCCGCGGTCGCCGCGCCGCACCGCGCGGAAGCATTCGCCGTTTGCGCGCAGCTGGTGGACCTCGTCAAGGAGCGGACGCCGATCTGGAAGCGACAGCACCTGGCCGAGGGCACGACGGAGTGGGTCGGGCTCTAGCCCATCGCGTGGCGCCCCAGCAACCGGGTCCGACAACCCCTCAGCCACCCGAGAACCGCGGCAGCACATCGGCGGACGCGCCGAGCGGACGCGCCGGATCACGGCTGACGACACCGTCGACGAGGATCGACCCCGATCGCAGCACCCGTTCCATCGGCTCCCCGTACCGCGTGACCAATGCCTCGCGGAGTTGGCCCACGGTGGCCCCGGCCAGCTGAAAGGTCTCGTCGGCGCGGCCTGCGGCATCCGCGGCCGCCGCGAAGTACCGCACACGCACCTCAGCCACCGATCGCGCCCATCGAGCGCTCCGGCGGAACGAACCCGGGGTCGGAGATGCCGTGGCCGGCCTGCTTGCCCCACATCGCTGCGCGCCAGCGGTCCGCGATGTCGTGGTCGCTCGCCCCGCCGCGCAGCAGCGCGCGCAGATCGGTCTCGTCGTCGCCGAACAGGCACGAGCGGACCGTGCCCTCCGCGGTGATGCGGGTGCGGTCGCATGCGGTGCAGAACGAGCGCGTGACCGACGCGATGATGCCGACGGTTGCGGGTCCGCCGTCGACGCGCCATTCCTCCGCCGGAGAGGACGGATCGTCGCGGTCCACCAGCGTCAGCTCGAACCGACGCGAGAGCACCTCGAGCAGCTCGGCCGCGGGCACCATGTTGGCGCGCCGCCATGCGGCATCCGCATCCAGCGGCATCTCCTCGATGAACCGCAGCCGCAGGCCGCGCTCGAGGGCCCACGCCAGCAGCGCGGGCGCATCCTCCAGGGTCTCGCGCATCAGCACGGCGTTGAGCTTGATCGGTCCGAGTCCGGCGCGGACCGCACCGTCGATGCCGGCGAGGACGGCCGGCAGGCGATCGCGACGCGTCAGACGGGCGAAATGCTCGCGGTCGATCGTGTCGACCGAGACGTTGACCCTTCCCAGGCCCGCCTCGACGAGCCGCTCGGCGACCTTGTCGAGTCCGATGCCGTTCGTGGTCATCGACAGCGGCATGCCCGGCGCGGCCGCGGAAGATCGCGCGACGATATCCACGAGGTCCGCGCGCGTGAGGGGCTCTCCTCCGGTGAACCGCACCTCGTGCACACCCAGGTCGCGGCCGGCGATTGCGACCAGACGCGCGATCTCCTCCGCGGTGAGCAGGTCGCCCTTCGGGATGCTGGGCAGACCCTCGGCCGGCATGCAGTACGTGCATCGCAGCGAGCACTTCTCTGTGACCGAGATGCGCAGGTCGCGGGCGACGCGACCGAAACGATCGACGAGCCCGGCCGTGTCGGGGCGGCCCGTCGTGTCGGGCGCGGTCAGCGGGTCGCGGTGGATCCGCGGCATCCCGAGCGAGAGCGTCGACATGACTTCAGCCTAAGCGTCCAGGATGGTGGCTCGGCCGCGCGACGGCAGTGACAGGAGCGCGATCGCGTCACTAGTGTGAAGCCAACAGGGGGCGCAGCAGGCCAGGCGTCTCCCAGATGGCACGGGTCAGCAAGCCGGGGTCTCGGGCGGAGCCAGAGGGGCCGCGTCAGCAAGCCGGCTTCGGGGCGGAGCCCCAGGGGCGCGCGTCAGCAAGCCGGGGGTCTGGGGCGGAGCCCCAGGGGCGCGCGTCAGCAAGCCGGGGGTCTGGGGCGGAGCCCCAGAAGGAGAGAAGAAGAAGGGGCGCCATGTCATTCATCACTCGAGGCTTCTCCGGACGACGCGGTGACCGGGATCCGCGCCTCCCTCCCGGGCAGACGCTCGTCTCGGACTGGCCGGTGCTCTCCGCCGGGCCGACCCCGCATGTCGACACCGCCGACTGGGAGTTCGTCGTGCGCACCGAGAACGGCTCGCACAGGTGGAGCTGGGATGAGCTGCGTGCGCTCGGCATCGAAGACATCACCACCGACATCCACTGCGTGACGCATTGGACCAAGCTGGAGATGCCCTGGCGTGGCGTGCCGCTCGACAAGATCTGGGAGAGCGTCGAGACCGAGCACGATTACGTCATGGCCCACTCGTACGGCGGATACACGACCAATGTGCCCCTCGAAGACCTCCTCGACGGCAAGAGTTGGATCGCCTTCGAGGCCGACGGCGAACCGCTCGATCCCGAGCACGGCGGCCCCGCGCGGCTGCTGGTGCCGCACCTGTACTTCTGGAAGAGCGCGAAGTGGGTGCAGGGCCTGGTCACGATGCCGACCGACGATCCCGGATTCTGGGAGCAGAACGGCTACCATCTGCACGGCGACCCGTGGCAGGAGGAGCGGTACTGGTGAATGGTCGGTTCCGATGAACGGACCGCCGGTGAGAAAGCACCATGCGGCGGCCTGGCACGTGGCGACCGTGGTCGACTCGCGACCGGAGACCCCGACGGCTCGGCGCATCGAGCTCGACGTGCCGACCTGGCCCGGCAACGACGCGGGATCCCACCTCGATGTGCGGCTGACCGCCCCCGATGGGTACCAGGCGACCAGGTCGTACTCGATCGCATCGGCAGGAGACAGCACCCGCGTGGTCCTGGCCGTCGACGAGCTGCCCGACGGCGAGGTGTCCCCGTTCCTCGTGCATGACCTGCAAGCCGGAGACAAGCTCGAGCTGCACGGTCCGCTCGGTGCGTTCTTCGTTTGGACTCCGCCCGAAGACGGCGCGACACCCCGACCGGTGCAGCTGATCGCGGGCGGATCCGGGGTCGTGCCCCTGTTCGCCATGGCCGATGCGCACGCGAAGGCCGCGGATCCGACGGAGTTCCGCCTGCTCTACTCGGTGCGAACGCCGGATGACGTCTTCTTCCGCGACGAGCTCGCCGCTCTCGCAGCCGCGTCGCCGGCGTTGTGGCTCGACTTCGTCTACACCCGCCGCGTGCCCGACGGCTGGCCGACCGCGCCGGGCCGGGTCACCCGCGACCTGCTGGATGCCGCGACTCTGCCCGCGGCATCCGCTCCGCTGGTGTACGTGTGCGGACCGACTCCGTTCGTCGAGGCGGTCGCGGGATGGCTGATCGATGCCGGGCACCGGCCCGGTGATGTGCGTACCGAACGATTCGGAGGTTCATGATGACCAAGCTCGATGGAAATGTCCTCGCCGGACGCCTCGCCGACGTGCTCGGCTGGGATGCGACGGCCGCTGACGCGCGCTGCGCCCATTGCCACGCGCACGGAGCGATCGCGGTCGCCGTCGTCTACGCGACCGCGATGGGCACAGTGGCACGCTGCTCGCACTGCGACAGCGTGCTCGCGACGTTCGTCGAGGGCGACGGCGGACGCGTATGGTTCGGGATGCCGGGCATCACCGCCCTCGAGATGACCCACTGACATGTCGGACCTCCCCGTCTTCACCGTCGCAGATCTCGAAGCGGTCCCTCCCTTCGATTGCGACTCGTTCGACAACGAGGATGCCGTCACCCTCGGACTCATCGCCGTCGAGGTGATCCGAAAGCACGCCGCCAACCTCGCTGTGCGCATCGTCCTGCGCGGAGATGCCGTATTCGTCGCCAAGCTCGGCACCACAGGCCCGGCCAACGATCCATGGCTGGCCGGCAAAGCGGCGGTCGCCGAGCGCTTCGGTGAGCCGTCGCTGCTCGTACGGCGCCGACACGAGGCCGCAGGCACACCGTTCGGCGATCGTACCGACATCGATCACGACCGCTACCGGGCCCACGGCGGGTCGGTGCCGATCCTCGTCGCCGGCGAGGTCGTCGGCACCATCACGATGTCGGGTGAGCCGGATGTCCTCGATCACGCGGTCACCGCGGAGGCGATTCGGCGCTATCGCGCACTCTGACCGCAATTGCGGACCTGATGTGTCCGCATTCGCCCATAGTCTGATCGCAGACGCTGACACAGCGACCACGACGAAAGGAAGCAGCTCATGGACTGGAAGATCGAGCTCATCTACGTGCCGGTGACCGACGTCGACCGCGCGAAGGACTTCTACGTCAAGATCGGCTTCAATGCCGATCACGACCAAACGCCCTTCGAAGGGCTGAGGTTCGTGCAGATGACCCCTCCCGGATCCGCGTGCTCGATCGCGTTCGGCATCGGCCTCGGAAACGACCTGGAGCCGGGCAAGCAGAACACGATCCAGGTCGTCGTGCCAGACGCCGACGAGGCGCTCGCCCACCTGCACTCGGTGGGCGTCGAAGCCCAGGGAGTCGACGACCAGGCGTGGGGGCGTTTCGTGAGCTTCGACGACCCCGACGGCAACACCTGGACCCTGCAGGAGCTGCCCGCGCGCGACTGACGAGGACTCGAACGCATCGGCTCGCCGCTCTAGGCTGAGCCGATGCGCGAGTTCGTCCACGGCATGGCCCTCCTCGGGCGCGGGTTCGCGCACTGGCGGCGCAAGCCTGGGCTGATGGCGTTGGGCCTGGTCCCCGCCGCGATCGTCGGAATCCTGATGCTGGGAGGGCTTGTGGCGCTGGCCACGGCCCTCCCGGGAATCACCGTCGCCATCACTCCGTGGGCGGACGGTTGGCCGGGACTGTGGGCGACGGTGGTCCGGGCGACGCTCGGCACCGCGCTGGTCGGGGGCGCTCTGGTGCTTGTGGCGGTGTCGTTCACGGCCCTCACGCTGATCATCGGAGAGCCCTTCTACGAGCGGATCTGGCGGTCCGTCGAGCGCGACCTGGGCGATGCCGACGTCGATGCGCGCTACGGATTCTGGCGCTCCGTCCTCGACGGACTCGGGCTGTTCGTCCGTGGCCTCGCGATCGCGGTTCTCGCGGCGCTGATCGGACTCATCCCGGCCGCCGGCGGCATCCTCAGCACCGTCTTCGCGGTGCTGCTGACCGGATGGCTCCTCGCCGACGAGCTTTCCTCGCGGGCGCTGACCGCCCGCGGCCTGGACCACTCGACCCGGCGCCGGCTCATGCGGGCTCATCGCGCGCGTGTGCTCGGATTCGGCGTCGCGACTCAGCTCTGCTTCATGGTGCCGCTCGGCGCCGTCGCGACGATGCCTGCCGCCGTCGCGGGGTCGACGGCCCTCGCGCGGTCGCTGCTCGAGCCCGCGCGGACCCCTGCCGGCTGACGAGGATTTCCGTGCAGCGCACGGATGTGTCACAGACGGTTGCGCGGGATTCTGGCTGAATCGACCCCGGACGGGGTCACGACTCAGACCGGAAGGAACACCATGACCGACATCCACACCATCACCTCGACCGACGAGGACCGCGAGCTGAAGGCCAAGCACCGTGCCGTCTGGGCATCGGGCGACTATGCGACCCTCGCCTCCGACCTCATCTGGTCACTGGGCCCGCGAGTCGTGGAGGCTACCGGCATCCGGCCAGGCGACCGGGTGCTGGACGTCGCCGCCGGCAGCGGGAACGCGGCGATCCCTGCAGCGCTGCGCGGCGCCAGGGTCGTTGCGAGCGACCTCACACCGGAGCTCTTCGAGGCGGGAAGGCAGCGCGCGACGGAAGCGGGTGTCGAGCTCGAGTGGCGCACCGCCGACGCCGAGTACCTGCCCTTCGATGAGGGGTCGTTCGATGCGGTCATCTCGACGGT
The DNA here is from genome assembly GCA_963713325.1 of uncultured Actinomycetota bacterium. Taxonomy (GTDB): domain Bacteria; phylum Actinomycetota; class Actinomycetes; order Actinomycetales; family Microbacteriaceae; genus Microbacterium. Next base: position 517,046 of record CAVQLL010000012.1, read on the forward strand.
GGGAGTGATGTTCGCGCCGCACCATCAGCTCGCCGCCGACGAGGTGATCCGCGCCACCCGCTCCGGCGGGCGCATCGGCATCCTGAGCTGGACGCCATCGGGCTTCATCGGCCGGATGTTCGCCACCATGAAGCCGTTCAACGCACCGCTGCCTCCCGGAGCACAGCCCGCGCCGCTCTGGGGCGACGAGTCGCACGTGCGGGAGCTGTTCGGCGACCGCATCGACGACGTCGCGGCGGTGCGCGAGACGGTCACCATCGACCGATTCGCAACCGGCGCCGAGTTCCGCGACTACTTCAAGGCCCACTACGGACCGACGATCGCGGTCTACCGCCGCATCGCAGACGACGCAGAGCAGGTGGCCGCGCTCGATGCCGCGCTCGCCGAACTCGGCGACAACCACATCACCGACGGCGCCATGGAGTGGGAGTACCTGCTCTTCACGGCGCGGGTGCGCTGACCGAGGAGGAGATCATGCTGTTCGCACCCGAAGTGCACCTACGGCACCATCGCGAGGAGACGACGCGGATGCTGCGCGACCAGCAGCGCCGCCGCGACGCCTCCGCGCGAGCGACGATCGCCGAGCCGGCCACCGTGAGCACGCGCGAGCGGGAGAGCCGGCTGAGGGTTCCCACCCCCGTGGAGGCATAGACCGGGTGCGCCCTGCCCGGCCAACCGCCCCTCGCCCGACTGCCCCTGCCCCGGTCCTCGTCCACAGACCGGGGCAGGGGACGCGCGGTGCACGCGTGGCTAGAATGAGCCGCGTGTCGGGCACAACCCTCACTCCGCGCGAGAGCGCGGTCCTCGCCGCAGTGGAACGGCGACTGACGAACCCCGAGATCGCCGCGGAGATGTTCGTCTCCACCCGTACCGTCGAGAGCCACATCGCGAGCCTCCGCCGCAAGCTCGGGGCACAGAGTCGATCGGCGCTCATCGCTGCGGCGCACCGTCGGCGCGAGGCGTCCGTCGGGCTCCCGGCCAATCCGCTTCGCGGGCGCGACGCGGATCTCGCAGCGCTGGACGGTCTGCTCCGCGATCGGCGCTGGGTGACCATCGTCGGCCCCGGCGGCGTGGGAAAGACCCGACTCGCGCTCGAGTACGCCCGTGCCGGGGCGCGGGTGCCCATCGTCGTGGAACTCGAGCACGCAGACCCCGGCGACGTCATCGCCCGCATCGCGCGCGTCCTCGACGTCGAGGCGAGCGGAACCACCACCGTCACCGCTGTCGCCGGCGCACTGGCCGCCGAGGACTACCTCCTCCTTCTCGACAACATCGATCGCGTCGGCCCCGCCGTCGGCGACGCGATAGCCCGGCTGCAGGTGGCCGCACCGGATCTGCACGTGCTGACGACATCGCGCACGCCCGTCGGCGACAGCAGCGAGACCATTCACACACTCGCGCCGCTCGAGACCGAGGGCCGCGACTCCGCCGCGATCGAGATCCTCACCGACCGGCTCGCGACGCAGGGGGTGGTGTGGGATGCCGCCGACCGCGACCACGCGGTGGAGATCTGCGAAAGGCTGGAAGGGCTGCCGCTCGCTCTCGAGCTCGCGGCATCCGTCGCTCGTCACCTCCCCCTGCGCGAGCTGGCGCAGCGGCTGGAAGGCGATCTGAGCGCATTGGACCGCGCGGCGCCCAGCGGTCGGCATCGGACGCTCGAGACCGCTTTCGAATGGACGTGGGACCTGCTCACCGACGATGAGCGAGAGACGCTGCGACGGCTGGCCGCCCTCCCACGCGCCTTCGATATCGATCTCGCCGTGGCGGTCACCCACGCGGGCGCCGAGGGAACGGTGCTGCGGCTCGTCGACCACTCGCTGCTCGTGCCGACCGGCGGCGACCCGCGGGGGTTCCGGGTGCTGGCCGTGCTCCGAGAATTCGTCCATGCGCGCACCGACCCGTCTCTGATCCGCGAGGTGCGGGAGCGACACGCGGAGTACGTCGCCGAGGTCGCACAGGAATTCATCGCGAACGCGCGCACCGATGACAGTCCGGCCGCGATGCGCACTTCCGCGCGGCTCTGCCCGCAGGTCAACGCCGCTCTGCGGTGGTCGCTGGCCGCACGGCATCCGGCCGCACTCCCCCTCGCGACCTCTCTCGCCATCGGCGTGGAGCAGTACGGCTCGGATGTGGACAGCATGGGGTCGCTCGCGATGGCCGCCCGCGATGTGCGCTGGCTGGCCGAGGCCCGACCCGTCGACCTGCTGCTCGTCGGCAACGCGCTCGCATTCCTGGACGTCGAACTGGTGGAGCAACTCGCGCAGCGCGCGCTGAGCGGCGCGACCGACGACGATTCGCGTCTGGCGGCCCACCATCTGGCCGGCATGGCCGCCGCCTACCGTGATGCCGGTGAGACGGCGCTCACGCACCTCGCCGAGGCGGAGCGACTCGCTCTCGCATTGGATCAGGGGTGGGAGGCCGCGTCCATCCGTCAGATGCGCGGAGTCGCGTTGCGCGGTCGCACCCTCCACGATCCGGATGCCGCGCTCGCGGCACTCGAGGACGCCATGCGCGGGTATGCCCGGGCAGGCGACTCCGGACACGTCAACAACGTGCGGTACATGATGGCGCTGACCGCCGCGGAACACGGCCGGGAGCTGGACCGCGCGGCCATGTGGGCGCAGGAGTGCGTCGCGTACGCGAAGTCGGTCGGCAACGAGCATGAACTCGCACACGCGCACCTCGTGCAGGCGATGCTCGGCCAGGACTCTCCGGGCGAGCTGGACGAATTGGTGAAGACGTTCCGCAACCTCGGCGACCTGCGGTGCCTCAACCGCAGCCTGCTGATCGTGGCCGATCGCGCCGATGACGGAGATCTCATCCCCACGCTGAATGAGGCGCTGAACGTGGCGGTCGACGCCGCCGACCGAGGGCGTCAGGCGCTGGTGCTGACGCGTCTCGCGGCTGCTCGCTGGGACCACGATGACCGCCCGGGCACGCTCGCGGCGCTGGATCTCCTCGCCGCCGCAGCGGGGATGGATGCCGCCTTCGAGGCGTGCCCGAGGGAGCTGCAGGACGCGTTCGCGAACAGCGCGGTCGCGACCGACATCGCCTGAGTGTGCGGAGGCGCAAAAGGGTGCGCCACCCGGAAGTGGCGCACCCTCAGCGAGAAGCTGATCAGGCCGCGTTCGCGAACGCGTGCCGGCTCGCGACGGAGACGACCCCGCCCGCCGCGTCGACGGTCACTGAACCACCGTCGACCAGCTCCCCGCCGACGAACAGCTCGGCGATCCGATCATCGACCTCGCGCTGGATGAGGCGCCGCAGCGGGCGCGCGCCGTACTCCGGCTCGTAGCCGTTCTCGACCAGCCAGTCGATCGCGGCATCCGTCACCTCGAGCGACACCTCTCGACCCACCAGGCGTCGCTCGGTCGCGCCGAGCATGAGCCGCACGATCTCGCGCAGCTGCTCACGAGCGAGCTTGCGGAAGAGCACGATCTCGTCGATGCGATTGAGGAACTCGGGGCGCATCGCCTCGCGCAGCTTTCCCATGACCCGGTCGCGCAGATCCTTCTCGCTGCCGAATCCGGTCTCTCCCCCGCCGTCCGCGATGAACCCGATCGCACCCGAGCGGGACGCGAGGAATTCACTGCCGATGTTCGAGGTCATCACGATCACCGTGTTGCGGAAGTCGACCGTGCGTCCTTGTCCGTCGGTCAGGCGGCCGTCGTCCAGCACCTGCAGCAGCAGGTTGAACACGTCGGGGTGGGCCTTCTCGATCTCGTCGAAGAGCACGATCGAGTACGGGTTGCGGCGAACGCGCTCAGTGAGCTGTCCGGCCTCGTCGTAGCCGACGTATCCCGGAGGGGCGCCGACCAGCCGCGACACGGTGTGCCGCTCGCCGAACTCGCTCATGTCGAAGCGGATCACCGCGGACTCGTCGTCGAACAGGCTCTCCGCGAGCGCCTTGGCGAGCTCCGTCTTGCCGACGCCGGTGGGGCCCAGGAACAGGAACGAGCCGACGGGCCGGCGCGCATCGCCCATTCCGGTGCGGTTGCGACGCACCGCCTTGGCAACGGCGGCCACGGCGTCGTCCTGGCCGATCACGCGGGTGTGCAGCTCGTCCTCGAGCACGGCGAGTCGCTCTCGCTCGGATTCGGTGAGGCGCTTGACCGGGATGCCGGTCGCGCGGCTGATCACCGCGGCGATCTCGGGATCGTCCACGACGGCGTCGGGGGCGGGCCCGGAGGTCGCCTCATCGAGACGAGCCTGAACCTCGGCGATCTGGTCGCGGATGCGCGAGGCCTCCTCGTACTTCTCCGCGCCGACGGCCGCGTTCTTGTCGGCCTCGAGGTCGGCGAGGCGGGCGATCAGCCCGGACACGTCGATCTTCACGCCCAACCGCAGGCGCAGGCGCGCGCCGGCCTGGTCGATCAGGTCGATGGCCTTGTCGGGCAGGACGCGCTCAGGACAGGTAGCGATCGCTCAGTTCCACGGCGGCGCGCAGCGCGTCATCCGTGAAGGTGACGCCGTGGTGCTCCTCGTATGCCGGACGCAGACCCCGCAGGATCAGCACGGCGTTCTCGAGGCTCGGCTCGGCGACGCGCACCGGCTGGAACCGCCGTTCGAGCGCGGGGTCCTTCTCGATGACGCGGTACTCCTTCAGCGTGGTCGCGCCGACCAGGTGCAGGTCACCACGCGCGAGCCGCGGCTTGAGGATGTTTCCGGCATCCATGGCGCCCTCTCCGCCGCCACCCGCGCCTACGACGGTGTGCACCTCGTCGATGAACAGGATGAGCTCTCCCGCCCGGGCGGCGACCTCGTCGATCGTCGCGGTCAGGCGCTCCTCGAAGTCGCCGCGGTAGCGGGTGCCCGCCAGCATCGCAGACAGGTCGAGCGAGATGACGCGCTTGTCGCGCAGCTGCTCGGGCACCGCGTTCGCGACGATCGCCTGCGCCAGGCCCTCGACGATCGCCGTCTTGCCGACGCCCGCCTCGCCGACCAGCACGGGATTGTTCTTGGTGCGGCGGCTCAGGATCTCGATGGCCTGTTCGATCTCGTCCTCGCGGCCGATCACCGGGTCGAGCGAACCCGCGCGAGCGAGCGCAGTCAGGTCGGTGCCGAATCGGTCCAGCATCGGGGTCTCGGATGCCGCGGCATCCTGCTCACGCTCGGTGATGGTCTCGCCGCTGGGCGTCACGGTCTCGCGGGCGCCCTGCAGCAGCGCATCGGCGGTCACGCCCGCCTGCGCGAGGATCTGGCCCGCAGGCGCGTCCTGACCGAGCACGAGCGCGAAGAAGAGGTGCTCGGGGTCGACGTAGGTCGATCCCGAGGAGCGTGCGACCTGGAAGGCGTGGAAGAGCGCCCGCTGCACGGAGGGAGTGATGACCGCGCCCTCGACATCGGCGGGGTCGGATGCCTGCGGAAGCCGCTGGTCGACAGCACGCGCGATCGCGGCCGGGTCGGCGCCTACGCGCTCTACGGCATCCTTGGCCGGCGACTCGCCGACGAGGGTCCGCAGGACGTGAAGGGCGTCGAGTTCGCGCTGGCCGCGCTCGAGCGCGAACGCGCCGGCCTGCTGCAGCAACTGCTGCGTGCGCAGGCTGAGGAAGCGCGTGAGGTCGATCGAACGCGACGCGCGAGCACGCTCGCCGTCGAGATAGCGCGCGAGGAACTCGTCGAAGGCGCTCGCGCCGTTCTCGCCGTCCTGAGGGGTGAAGTCTTCGGGCATTCTCTGGAATCTCTCCTGATCAAACTTGAGTCCGATTGTGTCAAGTTTAGGTACTTGAGCGAACTCGTATCAAGTTCAACCACCCCTCATCGGGCGTATTCCCAGTTCACCCTTCGCGGCCGCAGCGCGGTGTCGATCCTGACGACGACGCTCCCGCGCTTGCGGCCGGTGTCGACATAGCGGTGCGCCTCGACGATGTCGTCGAGGTCGTAGGTGCGATCGATAACCGGGTCGCAGTGCGCCTGCCTCGGCGTGAGCAACGACGTCGCGCATCACGGATGCCGCGGAGCCTGAGCCCTCCTGGGTGACGAGCAGTCCGCTCCGGCGCGACTGACCGCGCGCGCCGAGCATGCCCCGCAGATCGGCGATGACCAGCAGGAGCGCGCCTCCAGGACGCAGGATGCCGCGCACTCGATCGAATGGCGCGTTGCCGACGCACTCGACGACGACGTCGTAGCGATCGTCGCCGAGGGCGAAGTCCTGCTGCGTGTAGTCGATGACCTTCTCCGCGCCGAGCGAGCGCACCAGTTCGGCATTGCGCCCGCTGGTCACCGCCGTCACATGGGCTCCCGCGTGCGCGGCGAGCTGCACGACCGCACTCCCCACGGCACCCGAAGCGCCGTTGACGAGCACCGTCGAGTCGGGCCCGAGTTCGACCCGGTTGAGGAACGACACGGCGGTGTACCCGCCGAAGACGAGTGCCGCGGCATCCGTGTGAGACATGCCGCTCGGCTTCCGGGCGATCGCGCCGTCGGCACGCACGGTGGCGTATTCGGCGTGGCAGCCGAACCGCCCGCCGTTCATCACGACGACCTCGTCGCCCGGGGCGAACGTCGTGACGGCCTCGCCGACGCGCTCGACCACGCCTGATCCCTCCATCCCGAGGATCTTCTTGCGGGGGCGGAACACGCCGAGGGCGATGACGGCGAAGTATCCGAGCCCTTTCGGCAGATCCTTCGCGCGAACGCGATGATCCGCGATGCTCACGGTCGTCGCATGCATGCGCACGAGCACTTCGTCCGCGCGTGGCGCAGGCATCGGCACGCGCTCGATGCCCACCACCTCGGGCGGACCGAACCGTCGCGCCACTGCGGCGCGCATCGTCTTGGCACGGGTCTCTCCGTGCGTCTGTGTGAGTGTCATCTGCTTCCCCGATTCCTCAGCCTTACTATGTAAGATAGATTCCTTACTATGTAAGGTAGCTCCTTCAGCGCGTCGTGTCCAGACCCCGCGCGACGTTGTACGGTAGCGACGGGAGGTGGATGCATGGCGGTGGCTCGCAGCAGGTCCGAACGCCTGCCGCTGACGCGTGATCGCGTGCTCGCGGCCGCGATGGACCTCGCAGACGAAGACGGGATCGATGCGCTCACGATGCGTCGCCTCGCCGATCAGCTGGGCGTCGAGGCGATGTCGATCTACCACCACCTGCCCAACAAGGGCGCGATCCTCGACGGCCTCGCCGAGCAGGTGTTCCTCGAGATCGAGACGGCGGTCGGCGGCTTCGACGTGCCCGCCCCGGGCACATCCTGGGTGACGACGGTGCGTCCCCGCATCCTCGGAGCGCGTCGCGTCATGCTGCGGCACCGCTGGGTTCCGGGCGTCATGGAGAGCCGTGGCGTGATGACCCCGACGATGGCCCGCTACGTCGACTCGATCGTCGGTGCGATGCACGCCGGCGGGTGCTCGTACGACCTGATCCACCACTCGCTGCACGCGCTGGGCAGCACGATGTTCGGGTTCAACCAGGAGCTGATGCTCGACAGCGATACACCGAGCGGCGAAGACCTCACCCTCATGCACGACTTCGTCCCTCACCTCGCCGCGATGCTCGAGGACGTCGTGCACGACGATCCCGACTCGACCCTCGGCTGGTGCGACGACCAGACGGAGTTCGAGTTCGGACTCGACGTCCTTCTCGAGGGGCTCGAGCGCCGCCGGGTTGACGAAGGTCGGCGCTGATGGCCGACGGCGACGCCGCCGGCATGCTGGTCCAGCCCGCTCCTCCCGACATCGACGAGGCGACCGCAGCGCGGATCGCTCTGGAGGGATGGGGCGTCATCGGCCGCGCACGGGCCCTCGGAAGCCACCAGGACCGCAACTTCCTGATCGCGCGCGACCACGGCCCGCGTCTGCTCCTGAAGATCGCGAACCCGAGCGTCAGCGCCCCCGAGCTGGAGGCGCAGTCCGCGGCTGCCGAGGCGATCGCCGGGAGCGGCGGCGTGCGCGCCCCGCGCGCACTGCGATTCGCGGGCGGCACCACCGCCTGGCCCGTCGTCGTGGACGGCGTCACGATGCAGGCACGCCTGCTGGAATTCCTCGACGGCGACACCCTCTCCGGCTACCTGTCCCCCGCCGTTGTGCGCGCCATCGGCTCGCTGGCCGCCACTGTCGACGTCGCCCTGACCGACCTCGACGCGCCAGCAGCTCAGCGCCGGCACCAGTGGGACCTGCGCGAGGCACCGGGCGTCCTCGCCGAGCTCCTCCCCTACGTCGGTGACACCGCTCTGCGTGAAGAGCTGGCCGCGGCCGCGGCATCCGCCTGGGAGGTCGTGAGCGCGGTTGCGGATCGGCTTCCGATGCAGTTCATCCACGGCGACCTCACCGACGACAACGTCGTGACCGCCGACCCGGTCGCACGCATCCCCGACGGCGTCATCGATCTCGGCGACCTCAACCGGACGTGGACCGTCGGCGAGCTCGCGATCACGGTCTCCTCTCTGCTTCACCACGACGGCATGGACCTGCCTGGCGCAATGCGGGCGATCGCGGCGTACGACGCGATCCGGCCGCTGTCGGATGCCGAGGCCGACGCTCTCTGGCCCCTCGTCGTCGTGCGCGGTGCGGTGCTGGTGGCCAGCGCCCACCACGTGATCGCGACCGATGCCTCGAACGCCTATGCGGCCGAGAACCTCGAACACGAGCGGGCGATCTTCGCCGCGGCGACGGCGGTGCCGCTCGAGGTGGCGACCGCGCTCGTTCGCGCGACCACCGGGCACGAGGTGTTCCCGTTCGAGCCGTCTGCGGCGACCGCTCTCCTTCCTGCGCTCCGATCAGCAGACGTGCGCACGGTCGATTTCTCGGCGACGAGCCGGGCCCTTCACGACGGCCGCTGGCTTTCGGCAGACGCCGAAGACGAGGCGTTCGATGCGGCGCTGGCAGACGGCGGCGCAGCGATCGCACGGTTCGGCGAAGCACGCCTGACCCGTTCACGGCCGAACGACCCCGCCGAGCCGCGGAACGTGTCGCTCGGTGTCGAGCTGAGGCTCGCTCGCCCGCAACCCGTCGCGGCGCCATGGTCGGGCACGGTCTCCCCCTCGGACGACGGACTGGTGCTGCACGCCGACGGGCTGACGATGCGCGTCGACGGGTGCCGCCCGGCATCCGGGGCCGGCTCGAGGGTCGCTGCCGGCGACGTGATCGGCGAGACGGCCGACAGGCTGTGGGTGCAGGTCTCCCGCGCGGGCATCGACCCGCCGCGCTTCGTCGGCCCGTCGCTCGCCGCTGCCTGGCGGACGGTCGTGGCCGACCCGGCGGCGCTCGTGACCGGGCATCCGAGCGCACCCGTCCTTCCCGACGCGTCCGAGCTGCTCGCCCGTCGCGACGCGTCGTTCGCCGACGTCCAGGAGCACTACTTCGACGACCCTCCCGTGATGGTGCGCGGGTGGCGCGAGCACCTGATCGACGCCGACGGGCGCGTGTATCTCGACACGCTCAACAACGTCACCTCGGTGGGCCACGCGCATCCTCGTCTGGTGGATGCCGCCGCCGAGCAGTGGCGGCTCCTGAACACGAACTCGCGCTTCCACTACCCGGCGGTCGTGGAGTTCTCCGAGCGTCTGGCCGCGCTGCTGCCCGACCCGCTCGACACCGTGTTCCTCGTCAACAGCGGCTCTGAGGCCGTCGATCTCGCGCTGCGGCTGGCGCAGGCGTGGTCGGGAACGCGCGACGTCCTCGCCGTGCGCGAGGCGTACCACGGCTGGACCTACCTCACGGATGCCGTCTCGACCTCCGTCGCCGACAACCCTGCCGCGCTCGAGACGCGGCCGGACTGGGTGCACACCGTCGCCGCCCCGAATCCGTTCCGCGGCGATCATCCGGGCGCCGAGGCGGACGGGTACGCCGCGGACGCCGTGGGCGAGATCGACCGCCTGGCCGCAGCCGGCACGCCGGTCGGCGCGTTCCTCTCCGAGACCGTCTTCGGCAACGCCGGCGGCATCGCGCTGCCCGACGGATACTTGACGGCGATCTACCGCGCGGTGCGCGCTCACGGCGGTCTGGCGATCGCCGACGAGGTGCAGGTGGGCTACGGACGGCTGGGCGAGTGGTTCTGGGGGTTCGAGCAGCAGGGCGTCGTGCCGGACGTGGTCGCCGTCGCGAAGGCGATGGGAGGCGGGCATCCGCTCGGAGCGGTGATCACGACGCGAGAGATCGCCGAGCGGTATCGCGCAGGCGGCTACTTCTTCTCGTCCGCAGGTGGCAGTCCGGTCTCCAGCGTCGTCGGGCTGGCCGTGCTCGACATCATCCGCGACGAACGTCTGCAGGAGAACGCCCGCGACACCGGTGCATACCTGAAGGCGCGCCTGCAGGAACTGGGGACGCGGCATCCGATTCTCGCCGCAGTGCACGGCTCGGGGTTCTATCTCGGACCCGAGTTCATCCGCGACCGCGCGACGTGGGAGCCTGCCACGGCCGAAACGGCCGCGATCTGCGACCGCCTGCGCGAGCTGGGTGTGATCGCGCAGCCCACCGGCGACCACCAGAACATCCTGAAGATCAAGCCGCCGATGTGCTTCACGAGGCAGAGCGCCGACGCGTTCGTCAGCGCCCTGGACCGCGTGCTCACCACCGGCTGGTGAGCGTTCCGCACTCCTGTTCTCGGTTAGCATCGCGATGGAGTCCCAACGCCTCCGACCGAGGAGCAACCACGTGACCGACCTGTCCGAGTTCATCGATCCGAGCGTTCCGCCGAGCGGCGACGGCTGCGTCGAATGCGACGAGATCGGCGCATGGTGGGTGCATCTGCGGCGCTGCGCGCTGTGCGGGCATATCGGATGCTGCGACGACTCGCTGAACACGCACGCGTCGAAGCACTACGCGGCGACAGGGCACCGGATCATCCAAAGCTACGAGCCGGGCGAAGAGTGGTTCTGGGACTACGGAACGGACGACTACGCCCACGGGCCCCGGCTCGCGCCGCCCGACAGCCACCCCGAGAGTCAGCCCGTGCCAGGGCCGGCCGACCGCGTGCCTCACAACTGGCGCGCCATTCTGGCCGCGAACCGCGGCGAGAGCTGATGCGCGCCTAGCCCTCCGGGGTCTCCGTGGGCTCGGGAGTTGCGCCAGCGGCCGTCGGACCGAACAGCGTCCACTCTCCGCCGGTGCACTCGTAGAACTCGACGACCTCGGTATCGATATAGATGTCGCCGTCCGCCGAGCAGGTCTCGTCGTCGGGTGCGCCGAGTCCGAGCGACAGCTGCGTTCCCGGCGTGCCGGGCGCTCCACTCGCCCGGGCTCGCCGGCCTCGCCGGGCGCCCCCGCCTCCCCTGGAGCACCGGTCTCGCCGGTGAGGTTGGCCGCGGCCGACGCACGGATGTTGCCGACCGGCACCCATTCGCCGTCGTTGAACAGGTAGACGTCGGAGGTCGAGATGTCGATGTAGACCTCGCCCTCGTAGCCCTTGCCTGACTCCGGTACGCCCGATCCGGCGCGGACCGCGGCACCTGCGGGGAGGATCTCCTCGAGCGCGGCCTCGTAGTCCTCTTGGCTCGGCTCGGACTCCGCTGCGGCCGGTGTCTCGACGGCCGCCGGCTCAGCGTTGTTGCGCGCGAGCGTCGCTCCGAGGAAGGATGCCACGAACGACAGCAGCACAACCGCGACGCCGATCCAGATCAACGCTGCACGGCTGACGCCGGGACTCGCGGTCGCTGCACCGCCCGACGCGGGCGGGGAGCCCGCAGGAGGCTTCGTGATCGGCGGCGTGCTGGGGTTGTTCTGGCCATCGCTCATCGCGGATTCCCTTCCCGTTTCGGCGCTCCTCGGTCACCGTGACGGCACGGCTTCGGGCGACGACGCGCTCAGTCTAGGGAAGGGAGCACAGCGAACGCCCTCACTCTGATCGGGTGATCTGAGTGAGGGCGTTCCTCGCGTGGTTGCGGGCTACTTGAGCTTGAAGTTCGCGCTGATCTTCGACCCGTCCTGCGCGGTCATGGTGACCTCGTAGCAGGCGCCCGCCTTCTTGGGCGTCTGCCAGTTCTGGATGAACTGACCTCCGGTCGCGTCGTAGCGCAGGCTTGTGCCGCCCGTCGTCGTCAGTTCGATGTCGTCGGTGACTGCCGTTGCTCCCGGGCACTGGATGCCCTTGACGACGAAGCCGTCGACGGCGCTCGTGCTCGTCAGCTCTGTGGCGCCGGCGAAGATCTCGAACTTGAGCGGCACAGTCGAGCCGCCCTTGACGCTGTTCCACACGCCGTTCATGTCGACGGGCTGGTAGAAGCCCTTGAGCGTCCACGCATCGACCGTGTACGTTCGCGTCTCGGTTCGTGTATTGACAGGGGTCGCCGTATCGCTCGCCGTGGCGGTCATGGTGTGCGAGCCGACGCTTGTGCCGTAGCCGGTCACGGTGCAGGGCACGATGCCGCTGACGAGGTCGTCCGCGGTGCAGGTTCCTACTGCAGGCACCGACCCGAACACGTAGTGTCCGTTCTCGGCGGGTCCGTCCACCCAGGTGATGTCGGGCTTCGTGGTGTCAACGACCGTCACGAGTGAACGTGGCCGAGCCGCGTTGCCCGCGTCATCCGTCGCCGTGCAGGTCACCGTCGTCTCACCGAGTGCGAATGTCGACCCCGACGACGGCGTGCAGCTGGTGTTCACCGCTCCGTCGACGAGATCCGTCGCTGTCGCGGCGAACGTCACGGCGGCTCCGGTCGGCCCCGTCGCCTCGGCGCTGATCGGCTCAGGAACGGTGACCGCCGGCGCGGTGGTGTCCACGACCGTCACAGTGAACGTGGCCGAGCCTAGGTTGCCTCTTGTATCCGTCGCCGAGCAGCTCACCGTCGTCTCACCGAGCGCGAACGTCGACCCCGACAAGGGGGTGCAGCTCGGGGTCACCGCTCCGTCGACGAGATCCGCCGCGGTCACCGTGTAGCTCACGACCGCGCCGTCCGGACCCGCCGCCTCGGCGGTGGTGGGGCTGGGCACGGTGATCGCCGGGCCGGTGGTGTCGACGACCGTCACGGCGAAGGAGACCGGGTCGGAGGTGTTGCCCGCAGCATCCGTCGCGGTGCAGTCCACCTGGACGCTGCCGAGCGCGAAGGTGGACCCGGACGCCGGCACGCAATCAGGGGCGACCGCTCCGTCGACCAGGTCGGCCGCGGTTGCGGTGTAGGTCACGACCGCTCCGCTCGGACCGGTCGCCTCAGCCGTGATTGCGGCAGGCACCGTCACAACCGGTGCCGTCGTGTCGACGACCGTCACGGTGAACGTGTTCGAGCCTTCATTGCCCGCGTCGTCGGTTGCCGTGCAGGTCACCGTCGTGTTGCCCAGGGCGAAAACCGACCCTGATGCCGGCGTGCAGTCGGCTGCGAGGTCGCCGTCCACGATGTCGGACGCGCTGGCCGTGAAGGCCGCAGTCGCGCCGCCAGGCCCGGTGGCCTCTTCCGTCATGTTGGCCGGAACGGTCACGACCGGCGCGGTGGTGTCCTCGACCGTCACCGAGAAGGAGCCGGTTGCCGAGTTGCCGGCACCGTCGGCCGCAGAGCAGTCCACGGTTGTGTCGCCGAGCGATGAACGTCGAGCCCGAGGCCGGGACGCAGGTGACGACGAGGGATCCATCGACGAGGTCGCTCGCGGTCGCCGCGAAGGTCGCGATCGCGCCACCCGGTCCGGTCGCTTCGAGCGTCAGGTCAGCCGGGAGCACCAGGATCGGTGCGGTCTCGTCGGTGATCTTCACCGTGAACGACGCGGTTCCGGTGTTGCCGTGGGCATCCGTGGCCGAGCACGTCACGAGCGTCTCTCCGACCGGGAAGCCGCTTCCGGATGCCGGCACGCACGTCGTGGACAGGTTGCCGTCCACCGCGTCCGTGGCGCCGGGATTGGCCCAGGTGGCAGTCGTGAGGGGCCCACCAGCCTCGAACTGGAGGTTGGTCATCGTGCCGACCGTCGGCGCGGTGGTGTCCTGAACCGTCACGGTGAATGAACCGGTCGCGCTGTTGCCAGCCGCATCGGCGGCCGAGCACTCCACGGTCGTCACCCCGAGCGGGAAAGTCGAGCCTGACGGAGGCAAGCAGCTCACGGCGGGGTTGAGTGGGGCAGTGTCGGTGGCGGATGCCACGTAGCTGACGACCGCACCGCTGGCGCTGGTCGCCTCAGCCGTGATGGTCGCCGGCAGCTGCAGCACGGGCGGCGTCGAGTCGCAGGCTTGCGTCGTCCAGTTCACGGTGACCGGGGTGGTGCCGACCCGAGCGGTGTTGTCAGGCCGCGTCCGGTGAAGCCGAAGGTGACAGTCCCCGTGCCTCCGGCGCTTTGCGCGGGCAGCGTCACGACCGCGGTGACGGTGTCCGTTCCCGCGGTTCGGAGGCGAGTTGTCCAGAGCTCTCCCAGTTGGCGGGAGTTGAATCAGCGTTATCGCCGAGCGACGCGGTCACGCCCAACACAGTGGACGAGGAGAACGACACGGTCACCCCGGTACCGTTCTTGAAAGTTGTTGGTTGCTCGACTGCCCTGGCGCAATGCCGCGATCAGCACGTTGAACTGCACGGGTTGATCCGTGCACGCGACGACGGTGGCCGCATCCTCCGTTCAGCGGCGAGATCCCATCGCCGTCGATCACGAGCTGATCGGCGAAGGAAGCGGTCGCGCCTCCGAGTGCGAGCAGCAGGCCCGCAGTGAACCCCGCGAGCAGGCGAAACGGACGCGATGTAGCCATTGTCACTCCCCCAGTGCACCGGCTCTGACGTCTTTGTCTGTGGCGACCGGCACGTCAGCCTATCGTCCGCCGCCAGTCCATGCACCAGCATCAAAATGGCACGTTTCAAGAGCAATCAGAATTGCTTCGCCGCGCCGCCGGATTCACCCCACCTGATTGCTAGGACTGATCGCGATCCGACCAGCCGGAAGCCTCTGCCTCAGCTGAGGAATCCGAGCACGATCTCGAGCACGAGGTCGGTCCGAGTCAGTCCGGCGAAGTGGGTCGTGCCGGGCAGCACGGCCAGCTGCGACGCCGGCACGCCCTCGAAGTCGCCGTTCACGTCGCCGCCGCGCAGCTGCAGAAACCTCACCGCATGTTCCAGTTTGACCATGTCGCAATCACCGACGGTGATCAGCGTCGGCGCGCTGATGCTCCGGATGTCGTCATCGCTCCACTCGCGGAATCCGCCGTCTGACCCCACCAGCTTGTCGAGGAGCCCCTGCAGGTGCTCGAGATCGGGATGCGGGGACTTCGCGAGGTACGCCTGTTCCATCGGCGTGCCGGCGATCATGTCGACCGTCAACTCAGCCACGGCCTCGGTGTTCCCGCCTCGGTCGCCGTCTTTGCGGAACGACACCGACGACACGATCAGCTTGCGAACCAGCTCAGGACGAGTGATCGCGAGCTGAAGCGCGACCGCGCCCCCGATACTGAACCCGAAGACATCCACCTTCTCGAGGCCGAGGTGCTCGAGCAGACCGACGACATCGGACGTGAGGTCGTCGCCGTTCAGATCACGGTCGAGGTCGTTGGTGCGACCGTGGCCCTGGAAGTCGGTCGCGATCACCCGCCGTTTCGCTGACAGGCTCGGGATGAGAGCCCCGAACTGCTGGTCGATGTCGAAGAGTCCGCCGTGGAGGAGCAGCAGCGGTGTGCCGCCCTCGCCGTGGAGCTCGTAGTACATGCGCAGGCCGTTGACAGCCGCGTAGCCGGTCTCGACGGGAGCGTGGGGGGTCGGCGTTTCGGTCATGGCTCTCTTCCGTTGGACGACATGTTCTGCGTCCAGCGTCTCAAGCCCGGCGTACGGTCGCCAGCCCTGTCCTGCCCTCGACCCAACTCGTTCCGCTCAGAAGTCCCAGTCCGCGTCTTCGGTGGCCTCGGCCTTGCCGATGACGTACGACGAGCCCGAGCCCGAGAAGAAGTCGTGGTTCTCGTCGGCGTTCGGAGACAGCGCCGACAGGATGGCCGGGTTCACGTTCGTGACCGTCGACGGGAACATCGCCTCGTAGCCGAGGTTCATGAGCGCCTTGTTGGCGTTGTAGTGGAGGAACTTCTTGACGTCCTCGGTCAGCCCGACGCCGTCGTAGAGGTCCTGCGTGTACTGCACCTCGTTGTCGTACAGCTCGTACAGCAGCGAGAAGGTGTAGTCCTTGAGGTCGTCGCGCTCGGCCTGGCTGATCTTCTCCAGACCCTTCTGGAACTTGTAGCCGATGTAGTACCCGTGCACGGCTTCATCGCGGATGATCAGGCGGATGAGGTCGGCAGTGTTCGTGAGCTTCGCGCGCGAAGACCAGTGCATCGGCAGGTAGAAGCCCGAGTAGAAGAGGAAGCTCTCCAGCAGGGTGGACGCCACCTTGCGCTTGAGCGGCTCGTCGCCTCGGTAGTACTCCATGACGATCTGAGCCTTCTTCTGAAGGTTCGGGTTCTCCACCGACCAGCGGAACGCCTCGTCGATCTCCTTCGTCGAGCAGAGCGTCGAGAAGATCGACGAGTAGCTCTTCGCGTGGACCGACTCCATGAACGCGATGTTCGTGTAGACGGCCTCCTCGTGCGGGGTGATCGCGTCGGGGATGAGCGACACGGCGCCCACGGTGCCCTGGATGGTGTCCAGGAGCGTGAGTCCGGTGAAGACGCGCATCGTGAGCAGCTGCTCGTCAGGGGTGAGCGTGTTCCACGACTGGATGTCGTTGGACAGCGGCACCTTCTCGGGCAGCCAGAAGTTATTGACGAGGCGGTTCCACACCTCGAGGTCCTTCTCGTCCTCGATGCGGTTCCAGTTGATGGCCTGCACGTGGTTGAGCAGGTGAAGCTTCTCAGTCATGGTGATTCTTCTAGTCTTCGGTCTCAAGTCTTAGAGCTATCACAGCATGCACGAGACGCACTCAGACATGTCGGTGCCCTCGAGGGCCATCTGCCGCAGGCGGATGTAGTAGATCGTCTTGATGCCCTTGCGCCACGCGTAGATCTGCGCCTTGTTGATGTCGCGCGTGGTCGCGGTGTCCTTGAAGAACAGCGTCAGCGAAAGGCCCTGGTCGACGTGCTGCGTCGCCGCGGCGTACGTGTCGATGACCTTCTCGTAGCCGATCTCGTAGGCGTCCTGGTAGTAGTCCAGGTTGTCGTTCGTCATGAACGCCGCCGGGTAGTAGACGCGACCGAGCTTGCCCTCCTTGCGGATCTCGATCTTCGAGGCGATCGGGTGGATCGAGCTGGTCGAGTTGTTGATGTACGAGATCGAGCCGGTCGGCGGCACGGCCTGCAGGTTCTGGTTGTAGATGCCGTGCTCCTGGATGCTGGCCTTCAGCGCGATCCAGTCCTCCTGCGTCGGGATGTGCTTGCCGGCGAACAGCTCGGCGACCTTCTCGGTCTCGGGCACCCACGCATGGTCGATGTACTTGTCGAAGAACTCGCCGCTCGCGTAGGTCGAGTCCTCGAACCCGTCGAACGCACGACCGCGCTCGATCGCCAGGTTGTTCGACGCGCGAAGGGCGTGGAACAGCACGGTGTAGAAGTAGATGTTCGTGAAGTCCAGGCCCTCTTCCGACCCGTAGAACACGTGCTCGCGGGCGAGGTAGCCGTGCAGGTTCATCTGACCGAGCCCGATCGCGTGCGAACGGTCGTTGCCGTCCTCGATCGAGCGGACCGAGGCGATGTGGCTCTGCTCGCTGACGGCGCTCAGGGCGCGGATCGCGGTCTCGACCGTCTGGCCCAGGTCATCGGCATCCATCGACAGCGCGATGTTCATCGAACCGAGGTTGCACGAGATGTCCTTGCCGATCTCCTTGTACGAGAGGTCCTCGTTGTAGGTCGTCGGCGTGTTCACCTGCAGGATCTCGCTGCAGAGGTTCGACATGTTGATCCGGCCCTTGATCGGGTTGGCGCGGTTCACCGTGTCTTCGAACATGATGTACGGGTAGCCCGACTCGAACTGGATCTCGGCGATCGTCTGGAAGAACTCGCGCGCGTTGATCTTGGTCTTCTTGATGCGCGCGTCGTCGACCATCTCGCGGTACTTCTCGGTGACGGAGATGTCTCCGAACGGCATGCCGTAGACCTTCTCGACGTCGTACGGGCGAGAACAGGTACATGTCCTCGCCGTTCTTGGCGAGCTCGAACGTGATGTCGGGGACGACGACGCCCAGCGACAGCGTCTTGATGCGGATCTTCTCGTCGGCGTTCTCGCGCTTGGTGTCGAGGAACCGCATGATGTCGGGGTGGTGGGCGTTCAGGTACACCGCGCCGGCGCCCTGGCGGGCGCCGAGCTGGTTGGCGTAGCTGAAGCTGTCTTCGAGCAGCTTCATCACGGGGATGATGCCGCGAGGACTGGTTCTCGATCTGCTTGATCGGCGCGCCCGACTCGCGGATGTTCGAGAGCAGGAGGGCGACGCCGCCGCCGCGCTTGGACAGCTGGAGCGAGGAGTTGATGCCGCGCGAGATCGACTCCATGTTGTCTTCGATGCGCAGCAGGAAGCACGACACGAGCTCGCCGCGCTGCGCCTTGCCCGAGTTGAGGAACGTGGGCGTGGCCGGCTGGAAGCGGCCGGAGATGATCTCCTCGACCAGGTTGGTGGCGAGCTTCTGGTCGCCGTCGGCGAGACCCAGCGCGGTCATCACGACGCGGTCCTCGAACCGCTCCAGGTAGCGCTTGCCGTCGAAGGTCTTCAGCGTGTAGCTCGTGTAGTACTTGAACGCCCCGAGGAAGGTCTCGAAGCGGAACTTCTTCGAATACGCCAGGTCGTTGAGCTTCTGAATGAACTCGAACGGGTACTTCTCGAGCACGGTCGGGCTCGTAGTACTCCTTCTCGACGAGGTAGTCGAGGCGCTCCTTCAGCGAGTGGAAGAAGACCGTGTTCTGGTTGACGTGCTGCAGGAAGTACTCCCGCGCGGCGCGCTTGTCGGCGTCGAACTGGATCTTGCCGTTCGCGTCGTACAGGTTGAGCATCGCGTTCAGGGAGTGATAGTCCATGCCCTCGAAGCGGGCATCCCCCTTGAACGTCGCCTCTTGCGTCACTGCAGCTTCCACCATCGTTCCAATCCTTCGCTCACGCGTTCCACGTCTTCGGGTGTGCCGAACAGTTCGAGCCGGTACAAGTGGGGCACGAGAGCACTTGCGGCTGATGATTTCTCCGGCGAGACAGAAGTGCTCGCCGAAATTGGTGTTTCCCGCGGAGATCACTCCGCGGATGAGGCTCCGGTTCTGCTCGGCGTTGAGGAAGCGGATGACCTGCTTCGGGACGGCGCCCTTCTCCTCGCCCTTGCCCTGGCCGCCCCCGTAGGTGGGCGTCACGAGCACGAACGGCTCATCGACGATGAGCTCGGGGTCTGTGTGGTGGAGGGGGATCCGCACCGCTCGCGCCCGAGTTTCTCGACGAAACGGGCGGTGTTGCCGGAGATGCTCGAGAAGTACACGAGGAGCGGCGCCTCGCGCCCGGCCGGGTCGGTCGCGAGGCGCTGTCCGGCGACCGCGGTGACCATTTCTACTCCAAACGGTGGCTACGCGAGACGGGTGGCGAGCTCGTCGATCTTGTCGGGACGGAAGCCCGACCAGTGGTCTTCATCGGTGATGACGACCGGCGCCTGGAGGTAGCCCAGCGCCTTGACCTGCTCGAGGGCGGCCGGGTCCTGCGAGAGGTCGAGAACCTCGTATTCGATGCCCTTCGAGTCCAGCGCGCGGTAGGTCGCCGTGCACTGCACGCACGCTGGCTTGGTGTAGACCGTGATCGACATTTTGATCCGTCTCTCCCTCTCATCCGGAGTGTTTCCGGTAGACCCCCCACCGGGAGACCAATACTACATATGGGTACCGACATTGGATAGCACCACAAGGGCTAGTAGTTACATCCGTGTAGTTTTCCACCACTCTCCCCATATACAACACAGGTTGTCCACCGTTTCATCCACAGGCGAGAGGATCGATTCCGAAGCTGGAAAAACCCTGAATCACAGCTGGTTTCGGATGCCGCGGCCGCATCCGTCCACAGGTGCGAACGTACGGCGGGGCTGGACATCCGATCTGCCTGTGGAATGCGGTCTTGGGCGTGTCGCGGCGTGTTCCGGCGTGTCGCTCCGATGCGACGCGGCGTGTCTCCACCTGCGCGGGCCGATAGCGTTGTCGGGTGGCGGGCTACCGGGAA
>CAVQLL010000013.1:0-129860 GCA_963713325.1 uncultured Actinomycetota bacterium
CACGCCCGAGTTTGCGACACGCCCGGGCGGCACGTAGACTAGTGAGGTTCCACATTCCGGCGGCCGCTTCGCGTGCCCCGGATCACTGCCAGGGCAGTGCATAGGCGGCGCACACGCGCAAGGTCCTAGGCCGCGGGCAGCAGAGCAACACTTCCAACACCAGCATCCCGGAGACGGGGCGTGCACCTGTGTGCGCACGCGGGTGGAGGAGCCGGGGACGAAAGCCTCCGGTTTGACAGCAGAACAGTGGTGCAGCTTCACCGCGGGAGACGCGGTGAGCGAAGTGCCAAGGGCGAGGGATGACCCATCCCACGCCCCCGTGCGTCCAATGCGGCCCGGATCCCGGGAACGTACGACGCGGAAAGAGAGTGAGCAGACAATGGCGGGACAGAAGATCCGCATTCGCCTGAAGTCGTACGATCACGCCGGCCTCGATTCGTCGGCCCGCAAGATCGTCGACACCGTGACCCGTGCTGGCGCGACCGTCGTGGGCCCCGTGCCCCTTCCGACCGAGAAGAACGTCGTGTGCGTCATCCGGTCGCCGCACAAGTACAAGGACAGCCGCGAGCACTTCGAGATGCGCACCCACAAGCGTCTGATCGACATCATCGACCCGACGCCCAAGGCCGTCGACTCGCTGATGCGCCTTGACCTGCCGGCTGACGTCAACATCGAGATCAAGCTCTAGGACTCGCCATGGCAGACATCAACTCCAAGATTTCGAAGGGGATGCTGGGCACCAAGCTCGGCATGACCCAGGTATGGAACGAGAGCGGCAAGCTCGTTCCCGTCACCGTCATCGAGCTCGCGCCGAACGTGGTCACCCAGGTTCGCACGCCCGAGCGTGACGGCTACAACGCGATCCAGATCGCCTACGGCCAGATCGACCCGCGCAAGGTCAACAAGCCGCAGACGGCCCACTTCGAGGCCGCCGGCGTGACCCCGCGTCGCCACCTCACCGAGGTGCGCACCGCCGACGCCGCTGACTACTCACTCGGTCAGGAGCTCACGGCGGAGGGCACCTTCGAGGCCGGCCAGCTGGTCGACGTCGTCGGCACCAGCAAGGGCAAGGGCTTCGCCGGTGTCATGAAGCGTCACAACTTCAAGGGCGTCTCGGCATCGCACGGTTCGCACCGCAACCACCGCAAGCCCGGCTCGATCGGCGCATCGTCGACCCCGAGCCGCGTCTTCAAGGGCATGCGCATGGCCGGCCGTATGGGTGGCGAGCGCGTGACCGTCCTCAACCTCACGGTGCACGCCGTCGACGCCGAGAAGGGTCTGCTGCTCGTCAAGGGCGCCGTCCCCGGCGCGCGCGGCCGCATCGTCTACGTCCGCAACGCAGTGAAGGGGGCTTGAGTCCATGGCTGACCAGACTCTCGCGCTCGACGTGCGAAGCGCAGACGGCAAGAAGGCCGGCTCGGTCGAGCTGCCCGCCGCGCTCTTCGACGTCAAGACGAACATCCCGCTCATCCACCAGGTCGTCGTCGCGCAGCGCGCGGCGGCTCGCCAGGGCACGCACTCGACCAAGCGTCGTGGCGAGGTCTCCGGCGCCGGCCGCAAGCCCTTCAAGCAGAAGGGCACCGGTAACGCCCGTCAGGGCTCGATCCGCGCGCCGCACATGACCGGCGGTGGCATCGTCCACGGCCCGAAGCCGCGCGACTACTCGCAGCGCACGCCCAAGAAGATGATCGCCGCCGCCCTCCTGGGTGCGCTCAGCGATCGTGCTCGCGGCGAGCGCCTGCACGTCATCGAGTCCTTCGGCATCGAGGGTGCGCCCTCGACCAAGGCGGCCGCCGCCTACCTCGCCGAGGTCGCGCAGACCAAGCGCGTGCTCGTGGTCATCGAGCGCAACGACGACATCACGGTCAAGAGCGTCCGCAACCTCGCGTACGTCCACGTGCTGCCCGTCGACCAGCTCAACGCCTACGACGTGCTCGTCTCCGACGACATCGTCTTCACCAAGGCCGCCTACGACGCGTTCATCGCGGCGAAGACCGGCGCCACCGAGGAGGTCTCGGCATGACCAACCTGCAGACGGCCCTGAACAAGGACCCGCGCGACATCATCCTGAGGCCGGTCGTCTCCGAGAAGAGCTACGGGCTCATCGACGAGGGCAAGTACACGTTCCTCGTGGACCCCCGCGCGACCAAGACCGAGATCAAGCTCGCCATCGAGAAGATCTTCGGCGTCAAGGTCGCTGCGGTCAACACGATCAACCGCGTCGGCAAGGCCCGTCGCACCCGCTTCGGCGCCGGCAAGCGCAAGGACACCAAGCGCGCGATCGTGACGCTCAAGTCGGGCACCATCGACATCTTCACGGCAGTCGGCTGACGGTCGGGACGAAGGACACAGAACAATGGCAATTCGCAAGTACAAGCCCACGACCCCCGGTCGCCGCGGCTCGTCGGTGGCGGACTTCGCTGAGATCACCCGATCGACGCCCGAGAAGTCCCTCCTCCGCCCGCTGTCCAAGACCGGTGGCCGCAACAACCAGGGCCGCATCACCACCCGCCACATCGGCGGTGGCCACAAGCGCCAGTACCGCGTGATCGACTTCCGTCGAGGCGACAAGGACGGCATCGACGCGAAGGTCGCTCACATCGAGTACGACCCGAACCGCACCGCGCGCATCGCGCTGCTGCACTACGCGGACGGCGAGAAGCGCTACATCATCGCGCCGAACAAGCTGTCGCAGGGCGACATCGTCGAGTCGGGTCCCTCCGCCGACATCAAGCCCGGCAACAACCTGCCGCTGCGCAACATCCCGACCGGTACCGTCATCCACGCCATCGAGCTCCGCCCCGGCGGCGGCGCGAAGATGGCCCGTTCGGCCGGCGCCTCGGTGCGCCTGGTCGCGAAGGACGGCCCGTACGCCCAGCTGCGTCTCCCCTCGGGCGAGATCCGCAACGTCGACGCGCGCTGCCGCGCGACGATCGGCGAGGTCGGCAACGCCGAGCAGTCGAACATCAACTGGGGCAAGGCCGGCCGCAACCGCTGGAAGGGCATCCGCCCGACCGTCCGCGGTGTCGCGATGAACCCGGTCGACCACCCGCACGGTGGTGGTGAGGGCAAGACGTCCGGTGGACGTCACCCGGTGACTCCGTGGGGCCAGAAAGAAGGCCGCACGCGTCACGCCAACAAGGAAAGCGACAAGTACATCGTCCGTCGTCGCAACGCCGGCAAGAAGCGCAAGTAGGAGTAGAGGAAGATGCCACGCAGTCTTAAGAAGGGCCCCTTCGTCGACGACCACCTGCTTCGCAAGGTCGTCGTCCAGAACGAAGCGGGAACCAAGAACGTCATCAAGACCTGGTCACGTCGCTCGATGATCGTGCCGGCCATGCTCGGCCACACGATCGCCGTCCACGACGGTCGCAAGCACATCCCCGTGTTCGTGACCGAGACCATGGTCGGCCACAAACTGGGCGAATTCGCGCCCACCCGCACCTTCCGCGGCCACGAGAAGGACGACAAGAAGGGCCGTCGCCGCTAGGCGACCGAGGAGGAGAGAGAAATGGTGGAGTCCATCGCACGTGTGCGACACATCCGCGTGACCCCTCAGAAGGCTCGTCGTGTCGTCGCCCTCATCAAGGGCAAGCAGGCCCAGGAGGCCCTCGCCATCCTGAAGTTCGCGCCGCAGAGCGCGAGCGAGCCGATCTACAAGCTCGTCGAGGCCGGCGATCGCGAACGCTCGCGTCAAGGCCGACAAGGACAGCGAGTACCTGGACGAGCAGGACCTGTACGTGGCCAACGCGTACGTGGACGAGGGGACGACGCTCAAGCGTTTCCAGCCCCGCGCCCAGGGTCGCGCGTTCCAGATCAAGAAGCGCACGAGCCACATCACGGTCGTGCTCTCTACCCCGGAGGTGGCCGACGCAGCCGCCGGCAGCCAAGACGAAGAAGGCGAGCAAGTAATGGGCCAGAAGGTAAACCCGTACGGCTTCCGCCTCGGCATCACCACCGACCACGTGTCGCGCTGGTTCTCCGACTCGACGAAGCCCGGACAGCGCTACGCCGACTACGTGGCCGAGGACATCAAGATCCGCAAGCTGCTGCAGTCGAACCTCGACCGCGCGGGCGTCAGCAACATCGAGATCGAGCGCACGCGTGACCGCGTCCGCGTCGACATCCACACCGCCCGCCCGGGCATCGTGATCGGTCGCCGCGGCGCCGAGGCCGAGCGCATCCGCACCGACCTCGAGAAGCTCACCGGCAAGCAGATCCAGCTGAACATCCTCGAGGTCAAGAACCCCGAGGCCGACGCTCAGCTGGTCGCGCAGGGCATCGCCGAGCAGCTCTCCGCTCGCGTGGCGTTCCGCCGCGCGATGCGCAAGGGCCTGCAGGGCGCCCAGCGCGCCGGCGCCAAGGGCGTCCGCATCCAGGTCTCCGGCCGCCTCGGCGGCGCCGAGATGAGCCGTTCGGAGTTCTACCGCGAGGGTCGTGTGCCGCTGCACACGCTGCGCGCGAACATCGACTACGGCTTCTACGAGGCCAAGACCACCTTCGGCCGCATCGGCGTGAAGGTCTGGATCTACAAGGGCGACCTCACCAACAAGGAACTCGCGCGCGAGCAGGCCAACGCACCGAAGGCCCGCCCGTGGTCGTGACGACCGGGCGCGACCGTCGCCGTGGCCCCCGCGCCGACGACCGCGTCGCAGAAGGAGCGTCGGCGTAATGCTCATCCCCCGCAAGGTCAAGTACCGCAAGCAGCACCACCCGGGCCGTTCCGGCCAGGCCACCGGTGGCACCAAGGTGTCGTTCGGTGAGTTCGGCATCCAGGCCATCACGCCCGCTTACGTGACCAACCGTCAGATCGAGTCCGCTCGTATCGCGATGACGCGTCACATCAAGCGTGGCGGAAAGGTGTGGATCAACATCTACCCCGACCGTCCGCTCACCAAGAAGCCCGCCGAGACCCGCATGGGTTCCGGTAAGGGTTCGCCCGAGTGGTGGGTCGCGAACGTCAAGCCGGGTCGCGTCCTCTTCGAGGTCGCCGGCGTCAACGAGGAGCTCGCTCGTGAGGCCCTGACCCGTGCCATTCACAAGCTGCCCCTGAAGGCACGCATCATCAAGCGCGAGGAGGGCGACGCGTAATGGCGATCGGCACCAAGCAGCTCGCCCCGAGCGAGCTCGACACGTTCGAAGACCAGCGCCTCGTCGAGGAGCTGCGCAAGGCCAAGGAAGAGCTGTTCAACCTGCGCTTCCAGTCGGCCACCGGCCAGCTCGAGAGCCACGGCCGCATCCGTGCGGTCAAGCGCGACATCGCGCGGCTCTACACCGTGATCCGTGAGCGCGAGCTCGGCATCCGTGCCACTCCCGCTCCCGTGGAGGCGGCGACGAAGGCGAAGAAGACCAAGGCCAAGAAGGCGGATGCCGCTGACGAGGCCGTGAAGGAAGAGGCCGAGTAATGGCTGAGACCACCAAGACTGAGAAGCCCGCCGCGCCAAGAAGGCTGCGCCCAAGAAGACCGCTGCCGCCGAGGCAGAGGCCGTCGTCGGCGCCCGCCGAGGCCAAGGGTCACGAGTCGTCCGCGCACGACGTGCGCGACGCCGACGCCCGCGGCTACCGCAAGGCCCGCCGCGGCTACGTGACCAGCGACAAGATGGACAAGACCATCGTCGTCGAGGTCGAGGACCGCGTGAAGCACCCGCTCTACGGCAAGGTCATCCGCCGCACCTCCAAGGTCAAGGCGCACGACGAGAGCAACTCCGCCGGCATCGGCGACCTCGTCCTCATCAACGAGACCCGCCCGCTCAGCGCCACCAAGCGCTGGCGCCTGGTCGAGATCCTCGAGAAGGCCAAGTAGGCCTCGGCCCGCTTGGAACCCAAGGAGTAAGAAGTGATTCAGCAGGAATCCCGCCTCAAGGTCGCCGACAACACCGGCGCGAAGGAGCTGCTCACCATCCGCGTGCTCGGCGGCTCGAAGCGCCGCTACGCCGGACTCGGTGACACCATCGTCGCGACGGTCAAGGACGCGATCCCGGGCGGCAACGTCAAGAAGGGCGATGTGGTCAAGGCCGTCATCGTCCGCACCAAGAAGGAGACGCGCCGTCCCGACGGCTCGTACATCAAGTTCGACGAGAACGCCGCCGTCATCCTGAAGAACGACGGGGAGCCCCGCGGCACCCGCATCTTCGGACCGGTCGGCCGCGAGCTTCGTGACAAGAAGTTCATGAAGATCGTCTCGCTGGCGCCGGAGGTCATTTAGTCATGGCGAAGATCAAGAAGGGCGACCTGGTTCAGGTCATCTCGGGCGCCAAGCCCGAGCGCGGCGGCGACCGCGGCAAGCAGGGCAAGGTCCTCGAGGTCCTGGCCGAGCAGAACCGCGTCATCGTCGAGGGCGTGAACTACGTCACCAAGCACAACCGCGTGGGCCAGACCCAGCGCGGCACCAAGACGGGCGGCATCGAGACCTTCGAGGCCCCCATCCACATCTCCAACGTCGCCATCGTCGACCCCTCGACCAAGAAGCCGACCCGTGTCGGTCACCGCGTCGAGGAGCAGACGAAGGACGGCGTGAAGCGCAACGTCCGCGTGCGCTACGCGAAGAAGTCAGGCAAGGACCTCTGATGAGCACCACCACTGCCGCGCCGGCTGGCAAGATCCAGCCGCGCCTGAAGCAGAAGTACCGCAGCGAGATCGCCCCGGCGCTGCAGGAAGAGTTCGGCTACGTCAACGTCAACCAGATCCCCCGTATCGTCAAGGTCGTCGTCAACACCGGTGTCGGCGAGGCGGCTCGCGACAGCAAGGTGATCGATGGCGCGGTCGACGACCTCACCAAGATCACCGGCCAGAAGCCGGTCGTCACGAAGGCCCGCAAGTCGATCGCGCAGTTCAAGCTCCGCGAGGGCCAGGCCATCGGCGCGCACGTCACCCTCCGTGGCGACCGCGCGTGGGAGTTCCTGGACCGCCTCGTGTCGCTCGCGCTGCCCCGCATCCGCGACTTCCGCGGCCTGTCGCCGAAGCAGTTCGACGGCACCGGCAACTACACGTTCGGTCTGCAGGAGCAGTCGGTCTTCCACGAGATCGACCAGGACAAGATCGACCGCGTCCGCGGTTTCGACATCACCGTCGTCACCACCGCGAAGACGGATGACGAGGGCCGCGCGCTGCTGCGTGCACATCGGCTTCCCGTTCCGCGCCGACGACGCGCAGCCTGATCGACACGACCTCGGTCCGCACGGCGACCGAGCATCACCACAGGTCGGCTGTCTTGTAACGGCCGTCGAAACCTGAGTGAACAAAGGAAACAACATCATGACAATGACAGACCCGGTCGCAGACATGCTGACCCGTCTGCGCAACGCGAACTCGGCGCACCACGACTCCGTGTCGCTGCCGAGCTCCAAGCTCAAGACCCACATCGCAGAGATCCTCAAGCGCGAGGGCTACATCGGCGACTGGAGCGTCGAGGACGCCCGCGTCGGCCAGACCCTCACGATGACGCTGAAGTACGGCCCGAACCGCGAGCGGTCGATCGCCGGCATCAAGCGCGTCTCGAAGCCCGGCCTTCGCGTCTACGCGAAGTCGACCGAGATCCCCACGGTTCTCGGTGGCCTCGGCGTCGCCATCCTGTCCACCTCCTCCGGTCTTCTGACCGACCGCCAGGCCGAGCAGAAGGGCGTGGGTGGGGAAGTCCTCGCCTACGTGTGGTGATCTGACATGTCGCGTATTGGACGTCTTCCGATCGACATCCCCGCCGGCGTGACCATCACGGTCGACGGACAGGATGTCGCGGTCAAGGGCCCGAAGGGCGAGCTCGCGCTCACCGTCGCGCACCCCATCGAGGTCAAGATCGAAGAGGGTCAGGTGGTCGTCACCCGTCCCGATGACGAGCGCGAATCGCGTTCGCTGCACGGCCTCACCCGCACCCTGATCAACAACAACATCATCGGCGTCACCCAGGGCTACACCAAGGGCCTCGAGGTCGTCGGCACCGGTTACCGCGTCGCGCAGAGGGGCGGCTCGATCGAGTTCGCCCTCGGCTTCTCGCACCCCGTGCTCGTCGAGCCCCCCGCGGGCATCACGCTTCACGGTCGAGGGCAACAACCGGGTCACCGTGAGCGGCATCGACAAGCAGGCCGTCGGCGAGGCGGCTGCGAACATCCGCAAGATTCGCAAGCCCGAGCCCTACAAGGGCAAGGGTGTGCGCTACGCCGGCGAGGTCGTTCGGCGCAAGGCCGGAAAGAGTGGTAAGTAACCATGGCTGTCAAGTCGAAGACCGACGCGCGTTCGCGTCGTCACGCCCGCCTTCGCAAGAAGGTCGTCGGCACCGAGCTGCGTCCGCGCCTCGTCGTGACCCGTTCGGCACGTCACGTGTTCGTCCAGGTGGTCGACGACGCCAAGGGACACACCGTGGCCTCGGCATCCACCCTCGAAGCGGACCTGCGTTCGTTCGACGGTGACAAGACCGCCAAGGCCCGCAAGGTCGGCGAGCTCGTCGCCGAGCGCGCCAAGGCCGCCGGCATCGAGGATGTCGTGTTCGACCGCGGTGGCAACCGCTACGCGGGCCGTGTCGCGGCGATCGCCGACGGCGCCCGCGAAGGGGGACTGAACCTGTGAGTGATGCAACACTGAACAACAACGGGGAGACCGAAGTGGCAGCCACTGCCGAGCAGACTGCGCCCGAGGCGCCGGCTGCGACCGAGGCGCCCGGCCGAGCGCGAGCGCGAGCCCCGCCGCGGTGGTCGCGAGCGCAACCCGAACCGCGACCGCGGTTCGCGTGACGCCGACAAGAGCCAGTTCCTCGAGCGCGTCGTCACGATCAACCGCGTGTCGAAGGTCGTCAAGGGCGGTCGTCGCTTCAGCTTCACGGCGCTCGTCGTCGTGGGTGACGGCAACGGCGTCGTGGGCGTCGGCTACGGGAAGGCTCGTGAGGTTCCCCTCGCGATCTCGAAGGGTGTCGAAGAGGCCAAGCGCAACTTCTTCCGCGTTCCCCGCGTCGGCGTGACCATCCCGCACCCCGTCCAGGGTGAGGCCGCCGCCGGTGTGGTGCTGCTGCGCCCCGCCGCGGCCGGTACCGGTGTCATCGCCGGTGGTCCCGTGCGCGCCGTGCTCGAGTGCGCCGGCATCCACGACGTGCTGTCGAAGTCCCTCGGCTCGTCGAACACGATCAACATCGTGCACGCGACGGTCGCGGCGCTGAAGCAGCTCGAGGAGCCCCGCGCGGTCGCCGCGCGTCGCGGACTCGAGTTCGACCAGGTCGCCCCCGCCCGTCTCGTCCGCGCGGAGGCGGAAGCCGCCGCTGCTGCGAAGGTAGGTGCCTGATGGCTGCTCGACTGAAGGTCACGCAGACAAAGTCCAAGGTGAGCGAGAAGCAGAACCAGCGTGACACGCTGCGCAGCCTCGGTCTGAAGCGGATCGGCGACTCGGTCGTCCGTCCCGACGACGCGCAGACGCGCGGTTACGTCAAGACCGTCGCCCACCTCGTGAAGGTTGAGGAGATCGACTGATGGCCGAGAAGGCTGAGAAGAAGGACGCCGTCGAGGCGGAGGCCAAGGCCACCAAGGCGACCGCGGCCAAGAAGTCGGCGAAGGGCGCCGACAAGGCGCGGCCAAGAAGGCCGCCGGCAAGAAGCGCCGCCGACAAGGCCGACCCGCCGAGAAGGCGAGAAGCTCCGGACAAGGCCCCCAAGAAGGCTGCGTCGAAGAAGCCGAAGGCGGATGCCCCGGCATCCCGCCCCGGTGTGCTGAAGGTGCACCACCTCCGTCCGGTCCCCGGCGCCAACACCCCCAAGACCCGCGTGGGTCGCGGTGAGGGCTCCAAGGGCAAGACGGCCGGTCGTGGCACCAAGGGCACCAAGGCGCGCTACTCGGTGCGGCCCGGCTTCGAGGGTGGGCAGATGCCGCTCCACATGCGCACTCCCAAGCTGCGCGGGTTCAAGAACCCGTTCCGCGTGGAGTACCAGGTGGTCAACCTCGAGAAGCTGGCCGAGCTCTACCCCAAGGGTGGAGACGTCACCATCGGCGACCTCGTCGCCAAGGGCGCCGTCCGCAAGAACGAGAAGGTCAAGGTGCTCGGCACCGGCGACATCGACGTGAAGCTGAACGTCGCCGTCGACAAGGTCTCCGGTTCGGCCGAGCAGAAGATCGTCGCGGCGGGCGGATCCGTCAAGTAGTCGCACCCAGCGGGGGTCGGAGCATGCTCCGGCCCCCGCTGAGTTACCCTGGGAGTTGATGCGCCCCGTGCGCGTCGGCATCCCCACTGGAGGCATCCTCTTGTTCAGCGCCATCGCGCGGGTCTTCCGTACACCCGACCTTCGTCGGAAGATCGCATTCACACTGGCGATCATCGCCCTCTACCGCCTCGGCGCGCACATCCCGGCGCCGTTCGTGGACTTCCCCAACGTGCAGTCCTGCCTTCGGCAGAGCGCCGGCACCGAGGGTCTGCTCTCGCTGGTCAACCTGTTCTCCGGCGGCGCGCTGCTGCAGCTGTCGATCTTCGCCCTCGGCGTCATGCCGTACATCACGGCGACGATCATCGTGCAGCTGCTGCGCGTCGTCATCCCGCACTTCGAGACCCTCTACAAGGAGGGTCAGGCGGGCCAGTCGCGGCTGACGCAGTACACGCGCTACCTCACGATCGCGCTGGCGCTGCTGCAGTCCACCACCCTGGTGACCGTCGCCCGCAGCGGTCAGCTGTTCGGCACCACCGGCATCCCGGAGTGCGAGCAGCTGCTCACCAACGACGTGTGGTGGGCGCAGCTGCTGATGATCATCACGATGACCGCCGGCACCGGCCTCATCATGTGGTTCGCCGAGCTCGTCACCGAGCGCGGCATCGGCAACGGCATGTCGATCCTGATCTTCACGTCGATCGCGGCGGCCTTCCCCGCGTCGATGTGGGCGATCTGGCAGTCGCGCGGCTTCGAGGTCTTCCTCCTCGTGCTCGCGGTCGGAATCGTCGTCGTCGCGCTGGTGGTGTTCGTCGAGCAGTCGCAGCGCCGCATCCCGGTGCAGTACGCCAAGCGCATGGTCGGCCGTCGCACCTACGGCGGCACGAACACGTACATCCCGATCAAGGTGAACATGGCCGGCGTCGTGCCCGTCATCTTCGCCTCGTCGCTGCTGTACATCCCGGCGCTGATCGCGCAGTTCAACCAGCCGCAGGCCGGGAGGACCGCGGCGGGCTGGGTGGCGTGGATCGCGCAGTACCTCACGACCGGCGACAGCCCGCTGTACATGGCCGTGTACTTCCTGCTCATCGTCGGCTTCACCTACTTCTACGTCGCGATCACGTTCAACCCGGTCGAGGTCGCCGACAACATGAAGAAGTACGGCGGCTTCATCCCCGGCATCCGTGCGGGTCGACCGACGGCCGAGTACCTCGACTACGTGCTCACCCGCATCACGCTGCCCGGCTCGATCTACCTGGGCTTCATCGCCCTGCTGCCCCTCATCGCCCTCGCGGCGGTCGGCGCCAACCAGAACTTCCCGTTCGGCGGCGCCTCGATCCTGATCATCGTCGGCGTGGGCCTGGAGACGGTGAAGCAGATCGACGCCCAGCTGCAGCAGCGCCACTACGAAGGACTCCTGCGATGACCGCAGCGCACGGCGCACGCCTCCTGATCGTCGGCCCCCAGGGCTCCGGCAAGGGAACCCAGGGCATCCGCATCGCCGATGCGTTCGGCATCCCCGCCATCTCGACCGGCGACATGTTCCGCGCCGCCATCGCGAGCGGGGCCGAGCTGGGCCAGAAGGTCACCGAGATCATCCAGGCGGGCAACCTCGTGCCCGACGAGCTGACCAGCGCCGTCGTGCGCGACCGGCTCGCGCAGGACGACGCGGCGGACGGGTTCCTGCTGGACGGGTATCCGCGCAACCTCGGGCAGGTCGGCGACCTCGACGAGTTCCTCGGCGGCCGCGGCGAAGAGCTGGACGCCGTCATCGAGCTCGTCGTGCCGCGCGAGGAGAGCATCGAGCGGCTGTCGCTGCGCGCGCGGAGCAGGGCCGCACCGACGACACCGAGCAGGTCATCGCGAACCGCCTGGCGATCTACGAGCGCGAGACCGCGCCGATCCTCGACGTGTACCGCGAGCGGGGCATCGTCGACGAGATCGACGGCGTCGGCACGCTGGACGAGATCACCGACCGCGTCATCGCCGCGCTCGAGGCGCGCGGGCTGATCCGCACGGCCGCCGCCTGATGCCGTGACTCCTCGCCTGCCCGTCCGCCGGTCGATCTACAAGTCGCCCGCTCAGCTGCGCGCGATGGTGGAGCCCGGGCTGATCACCGCCGCCGCGCTCGACGCGGTGCGCGCGCTGATCGCACCCGGCGTCACGACGCTCGAACTGGATGCCGCGGCATCCGCTGTCATCACCGTCGCGGCGCGAAATCGAACTTCCAGATGGTGCGCGGGTATCGCCACACGATCTGCGCGTCGGTGAACGAGCAGGTGGTGCACGGGATCCCGAGCTCACGCGCGCTCGAGCCCGGCGACATCATCTCGATCGACGCCGGCGCCGAGTACAACGGCTGGAACGGCGACTCGGCGTTCACCGTCGTGGTGCCCGATGAGTCGCGCCCCTCTGTCGTGGCCGAGCGCTCGGGCTGTCGGGGGTGACCGAAGGATCGCTCTGGGCGGGGATCGCGGCGCTCGCGACCGCCCGCCACCTCGGCGAGGTCGGGGCAGCGGTGCAGGACCACATCGACGCTCGGGGGAGGGCTACGGCATCCTGCGCGAGTACGTCGGCCACGGCATCGGGCGCAAGATGCACGAGTCGCCGTCGGTGTTCAACTACCGCGTACCCGATCCGGGTGCCGAGGTGCGTCCGGGGCTGGCGGTCGCGATCGAGCCGATGGTCGTGATCGGCGACCAGGCGACGTTCGTCGAGGACGACGACTGGACCGTCTCGACCCTCGACGGCACAGCCGGCTCACACTGGGAACATAGCGTCGCCGTGCATGATGGCGGGATCTGGGTGCTCACCGCGCCCGACGGCGGCGCTGCCGGGCTGGCGCCGTTCGGCGTCACTCCCCGCGAGATCGGATAGGAGATCGTGATGGCTGCCACGTGCGCAAGACGAACTGGTTCGCGATCTGGGTGAGCGTCGCCGTGGTCGTGGTGCTCGTCGTGGTCGGCGCGCTCGTGGTGTGGATGAACAACAGTGCGTCCCGCCCGACCCGGTCGTCACGCCCGACTGCCGCCGAGCATCAACGCCGAGACCGGCGCGATCGAGGTCGGCAACGGCGACCAGACGATGGACACGTACATCGACTTCATGTGCCCCGTGTGCAACCAGTTCGAGCAGCTGTACGGCGAGGCGATCGACGACCTGGTGGACGACGGCACGATCACCCTCAACATCCACCCGATCTCGATCCTCGACCGCGCCTCGCAGGGCACCGAGTACTCCACTCGTGCGGCGAACGCGATGTACTGCGTCGCGGCGGCCGACGCCGACGCTCGGTGCCCTTCATGCAGGCGATGTTCGCGAACCAGCCGGCGGAGGGCTCGACCGGGCTGACCAACGAGCAGATCCTCGAGATCGCCGCGGGGTCGGCGCCACCGGAATCGACGCGTGCGTCAACGAAGGCCAGTACTCCGGATACGTGGCCACGATGACCGAGAAGACTCCGGTCGCGCCGGGCGCCGGCGGCATCGGCACGCCGACGATCGCGATCAACGGCGAGGTCATCGCGAACTCGACGCTGCCCGAGCCCGCGGAGCTCGGCACGCTGTTCGAGTAGGCTCTGGCCGCTGCGTGCCCTCGCGGCTCTGAGCCGCGGCATCCGTTCGGCGAAACCACCCTTCTCGAGCGAAACCACCCGTGATGTCTTGCGCATCGGGGCAGGTTTCGGCGAGTATAGAGTGGTTTCGCGCGGTAGCGTCGGTTCCTCCTAGGCGGGCGGATGTGCGGCTGCACCCACAGGTCGCAGCAGGCGGATGCCGATGGGCGCGCGTCGGCGACGACCATGAGGGTCGTGCACATCGAGAACTTTCGAGCGAAGATCCTCATGCGTCAGGACCTTCTTGCGCGTGGCGTAAAAGAGTCGCAACTCAAGCTCGCCTTGCGAAGAGCGGGCGACTGCATCGATTGCGCCAGGGCGCGTACGTGGCCCGGAGCGACTGGGACGCGGCCTATGCGGAAGAGCGACACCTGCTCAAGATTCTCGCTGCCGATGCGGCTCGTAAGGCGTGGCGACATCGTCTATCGCACCTGTCGGCGGCTGCCGTACATGACCTGCCACTGTTTCGGGCTAGTCACCGCCGTTCGTGCACACGAAGCGGTCCTCGCGTCGACGCCGTCTCGCGCCCGAAGTCGGGAGTCGCGCACCATGGGGCCGAGATCGCCCCTCACGACCGCGATCTCGTTGACGCAAGTGCCGTGCACCTCGCTCGAGCGAACCGTCGACGACGTGATCCGATCAGAAATGCTCGAGACCGCAGTTGCGATCGCTGACGCCGCCTTGCGGCAGGTCGCCTGGGATCCGGTACGCCGTCGCTACGACGAGACCGTCGCCGAGTCGCTGCGCGGACGGGCCTCGAAGGAGCGGATCTCGCGGTCGCCCGGAGCGCGCGGCATCCGCCAGGCTCGCTGGGTCGAGCGGCTTCGCTGACGGACGCGCGCAACTTCCCGGGCGAGAGCGTGAGTCGGCTGTACCTGGTTCTAGCTGGGGTTCGCCGCGCCCAGACTGCAGGTCGCCTTCGTCGGACCGAACGGTGAGAATTGAGCGAATCGACTTCGGAATCGACGACGCCGACGCATGGGGCGAGTACGACGGGGTGGGCAAGTACATCGAATCCCGACATGCTCAACGGACGCACCGTGGCTGAGGCCGTTCTCTGGCGAGAAGCAGCGCGAGGATTGGATCCGCGGCCGGTCGCACCGCAAGTTCGCACGATGGGGAAAGCCGCACGTCGCGTCGGCGGAGATGCTCGGGGCGAGATTGGCGAAGTTCAGCATCGTGCCCCCGACGCTGAACGCGCCCAGGCGGAAACCACCTCTTCTCGCCGAGACGCACCTGTGACAGTCGCGCCATCGGAGGTGGACTCGACGAAAAGGGGTGCGTCTCGCCGAACAGGGCAGAGGCGCGCGCGCCGGACCGGCGAGTTTGTGCGAATCCGGCGCGCGGACCTCGGTTTGCCGAGTGATGGCTGCCGTCCGGATCGGATGGTCTCGTTCGGGATGGAGGGTTTCGGCGCCGCGAGCTGACACCGCAACCCCGCTCCCACCCACCCCGGCGCCGAGTTGCCGAGGCCCCTCGTATCACGTATGCTTGATCCTTGGTGCGTTGCGCCTTCATCGGCGTGTCCGACGCACCAAATCCCACCCAAACCGCAGACCGACCGGTCTGCTCAAGCGTTAGCGAGTGTATGGCGAAGAAAGACGGTGTCATCGAGATCGAAGGCGTGATCTCCGAGGCGCTTCCCAACGCGATGTTCCGCGTTGAGCTGAGCAACGGACACAAGGTCCTCGCCACGATCTCGGGCAAGATGCGGCAGAACTACATCCGCATCATTCCGGAGGACCGCGTGGTCGTGGAGCTCAGCCCCTACGACCTGACCCGCGGCCGCATCGTCTACCGCTACCGCTAGACCGGTCGAGAAGTAACGGCCCGACAGGCCGGCGGAGACCGCCGTGCCCGAAGGTACGAAGACAGCGAACAGGAAACATCATGAAGGTCAACCCCAGCGTCAAGCCGATCTGCGATCACTGCAAGGTGATCCGCCGCCACGGCCGCGTCATGGTCATCTGCAAGTCCAACCCGCGCCACAAGCAGCGCCAGGGTTGAGGCGTCCGGATCACCGCGGCGCAGCCGCGCTGACGCGCAAACGCCTCAAGGCTCAGCGAGGCAGCGAAGCTGCCGAGACGAAGCCCCACAGAACCCCACAACTGAACACACGACAGGCAGGATCAGAACCTCGCAAGAGGGGACACCTCGGGCTGGAGGCCCGGGCACCGATCCTGCTCCACACCTCCACAACACTCCCAGGAGAGCCGCATGGCACGTCTTGCCGGCGTTGACATCCCGCGCGATAAGCGCGTGGTGATCGCCCTCACCTACATCTACGGCGTAGGACCCACCCGCTCGAAGGACATCCTCGCAGCGACCGACATCAGCCCCGAGGTCCGCGTCAAGGACCTCAGCGACGACCAGCTGATCACCCTCCGCGACTACATCGAGGGCAACTACAAGGTGGAGGGTGACCTCCGCCGCGAGGTCGCCGCCGACATCCGCCGCAAGGTCGAGATCGGCTCGTACCAGGGCATCCGCCACCGCCGCGGCCTGCCCGTGCACGGTCAGCGCACCAAGACCAACGCCCGCACCCGCAAGGGACCCAAGCGCACCGTCGCCGGCAAGAAGAAGGCGCGCTAGGCCGCCGCCTGCGCATCAGGATTCAGGAGAATCGCACATGGCTGCACCTAAGACCGCCGCGCGCAAGCCGCGTCGCAAGGAAAAGAAGAACATCGCGCTGGGCCACGCCCACATCAAGTCGACGTTCAACAACACGATCGTCTCGATCACCGACCCGGCCGGCGCTGTCATCAGCTGGGCCTCGTCGGGTGGCGTGGGCTTCAAGGGCTCGCGCAAGTCGACGCCCTACGCCGCAGGCATGGCCGCCGAATCGGCCGCCCGCCAGGCGCAGGAGCACGGCGTCAAGAAGGTCGACGTCTTCGTGAAGGGCCCGGGTTCGGGCCGCGAGACCGCGATCCGTTCGCTTCAGGCCGCCGGCCTCGAGGTGGGTTCGATCAGCGATGTGACGCCTCAGGCGCACAACGGCTGCCGCCCGCCCAAGCGCCGCCGCGTCTGACCCTTCGGCTGCGCAGCGGCCTGCTCGGAGCCCGTTTCGGTTCTCGAGCAGGCCGTGCAGCGGCCGTAACACACTTCGGATGCCGCGGCGCGTAGTCCTCGGCATCCCTGAGAAAAACTCAACACTCTCACCCATTGCACGTGTCATATAGCGGATACGTGATTGAAAGGAACACATAGTGCTCATCGCACAGCGTCCCACTCTGACCGAGGAGAAGATCGGGGAGTTCCGCAGCCGGTTCGTCATCGAGCCGCTCGAGCCCGGTTTCGGTTACACGATCGGCAACGCGCTGCGTCGCAGCCTTCTGTCGTCGATCCCCGGCGCAGCCGTCACCAGCATTCGCCTGGACGGCGTCCAGCACGAGTTCAGCACCATTCCGGGTGTGAAAGAGGATGTCACCGAGATCATCCTGAACATCAAGCAGCTCGTCGTCTCGAGCGAGCGCGACGAGCCCATCACCGCGTACCTGCGCAAGACGGGCGCCGGCGAGGTCACCGCCGCTGACATCTCGGCTCCGGCCGGTGTCGAGGTGCACAACCCCGAGCTGGTCATCGCGACCCTCAACGACACCGCGAAGTTCGAGCTCGAGCTCACGATCGAGCGCGGTCGCGGCTACGTGTCGGCGACCCAGAACCGCAACGAGTACGCCGAGTCGGGTCAGATCCCGATCGACTCGATCTACTCTCCGGTGCTCAAGGTCAGCTACCGCGTCGACGCGACGCGTGCCGGTGAGCGCACCGACTTCGACAAGCTCGTGCTGGATGTCGAGACCAAGTCCTCGATCGCCCCGCGCGATGCGGTCGCATCCGCCGGTCGCACCCTCACCGAGCTGTTCGGCCTGGCCCGCGAGCTGAACGTCGAGGCCGAGGGCATCGAGATCGGCCCCGCGCCGGTCGAGACCGTCCTCTCGAACGAGCTGTCGATGCCGATCGAAGACCTCGACCTGTCGGTCCGCTCGTACAACTGCCTCAAGCGCGAAGGCATCAATACGGTCAGCGAGCTCGTCGCCCTCTCGGAGACGCAGCTCATGAACATCCGCAACTTCGGTCAGAAGTCGGTCGACGAGGTGCGCGACAAGCTCATCTCGCTCGGTCTGTCGCTGAAGGACTCGGTTCCCGGGTTCGACGGCGCGCACTTCTACGGCGGCTACGACGACGAAACCGTCTGAGCCCCGGTTCCCCGAATTCTGATCCTGGAGTAATTGAGAATGCCTAAGCCCACGAAGGGTCCCCGCCTCGGAGGCGGTCCTGCACACGAGCGCCTGCTGCTCGCGAACCTCGCCGCGGCGCTGTTCACGCACAAGTCGATCAAGACGACCGAGACCAAGGCCAAGCGCCTGCGTCCGCTCGCCGAGCGACTGATCACGTTCGCCAAGCGCGGCGACCTGCACGCGCGTCGTCGTGTGCTGTCGGTCATCGGTGACAAGGAAGTCGTGCACGTCCTGTTCACCGAGATCGCACCGCTCGTCGCCGACCGCGAGGGCGGCTACACGCGCATCACGAAGGTCGGGAACCGCAAGGGCGACAACGCCCCCATGGCCGTCATCGAGCTCGTTCTCGAGCCGGTGAACCCCAAGCCGAAGAGCGCCAAGAAGACCGCCGCCGCTGCTCCGGCTGCTGCGCCTGTCGAGGAGGCTCCGGTGGAGGATGACGCCGCCGACGAGGTCGAGGCCGACGAGGCTGCGGACGCCGCAGCCGAGATCGCCGTGGACGACGAGGCAGCCGAGGAGGCCGCGGTGACCGCCGAGGCCGCCGAGAAGGCCTGATCGCACCACTTCTGCACCAGCCAGACCCGCGCGCCCTTCGGGGGCCGCGGGTCTTGCTGTTTCAGCGGGCACTTCTGGGACCCGCAGGTCTGGCTGTTTCCGCGAGACCGCGGAACGTTCTGTCGCGACGGGAGAGGTCCGGCGTAGGCTCGGCGGGTGAGCGCTGAGCAGTCTCCCAAGCCACTGTCCGAGCGGCTCGATGCCGGTCCGCCCGTCGTGCCCCGGCATCCCGATGTCGTGTTCCGCCCCGCCACCGCGGACGACATCGACGCGCTGCACACCGCGATCGTGGCATCCGATCGACACGACCATCCGACGTGGGTGACGCCGCGTGAGGAGGTCGCCGACATGTTCGCGCTCTCGCACGTCGACCCCGCGCGCGACTTGCTCGTCGCCGTCACGCCCGACGGGGCGATCGTGGCAATGGGCTGGGGGATGCTGCATCCTGTGCAGGATGCCGCGCTCCACGCGTACCTGCAGGGCACCGTGCACCCCGACTGGCGTCGGCGGGGGATCGGCACCGTGCTCATCGGATGGCTGTACGCCCGCACAAGTGAGATGCTCGCCGCGACCGGCTCCACGGGGGAGGCAGCGATCTTCCAGTACGTCGATGAAGGCAACACGGATGCCGCGACCCTCGGCGAGCGGCTCGGACTCGAGACGGAGCGGTGGTTCACGTCGATGCAGCGCGACCTGTCGGAGCCGATCGATGGGCCGCCGGCATCCGACGGCGTGGAACTGGTCGGATATACCGCCGACCGATCCGCGGACGTGCTGGAGGCCCGCAACGATGCCTTCCGAGACCACTGGGCGAGCCTCCCCAGCACGCCCGAGCGCTGGGGGCAGTTCGTCGACGGCCCGTTCCTCCGCCCCGATCTGTCCACGCTCGCCCTGGCCGATGGGCGGGTCGTCGCGTTCTGCCTCGCATCGGTCAACGAGGAGGACTGGGAGGCCCTGGGCGCCCCGAACACCTATATCGACCTGATCGGGGTCGTGCGCGATCACCGCGGGCGGCGCCTCGCGCCTGCCGTCATCGCCCGCACACTCGAGGCCGCGAAGGCGTCCGGGCTCGAGCAGGCAGTACTCGATGTCGACACCGCGAGCAAGACCGGAGCCAACCGGCTCTACGAACGGCTCGGGTTCCGCGCGACGCAGCGCCAGCGAGCGCTGGTCCGCCACTTCTAGGGCAACGCGTCAGGCTTCGTAGCCCCTGCGGTGGTCGCAGCGCCCTCTGCCGGCCCCGGTCCCGCGCAGTTTCGGTATCACAACGGA
This sequence comes from uncultured Actinomycetota bacterium, assembly GCA_963713325.1. GTDB lineage: Bacteria > Actinomycetota > Actinomycetes > Actinomycetales > Microbacteriaceae > Microbacterium. Next base: position 19,790 of record CAVQLL010000013.1, read on the forward strand.
CGCCGGCGTGCTCTATCCGCAAGAGAACGCGCGACGCTATTCTGGGCGAATCCTCGGTGCAGCTGGGAACGACCGGGGGGAGGGGTTCGCGGCCGACGTGAGCCAGGAGCCCACGCAGCGTCAAGCGCATCAGGGAGCGCACGATGGCCGTACCGAGCACACCGGTGGCGGCGTCGAGCGCGCCCACGCCGCCAGCTGCCGGATCCACCGAATGGGTGGGGACGCCGCGCGCGCGCCGGCGCGCCGGTCTGTCGATCTATTCGATCCTGCTGATCATGCTGCTGTCGGTCAGCGTGCTCTCGAGCATCGTCGTCGGCATCATCGGCTACATCAACGGCACCGAGGCCCTCCGCGCGATCGCGTACGAGAAACTCGTCGAGATCCGCGAGAACCGCGCGCGGGAGGTCACCCAGCTGTTCGCCACGATCGAGAACGCGGTGCGGCTCGGCGCGATGAACGAGACCAGCAAGCAGGCGGCCGTCGCCTTCACCGAGGGGTTCGAAGAGCTCAACCAGCAGCAGGTGGATGCCGCGGCTTCCACCGCTCTTGCCATCTACTATCGCGACACGTTCGCCTCCGACCTGTCGGAGGCCACGGGCGAGGACGTGGACGGTGCGAGCTTCGCTCCCCGCACGCCCGCGGCCCAGTACCTGCAGGCGAATTACGTCATCCCGTACGAGACGTGGGAAGAGGCGATCCTCACCGACGACGCCGGCGACGGGAGTGCGTGGTCTGCGGCGCACGCCAAGTACCACGACTACTTCCGCGCCATGACGCAGCTGCAGGACTTCGAAGACGTGCTCATGATCGACACGGACGGGAACGTGGTCTACAGCGCCTACAAGGGCGTCGACCTCGGCACCAACATGCTCGAGGGCCCGTACCAGCTGTCCAACCTCGCGACCGCATACCGCGAAGCCATGAGCCGCAACATCATCGGCGACGTGGTGCTCGCCGACTTCGCCTCGTACAGCCCGGGTCTGGGCAGCCCTGCCGGATGGGCGGTGACCCCGATTGCGGTTGACGGGCAGGTGATCGGCGCACTCGCGATCGAGCTGCCGATCGACCGCATCAACCAGGTGATGACCGCCGGCGGCGAGTGGCAGATCAACGGCCTCGGCAACACCGGCGAGACGTACCTGGTGGGCCGCGACGAGACCATGCGGTCGATCTCGCGCGAGCTTGTCAACGATCCCGCCGCGTATGAAGAAGCAGCGGTCGCCGCCGGGCTGTCACCGGATGCCGCGGCCATGAGTGTGCAGAATGGCAACACGCTTCTGCAGCAGATCGTCAGCGGCGCGGCGGTAACCGCGGCGCTCGCCGGCGACAGCGGCACGATGCTCGAGAGCAGCTACCTCGGCCGCGACAGCCTCACCGCATTCGCGCCGCTCACGATCGACGGGCTCAACTGGGCGATCGTCGCACAGGAGGCCTCCGCCGAGGCACTGATCCCCGTCGAGGACTTCACCCGCAATCTCATCCTGTCTACGGCCGGCATGATCATCTTCGTCTGCCTGCTCTCTCTCGTGCTCGCGCAGGTGTTCGTGCGACCGCTGCGGCGCCTGAAGACCGCGGCCCGACGGATCGCCCAGGGCGACGAGGGCGTGCAGGTCGACGCCGGCTCGAGCGACGAGCTCGCCGATGTGGCGACCGCATTCAACGACATGAGCCGCAGCCTGCAGGCGAAGTCCAACCTCATCGCCGAGCAGGAACGGGCGAACGAGCGGCTCATCCTCTCGTTCATGCCCGAGGGGATGGCCGACCGGTACAGGCACGGCGACGAGGCCATCACGCAGGACAACGAAGACGTCACGGTCATCTTCGCCGACATCGTCGGATTCGAGGAGATGGCGCTCACGATGACCTCCGAGGAGGCGCTCGCGAAGCTCAACGACATCATCCGCACCTTCGACGAGGCCGCCGAGCGGTTCGGGGTGGAGCGCGTGCGCACCACCCGGCAGAGCTACCTGGCCAGTTGCGGGCTCGGCACCCCGCGCGTGGACAATGCGCGCCGCGCGGTCGAGTTCGCGATGGAGCTCGACACGATCCTCGAGCGCTATTCCGCCCAGCAGGGGGTTGAGCTCGATTTGCGCGCAGGTCTCGATTCCGGTCAGGTCACCAGCGGTCTGATCGGCCGGGCGCGGGTCGTGTACGACATGTGGGGGGATGCCGTGAACCTCGCGTTCCGCGTGCAGGGCGACTCCGACGAGCCGGGCATCTACATCACGCAGCGGATCGCCGACCGCATCCCCGACACGATCTCGATCATGCCGGCGGGCGACGTGTCGACGCAGAGCGGAACGCAGCGCGTGTGGCGCATCGAGCCGGCCGTCACGGTGACTGAGGGGCGCGCGCCAGCAGGCCGGGGGTCTGGGGCGTAGCCCCAGAGGGGAACAGGGCACCGATGGCCGACATCGTCTCGCAGCCGTGGTTCTGGCCCGCCGTCATCGTCTCGGTCGGTCTCCCACTCGCGCTTATCGGGCTCACCGAGCTGTACAACGCGATGTCGCGGCGGGGCAGTCGCGCAGCGCCGATCGTGCTGATGGTGCGAAACTACCTCGTCCCGGTCGCGGGCGTGCTGGTGCTGATCAGCCAGCCCGGCGCGTGGGAGGGCGAGGGCACGTGGCCGAAGGTCGTGACGACGATCTTCGGGTTGCTCGTGATCCTCGTGGTGATCAACGCGATCAACCATCTCGTCTTCCACCGTGCCGAGAAGGGGTCATGGCGCGATCGGTTCCCGTCGATCTTCAGCGACCTGATCCGGTTCGTCTTCATCGTCGTCGGCATCGCGCTGCTGTTCTGGTGGGTGTGGGGAGCGGATGTCGCGGGCATCTTCGCCGCCCTCGGCGTCACGTCGATCGTCGTGGGCCTCGCGCTGCAGAACGCCGTCGGCTCGGTGGTATCGGGGCTGTTCCTCATCTTCGAGGCGCCGTTCCAGCTCGGCGACTGGATCGAGACGGAGGATGTCCGCGGGCAGATCATCGAGGTGAACTGGCGCGCCGTCCACCTCGACGTCGGCAACGGGATCGTGGTCATGCCGACGTCCGAGCTCGCCGAGGGATCGTTCACGAACCTCTCGCGCTCCCCCGAGCCGTATGCGGCCGAGCGCGAGCTCAAATTCGCGACCGACGACCCGCCCGCGCGCGTGCGTGCCCTGCTGGTCGACGTCGCCCGCGACATCCCCCTGGTCTCTCCGGATCGCGATCCGAGCGTCGCGACGCTGGAGGGCGGGAAGTTCCGTGTCGCGATCCCCCTGCAGACGCCGGGCGACAAGGAAGCCGTGCTCGACGCCTTCTCCACGCGCATCTGGTACGCCGCGCGCCGCGCCGACCTGCACCTCGACGGCGATGTGACCGACGAATGGAACACGCCCGGCCGGCTGCAGGACGCCCTGCACCAGGTCGCACCGATCCTGAGCCTTCGACCGGGCGACGCCGAGGCACTCGCCGTGTCTGCGCGGCTGGAGCGGTTCTGCCAGGGCGAGGTGATCCTGCGGCCAGGCATGGTGCCGACTGCGACCCGGTTCATCCTGGCTGGTCGTGTCGTGCTCGGCGTGCCGACGGACGCCGGCTTCATCCAGGTGACGGAGCTCGGCCGCGATGACGCGGTCGGGCTCACTGCGCTGACCCGCACGCAGACCATCTCTCGCGCGATCGCGCTCACCGAGCTCGAGGTGATCACGATCCCCGTGCATCTGCTCGACGACATCGTCCGCGCGCACCCCGTGCTCGCCCGCCAGATCGTGCGCGAGAACGACAATCGTGTGCGGCTCGCGCGCAGCGCGCTCGCCGCGGTGGGGGAGCACCTCGCGCCCGGGCGCAACGTCTTCGGATAGCGCGCGGTCCGATCCTGAGCCATTGGTCGGGTAAACTCTGGCGCACGCGCATCAGCGTTGCGGCGCCCGAGTGAGAGGCCCGCATGAGAACCGCTGATTCCGCCGAGCGACACGCCGGCACCGCGACCCGCGCTGTCGCGCGGGTGGTGCTGACCATCTACGCGATCAGCCTCACGCTGATCGCCCTCTGGCCGGTGCCGGTCGACGCCGGCGCGGGCCGCTTCCTGCGGGTCGTGACCCGGATGCTCCCCGCTCTGACGTACCCGCGCATCGAGTTCTCCGCGAACATCCTGCTGTTCGTGCCGCTGGGGGTGCTGCTCATGCTCATCCTGCGCCGCCGCCATCTGATCCTGCCCATCGCGATCGTCGTCACCGTGGCGATCGAATGCGCGCAGGGGCTGATGCTCGACAAGCGCACGCCGAGCGTGCTCGACATCATCGCGAACACGGCCGGCGCGTGCATCGGAGTCCTCATCGTGGCCGTTGTCGAGAGCATCCGTTCGCGCTCCGATCGCGCCGAGGCCGTCGTGCCGTCCACCGAGAGCGAAGCGGACACGTGGGCGGCGCTGGGCATTGTTCCGCCGCCCGTGCCGCCACAGCCGACCACCGGCACCGTGTCGATCGCTTCGTCGGCGCGGATCCCGCCGAGACCGCCGCTGCCGGTCGATCTGCGCACTTAGGGCCCTCCGATCAGGCGGCCTCCCGGCTCTACCCGGCGACCGGCGAGCCGTCGGTTCGGGCTTCGTCACAGCTCGGCAACACGTTCCACGTACACTTCCGGTGTGCCCCGAATTCTTCTCGTCGACGCGGTCGGCTCCTGTGTCGCGATCGACCTGACCGGTCTGGATGAGGGCGACGAGGCTGCGGTTCGCGAGGCATGGGCGGACGCCACTGTGGACGCGGGCGCATCCCCGACACCCGAGCCGGTCGATACGGTCGTTCCCCTGCGCGGCAGCCGGGCGCAAATGCTCTCGGGTCTTTCGCAGCAGGTGACGCTCGCCGCGATCGAGGCCGCGCGCGGACGCGCGTGGATGCTGCACGCTGCGGGCATCGCGACACCCGACGGCGCCGTCGTGGTGCTGGTCGGACCCTCGGGCCGGGGAAAGACGACCGCGGCGCGCGCGCTCGGCACCGTCTACGGTTATGTCTCCGATGAGACGGTCGCGATCGATGACGACGGCCGTGTCTGGCCCTACCGCAAGCCGTTGTCGGTGATCGAAGACTCGGGCGCTCCGAAGACTCAGATTCCTCCCTCGGCTCTGGGGCTTCAGCCGCTTCCGGATGTCGAGCTGCATGTCGCCGCCGTGGTGCTGCTCGACCGCGATCCCGGCCACCCCGAGACGCCGGTGATCGAGGTGACCGATGTCGGCGATGCCTTGGGCGACCTCGTCTTGCAGACGAGCTTCCTGCATGACCAGCCTGCCGCGTTGCGGTTCATCTCGGCGCTCGCGACCGCGACCGGCGGCATCCGCATGGTGAAATACCGCGAGGCGGACACACTGCCGCCCTTGATCCCCGAGCTGCTTCGGCAGGCCGCCGCGCCGATTGTTCTCCCCGAGGTTCCCGAACACGCGGCACCTGATGCCGACCTCGCGGGCGAGGGCGCCCGCTTCTCGCGGATCGCCGTGGCGGACGAGGTGGGGCTCGAGGACCCCGACCGCATCGCGCTCCTCACGATCGGCGAGAACCGGCGGGGCCACGTCACCGTCCTGGGCGGCATCGCCCCCGCCGTATGGCGCACGGCCGATGGCGCCACGCTCCGCCAGTTCGTGGATGCCGCGATCGCCGCATACGACGAGCCGGAGGGCTCCGATGCTGCGGGGGCTGTGCTGGTGGCCGTCGGTCAGCTGCTGGACGCAGGGCTGCTGACATCGGATGAGCCCGTGATGGCCCGCCGCGAGGACGTCGAAAGGGTCGACAGCGGCGACCGCCTCGTGGCGCTGCCTCTGAGCACCGGCGCCGACCAGCAGCCGGGCCAAGCTGCCGCGCTCAGCGGCTCGGCCGCGCTCGTCTGGGAGTGGCTGGGTGAGCCGGTCACGATGACTCAGCTCGTCGCGCGCGCCACCGAGGCTGCTGGCGTCGATGCCCAGGAGGACGTCGCCGCGCAGGTGGAGGCGTTCGTCGCGGAACTGACCGAGTCGCGTCTGATCGTCGAGCGGGCCTCCGTTCCCGGTCTGTGAACTCGGGCCGACCCCCGCGTCCGCCGAAGGCGCTTCGATCGGTCGCTGAGCTCGTCGATGGGCCCGCAACTAAGCTGGCCAGGTGCGCATCCGGCTCGACATCGCCTACGACGGGACGCATTTTCGCGGCTGGGCCATCCAACCCGGGCTGCGCACTGTGCAGGGCACGCTCGAGGGCGCTCTCGCTCGGATCATCGGAGGACTCCCGCGGCTCGTCGTCGCCGGACGCACCGACGCCGGTGTGCACGCGACCGGTCAGGTCGCACACGTCGATCTCGACGCGGGCCAGCAGGAGCGGCTGACGGGGCAGCGTCGGCGGGATGCGGCATCCGACGCTTCGGACTCGGCGAACGTAGTCGCAGCCGCGAAACTCGCTGCCCGCGTGCGGGGTGTTGTTGGCGCCTACTCCGACCTCGCGGTTCAGCGCACGGAGATCGCCGCTGACGGGTTCGACGCGCGATTCTCGGCGGCGTGGCGGCGATACTCGTACCGCGTCGCCGACCAGACGACCGGCTACGACCCGCTGGAACGCCACCGCACGACGACCGTGCGAGCGCAGTTGAACGAGGGTGCGATGGATGCCGCGGCCCGCTCGCTCATCGGACTCCACGACTTCGCGGCCTATTGCAAGCCCCGCGACGAGGCGACGACGATCCGGACGCTGCTCGAGTTCGACTGGCACCGCGACGCCGAGGGAGTCCTGATCGCGAACGTCAAGGCCGACGCGTTCTGCCACAGCATGGTCCGCGCCCTGGTCGGCGCGTGCGTCGCGGTCGGTCAGGGCCGGCTCGACGTCGACGACGTCGCGGATATCCGCGACGAGGCGGAGCGCACGAACGACTTCACCGTGCTCGCCGCACGCGGACTCACGCTCACCGAGGTCGGCTACCCAGCCGATGAGCTGCTGGCCGCACGGGCAGAGCAGACCAGAGCGCGTAGGGATCGCGAGTGAGCAGCTCATGAGCCAGTTCTGGAGAGTGCTCCTCACGATCGCCGCCGGCTTCGGGCTCATCGTGTTCATCGGGCTGCCGCTGTATGTGTTTCCTCGCGTCGACGAGGTGCGCGAGAGCGATGCGATCCTCGTCCTCGGGCCGCCGATGGACGAGCGTCTGGCCCTCGCCGAGCAGCTGCGCGACGAAGGCTTCGCCGACGAGATCGTGGTCTCGGTGCAGCCGTCCGGCGGACAGACTGCGGACGATCTCGCCATCTGTCGCGACGGGGAGGCGATCTGCGAAGTTCCCGATCCTTTTACGACCCGAGGCGAAGTGCTGCTGATGAGCGAACAGGCGAGCGTGTCGGACGCACCGTCGGTGATCGTCGTGACGACCACTCCGCACGTCGCGCGCACGCGCTACGTCTTCGACAAGTGCTACCCGGGCGAGTTCACGGTCGTGGCCGCCGGAGGGCCGCAATCGATTGCGGGTTGGGCGCACCAGTACGCGTATCAGTCCATGGCGTTCGCGAAGGCGCTGGTCGAGCCCTGCCCGGACATCGCCATCGACAGGTGACGTCGGGGCTCGACCGACCCGCGCGGGCGGGCGTCAGCCGAACAGCTGCGCCAGACCTGATGCGAGCTCGCGGCTGGAGCGGCTTCCGTCTTCGGCTGCGTTGGCGATGATCACGGCGGCGGCGTCCTCGACGGCGCGTGCGCGGTCGTAGGCGCGGCGAGCGTCGGCGACACGGCCGGCGGCCTCGGCGTACGCAGTGCGGAGGCCTTCGCGACGCGCCTCGTCGATCGCGGGAGGCACGTTCAGCTCGAGCGCTCGAGCGCTCTGATCGCGTTCGAGTTCGCTGCGACGCAGCTGCTGCTCGGCGTGGAGCCGTGCGTCATGTGCCGCGCTGACGGCGTCCGCGAGCGTGCGGCGGTGCTCCTCTGCCGTGGTGCTCACATCGGAAGCGCGCACCGGAGTGGCGGTGGTGCTCAGCTCGGTACGCCGTGCGCGAGTGCGCTCGGTCCGTGTCCGCTGCGGGTGTGTCAATCTCATAGACATCGGGTGCCCCTGTCGTCGTCGGTGTACTTCCCCGCAATGGAAGAGTCGGAAGCGGGCACTTTCGTACATGGCGGGCGAACTTTGGCTGGCGCGTGTCATCACGGCGCCTGCAGTGACGGCTCTAGAGGCCACTCCACCGAGTGACGGGCCAGAGTAGGACGACTGCTTTGCCGACGAGGTCGGGAATTGTAGCCCACCGCCAGCAGTCGGCAGCGGGGTCCTCGCCTCGGCAGTGGGCGGCCGAGTCTGATGAGTTGGCGCGGTTGTCGCCGAGCAGGAGGAACGAGTCGTCGGGCACCTCGACCTCATCGAAGCACCGCACCGATCGGGGGCTGGTCGTGCAGTCGAGTTCGCCGGTCTCGAACGGGAAATCGTTCGTCACGTACGGTTCGTCGAGCGGCTCTCCGTCGATGATCAGTCTGCCATCGTCGGTGCAGCACTCGACGGTCTGCGCGGGGGTGCCGATAACTCTCTTGATGAGCGTGTGGGCGCTCGAAGGGCCGAAGCCGGTTACCTCGCCCATCCAGCGCAGCACTCCGCGGATGGGGTCCGAAGGGGAGGCACCCGCGATGTCCCACGTCGGTCCTGCATCGAAGACGACGATGTCGCCCGTGGCGGCGGAGGCGCCGACGTAGGCGAGTCGATTCACCAGCACTCGATCTCCCGGCTCGAGAGTCGCCTCCATCGAACCTGACGGCACCCAGTAGGGTTTCGCGACGAAGGACAGAATCAGGCCGGTGACGACGAATGCTGCGGCGAGGTGGAACCATGGGCTTCCGACGACGCGGCGCCACCACGGGCGGGGGGATGCTTCTTCCACAGTTCACGGTAGCTGTTCTCGACCCGGGATGAACGCGCGATGACGTCGGCGGAACGATGTCGCAGAAGCCGCACTGTCACGGCGCAAGGGTCGAGACGGACTCGGGACGCATTCAAGCGGAACAGTCGTGATGGACTCACACGCAAGATTCGCGCGAAGTCAGCGCGAGAGGACGGCCGATCACGCAGCGAAGTCGTAGCGAGCGCGCCCGCCCATTCTCGGCGCGCGGTCGGCGTCCACATGGGTTGGTGGAATGAACCAAACCCGTGCGCGAACTCCGACTCCTTCGATGCGGATGTCCCACCCGTTGTCGTGGATGCGATGATGACATGACTCACAGAGGAGCACGCCGTTCTCGAGGTCGGTGGGTCCGGCATCCCGTGCCCACCATCGGATGTGGTGGACCTTCACGTGACCCGGAGGTGCCCCGCACATTGCGCAGCCTCCGTCGCGTTCGACGAGTGCGAGCCGCTGGGTGGGGGTGAACAGGCGCTTGGTGCGGCCCCAGTCGAGGACCTGGCTGTCTCCGCCGAGAACGCACGAGATGACCTGGCCGCCAGCGGCCATGCGCCTCGCCGTCGCAACGGACACTGGTGAATCGATGCCGTCGATCGTTGCGAACCCGGTGCCGTCCACGAGGTCGTCGTGGTCGATGCGGACGACGACAGTTGCCCCCTCGAGGGGCAGCTCACTTCGCGTGCACCCCAGCGCGTGCTCGCAGATGCGCGCGAGTGCGTCGGCTTGCATCTGCACGACCGAGCGGCGCACGACATCGGACCCGGCGTTCTCGGGGTCGCGCGCGGCGCGCAGCTCTGCCGTCACCACCGCATCGATCGCGGTCTTGACCGGTGCCCCATGCTCGGGATCGAGTCGCCCGGTCAGCACCATCATGCCGCTGCGTTCAACGCGGATGGTGAAGATTCGGCCGGCACGGAGTTCTTCTTCGCGTGGCTGGACGCCGTCGGGGTCGAGCCACGCCTCAGCGCGCGTCAGCAAGCGTGACAGCTGGTCCATGGTGAGTCCGGGCGCTTGCTCGGCGAGGGTCTTCTCGGCGGCGTCTACCGCTGCGTGACCGGCACGCAGCGCGACGCGATCGAGCATGCTGATGATCGCTGACGCAGGCATCGCGCCGATCCCACCAGTTGCCATCGCGGCGGCGACATGCGGATGCCGCGGAGGCGCATTCTCACCCGAGAGGAGGCGGCGCGGGGTGGTCGCCTCGCCGACCTGCACCAGTCGCGCCGCCTCGCCGTTGGTGGTGCCGTTCGTGGCGGCGATGAGGGCGGTGGGATTGCGGTAACCCTGCGACTTGGCGAGGCTGTCGGACCCGAGATCGGGGCTGGAGCGGCGGGCGATCTCGGCTGCGAGCTGCGCCTGATCGGCGTCGAGCAGGCGCCGCATCTCTCCGTAGCGTTCGTTGACCGCGACCAACTGGGTATCGTCGAGCGAGCCCGCATGGCCGTCGCGCCAGATCGCACGCACTCTGACCGCGGTCTCGGAGAGCTTGTCGAGGTTGCCGGCCATGAAAGAAATCTATCCGCAGCCTCAGACATTCATCGAACATAGCTTCTAATACTCACGAATGTGCCGAGTTTTCGTGCCTGTGAAGGGAAGGCCACGGCCACGAATCATAGAACATAGAGACGATGTCGCTGACAGCATCCGCTCGCCCGTTCATCTCGCGTCAGCGCCGTCGCTTTCCCTGTGAAGTTCTGAAGTGATCAGGCCGACGACACCCACGCGAAACTTCACCGTCCTAGGCTGGGGGCGGTATGAAGGTCATCTCTTACAACCTGCGCAAACACCGCGCTGCGGGCGAACTCACCGCACTCGCTCAGCGCTACGGCGCCGATGTGCTGTGTCTTCAGGAATGCGACACCGCAGACATGCCCGAGACGATCGCCGGACTTAAGCTCGCCAACGCGACGTCGCGCAACCGCCTGGGTCTGGCGGTCTATTACCGCGAGAACACGTTCCGCCTCGACGACGTGCGGTCGATGGCGTTGAAGAAGTCGATGCACGACCGCGTGCTCAAGCCCGCCGAAGAGCGGATGCTGGGCGTGAGACTGCACGATATCGACGAGAACCTGGATATCATCGTCGCGTCGTTCCACGCCGCTCCGCTCACCGCCCTCAACTCGCTGCGCCGTCACCAGATCCGCACCGCGCTGACCGAGCTGCAGCAGCTGGGTGAGGGACTGCCCGTGCTGATGGTCGGTGATTACAACTACCCCGTGTTCAAGGAGAACCTGAGCCAGAAGGTGCGCGAGCACGGGTACGAGCTCAACCTCAGCGACTCGCGCACGTACACCCGGTACCGCTTCTTCCGCGGGCACTACGACTTCGCGACATCCGTCGGACTCACGATCGACCGGGTGCGCACGCTGCCGCAGGGCCGCAGCGATCACCTGCCGATCCTGGTGACCGCGACGGTGACGGCCTCCGCGAGCGCGAAGGCCGACGCGGCCTGACGGCCACGAGCGCGAAGGCCGATGCCGCCTGACGGCCACCCTCGCTTTCGCCTACGGCTTGCCCATTCCGAAGTACGTCCACCCGGCCTCGCGCCATTTCGCGGCATCCAGGCAGTTGCGTCCGTCGACGACGATGCGACCCGTCGCCAGCGATGCGGCGTGGGCGGGGTCGAGTTCGCGGCGATATTCGTCCCACTCGGTGACCACGATGACGGCGTCGGCCCCGCGCAGGGCCTCGTCGCGGTCGTCGACATAGTTGAGCTGCGGGTGCAGGTGCGCCGCGTTGCGCAGCGCCGCGGGATCAGTCACCGTGACCCAAGCGCCGAGGCCGTGAAGCCGCACCGCGACGTCGAGCGCGGGGGAATCGCGGACGTCGTCGCTGTGGGGTTTGAAGGCGGCACCGAGCACCGTGATGTTCTTCTTGAACACGTTGCCGTCCAGCGCCTCGACCACGAGCTGGGCAGCGCGATCGCGGCGGCGCAGGTTGATCGCATCGACCTCCCGGAGAAAGCCGACCGACTCGCCTCGCCCGAGCTCTTCGGCTCGCGCGGAGAATGCGCGGATGTCTTTGGGCAAGCAGCCTCCGCCGAATCCGATGCCGGCGCCGAGGAATCGCCGGCCGATGCGCGCGTCGTAGCCGATCGCGTCAGCGAGCTGCGTGACGTCGGCACCTGTCACCTCGGCGATCTCGGCCATCGCATTGATGAACGAGATCTTCGTCGCGAGGAACGCGTTGGCGGCGACCTTCACAAGTTCCGCGGTCGCGTAGTCGGTGACGATGAATGGCGTTTGTTTGGCGATCGCCGGGTGGTAAACCTCCCGAAGGATGCCGGCAGCGCGCTCGCCCTCCTCACCGACGGGCACACCGGCGACGAGCCGATCGGGATCGATGGTGTCCTGCACCGCCCAGCCCTCGCGCAGGAACTCGGGGTTCCAGACGAGGGTGGCGCCGGTGGCGCTCACCCGCTCGGCGAGATCGGCCGCAGTGCCGACCGGCACAGTCGACTTGCCCGCGACGATGTCGCCAGGCCGAAGGTACGGGAGCAGGCCGTCGATCGCGGCGTTGACGTAGGTGAGGTCAGCGGCGTAGCCGTCCTTCTGCTGGGGCGTTCCCACGCCGACGAAGTGCACGTCGGAGCCGTGGACCTCAGCCATGTCGGTGGTGAAGCGCAGGCGCCCTGAGGCGATCCCATCAGCGAGGATCTCGGCGAGACCGGGCTCGAAGAACGGTGCTTCGCCTTGCGACAGGATGGCGATCTTCTGCTCGTCGACATCGATGCCGACGACGTCGTGGCCGATGGATGCCATCGCTGCGGCGTGAACCGCGCCGAGATACCCGCATCCGATGACGGAGAGACGCATGGGACTCCTCGAGTTGCTCAGTTGGGAAGCCGGCATCGGTTGGCGGCGTTGATCAAACCCTTCATACCAGGTCGATGTTTCAAGAAAGGTTCGCTCGCCGTGCAAGCACTCATCGTGATGACGCGCTTTCGGCCCACCCGGAGCCAGGCGAGCGCTCCGCAGTCCGCAGCCTCTGGGGGGCGGGGAACAATGATGTGACCGCAACCCGAGGTGAGCCTTCAGGTTGGCCGGTGTAGGCTATCGGCGCTCCCGCCGCAGAAGTGAGGTAGCGCGCGTGCAAGCACCCCGAAAGCCTGAAACCAACCCGAGTCAAGACACAGATGCGGTGACGGTCGCGCCCGAAGATGCCGAGGCCGCCGAGCGCGCTCGCGAGCTGCGTGAGCTGTTCGGCACTCCTGAGGTGACCGATGAGCAGACGGATGCCGAGGCCATTGCGACGCGGGAACGACTGGCTGAGCTGTTCGGCCGGAAGCCGCAGACGCAATCGTCGCCCGAGGATCTTCCCGACCCATGGGACGACCTCGCCGAAGATGAGGTCGAGTCGGACGATGACCGCATTGCGGGCGACCTGAGCGCACTGTTCGCCGCTGCCGCACTGGATCTGTCGGATGAGGACGATGGTACGGTGCTGCCCGCTGAGGGCGCGATGGACGTGGCCGTGACGACGGGTGCCGCCGAGGTTATGGTGCCCGACGATGTCGCCGAACGGCTGGCGCCGGACGAGGAAGCCGACACGGTCGTCCGCAACGATGCGACAGCAGTGCTCGTGCCGGTCGGCGCAGCCGGCGCCTCCGCCCATGCCGCGACCACCGACATCTTCGCCTCGGTGTTCCCGCCCACCGCGCCCGCCCCCGAGCCGCTGGCGACCCCCGCGGGCGCGTTCTTCCCGGCACAGCGACGCGGGCTCTTCGCGTGGAGCAAGCGAGTGCGCTGGTCGGTCGCGGCATCCGTCGTGCTACTCGCGGCAGTCGTCGCGGGGTCGGTGATCCTCGCGCAGACGCTCGCCGCCAATACGCGAGCCGCCGAAGCGCTCGCCGTGGCGGTCGCTGAGCTGGAGTCCGCAGAAGCACGGGCGACCGAGCCCTACGCGCTCATGGAGGACGCGATCGCGGAGTACGACGCAGCTGTGGTGAGCTCGCGCGCGGTGGCAGACACCGCCGGCCCGCCCCTTGCCGCCGTTGCCGGAATGACCGACGAGGCCGCCCTCGCCGCCGCCAACACGGCGCTCGCGGCCCTGATCGCACAGCTCGACACGACGACCCTCGCCGCACCACCTGCCGCCTACGCACGCGGTGACCTCGACCTGACCGATATCGACGCAGTCACCTCCGCGGCACAGAAAGCGGACGACCGCGCCCAGGAGATCACGGCGGCGACCCGCGAGGCTCGGGCGGCCCAAGCGGCACTGCTCGAGAAGGTCGCTGCGCTCAAGGTTGCGCAAGTGGCACTCGGCTCGTCCCTGCCGGCGACGGCCGACATCATCGCGGGCCAGAATCCACGGGCAGAGCAGAGCTTCCGGGAGGCGGTGACCGCGGCGGCCCGCGCGGTCGTCGACGCGCAGGCGGCGGGAGGTTCCGGAGACGCTGAGCTTCTCGCCTACGCAGCGGCGGTCACCGCACTACGGGCCGATCAGGTGCGCGCCGAGACCAACACGCGGACCGTGACCCCGCCGGTCGACGACAACCCGGATCCGGAACCAGAACCCGAGCCCGTGCCGGAACCGGTGCCGGAGCCGCCGGCACCTGAGCCTCCGCCTCCCGGTCCTACTGAGACTCCGACGCCTGAACCGTAGCGGTTGTGGAGGGACAGGCGTTCAGCCGACGCCAGCAGCCTCCATCGACGCGCTGGACGCGGCATCCGACATGGTCATGGCCGCGACGCCATCGACGCGGGCATGCGCTCGACGCGCCGGGCGCGGTAGCCCCGCATCGCGAGCGCTCGGCGGAGCAGCCGCGCGATCGCATCCTGCGTGCGCCAGGCACCCAGCGTGCCGCACACGCGGTATGCCACACCGAGCCCGAACTCGAGCGCACCAGGGCTATCCCGCGCCGCGATCGTGCGCTGCAGCCAAGCCTGTCCCCGAGGATATTCGTCAGGGATGCTGATGAGCGGTCGCAGCTGAGCCGGCAGGGCGCCCCACCTGGCTTCGAGGTCGGCGGCTGCGGCCCCTCGCACCTCGCATTCGCGCACGAAACCCTGGAAATCACGGTGATGTTCATGGAGACCGGCGGCGAACTCATCGAATGACGCCTCCGCGCCGACCGCCATGAGCCTGAGTCCGAGGTCGAGGTCTTCGTTGTACTCCAGGCGCTGCGACGGCATGTACAGCTCCGCACGTTCATACAGCCGCCGCGGGAGGCTGAAGTTTCCGCCCCACAGCGAGCCCAGGATGACGTGCGAATCGCTGTCCCGCCAATTCGCGACCTGTTTCTCGTAGTCCCTGGAATAGACGAACGATGGCGCATCGTCGCGGCCTCGGGTGCGCGGAAGGTTCACGGGCATGTACCCGAGCAGCACTCGATCGCCGAGGCCGCGATGGAACGCACGGTGTCGCGCAAGCAGCCCGGGCTGGGGCACGACGTCGTCGTCGGTGACGAAGACGACCTCCTCGGAGGCGTGCTCCAGTCCTGCGATCCTCGCCAGGGCCAGGCCCCTGTTTCTCGGCAGCTCCTCTATCCGCACACCAGGCAGAAGCGCCACGTCGCCGAGCGCATCCCGCCACCCGGGGTGCGGACCGTCGAGGACGACGACCACCTGATCGGCACCCTGATCTGCATACGCCGCGACCAGGTCGGGCAGGCGGCCGAGCCGCCGGAACGAAGGAATGACGACCGAGACCGTCGGACTCCGGTGTGACGGGGTCACGACACAGCGCTCTCGACGCCGACCGCGACAAGCCCGTCGTGGGGGTCCGTCAGCCCGAGCAGGAGCCTGTCCGCGATCGACGACACATCCGTCCGGCGCTGCGCGGTCGCGACGAAAGTGACCTTGTCGTCGTACATGATCGCCTGGGTCGACAGCTCATCGCTGGCAAGGCCGGTGGGAAACGCGATGATCTCCTTGACGCGGGCGGCGCCGAAGTATCGCGGCTGGGACAGCCAAGGAATCAGTGTGACGTAGCCGATCGGCCGGGGCGTGCCCGAGTGTCCGGCGGGAGCAGGCGCATCGCCGGGTCGCGCCGGCAGCTGCGAACGCACCATGGCGGCGAGCTCTCGCGGAGATCGGTCGCGCAACCCGCGGACCTCGAGGTCGACGACACTGTTGCGTGCACCATCGGTCGTCGTGCGCCGCACGGCGATCGGGATGCGCAAACCCACCTCCCGGTCGGTGCCGGGAGCCGAGCGGATGACGGAGGCGATGAGCAGGTCGCTCATCGTGCAGCCGAGGTCCGATGCGGTCCGCGACACGTCGTCTCGGGACATCGTTCGGAAGTCTGCATGGCGTGCAGGCAGCGAACCGAAGCCATCTCCCCGGGCGTGCGCACGCGCACTCCTCAGCGGTCGCAGAATCCGCCCTCCGGTGCGCCGTACGCGACGTCCGAGTGGTGTGCTCCAGTAGGCGTGCCATCCCGCTCGCATACTCGGCTGCGCGGTCGCCCACGCCCGGAACGCCAGCCACGGCAGCTCTCCACCGTGCACGGGAGGGCGGCTGACGGTCGTCGTCACGATGAGGACCGGAACGGCGGGGTCAGCAGCTTTGGCAGTCAGCGCCGACAGCATCCTCAACGTGAACAGGGCATCGCCGACGACATGGTGCATGACGACGCCGAGCGCGACGTCGCCGTCGTCCAGTTCAGTCAGGGTCACGCGCCACAGCGGATGCCGCAGCGATAGCGCCCCGCGGGTCAGGCCGGTCAATCGGGGCAGATTTGCCGAAGTGACGGAGAGGACGTCGTCGCTGAAGCGCACGTGCCGGTCGATGTCGAACGCGGCATCCGGAACCCACGCCGGCGGGGTGAGGCCGAGCGTGCTGCGCATCAACCGCGAACGGCTTTCGCGCAGAGACGCGGTGGCAACCTCGATTCGCCGGCGGATCGATTCCCGATCGAGCGCACCGTCGACGTGGCGCAGCGGTCCGCCTTCGAGGATCACCACGGCCTGGGTGTGCATCATGGCGAACGTGGCTGGATCCGCGACGTACCCTTCCTCCCACACCCGGAGGAACTCCGCCGACGGCTTCGGGCTCACCCGAGCCATCGGCCGACTTCGGGAGCCGTGCGCATCGACCGTCGCACTCCGGCGGTGTGCGCGCGACGTGCTGCGGAATGGAGGTGCCGGGTCATGTGCCCAGCGTGGGATCCCTGTGTGAAATACGAACGCTGAACGTGTTGCGCGCATGTAAAACCTTCGGGAACTTAGAACATTCCGTATCCACGAGCCCGATCGGCTCGGGCACAGTGGAGATAGCAAACCGTGGCACCGAAGCTCTCGGTCCGACGACTCGGGGGGAGAGCGGCATGATCGTGGTTGACGCGAGCGCGCGCCTGACAGGCCCCCGCGGACGCGAGGCAATGCGATGACCGCCATTGCAACCAGCGCCGTCGGCTCAACCACGAGGGAGCTCGATCGTCTGCTCGGCAATCCGCGGGACGACTCGACTGTGATGAGCTTCCGCCGCTCCCTCGAGCTGGATCGAGCAGCGATGTTCCCAGCGGAGGCCGCGGGATTCCTCGATGCGTGGGGCCTGCCGCGGTTCTACATCCCACAGGAGTTCGGCGGTGCACTGGGGGGTCTGCATGAGCCGGCTCAGCTCATTCGCCATGTGGCCCGGCGTGATCTCACCGCCGCCGTCGGACACGGCAAGACCTTCCTCGGCGCGGTGTGCGCGTGGGTGGCCGGCGGTCCGGCTGCCGAGCGGATGGCGTCGATCGTGGCTTCCGGACGCGCAGTGTCATGGGGGCTCACCGAGGAAGGGCGGGGCAGCGACCTCGCCAGTTCGTCGACGACAGCGTCGCTCGGTGCCGACACGATCTTCGTCGACGGCGGAAAGTGGCCGATCGGCAACGCAACCAGAGGGCAGGCGATAGCGGTTCTCGCGCGCACGGACCGCACACCAGGTCCACGTGCCCTCTCGCTCGTCCTTGTGGAAAAGGACAAGGTGGATGCGGCGACGTTCTCCTACCGCCCGAGATTGCGCACGCACGGCATCCGCGGGGCGGACATCAGCGGGATCGACTTCGCGAACACGCGCGTCGACGCCGATGCACTGATCGGAGCACCGGGCCAGGGCCTCGAGCTCGTATTGAAGAGTCTGCAGCTGACGAGAACACTATGCTCCGCGCTGTCGCTGGGAAGCGCCGACCAGGCGATCGACATCGTCCTCGATGCCGGTCGCGGATCGGATCGATCCCCGCATTCGCGGATCGGGGATCGCACCATCGTCGCTCGAGCTGTCGCCGACCTCGTCTTCGCGGAGGCCGCAGGCTACACCGGTGTGCGGCACATCCACAGTTTCCCCGAGGAGATGGCGCTCGAAAGCGCGTTCGTGAAATTCCTCGTGCCCGACGCAGTGGACCTGATCTACCGGGAGCTCGCGCGTGTGCTGGGCGGCAGCGCGCAGGTGATCGGCGCGGCCGGACCCGCTCGATTCGAGAAAGCGAGCCGCGACAACCGCGTCGTGGGCATCTTCGACGGGAACTCCGTCGTCAACCTCAACGTGATGATCAACGAGTTCCCGAACATCGCGAAGTCCGATGACGCAGTCGCGCTCGCGGACGTGGTCGGGGCGCTGGTTCACCCGGCGCGCGGCGAACACCTGGAGCCGGGGCGACTTCGATTGATGACCCGGCGCGGCTCGAGCCTCCTGCGCGCGCTTCCGGCGCTCGTCGACGTTCTCGACGACGGCCGTCTCCCCCGCGAGACGGGCGCCGTGGCACGCGAACTGGCGTCTGAGCTCGACCGCGTGCTCGAGGCGGTGCAGGCGACTCCGCGCGCGCCGCGGCCGCCTGCCGGCGACTTCGCCCTGGCGGAGCGACTCGCGCTGCTCTTCGGAGCCGCCGCGAGCATCGCGATGTACGCAGCGAACCGCGATCGGACGATGACGGGACTCTGGACGGGCGGCGCATGGCTGAGCGCTGTGCTCGCCCGGGTGGCGCGTCGGCTCGGCGTCGGTTCTTCGGGTGACGGCGGGCTGGACCTCCTCCTCGATCTCGCAGTCGCGGAGCATCGGGCTGGTCGGCCGGTGTCGCTCCTTCCGCACTGGTCCGACCCGGAGGTGTGGCGTTGACCGACGTGATCGCGGCATCCGGACGTTCACCCGACATCGTGCCGGCCGAGCAAAGCCTGGAGAAGGTGTTCGGCGATCCCTTCGGCGACGGGGACTTCTCTTGGGCGTCGATCGTCGCAGACGACCGCGCCTCACGACGGGATGCCGCCATTGCCCGGTCGCTCGCAGAGTGGGGAGTCGGTCGAGCACTCATCCCGGCATCGCTCGGTGGCGAATGGGCATCCACGCCCGACCTGGTGCGATGGCTTCGTCCGCTGTTCCGGCGTGATCCATCGCTCGGATGTGCAGTCGTCGCTTCGTCGTTGCGGCCCGCGGCGGCGGTATGGATCGCGGGCGATGCGGCCGACCGCAGCCGGGTGGCGGAGGTGCTCAGAGCCGGCGGTCGCATCGCCGGCGGCATCGCGGATGTGCACCTGGCCGGCACAGCGGGCCACGAGGACCTGCGCGCGCAGAAGGTCGACGGGGGGTGGTCGGTGACGGGACGCTCGGCGATCCTCATCGACGCGGGCGGTGCCGATCTCGTCCTCCTCTCAGCGCTTGCCGATGATGGTGAGCGCGTCCGCCTGCTTTGGGAGCCGGGAGCTCACGTCGCCACCGATTCCGCTCATGGTCTCGAGCGCATCGAGACCGCGGGGCTGAGGGGCTGCCCATTCGAGGTCATCACCCTGAGCGCTCTTTTCGTCGATGGGCAGTCCGAAGTCGGATCGCGCGGTGATGGAGTCTGGGCGCTCGCCGGATCAGTGAGCGAATCCGTGCTCTCCGCGCTCGTTGTGGGGATCGTCGACTCGGCGATTCACCTCGCGTTCAGGTATGCGCAGGGTCGACGGCTCTACCAAGGTGCCATCATCGACCTTCCCCACGCGCGGTCTCTCATAGCGGAGGCGCGCACCGACCTTCTCATCGCGGATGCCTTGGCGACGACATCCCTCCGCGCGCTCCACTCGCACCCCGCGGATGCCGCCCCGATCTCAGCCGCAAGCGCCTTGCTCGTGCCGCAGCTGTTGAACGACGCGATGCGCAGCCTGTCCGTCCTGTTCGGATCGACCTTCTACGGAAGTGTCGAGCCGTACGACGCCTTCGAGAAGCTCGTCCGGGACCTCGCGGCGATGTCGCTGGTCGGCCTCGGCTCCCTCGAAAGCGCGGCGGTCATCGATCGCGCTTTCCGGGGGTTCTCGCCGGACAGCGCCCCACGTGGGCCGGATCGCCGCATCTTCTCCGCGGACTCCGATTTGCCGCCGCTGATCTTCGATCTCCTGGGTGGCGGCGATCGGACGGCGAGGGCCATCGTGGGTCGGTTCGACGATGCGGCCGCCCTCGCCGCCGCCCGGTCCAGGGCTCCGCATCTTGTGCCCGTGATCACGCGCCTAGCGGATCTCCGGGACCAGCTCGCGAACTCCGCCGACGCGGCCGCCGCCGATGACCGTCTCGACGCCGCCGGCACGCATGCGCTGCTGCTTGCCGCGGGCTCGTGCATCGGCATGTGGTCCGCTGCCGCGCCGGACTCCTCGGCGTTCGCGTCCGAATGGCTGGCGTCGGCACTGGTCCGGATCGAGAGCAGGATCACGGGCCGCCGATCCGCACTGACGGGCGAAGCGGTCGACGCCGGCGTGGCGGACATCGCGAAATGCGTAGCCGCGTCCTGCTCCGTCGCGTTCGGGCGATCCCCGATCTTTCCCTCCCATGCACCCTGAACGTCACCAGAAAGGCGGCCCTCATGTCCGTGTCCATCACTGAAACAGAGCTTCAGGACTGGCTCTCTTCCCGGGTTGTCGCCTACGGCAAGGTCGAGGAAGGCTCCTTCACCCTCGACACCCCGCTCACCGAGCTGGGACTGGACTCCGTCTACGCCCTGACCCTCTGCGGGGACATCGAGGACGCCTACGGGATCGAGGTCGACCCGCTCATCGTCTGGGACTACCCGACGATCCGCGAGCTGGCCGGGGGCCTCACGGAGCAGCTTCGCGAAGCCGCCTGAGCATGGCCGGCGTCCGCAGTGTGATGTTCCGCGAGTCCCAGTGGAGGCCCGGCGGAGAGACGGCGGATGCCGGCACCATGGACATCGCCGAGTTGATGGGACCGGATCTCGACCAGTGGCGCTCGCTGCGCGCGCGAAGTCCGGCTGCGGCTGCACGACGCCTTGCCGGCCGTGCGGCCGTACGGGATCTCGTCCAGGAGCACGACCTGTTCGCCTGGCGGGGATACGAGCCGACAGGACCAGGGCGCAAGCCGATCTTCGTCGGTGCGCGCGTCGACTTCAGCATCGCGCACAGTGCCGACCGGATGGTCGTCGCGATCATGGAGGGCGGCAGGATCGGCGTCGACATCGAGCGCGTTGATCCTGTCTTCGACAGCGCCGCGCTCCAGCGGCGTATGTGCTCTCCGACGGAGCTCACGCTTGTTCAGGCGCTCGACCCATCCGCCCGCCGGCGTTGGCTCGCGCGCCTCTGGACCGCGAAGGAGGCGATATCGAAGATCGACGGCCGCGGACTCGGCTGCGACTTCCGATCGATCGAGGTCCTGCCCCCGACCACGCCGCTGATCCCCGAAGCCCCGTTCGTCGCCGCCATTGCCACGCGATCGAGTGACGCGGGACGCGGGCTCGAAGTCTGTCATCCGGTCTTGACCGGCTCCGACAACGCTCAGCGCGCCGCCTGACCCGCGCGCTTGTGCGTCTCGATGATCGAGGCGAGTTCGTCGATCCCGCCCGCAGCGCCGATCTGCGCAGCGAGGGCGGCTGCTGCGCCACGATAGCGCGGATCGGAGACGGCCTGATCGACGGCGACCGCGATCTGCTGGGACGACGGCCGACCGGTGTGAAGGCTGATGCCGGTCTGCGACCAGACGGCACGCGCCGCGACCTCCGGCTTGTCCTCCGAGCTGCCCGCGATCACCAGTGGCACGCCGTGCTTCAGCGCATAGTGCACACCGCCGAATCCGCCGTTGGTGACCATCACATCCACGAGGGGGAGCAGCTGGTCGTAGGGGAGGAACTCGGCCGCGCGAGCGTTCGCCGGAAGCGGACCCAGGCTCTCGACGGGCGCCCCTCCCGTCGTCGCCACCACCAGGATGTCCGCCTCCGCGAGACCGTCGAGGGTGGGCCGAACGAGCTCGGTCAGGTCGAGGTTTGCGATCGTCCCTTGTGTGACGAGCACCACCGGACGCGACCCGTCGAGCTCGGACCACCATGACGGGCGCTCGAAGGTCGTCGGCGCGCTCACCGATGGTGGTCCGATGAAGTGCAGAGGCACGGGCGAGTCGGGTCGTGGGTACTCGAAGCCGGGGACGGAGAACTGCGCCACAGCGTCGGTGGTGCCGAACCAGTCGACCGCGAAGACCTCGAGCGGGCGGCCGTGGATCGAGCGGTAGATCTCGTCTACGCGCTGCTGCAGTCGCCGCAGCGCGATTCGCTGCACGAAGAACCGGAGCACCGCATTGCGCGGCAGGTTTGCCGGGCCGCGCAAGGGCATGAGGCCCAGTCCGAAGGGCGGCACGTGGCGGGATCCCAGGGTCAGGGGGATCACGCCGCCGCCGATGATCGCCGGGCGCCGATCCCGGGGGAGGCCGGCAAGCAGCAGCGCCCCCACGAACACCGGATCGGCGATGACCGCATCCACCGGTTCCTCGAGTTCGCTGAGCAGGGCCTGGTACTGCAAGCGCGCGGGCCACACGAATGCGCCCACCAACCCGTATCGCATTCCGGCGATTCCGCTCCACGCCGAGGAACTGTCGCGCACGTACGCCGCCAGCCGCGTTCTTGTGGCGGCCTTCAATTTTTTGACCATCCGGCGGGCGAGTCCCGCGGTCGGGGCCTCGCGCATGGGAGAAGGTGCAGCGGACACAGCGTCGTCGGCCAGACCCGCAGCGGTCGCGACCGCTGCGCGGTCGACGGAGTCGGCTTCGATCGGCAGGGGCACGAACGTCGCACCGGTCGCCGTCACCGCGGCCTCGAAGTTCCGGCCCGTGAGGAACCGCACGGTGTAACCGCGCTCGACCAGCCCGCGAGCGGCGGTCAGCAGGGGAGTGACGTGCCCGTAGACGGGGACGCTCGCAATCAGAATGGTGCTCACGTTCGGGCATTCCCCTCGGGTGTCAGCAGCACGGTGGTCGTCGCCTAGGTGGTGTAAAGGACCGGAATCGTGCCCGCGCCCAGCAGCGAGCGCGTGAGTGCGCGCTGAACCTTGCCGCTCGTGGTGCGCGGCAGAGTTCCCCGTCGGATCAGGACGACTCTCACCGCCGGCAGGTCGTGCGCGGCGAGCACTGCTTGGCGGATGCCGGCGGCGGCCGACCGCAGATGCTCGTCCTCCTGCACAGCCGGGTCGACCTCGGCGACGAGGGTGATCTCCTGGTCGTCGTCCACGCCGAACGCCGCGCTGAGCGCCGAACCAGTGCCCGCGGAGTTCACGGCTGAAGCCGTGAACTCGAGGTCCTGGGGATAGATGTTGCGGCCACGCACGATGATGAGGTCCTTGATCCGCCCCGTGATCACCAGCTCGCCGTCGATCAGCGCCCCGAGATCTCCGGTGCGGAGGTATTCGTCGGCCTCGCCGGGCAGCTGCGCTCCGAACACCTCGGCGGTGGCTTCGGGTTTGCCCCAGTATCCGCGGGAGACACTGGGGCCGGACACCCAGATCTCTCCGATGCGGTCCGGCGCACTCCGGATCCCGGACTCCGGGTCGACGATCACCAGCTTGTGCCCGGGGGCGGCGGGTCCGCACGGAACGGCCTCCACCGCACGCCCGTGCGCCGCGGGGACGACTCGCCCGGCCTCAAGGGCCGCGGCATCCAAGGAATGAGGCTGCACCGCGTTATCCGTTACGTGCGCGGTGACCAGCAGCGTCGTCTCCGCCATGCCGTATGCCGGGTTGAACGCGGATGCTCGGAACCCGGCCGCAGCGAACCGGTCGGCGAACGCTGCCAGTGTTGCGGCCCGAACCGGCTCGGCTCCGGTGATCACGCGTCTCAGGCTCGACAGGTCGAGTTGGGCGAGCTGCTCGTCCGTGACGAGTCGCGAGCAGAGGTTGTAGGCGAAGTCCGGGCCGACAGTGAGGGTTGCCCGGTGGTCGGTGATCAGGCGCAGCCAGAAAACCGGTCGCCGAAGGAACTGGGCCGGCGTGGTGAGAGTGAGCTCATGCCCCTGGTAGACCGGATTCAGGAGCGCCCCGATGAGACCCATGTCGTGGTAGTGCGGAAGCCATCCCACCAGCGAGTCCTCGCTGTGCGTGCGGGTCGCCGCCGTGATGGCCCGCTGATTCGCAACGAGGTTGCCGTGCGTGATGATCACGCCCTTGGGCCGGCCTGTCGATCCAGATGTGTACTGCAGGATGGCGAGCGAGTCGCCGTCGATTGCGGGTGGCTGCCAGGCGTCGGCGCGATCCACATCGGCCTCGACGCCGAGGTGTCGAACGTCCGCATGGTCGGAGAGGCCCGGCCCTGCATCCAGTACTGGATCCAAAGCCTGGCCGCCGGTGAGGATCAGGCGGCTTCCGGAGTCACGCACGACAGCGAGCAGCCGATCGGATGTGCCTCGGGGATCGCGACCCACGGCGATCGGCACGGGCGCGATCGCCATCCCTGCATAAAACGCCGCGAAGACCGAGCGGATGAAGTCCAGCCCGGGGTCGAAGGCGAGCACCGCGACGTCTCCTCGGCGATGCCCCGCTTCCGCGAGGAGCGCCGCGTCCGAACGGGCTGCACGATCAAGGTCGGCATACGTACGATGCTCCGCGGCGGACGGATTCGCGTAGAAGCGGATGCCGCGACCATCGCCCCGATCGGCCGTGCGCCTGAGCGCCGCGACCATCGTCTCCACTTCCGCCATGCGAGAACCTCCACGCGTCGACCCGGGCGCCTCGTCTCCGAGGGCTGCCCGGAACGTGAAGCGCTCCGACGTTGGTGCTGGGTTCGTATCATAGCGGCATCGCGAGAAGCCCTCGTTCACGGTCGTCCCGTCGTCGCAGGGGAGGTTGACACGGGGGTTAGGGTGGGGCGCATGTCTGCGAGAACCGATCGCAACCGCCGGCGATCCACGGCCGCGCGCGGATTTGTAGCCGCGCTCTCGGCGATTCTGCTGCTGTCCGGATGCGCCGCGTCGGACGAACCGGTCCAGACGCCGACACCGACCGTCGCCGCCCCTGTGGATACGAGGACCCTCCGCGGTCTCGATGCGGCCCCGGCGGTCACGCCGACCCTTCGGGTCGTCGAGCCCGTACAGAGCTTCGGTGATGAGGAAGCCGTTCTCGTCGAGTACGACAGCGGCGGTCTGACCATATCGGGAGTGCTCCGCATCCCTCCCGGCGATGGTCCGTTCCCAGCGGTGGTCGTCGTCCACGGCGCTGTCGACCCGGAGAGGTACGAGCCGGGGGGAGACCTCACCTCAGAGCAGAAGGCCCTCGTGAAGGCGGGCTACGTCGTGCTCGCGACCGACCTGCGCGGATACGGGGAGTCGGACCCGGCGCCGGGCGAGCAGCCGTCGGACGCGACTTCCGGGTTCGGCTGGCTCGGGTCAGTCGACTGGGGAATGGGCTGGGACGTCGTGAACGCACTCAGGATCTTCCGCGGCGGCGTCGTGCCGGAAGTGGATCCCGAGAGGGTCGGCCTCGTCGGACATTCGCTGGGCGGGCTGCTCTCCCTGGGTGCCGCGGTCGTAGCGCCTGATGCGACGGATGTCGTGGTCGCGATGTCGGCGCCTTCCTCGTCGGTGTGGGAGGACGTGGACGTGATGCTCGGACCCGACAGTCCGGAGTTCGCAGAGATCATCGAGCAGCACGGAACGCCGGACGACAACCCCGAGTACTGGGCTGACATCTCCCCACGAACGTTCCTCGACCCGGGGAGCCCACCGCTTCTGCTCATCCACGGCAGCGCGGACGATGTCACGGCACCCCAATGGTCCCTTGACACGGCTGCCGCGTGGAACGCCGCCGGATCACGCGCGGAAGCTGTCATCATCGACGGTGCCGACCACGCGCTCTCGCCTGATCGCGATGAGGCGACCGGATATGTGCTCGCTGCGCTGGATTTCGCCCTCGGCGACTAGCCGTACCGACCTGAACGCGTGGCGCGACCCGATCGGAACGATTCGGTGAACGCGTGAAACGATCGTGTTACGCCGGGCAAACATTCGCGTTAACCCGCCCGAGAACCGTATTCCCGTGCAATACGTTGGTCGCGCATCGACTGACCGGGGGGATTATGGGATGGGCCGTCAGCGGGTGACCATCGTCCTTCGCCATGGACTGAACCCCACGTCGTGGAAAGCGCGCTACGACCGTGGGGAAGTGTGGGACAGGACTCCCTACGGCTACGACCTCGCCGAGGACGCGTTCGACCTGAGTTGGACGACGGACCACGTCGAAGGCACGGTTTCGCGCATGTGGCGACGATCAGTCCGCCGCGTCCTCGGATTCGATCTGGTCCACATCTGGCGCAACCGGAAGGTGATCGCACACGCAGATGCCGTGTGGACGCACACCGAACTGGAGCACCTCGCGGTGGCGTTCCTGCGGCTGGTCGCGCCGCACCGCTACCGTGCGCTGAGCATCGCGCAGTCCGTCTGGCTGTGGGACGCGTGGGACGGCATGCACCCGCTTCGCGCCGCCTTCTACCGTCGGCTCCTGGGCCAGCACACGGTCGAACTCGTGCTCAG
The DNA here is from genome assembly GCA_963713325.1 of uncultured Actinomycetota bacterium. Classification (GTDB taxonomy): domain Bacteria; phylum Actinomycetota; class Actinomycetes; order Actinomycetales; family Microbacteriaceae; genus Microbacterium. The sequence goes on from CAVQLL010000013.1 coordinate 46,319, forward strand.
CCGGTGCAACCGCGACGCGTCGTCGGTGTCCGCTCCCGGACGCGATGTCCGGCGGATCCCGTTCGGAACCCACCCGGCCGTGCCGGGCACCGAACACCCGGGGCGCCCGATGGTCCTCGCCAACGGCAACGACCGTCACCGGGATTGGGGATTGCTCGCCGAGGTTGCGCGCAAGCTGCCGGACGTCGCCTTCGAGGTGATCTCGTTCTCAGACGCTGTGCTCGCGAGAGAGTGGCCGCCCAACGCGCGGGCGCGATCCGCCCTCCAGACGGAGGTTCTCGGCGACCTGTACGCCAGGGCCAGTGTGGTCGCGATTCCCCTGCACGAGAACCTCCACGCGTCGGGGTGCACAGTGGCCATCGAAGCCGTTTCCGCCGGCGTTCCCATCGTCGCCACCCGAGCCGGCGGCATCGACGAGTACACGCAGGACGGTGCCACGACACTCGTTCCGGTCGGCGATGCCGACGCCTTCGCGGCGGCGATCGAGGCGGCGATCCTCGCACGAGCGACCGGCGAGAACGGGGCCGACCCCGCCGCTGCCGAGCGTCGCGGACTGACCCACCGCGACTACATCGCCCGACTCTGCATGATCACGCTCGCCGCGCTCGAGGGGACGCGTGCCGACGTCCGCGCAGAGCAGTTCACGAGCGTGACCGGGTTGTTCGAAGTACGGGAAGGCGCGTCGAGCGAGCTCGACCATCCGCAGAGGAGCCGGCCCACGTGACTCTTCCCGAGCGGTCCTCATCCCCGGCTGTCGACGAGTCCGCAGCCGAGGCTGCGGACTACATCTTCACCTTCTCGTCCGAGGCCTACGCCGATGCGAGTCGACGCGGGATGATGCGTCCGCCGGATCGACTCCTGTCCACTCTCATCGCGCGCCCGGAGGTCCGGCAGCTCCTGGTCGCGAATCCCTACCGATCCTGGACCACGGCGTGGGCGCGCACAGTGCTGGACTTCCCTCACCGCTTCCGCTCCACGCGCACACGTCACGTCGTCAGTCCCCTCCGACTCGCGCGCGCCGACCCGGTGGGCGTCCCGGGGATCGAGCGCGTCTACGCCGCGTGGGACCGCGCCGTGCGAACCCGCGCAGGGTCGCTCGGCATCGAGAGACCGCGCGTGATCACCGCCAGCCCGCTCGTCGCGGGTTTCGCAGGACTCGACTGGACGTCGTCGAGGGTCTACTACGCGCGGGACGACTGGGTGTCCGCGCCCGCCTACCGCCGCCTCTGGCCGGCGTATGAAGAGGCGTATCGCCGTATCGCTGCGAGCGGATGCGCCGTGGCCGCCGTCTCGCAGGAGATCATCGACCGGATCGAACCCACGGGACCATACCGGGTCGTCCCGAATGGCATCGAGCCCGAGGAGTGGGCAGGCGCGGTGCCGGAGGCGCCCGCATGGTTGGCGAGGATCCCTTCCCCCCGGGCGATCTACGTGGGCACGATCGACTCCCGCCTCGACACCGACGGCCTTGCCGCGCTCGCCCAGGCACGCCCGGAGCTGCAGGTCGTCCTCGTGGGCCCGGTCGCGGACGGCCCTCATATCTCGCCGCTGCGGGGACTGCCGAACATCCACGTGCACGGTCTGGTCGGGCGCGGTGAAGTCGTAGCGGCACTGCGCAACAGCGAGCTGACGCTGCTGGCGCACCGCCGGACGCCACTGACCGAGGCGATGAGCCCGCTGAAGGTCTACGAGTATCTCGCGGCAGGCAAGCCGGTTCTGGCGACCGACCTCGGTCCCGTTCGCGGGCTGGATGCACGCGTTCTGCTGGCCGAGCGCGTCGTGGACTTCATCGACCTCGTCGATACCGCGCTCGACATGGGTACTGCGGACGAGACCGAGCGGCTCGCGTTCATCGACGAGAACACCTGGGCAGCGCGACATCGAGACATCCTCGCGCTCGTCTGACCGACCACCACGACAACAGGAGCCACGACATGAAGAGTGCGGTCGAGAAAGTCCTGCTGGTCTGTTCGGGCGGTGGACACCTTCGCCAGCTGCACGGATTCGCCGAGCGCATCGGATATCCGCCGGAGCGGCAGCTGTGGGTGACATTCCGCAATGGTCTGAGCGAGTCGCTGCTGGCTGACAGGCAGGTCGTGTACGCCCCATTCACGGGCCCCCGGGACTTCAGGAACTTCGCCAAGCTCGTCTCGCTCGCCGGGCGGGTATTCTCCGACCACCCGATCGCCGAGGCGGTCAGCACGGGATCGAGTCCTGCAGTGGCATTCCTGCCGCGTGCCGCGTCCCGAGGCATCCCCGCGCACTACATCGAGAGCGCCGCGCGCGCCGACAGCCCCTCCCTCAGCGGCAGGATCATCTCCCGCGACAAACGCATCCAGACCTACTGCCAGTACCCGTCCTGGTCGAATGATCGCTGGGCGTTCCGTGGATCGATCTTCGACGAGTTCGTCGCGGGCGACGTGCGCTCCTCGGCGGCCGCCAAGCCCCGCCGAGCGGTGGTTTCGGTCGGCACGCAGGAGGGCTACCCCTTTCGGCGGTTCTTCGACGCGGTGGTTCCGCTGCTCGCCGATTACGATGAGGTGCTCTATCAGACCGGCGACTGCGATATCTCGGATCTGGGAATCGATGGCCGCTCGAGCGTTCCCCATGCGGACCTGCGCACAGCCGTCGCCGAGGCCGACGTCGTCATCACGCACGCGGGGGTGGGCGCGGCCCTGACGGCGCTCGAGCAGGGGAAGCACCCCATCCTCATACCGAGGTCGGTCAAGCGCGGCGAACACGTCGACGACCACCAGCAGCAGGTCGCCCGCGAGCTCGAGCGTCGCGAGCTCGCGACCGTCCGCACTCCCGACACACTCGCCGCGGAGGATCTCGCCTTCGCAGCTGCACGCGGTGCCGTTGCCGTGGTCCCCCCGCCACTGAGACTGGGATGAACATGACCTCTGAACTGAACCGAAGGCTGTTGCTGAGAGCCGGTGTCGTGGCGGTCGGGTCGATGGCGGTGCCACTGATCGCCGGATGCGAGGCCGCCATCACCGGCGCCGTCGCGACGCGGCCCGCCTCTCCCACGCCGGAGCTGCTGGGCGCGGGAGCGACGACCGTCGCACGACCGGCGCAGGTGGCCTCGTACGGGCCCAATGCGACCCACTATCCGTCCGATCTGCCGTGGCTGGGCGATAAGGCCGCCAAGGAGGTCGAAGTGGACTGCACCTGGGCTGCGATCGGTGCGGCGGTGAAGAGCCTCACGGCGACGCAGGTCAACGCGGGCGTGACGATCAGGGTCCGCCCGGGTGAGCTTCCCGGCTTCGGCGGAGGGTCGACCGCCCGAGCCGTGTTGTCGCTGATCGGCAGCGACAAGTGGCGCCGCAACGTCCTGATCTGCCCTCGAGACGGCTTCGGCACGGTCACGGTCAGCGCCGGCGGCATCCGGGTGGACCAGTGCGCACGTCTGTCGTTCTTCGGGTTCACCAGCGAAGGCGGGTTCGTCCTCACGCGATGCATGGCGATTCAGATGGGGTGGAGCCGCTGGGGATTCGCCAACGCCACGATCGGCGGCATGGACATCGCCATGTACGAACTGGTGGTCGGATTCCGGCGGAACGACAACGACACGTCCGGCATCCGCCCGTCGGATGCGTATCCGATGACGAATGTGACCCGCTTCGGGTGCACCTTCGGTCCTTCGGTCAAGGCGGCCGGAAGCACTGCGCACTCCGACACCATCCAGCTCGAGGGCGTGGGCACGGGCACATTCGGGCCGTTCGTCAGTGTCGACTGCGTCGACTATGGCTCGTCGAACGCGGTCATTCAGGTGCAGCCGCGCGTGACACGGGTGGAATATCGCCACAGCCTCGTCCTCGGCGGCGACTTGCCGTGGCAGGTGTTCCCGCTGCAGAACGGCGACTACATCAGCGCACCGAACGCGCTGTCCGGCCGCTGCAACGACGTGCAGCTCTACGATTCGGTCGTCTGCGGGGCGATCGGCGCGCTGACGTACACGCGCGTGGAGAACACGCGCCTCAGCTATCAGCCGCAAGCGAAGCAGCAGCCCACGGTGTCGGGATCCTGGACCGTCGACACGAGCATCGCCTCGTGGGATGCCGACCAGATCATGGGGCTGCAGTCGACGGGCTACAGTTCCGCAGAGTTGACGCAGCTCTGGCGCTGGTGAGACGACGGTCTCCTCAGTTCTCGCCCTGCGCGTCGAGCTCGGCTTGCGGCTGCGCCGGGCGCTTGGGCCGTCGCGCCTGACGGACGAAGCCCCACAGGGTCGCGATGTCGGTCCGGTACGGCCGCAGCATGAACAGGGGCGCGACCAGGATCGCCGACGCGGCGAGACCGGCCAGCACCTGGAGGATCGGTGGTGCGACGAAGAGGTGAGAGATCACGGCGGATCCGCCGAAGGTGAGGACCGCCATCACGAGCGGACGCGGGAGCGACCCGACGATATCGCCGGCGCGGACGAAGGTGCCGCGGATCGCGAAGCCGAAGCCGGGGATCAGCATGATCAGGCTCAGCGTCGCGTACGTGATCACCAGACCGTAGACGCCGCCCCAGGCGATCCCGATGAAGTACCCCGCGATCACGATCGGCCTGGCCACGAGGTCGTACGCGAACTGGCGGTGCGAGTGGCCGAGCGAGATGTACAGCCACGTGCGGACCGAGCCGATCGCCTGGGCGAACCCGGCGATCGCGAGCAGGCTGAAGATGACCGCGGCGACCTCCCAGCCGGGACCGAGGAGCACGGATATCAGGGGACCCGCGACTCCCGCCGCCGCCGCGTACGTCGGCAGAGTCAGGTACCCGACGACGAGCGTCGCGTTGCGGATGTACTTCCGGTAGCGATCCGCATCCTCGCGCAGGGCGCTCAGAACGGGCAGGGCGACGCGACCGAGCGGACCGTTCATCTGCTGAAGCGGCAAGAGGAAGATCGAGTACGCCCTCGTGTACTGGCCGAGCACCGCGGGGCCCAGCTGCGCACCGATGATGACGTTGTCGAGGTTCTTCTCGGCGTAGCCCAGCAGCTCCGCACCGAAGATGCTTCCGCCGGTCGAGATGAGCGGCCACGCCTCGCGCGAGATGCGCGGCCATCCGAACGACGGCCGCACGATGAGCCAGAGCATGCAGAGGCGTACCAGGATGCCGGTCACCCCCATGATCACCAGCGACCACACGCCCGCGCCGAAGAATGCGGCGATGATGCCTGCGATGACGCTCCCGCCCATCGAGACGACATCGGTCACGGCGAGATTGGCGAACCTCATCTCGCGAGTGGCGCGCGCCTGAAGCGGCATTGAAAGGCCGCTGAGGAAGATGCCCGGAGCCATCACGAGAGTGAGGATCACCAGTTCAGGCTCGCCGTAAAGCGCGGCGATGAGGGGTGCGCACAGCGCGACGATCGTCGAGAGCACCAGCCCGATGAGGACGGAGAGCCACATGACGCTGCGCCAGACCGTCTCACTGAGCTCCTGTGCCTGGATGATCGCGCCGGTCATCCCGAAGTCCCTGACCAGCTCGGCGACTCCGATGATCGCCGCGACCATCGCGATGAGTCCGAAATCCGCGGGGGAGAGCAGACGGGCGAGCACCATCGTCGCCGCCATCTGCAGCAGAGCACGGCCCCACAGCCCGCTCATGGTCACGACGATGCCGCGTGATGCCCGGTGCGCGAGGTTGGCGTGTGCGGTCATCGCCTCCCCGTCCGTGTCGTCTCGTCCCGATTCCACGTGATCGGCCGTCGGGAGTGTCGGTGCGCGTTCGCCTGGACGCGCGCCAGCGTGTAGACGGCGCTGTACACGGCGAAACCGACCCACAGGTCAGGATGCCGCGCCACGCGTCTCACGAGCGCCCGAGCACCTGATGCCGGTCTCGGGGGTGCCAGCTCGGGGTACTCAGCCGCGAGCTGCAGGTTGCCGGCTGCAATCCGGACAGCGCGTCGGCTCAGTGCCCGGAGGGATCCAGGTGCGCGCACCGCGAAGGTGAGGTCGGCCGGTGTCAGCCGCTCGTGGTCGGCGAACAGGCGCTGCACGAACAGGTCGTCCGCGATCACCTCGGGAAACTCCCCGAAACGGCTGCGCCCTTCCGGCGAGAGCAGGTAGATTCCCGAGCCGATGTGCCCTGCCGCCCGGTAGTCGGTGAGCGCCCAGACTCGGTAGTACTGTCGCACCAACCATGAGACGGAGGGGACGACGATCAGGCGTGGCGCGGCGACCAGGCCGGCCGAGGATGCCTGAAGGCGACGCGTCAACTCGAGCAGTGTCGCACCGCTGACCGTCACGTCCGCGTCCACATATGCGATGGGGGTGTCGGTCGGCGGCTGCAACGCGTTGAGCGCGGCGATCTTGGAGGCGGTGTCGATCTCGATGACCTCCACACTCGGGTGCGCAGAGCGGGCCGCCTGAGCGGTAGCGTCCGTGCAGCCGTTGGCGATCACGGTGACGGTTATCCCCGCCTCCGGCGTCAGGATGGTGCGCACGGCATCTCCGATCGTGCTCTCCTCATCGTGGGCGGGTACCACGACAGCCAATGCCGTCACCGCGGGCCCGGCATGGGTGCGGGAAGGGTGGAAAGCGGCGGAAGCGACGGCGCGTCAGACGTCGCCGTCATCGCCCAGGCGGCGATCGCATAGAGCATCATCAGCATCAGCAGGGTCTGCATGAACGCGAACGAGTCGTAGAGGAACATCGCCGTTGTGTAGCCGACCGCGGCGATCGCGATTGCGAAGGTGAGGAAGACACGAGATTCGGCGGCGCCGGAGCGGAATGAGAAGGAGAGCATCCTGATCGCCGGCCACACGAACAGCGCGATGAGCCCGATGACCCCGAGGACTCCGGTCTCCATCAGCGTGCCGAGCCACTGGTTGTCGAGGATGTACGCGTTGGCGTTGTCGCCCTCGACGATCCTGCTTCCGAGTCCGGTGCCGAAGAACGGGGATGCGGCGGCCTCTTGCAGCGCCGGCTCGAGATCGGCAAGCCTGCCCTGACCAGCCATTCCGACGCTGGTCAACTGGGATGCGATGAGCGAATCGGTGTCGAGGAACGACAGGATCATGGTTTCCACGAGTTTCGGGAGCACCATGGCCGCGATAACGGCCAGCGGCACCGCCGCGGCGAGCAGGATGCCGCCGAGCCGCGGGCGGAGGATGAGCGTCACCAGCAGCATGACGCCGAGCGTCACGGTGGCCGTCCGCGAGATCGTCGTCAGCAGGCCGAGCAGCAGAAACCCGAGCGCGATCGCGTAGAAGACGCGCCGATTGACGGGATTCCTCGGCCAGGGGCTGAAGCGCATGAGGTAGATCGCGAGCGGGATGATCATGCAGAAGAGCACGGCGAGCGCGATCGGATGCTGCGCCGACGCGTACGAGCGAGCGCCCCCCGACCGGACCGCCTCCTCGGCCTCCCGCATCACTGTGAGCGGGAGGAAGTTGCCCAGGAGCAGGAAGACGTTCGTGCGAGTGACGCGCTCGATCAGCGCGAATATCCCGACCACGACGCCTGCGATGACGATGAATTGCAGGAACGCCATGACGATGCGCTCCGTGGTCAGCATCTGGCGCACGATCGCGGCCGTCGCGGTCAGGAGCGCCAGCTGGAGCAGGTTCGACAGACCTGTCCAGATCAGCTCGGTCTCGGCGAGATACTCCGAACTGAACATCATCGACGCGAGCATCGTCCAGAGGAAGATCGCGATCGGCCCGGCCCAAACCACGGGCTGCCAGCGGAACGACTTCCTCCTCATCAACGCCACTGCCATGGCGATCAGCAGGAAGACGATGATGGCGCGGTACGGCTCGAGCGCGAAAGGGAGGGGAATCGGCAGGGCGTATCGGCGGATCGGGATGAACATCACGATCGCGCCATAGAGGAACAGCATCGTCGTCCAGAAGACGGCGGGGCCGCGCGATGCCGTGCTTGCGATCCTCGTCGCGGCGATCGCGCTGGGCGTCGTCACCACGGGATGCTCACCTGAGGGTGGGCTGACGTGGACCGACGAGACTGTCATCCTCGTCGCTCAGCGCGTCGGCGTCCGCCGGCGGCCGGGTGGAACCAGCGGTGGAGGGCGGGACCGTGTCCTCGATGGGCACCTCGCCGTCGGCATCCGGGTCCCACGATGCCTCGGCGGACGCGGCGCGCCGTGCGCGGCGTCGATCCTGGATGACGCCGACGAGCAGGGCGATGCCGATGAAGAGCAGGAAGACGGCGAAGGTCGTCACGACGACGGGGATGAGGGGGTTGCTGCCCTCGCCCTCGTCCGAGACCGCGGCCGTCAGGATGTCCAGGTTCAGGCGGACATCCTCGGGGATGGCCAAATCGTCCTGCTGGGTGACGACGAGCTCCTCGAAGGCCTGGGTCGCCGCGGTGGAGAGCTGCTCCGCGCGCTCAGCGCTGGTCGCGACGCCGACGATGCCGATGATCGGCAGAGTCAGTCGCCCGGGAAAGCGCTCATCGCCGGCGGGCTGCGTCGTGCGGCTGACGGCCGTGATGCTCTCGCCGTCCGCGAGCGGCCCCAGTTCGGCTTCGACCATGTCGACGGTCTGGTTGGAGGCGGCGAGGTACGCGAGGATGACGGCGGAGTCCGTGAGGTCGATCTGCTGCGACTCGCGAACGATCAGCTGCTGGTCTGTGCCCTCCGGGATCGCCTCGCCCTGGGCGGGAACCTCGATCTGGTAGATGTACGGCTGAGGACCGCTGAGGTTCACGGTCGTCATGGCTGTGTACGTCCGCTCTGCGCGGGGAGCGACCGCACCGTCCTTGATGGTGAAGCCGGCGATGAGGCCAGCGGCGATGGCGACCACGAGCCCCACGATGAGCAGGATCTTCTGGCGGGCGAGAATCTGAAGGTATCGGGGTGTCTCCACGATGGCGTCCTTCCAATGCGGCGGATCGTGCGGCTGCCGGTCACGAGTTCCTCGACACCGCCGATGAGACACATTGCCTGTGCTGTTCGGCGGTCGTCAGCCCCATTGGCAACCACCTCGTACCCATTCCCGGTCATCACACACTGGCACCCGAGTGTTGCGACGGTGTTAACACGGCACGAAATCTTCGGACCCGGACCCGATTCGGCTTGCGTCGGCGTGACGGCGGCATCCAGAGTGGCACGCAGTGGGACTTCTCTGGGAGGAATCGCAAGCGTGCAGCAGATCAACGGATTCGCTCCAGGCGTCCCAGACTCTGACGACGGCGCGGGTTTGGGGTACGCCGACGTCAGCATCGTGCTGTGCACGCGCGACCGTGCCCCGATGCTCACGGCCGCCCTCGCCGCGCTCAAGGCGAGGACTCCACCTTCCGTCGAGATCATCGTGGTCGACTCGGGGTCGGCGACGACCGACACGATGACCGTCGCGGCCGCGGCTGGCGTGCGCTGCATCCGGTCGGGCATGCCGGGGCTCTCGATCGCCCGCAATGCGGGTCTGCGGTCGTCGGCCCGAGCGGTCGTCGTCTACACCGACGACGACTGCGAGGTGATGGCCGGTTGGCTGCCTCCGCTGCTTGCGGTACTCCGGGACGATCAGATCGGTGCAGCCGCGGGCCTGCTCGTCGATGAGCACGACGACCCGCCCCCGCCAGGGGCTCGTGCGGTCGTCGAGCACCGGTCGACGGTGTCCGGCCTGGACGTCGGACACGGAGCGCTCATGGCATTCCGTCGATCGGTGCTGCTCGAGATCGGCGGGTTCGATCCTGTGCTCGGCGCGGGGCGGACGTTCGGCGGCGCCGAGGATCTGGATGCGTTCTGCCGCGTGATCGAAGAGGGTCATGTCGTCGTGAGCGTCCCCGACGCGGTCGTCAGGCATGTCAACACCCGCCACGACGCGGATTACACGAAGCTCCAGCGGGCGTACGGGTTGGGGCTCGGCGCGATGTGCGCCAAATGGATCCGGACCGAATCGGCCGCCGGTGCGAAGCTGACGCTGGTGGTGACGCGGCGGGCGACTGTTCGGTTGTTGCGGGGTCTGCGTTCTGCTCGTCGCCGGCGCGCGGAGCGCGCGCTCATCGCAGGATTTGCTCACGGCCTCCGGACAGCGTGGCGAATCCCGATCGTCAACGGTCGATTCGTCGATGTCACGCCGCCGGCGGTTATCGAAGCATCCGATGAATCCGAGAAGCCGGTCGAGGAAGAGAGGGTCGCGTGAGCCGACTCAGTGGAGCTGTCAAGTCTGTGATCGACCCGAGGACATATCTTCACGCGTTCAAACTGCTGCATTTCGCGTCGTACTCCCACGTCCAGCAGCTCCGGCGCCTCACCTGCGGCCCCGATGTGAGCTTTGCCCCGAACGTCTCGTTCCGCAACGCGGAGAGGATCACGATCGGGGCGGGGTCGCATCTCGGCGAGCACAGCGTCATCTGGGCGGGAAACCAGACGGGCCGCATCACGTTCGGCCGGAAATGCCTGCTGGCGCCGAACACGACGGTGACCGCATCCAACTACTCGACCGAGGCCGGACGCTACATCATGGACCAGCCGAAGGTCGAGCAGGACATCGTGATCGGTGACGATGTATGGCTCGGCGCCAACTGCGTGGTGCTCGCCGGTGTCACGATCGGAGATGGTGCGATCGTCGCCGCGGGCGCCGTCGTGACGAAGGATGTGCCCGCGGGCAGCATCGTCGGGGGTGTCCCCGCTCGAGTGATCGGCTGGCGGACCTCGCCGGTGGATGCCGACCTCGAGACCATCGCGGGCGTCCACCGATGACGGATGAGCCGGCGGTGAGCGTCGTCATCGTCAACTACAACACGAGCGCCGATACGGTCGCCTGTGTCCAGAGCGTCCAGTCCACGACTGCGGCCCCGGTCGAGGTCGTCGTCGTCGACAACGGTTCATCGGACGACAGCGTGGTGGCTTTGGCCGAGCAGACCGGCGCCATCGTCCTCGAGGCGGGGGAGAACCTCGGTTTCGCCCGCGGCGTCAACCGCGGCGTGTCGGTCGCGCGGGGCACGTGGATTCTGCTGCTCAATCCCGACGCGATCGTCGAGGAGGGAACGGTCGACGCCATCCTCGGGTTCGCGACCGTACATCCCGAGTTCGGGATGTACGGCGGACGCACTCTCACCCCTGCCGGCGGTACCGACCCCAGTTCGTGCTGGGGAGAGATGACGCTCTGGTCGCTGGTGTGCTTCGCAACGGGGCTCAGCACGATATTCAAGCGGTCGCGTGTCTTCGACCCCGAGTCGCTCGGGTGGTGGGATCGCGACACCGTGCGCGAGGTGCCGGTGATCACCGGATGCCTGCTGCTCATTTCTCGGTCCAACTGGGACATGTTGGGCGGCCTCGACGAGCGGTATTTCCTGTACGGCGAGGACGCGGAGTTCTCCCGTCGCGCGCGCCGTGCGGGTCTTCGCCCCGTCATCGTTCCCGAAGCGCGCATGATCCATATGGTCGGCGGGTCGACGTCCTCGAGCGGAACGAAGATGTGCATGGTGATGGCAGGCAAGACGACCGTGCTCAGCCACACCTGGACGCCGCTGCTCGCCGCGATGGGGATCAGCCTGCTGCAGCTCGGCGCCGGGACGCGTCGCCTCCTCGAGCTCGCCGCCGGCCGACGCCGGGAGGCGACCTGGGGGACGGTGTGGTCACGCCGCCGGGAATGGCGACGCGGCTACCCCGAGGCGCGTCGACACCTGTTCGGCGACCGGGTACCCGACAACGCGGCTGCGGTGGAGAACGTGACTGCTTTCGACCGCCGCTAGCAGCGGCGTGCTCGCATCACGGGGCGAGGCCGCCGCATCGTCATCGAATCGCGCCGACGACACTGCGAGCGACATGGCCCACAGTGGGTCGCAGCGATCGGTAGAGCACCTCGGGCGCGTCCGTCAGCCAGGAGAGATCGGCAGGCGGCCGTTCTGCGCGCGATCCCGGTTCGAGCGCGGCATCGAGTCCGTCCGCGATCGTCGCCGGTGTGAAACAGCATGGTTCGCTTCGGGCCGAAGCGCCGCCCGGCGAAGGGGATCAGCGTATTGCTCACGCCGGAGATCTGGTCGCAGAGCAAGTTGCGTGGGAGCCCGCCTGACCACCGTACCGGGGATCACCCAGCTCGATGACCGCGGTTCCCGGTCGCATGAAGATGCTGTTGTGCAGCGACGAGCCTGACATTCCGGCAATCACCGCTGCATTGCTGTAGAGCGCGAGCTGGTCCGGGAACGGCAGCTGCTCGGGGTAGACGATGGAGAAGCCGCGCCGGCGGAAGAGTCGTTCGATGCGGACCTCGTTGGCGATCACGCGTTCGAACTTCGTGCGGTTGTAGCTGCGACGGGAGAGATAGATGCGCTCCGTCGGGGGTGCAGGGCTCACGGACCTCGGCGGTGAGGCGTTCGTAGACGCGGCGAAGCCGCGGATCGGCCGAGTGGTTCAACCGGAGCAGTCGCTCGGGCACGACGAGCTCATCGACCTCGAGCGGACCGCCGTCGGCGAAAACGATCCGTTCGGGATCCAGTCCGAACCGCTCGAGGCAGTATCGGACGAAGTCGGCGGTCTCCCGACCACTCGTGAAGGGATGGAAGAGGAAGTAATCGAAGTCCGTCGCCGGGTGCTCGTCGAAGATCCAGAACGTCGACAGCGTCTCAGTGATGAAATGGCCGTAATATCCGCCCATGAAGATGACCGAGATACACTCCTCGACCGGGTACGCGACGCGCATCCGCGGGGGGCTCGATCCGATCGGGATTCACCGTCCTCACCCGATCGCCCTCGTGGCCGCTGTAGCGTTCGGAGCGCGGTGACCTTGATCCCGTCTGCGTCGAAAACGCAGCCCGCAAGCTCCATGCGTCCATCTCTGCCGATTGTGACCGCGTGCGGTGTCACGAAACCGTGGCGAACGGTGTCCGACGCCGAGTCGAAGCCGTTGTCCGTCACGACCCGTCCCCGAACTCGGCGGCTTGCGCGTCCTCCGATCGCATCACGATCCCGAAGCCTCAGTCTGCAAGCCTGCTTTGACGACGCACCGAAGCGCCCACGGCGATCGCCGCGCCGGCGAGGATGGCGGCGCCGCCCGACCACCACGCGGCAATGAGCGGAGTGAGTTCGACGCTTGCGGTCGTCGGTGCGGGGGGCGCCGCGGTGTCGGAATCCGCTGTGTAGACCGAGAGGGGCGAATCGACCCGCACGTCCTCGTGATCAAAGTATGCGGCGTCGTTCGCGACCGCTGGAACTGCGAGCAGACTAAGGACGATGAGGGCTGTTGCGGCGGCGCTGGCGATGGTCGCGGTTCTCATATGGCTCCTCTCGATCCAGTGATGCGTCCGACGATGGAACGTCGTGACCAGGACGCCATTGGACTGATCGGTGCACGTGAGGGTCATGGTGTTCTTCCCCACGAGAACGTGCTCCCAGTGTAGGGAGATGCCGTATTTCGCACGGGTAAACACTCGAGGTCGCCAAGTCGGTCGAGGATCGTCTGCCGGACTCAGAAGGCGCCGTCCTTGGCGAGGACGGCGCGTATCGTCTTGGCGAGGATGGCCACGTCGCCGGTGAGGGACCAGTTCTCGACGTAGTAGAGGTCGAGGCGGACCGTCGCATCCCAGGACAGATTGCTGCGCCCGCTCACCTGCCACAGACCTGTGATTCCGGGCTTTGCGAGGAATCGCCGGTGCACGTGCGGGTCGTAGAGTTCGACCTCCTGGACGAGTGGAGGACGCGGCCCGACCAGCGACATGCTGCCGCCGAAGACGTTGAACAGCTGCGGCAGCTCGTCGAGACTGTATTTGCGCATGATCGCGCCGACCCGGGTGATGCGCGGATCGTCCTTCATCTTGAACATCACGTCGTTGCCTGCGTCGCGGGCCTCGTCACGGAGGTGCTGGAGGCGCTCCTCGGCGTCGATGACCATGGAGCGGAACTTGAGCATCGTGAACGTTCGGCCGCGCCAGCCCACCCGCGTCTGTCTGAACAGCACCGGTCCGGGTGAGTCGAGGCGCACCAGGACGGATATGGCGAGGAGCACGGGCGAGAGCACCACGATTCCGACGCCGCAGAGAAGGAGGTCGACGCTCCGTTTCACGATGCGCTGGCCAAGAGTGAAGCGGGGCGTCTCAACGTGGATGAGGGGTAAGCCGGCGACGGGCCTCGTCGTCAGACGAGGACCGGCTATGTCGACGATGCTCGGGGCGAGGATGAGATGCTCGCGACCCGGCTGCAGCCCCCAGCTGATCTGCTTCACCTTGTCCGCCGGCAGATCATCGGTGCTCGTGACGACGACGGTATCGGCACCGCAGGCCGCCATCGCCCGGTCGACGGCATCCACAGTGCCCATCACGGGAATGTCCGTGCCTTCGATCGTGCTGGCGACGCGTCCCGAGGGTACGCAGGCGCCGACGACGTGGTAGCCGGCATCAGCGCTGCTGGCGAGTTCACGCGCAATCGTGCTGACCGACTGCTCGGAACCGACGAGGAGGATGCGGGCAACCCACAGACCGCGTGCTCGGAGCGCGACGAGCCATCTGCGCCACAGCCATCGGCTGAGGCACAGCACGAGGACGCCGAGAGGGAAGGCGATGAGCAGATAGCCGCGCGCGACGTCCACGCGCAGCAGGAATGCGCAGATCGCGATAGCTCCGAACAGGCGGGCACTCGAGGAGATGATGCGCCGGTACTCTGTCGAACCGACGCCGATCACCCGGTAACCCCGTGTGTCATCGGTGGTCAGCAGCAGCATCCAGACCGCGATGAGTCCGGCCGAGAACGCCCAGTAGCCGATGTCGCTCAGCCGCGAGTCGGCGCGGATCGACACCTCGGCGTTGCCCAGTCCGAACCACACCAGCTGCGTGCCGAAGACCGCCCAGATCAGCACGAGAAGGTCAGTCACGGCGAGCAGGCGCGCGTATTGCCGACGCCAGTTGGCGGAAGCCGGTGCGCTCGTCGCCGTTGTCGAGGTCCCGGGGCGGCTGAGCGCTCCGGCAGTCACGAATCCTCCCCCAGAGTTCGCGGGCTGCTCGCGACCGGAGGGTGGCCAGCGGTGCGGTGCAGATCTCCCTACGGCCCAGCGTTCCAGGCGCGTGTGTCAGGCGTGTGAACGGCATGTCGCGTTCCTGCGAAGAAACGGGGGCACGTGGGGCGAGCGAGGCCTTCAACCATCCGTCGGAGCCTGCCGCGCGTGAGGGTCGGCGCTATATGTCGCAACCGTCAGAACGAATCACGGGACCTCGACTCGACAGGCACGACGCGCCGTTGAGGCGCCGAGAAGAGCCAGTTGACCGGCGGCCACAGCTTTACCAGCCACGCGATCGCAGCGGAGACACCGAGGCCCGCGAGGAATCCCACCACGATCGCCACCCACCCGTTGCCGGTCACGGCCCCCAACGCGACTCCAGCGCTCGTCGGCCACCAGTGGACGAGATAGAAGACGAGGCTGTCTCGGCCCACGAAGCGGAGCGGACGCAGCCACCGCGCCGCGCCGACCTTCTTCGCGAGGACGATCGCCAAGACGATGCCCGCTGCGACGAACGGCGCCGACAACGCCATATAGCGGATGCCACCGCCGAGCGCGACGGCGGCGACGACGCCCAGAGCGACCACGGCGCTCAGCCATACGACCCATGGCTTCGCCAGAAGGCGATCCAAGAGTCCTGGCCGATGCGAGAACCAGACGCCGAGCATGAAGAAGACCAGGAGAAAGAAGAACCGGCGCACCTCGAAGTCGGGGATGAGCGCGGCGGTGACCAGTGCTCCGGCGACGATCCACAGCGGCGAGATCCACCGGACCGCAAGCGCGATCACATAGAAGAGGAACAGGTCGTAAAGGAACCACAGGTGTTCGACGGGGGAGAGCAGCAATTGAAGCGGCGTCCACCAGACCCAAATGACGGGGTCTCCCAACGGATCGGCGCCGCCGACCAGGCCATCGCGCAGCCCCCACACCGCGAGCAGCAGCAACGCGATCGCCGACCACACCACGTACGGGTACAGCACACGCCGCATCTTTCCGACCATGTAGCGCCGCGCGCCCCGCGCGAGCGATGGCGCCACCAGCAGTCCGGACAGCAACACCATGAGCGGCATCCTGATCGGCGCGAACATTTCGTTCAGAGCCCAGGCGAGCGGAGGCGAACCGGTCGAGCTGTTCGCGAAAAGGATGGCGTGGTTGAACACCACCAGGACGATGGAAGTCCCGCGCAGGACATCCA
Source organism: uncultured Actinomycetota bacterium (assembly GCA_963713325.1). Lineage (GTDB taxonomy): Bacteria > Actinomycetota > Actinomycetes > Actinomycetales > Microbacteriaceae > Microbacterium. The sequence goes on from CAVQLL010000013.1 coordinate 62,395, forward strand.
TCCACTCGATTCGCGACGCGGCGGCCATCGTCCGAGCCTGCCGCGAACGCGTTACAAGCTGGGGCGCCCCGTGTTAACAGGGGGTTATGTTCCCGTGGCTGACCTGACGGCGGGATGGATCGACGATGTGGGCTCTCGGTATGGGCCTCGCGAATCGCTCGAATAGGCCCAATAGTCGAGCTCAGCGTCGCGTTGCGTCGAACGACGCCACGCGAGTGTCATCCGAATCAACGATCCGGCGATTGCACAGAAGGTGAGCACGATGAGCGCGGCCACGGCGCTGCGGACGAATCCACTCGCCTGGCGAGGACCAGTCGATCCCATCCCGATGCCCGATCTCTCGTCATCCCGCTGACGCGGCCGCACCACGTCCTTGCGGTGCCGTGCACTGAGGCTAGCTGATCACCGTGGTCGGCGTGGGTCGTCCTTCGGTGCAGCGAGAGGCGGTTTGGCCGCGGCATCCCGATGCCGTAGAATCGATCCTTGGTGCCTGCGCCCTGCTGGCCTCGCACCGCGAACGTGAGCCCTCCACTGGCGCTCTTCGACAGGCTCAGGAACCGGAAACCGGAAATCCGACCCGCCGAAGCACCCCGGAGCGGGATTCACGAACATCTCCGTTCGAATCAAGAAAGCAGCACTATTGTGACGCGCACGTACACCCCCAAGGCTGGCGAAGCTCAGCGTGAGTGGCTTGTCATCGACGCCACCGACGTCGTTCTCGGCCGGCTCGCAAGCCACGCCGCGGCCCTGCTCCGCGGCAAGCACAAGGCGACCTTCGCCAACCACATGGACATGGGCGACTTCGTCATCATCATCAACGCCGACAAGGTCGCGCTGACGGGACAGAAGCTCCAGAAGAAGAAGGCCTACCGCCACTCGGGTTACCCCGGCGGCCTGAAGTCGGTCACCTACGAAGAGCTCCTCGCGAAGAACCCCGAGCGCGCTGTCGAGAAGGCCGTCCGCGGCATGCTCCCGAAGAACAGCCTGGGTGCGCAGCAGCTCACCAAGCTCAAGGTCTACCGCGGCGCCGAGCACCCCCACGGTGCACAGCAGCCCAAGACCTTCACCCTCGACCAGGTCGCCCAGTAAGCGCCTCCCAGACTGACTAAGGACACACTCGTGGCGAAGATCGAAGAATCCACCGAAAGCAACTTCTCGACCGAGACCCCGGTCGACCAGACGGTCGTGGCCGTGGAGCGCCCTGTGCTCAGCGTTCCCGGCGCAGCGGTCGGCCGTCGCAAGCAGGCGATCGCCCGCGTGCGCATCGTTCCCGGCTCGGGCGTCATCACCGTCAACGGCCGCACGTTCGAGGACTACTTCCCGAACAAGCTGCACCAGCAGCTCGTGACCGACCCCTTCACGGTGCTCAACCTCACCGACGCGTACGACGTCATCGCGCGCATCTCCGGCGGAGGCCCCTCGGGCCAGGCCGGTGCGCTGCGTCTGGGCATCGCCCGCTCGCTGAACGGCATCGACGAGGAGAACAACCGCGCCACGCTCAAGAAGGCCGGCTTCCTCTCGCGCGACGCGCGCGTCAAGGAGCGCAAGAAGGCCGGTCTCAAGAAGGCCCGCAAGGCTCCTCAGTACTCGAAGCGCTAGGTCGGAAACCCTCCGATGCCGCTGTTCGGCACGGACGGGGTGCGGGGGCTGGCCAACGGCCCCCTCACCGCCGACCTCGCACTCACCCTGGCCCAGGCGACCGCCGTCGTCCTGGGCCAGGGCCGTACTGCCGAGGCCCGCAAGGCCGCCGGCAAGCGCCTCACCGCCGTCGTCGCGCGCGACCCGCGCGTCTCGGGTGAGTTCCTCGCCGCCGCGGTGTCCGCAGGCCTCGCCTCCTCCGGAGTCGACGTGCTCGATGCCGGCGTCCTTCCGACGCCCGCGACCGCGTATCTGATCGCCGACATCGAGGCCGACTTCGGCGTGATGGTCTCGGCATCGCACAACCCCGCTCCCGACAACGGCATCAAGATCTTCGCGCGCGGAGGTGTCAAGCTCCCCGACGTGGTCGAGCAGCGCATCGAGCACGCGATGACTCTGCCGAAGCTGCAGCCCACCGGCGCCGGCGTCGGCCGCATCCGCCGGTTCGCGGATGCCGAGGACCGCTACGTCGTGCACCTTCTCGCCTCGCTGCCGCATCGCCTCGACGGGCTGCACGTCGTGCTCGACTGCGCGCACGGCGCGGCATCCGGGGTCTCGCCCGAGACGTTCCGCGACGCGGGCGCTCGGGTCACGGTGATCGGCGCCGACCCCGACGGTCTCAACATCAACGACGGCGTCGGATCCACCCACCTCGACTCGCTCGCCAAAGAGGTCGTGCGGCACGGAGCCGACATCGGCATCGCGCACGACGGCGACGCCGACCGGTGCCTGGCCGTGGACTCCCGCGGCCGGATCGTCGACGGCGATCAGATCATGGCGATCCTCGCGGTCTCGATGAAGGATCGCGGACACCTCGTGGACGACACGCTCGTCGCGACGGTGATGAGCAACCTCGGGCTGCACCGGGCGATGACCGAGCAGGGCATCAACGTCGTGCAGACCGCGGTCGGCGACCGCTATGTGCTCGAGGCCATGAACGAGGGCGGGTTCTCCCTCGGCGGCGAGCAGTCCGGCCACGTGATCATGAGCGAGTACGCCACGACCGGCGACGGACTGCTCACGGGCCTGCACCTGATGGCCGAGATGGCGCGGCAGGACAAGACCCTCGCGCAGCTCGCGTCGATCATGACCGTGTACCCGCAGGTGCTCGTGAACGTTCGCAACGTCGACCGCACGCGGGCATCCACCGACGAGGGCCTGGCGGATGCCGTGGCCGCGGTGGCCGCGGAGCTCGGCGATTCTGGGCGCGTGCTGCTGCGCCCTTCGGGCACCGAGGAGATGGTGCGAGTCATGGTCGAGGCCGCTGATGCGGGTGCCGCGCAGGGCTACGCCGATCGCCTGGCCGGCGTCGTGCGGGAGCGCCTCGCGCTGTAGCGCAGGGCCATTGAAGACCCGGCCGCGAAGGGCCAATCTGGGTTCAGCACGTCCGACACCGGACGAAGGGACCCGAAGATGCCTCTCTACCTGTCGAAGTTCAGCTACACGCCGGAGACCTGGGCGAGGCTCGCCGGCAACCCCGAGGACCGACGGGAAGCGGCGCAAGGCCTACATCGAGTCGGTCGGTGGCAGCCTCCACGGATTCTGGTACGCGTTCGGCGCGCACGACGGCTACACCCTGTGGGAAGCGCCCGACAACGTCTCGATGGCCGCGGTCGCGCTGGCGATCGGTGGCGGCGGCGCGATGCGCTCGTTCGAGACGACGGTCCTGCTGACCGTCGAAGAGACGATGGAGGCGCTGCGGAAGGTCGAGCAGGTCAAGTACCGGCAGCCCGGGCGCTGACGCTCCTGCCGGCGCCGCTCAGCGTGCGCCATCGCCGCCGCGACGCAGGCGCAGCTCCATCCACACCGTCAGCGTGAGGTAGCCGACGAACGCGACCGCGACCAGGGCAAGGAATGCGGGCGTCGCCGGCCGGTCCCAGTGGAGACCGTCGCGACCCGCGATCAGCGATCCCACGATCGCGACGAGACTCACCAGCTGCGCCTGGAAGAGCACCCGGAACGAGCTCCAGCGGTCGTCGCGCAGGAATCCGATCGCGACGACGCCCGGCAGTGACAGCACGGCCCCGACGACTTGCGAGGTCAGTGTTGTGAGGTCCCACGCCCACACCGGGATCACCAGCGTCGGCGCGAGGAACAGGATCGCGCCGGTCACGAGCGACGCGGCGCCGACGGCGAGCATGATGCCGCGCACGATGAGCGGGACACGCGCATCGGGTTCTTCAAGCCTGCCGTCGTCGCGGCCGCGTTGAATCCACCACAGCCACGCAACGACGAACGGTGTCGTCGCGTACAGCGTGATCCATGCGAAGAAGGAGAGGTTCCGCGAGAACAGGTCCAGGTGCAGCAGCGTCGCCACCAGGAGCGCGCCGGCGAAGACGACGACCGCAGGGAAACCGGGAGCGATCCGGTGCCAGCGGCGCGCGCGTGCGACCTGCACGAAGAACCAGATTCCGCCGACGTATGCGGAAGCGAGCATGTACGCCGACAGCGGAGCGGCGATCGCCCACGCGAACAGCTCGCCGGTGCGCTTCGGGAACGCGAACAGCAGGATCGCGGCGATCACCAGGAACGGGACGATGACGATCGCGACGACACGCGTGACCGGAAGCACGCCGTCATCGCTCGGGCGTTCGACGCGGTCGCCTGCGCGGGCATCAGTCTGTGACACGTGCCACCACTTCCGATACGGGGAGGTCCGCGCCGGCCGCCATCGCGGCATCCAGCACTTCCGACGCCCCGCCCTCGCGGAGCCCTTCGACGAGCGGAGCATAGGAGGTGAACCCCGCGAGGTTGACGATCCCGGCGCGACGGCGGAGGCGCTGCGAAGCGCCCAGCAGCAGACCGGTCTGCTCCGCGTTGCCCTGGGCGGCGCGGACCGCCGCGAGGCCCTCGAGCCCGTACGCGATGCCTTCGTCGTGGCGCATCGCCAGCGAGGTGTCCAGCGCCTCGGCGAAGTCCAGCTCCGCCCCGTCGATGTCGCCCGCGAGGAACTTGGGCCAGCCGCGGTTGTGCTGGGCGATCACGATGCCGAGCATCTCGCCCGCGGACGACGCCAGCTTGAAGCTCTCGTCGAAGCGTTTCGCGGCGCCTTCGACATCCTCCGTGGCGAGATCGACGCGGCCGAGCGTCACGAGGACCATCGCCTGACCCCAGGCATCGCCCGCCTCGCGGAAGCCGGCCAGGCTCGCCTCGAGTGCATCGCGTGCCGACGCGAGCTCGGGTCCGTCCGGGGCCGACAGATAGGCGAGTGCGATCGACACCCCGGCCAGAGCGGCACTGGCCTGGTCGCCGGACTGCTCGAACAGGGCAGCGCTGGACTGCAGCCCGGGCAGGACGTCGACGCCCGGATCCTGCCAGTAGGCAATGGCGCGCGTGAAGTACAGCGCGATCGCCTCGGTGCGGGGGGCCAGTGGCGTGCCGTCGCGCTCGGCCCGCTCGAGCAGCTCGGCCATCCAGTCCCGCACCACGCCGAGAAGGCCGCTGATCCAGACGTACAGGTAGAGCGACCAGGCGAACTCGGCGGCTTCGTCGAGGCGACCCGCGTCGAGCAGATGACGCATGACCGCGCCGAGGTTCTCCACTTCGGCGTCGAGCCGCCGCATCACGCCGGGCTGATCGGCGGTGCGCATGCCCGCGGAGGCCTCGCGGGCGAGCCCGATGTAGTACGCGACCCATCGCTCGCGAGCTGCAGCGACGGCGGGGGCGATCGATTCGTCTTCGGCCGTCTGGCGCGCGAAGGCACGGACGAGCACCAGCATCCCGAACACGCGGATGCCGTCGCGCTCGTGCTGCCAGAGGAGGCTCGTGTCGATGAGCGCTTCGATCGCCGCGAACGCACCGTCGCCCGGATCGCTGGAATCGCTGCCGAGCACCGCTTCGGCCGCGACGAAGGTGAACGGCCCCGAGAACACCGAGAGCGCCTCGAATGCGGCCTTCGCCTCAGCGTCCAGCAGCCGCACGCTCCACTCGATCGTGCTCCGTACCGTCCGCTGTCGTTCAGGCAGGTCGCGCGCGCCGCCGACGAGCAGACTCAGCGCGGAGTCGAGGCGCGAGAGGATCTCGCGCGGCGACATCGTGCGCGTGCGGGCCGCGGCCAGCTCGATCGCGAGCGGCACTCCGTCCAGAGCCCGGACGATGCCCGCGATGTGCGGTGCGTGCTCCTCCGTCACCCGGAACGCGGGATTGATCGCCATGGCGCGTTCGACGAACAGCGCCACGGCGCTCGCCTGCGCGGCATCCTCCGGCGGGGCGTCGGGCTCGGGCAGGGTCAGCGGGCCGAGCTCGAAGGTGCGCTCGGCGCGCACGCGCAGCGGCGACCTGCTCGTGACGAGCAGCTGAAGGCGGGGCAGCTCGGTGATCAGGCGCACCAGGTCGCCGGTGGCATCCAGCAGGTGCTCCATGTTGTCGACGACCAGCAGCATGTCGCGCCCGGCCAAGGCGGTGATGAGCTTGGTCTCGAACCGCTCCTCACCGGTTTCGCGCACGCCTGCAGCGCGGGCGATCGCGCTCAGGACGCGATCGGGCGAAGTGATCGTCTCCAGCGCGGTGAAGGCGACTTCGCGCCCGGAGGCGACCACCGCCTCAGCGACCTCGATCGCGAGCCGCGACTTTCCGATGCCGCCAGGACCCACGATCGTGACGATGCGAACGCCCGGAGTGTCGAGCAGATCGAGCAGCTTCTGCTGCTCATCGGTGCGGCCGACGAGCCGCGAGAACGGGGCGGGGATGCCGAGCCCGGACGCCGGCTGCCTCGCCTCGGCGTGCGGCCGCGACGCGTCGAACCGGTCGGCCAGGAGCGTCGCGATGTCGGCGATGATCAGGTTCGCCAGTTCGGCGGGAGTCTCGAAACCGCGGTAGGAGCTGCTGTCATCGCCCCGGATGCGGTCGAGCAGTTCGGCGAGGCGGGGGTCGCGATCGGCGGCGGGATGCTTGATGTAGATCAGATGCGGCAGCTGGGCGGAGAGAAGGTATTCGTCCTCGAGCCCCGAGACCTTCTCGTCGGGTGCGACCCATCCGTAGTTCCTGCCAGTACAGACCGACGAAGATGTCGCTCTGCGCGAGGTATGCGCGGTACAGCGACCGGGGCGGATGCGGCCGCGCCCCGAGTTCGAACATGACCGGTGCGAGATGGAGTGACTCGATCGCGGCACGCGCGGCTTCGCGCTCGGGCTCCAGTTCTCGGAGAGTGGAGCTCAGGAAGACCCGGATGCGCTGGTCTGGTGTGCGGATCGACGCCGGGTGAGCGTCCATAGGTTGAAGTGTGGCGCAGCCGACCGCGCACGTCCATAGCGGGTCTGGAGTTGCGCGGACAGGCCGCGCAGTTCCAGATCCTCGACGACGCGACCGGCGAGTGGGGTCATCTCATGGTCGACCACGTCACGCTCAGCGACTGAGCTTCGGGAGAGCGCCGAGCGCGTAGCTGCCGCCTACGCGCTCGGGGCGTTCCAGGACAGCGACTCGATGTAGCGAAGCAGCACGCCTTCGCGCAGTGCCCAGGGTGAGACTTCGAGCTCGTCGACGTCCATGGCCTTCATGGCCTGGTGCAGCACGACGGCAGCGGCCACGATCTGGAACGTGCGATCGGCGGTGATGCCGGGCAGTTCCTGGCGGGTCTCAGCCGGGATGCGCGCGAGTCGGGGGATCCAGGCCTTGAGCTCGCTTCGCGGGAGCACCATCCTCTCGATGCCGGACCACCCCGGCATGGGGTAGCCGGCGAGCTTCGCCAGCGACCGGATCGCCTTGGACGACCCGACGACGTGATCAGGGCGGGGCTGTGACGCGAACAGTTCCGCGGTCGGCCGCAGGACGCCCGCGGCATGGGTGCGCAGGAGGTCGACCGCATCCGCGCCCGGCGGGTCGTCGGGAAGGAACCGGACCGTCATCCGGCCCGCGCCGAGAGGGACGGATGCCGCGACCTCGGGCAGCTCGTCGGCCCCGGCCGCGATCTCGAGGGAGCCGCCGCCGATGTCGAACAGCAGGATCTGCCCGGCTGCCCAGCCGAACCACCGCCGGACGGCCAGGAAAGTGAAGCGAGCCTCGGTGTCGCCGCCCAGCACCTGCAGCGGCTGACCCAGCGCGGCCTCGATGCGGGCGATCACCGCGGCCCCGTTCTCGGCTTCGCGCACCGCTGAGGTGGCGGTGGCGAGCAGTTCGTCGACCTTCTCGGTCTCGGCCACCGACCGTGCCTCGCGAACCGCGTTCTCGAGTGCGACGACGCCCTCCTCGATGATCGCGCCGTCGGGAGTGAGATAGCGCATCAGACGCAGGACGGTGCGCTGGCTCGTGGTCGCGAGCGGTCGCCCGCCGGGTCGCACATCGGCAACGAGCAGGTGGACGGTGTTCGAGCCGATATCGAGGACTCCGAGGCGCACGGGTGAAGCGTAGCGCGCGGACCTGGCGCGAGGTGGTGTGGGTTTGCGCGCGATACGCGGCTCGGGGCCGCGGCATCGGCACCCGATACGATGTTCAGGATGCCCGCCGACGACGCCGCGACCCGAGTGACGAGCGCAGTCACGCCTTCGCTCTACCGCGAGATCGACCGCGGGGAGTGGGCGCGGCTGGCCGCTGACATGCCGCAGCCGCTGGCCGAGACCGAGATCGTGCAGATCCGAGGCCTCGGCGACATGCTCGACATGGCCGAGGTGCGCGAGGTGTATCTCCCGCTCAGCCGCCTGCTGAGCCTCTACGCGAACGCGACCAAGCGCCTGGGCGCTGACACGAGCGCGTTCCTGCGCGAACCCGACACCACGACGCCTTTCGTGGTGGCCGTGGCCGGATCCGTTGCGGTCGGCAAGTCGACGATCGCACGACTCCTCCGAGAGCTGATGAGCCGCTGGCCGGGCACGCCGCGCGTGGAGCTCGTCACGACGGATGGGTTCCTCTACCCGAACGCCGAGCTCGAGCGGCGCGGGCTCATGGAGCGCAAAGGCTTTCCTGAGTCGTACGACCGCCGCGGCCTCGTGCGCTTCCTCACTGACGTCAAGAGCGGGGCTCCGGAGGCGCGGGCGCCCTTCTACTCGCACATGCGCTACGACATCGTGCCCGACGCCCACGTCACCGTGCGGCGTCCCGACGTCGTGATCGTCGAAGGACTCAACGTCCTGCAGCCCTCGCCTTCGCCGAACGACATCGCAGTGAGCGAGCTTTTCGACTTCTCCATCTACGTGGACGCCGACTCCGACCACATCGCGTCCTGGTTCGTGGACCGCTTCCTCGCACTCCGCCGCGGCGCGTTCGCGAACCCCAACTCCTTCTTCAACGTCTTCTCGCACCTCTCCGATGAGGAAGCCGTGCAGACCGCGCTCGGGTACTGGAACGACATCAACCTGCCGAACCTCGAAGAGAACGTCCTGCCGACCAAGCACCAGGCGACTCTCGTGCTCGAAAAGGGAGCCACGCACGCCGTCGATCGGGTTCTGCTGCGCAAGCTGTGACGACAGCCGCGCCGTTCGCAGCATCCGCCTCCTCGGCCGCCGCTCAGGATGCTCGCATCGCGCGACCATAGGATTGAGTCCATGTGTGGAATCGTCGGATACGTAGGCCCTCGCGACAGCCAGGCCATCCTTCTCGCCGGCCTTGCCCGGCTCGAGTACCGGGGCTATGACTCCGCAGGCGTCGCGGTGATCGACGGCGACGGCGGCCTTGGCATGCGCAAGCGCGCTGGAAAGCTCAAGGTGCTGCGCGACGACCTCAGCGCCAACCCGCTGGCCGACGGCAGGACCGGGATCGGCCACACGCGGTGGGCGACCCACGGTGGACCCACCGACACGAACGCGCACCCGCACCTGGCCGACGACGACAAGCTCGCCGTCATCCACAACGGAATCATCGAGAACTTCTCCGAGATCAAGGCCGAGCTGGTCTCGGACGGCTACTCGTTCCGCAGCGAGACCGACACCGAAGCCGCCGCGATCCTCCTGGGGCGCGAGTACCAGACCGCAGGCGGCGACCTGGTCGCCGCGTTCCGCGCCGTCGTCAGCCGCCTCGAGGGTGCCTTCACCCTGCTCGCGATGCACGAAGACCACCCCGGCCTCGTCGTCGGCGCCCGCCGCAACTCGCCGCTGGTGATCGGCCTCGGCGAGGGCGAGAACTTCCTCGGCTCCGACGTGGCAGCGTTCGTCGAGCACACCCGCAACGCGCTCGCGATCGGCCAGGACCAGATCGTCGCCATCACACCAGAGGGTGTCTCCGTCACCGACTTCCACGGCAACGCCGTCGAGGTCGAGCCGTTCGAAGTGCTGTGGGATGCCTCGGCCGCCGACAAGGGCGGCTGGACCAGCTTCATGGCGAAGGAGATCAGCGAAGAGCCGGAGGCCGTGAACAACACGATCCTGGGTCGCGCGCGCGACGGCCAGGTCGTCATCCCCGAGCTCGATGGGCTCGACGAGCTGTTCTCCGGGATTCAGCGCATCATCATCGTCGCCTGCGGCACCGCGGCCTACGCCGGTGCGGTCGGCAAGTACGCGATCGAGCAGTGGGCGCGGGTTCCGGTCGATGTCGAACTCGCGCACGAGTTCCGCTACCGCGACCCGGTGATCGGACCCGACACGCTCGTCGTCTCGATCAGCCAGTCGGGCGAGACCATGGACACGCTCATGGCCGTCAAGTACGCCCGCGAGCACGGCGCGCGCACCCTGTCGATCTGCAACACGCAGGGGGCGACGATTCCGCGCGAGTCCGACGCGATCGTCTACACGCACGCGGGGCCCGAGGTCGCGGTCGCCTCGACGAAGGCCTTCGTCGCGCAGATCACCGCGCTGTACTTGCTCGGGCTGCACATCGGCCGCGTCCGCGGCACGGTCGGCACGACCGAAGCGGCGCAGCACGTGCTCGAGCTCGAGTCCATCCCCGACAAGATCCGCCGCATCCTCGCGGAAGAGCAGGAGCGCATCGAGCAGCTCGCCCACTGGATGGCCGACACCCGCTCGGTGCTCTTCCTCGGCCGCCACGTCGGCTACCCGATCGCCATGGAGGGCGCGCTCAAGCTCAAGGAGCTCGCCTACATCCACGCCGAGGGCTTCGCGGCCGGTGAGCTCAAGCACGGGCCCATCGCCCTCATCGAGGCCGGCCAGCCCGTGTTCGTGATCGTGCCGTCGCCCCGCGAATCCGCAGAGCTGCACAAGAAGGTCGTCTCGAACATCGAGGAGATCCGCGCGCGCGGTGCCCGCGTGATCGCGATCGCCGAAGAGGGAGACGCCGCGGTCATGCCGCATGCCGACGAGGTGCTGCGCATTCCTCTCGCCGGACCCCTCTTCGAGCCGCTCCTGGCCGTCGTGCCGCTGCACATCTTCGCGATGGGCCTCGCCACGGCGAAGGGTCTGGACGTCGATCAGCCCCGCAACCTCGCGAAGTCCGTCACGGTCGAGTAGTCCGGACGGCGTCTGGTTTCCGCGGCGCAACCACCGCTTCTCGACCAATCCACCCGCGCTGGCGCGTCGATGGCGGGTGGACTCGTCGAAAGAGGTGGTTTCGCCGAGCAGACGATGCGTGGATTCCGCGGGATAAAGTGGCGGGGTGCATAAAAGGGGTCGAGCATGATCGTCGGGATCGGCGTCGACCTCGTCGACATCGCCCGGTTCGAGCGCACTCTCGAGCGCACGCCGCGCCTTCTCGAGCGACTGTTCTCAGCGACTGAGCAGACGCGCTCGCCGCGCTCTCTCGCCGCGCGCTACGCCGCGAAGGAAGCACTGATCAAGGCCCTCGGGGGCTCCGACGGCGTGCACTGGACCGAGATCGAGATCACGCCCGAGGCATCCGGTCGCCCGTGGTTCACGCTCACCGGTTCGACCGCTGCGGTGATCGCCGAGCGCGGGATCACCGGGCTGCACCTCTCGATGTCGCACGACGCCGGCTTCGCGACCGCGTTCGTCGTGGCGGAGGCTGCGGGGGATGCCGCGCCTGACTCGCGACTCGCGGCCACCGCGCCCGACTCGCCACCCGCGGCCACCGCGGGAGAGGGCGTATGAGCCGCCTGCCGGCCGGCGTGCTGCGTGAGGCGACGATCGATGTCGGCGCGATAGCGGCGAACGTGCGGCACCTGCGTCGGCTGACCGACTCCGAGGTGATCGCCGTCGTCAAGGCGGACGGCTACGGGCACGGTGCCGTGCGCTCGGCGGCCGCAGCGCTCGAGGGCGGCGCCAGCCGAATCGGCGTCGCCGACATCGGTGAGGCGCTCGCCTTGCGCCGCGGCGGCATCATGGCGCCCATCCTGGCGTGGCTCCATGCGCCCAGGACGTCATTCGCCGAAGCGGCGTCGGCGGGTGTCGAGCTCGGGGTGTCGAACTTCGATCAGCTGCTGCAGGCGGCGGCCGCGGCATCCCAGGATCGCCCGGTCGGCGTTCATCTCAAGCTGGAGACCGGGCTGGCGCGCAACGGCATCGCCCCCGAGGACTACCGGGTGGTGTTCTCGGAGGCGGCGCGGTTGGAGCGGATCGGCAGGCTCCGCGTGATCGGCCTGTTCAGCCACCTCTCCAACGCCTCCGCGCACGACGACAGGATCGCGCTGCAGACGTTCGAGGACGGCGTCGGGGTGGCGGCATCCGCGGGCCTCGCTCCGCCGCTGCGCCACATCGCGGCGACGCACGCGGCGATCGCCCTGCCGGAGACGCGCCTGGGCTGCGTGCGGATCGGCATCGGGATCTACGGGCTCTCGCCGTTCGCCGGGCGGTCATCGGCCGATCTGGGTCTGCGCCCCGCGATGACGCTGCGTGCACCGGTCGCCGCGGTGCGACGCGTGTCCGCCGGCCATGGTGTCTCGTACGGATACGACTACCGCACCGAGCGCGAATCGACGCTGGCGCTCGTGCCGCTCGGCTATGCCGACGGTGTTCCTCGGCAGGCGTCGGGCGTGGCACCCGTCACGATCGGGGGCAGGCGGTTCACCGTCGCCGGACGCGTTGCGATGGACCAGTTCGTGGTCGATGTCGGCGACCACGCGGTGGCGGTGGGCGACGAGGTCGTGCTCTTCGGCGACCCCACGCTCGGCGTGCCCGCCGCGGACGAGTGGGCGGATGCCGCGTCGTCGATCAACTACGAGATCGTGACGCGCATCGGACCCCGTGTGCCCCGTCGTCAGGTGTCGGCGTGAGCGGGATCGATCCGCTCGTCGGGCGATACGTGATCGAGGGCCCCGACGACATGGAGGCTTTCGGCGAACGCATCGGCGGGATGCTGCGGCCCGGTGACCTCGTCGTGCTCACGGGCGCGCTGGGCGCCGGCAAGACGACCCTCACGCGCGGGGTCGCCGCGGGGCTCGGGGTGCGCGGACCGGTGCAGAGTCCGACGTTCGTGATCGCGCGCACGCATCCGTCGCTCGTCGGCGGCGCACCGCTCGTGCACGTCGACGCCTATCGGCTCGGCTCTGCGCTCGAACTCGACGACCTCGACATCGACGTGGATCGTTCGGTCGTCATCGTCGAGTGGGGCCGCGGCATGGTCGACGGGCTGCGCGATGAGTGGTGGGAGATCGAGCTGGAGCGCGAGCTCGGCGGCCGCGGCGCCGACACGATGTGCGGCGATCCGTCACGCGGTTCGCAGGAGCTCGATGCGGACGCGCCGCGCATCGTCACGGTGTCGCGGCGGCCGTAGCGGCCGAGGCACCGACGAGGCGACCCTCGCTCCGCGGCGCTCGCTCGGGTACGAAGGCCGGGGGAGGGCTGTACGGCCGCCCCGCTCGCGGAGCCGCGCCGTCGCCGACGGCCGCGAGCACGGCATCCGGGCGCTCCACGTTCGCGAAGTGACCGGCATCGGCGAGGCGCACCTCGCGGAAGTCGGGGATCAGCCAGAAGAAGGCTGCGGCATCCGTCTCGCCGGCGAACACGTCGCGCGACCCGCGCACCGACCGCACAGGACAGCGGATGCCCGTCCACGTGCGCTCTTCGTAGTCGGCGGCCAGACGCGCCGCGCGCGCGAACGCGGCCGGACGCAGTTCGTCGGCGAACGCTGCAGTGACGGAGGGATGCACGGCACGCGAGAACAGCGGCGACGACAGCGCGCGCAGCCAGCCGAGGCGGCCGAGCAGGCGAACGAACGCCGCGCCCGCCCGCGAGAACAGGGCAAGCACCCGCATCGTCAGCAGCATCCCGGCGAACCACGGCAGGCGCAGGCCGCCGCGCAGCGGGCGGCGGATTGCATCGAGCACACCCCTGCCCGTTGATGAGACGAGCGTCACGCCGGCGGTCGATTCGGGATGCCGCGCCGCCACGTCCAGGGCGACGAAGCCGCCGAGCGAGTGCCCGACCAGGCGCCACGACGAGTAGCCGAGCGCGCGGGCGACGTCCACGACGGCATCCGACACGTCCTCGACGGTCCGCGCACGGCGCAGCGTGCCGCTCTCGCCCCAGCCGGGCAGATCGAGTGCGACGACATCGGTGAGCCGCGCGCCGATGCCGAGGCCGGACGCCGCGATCAGCGGAGTCCAGGTCGTCCACGAACCGGCCGCGCCGTGAAGCAGGATCGTCGCGGGTCCGCCGGCTTCGCGTCCGGCGTGCACGACGACGTCGCCGATCGAGGTGGGCACGGTGAGACGGCGCAGTCCGAGGGCGGCGCCGTCGGTGCGAAGCGGCAGCGAGTGCGGGAGCGGGTTCACGATGGTTGTTCGTCGCCCGACGCCGATCGGTTTCCCTTGCTCGGCCGTCCGTGGCGGCAACCGGCCGGACGTCAAGGCTGCGGGTCGAGAGCGATCGGCACAGGTCGGCCCCGCACGCGCGCCGACTACCCTGGAAGGGTGATTCTCGCCATCGACACCTCGCTCGGCACCGCCGTCGCGGTGGTCGAAGACGACGGCGTCGTGCTCGCCGAGGGCGCGAGCGAGAATCCGCTCGGACACGCCGAGGCGATCGGCGGCCTGCTGCAGGACGCGCTGGCCGCGGCATCCACCTCTCCCGAGTCGTCCGCCGAGGCGCTCACGTATGTCGCTGCGGGCATGGGGCCGGGTCCGTTCACCGGGCTCCGCGTCGGGATCGCTGCGGCGCGGGCGTTCGCGCTGGGCAGGGGCATCCCGGTCGTTCCGGTCGTCAGCCACGACGCCGTCGCGCTGGAGGTCTTCCTCGCGGGCGCGCTGACCGGCACCGAGCCCGCCCGGTTCGCCGTCGTCACGGATGCCCGTCGCCGCGAGTTCGCGTTCACCGTGTACGACCGGATCGACGACGACGGGCTGCCGGTTCGCTCCACCGAGCCCGCGCTCATTCCGCGCGACGAGATCGACGCGCGGCTCGCCGAACTCGGCGCCGAGCGTCGCGACGCCTCGGCGGTGTCGGCCGCGATGGTCGCGATCGTCGCGGGGAGGTCGTCCGCCGCCGGACGCATCCCCGCGTGGACCGAACCTCTCTATCTGCGCTCGCCGGATGTCACCATGCCGCACGGACCCAAGCGGGTCACCGCACCCGTGCTGAGCGAGCGACAGCGAGACGAAGTATGAGCACCCGGCGGGCCACCCTCGCCGACCTCGACGCCATCATGGCGCTCGAGCGCGCGTCGTTCCCCAGCGACGCGTGGTCTGACGCGATGATGCGCGAAGAGCTCGAGTCGCCGCACGGCTGGTACGTCGTGGTCGAAGAGGCGGGCCGGCTGATCGGGTACGCGGGGCTGCGTGCCGTGCGCGGCTCGGCGGATGCCGACATCCAGACGATCGCGATCGCCGCGGGCGGCCGCGGCCGAGGCCGGGGGAGGGCGCTGCTGACCGCTCTGCTCGCGGAGGCCGCGCGGCGAGGCGTGCGTGACGTCTTCCTCGAGGTGCGGGCCGACAACTCGGTCGCGCAGTCGCTGTACGCGTCCGAGGGCTTCGCCGAGGTCGGGCGACGTGCTCGCTACTACCAGCCCGACGACGTCGACGCGATCGTCATGCGCCTGGACGTGGCGGGATGGGCGGTGCGACCCGGGCACGCATCGGAGGGGATCGACGATCCCGAGGACGCCCGTGGCGGGATCTCACCTCGGGAGCCTCTGTCTCCTCAGAATCGTGCGCTGGCGAGCGATGCGGGGGCGTGCACATGAGCAGTGCCGAACCGCTGGTGCTCGGCATCGAGACGAGCTGCGACGAGACCGGCATCGGCATCGTGCGCGGCCGCACACTGCTGTCGAACACGATCGCCTCGAGCATGGACGAGCACGCCCGCTACGGCGGTGTCGTGCCCGAGGTCGCGGCTCGCGCGCACCTCGAGGCGCTCACACCCTCGATCGAGGCGGCGCTGGTCGAGGCGCGTGTGACCCTGCAGGACCTCGACGCGGTCGCGGTCACGAGCGGGCCCGGTCTCGCCGGGGCCCTGATGGTCGGCATCGGCGCCGCGAAGGCGCTCGCCGCCTCCCTCGGCACGCCCCTCTACGCCGTCAACCACCTCGTCGGGCACATCGCCGCCGACATCCTCGACCCGGACGCACCGCCGCTCGAATACCCGACCGTCGCACTGCTGGTCAGCGGCGGACACACGTCACTGCTCCTGGTGCGCGACCTCACCTCCGACGTCGAATTGCTCGGCGAGACGATGGACGACGCCGCCGGCGAGGCGTTCGACAAAGTGGCTCGCCTGCTCGGACTGCCCTACCCGGGCGGTCCCGAGATCGATCGGGCCGCTCGCACCGGCGACCCGAGTGCGATCCCGTTCCCGCGCGGGCTGTCTCGGGCGAGCGACATGGCGAAGCATCGGTACGACTTCTCGTTCTCGGGATTGAAGACGGCGGTCGCGCGGTGGACCGAGCAGCGCGAGGCGCTGGGGGAGCCGGTGCCGGTTCCCGATGTCGCGGCGAGCTTCCGCGAGGCTGTCGTCGATGTGCTCGTGACCAAGGCCCTGGCCGCATGCGCAGACCACGATGTTCCGCGCCTGCTGCTCGGCGGCGGGGTCATCGCCAACCGACGGCTGCGAGACGTCGCGACCGAGCGAGCCGAAGCCGCCGGCGTCGCCCTGCGGATCCCGCCGCTGTCGCTGTGCACCGACAACGGCGCGATGATCGCCGCTCTCGCATCGGAGCTGATCATGGCCGGACGCGAGCCCTCGGGCTGGGGATTCGGTGCGGACTCGACCCTGCCGGTCACCGAGATCCAGGTCGCGGAAGAGGCGGCATGAGCGGTCCGAAGGACGACGAGACGACACCGGATGCCGCGCCATGCCGCGCCGGCACCGTCTCCGCCCGCCGGAGCTAGCCGCCGCGACACCCGATGCACCGGCCGGCGAGACATCCGCTGCGTCGATGAGCGAGACGTCCGCCGCATCGGCGAGCGAGGCGCCCGCAGCATCGGTGAGCGACACACCACCAGCATCGGCCCGCGAGGCGCCCGATGCATCGGTCGAGCGACGACATCCGACCGCATCGGCAAGCGCGCCATCGCCCGCGTTCGCCGCGCCCTCTGCTGAGCATCCACCGACCGCTCCACCCGCGGCATCCGCCCTCTTCCCTCAGGCGGCCGTGGAGCCCCCGTCGCCCGACGTCGCGCCGGTCGAGGCGGAGTCCGCCCTTCCCGGCATGCATCGGGGTGGATTCGAGCGCTGGCCGACAGCCCCCGTCGGCGTCATGCCGATCCCCAGCGCCCCGGATCTCGATGCCCCCGTGCAGTGGGCGGCCGTCGAGCCGACTGCGCCGACCCGGGGGATGGCGGCCTGGGCGCTCGGGTTCGCGATCGCGGCGCTCGTCGTCTCACTTGTTCGTCGGCTGGGGGTTCCCGATCGGTCTCGTCGCGATCGTGACCGCGATCATCGCGCTGCGTCGCCCGCTCGAAAGCCGCGCCGTCGCGGTATGGGCGCTCGTCCTGGGTACGGTCTCCGTGCTGTACAGCGCGGGGTGGCTGCTCTTCGCGGCAAGCCGCACCGACCTGCTCGGCTGACGCGTCTGCGCTCTACACCCGGTCGGCGAGGATCGCGAGTCGCTTCGAGCCGACGCGGGTGAGGATCAGCGTTGCTGACTCGTCGCCGCGCAGCTTCAGCGCCTTCCGCAGCGCGGCCGGGTCGATGTCGACGCCGCGCTTCTTGATCTCGAGGTGGCCGATTCCGCGATCACGCAGTGCGCGGGAGAGCGCCCGCGTCTCCGCGGGCAGCACTTCGCGCACGCGGAAGCTCGAAACGAACGGGCTGGTCAGCGCCGCGTCAGAGGTCAGATAGGCGATCTGCTCGGACAGCATCCCCGCCTCCAGCGCCCGCGCGACGTCGCCGATCAGCCGTGCGCGGATCACCGCGCCGTCGGGTTCGTGCACGAACGCCCCGAGAGGACGCGCCGGTTCGTCCGCGGCATCCGCCGCCGAGGTGATCTCCCACGCGTCGTCGCCGCGCATCACGAGGGCCGCCCGCCGCACGCCGTCGCGCATGAGGGCTCTCGACCACAGCACCAGCTCGATGGTCGACCCGTCGGCGCTCACCCATTGCGCCTCGACGTCGTCGGGGATCATCGCCCGATCAAGTCCGGGACCGAGTTTGATGCCCGTCGGGATGCGCCGCGCCAGTTCGAACGCCCAGTCCAGCGGTGGCGAGTAGTCCTCTGGCCGCACGCGCGCGGTCTCGCTGTGGCCCGTCGTGCGGCGCGCGGGGTCGAGCCACACCGCGGTGCGACCGTGGACGGATGCCGCGTCGTCGTCGACCCGATCGGGCGCGAGTTCCTGGGCCGTGCCATGGCGAACGGTCACCGCATCGCCGAAAGGTGCGAGGTTGTACGCCGCGATGGCTGCTGTCACCTCGTCCGCGTCGACCGCGTCGACGCGCAGGCCGAGCGCGGCGAACCCCAGCGCGTCGCCGCCGATCCCGCAGCCCAGGTCGGCGACCGCGTCGATGCCGGCGGCACGGAACCGCCCTGCGTGCTGGGCGGCGACAGACAGGCGCGTGGACTGCTCGAGGCCGGCGCGGGTGAACAGCATCCGATCGGCGAACTCGCCGAACTTCGTTCGCGCTCGCACGCGCAGCCGCGCCTGACCGACGACCGCCGAGACCAGTTCGGGGGAGTGCCCGGCTTTGCGCAGACGCGACACCGTGTGGGCGACATCGTCCACGGCTTCGACGGGCGGCACCTCGTCGAGGAGCCGCAGGCCCTCGGGCGTGAGGAGTGCGGTCAGCTCGGGCAGGTCCACCCGGTCAGCCTATGCCGGGACCGAACGAGGCAGATCGCGGAATCCGCCTGGCCAAGCCCCGAGTCCCGTCCTTCTCCGGATGGCCAGTCCCCGGTCGACGCAGAGGTCCGGCCCTGCGGCATCCCCTATCGATCCCCTATCGTCCCCCTCAGACCCCTAGTCACCCCCAAGCATCCCTCGGGGTCACCCCCGATGCCGTCGAAGCGCGTGAGTTCCAGACTCATACCAACGCGCCGCTTGGCACTCTACGAACAGAGGAACTCATCATGGCTGTGGAAGACAACGTCAACCTTCTTGGTCTCCAGTTGAACGCGGAGCTCGAGGATGTCGGCAACACGAACGTCGAAGACAACGTCGTAGGCAACGACGACAACGTCGTCATCGCCGACAACGAGGTCGACATCGAGGATGTCGGCAACACCGACGTCGACATCGAAGACAACGTCGTCGGCAACGACGACAACGCGATCGGCAACGATGGAAGCAACCTCGGCAACGAAGACAGCGTCTTCGGCAACGCCGACAGCAACATCGACAACGAAGACAGCAACATCGACAGCGACTTCTCCGACCACTACTCGAACAACGACGAGTCGTTCAACACCGGCTCGTACAACGACCTCTACTCCCACAACGATGACTCGTTCAACGACAACTCGGTCAACGCCGGCATCCGCCAGTACAACTCCGGGATCGGCGAATTCAACATCATCGACGCCAGCGAAGGCGGCGGATGGGGCAAGGCCGGGGGCAGCGGCGACGTCGAAGTCAAGATCGACGCCCGCTCGACCACGACCGACCAGTCGGTGAACCAGAACATCTCGACGTTCTCGGGCAGCGGCGGCGACGCCGTCGCAGTCGGCGGCGATGGTGAGGAAGGCGGCGACGCCGACGGCGGCGACGGTGGCACCGGCGGGGACAACCTCGGACTGGGCGGCAGCGGCACCGGCACCGGTGGCAGCAACCTCGGTTTGGGCGGCACCGGCACGGGTGCGCCCAACCTCGGACTCGGCGGCGCGGGAACCGGCGGCGCAGGCACCGGCGGCGCTGGTGGCGCCGGCGGACTCGCAGCCGGCGGCGCCGGCGGCGACGGCACCGGCGGTGCCGGCACCGGAGGCAGCGCAGCCGGCGACGGCGGAGCGGGCACCGGAGGCAGCGCAGACGGCGACGGCGGCGCTGGCGTTGGAGTCGGCGGCAGCGCAGACGGCGACGGCGGCGAAGGCGGCGACGGCGGCGACGGCGGCGACGCCGACGGTGGCGACGGCGGCAACGCGGATGCTGACGGCGGCGACGCTGAGGGCGGCAACGTCACGCAGTTCTTCGGGCAGAGCGCGGTGACGGCATCCGGCGACCACTCGGTCGCGGCCGGCGACGATGTCGACATCACCGAGATCGAAACCGACATCGAGATCGGCGACGTCTGGATCGACAACGAGTGGAACACCGACTCGTTCAACGACGAGTGGGTCATCGAAGACTCGTTCAACGACGACTCGTACAACGAGACCGAAGTCGACGTTGACGTGGATGTCGAGAACTCGAACGTCGGCAGCCCCTTCGGCGACGCGAACGAGATCGACTTCTAAGTCGACCTGCACGACCTGCCCGGCCGCCCCAGTGGGGCGGCCGGGCACACCACCATCCGGGATCGGATGATCGGTGCAAAGCTAGATTTCCGAGACCCCCACTCAGAAAGCACGAGAAATGTCCAGCGACGCAGCGAGTTGGCAGCACCAGCTCGGTGATGAGCAGCCGGCCGATCCATCTGCCGGCGACACGTTCGGCGAGGACCCCTGGAGCGACGACTTCACTGAAGCCCTCGCAGACCCCGCCGCGACGAACCTGTTCTCCGCGGAGATCGAGAACGTCAACGCGTCGGACTGGGAGATCGACACCGAACTCATCTGGGGTGACGACGGTCAGGCCGGCATCGATGACGGCGGCGCGATCGGACTCGACTTCCCGCTCTGACGCAGAGCGGTCAGCCCACCGGGGCGGGTGCAACCCGCCCCTCTGTCTGTCACGATGGGAACAGGGGAGAACGTGCCGGAAACGGGCAGCACCGAGGAGTCCGCTGTGGTCGAACGCGAGCAGACATCGCCATCGAGCGAGGCCGGCGCGCCAGCAGAGAAGAAGAAGGCGGCTTCCAGTGCGGCACCAGCCGCGAAACCGGCCGCGAAACCCCGTGCGAAACCCAGTGCGAAACCGGCCGCGAAGCCCGCAGCCGAGGTGACGCCCGTCGTCTCCACGCCGGCGAAACTCCGAAGCACCCGACATGACGGCGGTCGTCCGCAGCGTGAGCGAGTTCGCCGCCTCCACAGGTCGAGCCGACCTCGCCAAGCGCCTCGAGCAGACCCGCGCGCGGCTGCTCGACCCCGATGTGCGAGTCATCGTCGTCGGCGAGTTCAAGCAGGGCAAGAGCAAGCTGATCAATGCCCTGGTGAACGCGCCGGCCTGCCCGGTCGACGACGACATCGCCACCAGCGTGCCGACATCCGTCGGATATGCCGAGGAAGCCTCGGCGTGGGTCCTCGTCCGCGGCGACGAGGGCGCGCCGACGGCGGCCGGCACGGCAGTGGAGCGTCGGCAGGTGTCCGTCGACGAACTGTCCGACTACGTATCCGAACGAGGCAACCCGGGCAACGAGCGCCGCATCATCTCAGCCGAAGTGCTGCTGCCGCGCGAGATCCTCAAGGGCGGTCTCAAGCTCGTCGACTCCCCAGGCGTCGGAGGGCTCGAGTCATCGAATGCCCTGGCGACCCTTTCGGCGCTCTCGTCGGCCCACGCGGTGCTGCTCGTGTCGGATGCCTCGCAGGAGTACACCGAACCGGAGGTGCAGTTCCTCAAGCACGCGATGCGCATCTCGCCCAACGTCGCCGCGGTGCTGGCCAAGACCGATCTGTATCCGGAATGGCGCCAGATCGAGCAGATCGATCGCGGACACCTCAGCGACGCGGGTGACGTGCCGATCTTCTCCGTCTCCAGCGACCTGCGCCTGCTCGCAGCCGAGCTGCAGGACCGCGCTCTGAACGACGAATCGGGCTTCCCGGCCCTCGTCGCGCACCTGCGCCGTGAGGTGCTCGGCCGCGCCGAGGTGATCCACGAGCGCAGCGCCATCCACGACCTCGTCTCGGTCGTCGAGCAGCTGACCATCTCGCTCCGCTCCGAGCTCAACGCGATCCTCAACCCCGAAGACACCCCGCGGATGATCGCCGAGCTCGAAGAGGCGAAGTCGCGCGCCGACGAGTTCCGCGGGCGTTCCGCGCGCTGGCAGGTGACGCTGACCGACGGCATCACCGACCTCATCGCCGATATGGAGCACGACCTGCGCGACCGGCTGCGCAAGGTGCAGCGCGAGGCGGAGAACTCGATCGACGAGGGTGATCCGGGCCCGATCTGGGACCAGATCACCGAATGGCTCGATCAGCGGGTGGCGGCAGCGGTTTCGGAGACCTTCGTCTGGACGGACGAGCGGTCGCGCTGGCTGTCCGAGGAGGTGGCCGAGCTGTTCAGCGAGGGCGAGGCCGCGATACCGGCCATCGACGTCGGAGACACGCAGGGCGTCCTCGACCCGGTCGAGCAGATCTCCGGCCTGGACGCGGGGCGCCTGGGTGCAGGCGAGAAGATCTACATCGGCGTGCGCGGATCGTACGGCGGGGTGCTCATGGTCGGCCTTGCCACCGGCCTGATCGGCTTGTCGCTGATCAACCCGCTCTCGCTCCTGGCGGGTGTGCTGGTGGGCCGGCGGGCTTACCGCGAGGACATGAACGCGCGACTCTCGCGGCGCCAGTACGAGGCGAAGCTGCTCGTGCGCCGATACATCGACGAAGTCACCTTCCAGGTCGGCAAGCAGCTCAAAGACCGGCTGCGCCTCGTCCAGCGGACCGCGCGCGACCACTTCGGCTCGATGGCCGAGGAACTGCATCGTTCGCTCTCGGATGCGCTGAACGTCTCGAAGCAGGCGGCGGGCACATACACCTCGAAGCGCGACGAGCGGGTCGGTCAGCTTCACGCCCAGCTGAAGCAGCTCGAGACGCTCCAGAAGGAGATGCCCGCCCTGCCGCCGATGCGGCAAGAGGCCGTGCGGCGGTGAACGCGCCCGCGAAGGAAGACGCAGAGGGGCTGCTGCGGACCGCGCGGGAGGTCTACGAGGACGATCCCGCGGCTCAGACGGTCATCGCCGAGCTCGACCGCCGCCTGCATGAACCGCTGCGGCTTGCGATCGCCGGCATGGTGAAGGCCGGCAAATCGACGCTGTTGAACGCGATGCTCGGGGAGCGGATCGCACCGACCGACGCGGGGGAGTGCACGCGCGTGGTCACGTGGTACCGGTACTCCGCGACCCCCACGATCACGCTGCATCCGCGCGAAGGCGAGCCTCGGCGCATGCCGGTGCGTCGCGAACGCGGGCGCCTCGTGATCGACCTCGGCGGTGTTCCCGCCGAGGAGGTGGATTGGATCGACGTCGGCTGGCCGCTGGCAGAGCTCAAATCGATGATCCTCATCGACACCCCGGGAATCGCCTCGCTATCCGAAGACACCTCCACTCGGACGACCAGGTTCCTCACGCCGGAGGAGGCGCCGTCCTCGGCGGATGCCGTCGTCTACCTGATGCGGCACCTGCACGCATCCGATGTGAAGTTCCTCGAGGCCTTCCGCGACACGGCGGCGGGCGCCGCGCAGACCGTCTGCGCCGTGGGCGTGCTCTCGCGCTCGGACGAGATCGGGTCCGGCCGGATCGACTCGCTGCTGTCGGCGGGCAAAGTGGCGCGTCGATACGAACGCGACGGCGACCTCGCCTCGCTCGTGCTCGGCGTCGTACCCGTCGCCGGCCTGGTCGCAGAGGGGGCCCGCACGCTGCGGGAGAGCGAGTACGCGGCATTCCGCGAGCTCGCCGGCCTCGAGCGCACCGAGCGCGAGAGCCTCCTCGTGTCGGCAGACCGGTTCACGAGGGAATCCGACGCAACATCCTTGAGCACTGCCGAGCGACGAGCGCTGCTGGGCAGGTTCGGGATCTTCGGAGTGCGCCTGGCAACCGCCCTCATCCGCGGCGGGATGGACAGTTCCACCGAGCTCGCCGAGGCGATGGTGCAGCAGAGCGGCCTGATCGAGCTGCGGCAGTTCGTCCGCAACCAGTTCCGCACCCGCGCGACGACGCTGAAGGTGCGCGGCGTGCTGCTCACCCTCGAGAAGCTGATCCGCGACAACCCCCGCGACGGCGTCGAGGAGATCCGCGCGGGAATCGAGCGCATCTCAGCGGCCGCGCACACGCTTCGCGAACTCACGCTGCTCGCGAGCGCCCGCTCCGATGGCCTCCCTCTGACCGATCAGGATGCCGCGGACGCCCAGGTGATCATCGGCGGCAAAGGCACGCCCGCCCACGTGCGGCTGGGCCTTCCCGAAGACGCCGACGTGGAGACGATGCGCGAGAGGTTGGCCACGAAGCTCGCGCACTGGCGGAGGCTCGCCGAGTCGCCGCTCACCGAACGGGCCGCGGCCGGAGTCTGCCGGGTGGTGATCCGCAGTCTGGACGAGGTCTCGGCGGAGCTCACCCCGCCGGCACCGGAGCCCGAGGCTCCCGAGTCAGATATCGCCTCCGCCGATGACACCCTCGTGTCCGCGGCGGATGTCGTGCTGCCGGGAGGACCAGGTGATGGCCTTGGGGAGGGTGCTGCAGAGGAGGGCCAGGAGCACAAGTCCCGCCTGCGCCGCAAGAAGAAAGACAAGCGACTGACCTCGGTCGCCGACCGCAACCCACTCCATTGACAGCAGCAGCAAGAGGACCTGGATGCCCAAGGTCGCCAGCTGCCACCACCGCACGCGCGGGCGCCGGCTCATGAACGACACCAGCAGCGCTATCTGGAAGAGCACCACGGCGACCATGACGCCGAACACGATCCAGAACACGATGTCGGCGGCCGTGTCGTAGGTCTCGTCGCTGCGCCCTTCCGCAACGCCGCGCACGTGTTCGGCGATCAGCGGCAGCTGCTCCTGCCGGATGATGAACAGGTACACGATGCTGAACCCGCCGACCGCGAAGCTGACGATCCAGAAGAGCTGGCTCATCCGCACCGAGAACGGCGGGGTCATCTTCACGAGCACCGGTGGTGGCACGTCCTGGCTCGACGTCGGCGGACGCGCCGGCGCCTCCCGTCTGGGGGGCGCCGCACGCGGCGCAGGGGCCGCAGCTTTCGCTACGACCCCGTGTGCCTCTGTGGGCTTGGGCTGTGGATATCCCTGATCGGTCACGTACCGGTCGTCACTGGTCCTCTGCCGGCTCTTCGATGTACGGCTCGTCCACCACGATACTGCTGGTGTCGTCGCTCGCGTAGGTGTCGGTCGCCGTGAGGTCGGCCGCCAGCGGGTCCTCTGCGGGGGCGCTGACCTCTTCGACGACGGTCTCGACGGTCGTCTCCGCGGTGTCGATGGCTGCGTCGACGGCGCCTTCCACGGCAGCGCCCGCGGCAGCTGCGGCATCCGACGGGTCCGCTTCGCCCTCGGCGGGGGCGAGCGCGGGGTCGGCGGCGACATCCGCCGTGGGAGCAGCCTCGTCTCCGCCATCGGTCACGGTGTTGAAGCTGCCATCGTTCTCGGTGTTGCCGATCGACACGTCGCCGATGGTCACCTCGACGTCGGAGTCGACGAGCGTGGCGTCATCGCCGGCGGCGATGGCCTCGTCGCCCGAAGCCACGACGGCTTCCTGGTCGAAGATCTGGGTCACATCGCCGCCGTTGGTCCAGATGTTCTGGTTCGTCGACTGGTCGACGATCGTGGAGCGGGCGTCGATCGTCGTGAACTGATTGACGATGCGGGTGATCTCCTTGATGACCTCGTCCGGCGAGTCCGGCGCGGGCGGCGGCGGCCCCGGAGGCTTCGCCATGACGTGAGGGTGGTCGACGATGACGGGCTTGACCGCCTGCACGTCTGCCGCGCAGGCGTCCTGCAGGCCGTTGCTGGCGATCATCGCCTTCGGCGACGCGGCGAATTCCTCGACCGCGGCCGGATCCCGGAGGAGGCTCAGGATGAAGGCGATCAAAGCGTCTGCGATGGTCGCTACCGGTGTGCTCATTTGTCGACTCCTCAGCGTCGGTAAGCATAGATGTCACGCACTATAAAGCTTCTACTCGTCAGGCTATTCAGTTGTTCCGTGTGGAGCATCGGGGGTTCCCCCGATGCCGTGAAGACTCAATACGGGGTTCGCACACCGAGCCCCTCGTCGGCGGGGATCCGTTCCCCACCTGCGGTGGACTGCTCGACGACGACCCGCAGTTTCGCGATCAGATCCGACCGCGACGTCGCGCTGAGCCGGCGGCGGATGTGGGCGATGTGATGCTCCGCGGTGCGCGGCGAGATGAAGATCGTCTCGCCGATCTCCGCGTAGGTCTTGCCTTGCAGCACCAGCCGGGCGACGTCGAGCTCGCGCTCGCTGAGGACCACCCCTTCCGAGGGGGCCGCGGCCGGCTGCTGCTGCTCGTCGTCGGTGCGCGTCGGCTTGCGCGTGGCTTCGTTGGGATGCAGTTCACGCGCGCACGACAGCAGGCGCGCCGAGACCTTGCGATCCGTCGACCGGCTCGCGCCGTGGCCGGCCAGTCGCGCGCCGTCCCAGCCCAGTCCGGCCGAAGCGAGGCCATGAGCGGCCGCCTCGACGGCATCGGCGTCCACGGATCCCGCCAGAGTGGCCGTCCAGACTCGTCCGGCCTGCGCCATGACGGCGGCGACGGGACTGTGCGGCGCCGCCGACACCAGTGCCCGGGCGTGGGGCTTGAGGTCATCCGGCCGGTTGAGCAGGATTCCCTGCTGGATGCCGGTCCACCGCAGGTGCGCCGCCCAGACCGCGGGCGAGCCGAGCTGCTCCACGATCTCGATCGCCCTCGCGAAATGCGGCTGCAGCCTCGCGGTGTCACCCACGCGTGCCGCCGAGGTCAGCAGCTCGGTCAGCGGCTGGAACATGTACAGGTCGACCTCGGTGTGAAGGACGCTGTCGCGCGCCTCGACCCAGATCGCGGCGAGCGCCGCGGCATCCTCGTAGCGCCGCGCGATCGCCACCCGGATCGCCTGCGCGAGCACGTTGTCGCGCGCCGACCGGGAAGGCGAGGAATCCAGCGCACGGGTGAGAGCCTCGCGCGCCTCTGCGGGCCGGGCGCTCTGGACCGCGAGCCAGGAGCGCCAAAGCAGGAGACGGGTGCGCGCCCATTCCCCGCCCTGGCCGCCCCGGATCGCGTCGTCGATCACCGTGTGCGCCACGTCGAGATCGCCGACGTTCATCGCGACGATGGCCGCGATGACCGCGGGCAGCTCCGGAATCGGCGACGTCGTCGCGGCCGAGGTGTACATCTCCGACGCACGCACGAGATCGGCGACCGCGGTTTCGGCCCCGTTCGTGTCCATCGAGGCGCGAAGGCCGCGGTCGAGCAGATCCATCGCCACACCGAGCGTGGACGGCAGGCCCGGCGTCTCGTCGGGCGCGACGGCCGGCGCCGGCGCCCGCCCCACACCGAAGGAGGCGATCGTCGATCGAGCGCGCGACTCCGCACTGGATGGCTTGAGCGAGCCGTAGACCATGTCGCTCATGCGCATCATCCCGCGCGTGGACCAGATCGCCGCCGACGTGTCGGCGACGCGGTCGTGGTCTGCGACCTCCGCGAGCGAGGCGACGCCGTCGAGGATCGAGCTGGCAAGCTCCGCGTTGCCCGATGCCCAGGCCGCTCGCGCCTGACGCCCGACGACGAGCGCGGGGTCCAGCCCGCAATCGAGGGCACCGCCATAGAGCTCGAGTGCGCGGCGGGGGTCGCTGTCGAGCACGCGATCGGCGTGCGCCACGAGCGCCGCACCGACGCCCGGATCATGGATGCCGCCGATCCAGTCGCGGTAGCTCGAGTCGCCGGTCGCCGCTGAGACGGCGAGTCCGTCGGCCATGCTCGCGCTCAGGTCGATGAGCCGCGCGACGGGGATCGTGGCGCGGACAGCGGAGCGGACCAACGGCACCGGCTGACCGTTGCGCGTGAGGAGTCCTTCGGCATACCCCTGCCCGATCACCTCGTCGTCCTCGGTGAGAGGCCGGTCGTGCCCGACGGGCGTCACGCAGAGCACCTCGATCTCCTGACGCAGATCCGCGGGGATCGTGTCCAGGCGGTGGGCGATGCGGTCCTCCATCGCGCGCATGACGGCGCGGTGGCTGGTGTCATCGACGCAGTCGCGCTCATCGTGCAGAGCGAGCGCCTCGGTGACGAGCCAGGAGACACCACCGGTGAAATGGAGGACGTGGTCGACGCACGAGCTCGAGATCACCAGGTCGATTTCGCTGAGGTACGTGAGCACGTCCGAGCGCGAGACATGGCCGAGCACGATCGCCGGCCGGCTCCGCTCGAGGCTGCGGGTGATGCTGGTGAGCGCGTCGACCCGTGGCCAGGGCCGGCTCGTGACGACGAGGGCGGCATCCGGATCCTCCGAGCGGGTGCGAATTCGCGCGACCTGCTTCGCGTCGAGGAGGTGGAGGTCATCGACCAGAACCACGCGCGATGCCGGCACGCGCGACACATCCATCGAGTCGCCGAGGATCACGGCGTCGGTGTCGTGATCGAGGAGGAGCCGGTGCAGCTCGCGCAGCATCGTCGACTTGCCGGATCCGGCGTTGCCCACGACGACCGCCCGGGCGGGGAGTGCCCCCGCCGCGGCGATCGACTCCATGGCGGGGCGCGCCTGGCGCTCCCAGATGAACGGTGCCTCGGCGCCGGACAGCATGCTTCCGGCCGTCTGCAGAGTTGTCATGATCGCCGGGTCAGACCGGATCGGTGGGCGACGGCTCGGGTGCCGGCGGCTCGGCGGGCGGTTCCGTCGGCTCCGCGGGCGGCTCGGTCGGCTCCGCGGGCGGCTCGGTCGGCTCCGCGGGCGGCTCGGTCGGCTCCACGGGCGGATCGGTCGGGTCGGTCGGCGGGTCGGTCGGGTCGACCGGCGGATCGGTCGGGTCGGTCGGCGGGTCGGTCGGGTCGGTCGGCGGATCAGTCGGATCGACCGGCGGATCAGTGGGATCGACCGGCGGGTCGGTCGGGTCGGTCGGCGGGTCCGCCGGCGGGTTCGACGGATCGCTCGTGGTCTCCGTCTGCGTGGCGGTCGACGGGTCCTGCGCTGCGACCACGGGTGCGGCGGGTGACGTCGGCTTCGCGGTGGGCGTGGTCGGAGCGACCGGAGTGGCGCTGCGCCGAGGATTGGGATTCTCGCCGGTGCTCTGCCTCGGCGCGCCGCCCGCGTCAGCGACGGGCACGACTTCTGCTGCCGGTGCGGCCTTGAGCGGCGCGGCCGCGGGAGTGGCCGACGCGGACGCGGAAGGCGTGGGAGAGCCCGTGGATGCGGCCGGCATCTTGCCGCCGCCGGAGCCCGCCGAGAGGGTGCTCGCGAACACGATCGCTCCGGCGATCAGCACCGCGGCGCCACCCAGCACGAACGGGGAGGACTTGCGCGCCTTCGCCATCGCGGCGGTCGGCGCAGTCAGTGCGAGGTGCGGCATCCGCCTCGACGAGGGCGACCTCGGCGCTCGGCTCCCGCCGCGCCGAGGAGCGCGACTGCGCTCGAGCCCGCAAGTGCGAGGCGGCGGTCGTGAAGCCGGATGAGTGCCGTGCGTGCTGCGCCGAGAGCGATGGCGGCCTTCGGGTCGGCGTCGATCGCGATCGGGCGATCGAACCGCTCGGAGAGGCGCTGCGCGACGTGAGGAATCCGCGACGACCCGCCGATCAGGAGGATCGATTCGAGCTGTGCGGGCTCCAGACCCGCCGAGTCGATGGCCTCCTCGAGCGCGTCCATCGTCCGGTCCAGCGATCCGGTGATCATGTCTTCGAACTCGGACCGCGTGAGACGGACGCTTGTCCGCGTCTCGCCGACCAGCACGGGGATCGTCACCTCGCTGTCGAACGACAGCGCCTCTTTCGCGTCGACGCACTCGCGCCGCAGCTGAGACAAGGCCACCCGGGTGGCGGGATCGTCGACGGCGAGCGCGGCCACATCCAGACCGGATGCCGCGATGACGTGGCGCATCACGGCGTCGTCGAAATCCGCTCCCCCGAGGTCATCGATGCCCACCGGTTCTCCGATGAGGCCGAACGTGCCGTCCTCCTCCTTGCGGAGGATGACCGAGTCGAAGGTGCCGCCACCGAGGTCGTAGACAGCCAGCGTCTGCCCGATCTCGAGCGACCGCGACGACTCGTAGTGGCGCGCGGCGGCCTCGGGTTCAGTGATCAGCTCGACATCGGAGACGCCGACCCGGGTGAGTGCGGAGCGGATCAGTTCGATCCGATGCCCGCCCCACGCCGTCGGGTGGGTCAGGGAGACCGCTTCGGGGCTCTGCCCCTCCCGCTCCGTGACCAGCTCCACGATGTCGGCGACGGTCTGCGCGTACAGCTGCTCCGCGGGCAGCGAGCGACCGCCGACCACGAGCGGAACCTCGTCGCCGATGCTCCGCTTGAACTCGCGGATCAGCCGCTCGGGCTGCGTGACGCCGCGACGTTCGGCGGCATCGCCGAAGGACAGCTCACCGTCGTCCGCGACGAACGCGACCGTGGCGACGCTGTCGCTCTTCCTGCCCAGCGCGAAGGGCGCGGTGACGATACTGCCGTCCGCTGCGACTCGCGCCGTTGCTGCGGCTATCCGGCTCGTCCCCACATCCACGGCCAGAAAAAATGACATCTCTGTCATGTCCAGTTCCCCCAAGAACTTGACGTACTACTTCCCCCACCAATGTCTACCACCGCGGGGGCCGGTTGGCCAGGGCCGTGTGGCCCCGTATTACGGATCGCCACCGAACGTTCACGCGCGCTGTCCACGCAGGAGAGGAGTGCGCCTCCGTCCGGCTGATACAAAGTCGCCGCCGGCCGCCGATCCGCCGGCCCACCACGTCAGTGCCCGATCGCGCCGACGCGATGACCTCGGATTGCATCGTTCTGGCACTCACGTTGCATGAGTGCCAGCGCTTGCCTAGACTGGAATTAGCACTCTCAGGTGGAGTTTGCTAATCAGTCTTGAAGTCTCAAGGAAAGCAGAGGTAGACCGTGTCGGTTTCCATCAAGCCGCTCGAGGACCGCATCGTCATCCGCCAGGTCGAGGCCGAGCAGACCACCGCGAGCGGTCTGGTCATCCCGGACACCGCCAAGGAGAAGCCCCAGGAGGGCGAGGTCGTGGCCGTGGGCCCGGGTCGCATCGACGACAACGGCAACCGTGTCCCGATCGACGTCGCCGTGGGTGACCGCGTGCTGTACAGCAAGTACGGCGGCACCGAGGTCAAGTTCGGTGCGGACGAGTTCCTCGTCCTGTCGGCCCGCGACGTGCTCGCGGTCGTCGTCCGCTAGGACACGCAGTTGTGAGAAGGCCCGGATGCTTCGGCATCCGGGCCTTCTTCACGCGGTGGCAGGTTTCCTGCGCAAACAGGCAGTTGACGGATGCCGCTCACCGCCGCTCCCGGCCGCCCGCATGCTGCGGCGGCCGTACGCTGGATCTGTGACCCGCGATCTGCCCTCCGCACCCGGCGCGGCATCCGGAACCTCATCGCCGGACTCGTCCAGCTCGCCCGACGGGTCTCCCGGCGACTCGGGATGCCGGCATCCGCACCCGTCGATTCCGCCCGGGAGCGCGCGCTGGGCGGCGTGTACGCGTTCACGGCGTACTTCCTGTGGGGCTTCCTGCCGCTGTACTTCCTGCTGCTGGCTCCGACCGGGCCGTGGGAGCTGGTCGCGTGGCGCATCGTGCTGTCGCTCGCGTTCTGCGCGATCCTGCTGACCGTCATTCGGGGCTGGGGCAGGCTTGCGGCGATCATGCGGCAGCGGCGGCTGCTCTTGTGGACGGCGGTGGCCGGGGCACTCATCTACGTCAACTGGCAGGTCTTCATCCTGGCCACGCTGACCGGCCACGTGATCGAGACGAGCCTCGGCTACTTCATCAATCCGATCGTCACGGTCGTGCTGGGCGTGGTGGTGCTGCGGGAGCGGCTGCGGGCGACGCAGTGGATCGCCCTCGCGATCGCCGCGATCGCGGTCGGCGTCATCGTCGTCGGCTACGGCGCGTTCCCGTGGATCGCGCTCAGCCTCGCGTTCTCCTTCGGCATCTACGGGCTGGTGAAGAAGCGGCTCGGTCCGTCGGTCGACGCCGTGAGCGGACTCACGCTCGAGACGCTCTGGCTCGTGCCGGTCGCGACCGTCGTGCTCGTCGTGGTCGCAGCGACGACCGGGCTGACGATGGGCGCCGGCGGTCCGTGGCACACGGTGCTTCTCAGCCTCGTCGGTGTCGTCACCGCCATCCCGCTCCTCCTGTTCGCGGCTGGCGCGCGCCGTGTGCCGCTGACGGTGATCGGACTGCTGCAGTTCGTCGCGCCGATCCTGCAGTTCATCATCGGCGCATGGATCCTCGGCGAGCCCATGCCGCTCGAGCGATGGATCGGGTTCGGGCTCGTGTGGCTCGCGCTGATCGTGCTGACGGTCGACTCGCTCGTGTACTCCCGGCGCGCCCGCGGCGTGTCGGACGTCGGCGAGCTGACGTGACGGCTCGCAGGCGCGTCTAGCGGACCAGCCGGGCGATCGCCGCGGTGGCCTCGGAGATCTTCGCGTCGGCCTCGTCTCCGCCGAGACGTGCCGCGTCGACCACGCAGTGGCGCAGATGATCGTCCAGCAGGCCGACGGCCACCGCCTCCAGCGCGCTGGTCAGCGCGCTGATCTGCGTGAGGATGTCGATGCAGTACTTCTCGTCCTCGACCATCTTGTGGATGCCGCGGGCCTGACCCTCGATCCGCCGCATGCGGTTGAGGTACTTCTCCTTGTCGGTGATGTACCCGTGGTGAGTGTGCACATCGGTCATGACCGCTCCTTCACTTCGGTGTCGACTGCCGTGCTCCGGCCCTTGGTCCCGAGCGTGTCGAGGGACTGGAACCGGCGCAGGCGCAGACTGTTGCCGACGACGAACGCGCTCGAGAACGCCATCGCCGCGCCGGCGATCATCGGATTGAGCAGGCCCAGCGCCGCGAGCGGGATCGCCGCCACGTTGTAGGCGAATGCCCAGAACAGGTTGACGCGGATCGTGCCGAACGTGCGGCGCGAGAGCCGGATCGCGTCGCTCGCGCTTCGGAGGTCGCCGCGCACGAGGGTGATGTCGGACGCCTCGATCGCGGCATCCGCTCCGGCGCCCATCGCCATGCCGAGATCCGCCTGCGCGAGGGCCGCGGCGTCGTTGACACCGTCGCCGACCATCGCGACGACCCGGCCCTCGGACTGCAGGCCGCGAACCACCGACACCTTCTCATCCGGCAGCACGCCGGCGATGACGCGGTCGATGCCGACCTCGGCGGCGATGCGCTCGGCGACGGTCTGGTTGTCTCCGGTGAGCAGCACAGGGTCCAGTCCGAGTGCACGGAACTGGGCGACGGCCTCGCGGCTGGTCGCCTTCACGCGGTCCGCGACCACCAGCACGCCCCGCGCCTCGCCGTCCCAGGCGACCAGCACAGCCGAGGAGCCGTCTGCCTCCGCACGGTTCTTCGCGGCCGTGAGGCCGGCACCGAGCGGGACCGCCCAGTCTGCCAGCAGCGACTCGCGACCGACCACGACCGCATGCCCGTCGACGACGCCGGAGACGCCGATGCCCGCGCTGGACCGGAAGGACTCGACCATGGGCAGCTCGCCGAACTCGCGCAGGGCTGCAACGGCGATCGCGGTGCCGATCGGGTGCTCCGAGGCGTCCTCGACGGCGCCCGCCAGCCGCAGCAGCTCGACCCGGTCCACGCCCGACGCCGGCACGACATCGATCAGCGCCATCCGTCCCGTGGTCACCGTGCCCGTCTTGTCGAGCACGATGGTGTCGACGGCACGGGTCGACTCCAGGATCTCAGGGCCCTTGATCAGGATGCCGAGCTGGGCGCCGCGGCCGGTGCCGACCAGCAGCGCGGTGGGGGTTGCGAGTCCGAGTGCGCACGGGCAGGCGATGATCAGGACCGCGACGGCGGCGGTCACCGCGGCGGCAGCGGGATAGCCCAGCAGCAGCCAGGCGGCGAGAGTGACGACCGCGATCGCCAGGACGATCGGAACGAAGACGCCCGAGATGCGGTCGGCGAGGCGCTGCACGTCGGCCTTGCCCGATTGCGCCTCCTCGACGAGCCGGGCCATCTGTGCGAGCTGAGTGTCGTCGCCGATGCGCGTGGCGCGCACCACGAGCCGCCCCCCGACGTTCACGGTGGCGCCGATCAGGCCGTCGCCCGCGCCGACCTCGACGGGCATCGACTCGCCGGTGACCATCGACGCGTCCACCGCCGACGAGCCCGACACGATCACGCCGTCGGTGGCGATCTTCTCGCCCGGGCGCACGACGAACTCGTCGCCGACCCGCAGCGACGAGACGGGGATCCGCCCTTCGACGCCGTCGCGGATCACGGCGACGTCCTTCGCGCCCAGCTCGAGCAGAGCCCGCAGCGCGGCGCCTGCGCGACGCTTGGACCGCACCTCGAAGTACCGGCCGGCGAGGACGAACATCGTCACGCCGGCGGCGACCTCGAGGTAGATGTTGCCGGCGCCGTCGCTGGGCTGGACGGTCCATTCGAATTCGTGCGTCATGCCGGGCATGCCGGCGTGGCCGAAGAACAGTGCGTACAGCGACCAGAGGAATGCCGCCGACACGCCGATCGAGATGAGCGTGTCCATCGTCGCCGCGCCGTGGCGCAGGTTGATCCACGCGGCATGGTGGAACGGGTATGCCGCCCACAGGACGACCGGCGCGGCGAGTGCGAGCGACAGCCACTGCCAGTAGGTGAACTGCAGCGCCGGGATCATCGCCATCGCGATCACCGGAACGGACAGCACCACGGCGCCGATCAGGCGATGGCGCAGCGATGTGAGCTCGCGGTCTTCGGGCTCGGCGTCGGCATGCGATGCAGGCGGCTGGGGGAGCGCGGCGCTGTAGCCGGTCTTCTCGACCTCGGCGATGAGCACCGTCGGGTCGAACCCGACAGGCGCGGAGACGACCGCCTTCTCCGTCGCGTAGTTGACGCTCGCCGACACGCCGTCCAGCCGGTTGAGCTTCTTCTCGATGCGGTTGGCGCAGGAGGCGCAGGTCATCCCGCCGATCTCGAGCTCGACACGGGAGCGCGGCTCGGCGTGACCTTCACCCGCATCGGCGGCGAGGGCGGCGGCATCCATCAGACGCGGACCGCCTCGTATCCTGCCTCGTCGACGGCCGCGATGACGTCCGCCTCATCGAGTGGCTGCGCCGAGATGATCACGAGCCGACCGCTCGCGGCGCTCACCTCGACCCCGTCGACTCCGGACAGTTTGGAGACCTCGCCGCGCACTGCGGACTCGCAGTGTCCGCAGCTCATTCCGGTCACCTGGAACTCGTTCGTCGTCATACTTCGTGGCCTTCCGTCCGGGATACCCCAGGGGGGTAGATTGACTGATCTCACCCTATACCCAGCAGGGGTATGCCCGGATCGCCAGCGCCCGACCGTGCGAGGGCCGCGGGGAGGACAACTTCGCAGCGCACCTCGTCGGCTCCGGCCGAGTATCCCCGAAATCGCCGCCCACCGAGCCAATTCACCCCATTGATAACGATTTGACTGCGTTACACATCGTTAACGAAAGGCAACATTCGCCGAGCCCCGTCCGAGGTTAGGTTTAGTGGAACTGGATCGGCGCCCGAGTCGAACCGCGTTCATACACAGCAAGGAGCAACATGAGCGTCTTTTCCCGAGGCACTGCCTCCCGCTCGCGCGTGCGGACGGTGATCGGCGGTCTCGCCGTCGCCGGCGTTAGCGCCCTCGTCCTCGCCGGCTGCGCCGGCGGCGGCGGCACCGCCGAGCCGTCGGAGTCTGCCGCGCCCGCTGAGGACCTCACCCTCAAGATCGGCACCGTTCTGCCGCAGACCGGCAGCCTCGCCTTCCTCGGCCCGCCCGAGGAGGCCGGCGTGCAGCTCGGCGTCGACGAGGTCAACGAGGCCGCGGCCGGTGTCACGGTCGAGGTCACCTACGGCGACTCCGGTGACTCCGACAACAAGGCCTTCGAGACCACGGTTCCCAAGCTGCAGAGCGAAGGCGTCGCGGCCATGATCGGTGCCGCCTCCTCCGGCGTCACCAAGCTCTTCCTCGACAGCAATGTCAGCGAGGGCATCATCACCTTCTCGCCGGCCAACACCTCGCCCGACTTCACCACGTGGGATGACAACGGCCTCTACTGGCGCACCGCTCCGAGCGACCTGCTCCAGGGCGAGGTGCTCGGCAACCTGATCGCCGAGGACGGCCACAGCAACATCGGCATCATCTACCAGAACGACGCCTACGGCACCGGACTGCTCGGGGTCGTCAAGGAGGTCTTCGAGGCCAGTGGCGGTTCCGTCGTGGCAGAGGCTTCCTACAACACCGGCGACACCTCGTTCGACGCGCAGGTGGCGACCGTCACGGCGGCCAATCCCGACGCGATCGTGCTGATCACGTTCGACGAGTTCGCCACGATCGCACCGCTGCTCGTGAACGCCGGTCAGTCCGCCGAGAACTTCTACCTCGTCGACGGAAACCTCAAGCAGTGGGGCACCGACGTGGCCGTGGACCTCGCGGGCGCGAAGGGAACCCTTCCCGGACCGGCACTCGAGGACGACTTCGAGGAGCGTGTGAACGCGGCCTGGACGGGCATGGGCAACACCGACCTCGAGGACTACTCGTACGCGGCTGAGTCCTACGACGCCGTCGTGCTTCTCGCGCTCGCTTCGCTCGCGGCCGGCTCGACCGAGGCCGCCGACATCGCCGAGCACCTCCAGGAGGTCTCCGGTGGTTCGGGTGACGGTGAGAAGTGCACCACGTTCGCCGAGTGCGCCGAGATCATCAACGGTGGCGGCGTAGCCGACTACGACGGCTACTCGGGCGGCGTGGCGTTCGACGACGCCGGTGACCCCACCGAGGCGACGATCGGCATCTTCGAGTTCGGTGCCGACAACATGCACACGCGCATCAACTGATCTGACATCCGTCAGAGCGAGGGCCCCGGAGCGATCCGGGGCCCTTCGCTGTCCGCGCGGCGCGCGGCGGGGGTGCAGGGGTGCACCAGCAGCAGAGCGGATGCCGGCGACCCGGCATCCGCTCGTCGCGAGAATCGCGCGCTTATACGCCGTCGGAGCCGAGGGTTCCGAGGTACAGGCCGATGACCTTCGGGTCGTTCAGCAGGTCACGCCCGCTGCCCTCGTACGCGTCGCGGCCCTGATCGAGCACGTAGCCGCGGTCGCAGATCTGCAGGCAGCGACGGGCGTTCTGCTCGACCATGATCGTGGTCACGCCGGCCTTGTTGATGTCGGAGACGCGAATGAACGCGTCGTCCTGACGGACCGGCGACAGGCCTGCCGAGGGCTCGTCGAGGAGGAGGACCGAGGGATCCATCATGAGCGCCCGCGACATCGCCACCATCTGGCGCTCGCCGCCGGAGAGCGAACCCGCACGCTGCTTGAGGCGCTTGCCCAGCTCGGCGAAGATGCCCGTGACGAACTCGAGCCGCTCACGGTAGATCTTGGGGTTCTGGTAGAGCCCCATCTGCAGGTTCTCCTCGATCGAGAGCGAGGGGAACACGTTGTTGTTCTGAGGCACGAAGGCCACTCCGCGCTTGACGAGCTTGTCGGCCTTCAAGCCCACGATGCTCTCGCCGTTGACGGTGATCTCACCGCCGCGCACTTTCACCAGACCGAAGATCGCCTTGAGCAGCGTCGACTTGCCGGCGCCGTTCGGGCCGATGATGCCGATGAGCTCGCCCTGCCGTGCGATGAGGTTGGTGCTGTTGAGGATGTTGACGCCGGGCAGGTAGCCCGCGACGAGGTCGGTGACCTCGACGACGACCGCGTCGGTCTTGGCGACGGAACGCTCACCGGCGTGGCTCATGTCCATCGCGGAGGCCGCGGGGGTCTCTGTGGTCCCCGAGCTCGCCTCGGCGGGCCCTGAGCTTGTCGACGGGTCGCTCACTTGTTCTCCTCCTCGGCCTCGGCGATGGACGCTTCCTCGGCCTCCTGAATCTCCGCGAGCAGCTCCTTCGCTTCCGCGTTCAGCTCCCCGTCGTAGCGACCTGTGATGACGCCGAGGTCGACATCCTGATGGCTGCCGAGGTAGGCGTCGATGACCGCCTTCTCGTGCATGACGGTCTCGGGCGGACCCTCGGCGACCACGCGTCCTTCGGCCATGACGACGACCCAGTCGGCGATGTGGCGGACCATGTGCATGTCGTGCTCGACGAACAGCACCGTCATGCCGAGGTCCTTGAGGTCGAGGATGTGGTCCAGGAGCGACTCGGTGAGGGCAGGGTTGACGCCTGCCATCGGCTCGTCGAGCATCACCAGCGTCGGATCGCTCATGAGGGCGCGGGCCATCTCGAGAAGCTTCCGTTGTCCGCCGGACAGCGAGGCGGCGAAGTCCTTCTCCTTCGCGTCGAGCTTGAAGCGCTGGAGCAGGTCGCGGGCCTTGCCCTCGATCCCGGTGTCCTGCGATCGCCAGAACGCCGGGATGAAGCTCGTCCAGAACCGCTCGCCGCGCTGCTTGGTCGCCCCGAGCTTCATATTCTCGAGCACCGTGAGCAGCGACAGCGCCTTGGTGAGCTGGAACGTGCGCACCTGGCCCATGCGCGCCACCTTGAAGGCCGGGATGCCGGAGAGCGTCGTTCCGTCGAACGACCAGGTGCCGGTGTTGGGCTTGTCGAAACCGCACAGCAGGTTGAACAGCGTCGTCTTGCCGGCGCCGTTGGGGCCGATCAGCGCGGTGATGGCACCTCGCGGGATCTCGAGGTGGTCGACGTCGACGGCGGTGAGGCCGCCGAAGCGGCGCGTCACGTTGTCGATGATCATGATCGGGTCGGTCTTGGCGACGCCGGGTGCGGCATCCCCCTTGGCCAGTCCGCCCGTCTTCGGACGGCGGATGCTTCCCGTCGTCGGCACCGTCTCCGCGGAGCCGTATTCCGTACCGTTACTTGACAAAGGTCATCTCCCTCTTGTCGCCGAGGATGCCCTGCGGCCTGAAGATCACGAGGACCATGAGGGCGACGCCGACCAGGATGTACCGCAGCGTGCCGGCCTGGATGGCGGACATCGGCAGGATGCCCGCTGCCGCCAGATCGGGAAGCAGGTTACCCAGGAAGGCGAGCACGACCCAGAAGATCGCGGCTCCGAGCGTCGGGCCGAACACGGTGGCCGCGCCGCCGAGCAGGAGGATCGTCCAGAGGAAGAACGTGAGCGCCGTGGTGTAGCTCGACGGGACGACCGCCGAGGGAAGCACGTAGACGATGCCGCCCATCGCTCCGATCGCGCCACCGACGACGAGCGCCTGCATCTTGTACGCGAAGACGTTCTTGCCGAGCGAACGCACGGCGTCCTCGTCCTCACGGATGCCCTGTCAGCACGCGGCCCCACGGGCTGCGCATGAGCGACCACACCAGCAGGATCGCGAGCGCCAGCATGGCAAGCCCGAAGACGCGCACCCACAGGCCGGTCTCGTTGAACGTCCACGGACCCCAGCCGTACTGACCCGCGGGGAACGGGTTCGCGGCGCGGAAGCCCTCGTGGTAACCGCCGAGGCCGTCTGCGGAGTTCGTCCACTCGTCGAAGACCTGCGTCGTGAACAGCAGCCGGACGATCTCCGCCGCGGCGATGGTCACGATCGCGAGGTAGTCGGCGCGCAGGCGCAGCGTCGGGATGCCGAGGATGAGCGCGAAGATCGCTGCCGCGAGCAGACCGATGATCATGGCGATCCACCACGGGATGCCGAAGCTCAAGACGCAGATGGCGTAGCCGTATCCGCCGAGCGCCATGAAGCCGGCCATACCGAAGTTGAGCAGACCGGCATAGCCGAAGTGCACAGCCAGACCGGTGGCCGCGAGCGCGTACGCGATCGTGACCGGACTCAGCAGGTAGCTGAGCGTGTTCGAGAGAATTGCTCCCCAATCCATGGCCGCTACCCCAATCTTTCTTTGCGACCGAGCAAGCCCTGAGGTCTGACGAGCAGGATCAGGATGAGCACGACCAGCGCGCCCGCGTACTTGAGATCGGACGGGATCCAGAGGGTCGAGACCTCGACCACGATTCCCACGATGAGGGAGCCCAGCAGGGCGCCGAACGCGGTGCCGAGCCCGCCGAGCGTGATCGCCGCGAAGATGAGCAGCAGCATCTGCGTTCCCATGTCCCACTTGACGCCCGGGACGGAAGTACGCCCACAGGATGCCGGACAGCGCGGCCAGCACACCGGCGAGGATCCAGACGATGCGCACCACGCGGTCGACGTTGATGCCGGACGCCGAGGCGAGCTGCGGATTGTCGGAGATCGCTCGCGTCGCCTTGCCGATGCGGGTGCCCAGCAGGAAGTAGGCGACGAGGAGGATGACGACGATGCTCACGCCCATGCTGATGAGGTCGATGTACGACAGCGAGATCGGGCCGAACTGGATGGGTGCCGGGCTCGCGCCGGGCAGCTGGTACGTGCTGCCGCCGATGAAGTACTGGTAGGTGTAGCGCAGGGCGAGGGAGAG
The DNA here is from genome assembly GCA_963713325.1 of uncultured Actinomycetota bacterium. Classification (GTDB taxonomy): domain Bacteria; phylum Actinomycetota; class Actinomycetes; order Actinomycetales; family Microbacteriaceae; genus Microbacterium. The sequence goes on from CAVQLL010000013.1 coordinate 102,535, forward strand.
GCCGATGCTGACGATCATCAGCTGGACCACCCCGAGCCCTCTTCGTCTCAAGGGTCTCCACAGGCCGGCATCGAGAGCGAGTCCGAGCACACCGCCCATCACGACGGCGATGATGATGCCGAGCCAGAAGGGCCACGCCCAGAAGGAGGTGAGCACGAGCGCCACGAGCGCGCCCCACGTCACCATCTCGCCGTGTGCGAAGTTCGACAGCCCGGTCGTCCCGTAGATGAGCGATGCGCCCATCGCCGCCAACGCCAGCAGGAGCCCGAAATTCAAGCCGTTGATCAGACGCACCATGAGCTGGTCGAAGAACGACTGCGTCACCCGTTCGCCCTCGCCGAGGAACAGGTTGATGATCTTCGAACCCGTCAGCCCGAACTCCACCTCCTGTGGATTCTCGCCCTCGACGATGACGCCCTCGGGGAGGGTGTCCTCGACGACCTCGAGGGTGTAGACGTCCTTCTCGGGTACGTACAGACGCCACCGGCCCTCGGCGTCAGTCACCGTCTCGGCTTCGAAGCCTCCGCCCGAAACCGTCACGGTCGCGTCCGGGACCGGCTCATCCTCGAACGTGATGATGCCGCCGAAGTAGAAATCGGTCTCCTCCTGGTCACCACCAGGGCGTGTCCGGAGCGGACGCTTAAGCGCGCCGGCGTGGACAAGAACATCATCGCTGCCGCGAGCAGCGTGCCGACCACGACGACCAGCCATGGCCGGACCCGCCGTACGCGTGAAGCCGTAGGACCCACAAAACCTCCCAGTCCGCCGCCGCGCGCCGAAGCTTCGGGTCGCAGCAGCGCTGATCAACGACGGTACGAGCGTAATGTGTCGTTCTTGTTTCGCCTACAACACTCTTGGACACGTAATCGATCTGAGTCCTTCGCATCGTGCTCGCTCGCCCCCGCTCCGCGGAATGAATCGCCTCTGGCGGCGCTTAGAATTGAGTACGGAGCGTTCTGCGCACCGGCCGTCGTCGTCCACCCCCGAACAACGCGCCGCGAGCGCAGGAGAATCAATGGAGCACAACGACCCCTTCGGTTTCGTGGGACTCACCTACGACGACGTCCTGCTGCTGCCCGGGCACACCGACCTCATCCCGAGTGAGGCAGACACGTCCTCGCGCGTCACCCGCCGGATCACGGTCGCGACGCCGCTCGTCTCGAGCGCGATGGACACCGTCACCGAGGCCCGGATGGCGATCGCTGTCGCACGCGAGGGGGGTCTCGGCATCCTTCACCGCAATCTGTCGATCAAGGAGCAGGCCTCACAGGTCGATCGGGTGAAGCGCAGCGAGTCGGGGATGATCTCGAACCCGATCACGACCACGCCGGATGCGACCATCGACGAGGTCGAGGCGCTGTGCGCCAAGTTCCGCATCTCGGGTCTTCCCGTCGTCGATGAGGATGACCGGCTGGTGGGCATCGTCACGAACCGCGACATGCGCTTCGTCTCCGGCTTCGAGCGCTCCACGACCCTCGTCAAGGACGTCATGACAAGCGACGGGCTCGTGACCGCGCCCGTGGGCATCGGAGCCAATGACGTCATCGCGATCTTCGCGAAGCACCGGGTCGAGAAGCTGCCGCTGATCGACGACAACGGCAAGCTCGCCGGGCTCATCACGGTGAAGGACTTCGACAAGAGCGAGAAGTACCCGCTCGCGACCAAGGATGAGCAGGGCCGCCTCCGCGTCGGCGCGGCCATCGGCTTCTTCGGCGACGCCTGGCAGCGCGCCGAGGCGCTGCGCGATGCCGGAGTGGACGTCCTCGTCGTCGACACCGCGAACGGGCAGTCGGCAGGCGTGATCGACATCGTCCGCCGCCTCAAGGCCGACCCGTCGTTCGAGCACATCGACATCATCGGCGGCAACGTCGCCACCCGCGAGGGCGCTCAGGCGCTCATCGACGCCGGCGTGGATGCCGTCAAGGTCGGCGTCGGACCGGGTTCGATCTGCACGACGCGCATCGTCGCGGGCGTCGGTGTCCCGCAGGTCACGGCCGTGTACGAGGCATCCCTCGCCGCACGCGAAGCGGGCATCCCGGTCATCGCCGACGGCGGCCTGCAGTACTCCGGCGACATCGCGAAGGCCCTCGTGGCCGGCGCCGACACCGTCATGCTGGGCTCGCTGCTCGCGGGCACGGACGAGTCGCCCGGCGAGATCGTCTTCCAGGGCGGCAAGCAGTTCAAGCAGTACCGCGGCATGGGTTCGCTCGGCGCGCTGCAGACGCGCGGCAAGAAGACCTCGTACTCGAAGGACCGCTACTTCCAGGCTGACGTCCCCAGCGACGACAAGCTCATCCCCGAGGGCATCGAGGGCCAGGTCGCGTACCGCGGGCCGGTGTCGGCCGTCGCGTATCAGCTCGTGGGCGGTCTTCGTCAGTCGATGTTCTACGTCGGCGCCCGCACGATCGAGGAATTGAAGGCGAAGGGCAAGTTCGTGCGCATCACCGCGGCGGGGCTCAAGGAGTCCCACCCGCACGACGTGCAGATCGTGGTCGAGGCGCCGAACTACAAGCGCTAGCCGTCGCTACGCTGGGGCGCATGATCCGGCAGCGGCAGCATCCCGCGTCGACCCTGTCGACGACGCGCACGGAGGCGTTCACCGACGGGGTGTTCGCGATCGCGGCCACGCTCCTCATCCTCGACCTCACGACGACGACGTTCGATGCGGTCTCGACCGACGCCGAACTGTGGGCGGCGCTGCTCAGCGAGTGGATGCTCTTCGTCAACTTCGCGCTGAGCTTCGTGCTGCTGTGCCTCATGTGGATGGTCCACGTGTCGCAGTTCGAGCACATCTCGCGGGTCGACAACGTGCTCATCTGGCTCAACAACGGACGTCTGCTGATGATCGTGCTCGTGCCGTTCAGCACCCGGATCACGACGGAGTACTCCGAGTTCTTCGCCGGTCGGGTGATTCTCGCGGCGAACTTCTTCCTGGCGATCGTCTTCAGCTGGCTGCAATGGACGTGGGCGGTCCGGCATCGCGAGCGGATCATGCCCGACCTGCCTCGCGAGGATGCCGTGGCCTACGGCCGTGCAAATCTCAGCGCCCTCATCCTGTCGGCGACGGTGCGTCGTGCTCTCGCCGTTCATCGGCTCGGTCGCGTTCGCCGTCTTCCTGCTCGACGGCCTGCTGACCAGGGCGCTGCGGGGCAAGAGCCGACTGACTCGCGCGTGACGGATGCCGCGGCTCGGGCGTACCGTGGAGCGCATGTGCCGGAACATCCACACCCTCCACAACTTCGAGCCGGCGGCGACCTCCGAAGAGGTGCACGCCGCGGCCCTGCAGTACGTCCGCAAGATCGCGGGCACGACCAAGCCCTCAAAGGCCAACCAGGAGGCCTTCGACCGCGCCGTGCACGAGATCGCGCACATCACCGGTCACCTCCTGCAAGACCTCGTCGCGGTGACTCCGCCGAAGAACCGCGAGGAAGAGGCCGCCAAGGCCCGCGCGCGGGCGATCGCCTCGGGGCGGTACTCGGCCGCGTAAGTCGCACGGCGCGCCTGGTGTCGCGCGTGCGTTAGTCTGGTCGGCTCGCCACAGCGGGCCGGCGGGTTCGCCGAACGGATGCCGCGGAACGCGGCCGCGAGCAGGAATCGGTCATGGGCTACATCGACATCAGCGGAGTCTCTTACGGGCTTCCCGACGGCAGGCCGCTCCTGGACGAAGTCTCCTTCCGCGTCGGCGAGGGCTCGACGACGGCGCTCATCGGCGCGAACGGCGCAGGCAAGACGACACTGCTGCGCATCATCCGCGGCGACGAGCCCGCCCACGGCGGCGTCGTCTCGATCGGCGGCGCCCTCGGCGTCATGGACCAGTTCGTCGGACACGGAGCGTCGGGTGCGACCGTGCACGAACTGCTCATCGACGTCGCGCCGCGCCGCATCCGCTCCGCGGCGCTCGAACTGGAGTCGGCCGAAGCGGCCATCATCGAGAACGACGACCTCCAGACCCAGCTCCGGTACGCGACGGCGCTCGCCGACTACGCGGATGCCGGCGGCTACGAGCACGAGACCGTGTGGGATCAGTGCACCGTGGCCGCGCTCGGCGTGCCGTTCGAGCGCGCGAGGTTCCGCGAGCTCACCTCGCTGTCCGGCGGTGAGCAGAAGCGGCTCGTGCTGGAGGCACTGCTGCGGGGTCCGGACGACGTGCTGCTGCTCGACGAGCCCGACAACTACCTCGACGTCCCGGGCAAGCGCTGGCTCGAGCAGCAGCTGCGTGCCACGCCCAAGACCGTCCTGCTCGTCTCCCACGACCGCGAGCTGCTGGCACGTGCCGCCGACCGGATCGTCACCCTCGAGACGGGCGCGGCCGGCAGCACGGCGTGGGTGCACGGCGGCAGCTTCGCCACCTATCACGCAGCCCGCGCCGACCGCATGGACCGGCTCGACGAGCTGCGCCGGCGCTGGGACGAGCAGCACGCGAAGCTCAAGGCGCTCGTGGCCGCATTGAAGGTGAAGGCGACCGCGAGCGACGAGTTCGCGTCGCGGTACCGAGCCGCCCAGACACGGCTCGCCAAGTTCGAGGAGGCCGGTCCGCCCCAGGAGCGCCCGCCGGAGCAGGACCTGCAGTTGCGACTGCGCGGAGCACGCACCGGCAAGCGGGCCGTCATCGCGGAGAACCTCGAGCTGACCGGGCTCATGAAGCCGTTCGACCTCGAGGTCTGGTTCGGCGACCGGGTCGCGGTGCTCGGATCAAACGGGTCGGGCAAGTCCCACTTCCTGCGGCTGCTCGCCCGCGGCGGCACGGATCCCGACACCCGCCTGGGACATGTCACGTCGGCGGGCGCGAAGCTCGAGCCCGTCGCGCACACCGGACGCGGCATCCTGGGTGCACGTGTCGTGCCGGGCTGGTTCGCCCAGACCCACCGGCACCCCGAGTTCGTCGGACGCACGCTGCTCGAACTGCTGCACCGTGGCGATGAGAACAGGCCAGGGATGCCGCGGGATGCCGCCAGCTCTGCGCTGGATCGGTACGGTCTGGTCGGCCAGGCGCTGCAGAGCTTCGAGACGCTGTCGGGCGGTCAGCAGGCGCGGTTCCAGATCCTGCTGCTCGAACTCTCCGGCACGACGCTCCTGCTGCTCGACGAGCCGACCGACAACCTCGATCTGGCGTCGGCGGAGGCACTTGGAGGGGGCGCTCGCGCGCTTCGAGGGGACGGTGCTCGCCGTCACCCACGACCGCTGGTTCGCCCGGTCGTTCGACCGGTATCTCGTGTTCGGTGCCGATGGCGCGGTGTACGAGTCCGACGAGCCCGTCTGGGACGAGGGGCGCGTGGCGCGAGCGCGGTAGCCCGCGCGCTGCGGTCGGCGCTCTACTCGGCGGCCGGGCTCACGGCGTCCGGCAGCGGGCGCAGATTCGCGACCGGGATCGTGCGTCCGGCCTTCGCGGCGTATCGGTTGACGCCGGGAACCCGCACAGTGATCAGGTCCCGCCAGACGGTGTCGCGCTCGGCGCCGACGTACTCGTGCACCGTCGCGGAGAAGCGATGATCGAGAACCTGCACCTCGGTCCTGCCGGCCGCGCGCAGATTGCGAAACCAATGCGGGTCTCGGCGTGCACCCGAGGCCGTGCCCCAGACCACGTAGCCGACATCGCTCTCCAGGAACGCGACGCACGTGGAGCGCGGCTTGCCCGAGTGCCGCCCGGGAGTCGTGAGGAGCAGGACCCGTGGATTCTTGGAGCTGGTCATCGCGCGCCCGTTGGTATGGCGATAGGCCCAGGCCCCGATGCGGGCGCCGGCGCGGCGCAACGACCCTTTGAGCGACATCGATGCCTCCCGCGCTGATTGTCCCACCGCGTGTCGCGGGCGGCTAGGGAGCTGGTCGGCGGCAGATTCGGTCATCCGAATACGCCGTGCGCTTACGACCGGCGGATGCCGATGCCGCGGCATCCGTCACCGCAGGCGGAACGCCGCCGCAGCGCGAGCGTCGGGGTCGAGGGCGAGATCTGCGAGCACCGCGCCGACCCCGGGCGCGAATTTGAAGCCCTGACCCGAGAACCCGGCGCCGACCACGATTCGCCCGACGCGATCGAGCACGAACGCCTCATCGGTCGTCGACGTGTACGTGCAGCTGATCGGCGCGGCGGTCTCCGGGTCCAGCCCCGGCATCCACGTCCGCACGTACTCGGCCAGCTCGTCGGCATGCTTGTCGGTGCGGAACGGCCGCGCATCCGGGTCGACCCGATCGCCGACGCTGTGGAACCCCACCTTCACGCCCTCGCCCGGAGTCGGCATGCCGTAGACGTTCGCGGGCCAGGCGCCCGGTGTCACGAAGTGGTTGAACGACGGCCACGACGCGTCGGCGTCCCGCGGTGCGAAGTGGGCGGGGCTCTCTTCAGTGACCGTGAGCGGCGGGAGGGGGATGCTGCCGCCGACGAGGCTGTCGGTCCACGCGCCGGCCGCCACGACGACGGTGTCGGCGCGGACCGTGCCGGACTCGAGGTGCACAGCGACGCCGTCGGCATCCTGCTCGACGCGCAGCACCGGGCAGTCCCAGCGGACCTCGCCACCGCCCGCGACGATCCGGCGCTCGAGCTCTTCGAGAGCGACGGATGCCCGCGCGACGCCTGCATCCGATGAGAAGAGCACGTCTGCTCGAACCGCATGCCCGGCCAGCGACGTGACGCCTCGGCGGCGTCGAGCAGGTCTGCCGGCATCCCCCTGGCGCGCAGCTGCTCGTAGATGGCCGCCAACCCGCCCCCGGTGCCGCCGAGCGAGGCGCCGTCGCCGTGCGAGACGAGACCGTGCAGACGCAGCAGCGGCTCGCCGTCGGGCGATCCGAGCGCATCCCAGCCCTCGCGGGCGAGCGCGAGGAGGTCGAGGTAGTGCTCGTCGGCGTAGGCGTTGTTGAAGTTGCGGGTCGCGCCGTGCGAGGCCCCACGGGTATGGCCGCGGCTGAATCGCTCGAGCACGAGCGGGCGCTCACCGCGCCGGGTGAGCGCCCACGCGGTGGACAGCCCCATCACGCCGCCCCCGACGACGACGATGCCGACCCGTTCGCTCATGCCTCGATCTTCGCAGGTCGGGAGAGTCCGGTCGCGGACGGAACACGCCGCCCTCGTCGAGCCTGAGGCGGCGTGTTCCGTCCGTGCGCGATGGCCCGGGTCAGGCGTCGACGAGCTCGGCGTGGTCGGATGCCGCGGCCGCGGCATCCGGTGTACTTCGTCGGCATCCGCGGCCACCGTCGACGAGCGGCCGGACGGGAGCCAGAGCGCGGCGATCATCGCCGCGAAGAGCACGACCGCTCCGGTGAGCACGGCCGGCCGAGCGGCGTCGACATATTGGTCGGGAAGAAGCTCGCCGCCCGCGCTGACGAAGATCGCGGTCATCACGGCGGTGCCGAGCGCGATGCCGATCTCCCGGACCGTCGAGTTGACGCCCGATGCCTTCGCGTGATCGACGAGGCCGAGGGTCGCCAGCAGCGCCGTGGCCGACGGTGCGAACACGAGTCCCATGCCGACTCCGGCCATGATGAACGGCACCACAAGCTCGGCGTACGCGAGGTCGGTCGACATGGTCAGCGACAGCCAGAGGAGCGCGGCGGCCTGCAGCCCGAGGCCCGTGACCATGAGCACCCGGGTGCCGACGCGCGGCGCGATGAACCCCGCGAGCGGCGCGACGAACATCGGCGCGAGCGTCCAGGGCGTGGTCTGCACGGCCGCTTCGAGCGGCGACGAGCCCTGCACCACCTGCATGTACTGGATCAGGATGAACACCGCGCCGAACGTGCCGAAGCTGAAGGCGAAGCCGACGATGTTCGTCACGGAGAACGAGCGGTCCGCGAAAAGCCGCAGCGGAACGAGGGGCGACTTCGCGCGCGCCTGCCACAGCAGGAACCCGATCATCAGGACGACGCCGCCGACGATCTCGGCGATCACGCTCGCCGAGCCCCAGCCGTCGTCGTTTCCGCGGACGATCGCGTGCACGAGGGCCAGGACGCCCGCACCCGCCAGCACCGCTCCCACGACGTCGATGCGGGCCTTCTCGCCGAAGTCGTTGTTCAGCACGAAGAACACGAGGGGGATCGCGATCAGGGCGACGGGCACGTTGATCCAGAAGATCGCCTGCCAGTTCCAGCCCTCCATCACCGCTCCGCCGACGAGCGGCCCGACCGCGACACCGAGGCCGGAGATCCCGCCCCAGATGCCGATCGCGAGCGGTCGGCGCTCGGGGGCGACCCCACCCGAGATGAGCGCCAGTGAGAGCGGGAGCACTCCGGCGGCGCCGAAGCCCTGCAGGGCGCGTGCCGCGATCAGCTGCCCCGGATCCGTGCTCAGGGCGGCGAGCACCGATCCGATCCCGAAGATCGCGATGCCGATCGTGAACACGGTGCGCCGGCCGAACCGATCGCCGAGAGCCGAGGCGACGAGGATCATGCTCGCGAACGAGAGCGTGTACGCGTTGACGAACCACTGCAGCTCCTCGACGGTGGCGCCGAGTCGCTCGTGCAGCACGGGGAGGGCGTTGGTCATCACGAGGTTGTCGAGCGTCGCCATGAACATCGGGACGGATGCCGCGGCGACGACCAGCCCGAAGGCCCGGCGTCGCGTCGCGGGCGGAGGCGTGAGAGTCACGAGGACTCCTTTCCAGGAGTGTTGTAATTGAATGATTACTAAGACTCGACACACTGTAGTAATCGACTGATAACATGTCAAGCGTGAGTACGACCAGAAGTGAAATCCAGGATGCCGTCGCCGACCCCGCCCGTCGGATGAGCTCCGAGGAGCGGCGCGAGCAGATCGTCGAAGCCGCGATCGCCGTCTTCGGCGCGAAGGGGTACGTCGGCACCACCACGGACGACGTCGCCCGCGCGGCATCCGTCTCCCAGCCTTACGTCGTGCGGCTGTTCGGCACGAAGGAGAATCTCTTCCTGGCCGCACTGAGCAGCGCGCTCGAGCAGCTGCTGGCGGCCTTCCGCGGCGTGCCCGCAGGCGGCGATCTGCACGCGCGCGGCGAGCTGATGGGTCAGGCGTACCTCGGGCTGCTCGAGGTGCGCGGGCTGCACCAGATCCTGTCGCACGCGTTCCTGCTCGGCGCCCACCCGGTGATCGGCCCTGCAGCGCGCGACGGCTTCGCCCGGGTCTGGCATTACCTGCGCGAGGACGCCGGCTTCACCGCCGAGGAGGCGCAGAAGTTCCTCGCGATGGGCATGCTCATCAACACGATGATCGGCCTGCGCATGACCGGCGAGTACGGCAAGGACGCCGGCATGACCGAGCTGTTCGACGAGTGCTTCCCGCTCAGCATCCAGATGGTCCTCGAAGAGGCACCGCGGGTCGACGAGCCGTGGTGAGCCGGTAGCGCGCGACCGCGCGTATGCCCGTCGGAGCATCGATCGTCCGTCGGAGGATTCGCGCACCTTCCTCCGACTTCGGCGCGAATCTCCGACGCACGAGCCGCTGGCCTCCGGCCAGGAGGCTCCCGACGCGTCGGACCGGCCCGGGTAGGCTGATGCCGTGAGCATGGAGATCGAGATCGGTCGCGCCAAGCGCGCGCGTCGCGCCTATACGTTCGACGACATCGCGGTCGTGCCGTCGCGGCGCACGCGCAACCCCGAGGACGTCTCGACCGCGTGGACGATCGACGCGTTCCAGTTCGCGATCCCCGTCCTCGGCGCTCCGATGGACTCGGTCGTGAGCCCGACCACCGCGATCATGCTCGGGCAGCTGGGCGGACTCGGCGTTCTCGACCTCGAGGGCCTGTGGACGCGCTACGACGATCCGGAGCCGTATTTCGCCGAGATCGCCGCACTCGACGACGGCGATGCGACCCGGCGGATGCAGGAGCTGTACAGCGAGCCGATCAAGCCCGAGCTCGTGCGGGATCGACTGGCCGAGATCCGCGCGGGCGGCGTCACCGTCGCCGGCGCCCTCACGCCGCAGCGCACCCAGGAGCTCTACGAGACCGTCGTGGCCGCCGGAGTCGACCTGTTCGTGATCCGCGGCACGACGGTGTCGGCCGAGCACGTCTCCAGCGTCGAGACGCCCCTGAACCTCAAGAAGTTCATCTACGACCTCGACGTGCCCGTCATCGTCGGCGGGGCATCGACCTACACTGCGGCCCTGCACCTGATGCGGACCGGTGCCGCAGGCGTCCTCGTCGGGTTCGGCGGGGGAGCGGCATCCACGACCCGCGCGACCCTCGGGATCCACGCGCCGATGGCGACCGCGGTCTCGGACGTCGCCGGCGCACGTCGGGACTACCTCGACGAGTCGGGCGGACGCTACGTGCACGTCATCGCCGACGGCGGCGTGGGGACGTCGGGCGACATCGTGAAGGCGCTTGCGATGGGCGCGGATGCCGTCATGCTCGGGGTCGCGCTCTCGCGGGCGACGGATGCCCCCGGCCGCGGCCACCACTGGGGTCCGGAATCGCACCACCCGAAGCTGCCGCGCGGCCACCGCGTGAGCGTCGACCAGGTGACCACCCTCGAGTCGGTGCTGTACGGCCCGGCCCCCGTGGCCGACGGCACGGCGAACCTGATCGGGGCGCTCAAGAAGTCGATGGCGACGACCGGGTACTCCGACCTCAAGGAGTTCCAGCGGGTCGATGTCGTCGTCGCCCCGTACAGCGCGGGATGAGTCCTTCCGACCCTTCGACGGGCTCAGGGACCGGCATGGGTGACGGCCCCGGTCGCGAGGCCGATGAGACGTCCGTCGAGCCGGCAGGGCTCGGTCGCCGAGCGCGGCAGCAGCGTCGCTCTCCGAGCGGGTGGCCGAGCACGCGGACCCCGTCTCCGACCTGCCCGAGGTCTTCCCGCCGACGCTGCGTGAGGTCATGCTCCGCCCGCGCTGGCTCGCGCTGCTCGCTCTGTGTCTGATCGTGGCCGGAGTCTTCGCCTGGCTCGGGCAGTGGCAGCTCGGCCGGGCGATCGACACCGATCCGACGCCACCGGGGGCCACCGAGGAGGTTCTGCCGTTGGCCGACGTGGCCGCGCCGGGCGAGTATCTTCCGGAGCCGGTCGTGGGCCAGCGCGTCACCGTCACCGGCACATGGGTGCCCGAGGACTTCATCGTCGTCTCGTCGCGGTTCAACGACGGCGTCGAGGGCTACTGGGTCACCGGACAGCTTCGCGTCGCGGCTGAGGAGGGAGCGCAACCCGTCTCGGTCGCGGTCGCGATCGGGTGGGCCGAGACCGAAGCGGACGCGCAGGCCGCGGTCGAACAGCTGAACCAGGATGCCGCCGCCCCGGAGGCCGCGGACACCCCGCTGGCGATCACTGGCCGGCTCATCTCGGACGAGGGTCCGGTGCTGCCGCCGACCGGCGCCGATCCGCAGACGCTCACCCGCATGTCGCCGGCCGCGCTCCTCTCGCGGTGGCATGACATCGACGGGCTCGACGTGTACCGGCCCTATGTGGCGGCCGAGGTCCCGCAGGGCCCGCTCGACGCCATCTCGTCGCCCGCCCCGGTCGAAGGTGACGACGTCAACTGGCTCAACATCTTCTACGCCATCGAGTGGGCGGTGTTCGCCGGCTTCGCGTTCTACCTCTGGTATCGCCTTGCGCGCGATGCGTGGGAGCGCGAACTCGAAGAGCTCGAGGACGCCGAGCCCGGGCCACGCGCCCGGAGGCTCCGCGCGGCGCGTAGCGACGCGTGGAGGGGGCGAGCATCCTGACCCGGCGATCCGGTCCGCGAGACTGCAACTGCACGTCGAAGCAGCGGATTCTCCCCGCGGTCTCGACCTCCCGCTGCAGTCTCGGCACCAGGAGGGGCGCGGAGGGGGTGCTCACGCCCGCGGGTAGACTGAGAGCATGCCGCCGGCCCCGAAACTCGCCTCGTTCCCGGCCATCCGCGGTGCGCTGAAGTTCTACCAGATCTGCTCGGTGATCACCGGCACGATGCTGCTGCTGCTGTGCGCCGAGATGTTCGTCAAATACGCCCTCGGGTACGAGCTGTTCCTCGGCGGATCGGGCGGATTCCTCTGGTTCGCGCCCGTCGTCGAGGGGCCGGACGGCAACGAGTCGACGGGTGACGGCTTCAACCTGTCGCTCGGCATCCTCGTCGCCCACGGATGGTTCTACGTCGTCTACCTCTTCTCGTGCTTCCGGGTGTGGAGCCTCATGCGCTGGCGGTTCGGGCGCTTCCTGCTGCTCGCCTCGGGCGGCATCGTCCCGTTCCTGTCGTTCTTCCTCGAGGTGCGCGTCGCACGTGACGTGCGCGCCTACCTGAAAGCCCGCGAAGGCGCCGAGCTGCACACGCTCGCCGACCACTCGTCCCTGACCCAGACCATCCCCACGGAGAACAAGCGGTGACCGAACAGACCGAGACCGACCAGCGGCCCGTCCTGGTCGTCGACTTCGGTGCGCAGTACGCGCAGCTCATCGCGCGCCGAGTGCGTGAAGCCGGTGTCTACAGCGAGATCGTGCCGCACACCGCGACGGCGGCCGAGATCGCGGCGAAGAACCCCGTGGGCCTCATCCTCTCGGGCGGCCCCTCGTCCGTCTACGAGCCCGGCGCGCCGTCACTCGACACCGGCGTCTTCGACCTCGGCGTCCCGACGCTCGGCATCTGCTACGGATTCCAGATCATGGCGCAGGCGCTCGGCGGCGAGGTCGCCAACACCGGCCTGCGCGAATACGGAGCGACGGATGCCGCGCTCACCGGCGACGGCGGCGTGCTGCTCGCGGGGCAGCCGGCCGCGCAGAACGTCTGGATGAGCCATGGCGATCAGGTCTCGAAGGCCCCGGCCGGCTTCGACGTGCTCGCCTCCACCTCCGCCACGCCGGTCGCCGCCTTCGGCAGCGACGAGCGGCGCATGTACGGCGTGCAGTGGCATCCCGAGGTCAAGCACACCGATCACGGCCAGCGCGTCATCGAGAACTTCCTGCACAAGGCCGCGGGGCTGCCCGCCGACTGGAACAGCGGCAACGTCATCGCCGAGCAGGTCGCACGCATCCGCGAGCAGGTCGGGTCGGGTCGGGTGATCTGCGGGCTCTCCGGCGGAGTCGACTCGGCGGTCGCGGCGGCGCTCGTGCACGAAGCGGTCGGCGACCAGCTGGTCTGCATCTTCGTGGACCACGGCCTGCTGCGAAAGAACGAGCGCGAACAGGTGGAGAACGACTACGTCGCCTCGACCGGTGTGCGGTTGGTCACGATCGACGCGCGGGAGCAGTTCCTGAACGCACTCGCCGGGGTCAGCGACCCCGAGCAGAAGCGCAAGATCATCGGCCGCGAGTTCATCCGCTCGTTCGAGGCGGCCGAGAAGGCGCTCGTGCTGGAGGCGGCCGCCGATGGCGAGCCGATCAGGTTCCTCGTGCAGGGCACCCTCTACCCCGACGTCGTCGAGTCCGGCGGCGGCGCCGGCACGGCGAACATCAAGTCGCACCACAACGTCGGCGGACTCCCCGAAGACCTGCAGTTCGAGCTCGTCGAGCCCCTGCGCACGCTCTTCAAGGACGAGGTGCGTGCGATCGGCCGCGAACTGGGCCTGCCCGAGGTGATCGTCGGACGCCAGCCGTTTCCGGGGCCGGGCCTCGGCATCCGGATCGTCGGTGAGGTCACCGCTGACCGCCTCGAGATTCTGCGTGACGCCGACGCGATCGCCCGCGAAGAGCTGACGCGCGCCGGCCTGGACGGCGACATCTGGCAGTGCCCGGTGGTGCTGCTCGCCGATGTCCGCTCGGTCGGAGTCCAGGGCGATGGCCGCACGTACGGCCATCCGATCGTGCTGCGCCCGGTCTCGTCGGAGGACGCGATGACCGCCGACTGGACGCGCCTGCCGTACGACGTGCTCGCCCGCATCTCGAACCGCATCACGAACGAGGTCCGCGAGGTCAACCGTGTCGTGCTCGACGTCACGAGCAAGCCCCCGGGCACCATCGAGTGGGAGTGACCCGGTAGGTGCAGGATGGGAGCGTGACCGAGCTTCCGAAGTCCGGGTTCCCGGATGCCGAGTACCTCATCCTTTCGAGCAGGCTCATCCCCGACCGCGACGGCGGCTATGCACTGGCCACGCTCGCTCGCGCACGGCAGATGGCTGCGGCCGGTGTGCACGATGGGCGGGGTCCGCTGCTGTTGACGCTCGACCCGGGTACGCCCGCCGAGCACGCCAGACACCGGGCCACATTCGCCGGGCGCGACCTCGTGGTCGACCCGCGCCGCATGCGCAACCTGTTCGACGAAGCAGCCGGTCCGCACGGGGGAGCGGCGGAGTGGCTCCGCGCCGCCGCGAGCCCGGGCGAGCCCGACCCCGCGCTCGAGTACCGGTCGATCACGGATGCTGAGGGCAGACCCGTCGTCGGCCTGCCGGTGATCACGGGCGATCCGGACTGGCACATCACGACTGCGCCGATCGCGGTGTACGACCGTCGCGGATCGGTCGCCGGCGTCGTGGACGGCTTCGGGGCGCTCTACCGTGCGTGGCTCGAGTACGTGGTGGACGGGCTGCGCGCGGGCGACGCCGACCGCGCGGTGGTCGTCGTGTGCGAATCCCGTCAGCTCGGAGAGCTGCTCGCCGGCTGGGACGATCCGGCCCTGCGCCTCCTCCACGCGATCCACACCATCCACCTCGAGCCGCCCTTCACGCCGGACGCGCCGTTGAACTCGCTGTGGTCGAGGTGGTTCAGTCTCGCGGAACGCTTCGACGCTGTGCTGTGGCCCACCGCGGCGCAGCGCGACGACGTCGAGGACCGGTTCGGCAGCTCCCCGGTGCACGTCGTCGTTCCCAACGCGGTGCCGCCCGCGGTTTCGGTCACTCCCCTGTCCGACCGCGACCCGGGCCGGATCGTCATGCTGAACCGGCTCGCCCCCGGCAAGCGCATCGATGATGCCATCCGCGCGCTCGCGATCGTCACGCAGGCCGTCCCGCGCGCGACGCTCGACATCTATGGCGACGGGCCGGAGCACGCGCGGCTGCAGCGGCTCATCGACGAGCTCGGACTCGACGCGCATGTCGCGCTGCGCGGTCTCACCGACGACCCCGGTCGCACCCTGGAGGCGGCATCCGTGTTCCTGTCGACGTCCGCCTTCGAAGGACAGGGCCTGTCCATCGCGGAGGCGCTCGTGCACGGCTGCCCGGTCGTCGCGTACGACGTGCGGTACGGCCCGCACGAACTGCTCGCCCAGGGGGGAGGGATGCTGGTGCCCGACGCCGACCTGGACGCGCTGGCCGCCGCGTTGATCGACGTTCTCACCGACATCGAACTGCGCGCCCGGCTGACCGCCGAAGCGGTCGCCGCGTCGCGCGCGGTGCATCCCGACCACGCGATGGCCGCGCTCTCTCAGGCCGTGAACGACGTGCTCGCTCGGCCGTCGCGTCGAGCCTGAGCTCGGGGCGAATCCGGCCTGAGCGTCAGAAGATCAGCAGTCCGCGCCCGATCAACCAGAGCGCGAAGAGGATCGATCCGCCCGCCGCCATGGAGAGCGCGACCCGGTGGAAGAGGGTTCCGTCTGCGAGGATCCACGCCCGGACGACGACGGTGGTCAGAACGATCGTGAGAGCGATCGCGATCAGTGCCGCGATGACCAGCGGACGCGCCCCGGGCGGGAGCCCGAAAGCGAGGATCAGCGGATCGGCGTTCACGAGCACGAACCCGAGGCCGGCGGCGAAAGCCAGGTACATCGCGGCCGTGGTGCCGGCGGCGAGCACGGCGCCGCCCGGCGCGCCTCCGCTGCGGCGCACGAGCCAGGACAGGCCGTAGATGAGCGCGTAGATGAGCGTGGCGACCAGGACGAGAAGAGTGACCACCGCGATGGCGATCTGGATCGGGTCGCGGTCCTGGACGATGTCGTCTGCGAATCGGTACAGCGCCGTGGTGGGGTAGATGTCGTCGGAGGTGAGGAACTCGGTCTCCGGCATCTCGGCGATGCACGATGAGTCCGGCTCGCTGTCCGGATCGCTCAGGAACTGACCCGCGATCGTGGACGGGCACTCGTCGATCCAATTCGCCCACACCGATCCGTGCCCCATCGTCGGGAACTCGTACAGATAGTGCATGCTGAGCTGCTCCGCGGCGGCCTGGCCGTACGTGAGCGGGGTGACGGGGTCGTATCCGCCGTTCATGATCAGCGTCGGGACCCCGCTCGCAACGGCGAGGTTCTCGAAGTCCGAGAGCGCGGGGACAGCCCACACGGCGCAGTCCTCGCGGAAGCCCTGGCGCACCGCGAAGTGCTCGAGGATCGGATCCGCCGCGAGCGCCTCCGCGATGCGCGCGTCGTCGTTGAAGGGTGCCTCTTCTGCGCACTCGATCGACGTATCCAGTCCCTCCGCGAAATAGCCCCGGGAGTCGATGCTGCGCTGCGCGAGCGGAAGGATCGGGGCCGTGTTCCCTTGCGCGAGCTGGTCGATGAGGAACGGCAGGACTCGCACCAGCTCCGGGTCGTACAGCGCGTCGAACAGACCGCCGGTGAGGTCGGTGTCGCCGACATCCAGCCGCAGAGGCGTGCCGTCGGCGGGATTCTTCACGACGACCGGGATCGGCGTCTCGGCGGCGCTGTCCAGCAGTCGCCCGAGGGTGCGCTCGAGGTCGGGATAGCTCTCGCCGCAGTCGGCGTCGGCGGCGCATCGCGCGAACACCGTGTCGAGCGCGGTCATGAAACCGGTCGGAAGCGTCTCGTACCAATTGACGTTCGGCGGATAGGGCCCGTCCAGAATGACCGACCGGAGTCCCTCGGGATGGTCGCGCATCACCGTCATCGCCAGCCGCGACCCATACGAGACCCCGTACAGATTCCACTCGTCGTACTCCAGCGCGGCGCGCAGGTCGACGAGGTCGGCCGCACTCTCCGCGCTCGTGTACGCGCCGAGGTCGATCCCTTCCTCGATCAGGCGGTCGTGGCACGCCTGCAGCTGCCTCGCCCATCGTTCGGTCGCGTCGGCTCCGCCGAGCAGGACGCCGTCCACGACGAAATGCTCCGTGTCGAGCTCGGGACAGTCCAGCGAGGGCTCGGCCAAGTGATCGCCCCGCTGCTCGATGAGGATGATGTCGCGATCCTCGGTTGCCCAATCGGCGAAGTCGACGAAGTACCAGAGTGAGCCGAGACTGCCGCCGCCCGGACCACCTGAGGTCGGGAACACGAGGGGATCCTCCTCCGCATCCTTATTGCGGCTTTCGATGTATATGACCGGCAGCTGGATCGTCTTCTCGGGGTCGCTCTCCGCGGTGCGGCGCTCGGGGACGGTCAGAATGCTGCAGGTCACATGATCGACGACCTCTCGCGGAATCTCGACGGGGCAGTCAGCGGTCTCGAATCTGTCCTCGGGCGGCACCGCAGCCGCGCTGGCCGGCATCGCATCCGCTTCCGCCACTGGGCCTGCGAACGACAGCCCCAGGGCGAGCCCGATGGTGAGCACGCCGGCCGCGGCTCGCATCCATCCGCGCGGATGGCGGGTGCGGGCGTCGCGCGCGGCCCCCGTCGCCGAGACGCGGCGGGCGGGCCCGAGCGTTCCCCTCGCAGCGTTGTGGGGCCAGAGCATAGCGTCACCCTAGTGAGCAACTCCCGTCGCGCACAGCAGATCGGGGCATCCGTCGCGGATCCGCCGACGATGGCGCCGCCATGGGCGGATCCGCCCCGGGCGGAATGCACCGCACGAGCCGCGCCGATCGCGCACGCTGGTGCCATGGCTGAAGACGGAAAGATCCCCCAGTTCGGGGCAGAGGCACGGCGCGAGCTGTTCCACCAGCGCGTGATCGTGCTCGACGGCCCGCTCGACGACGACAACGGAACCATGATCGCGACGCAGCTGCTCGCGCTCGCGGCGGAGGACGAGGCATCCGACATCGCGTTGTGGATCCACTCCCCGGGCGGTTCGGTGCCGTCGATGCTCGCGATCCGCGATGTGATGCGGCTGATCCCCAACGACGTCGCGACGCTGGCTCTGGGGCTGGCGTGCAGCGCAGGGCAGTTCCTGCTGTCGGCCGGTACGAAGGGGAAGCGGCGCGCGCTGCCGCACGCGCGGATCCTGATGCATCAGGGGTCGGCGGGCATCGGCGGCTCGACCGTGGAGGTGGAGGTGCAGGCCGACGACCTGCGGCACATGCGCGACACCGTGCTCGGGCTCATCGCCGACGACACCGGGCAGAGCGTCGAGCGGATCTTCGAGGACTCGCTCCACGACCGCTGGTACACGGCGGCGCAGGCGCAGGAGTACGGATTCATCGACGGGATCGTCACCGACTTCGCGCAGGTCGTGCCGCGGCGGCGCCGACCGGCGGGCCTCGGTCTGGGTGCGGCGGAGGTGGCGGCATGAGCGGCTACACGATCCCCAACGTCGTGTCGCAGCATCCGCGTGGCGACCGGATCATGGACGTGTACTCGCACCTGCTCACAGAGCGGGTCGTGTACCTCGGCACGGGCATCGACGCCGGCGTGGCCAACGCCCTCATCGCCCAGCTGCTGCACCTGGATGCCGACAACCCCGACCGCGACATCCAGCTGTACATCAACTCCGAAGGCGGCGATCCGAGCGCGATGCTCGCGATCTACGACACGATGCAGCACGTGCGGCCCGACATCGCGACGACGTGCGTCGGGCAGGCGATCGGCGTCGGCGCGGTCATGCTCGCGGCCGGCGCGGCGGGCAAGCGCGCGGTGCTGCCGCACGCTCGGATCGTGCTGCACCAGCCGGCGGGGCAGGGCAGGGGCGCGATCCCCGACCTGATCCTGCAGGCCGACGAGCTCGTGCGGGTGCGGGGCGAGGTCGAGCGCGTGCTCTCGCGGCACACCGGACAGGATGCCGCGAAGCTGCGTGCCGACACCGATCGGGACCGGGTCTTCACCGCCGACGACGCCGTTGCCTACGGGCTCGTCGACCGCGTGCTGGCCGAGCGCTCGACCGCCGATCGAGGCTGAACGGCTGGCTCAGCGACCGGGAGGCTGCCCCGGCCAGGTCTTGCCGGCCCACGGGTCGTAGTCGGCGAGCAGCTCGCCCTGCTCAGGGCGCTCCGGCTCGGGAACGTGCTGCAGGTTGATGCGGACGCGGTACCAGAGTGAGCTCGAGCCGCGCATGCCGTCCACGAGCGTGTCGGCGGGATGCAGCATCGCGGCCACGGCAGGATGCTGCTCCTTCCACTGCTCGAGCGCCTCGAGCGCCTCGGGCTTGGTCTTCGTGCGCGCGATCTCGATGAGCGGCATCGTCGACTGCCGTCTCCCGTCGCCCGAGCCCTCGCCGCGGGGCGGCTTCTCGGCGGGTCCTAGCTCCTTCGCCAGCGCGAGCAGCCCGTCGAGCGTGCCGACCGCGTCGTCGATGCCCTCGTGCGGATCGCCGATCTCGGCGAATCGCTTCAGAACCGTCGCGACGGTGAACTCCTCCGGGCGGCGCACGCGCACTTCGTCCCAGTCCAGCGGCGTCGACACCCGCGCGTCGGGGAGCGGACGGATCGAGTAGGCGGAGGCGACGGTGCGGTCCTTCGCGTTCTGATTGAAGTCGACGAAGACGCTCTCGCCGCGCTCCTCCTTCCACCAGCGCGCGGTCGCCAGCCCGGGCGCGCGATTCTCCACTTCGCGAGCGAGGGTCTCGGCGGCCAGCCGCACCTGGCGGAAGTCCCACTGCGGTGCGATCCGCACGAGGATGTGGAGGCCCCGTGACCCGCTCGTCTTCGGCCAGCCCACCAGGCCGACGTCGTCGAGCACCTCCCTCGCCACCATCGCGACATCCACGATCTGCGACCAGTCGACACCGGGCATCGGGTCGAGGTCCACACGCAGCTCGTCGGGGTGGTCGAGGTCTTCGGCGCGGACGGGGTGGGGGTTCAGGTCGAGGCAGCCCAGGTTCACGATCCACGCGAGGCCCGCGGCGTCGCGGATCACCGCCTCCTCGGCAGACGTGCCGCGCGCATAGTGGAGGGTCGCGGTGTCGACGAAGTCGGGGTGGTTCTCGGGGACGCGCTTCTGGAAGAACGCCTCCTGGTCGATGCCCTTCACGAAGCGCTTGAGCACCATCGGTCGCCCGCCTGCGCCGCGCAGCGCACCGGGCGCGACGGCGAGGTAGTACTTGACGATGTCCAGCTTGGTGAGGCCCGGCTGTGGGAAGACAACCTTGTCAGGACTGGAGACGCGCACCTCGTGGCCGTCGACCTCGAGGATCTCGCCGGTGCTCTTCGCGGGGCTCACCCTCGCCACGCTAGCGCGGGGACGGATGCCGGCAGAAGAGGCCGACCGGACGCGGCCGGTGCGGCTCAGGCGACGAGCGCGAGACCTGCGTGGACGCCGACAGCCGAGTGAGCAGCGGATCGGTCGGCGGTGCGAGTGCGCAGCTCGTCGACGACCGCCGTGGTGAGGTCGACGAGGGTGATCTCGAGCGCACCGGCGACGGCGGCGATCATCTCGCTCGAGGGCTCCTTGAGCCCGCGCTCGATCTCGGACAGGTATTGCGGCGACACGCCTGCACGGTCTGCAGTGTCGGCGAGGCGCTCGCCGCGGTCATGGCGGATGCGCCGCAGCTGCTCGCCGAGCGCGTCGCGCCACAGCGGCTCCGGCTCCCGCGGGATCCGCGTCGGTCGCTTCGTCGGCATCGGGATGATCTCGGCCATGCGCTCACGATAGGACGACCGGATGCCGCAGCCGAGCCGTTCCGCTCAGAGCAGAACCGCGGGCTCCTGCGCCCGACCGTCGACCATCGGAAACGACGAAGGGGCCGCCCTTGCGGACGACCCCTTCATGCGGTTGTGCGTCAGCTGTTGCCGCGCGCGATCGCGAGGATGCGCAGGATCTCGATGTAGAGCCAGACGACGGTGACCATGATGCCGAACGCACCCAGCCACGCGAACTGACGGGGAGCGCCGTTGCGGACGCCCTGCTGGATCGTCGATCGAAGTCGAGCACCAGCGAGTACGCCGCCATGATGACGACGAAGATGCCGATCAGGACGCCCCACGGAATGCCGAACAGGAAGCTGGGCTGGCTGAGCAGGCCGAAGGCGCCGCCGGCGATCGGCACGTTGAAGACCATCAGGCCGAGGTTGACCAGCGAGAAGACCAGGTAGCCGATCATCGCGATCATGAAGATCTTGGTGGCCTTCTTCGACGCGCGCACCTTGCCGCTCGCGAAGAGCGCCAGCGTCACACCGACCACGACGAGCGTCGCGAGCGTCGCCTGGAACACGATGCCGGGCCAGATGAACTCGAAGAACGCCGAGATTCCGCCGACGAAGAGCCCCTCGAATGCGGCGTAGGCGAAGATCAGCGCGGGCCGGACCTTCTTGCGCGACGAGAAGATGACCACGAGTGAGAGCACGAATCCGCCGAGCGCGCCGACGATCCACGGAAGGATGTTCGGGTTGGGGTTCTGCGCGGTGACCGGAGCCATCGTCCAGATCCAGCCGCCGACGGCCGTCACCAGAAGCACGGCGAAAAGGCCGACGGTCTTCCAGACGGTGTCTTCGACGGTCATCCGGTCGGTCTCGATGGCACCGGCGGGCGGGGCGGCGTACATGCCTTCCAGCTGCGCCTGTGCTGCGGCGTCCGTGCCGGCGCGCTGCGCCGCCGCGAACTGCGTCTGCCCACCGAGGCTGGCCGCGTTCTGGCCGCCCGGGTAGGTCTTCACGGCGCGCGGATCCTGGAACGCCGGGTTGTCGAATGCGGGGTTGTTGAGGGCCACTGCTCTCACACTCCAAGGTGAAGGGTTATCACAGCACTGTGCTGTGGATCAACGATATCGGACATACGGCGCATCCCTCCCAGGTCTGCGCTGTGAGAGGGCTTAGAGCGCGCGTGGTGCACGACGGGCCGCGGGTGGGGCGCGTCAGCACCGCGGGTAGCCTGAAACGGTGCCCCGGACCCGCCCCCTCGTCATCGGACACCGCGGTGCGCCCGGGTACCGGCCGGAGCATTCGCGCTCGTCGTACGACCTCGCGCTGGCGATGGGGGTCGATGCCGTCGAGCCCGACATCGTCGTCTCCAAGGACGGCGTGCTGGTCGTACGGCACGAGAACGAGATCTCCGGCACCACGGATGTGTCCGAGCGTCCCGAGTTCGCGGATCGCCGCACGACGAAGACGATCGACGGCGCGGAGCTGACCGGCTGGTTCACCGAGGACTTCACATGGGACGAGCTCTCGACGCTGCGCTGCCGTGAGCGACTGCCGAAGCTGCGGCCGACCAGCGCGTCGTTCGACGACGAGCAGCCCGTGCTGAGCCTGCGCGACGTTCTGGACCTCGTGCGCGAAGGGTCCCTCGAGCAGGGCCGTGAGATCGGCGTCGTGCTCGAGATCAAGCACGCGACCTACATCAACGGGCTGGGCTGGGATCTCGCCGCTCTGATCGAGGCCGAACTGAGGGACGCCGGATGGGCCCGCGGCGAGCTCCCGCTCACCCTCGAGGCGTTCGAGTCGACCGTGCTGCAGCAGCTCCGTGAGCGCGGCATCCGGGGGACGTATGTCTATCTGCTCGAGGCCGCGGGGCGTCCGTTCGACCTCGTCGCGGCGTTCGGGCGGGCCGCTCCCACCTACAAGGACACCGCGCGGCCGGCCGGCCTGGACCGTCTCGTCGGCATCGTCGACGGGATCAGCGTCGACAAGCGGATGATCCTCGCGCCCGACAAGCTCGGCCGGATGACCGGTCCGTCGCCGGTCATCGCGGACGCTCATGCACGCGGCCTGCGGGTGTACACGTGGACATGCCGCCCGGAGAATGCGTTCCTCGTGGGGCAGTACCGCGGCCGCGGCGGCACGGCGGCATTCGGCGACTACGAGTCGGAGTGGGCCGTGATCCGGGATGCCGGTGTCGACGGCGTGTTCGTCGATCATCCCGACCTCGGGGTGGCGTTCTTCCGCGGCTGATCAGGTTCCCCATAGGGTGAGAGCCATGACCTCCCCCGGATCACGCGGCATCGTCGCGCGCGGGGTCCGCCGGTCGTTCGGAGCGGTCCGGGCGGTGCGCGACGTCACGCTCGAAGCGCATCCGGGTCGCGTCACCGGACTGGTCGGACCGAACGGCTCGGGCAAGACCACCCTGCTGCTCATGCTGTCCTCGCTGCTCGCACCGGACGCCGGCGAGATCCGAGTCGGAGGCATCGACCCGGTCGAAGACCCGCAGTCCGCCCGCGCCATCCTCGGCTGGATGCCGGACGCGCTCGGCGCATGGGGTTCGCTGACCGCGCTGGAGACGCTGACCGTTACGGCCAGGCTGTACGGGATGCCGCATCCGGTCGCGTCCGCGCGGGCGGTCACCCTTCTCGCCCAGGTCGGGCTGACCGACCTCGCATCGGCCCCCGCGCGCGTCTTCTCGCGCGGGCAGAAGCAGCGGCTGGGCCTTGCCCGCGCGCTCGTGCACGACCCGCATGTTCTGCTGCTGGACGAGCCTGCTTCGGGCCTGGATCCGCAGGCTCGGATCGACCTTCGCGTGCTGCTGCGCCGCTTCGCGGCCGAGGGTCGCACGATCCTCGTGTCCAGCCACGTGCTGTCCGAGCTCGAGGAGGTCATCGACGACGCGGTCTTCCTCGTGGCCGGCGAGACCGTCGACGCCGGGCCGGGTGGCCGCCGCCGCGCAGAGCTCGCGTTCCTGGCGCATCCGCGTCGCCGATGCGGCACCCGTCGAATCGGCGGCGTCCGTCGCATCGGTGCTCGCGCGCGACCCGCGCGAGGTGCTGATCGACCGGCAGGACATCATCGTGGCGTTCGCTTCGGAAGGGGCGGCGGTTGCGGCCCTGCGCGCCCTGGTGGATGCCGGGATCGCTGTCGCGGAGTTCGCTCCCGCGACCGGAAGCCTCGAGCACACGTTCCTCGACCTCGGCGGCCAGGGGAGCGCCTCATGAGTCCGCAGCGCATCGGGACCCTGATCCGCCTCGAGCTGACCCAGCGCGTCCGCAGCGTCGCCTGGTACGTGCTGCTCGGTGTGTTCTTCGTGCTGATTCTCGTCGTGACCGCGCTGGCTTTCGCCGTCTTCTCCTTCAATCCCGACGGCGGAATGGGCGTCTATTCGGTCGTCGTCTTCTTCGTCCTGCTGCTCGCGGTCCTGGTGTCGCCGACGCTGAGCGGAAACGCGATCAACGGCGATCGGGATGCCGCCACCCTCGCTCCGATCCAGGTGACGCTCGCGACGACGGGCGAGATCCTGTTCGGCAAGTTCCTGGCGGCGTGGATCACCGGCTTGGCATTCATCGCCGTCGCGGTGCCCTTCCTGGTCGTCGCCATGGTCGCGGGCGGGGTGCCCGCCGGGACGCTGATGGTGTCGCTCGTCGTCCTCATCGTGGAGATCGGCGTCATCGCAGGAATCGGCGTCGGCTTGAGCGGCATCCTGGCTCGTCCGCTGTTCTCGGTCGCGGTCACGTACCTGGTGGTCGCGGCGCTGGTCGTGGGCACGCTCATCGCCTTCGGACTCGGCGGATCCGCGATCAAGTCCGAATCGGTCCACAGATATCGCACGATCGTCTACGACGAGGGATCCTTCGTCCCACCGGAGTGCGGTCCCTGGCAGAACGAGCAGGGGCAGCCGCCAGTCGATTGCGAGGGCGCGACGGGAGAGCCGACCTACACGTGCGGTCCGTGGCAGACCAACACGCACGACGCCCCGCGGTTCGACCGGGTCTGGTGGATCCTCGCCGCGAACCCGTTCGTCGTGCTCGCCGACGTGACGCCGTCGACCTTCCGAAACGGGTACCCGGTCGACCTGTTCGGCCAGATCAAGTCGGGCGTGCGATACGCGCAGCAGCCACCAGACCTGGATTCCTCGTGGGACGAATGCGATCCCAACGGCGGCCGCGAGGGGGAGATGCCGACCGCGGAAGAGGTCGTGGACTCCAGCACGCCGAGCTGGTTCGTCGGCCTTGCGATCCAGCTCGCGCTGGCGGCGGGTCTGCTCTGGTGGGCGTGGGCCCGCACGCGCACGCCCGCGCGACGTCTTCCGCCTGGCACGCGCATCGCGTGAGCCGGCTGAGCCCGGACGGCCTGCCGCTCGGTCACTTCGCGTCGTCGTAGGTCCCGAACAGGCCCTTGCCGAACCGGACGACCGCGTCGTAGGCCTCGGCGTACGTCTGCGGAGCTTTGCTGCCGGGGTTATAGCGCGCGAGAAGAAGCCCGGTCAGGCCCTGCGCCGGCGCGGTGAGCGGACGGTGCTTGTGCTTGGTCACGGCCGCGGCCGCGTCGTCCTCCTCGGGGTTGCGCCCGGCGTACAGCGCGCGAGGCTTGGGCCATGTGTACGGCTGGCGCGGCTCGGTGAGGTTGATCGAGTTGAAGATCGGATTGGCGCTCTGGTCGCGGAGGGTCAGCGGTGCGAGGCCGTGCTGGCGGCAGAGCGTGTTGATGACCGAGCCGTGGTGCATCTCGTCGTGGATGACGGTGCCCGCAGCGGTGTACGCGCTGACCACGATGGTGGGCACGCGCACGCCGAGGCGATCGAACGTGAAGCCCATCTCGCCCGGACCGCTGCGGTCGGGTGGCGTCGCCGTCGGCGGGGGGACGTGGTCGAAGGTTCCGCCGTGCTCGTCGAAGGTGATCACGAGCGCGGTGTTCATCGCGTTCGACCCCTTCGTCGACTTGCTCGTGCGGATCACGTCGTAGATGTCCTGCACGAGTCTGTCGCCCGCGCGCACGTCGGACAGCGCGCTGTTGTACACGGGGATCTTCTCGCCGTCGACATCCACCTCGTCTTCGTGCACCTTCTCGCCCCACGGCGGGTGCATGTCGTTGTGGTTGAAGACCATGCGGGGCTCGATGAAGCTGTAGGCCGGGAGGTCGCCGTTCTTGACGTCCTCGGCGAATTGACCCATCTCGCGGAAGTGGGTCTTCCAGTACTGCTGCAGCACCGGCGCATGCAGGAGGCCGGTCAGCGACACGAGCTGCGAGCCGTCGTAATAGATGCGCCACGGGATGCCCGCATCCTCGAGGCGGTTGAAGATCGTCGGGGCGGGCGGCCCGTCGATCCACTTGTAGTAACTGTCGCCGCCGTGGTTGGTGACGTACCCGTTCGAGGTGGAGGCGTGGAAGAACAGGCGGTTGCAGAAGGTCTGCGACGGCACGCCCGCGTGCCACTTGTCGTACACCGCGAACTCGCGGGCGAGTGTGGAAAGCACCGGCATCATGTCGGGGCTGAAGCTGCCCATCGCCACCTGGTACTCGTCGGCCGTGGGCAGCCTGCCCTTGCCCCGCTGGAAGTTGATGATGAAGTCCTTCACGAACCCGGACATGTCGGGCACCGCTCCGACGGGCGGCGTGTTGAACGGCGGCAGCTGGCTGTGCGTGCGGATGTCCTCGTTGGTGTCGGGATCGGTGATGCCGAAAAGCTGCGTGTTCACGTGCGGGTACGTCTCACCGGGGTCGGGCTGCGGCGACTGCATGACCGTGTCGGTCGAGCCCTCGTAGACGTACGCCGGGATCGCCTCGCCGGCGAGTCCGAGATTGGAGTAGCTGCCCTGCGCGAGCCCGTTGAAGTCTGCCTGGGACTTCTCGTCGGCGGTGTAGAGCCAGCCGAGCATGTTGTCGAAGCTGCGGTTCTCGAACATCACGACCACGATGTGGTCGAAGCCCGGCGTAGAGCGCTTCGGAAGCGGGTCGAACTCAGGAGGATGCGCGGTGGCCGCGGCCGTGATCGCCGCACCGGCTGCGCCGCCGATGGCCACGCCCGCGGCTCCGATCCCAGCACGCCGCAAGAAGTCGCGTCGCGACGCGTCGCGGGGCGCATCGTCGGCTGCGTCGCCGAGCTTCGATTCGTCCACTCATCCCCCTGGGGCGCAATCCTCTGGTCATTGTATGGGGCAAGACCGAGCGGATCGGCGGGCGGCCACTATTGTCTAGCCATGACTCCCGAGCTGCGATTCGACCGAAACGCGAGGTACGGCGCGGCGCTGGTCGGTGTGCTGTTCGCCGGGTTCCTGAACATCGCGACGGACTTCAGCGCCTTCATCCAGGCCGCCAACTATGCGGGGGCGCTCGGCACGGATGTGCCCGCGGTCGACTTCGTGGAGTTCCTCCTGATCCTCGGGCTGTACGTCACCTCGTTCCTCCTGATGCCGAGCACGGGCGCCCGGAAACTGGGAGCGGTCACCCTGGCGTGCGTGGTTCTGCTGCTGTGGGCCACTGTCGGAATCGAGCGGGGGATCGGAAACATCGACCAGCCCGTCGCGTTCTGGACGTTCGTGGTGAACCAGGGTCTGATCACGCTCGTGGTGGCCCTCGGCGGATGGCTCCTCGTGCGCGGACGCCACCCACTCGCGTTCCTCGTACTGCTGCTGGCCGTCATCCCGCCGATCGTGAGTCGCATCCTCGTCGATGTGTCGGCGACGTCGGGCGCGTACACGCTCGTGACCGAAGCGATGGTGGTCGTGTTCGGCATCGGCGGCGCGTGGCTGGCGGCTCTGATCGACCGCTGGGTGCGCCGCCGCGCGAAAGCACAGGGCGAGGAGACCGCGCCGGTGAGCGACGGCCTCGCCGACGCGGCGACGACTCAGTAGA
>CAVQLL010000014.1:0-23352 GCA_963713325.1 uncultured Actinomycetota bacterium
GCCAGAAAACCCTGATCAGCGCCATTTTCGTGGCGCTTTTCGGCGTTTGAGTAAAGAAATGGGCAAAGCTCACGCGGCGTGTCGCTTACTCATTCTTTACTGACCATGTCTTACCGGGCCGGGGTGCCACGCCGGATCCCCTTCGTTCCGCGGCTCGCGGGGGTTACCTACCGTGGGTATTTGCCCACAGTAGCGCAGAAGGGGTAGGTCCGAGCCAGGGCGACGAGCGGCGCAGCCGCCCCATCTTCAAAGGGCACGTTCGCGGGCAGAGTATCTGCGACAACGAGTGTCGGTCTCGCACCCGCCCGCCCCTCCCCAGTCCCCACAGCAGGTGCGCGGGCACGGACCCTGCTTCGCAGGCGCATCGTGCGTTGACTCAAGAGGGCTCCTGCTCCCTCGATCGAATCGGGTGCCGAAGGCGACGTCAACGGCTGGTGCCGTTGCGGGCTCCCGATGCGGGTCTCATACTGGCCGCGTGGACCGGCGTGGGGTGCGGGGTCTTCGAGATCAGCGCGCGGCCAGCGAACGCCGCCGCATTCAAGGTCGCGTTCGGCGTCCTCCTGGTGCTCTCCATCGCGACATCCACCCGCTTCCGCCCAAGCACGACGATCCTCGCGCCAGCCGCCGCACGATCGCCCGTGAGCAGCAGAGTGTGAAGGCTGCGGTGTTCGCCGTCGTCCTCATCACCGCAATTGCTGTCGCCGGGTGCAGCCCGACGAGTGGCGACCAGCAGACGTCGGCGGAGTCGAACCCGGGGGCCGCGACCAGTTCGCCGGCCACGCCGGATCTCGAGGCGGGTGGCCCGGTTGCGCTGCCGGACGGTCGAGAGTTATACGTCCGCTGCTCCGGTACCGGCCCGCCGACGGTGATCCTGGAGGGGGGTGACCTCGACAACACGGGGTCGTACGCGTTCGCTGAGCGAGACCTCGCCGCCGTGACGCGAACCTGCGTCTACGACAGGGCGAACCTTGGCAGCAGCGACCCCGCTCCCGGCCCGCGCCAGCTCAGCGACCTCGTCGCGGACCTGGAGGGGTGGATCGACGCCTCCGGGGAGACGGGTCCGTTCGTCCTCGTCGGCACCTCCGGAGGCGGGTACATCACCGCCGGCTACGCCGTGGAGCACCCCGACCAGATCGCGGGGATGGTGTTCGTCGACGTCGGGGCGCCTTTCCTCGACCCACCGCCGGAGATCATCGATGAGACTCGGCCAGACAATCCGGAGAACACCGAGAAACGTGACTACTTGCAGGTCGAGAAGGATGCCTGGGCGGCCCGCCGGCTCATCGGAGACATCCCGGTGACGGTCATCTCCAACCAATACTCGGAGGACGAGATCGCCGACGCGGAGTTCCCGTCCGAGCGCAGCGGAATGGAGACGAATGTCGAGCAGCAGCAAGGGTGGCTCGTCCTCAGCCCCCGCGCGGAGCAACTGGTCGTCACGACCGGCCACGCCGTCGAGGAGGCGGATCCGCAACTCGTGATCGACACAATCCTGGACGTGGTGTCGGCCGCCCGCGCCGAGGGCTGACGAGCTTGAACAACAGGCGAGACCGACTCGCTCCGCCGGACTTGAAGGATGAACCGTCCGGTGGAGGACCCTCTTGCTGGGGCCTAGCCACGCGGGCAACTGCCTCGACGTCCATCGAGTGAATCGTTGGCTGCCGGTGGAACCAGTCTTTCCGACGGAGCATACGATCTACGCATGATCAGGACGGCAATGTGCGACTCATTGGGCATCGAAGTTCCGATCGTGCAGGGGCCGATCGGTGCCGCGAGCACGGCGGAACTCGTCGCGGCAGTCTCAAACGCCGGCGCGCTGGGGATGCTCTCGGGGAGCTGGCGAGGGACCCGCGAGCTCCGCACACTCATCTCCGCCATTCGGGCTTCGACCGACCGGCCGTTCGGGGGTGAATCTCGGGCTCGAGCGGGAGAGGGGGAACGGCTCGGCATCTGCCTCGAAGCCGGCGTTCCCGTGATCTCGTTCTTCTGGGGCGACCCGTCGCCGCTCGTCGAACGGGTGCATGAGGCTGGCGCGTTGGTCATGCAGACCATCCGGTCCACTGAGGACGCCAGACGGCAAGTCGTGAATGGCGTCGACATCCTGGTCGCCCAAGGATGGGAGGCCGGAGGGCATGTCTGGGGTGAAGTGGCCACGATGCCGCTCATACCGTCGGTCGTGGATGCAGTGGGGTCGGTGCCGGTGATCGCGGCGGGTGGTATCGGCGACGGACGCGGGATGGCGGCCGCTCTCGCGCTCGGCGCGCAGGGTGTCTGGCTCGGCACCCGCTTTCTGGCGAGCACCGAGTCTGCGGCGCACGACGCGTACAAGGACGCCGTGATTGCCGCCGACGAAAGTCAAACCGTGTACACCACCCTGTTCGACGGCGGCTGGTCTGCACCGCATCGGGTGCTACGAAACAGCACGTACCTGGCGTGGGAGGCTGCGGGACGTCCGTCGCCCGGAGAACGACCGGGAGAGGGCGAGCAACTCGCCACGAATGCCGACGGGTCTGCCGTACGCCGGTACGACGACGCCAAGCCGGTGGTCGGGATCACCGGCGACGTCGAGTCGCTCTCGCTCTACGCTGGGCAAAGCGCCGGCCTCGTGCACGATGTCAGACCCGCGGCGCAGATCGTGGCCGAATTGGCAAGCGAGGCCGAACGCTCCCTGCGCGAGGCATCGGCGAGATTCGGAGACTGACCTGCAAGCATGAATAGCTAATGGTCGGCTTCGTAGCAGCCAGCCCTGGTTCCGCGGAATCACGCAGAAGTCGTCGAATCTCATGCACTGGATCTACGGTGGGTCGCGCGCCCACGGTAGCTATGCTGCTTCGCCCTCGACCGGCGCGTCGCGGATCTGGGTGCAGAGAGGGCATCGCTCGGTTTCCCTGCCTGCGGGTTTCACTTGCCGTTGAGGTGCTCACTCGACCGGTTCGCGCGTTCGATCGAGCGAGCATCAAGGCCCTCGCCGACGGAGCAGTTCTTCGGAAGTGACGTCGCAGCAGGCTGGAACGACCGCATCGTCATCGTGGAATGGGAAGCCCCCAGCGCCCGTCGCAGCGCCGTGGTCTGGCGAAACGCTGTCACGCGTCCGGGGTGTCACGGCACTTCGGGAGGATTCATGACAAAGGCCCCCTGCGTGGCAGGAGGCCTTCGTCAGAGCACCGGGTCAGCGTCTGAGTGCCCCGATCCATGTCGCCGTGTGTGTCAGCGGCGAGCGTCCCGGTTGTCCCGGTCGTCGCGGTCGTAGAACTCGCGGCTGCCGGCCTTGGCCAGTCCCCGGCTGATCATGTAACCGATCGTGAGGAGGGTAGCGAAGAACCAAACCTGCTCGGCTCCGAAACCCTGACCGTCTTCGTTGCTGTCGACGACGGCGGATGCGATGAACATGCCGACAAGGATGACAACGTAGGCGATGAACTCGGTGGTCTTGAACGCGGCCTTGGTCTCCGTGGAAAGGCGAGAAACGCGGGTGTTCTGGGAAGTGGTGGTCATGATTGTTCCTTACTGTGACTCTCGGGTTGGGTCAGTTGCTTTGGGCAACGCGGACCAGCCAAACAGATCGCGGCAATACCCGGTTTCCCCTTGCATTCGGAAAGGAGCAGCAGGAAAAAATCGCGGGTCCGCTGCGCCCGCGCGCGACGCACAATCGGCGGGACTCCGCAAGCCCAGAGCATTGGCTGCACTGCGGCGTAACCTCGCCGGCTATGGGTAAATACACCGTGACGCTCCGCGTGGAGTTCGATGTCGAGGACGAACGCGACTATCTGTCGCAACAGCAGTCCGTCGAGAGGGCCATCGGGACGATCGGAACGCCGCGAGACGTGCAGACCGCCCTAAATGAGCAGGCTCTAGTGGTTGCCGTCGATGCCTGGGAAATGGTTGGACTGAGCGTCGACGGTGCCGTCTACGTCAGCGAGGAGACGGTGGTTCACCAGGTGCTGAGCCGTGCGGTCGACCTCGCCGCCGAGCAGGGCCAGCCCACTGAGTCCATTCAATGGCTGCGCACCCTGCAAGCCACCATGGCCGTTGAGGTCCGCGTCGACTGATTCCTGTCCGAGGGCACGACCGCCCCGCTCAGCGGCGGATGACTTACGAGCGGACCTCGGCAAGCGAGTTCTCCACCAAACTGTCCCCGGTCGGCAGGTCAACGCCAGCTACCGTCAGCTTGTCGATGCTGAGTTCGTCCACCTGGAGCTTGCCCACCGACAGCTCCGTCGCGGCCGGTTCGGGGATGTCGACCGGACCGGTGTCGAGGTGTTCGGCGATCAGCATGATGCCGCCTGACGAGTTGGCGGAATGGGCAAGGTCGTCGATCCATTGGCGGTTCAGCTTGGCGGGCTCGGGGTCGTTGAAAACGAAACGCAACGGAATCGACGGATGCAACCAGATTGTGCTTCGGCCAGGCACCTGGCCGTCGCGGTGCTGCCAGGACAGCGTGAAGCACTCACCGCGCCGCATCTTTGTGGCGATAACGATCTTGAGGTGCGCGAGGGCTCGATCGTGGATGTCGATGGGGGTCGCCTCGCCACCGTAGTAGAGGGTGCCCATGCGGTGACCATACGTCTCACGCCCGAGCCGCACCACACCCCTAGGGGTGAGCACGGGACCTCCTACAGGCGCTGGTGTCGATGCCGCCAGACCCACGCCGGCGGCCCTGACCAGCCGTTCGGCGCTTAGGGTCGACGTCAACGACGAACCCTGACTGGGCGGGTCGGCTCATTTCACTGGCTGGAAGAAGTGCCGATCAAGCCAGAGGGCAGCGCTTTCGCCGATCCCTGCGCCCTGGACTTCGGCATTCCGGAAGTGGAGACCTTGGTACACGCGCGCGTCGATGGTGTCGTCGACCACGCTCGTGAATCGCGTGTAGTCGAGCGTCACATCGGGCACGCCAGGCGTGATCTTGACGACGCTGAAGTCCATCTTGTCCGTCCCGAAGAAGGCCTTGGCAGCGCCCATGTATGCGGCCGAGACGCAGTTGTAGCCAGACGGGTGCTCCGAATACGGCGGAGCCGAGAGGAGCGGCGTCCATACGTGGATCACCGGCGGTCTTGCGGTTGCCGTCATTGTCGCCCTCATGGATCGCGGTGATCGGACGCCAGAAGTTCCAGTACGCCTTGTCGTCGAAGCAGTTGATGACACTGTCTGCGGTGGCCAGGTTCAGCATGGCGAACAGGCGCGCTTCCTCGGCGAGCGTGAGTCCTTGGGCTTCGGAGATCACCCGGAATGTGCGGTTGAACAACTCCGGCGGGTGCGCCGAATAGAGCTGGGTGACAGCGTTCTGCTCTGCCGTGCGGGGACTGTCGAGCGCCCCGAGGGCTTTCACCTCGTTGTAGTCCTTTGCATAGGCTCGGCTGGTGAGCGCGTAGGGCCCTTTCGTCCGGAACTGCGATGTGCTCTCGAGCGTGAACGGGTCGACCTCGGCGACCCACGCAAGGGCGTTGCTGGGCTCTGGCGGCGAAATGGGACGCCACTCGCCGGGGTCGGTGCCGTCCTGCCATAAGATCAGGCCGGCGTCAGAAACCAGCGGCCGTCATCGGTACGTGCTTCCAGCATGGCCGCTGCGGCGGCTGCCCCTGCTGCGACGCCCTCGTTCTTGGATCGCCTTCGGGGATGCCTGCGAGGGCGGCGGCATAGAAAGCATCAAGCCGGTCTCGGACCACCTGCGGCAACGGCGGTACAGGCGCGCGATTCCCAGCCCGACCAGCACGTCGTGCGCGGCGGTGGCGACGGCGGCGTCCTGTGACGCCGACGGCGACGCCAGTGGAAGGTCAGGCAGGTAGGGCTGATATCCGCCGACGATCGCGTTGACCGCGTCGTAGACGGCACCCTGCACCATCGCGAGGTGCAATTGCGAGACCGGTGGCGGCTGACCGGCGCCGGGCGTGCCCGCCGTAGGGAGGTTTATCAGCGCGTCCGATGCGTGGGGATTCCAGACCGCACCGCATCGGATACTTCCGAGTGTGCTGCCGCTGGCGCGGCTCCGAGCACTGTTGCCCCCAGCGCACCGGAGCAGCAAGCGCGAATGTGCCGAATGTCCGCTTGTGTAGTCCCTGGTCGCATGATCCGTCTCTCCTATGTCGCACGTGGTCGCGGCTGAGCAGATGTGCCTCGCGACTCGTCAGATGATTATTCGGTCCGTGGGTTGTGCGAATATGAGTGACTCAACCGACATCGGGTATCAGTCCGGTATCAATGGTCCGCCTTCCTCACGATCGCGCGTGGCCGCGGGTTGCGCCGCGCGTGTCGGTGACGACATTCCGCTTCGAGCATGTGATCTCGCGGGTAGGGTCTTGAGGCTGCAGCCGAGGTCACTCGCGGCATGCCGGGTCGTACGGACGAGATCCCAAGAACTCCGCCCACTCCGCCTCAGTCAGTACGCGTCCCGCGACCTCGCACGCGCGTTCCTCCCACACCGCCGGCTCGGCGACGACATGCTGCCAACTCCCGTCGCCTTGCTGGAGCTCGACGGTACGCTCATCGAGCTCGACGCTCGCCTGCCCGCGCATGGTCAGGTCGCTGGGAAAGTGCGCAGACCAGTCCCCGAGGTCCCAAGTCAGGATCTTGCCGTCATCTGCGGCGGTGACCAACTCGCCGGTCGGTCGAAATTCTGCCGCCATGACCCGGCCGTCATGGCTCAGGGTGGGCCGGGCGTTGTCGGGCCTGGCGGTGTTCGCCACCACGACCTCTTTGCCATCAGCGATGACGAGTTGACGGCTGTCGGGGCTGAAGTCGGCCACGAACGGCAGCCACGACACCGGGACCGCGATGGGTTCGTCAACCCCGCCGGGATCCACGATCCGAACCGCGTGGAATCCATCTCGGACCGCGATACGGCGGCCATCCGGGCTGACGGCGAGAATTCCGTTGCCGGCGATCCGATGGAGCTCTTCGCCCGACGCCGTCTCAACAACGATGGTCGGTCCGAATCCGCTGACATACATCCGCAAGCCGTCCGGCGAGAACTTCACCGTACTGAAGCTCCAGACCTGGCTGGACGCGGGATCGGAAGAGATCAAGTCCAGATCCAGGAAAATCGGTCCGCTCAGGTTCTCCTCGGGGCCCCACCATAGGGCGACGACACCGAGCTGCGGTGTCGGCGCAACCGCTGCAAATAGGGATCCGTCGGTCGAGAACTCGACGTCTGCGACCGCCCGATCCAGCTCCTCGTAGGTTGTGACGCCCGAGCGGCTCCCGTTCTCGAGGTTGAGCGTTCCGGTGCGCCAAGAGTCGCAGCCAAGGTCGCAGAAGCCCGATGTCTCGCTGAACGCGACGGCGCCCGAGACAGGATCGATCGCCGAGGTCACTACCATCCTGCCGGACGGCGAGTACTCGGCGAGCTGAGATTGCTGATAGACATCGAATAAGCGCAGGTCGCCGTTGCCGTCTATGACCGATGCTCGGGTCCCGTCCTCCGCGAACGCCACACCCACCGGGAGCGCACCATCCTCCGGAATGCGCATGATGCTCGTCAGCCGGGGTGCGCGCGAGAAGACGCGCACGAGGTTGACACGTGTCTCGGAACTGTCCCAGAGCTGGATGGCCTCCACGGCGAGCAGCAGCGCGCGATCGAAGGCGGACTCGTCGATCGCGAGCGCGGCGACGCGGCGCGCCTCGGCGACGGTCGCGCGCTCCCCAGCGAGGTTCGCCTGGAACCCCCCAAAGAGACTCGCAATGACAGCAACGATCGCGAGAGCGGCTGCGCCGACCGATACCCAGGACAGTCGCCGCAGCTGTCTCTGAGCGGCCGCGAGTCCCGCGGTCTCATTCGCCGCGGAGGCGTCGAGGAACTCTCGCTCGACCGCTGTGAGCGCGGGGCCGACGGCATCCCGCCAATGTTGAGCCGCTGTGAGTCGGCCTCCGCGGTAGAGCTCGCTATCCGGTCGTTCCATCGCGTCCCAGGCGGCAGAGGCGGAGCCGAGGTGTCGCATTATGCGGTGCCCCTCGACATCATCGGCGAGCCACTCCTTCAACCGTGGCCATTCCCGGGCGAGTGCCTCATGTGACAGCTGCACCGATTCTTCATCGGTGGTGAGCAGGCGTGCATCGACCAGCCGATCGACGATCTTGGCATGGGCGTCGTCGATCGCGATCTGGGTGCGTTCGACGCGACGACCTATCACCGCACCGTCCGGGGATGCTTCGACGAGCCGGAGGAGGATGTCGCGGAGCAGCCGGGTGCCCTCCTCCGAGAGCGCCGCGAATACCTCTTCAGCGGTCTTCGCGACGGCACCGTCGATCTCACCGGATGCCCGATACGCCTCGACGGTCAGAACTCGGCCCTCACGACGGGACCACACCTGACGCAGAGCGTGAGACAGCAGCGGAAGGTTTCTTCCATCGGCGTCGCGGAGGAGTATTTCGACGAGGCCCGGCTCGAGGATGAGCCCGGACTGCTCGGCGGGCTTCTCGATCACGGTCCGGAGCCCGTCGTGGCTGAGGGCGGTGAGCATGAGCATGTGCGACTGGATGATCTCGGCGAACCCTGGGTGATCCGCCAGGTCTCCGAGGCGGTCGGCGCGGATCGCGACGACGAGCATGCCGCCGAAGACCATTCGCGACAGGGCGTCGAAGAACTCCCGGATCTCGGCGGGGTCGTCCGCGGCGAACGCCTGCTCGCATTGATCGACGATGAGCAGCGACTCACCGGCCGGGAGATCGACGTCGCGAAGGGATTCGATCGGATGCTCGCCGGGCGTCACGATCGCGACCGCCCTGCCGCGGGCGCTCAACTGTGCTCCAATCCCGGCCCTGACGAATGAGGACTTGCCGACGCCCGATGACCCCGCGACGAGGAGAACGCCGTGCTCTTCGAGCGCCCGAACAGCTCCGGAGAGCTCCTGCTCGCGACCGAAATAACGCTCGGCGTCACCGATGCCCGCTGGAGGCAGGCCGAAATACGGGCACTCCGGACTCGCGGCTCGGAACACGCGGTCGCTCAGAAGCGAGGAATCCTGCCGCAGGATCGCCTGCTCCAGCGCAGCGAGCTCGATGCACGGATCCAGTCCGAGCTCGGCGGCGAGCAGCCCCCGCGCGCTGCGAACGGTGGCCAGCGCATCCGCTTGCCGACCCTGGCGGTACTGCGCGACGCTCAGGACGACCCATCGCCGCTCGCGCAGTGGCGCCTCAGCGACGCGGGCGCGCGCCAGTGCGGCGACCTCCTGAACCGCACCCGCCTGAAGCCGTGCGTCCAGAATCAGCTCCTCAACGCCGAGGAGCATCTCCTCCAGACGACCCGCCGCGATCTGAGCCGGTTCCCAGTCGGGAAGCTCGACGAAGGGCTCGCCCCGCCACAGCGCGAGCGCCTCCGAAAACGAGTGAGCGGCGCGTTCGGGCTCGCCCAACTCCAGCTCTGTGTACCCCGCCCGACGAGTCGCTCGAACCGCTCAGCGTCGACCTCGACGTGCTCCGGGACCAGTCGGTACCCGTGCGTGGTGGTTTCGATCTGGGCCGGTGCGATGAGCCGGCGCAACCGCATGATGCACCCTGGAACGACGTGCGACCACGAGGGGGGCCGGCCCTCACCCCACAGTGCAGCCGCGAGGGAGGCTGCCGACAATGGCGCACCCACGCGAACCGAGAGCGCAGCCATCACAGCACGATCGCGCGGAGCCAACGGAATCCGGCCGTCGTCGAGCGTCAGCGCTCCAAGAACGCGAACCTCCATGGGGCCACTGTGCGCCCGGCTCCGTCATCCGTCAAGACGGCTGATATCGGGCCGATACATATCCCGTTGGCGCCGTCATCCTGCTGATACAAGCCTGTCGGAATCGTTCCGGCTTTGCGCGAGGACAGGTCGGAAGGAAGTGGGCGAGGTCAGGGCAGCCCCTGTTGCAGGTTGCGGTGCGGCGGGACAATGTTCGCATAGGGACACCGCCGTGATGGGGCTGGAGGACAATCGCGGCAAGTTCGCGGCGTCGTGCGCTGAACCAGCAGCAACACGGCGATGGGGGAACCATGCAGCGGTCGGGGGTGAGGACCGATGGACACGTCGATCGAGTTGGCGATCGAGCCAGGCGCCGAGCCGGGCACCTACATCGTGCGGGTCCTGCGGTCGGTCGGCGGGGGCGAACCCTCGCAGACGATCAACCTCGACGTCGATGAGCTGGTCGCGCATGCGGCCGCACGTCGAGGCGAGCATCCTCTCGTCATCCGTCTCGACGCGCCGGATCATGTCGGACACCGAGGCCGCCGTGCAGGACATCGGCGTGCGGCTGTTCGAGGCGACTCACGGGCGAGATCCGCACCGCGTACCGGACGAGCGCGGCCGTGGCCGCCGAACGCGGCACAGGGTGCAGATCGCGCTCCGGCTGGACGCGCCCGGCCTAGCCGCGCTGCCTTGGGAGGCGCTGTTCGATTCCGAGACGCAGGCGTACCTCTGCCTCAAGGAGCCGCTCGTGCGACACGTGCCGGCACCGTACTCGCCGCCTGCGCTCTCGCTCAGCCCGCCACTCAGGATCCTGGGGATGATCTCGTCGCCGGCCGGCCTTCCCGCTCTCGATGTCGAGGCCGAACGCGGCCGACTCGAGGATGCGCTCCGTACGCACCTCGACGCAGGCCGGGTCGAACTGAGTTGGCTCGACGATGTGTCGTGGACGGGCGTGCACGACCGGCTCCTCGAAGGCGAGTGGCATGTGCTGCACTTCATCGGCCACGGCGGATACGACACCGACACCGACGAGGGGGTGCTCGCCTTCGTCGGACGGAAAGGGCGCGCCGACCTCGTGCCGGCGTCGCGGCTGGCCGACCTGCTCGACGAGGCGGAACCGACGCCGCGCCTGGTCGTGCTGAACTCCTGCCAATCCGGCGCCTCCGGCACGGTGGACCTCTTCTCGGGCACGGCCGCGGCGCTCGCGCACAGCGGCATCCACGCGGTTGCCGCCATGCAGTACGCGATCAGCGACGACGCCGCCGTCGCCTTCGCCCGCGGGTTCTACAAAGCGCTCGCACACGGGCGCGGAATCGACGAGGCGGTGCGCAGCGGCCGCATCGGCATACTCGGCCTCAGTCGTGGAACCCTCGAATGGATCACGCCTGTGCTGTACCTCCGGGGCGAGGACACGCACCTATTCGACATCGAATCGGCGCCGAGCACATCGGCCGATGCACCACCACCATCGGCGCGGGGGCACGGAAGCCTCTGGGGGCGGCGACCACGGCCCGGCACCGCGCGCTGGAAGGCGTGGCTCGTCGTCGGAGCGATCGCGGTGGCCGCCGTCGGCGCCGGTGTCGCCACGGCGCTGCTCCTGCTCCCGGCCATAGGCGATGCTTCCGGGCCCATGGTGAAGGAGCTGACCGTGAGTGCCGAGCGGACGTGGACCGACACGGGGATGTCCTGCGCTGCCGGCGACACCTTCAACATCAAGGCGACCGGCACAGGCGTGGTTCTCGACTGAGGAATCGGACCTGGGACCCGACGGCTTCGGGTACGGTTACGAGCTCGACACTCGGGTCACCAACATGGCGAGCCCGGCGGCGCTCATCGGCACACTCGACACGGTCGACGAGCCGTTCTCCGTGGGGTACGCGGCCTCGTATGTGTGTCCGGTCGCAGGCCGCCTCTCCCTCGGCGTCAACGACAACAGTCCCGAGGGCAACCGTGGCGGATTCCTGGCCACGATCACGCACCGGCGCGCAGGTTGACGCCAGGCGGCACAGATGCCCCGAGCCGAGGCACGATCCGCGCGCGGACCGCGATCGGCGCGGATGGTGCGACAGTGACCGCCGAGCTCAGAACACGATGACGGGTTTCACGGTGACGCCGTGGTGCATGTCGTCGGCCGCGCGCGCGATCTCATCGAGCGTGTAGCGCTTCTCGATTCTCTCGAGCGGCAGCTTCCCCTCGGCGTGGAGTGCGATCAGTCGCGGAATGAGCGTCGCCGGATCGGTGTCCCCCATCGTGACTCCGCGCAGCACCTTCCCGGAGAGGATCCCCTGGATGTCGACGGGAATCTCGGTCCCAGGAGGCGGGGCGCCGCATACGAGCACCGTGCCGCGCACCGAAGCTGCATCGATAGCCCCGCGCGCGACCCGAGGGCTGCCCGTCGTGTCGAAGCTCAGGCTGACGCCGCGACCGCCGGTCAGCTCGGCGAGCCGCGCGGCGACGTCCTCGGTGCCGGCGTTGATCGTCGCCGTCGCGCCGAACTCCTCTGCGAGCCGCAGCCGCTCGTCGACGAGATCGATCGCGATCAGCTGGGACGGATTGCGCTGCGAAGCCGCGATGACCGCCGACAGCCCGACCGCGCCGGTCCCGTAGACCGCGACGATGTCGCCCTCGCCGGGATCGAGCACGTTCCACATCGATCCGAAGCCGGTGAGCACCCCGCAGCCGAGCGGTGCGAGCACGGCGAGATCCGCCTCCGCGTCGACCTTGACCGCCGAGCGCTCGTCGGCGATCGCGTACTGGGCGAACGACGACTGGCCGAAGAAGTGGCTCGCGACGGCGGTGCCGCCGCGCGTGACATCACCAGAACCCTCCGGGCGCAGCATCCCGAGGAGATTCCGCGGCAGCCAGGTCTCGCAGTAGGCGGGATGGCCCGACTCGCACACCGCGCACGATCCGCACGAGGTGAAGCTCAGCAGCACCTTGTCGCCGGCGGCGAGGCCCGTCACGCCCTCGCCGACACGTTCGACGACGCCGGCGCCCTCGTGACCGATGATCCCGGGCGAGGGGAAGGGGATCCCGCCGGCGATCACGCCGAGGTCGGTGTGGCACAGGCCCGAGGCGACAAGCTTGACGAGCACCTCCCCGGGTCCGGGATCCGCGAACTCGACGTCGCTGACGAGCAGCTCGCCCGCCTCGAGAACGGCGGCGCGTCCCGCCGTCACTGGGCGGTCCCCTGCTCGAGGTTGAACACCATCGAGTGCGAGCGCTGGTACGAGGACATCGCCTCCGGTCCTCCCTCGCGACCCCAGCCCGAGGCTTTGACCCCGCCGAAGGGGATGGCGGGGTCAAGGAGCGCCCAGCCGTTCACCCAGGTGATCCCTGCCTCCAGCCGCGCGGCGACGCGGTGCGCCTTCGCCAGATCGGAGGTCTGGATGCCGCTCGCCAGCCCGTAGCGCGTGGAGTTGGCGAGTTGGATCGCCTCCTCTTCGCTGTCGAAGGGCTGCACGGTGAGCACCGGGCCGAAGACCTCTTCCGACACGGCCTCGGCGTCGGAGCCGAGATCGGCGAGCACCGTCGGGCGGTAGTAGAAGCCGTCGCGCTCGGCTCTCTCACCTCCGGTGACCACCCGGGCGCCGGCCGCCTTCGCACGGTCGACCATCGCCGCGACCTTCTCGAGCTGGGTCGCGCTCGCGAGCGGGCCGATCACGGTCTCGGGATTCGTGATGTCGCCGAACGGCACGTGCGGCACTGCGTCGGCGAGGATGCCGAGCACGATGTCGTAGATCGGACGTTCGACGAGGAGCCGGGGTCCTGCCATGCAGAACTGCCCGGAGTTGAACACGAACGCGGCGATGACGGTGTGCATCGCGGTGCTCAGGTCCGCATCCGCGAAGAGGATGTTGGCGGCGTTGCCGCCCAGTTCGGCGGTGAACGGCTTGAGGGTGCGCCCGGCGAGCTGCGCCGCGTGCGCGCCGATCTCGGTCGACCCGGTGAAGGCGACCTTGTCGATGCCCGGATGCGCGACGAGGTGATCGCCGATCGCGGCGCCCGAGCCGGTGACGACGTTGAAGACGCCGTCCGGCACACCCGCCTCCTGGAGGATCTGCGCCATCAGGAGCGCACTGAGCGGGGTGTCGCTCGCCGGCTTGTGCACGATCGTGTTGCCGGCGATCAGCGCGGGGGCGATCTTCGTGCTCGACAGGATGAGCGGGAAGTTGAACGGCGTGATCGCCGCGACGACGCCGATCGGCTCCTTCTTGACGTAGACGTGCGTGTTGCCGGTCGTCTCTCGCACCGCGCCGTCCAGGTGGTGCCCGAGGCTCGCGTAGTACTCGTACAGCTCAGCGGCATTGTTGACGTCGACGACCCGGGCGAACGTGATCGGCTTGCCGACGTTCGTGCTCTCGGCGTGCGCGAGCTCCTCGGTGCGCTCGCGCATGAGCGTGTAAGCACGCTGCAGGATGCGCGCCCGTTCGCGGCTGGACAGCCCCGACCACACTCCCGAGTCGAACGCGGCGCGTGCGGCCGCGACCGCGGCATCGACGTCGGTCGTCGTCGCCTTCGCGACATCGGTGAGCTTCTGCCCGGTCGCGGGGGCGATCACGTCCATGCGGCCGCCGTCCGAGGCGTCCTGCCACTGCCCGCCGATGAACAGTCGTCCGGGCGGGAAGGCGGCGGTGGATGCGGATGCCGCTGGCGGGGTTTGGGTGAGGGTCATCGTTCTGCTCTTCTCTGAGTGGTGGATTCGGTCGTCTGTATGGCCTTCGGCCGTGAGGATGTGTGCTCAGCTCGCGACCGGCGACAGGGTCGCGACGCGCTCGAGCAGGTCCGCGAAGCCGGCGGGGTCCTCCTGGAACGGTGCGTGACCGTGCGGGATGCGGACGATCTCGGCGCCGCTGCGCACGGCGAGCGACTCTTGGAAAGCAGGCGAGACGACGCCGTCGTTCTCGGTGAGGACGTAGGTCGCGGGCTTCACCCGCCACGCGACGCGCGAGACCTGGTCGCTGAAGGAGGCGAGCGACTGCGGCCGGAACAGGTCGGCGAGCTGCTCGGATGCCTCGCGCGGGACTCCCGGGGGCATGTCCGCGGCGATCATGTCCACGCGCTCCTCTCGACTGCGGCCCATCGTCAGCTGGGCGTCGGAGATGCCCCACACTCCGGGGAGGGAGCCTCCCATGGAGGTGATGACGCTCTCACCGGCGTCGAGGGCGAACGCCGCGACGTACACGATGCGCTCGACCGCGGGATGATCGCCCGCCTCGGTCACCGGCACGCCCCCGTAGGAGTGCCCGACGAGCACGACCGGCCCGCCGGCGCGATCGATCGCGGCGGTGATCGCCGCGGCATCCTGGATCATGCTCTCGGTGCTCCCCGTCGAGGGCAGATCGAGCGCATCGACCTCCCAGCCGCGTTCGCGAAGGATCTGCACGAGCGGGTCGAATTCCCACGAGCCCACCCAGGCGCCGTGGACGAGGATGATTCGGGGGCGATTGTTCGCAGTCATCGGATGTTCTCTGCCTTTCGGAGGAGCTGCGCACGAGTTCGCTGTCGCGATGCCCGACGGTGCGCATCTGCTGGATCGACGTCGGTGTCGTTCCCCCAGGGTGCGCGCGCACGCCCGGCTCCGGTATCCGTAGGACTACGTAATCGGCGACGCGGAGGCGAACATCGCCTCGTACCAGGCCGCGATCTGGGCGCGCGACGAGAAGCCGAGCTTGCCGAGGATGCGCTGCACGTGGGTGTCGACGGTCCGCACCGAGAGCACGAGTTCCGCAGCGATGTCGCGGTTGCTCATCCCGCGATGGATGCGCATCGCCACTTCGCGCTCCCGCGCGCTGAGCCCGCCCGCGACCGAGGTCTTCGGCTCGAGGGCGAACGTGACCGCCTCGTCGGGATCGAGGTGCCCGCCCGCACCGACGAGCTTGTCGTACCGCCGGGGGCCGAGCCGCCGGCGGAGTTCAGCGATGCACCGGTCGTGATGAGCCGCGAGCTGCGGTCCGTGGACGGTGATCGCCGACCCGATGAGCCGCCAGCGGGCATCGGTCGCTCCCAGCAGGATCGCCGCGCGATCGGCCAGGCCGCGCTCTGCGGCGACCCAGCTGAGCACTTCGAGCATGAGGCACTCGCCGACGGGGTCGTCGAAGCCGCGATCCGTCACGAGGGCCTCCCGCGCGAATCGCTCCGCGGCATCCAGATCACGCTCGACGAACGCGGCGAGGCCGAGCGACCACAGCGCGTGTGACCGCATCCACGTCTCGTCCACGGACTCGGCGTAGGAGAGCGCGTCCCTCCCGGCGCGGGCCGCCTCGGGCTCGCGGAGGTGGCTCAGCGCCGTGGTGAGCTGGAACTGCGCGAGGAGGGCCTCCTCGGGGTGTCCGCACTCCTCCGCGGCGCGGATCGACGCTTCGAACTCGCCCACGGCATCCCGCGGCCGGCCGGAGAACATCGCATGCGTACCGCGCCAGCGGTGGATCTCGACGCGGATCGTGGCCGCCCGGTCCGCCGTGAACAAGGCGCCCGGCATCTGGCCGTCCGCCTCGTCGAGTCGCGCCGCCGCTTCGTCGAGGTCGCCCTGCAGCAGGCACAGCCAGGCGGCGTTGATGAGAGCCGGAACGCGGTGGGTAGCGGAGCCTCCCGGCAGGGCGAGCACGCGCGTCGACCAGCCGCGCCCCTCGGGGAGGAACCCGCCGACCGCCCAGTGGTAGCACAGGTCGGAGAACAGGGCGAGGGCGGTGTCGGTGTCGATCGCGGTGGCCATGGTGAGAGCGGACTGCAGTTCTGCCCGGTCCGCACGCAGTTGCGCGAGGACCGCGGTCTGCCCG
This sequence comes from uncultured Actinomycetota bacterium, assembly GCA_963713325.1. Classification (GTDB taxonomy): domain Bacteria; phylum Actinomycetota; class Actinomycetes; order Actinomycetales; family Microbacteriaceae; genus Microbacterium. The sequence continues at coordinate 16,429 of CAVQLL010000014.1, forward strand.
GGGCCGTACCAATCCACGCGCGAACTCGCCGCGACGGCGGCGAAGTGGTCGAGGTGACGGCGTGTCAGGGAGGGCGACCGCCCCTCCTCCTCGGCGCGCTCCCGTCCGTAACCGCGGATCGTCTCGAGCATCCGGAATCGACCGGTGTCGTGATCCGCCTCGACGACGGACTGCGCGACGAGTTCGTCGAGGGGATCGACGATGGCGTCGATCGTGTAGCCGCCGACCGCGGCTGCGGCGCCGAGGTCGAACGGGCCGGAGAACACCGCGAGCGCGCACCAGAGCTCGCGCTGTTCGGGCGAGCACAGCTCGTAGCTCCAGTCGACCACCGCCCGGAGGGTGCGCTGGCGCCCGACGGTGCTGCGGGAGCCGCCGCGAAGGAGGGTGAACCGGGAGGACAGCCCGCTCGCGAGCTCGGCGATCGAGAGCGTCCGCAGCCGTGTCGCCGCGAGCTCGATCGCGAGCGGCAGCCCGTCGAGGGATCGGCACAGGTCGAGCGCGGCTTCCGCGTCCGCCACGCCGAGTTCGAAGGCGGCGTCGGCGGCACGCGCTCGGGCGACCAGGAGCGACACCGCCTCGGACGGCCCGTCCGAGGCGGCCACCATCGACAGCGGGGGCACCGGGTAGACCAGTTCGCCGTCGAGCTCGAGCGGACGACGGCTCGTGGCGAGCACCGTGAGCTGCGGGAGAGCGAGCAGCAATTCGTCGGTGAACGACGCGGCGGCATCGATGATCTGCTCGCAGTTGTCGACGACCAGGATGGCGGGCGTGCCGCGGAGCGCGGCGACGATGACCTCGAGCGGATCGCGCGCCGACTGGTCGGCGAGCGGAAGGGCGCGCACCACCGCGAGGGGCAGACGCAGCGGGTCCTGCACGGACTCGAGCGGGACGAACCAGCAGTCGATGCCCTCGCGCTCCGCATAGCTGTTCGCCGCGCGCATCGCGAGCCGGGTCTTGCCTGTACCGCCGACGCCCGTCAGCGTGACCAGAGAAGACGCATCGAGAAGCGATTCGAGAGCCTCCAGCTCGCGATGGCGACCGACGAACGCGCTTCGCGGCTCTCTGATCATCACGACTCCAGGCGTCCTCGCCCGTCACGCGCGCGGGTGCACTCGGGCGGGTCGATTATCGCAGTGTTCCCAGGGCCTGTCCCGAGTACCGGACAACCATCGCCTCCACGTCAGGAAGCGTCGCTCACCCGAACCGCTCGCCTGCCCAAGTCTGCCAGCGGCCAGGAAGGCGCTCCTGCACCCGCTTCAGCTCAGTCGTCGTCGGTCGATGCCACATAGCGGGCGGGTTCCGGTCCTCGCTCGAATCGTCGACCGGTGATCGAGCTCGAGGAGATCGAAACCCACCGATACTTGAGCGTCGGAATCCACGAGGTGAGCGGAAGCGCATCAGCAGCGTCGATCTCGACCTGCAGCTCGAGACGCCTGGCAACCCCCTTCAAAACCACGCTCGCCGCGTATGTGTCGTCGTATTCGTCGACCTCGAAAGCGACGTCAGGGTTCGCGGAGAGCTCTGCAAGCTTGGACCCGGGCGCCGTGCGGAACATCACACGCGGCCCGTCGATCACGTAGTTCACTGGGAATATGTCGGGCTTTCCACCTGCGGTCACAGCGAGGCGACCCAATTCATGCCGCGACAGCAGGTTCCAGCACTCCTCTTCGCTCAGCACCCAGACGACTGCATCGTTCATCCTGTCCATGACGTCATCTCCACGGGTTCTTGTCGCCGCAACGCGGCTCACTTCTCCAGTGAACTCTGGAACCCCCGCACCGGTGGGGCCGAAGGTCCCGCCGCGTCGACAAACGAGGATCCACTGTGTTTCGACCTCCCGAGCATACGACGCCCTCTTCGGCCACAGAGGGTGGGCGACGGCGCGGAGGCGGTGGCGATGCGGTCTGCCGAGTAGCGTGAACACGTGACTTGGGACGTCGTGAGCACAGTCGTGGGCGCGGCGATCGTCATCTACGGGCTGTCTGAGATCTTTCTGACCCTGGTGCACCCGCACGCACGGGGGCGGCTGACTCGGGGAATCGTCGCCGCCATCTGGCACCTCACGTCACGCTTCGGACGACGGACGCGCGCGGCATCCGGACCGCTCGCTGCCATCAGCGTCGTGCTCATCTGGGCTGCGATCCAGGCGATCGGCTGGGCGCTCATCTACCTCCCGCACGTACCTGACGGGTTCCTCTACTCCGAGGGAATCGATCCAGCTCGATATCCCGATGTGCTCGAAGCACTGTACTTCTCGATGGTGTCGCTGTCGACGCTCGGTTTCGGCGAGGTGGTGCCCACCGACCCGGTCGTCCGCCTGCTGTCGCCGCTACAGGCGGTGACCGGGTTCGCGCTGCTGACCGGTGGGGCAACGTGGCTTCTTCAGCTCTTCCCGACTCTCGCGCGGAGGCGTTCGACCGCGCTGTACCTGACTCTGCTGGGACGCGCCAGATACGCCGAGCACCTCGGCGAGATCGATGCTTCCGCCGCATCCGCCGTCCTGCAGACGGTCGCCCAGCAGATCGCGAGTGTGCGGGTCGACCTGAGCCAGAGTCCCGAGTCGTACTACTTCCGTGAGGGCGATGCTCCCGCGTCCCTCGGACACGCTTTGCCGGTCGCCCAAGCACTCGCCGATGCCGCAGCCGAATCGTCGCACTCCGCGCTTCGCATCGCCGGAACAGTGCTGGACGGTGCGCTGGAGGAACTGGGCGCATGCCTGCGCGACGATTTCGGGGCAGGCGGCGAGTCACGCAGCGACATCATGGCGTCATTCGCACGGGACCACTCCTGACACGCTGGATGCGCGATCGCCGCTGGCTCCATTGCCGCTCGGCAATGCTCGCCAGACCAGTACCCCGACGTCAAGGACGACTACATGCGCCGATCGCGCAGAATCGCCGCCGCCGCGGTGCGATCCTCGGCGCCCACTTTCAGAAGGATGATCGAGACGTAGTTCGCGACTGTCTTCACCGAGAGGTGCAGTCTCTCGGCGATCACCGGGTTGGACAAACCGCGGCTGAGCAGGTCGGCGATCGCACCCTCCCTGGGCGTCAGGCCATGGATAGCGGGCGGTGTTCTCGCGGGGACTGCGCCGAACCCCGGGCGGGGCACGTCGGCACCGATCCACAGCGCGCCGCCCGCCGTGGCGCGGACCGCGGCCACGATCTCATCGGGGGGAGCCTGCTTGACGACGTATCCGGATGCGCCGGCCGCGAGCGCGGCCCGGACGGACTGCTCGTCGTCGTAGAGCGTAATCACGATGACTCGACTGTCCGGATTCGCGGCGACGATCCGCTCGGTCGCTTCGATCCCCCCGAGTTCGGGCATGCCGAGATCCATCAGGATGACATCCGGCGAAGTCTCCGCTACGACGGCGATCGCTTCGAGCCCGTTCTCGGCTTCGCCGACGACGTCGATTCCGTCGGCGCTCAGAAGAGCAACGAGTCCCTTGCGGAACACGGGATGATCATCGACCACGACGACCCTCATCCGACCAGCACCTCCGCAGCGAGCGGGTGCGGCTCTGCGAAAGGAAGTCGCACCGCGATGCTCGCCCCACCGTCCGCGGAGCTTCCTATCGTGGCCGAACCGCCGAGCTCGCGTGCGCGGTCGCGGATGGACGTGAGCCCGATGCCGTATCGAATCCGCGATGGGATGCCGCGGCCGTCGTCTTCGATACGAAGCCTCAGTTCACCCTCCGCCCGCTCGATGAGCACGACGCAGTGCGATGCCTCGGCGTGGTGACGCACGTTCGCGACCGCTTCCTGGACGATCCGCAACGCAGCGAGATCGACCGCCGCCGGCAGCTGGAGCCGCTCCTCGGGTGCGACGACGTCGACCCGAAGCCGGTCGGCGACCGGGCCGTGGACGCGGTCGCGGATCGCGGCGACGAGCCCGCGGTCGTCGAGGATCGGCGGGCGAAGTCCGTAGGCGATCTCCCGCGTCTGCTCGACGGCATCCAGGATGTCGTTCGCGAGATCGCGGGCAGTCGCCGCGAGAGCGAGGTCGACGCGATCAGCGCGCTTGGCCAGTGCGGCGGCGCTCAGTCCCAGGCCGGACAGCGTCGGCGAGAGGTCGTCGTGGAGGTCGCGCCGCAGCTGTCGGCGCTCCTCCTCGCGCGCCAGCAGCAGTCGAGCGTGCGCCGCGGACAGATCGGCCAGCGCCTGCGCGCCGTGCAGTGCCGGCGCGGCGTGCAGTACGAGGCGTTCCACGAGAGCCCGGTCGTAAGGGGTGAGACTCCGTTCCCCGGGCCGTGGGTGCACGACGAGCGTGGCGAGCACATCGCCGTGGAACGAGATGGGGAACTGCTCCGCGACGGATGCCGCGGCATCCGTCGCCTGGGCGGGGCCCACGCGTGCCGAGAAGACCCCGTCGCCGCGCAGCTCGACGGAGTCGGCGCCTAGGGCGTCGGCCACCGCCTGAGCGACGGTCTGCGACACCGCAAGGGGTTCGGGCAGGTCGTCGAGGCGCTCGGCCAGCCGTGCCGCGGCCGTGGCGGCATCGCCGCGTCCGCGGTAGACGAGGATCGTTGCAAGACGCCAGGATGCACGCAAGACCGGGTACGCCGCGCCGGCGACGGCTGCGGCACCCCACCAGCCGGCGCCGGCGACGGTCGCGCCGAGGGCGCCGGCGAGGACCGTGGTGAGCCAATAGACGAGCGCAAGCGGGAGCGCCGCTGCGAGCGCGGCGAGGAACCAGCGGAACGCCGCATCCACGTCCCAGAGCCGGGGACGGATGAGTCCGACGGCAGGACCGACGAGGAAGGGGATCATGGCCAGCTGCGCCCACGCTACCGACGCCGGACCGTCCGCGGCGATCTGCCCGTCACCCGTCAGCTCGATGATGAGGAAGAAGACCGCGCTCGAGGCGGGCCCCAGGATCGCCCAGCGCACCGCTTCCCGCTCGGGGGCGGCGGAGCGGCGGAGGTACCGGTACAGCTGGGCACCGAGCAGCGTCAGCATGGACGCGGCGGGGACCAACCACCACCAGGGCTGGTCGGTCAGGCCTGCCCCGAGCCACTCGACGATCCCAAGCACGATCCAGGCGAGAACGATGGCGACAGTCCATCGCGGTACGAATCGGCCGTCGGGATACGTGGCCAGAAGCAGTGGAAGCAGGATGAAGATGACCTCGCCGCGCTGGGCGGCATCCCATACCACGCCGACGCCGGAGATGACGAGAATCCCGATCATCGCCACCTGCGGCAGCAGTGCCCGTGAGGAGGGAACGCGGACGATCCGCGCGATCAGCAATGCGGCCAGCACGGAACAGACACCGAGCAGGATCACCTGCGATGCGACGAGGAAGGACGTTGCGTCCATTGTGCTCCGATCATGACAGTCCGATCAGCGGTCGGCCAGAGTGCTGGGCGATCGGCGTCGACACCGACCGCCCCTTCAGCCGGTCAGTCCGCGCGCAGTGCCTTGACCAGGAAGGCGATGCCCAGCACGAGCGAGGCGCCGAGACCGGCGAGGCTGCCCCAGGGCGGCACGAAGGGCACGAACGGTGCTGCGACCATGACTCCGGCAGCGAGGATGCAGACGATCGTCAGCGGCCAGCCGATGACTCCGGCGCGACGCCCTGCCGTTGCGAGCATGACAAGCCACCCGATCATCCCGAGCAGGTATGGCCCGATGAGTCCAAAGAGGACGACCGCGTGCAGTTGGTAGAGCCCCTGTTGGAGTTCCTGCTCCGGCGCCGCCTCTCCCAAGTGAAATCCGATCGAGGTGTAAAGCGCGAGCGACAAGCCGGCGACGAAGAACCACGCGATGCCGCAGAGCACGCCGAGCAGGTGTCCGACCCGGGCGGCAGTCGAGGGTGCCCCCGCGGAGGCTGTCAGCTGCCCGACCGCGGTTACCATGAAGAGCATCGCAACGCCGATCCCACTGAAAACGATCGCCTCCATGACGCCGAGGAACGGGGTCGACTCGATGTAAGCGAAGTCCCGCCCGTTCTCCGGCGCGCCAGGCGACATGATGCTCACAATGACGGGCTGGGCTGCCCACGCGACAAAGGCGCCGACTCCTCCCACCCCCGCGGCACGGTACAGCCGGCGTCGGTCCGCCGGCAGGCTTGCGGCCGCCGCAGCCGCTCCGGCACTGGTCTCAATGGATGTCATGATCGTGTCCCTTCGTTGCGCCCGTCCGTGCGTCCTTTAGGCGGTCGGTGTCAACCGCACTGTCCCGCACCTGTATCCCGGGACGGCAGGGAGCGCGTCTCACGAATCTTCGGAGCTGCACGCGCTCATCGGAAGATCGGCACCAAGACTGGAGCGGGTGAACTCTCGGCTATCCCCTGGTCAACCGAACGCCGCGCGCGCGACGGCGGCGAGTTGCACCCGGTCGACGGCATTGCACTTGGCCAGCAGGATCGACACATTGTTCGCGACGGTCTTGCCGGAGAGCCCGAGCCGTTCGGCGATCTGGCGGTTCGTGAGTCCGCGCGCAACGAGATCCAGTACGTCAGCTTCGCGCGGAGTGAGACCGAATGGGTCCCGCGCGAACTCCCGGGGCGCGCCGAACCCTCCGGAGGCTCTGGCCACGCTGGAGCCCAGCACGACCGAACCCTGCAAGGACGCGGCGACGGCGGCGAGGATCTCGGAGTGCGACGCATCCTTGACCACGTACGCCGTCGCGCCCGCGGACAGTGCATCCCGGACGGAGCCATCGTCATCGAACATCGTCACAACGACCACCTTGGTCGTCGGCCGCTCGCCGACGATGTGCGCTGTTGCAGCGATGCCCGATTCATCCGGAAGCCCCAGATCCATCAGCACAACGTCGGGTCTAGTGGCGCGGGCCAGCGCCACGGCTTCGGCCGCGGAGGCCGCCTCCCCTACGACCTCGTAGCCCGCCGCCTCGAAGAGGGAGGCGATCCCGCGCCGGAAGACAGGGTGGTCGTCGACGACAAGCAGCGTCGGCGACA
>CAVQLL010000015.1:0-70301 GCA_963713325.1 uncultured Actinomycetota bacterium
GGAAGATTTGCAGCGCGATCTGCTGCAGGATCGGACCAAACCGGACGGTGACGAGGAGGTGTCCAGCGGCCATCGGTACATCCGGTGGATGATGCCGATCTCGAGGAGGAGGCCGGGAGCCCGGCGCCCAGGAAGGCGAGCGGCAGTGCCAGAGGATCGAGATGTTGCTCGAGACGACGACCAGCTCGGTGACGTTGGCGATGAAGGCGCCGGCCATGATGAACTCGCCATGCGCCATCTGATCAGCGCCATCTGACCGAAGGTGAGAGTGAGCCCGAGCGCTGCGAGCAGCAGCAGCGCACCCAGCGCGGTGCCGTTCATCACCAGCGGTCGGAGTGCATCCACGTGCTGTCGCACTCTATGGTGCGGAATTCGAGGAGATTCATCTGTAAGCGGGGCCCCGTGCCGGTCGGGCCGGGCCCCGCGTCCAATGGTGGGCGATCAGCCCGCTGACGCCACGAGGGCATCACGGACGTCGGCCGGGACCAATCGTAATCTTCGAGGAACGGGTCCGGAGTCGATCAAACCCTCGGACGACCAGACGATGTCGAACTGGTTGTCGGCGTTGATCCTGCCAATATGAGCAGCCTTGGAGATGTGGTGGTTCTCGCCGTCCAGCGTGACAACGCCCTCCGGCGCGTCGACGGTGATTCCTCCTTCCGCTGCAGCAGCGTTGATCTCGTCGACCTCGAACGAACCGGCCGCCTCTGCCAAAGCCTTGTACAGATACAGCGAGATCTACGCGGCCTCCATCGGGTCGGAGATCACCCCACTGCTGTCGGTGCAGGCCTGCCAGCGCTCGATGAAGTCGGGTTCGTTCGGGGTGTCCAGCGACTGGAAGTAGTTCCACGACGCGTCGTTGCAGGTGACCTCATGCCCATCGCCGGTGCCTCTTCCTCAGCGATCGACACCGAAATGATCGGGGTCGTCTCCGGGGTGAGCCCGGCATCGTAGTAGGCCTTGACGAAGCCGACGTTCGACGAACCGTTGATCGTGTTGAAGATGAAGTCGGGGTCCGCCTCGACGATCTTCGACACCTGGGTTGTCCAGTCATCCTTGTCGAGGGGCACGTACTCCTCGCCGACGATCTCGATGCCGAGTTCGGCCGCGTAGAGCTTGATGATCGCGTTCGCGGTGCGCGGGAACACGTAGTCGGAGCCGGCCAGGAACAGCGTCTTCACACCCTGCGAGGCGAGGTAGTCCATCGCCGGGATGATCTGCTGGTTCGTTGTCGCGCCGGTGTAGTAGATGTTCGGCGACGCCTCGAGGCCCTCGTACTGCACCGGGTAGAAGAAGAGGCCGTTGTTCTCCTCGACGACCGGCTTGACGGCCTTGCGCGACGACGAGGTCCAGCCGCCGAAGATCGCGGCGACGCAGTCCTGGGTGAGCAGCTTCTCGGTCTTCTCCGCGAAGGTCGGCCAGTCGGTCGCACCGTCTTCCTGGATGTACTCGATCTGCTTGCCGAGGATGCCGCCGTCGGCGTTGATCTCGTCCGCAGCCATATGCAGCACGTTGGAGACCGTCTTCTCGGAGATCGCCATGCCGCCGGTGAGCGAGTTGAGGAAGCCGAGCTTGATCGTGTCACCGGAGGTGTCGATGCAGCTCTCGGATGCGGTCGGGGTGGCTTCGGCCGCCGCCGTGGCGTCGCCGGCTCGGGAACCGCAGCCCGCGAGCACGAGGGCCGCGGCTGCCGCGAGGGCGGGAACGGCCAGCAGGCTGCGCGCCCGTCTCGTCCGTGTCGTATTCATGTGGATCTCCGTTTCTCTGTGATGCAGGGTGATGCTTTCTCGGGTGGGTGGTCCGTTCTGCAGGCACGCCGAATATCGCCGTTGCGCCGGCACGAGTCCGGGGACGCCGAATGAAGAGCGTGTCCAGAGAGTGACGGAACGGGCTGATCGGGTGAATCAGAGCGTCATGCAGGAGGGGCCGGTGGTGCTGCGTCGATGCTGAATAGTGCTCGAGCCGTATGGTGCCGGGCTTCGCTGTGCCGGTTTGGAACGGCGAAGGTGCTCGCCGACTGCTGCGGTAGTTGCCAGCATGGGGCCGTGACATTGCTCTGCCATTTCTCGATTGTTCCGATTCCGTTAACCGTGACCCGGGTCCCGAGGCATGAAGCCCGTAGTTCCGCGACTCGATGCGCGGATGCCCTCTCCCCTGCGCACGAGAGCATCCGGCGCATTGGCTCGATGTGGCACACTTCTGACACCAACCGCCGGAGGCACGAATGCACTTCACTCCCGCCGAAACCGAGAAGCTCCTGCTCTCGGTCGCCGCGATGGTCGCGCGCGACCGGCTCGAGCGGGGAGTCCTCCTCAACCACCCCGAGACTGTCGCTCTGCTGTCGTGCTGGGTCATCGAACGCGCCAGAGAAGGACGTGGCGTCGCCGAACTGATGCAGGAAGGCCGCAGCGTCCTCACCCGTGACCAGGTGATGCCGGGCGTTCCCGAGATGCTCGCCGACGTGCAGGTCGAGGCCACCTTCCCCGATGGCCGGAAGCTCGTCACCGTCCACCACCCGATCGACTGAGGAGTCGCCGTGGCATCCGCTTCCTCCCATGGCCCCGGCGCCTACCGGATCCAACCGGGACGCATCGAGCTCAACGCCGATCGCACCGAGGCGGAGCGCATCCGGCTCGTGTTCGTCAACACCGGTGATCGTCCTATCCAGATCGGCTCCCACATCCACCTGCCCGACGTGAACGCAGCACTCGAGTTCGACCGTGCCCGCGCACACGGGTTCCGCCTCGACATAGCCTCCGGGACGTCGCAGCGATTCGAACCCGGTGCATCGCGCGAACTCGACGCCGTGGCATTGCGCGGGGCGCGACGGGTTCCCGGCATCCAGATCAAGGCCGGCGGACAGGAGCTGCTCGATGGTCTGGCTTGACCGATCGCGGTACGCGGCGATCTACGGACCGACGGTCGGCGACGAAGTGCGCCTCGGCGACTCCGACCTGTGGATACAGATCGAGCGCGATCTGACTGTCGGCGGCGAAGAGGCGGTCTTCGGCGGGGGAAAGTCCATTCGCGAGTCCATGGCACAGGCCACGACGACGAGAGCCGACGGCGCGCTCGACACCGTCATCACGAACGCGATCATCCTGGACTGGTGGGGCATCATCCGCGCGGACATCGGCATCCGAGACGGTCGCATCGTCGGGATCGGGCACGCGGGCAATCCCGACATCAGCGACGGCATCGACATGATCATCGGGCCGTCCACGGATGTCATCTCCGGCGAGGGACGCATCGTCACCGCGGGCGCCATCGACTCGCACGTCCACCTGCTCTCGCCCTCGCAGATCCACGAGGCCCTCGCGACCGGGATCACGACGATCGTCGGCGGCGGCACGGGGCCCTCGGAGGGATCCAAGGCGACCACCGTCACACCGGGAGCGTGGCATCTGCAGGCCATGCACCGTGCGCTCGATCCGCTGCCCGTCAACGTCTTGCTGCTCGGCAAGGGCAACACCGTGTCGACGCAGGCGCTGAAGGAGCAGGCGCTCGCGGGCGCCGCCGGCTACAAGGTGCACGAGGACTGGGGCTCCTCCCCCGCCGCCATCGACGCGTCCTTGCGTGCCGCCGAGGAATGGGGCCTGCAGGTCGCACTGCACTCGGACTCGCTGAACGAGGCGGGCTTCGTCGAGTCCACGATCGCTGCGATGGGCGGCAGGTCGATCCACGCATTCCACGTCGAAGGCGCCGGCGGCGGCCACGCTCCCGACATCCTCTCGATCGCAGGCCTGCCGAACGTGATCCCCGGTTCCACGAACCCGACGCTCCCCCACACGGTCAACACCGTCGCCGAGCACCTCGACATGCTGATGGTCTGCCATCACCTCAACCCCGCCGTGCCCGAGGATCTCGCGTTCGCGGAGTCCCGCATCCGTGCCACCACGATCGCCGCGGAAGACATACTGCACGACATCGGAGCGCTGTCGGTGACCTCGTCCGACGCGCAGGCGATGGGCCGGATCGGCGAAGTGGTCACGCGCACCTGGCAGGTCGCGCACGTCATGAAGCACCGCCGCGGCGCGCTCGGCGGTGGGATGCCGGCAGACAACGAGCGGGCGCGTCGCTATGTGGCGAAATACACCATCAACCCTGCGATCGCCCACGGGATCGCGTACGACGTCGGGTCGATCGAGGTGGGCAAGCTTGCCGACCTGACGGTGTGGGATCCGAAGTTCTTCGGCGTCCGGCCCGCCGTCGTCGTCAAGGGCGGTGCGATCGCGTGGGCCGCACTCGGCGATCCGAACGCGTCGATCCCGACGCCCCAGCCCGTGATGATGCGACCGTCCTTCGGCGACACGATCGGGGCAGACCTGTCGGTGACCTACGTCTCGCCCGCGGCGCTCGATGCCGGCCTCGCCGAGACGCTCGGCCTCCGGCGTCGACTGGCTGCGGTCGAGCCCACGCGGCACATCGGCAAAGCCGACATGAAGAACAACGACGTTCTGCCGTCGATTCGGATCCGTCCCGACACGTTCGAGATCGCGATCGACGGCGAAGATGTCGAACCCGCGCCCGCGGCATCCCTCCCCCTCGCCCAGCTGTACAACATGTTCTGAGCCGTCCATGGACTCCGCCGTGCACACCGTCACCATGCTGCTCGCCGACGCCCGCCTCCCCTCGGGCGGGCACGCGTTCTCGGCGGGTGTCGAGCCGGCCATCCAGGGCGGGCTGGCGCGGGCGGACGTCGGTGCGTTCCTTCGGGCCCGGGCGCGGACGACGACGCTCGTCGACGCGGCGACGGCGGTCGTGGCGCGGCGGGCCGGCCTGATCGGCGCGCCCTACGCACCGGTCGAACGGGCGTGGGCGGCACGTACTCCGAGCCGTGCGGCGCGCACGGCCTCGACGGACCTCGGCCGCGGGCTCTTGCGACTCGCGCAGCGCCTGTGGCCGCAGTCACCGTCGATCGCCGCCCTCACTGAGGGGGGTGCGACGACGCCCCCTCGGCCGATCGTGCTCGGGGCGGTCGCGGCCCACGCGGGTCTCGATGCCGAGACCATCGTGCGCGTGGCCGTCTACGACGACATGGCCGGCGGCGTCGCGGCTCTTCTCAAGCTCGAACCTGGCGACCCTGTCGACGGCGTGCGGCTCGTGATCGACGCGTGCGCTGCGGTCGATCCCCTTCTCTCCCAGCTCGCCTCGCTCGACTCACCCGACGCGATTCCTGCCGCGAGCGCCCCCCAAGCCGAAGCGTGGACCGAAGCCCACGCCATACGAACAGGAGACTCTTCCGTGCCTGAATCACCACTCACTCCCCGCGCGCTCCGGCTCGGCGTCGCCGGCCCCGTCGGCACCGGAAAGTCGTCGCTCATCGCGACGGTGTGTCGCGCTCTGGCGACCGAGCTGCGTCTGGGTGTCATCACGAACGACATCTACACCGATGAGGATGCCCGGTTCCTGCGCTCCGCCGGCGTGCTCGACCCCGAGCGCATCCGCGCCGTCGAGACCGGCGCGTGCCCGCACACTGCGATCCGCGATGACATCACCACCAACCTGCTCGCCGCCGAAGACCTCGAGCGGGACTTCGCGCCCCTCGACGTCGTTCTCATCGAGTCGGGCGGCGACAACCTGACGGCGACGTTCTCGCCCGCCCTGGTCGACGCACAGATCTTCGTCCTCGACGTCGCAGGCGGCGGCGATGTCGCTCGGAAGGGCGGCCCGGGCATCGGTCGTGCCGACCTGCTCGTCGTCAACAAGACCGACCTCGCGCCCTATGTCGGCGTCGATGTGGCGCAGATGGTGACGGATGCCGAGGCGGCGCGAGACGGCCGCGCTGTGCTGGCACTGTCGCGGCACGACGCCGCGTCGGTCGCGCACCTGCGCGCCTGGGTGCTCAGGATCCTCGCAAGTCACCGGGCAGGTACCCACATCGCGCAGGACCCGGGCCCGATGGCTCCGCACTTCCATGCCGATGAGGATCACCCCGAAGGCGGATTCATCCACTCGCATGCCGAGGGTGCGCCGCACGCCCGGACGCCGACCGGGCACGATCACTCCCACGCGCACGCCGGCGCGGGGAGGAACGCGAACGAGTGACCTCCACGCGCATCGCGGTCACCGCGGGTGAGCCCCGCGCGCACGTGGAGCTCGCGGTCGGCGCGCTCGCGCCACGTCTGATCTCGCGCGACTCCGTACGTGCGCACGTCGCGGTCGCCGCGGCCGGGATGGTGCTGCTCGGCGGCGACCACGTGCACATCGCGATCGACGTCGGCCCGGGGTGCACCCTCGAGATCGAGGATGTCGGGGGAACGGTCGCCTACCGCGGCGCGCGCTCGTCCTGGAGCCTGGACGTCCGGATCGGCACCGGTGGGACACTGCCGTGGAACGGTCTGCCGTTCGTCGTCACCGACGGCGCCGACGTCGAACGCCGCAGCTCCCTCACCCTGGAATCCGACGCGCGAGCAGTGATCCGCGAGACGCTCGTACTTGGCAGGTACTCGCGAGCAGGGCGGCCGGTTGGTTTCGGCACTCTCGATTGTCGACAGCGGTGGGCCGATCCTGCTCGAGCGTCTGGAGGCGGACGGCAGCGCGCCGGAGCCCGGCGTGCTCGGCGACAACCGAGTGCTCGATGCCGTGATCGCCGTGGGGTTCCGCCCGCCCACACGCCCGAAAGGATCTCGAGTTCGATCGCGCGGGAGCGATGGCGCGCCACTTGTCCGACCACACGCACGGCTCGCCACTTGATCCGGTGTGGGATGCCTGGGTCTCACACGCGGGGGGGCGGGTTCTCACGCCTGGTCTGGAAAGGAATCGCATCGATGCCGCTCCGTGATAGCCAGACTCGGGCACGCATCCGGCGGAGCACGATCGGCGTGATCTCGTTGATCGTGCTGCTGCACATGCTCGGCTGGGGAGTCCTCGCCTTCCTGGTGATCCCTGCCGGCATCCCGCTCGGTGGCGGCGACGGCACGCTCGTGACGCTCGGAGTCGGGCTCACTGCCTACGCCTTGGGAGTGCGCCACGCTTTCGACGCCGACCACATCGCCGCGATCGACAACACCACCCGCCGCCTCGCCGAACGCGGCAAGCCCGCCAACACCGTCGGCTTCTGGTTCTCGCTCGGCCACTCGACGATCGTCGTCGTCCTCTGCATCCTGCTGACACTCGGGGTCACGGCGATCGGCACATCCCTCGCCGATGACTCCTCCGCCCTTCGCACCTGGACCGGCATCATCGGCCCCACCGTCTCGGGCGTCTTCCTGCTCATCATCGCCGCGATCAACATCGCGTCCCTGCGCCGCGGCGCCACGGGCACGCTGGCGGGCCGGTGCTCCGGATGCTCGGGCCGTTCGAGAAAGCGGTAGATCGCCCGTCCCGGATGTACGTCGTCGGACTGCTGTTCGGCCTCGGCTTCGACACCGCGACCGAGATCGGGCTGCTCGCTCTGGCAGGTGCCGCCACGCTCGTGGCCGTGCCCTGGTGGGCGGCGCTCACCCTGCCCATCCTGTTCGCCGCCGGGATGAGCGCCTTCGACACCACCCAGGGCGCGGTGATGCGTCGCGCCTATACCTGGCAGCCCGGTCGTCGCCACCTCGGCGAGGTGTACGCCGTCGCAATGACCGGGCTCTCCGTCGTCGCCGCAGTGCTGATCGCGATCGTCCAGCTCGCGGACGTGCTCGTCGAGAATCTCGGCCTCGGCGGCCCCTTCGCCTCGTTGGCATCGGTCGGGATCGACGACCTCGGGTTCGTGCTGACCGGCCTGCTTCTAGTGATTTGGGCAGCCGTGCTGTTTGTCGGTCGAGACCGCACTCGGCGTCAGCGTCTATGACGTCATCGCCGTCCTGATCGCCGTCCGACACCCCCTCCGACGGGCGACCGACGCGTCACACTGGGTGCTGCTGGACTCCCGGAGTCCGGTACTCGACCCTGTGGCCGACCAACCTACGGTGGGCGACTCGCCCCACCGTTAGGGTGTGGGCAAAGTGGGGCACGGCCGAATTCTGCGCCGAGCGTGGTCGGTCCGAGTCGTTCTCGTTCGTGCTCGATCGTGCTCGATCAAATCACAGCCGAGGAACGGCGGCATCTAGAAATCCCTGATCAGCCGGTGCCCACAATTGAGAAGGAACGAGAAGTAACCAAAAGGAATGAGCCGGATCGAGACCTACTCAGAAGTAGGTCGATCCGGCTCAAAATGGCGGTGACGGTGGGATTTGAACCCACGGTAGGGGGTTACCCTACACAACTTTTCGAGAGTTGCACCTTCGGCCGCTCGGACACGTCACCGCCGAAGAGTTTACGTCACGACGGGCGAGGCCGCGAATCGATGCGCCACGCGCCGCACGCCCATCCGCAGCAGTGCCGCCTTCACTCGAGCCTGCCCGCCGCACCCGCGATCAGCTCCACGGCGCGTTCGGGCTCGTCGATGCCGAAGGTCGGATGCCGCATCCGACCGCACTTTCGAGCTGGATGCGCCGGGACGAGGTGGGCCGAACGGCGACGCTTCGTCTCGCCTTCGGCTCGCTCAGCGACCGAAGGCACGCTTCCGCTCGCTCTGCGAGAGAAGGGATACTGCGGCTCACTCAGCGACCGGAGGGGCGCGCTTGTCTCGCCTGCGGCTCGCTCAGCGACCAGCCGCGTCCAGCGACCGAGGACGATCAGCACCTCACCGACTCACCAGACCGAAGCGATCTCCGCGTGTGTCTTGAACAGATCCTCGGTCGTGCCGGCGGGCGCCCGCCCGATGCCGCGCCCTCGGCGCCGTCCTGGCGGTGGACCAAACCGAGGTACAACTCGGTCTCGGCAGGCAGTTGCAGGTCGGCGAGCGGCGCGAAGTAGGCGTCGTCGTCCCGCTCGATCAGCACAGCCCACCCGGCTCGGGCCTTGGCGACTCGGCGCGCCCAGGTGCCCGAGGGCGGCATCCCGCGCACGCGCCCCCGGCGCGCTGGTGTCGTTCGCCGGCATCAGAAACCGGATGCCGCAGCCCGACGCCGAGCCTGCAGCCGTCACCACATCGGAATAAACCCCAGTGACGCCGATTCTCGCCGTGCCACACTGAGCGCATGGCCGTCATCGAGAACTCGAAGCTCACCGTCGTGGGCGCGGGCAGCGTGGGGGCGAGCACCGCGTACGCGGCGCTTATCCGAGGGTCGGCGCGACACGTCGCCCTGTACGACATCGCGACCGCGAAGGTCGAGGCAGAGGTCATGGATCTCGCCCACGGCACGCAGTTCATCGGATCGAGCGACATCGTCGGCGGCAGCGACGTGGCGGTGGTCGAGGGCTCGCACGTCGTCGTGATCACAGCGGGGGCCAAGCAGAATCCGGGCCAGTCGCGGATCGAGCTCGCGGGCGTCAATGCCGGCATCCTGAAGCAGATGCTGCCGAAGCTGCTCGAGGTCGCCCCGGACGCGATCTACGTCATCGTCACCAACCCGTGCGATGTACTCACGGTGCTCGCGCAGGAGCAGACCGGCCTCCCGCCGGAGCGGATCTTCGCGTCGGGCACGGTGCTGGACACCTCCCGTCTGCGGTGGAAGCTCGGCGAGCGCGCGGGAGTGTCGACCGCGAGCGTGCACGCGTACATCGTCGGCGAGCACGGCGACACGGAGTTCCCGCTGTGGTCGAAGGCGACGATCGGCACTGTTCCGATCCTCGAGTGGGAGACTGCGGGCCATCCGCGGATGACGCCCGACGAACTCGACGCCATCGCGGTCGACGTGCGGGATGCCGCCTACAAGGTCATCCAGGGCAAGGGTGCGACGAACTTCGCGATCGGCCTGTCCAGCGCCCGGATCGTCGAGGCGATCCTGGGCGACGAGCACGCCGTGATGCCGGTGAGCACCGTCCTGCACGACTACCACGGCGTCGACGGCGTGGCCCTCTCGGTACCCTCCGTCGTCAGCGCGTGGGGCGCGCGGCCGATCCGCGAGGCACCGTTCTCACCCAACGAGCTCGCCCTGCTCCGCCGGTCCGCCGACGCACTCCGCGAGGCAGCCCGCTCACTGCGCTGATCCGAATCCGAACCGCGCGCAGGGAAGCGCGCCAAACCCTGGGGGAGTACCGATGAACGACCGTCCCGCGCCGAGCAGCAGCATCCGCCGCCTGCTCGCGGCGACCGCAGCCGCTGCGATCATCGCCATCACGGGCTGCAGCCCTTCGCCCGCCCCGACCGAGACTCCCTCGTTGGAGGCTCAGCCCGGGATCGACCCGGCGACGGTCGATGCGATGCAGGCCGCACTCGACGACATGCGCGAGGAAGAGGGCTTCCCGGGGGTGATCGCCCGGGTGATCACTCCCGAGGGCACCTGGACGGGTACGTCAGGCACAGCCGGGCCCGAGACGGATGCCACCCCTCAGTCGGACGACTTCACCCGCATCGGAAGCATCACCAAGACCCTCACCGGCACGATCCTCCTGCAGCTCGTCGGCGAGGGACTCATCTCGCTCGACGATCCCGTGTCGAAGTACGTGCCCGACTCGCCGAACCCGACAGCGACGATCCGCCAGCTCGCCGACATGACCAGCGGCATCCCGTCGTACTCGACCGACCAGGCCTGGCAGGACCAGTACTTCGGCGACCCCACCACCGTCTACACGCCGCAGCAGCTCCTCGACATCGCCAAGACCCTTCCGGTCAGCTTCGCGCCCGGGGAGGGGTGGGAGTACTGCAACACGAACTACGTCATCATCGGCATGATCGTCGAACAGCTGACCGGGCAGCCGATCGCCGACCTCTACCAGGAGCGGATCTTCGACGCGGTGGGGATGGACGACTCGTCGTTCCCCGGCGCGTCGGCAGCATTCCCCGAACCGCACTACGAGGGTGTCACCCACCAGGGTCAGCCCGACGGCACCGTCGCGGTCGCCACCGACTGGAACCCGTCGTACACGTTCAGCGCGGGTGAGATCATCTCGACTCTCGACGACCTCGAGAAGTGGGGCCACGCATTCTTCACCGGCGAGGGCATCCTGTCGCCCGAGTTGCAGCAGTTGCGCCGCGACTCGATTCTCACTTCGCCGCTGCCGAACACCGCGACCGCGGGTTACGGCATCTCCATGGGCAACCGGGACGGCTGGTGGGGGCACACCGGCGAGATTCCGGGCTACAACACCGCGCTGTTCCACAACTACGACGACGAGACCACGATCATCGTGATCGTGAACAGCGACATCCCGGTGGCGTCGGGCGTCAACCCGGCTCCCGCGACACAGGCGGCACTGCAGACCGCGCTCGGCTTGGACTGACGGGAAGTCGTCCGCGGCCGTAGTCTCGCGGCATGAAGTTCATGCTGGAAGTAGACCTCGACGCGGGCGTGATGGCCGACGACACCCTCAAGGAGCTGGGGCGGATCCTGCGCTACTGGGCAGGCAATCTCAAGTACTACGACCTGGCGTCGGGCACCGCGTCCGAGACGATCTCGGACTCGACCTACGCCCCGGTCGGCACGTGGCGCGTCGAGTGACCCTCGAACAGCGCGGCCAGGTTCGCCAGTGACGAGGCGAGCCCGGCGGCGTGGTCATCCGGATCGATCCCCGACGGGACGTCGGTCGCGCGCACGGTGACGTCGGTCGCTTCGGGTGCGGCTTCGAGCGTCCACTCCATGAACATGGTTCCGGCGAAGGCCGGGTCGTCGGAGGGGAACTCCACCGACCACACGACGCGCTTCGGCGGCTCGAGCGCGATGATCCGCGTGTCGGTCACGTCGGTGTCGCGCGTCGAATTTTCCGCGGTCGTCCTCCGACTCGTAAGTGAGGACCATCCGGAAGCCACCTCCCGCGCGCGCATCGATGTGCTCGAGGTGCCCGTTCATCCCCTCGGGCGGCAGCCAGGAGGCGAGCATGCCCGGGTCGACGAAAGCTCGGAAGACCTCTTCGCGGAGCGCGGCGATACGACGGTGGGCGGAATCTTCACGCATGCGGCGAGCCTAGCGGCACGATATGACGGCCCGCCGGGGTGTGGCACCGGACTGTCGGATGCCGCCCCTAACCTGAGTCCATGGCCACCCGACGCCCCACCGTGACCGCGCCGTACCGGTGCACCGAGTGCGGATGGACGGCACTGAAGTGGGTCGGCCGGTGCGGCGAGTGCCAGCAGTGGGGCACGGTGGTCGAGGCATCCGAGCCCACCGGCATCAATCGTTCGGTCACCGCCATCGCTCCAGGCGTCGACCGCGCTGCGCGACCGATCACCGCGATCGACTCGCGCGACACCCCGCGACGCACCACCGGAGTCGGCGAGTTCGACCGCGTGCTCGGTGGCGGCATCGTCCCCGGCGCGGCGATCCTCCTGTCGGGTGAGCCAGGAGTCGGCAAGTCGACCCTGCTGCTCGAGGTGGCTGCGGCGAGCGCCCGGGCCGGGCGCCGCGTGCTGTACGCGAGCGCCGAGGAGTCGACCGCGCAGGTGCGGCTGCGCGCCGAGCGCACCGGGGCGCTGCACGACGAGCTGTATCTTGCCGCCGAGACCGACCTTGCGACGATCCTCGGGCACATCGATGACGTGAAGCCCGATCTGCTGATCGTCGATTCGGTGCAGACCGTCTCGTCCTCGTTGTCGGAGGGGATGGCGGGGCATCCCAGCCAGGTGCGGGAGGTGGCATCCACCCTGATCCGCGTCGCGAAGGATCGAGGGCTTCCCGTCGTCATCGTGGGCCACGTCACCAAGGACGGGTCGATCGCGGGTCCGCGCATCCTCGAACACCTCGTCGACGTCGTCTGCCAGTTCGAGGGCGATCGGCAGACGTCACTGCGGTTCGTCCGCGCGCTGAAGAACCGCTTCGGTCCCACCGACGAGGTCGGATGCTTCGACATGACCGGGTCGGGCATCGCCGAAGTCGCCGATCCCAGTGCTCTGTTCCTCGGCCACGGCAGTCCCGAGCCCGGCACGTGCGTGGCGATCGCACTCGAAGGGCGGCGCGCGCTGCCCGTCGAGGTGCAGGCGCTCACGATCAAGTCGTCGGCCCCGAACCCCCGCCGGATCGTCAACGGCGTGGACGGTGCGCGCGTGGCGATGGTGCTGGCGGTCCTCGAGAAGAAGACCGGCATCGTCACCTCGAACCTCGACGTGTACGTCTCCACGGTCGGCGGTGTGCGGTTCACCGAACCCGCAGCAGACCTCGCGATCGCGATCGCCGTCGCCGGGTCGGTGCGCAACGAGTCGGTGCCGCAGACGCTCGCGGCGATCGGCGAGCTGAGCCTCGCGGGCGAGATCCGGCCCGTGACACAGACCGCGCAGCGCCGCAGCGAAGCCGCTCGCCTCGGCTACACCGAACTCATCGACAACCGCTCGCGGACGGTCCGCGGTGCGCTCGACGACGTGCGCGCCAGGACGCGGAGCCGCCCGTACGAGGACGTTCCGGCGTTCTGACGCCCGTCAGCTGCTGTTCGCGGTGCGAGTTCTCGCGAACCGGATCAATCGCGCTCAGCCGGATGCCGGTGCCGTACTGCTCGGAGAGAATGCCTCGCTTCGCGTACGCCGGATGCCACGACTCAGTGCCGGCGGTGCGTGTGCCGGTAGTCGCTCATGCCCAGGGCGAGCGGGATCACGAGGCCCGCGGCGCACACGATGCCGACGATGAGGAACTCCATCCGGCGAGTGTGCCAGTGCGGAGGGCGGATGTCGAGACCCCGCGTCGGCGAGCCGCTCAGGCATCGAGCGCCGCGATGAGTGCCGTGGGAGTCGCCTGCATGGGATGCGGACCGGCGATGTCGAAGAACACCGTCGCGATCTCGTCCTCGTGCAGTCCGAGGAAAGCGCGCAGCCATCCGGGCGTGTTCAATGCGACTTGGGGCGGAAGCGACGCCGGCTTGTGGGCGGCGTCGCTGAAAAGCAGGAGTGCGACATCGCCCGTGCCGGGATCGCGGACGGTCCAGACGCCGTCTGTTCCCGAGGCGTCGGCCGCGGCATCCGGCGGCGCGAGCGGCACGATGGTCGGTCCGTGCCGCAGCGCGAACGCGACCGCCGCGAGGTCTTGGGTCTGCAGCGCGTCGATCAGCGCGATGTTGCGGAACTCGGGCGTCGGTTCGGACACCCCACCAGCGTACGTGGCGCTTCGTCTCGCTTCGCTCGCTCAGCGACCGGGACAACCTTGCACCCCCACCGGTCGCTGAGCGAGCCCGAAGGGCGAGACGAAGCGCCCCCCACTCCGGGTCGCTGAGCGAGCCCGAAGGACGAGACGAAGCGCCCCCCACCCCGGGTCGCTGAGCGAGCCCGAAGGGCGAGACGAAGCGCCCTGTCAGGCGAGGAAGCCCCGCAGCAGTGCTTCCGACCCGGCCAGGTGCTCGAGGATCGCCGCTTCCGCGGCATCCGCTCGCCCGGCGAGGATCGCCGCCACGATCCGCTCGTGCTGCGCGTTGGAGTGCTCGATGTTGCGCGGCAGGAGCGGGAACGTGTCGAGCCACGCGTTCACTCGCGCCCGGTTCTCGGCCGCGAGCGCGACGAGCGACGGGATGCCGGCCACCTCCGCGATCGTCAGGTGCAGCAGCGTGTCGAGCCGGCGGTAGTCCGCCGGATCGGCGGCGGTCGCCGCCTCGTGCCGCGCCCAGAGTTCGGTGCGCGCTTCGGGCGCGAGCGTCCGCCCGGCGGCCGTGCGAGCTGCGCCCGCCTCGAGCACGCGCCGGAGCCCCAGCACGTCGTCGAGTTCTTCCAGCGGCACGACTCCCGGATGCTGCGCCTGCGGCAGCGGATCGGCCACGAACGTGCCTCCGTACCGGCCGCGGCGCCTGACGAGGTATCCGGTGTCGGCGAGTTCGCGGATCGCCTCGCGCACGGTGTCGCGGCTCACCTCGTAACGGCCCGCGAGTTCGCGCTCGGGCGGCAGCGACTCCCCCGGAGCCACGACTCCGAGTCGGATGGTCTGCACGAGGCGCGCGACGGTGTCTTCGAGCGCGTTGCCCTCGCGAAGCGGCCGATAGACGGCACGTCGCACCTCCCGCAGCGGCGCCTCCGTCATCGCGTCACAGCCTTCTGCTGCATGCAGCCGGCGGAACTCCTCGCGTCCGCGCCACCGATGGCCGCCGCGGCCACGATCCGGTCGAATCGGAGACGAAGGTGAGGAGCTGTGCGCATGGCGAGCGCCTAGAGGGGTGTCACGTACGCGTTGGTGATGCCGCCGTCGACGACGAATGCCGTCGCGGTGATGAAGGACGCGTCGTCCGACGCGAGGAAGGCAACGGCCGCGGCCAGCTCCTCGGGCTCGGCGAACCGCCCCATCGGCACGTGCACGAGACGACGCTGGGCGCGCTCGGGGTCCTTCGCGAAGAGCTCCTGCAGGAGCGGGGTGTTGACCGGGCCCGGACACAGGGCGTTCACCCTGATGCCCTGGCGCGCGAACTGCACGCCGAGCTCGCGGGTCATCGCGAGCACGCCGCCCTTGGACGCGGTGTAGCTGATCTGCGAGGTCGCGGAGCCGACCAGTGCGACGAAGGATGCCGTGTTGATGATCGAGCCGCGCCCGGCCGGAACCATGTGCCGCAGCGCGGCGCGCGAGCAGAGGTACACGCTCTTGAGGTTGACGTCCTGCACGCGATCCCATGCCGGCAGCTCGGTCGTCTCGATCGAGTCGTCGTCGGCGGGCGAGATCCCCGCGTTGTTGAACGCGATGTCGACGCGCTCGAACTCCTCGGCGACTCCGTCGAACAGCGCGTCGACCGACGCCTCGTCGGCGACGTTCACGTGCCGGTAGACGCCACCGACCTCGGATGCCGCGGCCTCGCCGCTCGAAGGGTCGAGGTCGGCGATCACGACCTTCGCGCCCTCCGCCGCGAAGCGACGAGCGGTCGCCAGCCCGATCCCGCTCGCGCCGCCGGTGATGACCGCGACGCGGTCTTTGAGTCGCTGCGTGAGGTCGATGGTCATTGCGCTGCTCCCGGAAGAGTCGGATTGCGGCATCCCTCGAAGCGGGCCGGCCGGCGGGTGGAATCGGGGATGCGGGCGGCTGCTCACGCGTCGTCCGTCGCGAAGAACACGTTCTTCGTCTCGGTGAAGTGTTCGGCGGCGTCGGGCCCGAGCTCCCGACCGAGCCCGGACGCCTTCATTCCGCCGAACGGCGTGGTGTAGCGGACGGAGGAGTGCGAGTTGACCGACAGGACGCCGCTCTTGACCCCGCGCGAGACCCGCACGGCCCGACCGAGGTTCTCGGTCCAGATCGATCCGGCCAGACCGAAGATCGTGTCGTTGGCGAGGCGGATGGCGTCGGCCTCGTCGTCGAACGGCAGCACCGCGACGACCGGCCCGAAGATCTCGTGCTGGGCGACACGGTCCTGCGGAGACTCGGGCAGCACGACCGCCGGAGCGAACCAGAAACCCGGTCCGCCCGGGCGCCGAGCCACGGAACGCGACGCGCGAGTGCTTCACGAACGGGATCACGCTGTCGCGGTGCGCTTCCGAGATCAGCGGTCCCATCTCGGTCGCCTCGTCGTGCGGATCGCCGACTCGCCAGTCGGCGACGGCGGGCTCGAGCAGCTCGAGGAAGCGGTCGAACACCGAGCGCTGCACGAGGATGCGGCTGCGCGCGCAGCAGTCCTGTCCCGCGTTGTCGAACACCGCTCCCGGCGCGGACGCCGCGGCGCGTTCGAGATCGGCGTCCTCGAAGATCACGTTCGCGCTCTTGCCCCCGAGCTCGAGCGTGACGGGCTTGAGCGCACGTGCGCATCCGGCTGCGACATCCGTTCCCACCTCGGTCGAGCCGGTGAACACCACTTTGCGCACGTCGTGGTTCGACACGAACCGCTGGCCGACGACCGACCCTGAGCCGGTGACCACTTCGAACAGGCCCTCGGGAAGACCCGCCTCGAGCGCGAGCTCGCCGAGCCGCATCGCCGTCAGCGGCGTCAGCTCGGCGGGCTTGAGCACCACCGCGTTTCCGGCGGCCAGCGCGGGCGCGAAGCCCCACGCGGCGATCGTCATCGGGAAGTTCCATGGCACGATGATCCCGACGACGCCGTACGGCTCGTGGAACGTGATGTCGATGCCGCCGGCGACCGGGATCTGCTGCCCCGAGAGCCGCTCCGGCGCGCCGGCGTAGTAATTCAGCACCTGGGCGACGTGCGACGCCTCCCACCGGGCAGAGTTGATCGGATGCCCGGAGTTGAGCACCTCGAGCAGCGCCAGCTCTTCGATATGGGACTCGACGACCCGGGCGAAGGCGCGCAGAGCGTCCGCGCGGGCGACCGGAGCAAGGGACGCCCACGACCGCTGGGCCACGACTGCGCGGGCGATCGCAGCATCCACCTCGCTCACTGTCGCGCGCGACACCTCGCGGATCGCCGCGGCGGTCGCTGGATTTATCACGGTGAACATGCCGCTCACGACACGGCTCCGGCTTGCATGCGCGATCCGGCATAGACCGATGCCGCATCCACGAGTCCGGCGAACAGTCGGCGGTCTTCGAGGTCCTGCTCGGGATGCCACTGGACGCCGAGCACGTATCCTTCGCCGGTGGACTCGAAAGCCTGCGCGAGTCCGTCGTCGGTGCGCGCGGTCACGACGAGGCCATCGCCGAGCCGGTCGAGACCCTGGTGGTGGTAGCTGTGCACATCGAGGTCGCCTTCGCCGACGAGTGCGGCAAGGGCCGTGCCTTCGTCGACTTGGACGGTGTTGGACGCGAATACGCCGCCGCCGACACGGAAGCGCTCGGTCCCGAGCGCTTCGGGCAGATGCTGATGCAGCGTGCCCCCGCGTGCCACGTTCACCAGCTGGAAGCCGCGGCAGATGGCGAGCACCGGGATCCGTCGCTCATCCGCCTCGCGGAACAGCGCCAGCTCCCACGCGTCGCGGTCAGGTCGCGGGTCGTCGGTGTGGGGATGCCGCTCAGCACCATAGAGCTCGGGCTGGACGTCCTTGCCGCCCGTCAGGATCAGCCCGTCCAGGCCGTCCATCACGACGGACGCCGCCAGCTCGGCGTTCGGCTGCGGCGGCAGGAGCACGGCGACACCGCCCGATGCCGACACGGCATCGAAGTACACGTGCGGCAGGAATGCCGCCTGCACGTCCCACACCCCCTGCTTGGCCTGCTCGAGGTACGTCGTCAGACCGATGACCGGCGAACGGCGGTGCGTCGACCGGACGTCGTCAGAGGCGTTCGAAACCACGGATCCGCTCCCAGTCCGTCACGGCGGCATCGTAGGCCTCGACCTCGATCCGCGCCTGGTTGAGGTAGTGCTCGACCATGTCGTCTCCGAATGCCGCGCGCGCGACCTCGGACTCGGAGAACAGCTGTGCTGACTCGCGCAGCGTCGTGGGCAGGTGGTCGACACCCGACGCGTACGCGTTGCCGGCGAGCGGATCGGGCATCGGCAGCTCGTTCTCGACGCCGTGCAGACCGCCGGCGATGATCGCCGAGATGGCGAGATACGGATTGACGTCGCCGCCCGGCACGCGGTTCTCGGGACGCAACGACTGACCATGGCCGATCACGCGGAGCGCGCACGTGCGATTGTCGAGACCCCACGCGACGCCCGTGGGCGCGAACGTGCCCTTCTGGTAGCGCTTGTACGAGTTGATCGTCGGCGCGTAAAGAAGCGTGAACTCGCGCAGGGTCGCCAGGATGCCTGCGATCCAGTGCTCCATGAACGGGCTGAACCCGTACTCACCATCGCCCGCCATGACCGGACTGCCGTCCTCGCCGCGCACGGACAGGTGGATGTGGCAGCTGTTGCCTTCGCGCTCATTGAACTTCGCCATGAACGTGAGCGCCTTGCCATGCTGCTCGGCGATCTCCTTCGCACCGCTCTTGTAGATCGTGTGCTGATCGGCCGTCTCGAGCACCTCCGCGTAGCGGAACGCGATCTCCTGCTGGCCGAAGTTGCATTCGCCCTTCACGCCTTCGCAGTACATGCCCGGCGCCGTCCATGCCGCGACGGATGTCGCGCAGGAGCGGTTCGAGCCGGCCCGAGGCGAGGAGGTCGTAGTCGACGTTGTAGTCCGTCGACGGCCTCAGGTCGCGGTAGCCCTTCGCCCAGGCATCCCGGTAGGTGTCGTCGAAGACGATGAACTCGAGTTCCGTCCCCGCGTAGGCGGTCAGCCCGCGCTCGGCGAGCCGGTCGCGCTGATGCTTGAGGATCGCGCGCGGCGACTGGACGACGGGATCGCCGTTCTCCCAGCCGAGGTCCGCGATGACCATCGCTGTTCCCTGCATCCACGGGATGCGCCTGAGCGTCTCGGGGTCGGACAGCAGCATCATGTCGCCGTACCCCTTCTCCCAGCTCGACATCGCGTAGCCGTCGACCGTGTTCATGTCGACGTCGACGGAGAGGAGGTAGTTGCAGGCCTCCGCACCGTGCGGGAAGACCTCCTCCTGGAAGAGGCGTGCTGACACGCGCTTGCCGACGAGGCGGCCCTGCGCGTCGGCGAAGGCGACGATCACGGTGTCGATCTCGTCGGCTGCGATCGCCGCTTCGAGTTCGCCGATCGTCAGGTTTCCGCTCATCCTCGGTCTCCTCCACGCGATATCGAGGCAACGACCCCGACCTTTAGGCCCCGCCGCCGCCATCATCCGAGCCTAACCCTAGTGATCGATCCCACTTCAAAGGTAGACACCGGGTACCAATAGGCACCACAATCGTGCCAACGCGCCACATCCCGAAGTGCGCGAACTTCGATCGTCCTGGAGGACGGATGTCTGAAACCAAGAACGCAGTGTCGGGAGTCACCTACACCCCGGCAGGCGAGGGCTACTTCGAAAAGCGGCAGCTGAGACGCAGCGCAGGAGTCTGGGGACTCTGGGGGCTCGGCGTCGCAGCGGTCATATCAGGCGACTTCTCCGGATGGAACGTCGGTCTCGGCACGACCGGCTGGGGAGCCATGCTGATCGGCACGCTCCTCATCACCGTCATGTTCTTCACCATGATCTTCTCCATCGGCGAGATGGCGGCCGCGATGCCGCACACCGGCGGCGCCTACTCGTTCTCGCGGGCGGCGATGGGCCCATGGGGCGGATTCGTCACGGGCCTCGCCGAGACGATCGAGTACATCGTGACGACCGCGGTCATCGTGTGGTTCTCGGGCGTCTACGCCGATTCCGCGCTCTCGTCGCTGACCGGGATCTCGCTGCCGCCATGGGTGTGGTGGGTGATCCTCTACGTCGCCTTCATCGGGCTGAACTCGCTTGGAGCGTCGATCGGCTTCAGATTCGCCCTCGTCGTCGCCATCATCTCGATCGGCGTGCTCGTCTTCTTCGCCGTCTCCGCATTCGCGACGGGCTCGGTCGACTTCGCGCGGCTGTTCGACATCGCCCCGACGGAGGGCAACTCCGAGTTCCTGCCATTCGGCGGGATCGGCATCCTCTTCGCCCTTCCGTTCGCCATCTGGTTCTTCCTGGGCATCGAAGAGCTTCCGCTCGCGTCCGAGGAGTCCACCTCCCCGACGAAGGACATTCCGAAGGCCGGCGTCTGGGGCGTCGTCACGCTCACCTTGACCGGCCTCTTGGTGCTCTTCCTCAACCCGGCGGTCACCGGCACAGCCGCGATCACCGTATCCCCCGGCGATGGCGACGAGCCCCTGCTGGCGGGCTTCCGGGTGTTCTTGCCTGAGAGCCTCGCCGCGGTCCTCGCGCTGTTCGCTCTGGTCGGTCTGCTCGCATCGCTGCAGGGCATCATGTTCGCGTATGGCCGCAACATGTACTCACTCTCACGCGCCGGGTACTACCCGAAGTTCTTGTCGCTCACGGGCAAGAAGCACCAGACGCCGTGGGTCGCGCTGCTTGTCGGCGGAATCATCGGCTACCTGATCCTGGTGCTCGTGCTCATCGTCATTCCGGCGATCGACGAAGATGCGGCGGGTTCGGCGAGCGGCGTCATCCTCTTCATCGCGGTGTTCGGCGCTGTGGTCTCCTACATGATGCAGATGGTGGCGTTCGTCGTGCTGCGCCGTCGGTTCCCCGACGCGAAGCGGCCCTGGAAATCGCCGACCGGCGTCTGGGGTGCGGTCGTCGCCTTCGTGCTCGCGTTCGGGGCCTTCCTCGGGATTCTCCTCAACAGCGTGTTCCAGACCGCCGTGATCACATTCCTCGTCGTCTTCGTCGTCGGCATCCTGCTCTTCGCACTCGTCGGCCGCAAGCGCCTCGTGCTGTCGCCCGAGGAGGAGTACGCGCTCTCGGGCGGCGAGCACGGCGACCCGCAGGCGGAGGGCTACGACGCGATGGAGTCGGAGGTATTCGGCGACAAGTCCTAGCAGGGGGCAGCGGGGTCGGAGTGGTCCGGGGGGATGCTCCGACCCCGCGCTGCGCGGGAGGACGGTGCCGGACGCCACGATGAGCGCGATGCACGGCCGAGGTGCAGCGCCGGCGCCGAGGGGCAACAGCGCGGCCCCCTCGGACCACCCCCTGCGCGGGGAGTGACTCGAGAGGGCCACATGCTCTCCGGGGGCTCCGTTTATCTCGCTGGGGACGAGGCGCTGCTGGGGACAGCTAGGGAACCGTGACTACGGGAGCTGTCTACAACGGTACGCGCGCCGCCACGACTCGTCTGTCCCCTCTTCGGGGGACAGACGGCCCGCGAGAACGGCCGAGAGTCAGTAGAGGAAGATCTGCTTCGACTGCGTCGAGGGGATGCCGCCGATCTCGACGCTCAGATGGTACGACGCACCGCCACCGGGCGCGGTCTGCCGATTCGCATCCGCGCAGCTGCCGACGGACGAGCGGGTGCGATCCCACACCAGCGGCGCGGCGCTGGAGACCGACTGACCCAGCCGCGAGCAGCACGACCATGTCGCTCGGCTCGGTCTGGCAGTCGGTGGACCGCCACCACACGTCGCTGCCGCTCGCGATCGTGAACGACTGGCCGCTGGTTCCGACGTTGAGCGTGCAGTCCGCCGAGCCGTTGTTGGTGAGCCTGATCGACAGCTGCGGATTCTGGCCCGCCTCGTACGTGTCCAGATCGGTGAGCGCCTCGACCGTCAGGTCTCGGTTGACGCACGGCTTGGCGCTCGGAGTCGCCGACCCGGATGGCGTTGCGGAGGGCGCGGCACCCGCCGTCGCTTCCGGCGTGGGGGTCGCACTCGGAGCGGCGCTCGGCGTCGCGGTTCCCGGCACGGGCAGGTCACTTGCGGCACCCTGGGTCGCCGACGATGTCGGCTCGGGGTTGGAGGCGGGGTCGGCGGCGGGAAACCCCGCCACGGCTGGGCGATCAGCAGCCAGGCGATCCCGGCGAGCACCACGAGCGAGAGCAGCAGGACGATCCGCCGGCGCCTGTACACCGACGGCGACTGCCGCTTGCGGGGGGGTTCGCCGCTCATGGATCCAGGCTAAGCCCGCGTCCTGAGCGCTCCTGACTCGGCGCGCCCCTGAGGTGCGCGACACGTCGCCTCAGCGGGTGCGGAGCCCGTCCAGCGCGACGGTCAGCACGTCGTCCGCGAGCTCGGCAGCACCCTCCGGCCCCGTCGGGCGGTACCACTCGACGATCGAGTTGACCATGCCGAAGAGCAGCCGGGTGGCGACCGAGGCGTCGACGTCCGCGCGCACGGTGCCCTCCTGCTGGGCCGCGCGGACCATTCCGGTGATCTCGTGGTCGAACGAGCGCCGACGCTCGAGCGCCTGCCGCTCGACGTCGCTGTTGCCCCGAACCCGGAGCAGCAGTGTGACGTAGGGGAGCTTGTCGACGAGCACGCGGACCGCCCCGCGCAGCACGTAGCCGAGGCGCTCCCCCGCACCGCCCTCGAGGGCGCCCGGTTCGAGGAGCACGCCTTCGAGTCCGCCCAGCGCCTCATCGAGCGCGACACTCAGCAGGTGCTCTTTGGATTCGTAGTGGTGGTACAGCGCGGACTTCGACAGACCCAGTCGCGTCGCCAGCGAGGCGACGGAAGTCGCGTCGTAGCCGTGTTCGATGAAGACCGCGACGGCGATCTCGAGGATCTGCCGCTGGTCGTAACCCGGGCGCCCGCGGCG
This sequence comes from uncultured Actinomycetota bacterium, assembly GCA_963713325.1. Lineage (GTDB taxonomy): Bacteria > Actinomycetota > Actinomycetes > Actinomycetales > Microbacteriaceae > Microbacterium. Next base: position 22,830 of record CAVQLL010000015.1, read on the forward strand.
CGCGGTCGCGAGGTCGGTCGTGGCGGTGGGTTCGGGCACGCCTTCCAGTGTGGCATCGGCCGTCGGCCGTTGGGCGCTTTTCCTGAACGATCGGTAAGGTATTGGCGTGCGTGAAGTTGCGAGGGAGACGGCCGTGACCGAGACGGTGTTGGTCGAGCGCTTCCCCGACCGGGTCGTGGCCACGCCTGAACCGGCCCGACAAGCGCAACGCGATCGATCAAGCCACGATCGACGCCCTGCACGTTCTGTGCGCCGAGCTCGAGGCCGAGCCGCGCACGCTGATCCTCACCGGCTCGGGCGGCGTCTTCGCGTCGGGTGCCGATATCGCGCAGCTTCGTGAGCGCCGGGCGTCCGACGCACGCAAGGGGATCAACGCCACCGCGTTCATCCGCATCAATGAGCTGCCGATGCCCGTGATCGCCGCGATCGACGGGTACGCGCTCGGGGGCGGCGCCGAACTCGCGTACGCCGCGGATCTGCGCATCGGAACGCCGACCCTCAAGATCGGCAACCCCGAGACCGGGCTCGGCATCATGGCCGCGGCTGGAGCGACCTGGCGCCTGCGTGAGATCGTCGGCGAGGCGAGAGCGAGCGAGCTCCTCCTCACGGGCCGCATCCTCGACGCGGACGAAGCGCTCAGGTGGGGAATCGTGTCGTCACTGCACCCGTCCGATGGGCTGCTCGCCGCGGCCCATGCCCTCGCCGATCGCATCGCCGGGAACGACCCCTTGGCGACGATGCACACCAAGCGCGCGCTGCGCGCACCCCGGGAGCAGCATCCCGCCATCGAGCTCGACCTGCAGGCCGAGCTGTTCGAGAGCCCCGAGAAGGAGCGGCGGATGACCGCATTCCTCGAGAAGCGCGAGCGCAGATGAGCCACGCTTCGAAAGGCTCGGCGACCGAAGACGTCGCCCGCACATCGACCACATCGACAGGAGACATGATGACCGGCATCCTGCCCAGCTACATCCGAGGCGCCTGGTGGACCCCCGAGGACGACGCGGACGCGACCGAGGTGCGCGACGCCTCGACCGGCGAGCTCGTCACGCGCGTCAGCACTGAAGGACTCGACCTCGCTGCGGCGCTCGAATACGCCCGCACCGTCGGGCAGTCGAGCATCGGGATGCTCACCTTCCACGAGCGCGCCGTGCTGCTCAAGAAGCTCGCCCTCGCCCTGACCGAGCGCAAGGAAGAGCTCTACGCGGTCTCGGCGCGAACCGGCGCGACGAAGGCGGACTCCTGGGTCGACATCGACGGCGGCATCGGCGTGCTGTTCTCGTATTCGGGCAAAGCCCGGCGGGAGATGCCGAACGCCCGCGTGTACGTCGACGGCCCGGTCGAGCCGCTGTCGAAGGACGGCTCATTCCTCGGTCGGCATATCTATACCCGCCTACCCGGTGTCGCGGTGCAGATCAACGCGTTCAACTTCCCCGTGTGGGGGTCGCTCGAGAAGTTCGCCCCCGCCTTCCTCGCGGGGATGCCGAGCGTCGTCAAGCCCGCGACGCCGACCGGCTACCTCGCCGAGGCGTTCGTGCGAATCCTCGTCGAGTCCGGCCTGCTCCCGGACGGATCGCTTCAGCTCGTGAGCGGCGGCGTGCCCACCCTGTTCGATCATCTGCGCCTCGGCGACATCGTCGGCTTCACCGGCAGCGCATCGACCGCCGAGAAGCTGCGCGCCCACGACAGCGTGCAGACCGGCGGAGTGCGGTTCACGAGCGAGACCGACTCGATCAACGCCTCGATCCTCGGCCCGGACGCGGTCCCCGAGACGCCCGAGTTCGACGCGTACGTGCGCCAGCTCGTCACCGAGATGACCTCGAAGGCGGGGCAGAAGTGCACCGCGATCCGTCGCGCGATCGTGCCGGCGGCATCCGTCGATGCCCTCGTCGCCGCAGTGCGCGCCCGGATCGACGAGCGGGTGGTCGTCGGCGACCCGCGCGCCGAGGGCGTGACGATGGGTCCGCTCGCCTCGACCGCGCAGCGCGACGACGTGCTGGCGCAGGTCGCGAAGCTCGAAGCCGCCGGCGGCGAGGTTGTGATCGGCTCGACCGGTGCGCCTTCGGTGACGCGGGCCGACGGCTCCGTGGGAGCCTCACCCGACGGTGCGTTCCTCACACCGCTCATGCTGCGATTCTCGGATGCCGCGGCCGACGCCGTGCATGAGGTCGAGGCGTTCGGACCCGTCACCTCCGTGATGCCCTACGAGAGCATCACCGACGCAGCCGACCTGGTCGCGCGCGGCGGCGGATCTCTGGTCACGAGCATCGCGACCCATGACCCCGAGGTCGCGGTGGCGCTGATGACCCGCATCTCGGCCTTCAACGGACGGGTGCTGCTGCTGGACCGCGACGACGCCCGATCCTCGACCGGGCACGGCTCGCCGCTGCCCAATCTGGTGCACGGCGGCCCGGGTCGCGCCGGAGGCGGCGAGGAGCTCGGCGGAATCCGTGCAGTGCTGCACCACATGCAGCGCACCGCCGTGCAGGGCTCGCCCGAGATGCTCACCGCCCTCACCGGGGTGTGGCACGCCGGCGCCGCCGCGAACTCCGAGGGGCGGCATCCATTCCGCAAGTCGCTCGCCGAGCTGCGCATCGGAGATCAGGTCGTCTCGGCGTCGCGCGAGGTCACGCTGGCAGACATCGAGACGTTCGCGCAGTTCACCGGCGACACGTTCTACGCGCACATGGACGAGGAGGCCGCCGCCGCGAACCCGTTCTTCCCGGGTCGCGTCGCCCACGGCTACCTGCTCGTATCGTGGGCCGCGGGACTGTTCGTCGACCCCGAACCTGGGCCGGTGCTCGCCAACTACGGACTCGAGAACCTGCGGTTCATCACGCCCGTCTCGCCGGGCGACGAGATCCGCGTCGAGCTCACGGCCAAGCAGATCACCCCGCGCGAGACCGACGAGTACGGCGAGGTGCGCTGGGACGCGGTCATCCGCAACCAGAACGACGAAGTGGTCGCTCAGTACGACGTGCTCACCCTCGTCGCGAAGGAGCTCTCGCCCGCTGCATAGCGAATCGGTCTCGGGCACCGCCGCCGCTCCGCGTGCCGTAGCTCAGGCTGAATCGCGCGGGCGAGTCCGGAACGCTGCGAAAGTCGTGCGATCGACATCGCCGCAGCAGCATCCAGCCTGAATTCGGCACACGCGCCACGGCCGACAGTCGCAACAGCGCCCCAACGGGGCGCGCGCGCCGATCACGCGGACGGCAGGCGGCGGTCGGTCGTGAGCGACCTGCCGCGGAACTCGGCGACGGCCTCGCCGGTCTCGTCGGTGACCGTCACGTCGTAGAGTCCGCTGCGCCCGTTTCGCGATCGGCGCACCGCCGTCGCGGTGAGGGTCTGACCCGACACCGTCGACTTCAGGAACGTCACATCGGCGCCCTGGGCGACCGTGATCCGGTCGTCCTCGTTGCACGCGATCGCGAAGGCCGTGTCGGCGAGAGCGAACACGATGCCGCCGTGGGTGATGTGGAAGCCGTTCGTCATGTCGTCGCGCACGACCATGTGCACGACGGCGTAGCCGGGTTCGTCGACGTCGACGACCATGCCCAGCGCCGCCGAGGCCAGGTCGCGCTGCATCATCGCTTTCGTGGGTCGCTCCATGTCTGCAATAATAACTAAACGATCGTTCTGTAAAAGCCAGGAGTCGAAAATGACAACCCCCGCAGACCTCGAGGTGGTCGAGCCCGAACTCTCCGAGGAGGAGTGGCGCTTCAACGAGCTCATCGCCGCGGACTCGCGGATCGAGCCGCGCGACTGGATGCCCGAGGCCTACCGGAAGACGCTGATCCGGCAGATCTCCCAGCACGGGCACTCCGAGATCATCGGCATGCAGCCCGAGGGCAACTGGATCACGCGCGCGCCGAGCCTCAAGCGCAAGGCGATCCTGATGGCCAAGGTGCAGGACGAAGCAGGCCACGGCCTGTACCTGTACTCGGCCGCGCAGACCCTCGGCATCACGCGCGACGAGATGACCGACCAGCTGATCACAGGCCGTGCGAAGTACTCGTCGATCTTCAACTACCCGACCCCCACCTGGGCCGACATGGGCGCGATCGGCTGGCTCGTGGACGGCGCTGCGATCTGCAACCAGGTCCCCCTGTGCCGCGCGTCGTACGGGCCCTACGGCCGTGCGATGGTTCGCATCTGCAAGGAGGAGTCGTTCCATCAGCGCCAGGGGTTCGAGATCCTGCTCACCCTCATGCAGGGCTCCCCCGCCCAGCGCGAGATGGCACAGGATGCCGTGAACCGCTGGTACTGGCCGAGCCTCATGATGTTCGGCCCGCCGGATGACCAGTCGCCGAACTCGGCGCAGTCGACCGCGTGGAAGATCAAGCGCTTCTCCAACGACGAGCTGCGTCAGCGCTTCATCGGGATGCTGGTGCCTCAGGCCGAGGCCCTCGGCATCACCCTGCCCGACGAGAACCTGCGCTGGAACGAGGAGACTCAGCAGTTCGACATGACGGAGATCGACTGGACCGAGTTCTTCGAGGTGCTCGCCGGCCGTGGTCCGATGAACGCCGAGCGCCTCCGCGCCCGCCGCGAGGCCCACGAGAACGGCGCCTGGGTGCGCGAGGCCGCTGCCGAGTACGCCCGCAAGCAGGCACTGCAGGACAAGGCGGTGGCATGATGGCGACCCCCGGTTCCTCGCCCGCCGAGCAGTGGCCGCTCTGGGAGGTCTTCGTCCGCGCCAACCGCGGCCTGAGCCACGTGCATGCGGGATCACTCCACGCGCCCGACGCCGAGATGGCGGTGCGCAACGCCCGCGACCTCTACACGCGCCGCAGCGAAGGCACGTCCATCTGGGTCGTCCCCGCCGACGCGATCACGACGAGCGACCCCGACGCGAAGGGCGCATTCTTCGAGAGTCCCGCCGGCAAGAACTACCGGCACGCCGTGTACTACACGGCCTCTGAGGGGGTGCCGCACCTGTGAGCCTCCCCGACCGCTCCCGCAGGCCCGCACGACGACCTCGACATCCACGGCTCGGTCACCGTCGACCAGGTCGCACTGGCCGCCGAGCTCACCGGCGACACCGACGCCGTCGCGACGTCGGATGTCGCGGAGTACGCGCTGTGGCTGGGCGACGACGCGCTCATCCTGTCGCAGCAGCTGGGGTGGTGGATCGCCCGCGCCCCCGAGCTCGAGGAGGACGTCGCGCTCGGCAACATCGCACTCGATCTGCTCGGCCACGCGCGCTCGCTCCTGCACTACTCGGGAACGGCCGACGGCCGCAGCGAGGACGATCTCGCCTACTTCCGCGACGAGCCCGAATTCCGCTGCGCGTGGATCGTCGAGCAGCCCAACGGCGACTTCGCCCACACGATCGCGCGGCAGCTCGTCGTCGCGACATACATGTTCGAGCTCTACTCGGCGCTGCGTCTCTCCAGCGACGCGACCCTTGCCGCGGTCGCCGAGAAGTCGGTCAAGGAGGTCGACTACCACCGCGACCACGCGATCCAGTGGGTGCTGCGCCTCGCGGGCGGCACCGAGGAGTCGCGCACGCGCATGATCCGCGCCCTCGGCGATGTCTGGCCGTACGTCGACGAGCTGTTCCGCGACGAACCGCTCATCGATCGCCTGGACGGCATCGCCGCGCGCCCGTCGACGCTGCGCGAACGCTTCGACAGCGTCATCGGAGTTGTCTTCGACGAAGCCGACCTCGAGGTTCCGGCCGGGTTCATCTCGTCGGGCGGCGGGCGCCACGGGCGGCACTTCTCGACGCTCGGCTTCATCCTTACGGAGATGCAGGTACTCGCCCGGCAGCATCCGGGGGTGACATGGTGAGCGCTCGCTCCGCGTCGACCCTTCAACGGGCTCAGGGGCCGGTCGTCGAGCCTGTCGAAGCGAGCGTGCTCTCGCGCGAGCACGCATGGGCGGTCGCGGCCACCGTCACCGACCCAGAGGTGCCGGTGCTCACGATCGAGGACCTCGGCGTCCTGCGATCCGTCGAGGTCGTCGCAGACCGCGCGATCGTCACGATCACCCCGACCTACAGCGGATGCCCTGCGCTCGAGACGATGCGCGACGACGTCATCCTCGCCCTGACCGCGGCCGGCTACGGCACCGTGGACGTGCGCACCACACTGTCACCCGCGTGGACGACGGATTGGATGACGGATGCCGGAAAGCGCAAGCTCACGGCGTACGGCATCGCTCCGCCCTCCGGTCGTGCCGCCCTGTCGCAAGGTCCGATCCGCGTCCGCCTCGCGGTGAAGTGCCCGCGCTGCGGGTCATTGGATACCCGCGAGGTCGCGCGCTTCGGCTCGACATCGTGCAAGGCGCTCTACGAGTGCCGTGCCTGCCTGGAGCCCTTCGACCACTTCAAGGTGCTGTGAGCCTGCCGATGAGCACCGTCACGCGCCGACGAGCGCGGTTCCACGAGCTCGAGGTCGCCGAAGTGCGTCCGCTTACCGCGGAGAGCATCGAGGTGACCTTCGCCGTTCCGCCGGAGCTGCACGGCGACTACGACTACCTGCCCGGCCAGTACGTCGCCCTTCGTGCCCACGTCGACGGACGCGAAGTGCGCCGCAGCTATTCGATCTGCCGTCCGCCCGCCCCCGGCCGCATCAGCGTCGGGATCAAGCGCGACCTCGGCGGCCTGTTCTCGGTGTGGGCCCACGAGAACCTGAAGCCGGGCGACCGCATCGAGGTCATGAGCCCGGAGGGCACGTTCACCTCGAATCTCCCCGACCTCGACGGCGCCCACCTCGCCGGGATCGCCGCCGGCTCGGGCATCACGCCGATGATGGCCCTCGCGGCATCCGTCCTCGCCGCCTCGCCGACCGCGAGCTTCACGCTCGTCTACACGAACCGCGCGACGCAGGACGTGATGTTCCTCGAGGAGCTCGCCGACCTCAAGGACCGCTACCCGGCCCGCCTCGCACTGCACCACGTCCTCTCCCGCGAACAGCGCGCGGCGCCCTTGCTGTCGGGCCGCATCGACGGGCCGAAGCTCGACGAGATCCTCGACAAGCTCGTGCATCCCGCCGTCGGTGACCGAGTGGTTCCTGTGCGGCCCGTTCGAACTGGTCACGCTCTGCCGCGAGACACTCGAGCGTCACGGAGTGCCTCCGGGCGACATCCGGTTCGAGCTTTTCACCACGGATGCCGACGGCCCGCGCGTCGACCGCGGGCGCCCCGTGCTGGTGCGCCCGGGCGACGAGATGTACACGGTCGAGTTCACGCTCGACGGCCTGTCGTCGACCGTCGAGTCACCGGTCGCGGCGAACGAGGCGATCCTGGATGCGGCCCTCCGGGTGCGCGGCGACGTGCCGTTCGCCTGCGCGGGCGGCGTGTGCGGGACTTGCCGCGCGCGCCTGGTCGAGGGCAAGGTGCGAATGACCCAGAACTTCGCGCTCGAGCCCGAGGAGCTCGATCGCGGGTACGTCCTCACCTGCCAATCGCACCCCGAGACACCGCGCGTCGTGGTCGACTACGACGTGTAGAGCGGAGCCCGCCATGATCGACCTCACCATCGCCGACGACGTCGCTCACGTCAGCCTGAACGCGCCCGAGAAGCTCAACGCGCTCGACGAGACAGGCGCTCGGCGAGCTGTCCGTCGGCGTACGCCGAAGCCGAAGCGGCCGGCGTGCGTGCGCTCGTGCTGCGCGGCGAGGGGCGCGCCTTCTGCGCCGGTCGCGACATCTCGGGAGTCGACCCGCGCGACGACGACGTGATCGGGTATCTCGGCGGGATCGTGACGCCGTTGCTCAAGCGCATGGCGGCATTTCCCGCACCGACGTTCGCCGCTGCGCAGGGCGCGTGCCTCGGGGTCGGACTCGGCCTGCTCATCGCGACCGACGTCGTCTACGTGGCCGACACCGCGAAGATCGGCTCGCCCTTCGCAGCGCTCGGTGCGACGCTCGACTCCGGCGGCCACGCCCTCTTCTACGAGCGGCTGGGCGCGCACAAGACCCTCGACCTGATCTACACCGGGCGCCTCATGAGCGGCACCGAGGCCGTGCAGTCCGGCCTGTTCTCGAGGGTCCTCCCCGCCGACGAGGTGCTCAGCGCGACCGTCGACGCCGCCACGCGCGCGGCATCCGGAGCCACCGCGGCGTTCCTGGCCAGCAAGGCGCTGATCGCACGCATCCGCGATGAGCGGCTCGCGCTCTGGGACTCGGTCGACATCGAGAACGCCGCGCAGGCGGCGCTGTGCGACACCGACGACTACCGCGAGGGCTTCGCCGCGTTCCAGCAGAAGCGACCGCCGGTCTTCGCCGGGCGCTGACCCGCGGCATCCGCTACAGGCGCTTGAGCATCCGGGTGTTGCCGAGCGTGTTCGGCTTGACGTGGGCGAGGTCGAGGAACTCCGCGATGCCCTCGTCGGGGCTGCGGATGAGCTGCGAGTAGACGTCCGGATCGACGACCTGCTCGCCGATCGGCGTGAATCCGCGGCGCGTGAAGAAGTCCACCTCGAAGGTGAGGCAGAACAGCCGATTCAGACCGAGGGCGCGCGCGCTCGCCTCGAGTGCGCCGACGATCTTGCGACCCACCCCTCGGTGCAGCCACTCGTCTGCGACGATCAGCGTGCGCACCTCTCCGAGGTCTTCCCACATGACGTGCAGCGCGCCGCAGCCGATCAGAACCCCGGACTCATCCTCGGCGACGACGAACTGCTGGACGGCCTCGTAGAGCACGACGAGGTCCTTGCCGAGGAGGATGCGCCGCTGCACGTACGGCTCGAGCAGGTCGCGGATGCCGCGGATGTCCGTCGCCCGCGCCGGCCGCACCGTGTAGTCGCTCACGGTTCCAGCCTACGGTGGGCGTGCGGAGTGGGCGTTCGTCTCGGGCGGAGACCCTCGCTGAGCCCTTCGTCTCGCGGAGACCCGCGCTGAGCGAGGAGCGCAGCGACGAGACGAAGCGTCGCTCAGGGACCGAGTTCCCGGGTCGTTGAGCGAGCCCTCCCGTCGTTGAGCGAGCCCGCAGGGCGAGACGAAACGCCCCTCCCGCCCGGTCGGCGAGCCCTTCGTCTCGCTTCGCTCGCTCAGGGACCGAGTTCCCGGGTCGTTGAGCGAGCCCGCAGGGCGAGACGAAACGCCCTCCCAGAACGACGAAGAGCGGATGCCGAAGCATCCGCTCTTCGCGTCGTCCGGTCTCTGCCGGATCGAGCCTTTTACTCGCCGCTGGCGACCGCCAGGTCGGGCGTCGCTGTGATCTCGCCGGCCGAGGCGACTCCGACGGCGACCTTCTCGCCGCGCGGGCCGTTCTCGAACACGAACTCGCCGTCGACCGCGTCGACCGTGATGTGGTCGCCGGCGTTCAGCTCGCCATGCAGGATGCGCTCCGAGAGCCGGTCCTCGACCTCGTGCTGCATCGCGCGACGCAGCGGCCGCGCGCCGAGCGCCGGGTCGAAGCCGATCTCGATCAGCTTCTCCTTGGCCGCGAGCGTGAGCGCGATCGTCATGTCGCGGTCCAGCAGCCGCTCGCCGAGACGCCTGGTGAACAGATCCACGATCTGCACCAGCTCCTCCTTCGAAAGCTGCGGGAACACGATGATGTCGTCGACACGGTTGAGGAACTCGGGCTTGAAGTGGCGCTTCAGCTCTTCCTTGACCTTGCCCTGCATGCGGTCGTACGAGGTGGCGGTGTCGCCCTCGACCTGGAACCCGACCGGACCGCCCGCGATGTCGCGCGCGCCCAGGTTGGTGGTCATGATGATGACCGTGTTCTTGAAGTCGATCATGCGGCCCTGACCGTCGGTCAGTCGACCCTCCTCGAGGATCTGCAGGAGCGAGTTGAAGATGTCGGGGTGCGCCTTCTCGATCTCGTCGAACAGCACGACGCTGAACGGCTTGCGACGCACCTTCTCGGTGAGCTGACCGCCCTCTTCGAAGCCGACGAAGCCCGGAGGGGCACCGAACAGCCGCGAGACGGTGTGCTTCTCGCCGAACTCCGACATGTCGAGCGAGATGAGCGCAGCCTCGTCGTCGAAGAGGAACTCCGCGAGCGCCTTGGCGAGCTCGGTCTTTCCGACGCCGGTCGGGCCGGCGAAGATGAACGAGCCGTTCGGGCGCTTGGGGTCCTTCAGACCCGCGCGCTGGCGGCGGATCGTCTTGGCGAGCGCCGAGATCGCCTCCTCCTGGCCGATGACCCGCTGGTGCAGAGCCTTCTCCATGAAGACGAGGCGGCTGGACTCCTCCTCGGTGAGCTTGAACACCGGGATGCCGGTGGCCTGCGCGAGCACCTCGGCGATCAGGCCCTCGTCGACCACGGCGTGGGTTGCGACATCGCCGCTCTTCCACTGCTTCTCGAGGCGCAGGCGCTCGGCGAGGAGCGACTTCTCCTCGTCGCGCAGCGATGCGGCCTTCTCGAAGTCCTGGTCCTCCGATGCCTGCTCCTTCTGCTGGCGCACGTTCGCGATCTTCTCGTCGAACTCGCGCAGCTCCGGCGGCGACGACAGGATCGACAGGCGCAGGCGGGCGCCGGCCTCGTCGATCAGGTCGATGGCCTTGTCGGGAAGGAATCGGTCACTGACGTAGCGGTCGGCGAGGTTCGCGGCAGCCACGATCGCGCCGTCCGTGATCTGCACCTTGTGGTGCGCCTCGTAGCGGTCGCGCAGCCCCTTCAGGATGTTGATCGCGTGGGGCAGGGTCGGCTCGGCGACCTGGATCGGCTGGAAGCGGCGCTCGAGCGCGGCATCCTTCTCGAAGTGCTTGCGGTACTCGTCGAGCGTGGTCGCGCCGATCGTCTGCAGCTCTCCGCGGGCCAGGAGCGGCTTGAGGATGGATGCCGCATCGATCGCTCCCTCGGCGGCACCGGCCCCGACGAGCGTGTGGATCTCGTCGATGAAGACGATGATGTCGCCGCGGGTGCGGATCTCCTTGGTGACCTTCTTGAGGCGCTCCTCGAAGTCACCGCGGTAGCGCGAGCCTGCGATGAGCGAGCCGAGGTCGAGCGAGTAGACCTGCTTGTCCTTCAGCGTCTCGGGCACGTCGTTCTTCACGATCGCCTGCGCGAGACCCTCGACGACGGCGGTCTTGCCGACGCCGGGCTCGCCGATCAGGACGGGGTTGTTCTTGGAGCGGCGCGACAGGATCTGCATCACGCGCTCGATCTCCTTCTCGCGCCCGATCACCGGGTCGAGCTTGTTCTCGCGCGCAGCCTGCGTGAGGTTGCGGCCGAACTGGTCGAGCACGGCGGAGCCGCCCTGCGCCGCCTGCGGGTTGTCGTGCGCGGCGCCGCTGACGGCGGCCGGCTCCTTGCCCTGGTAGCCCGAGAGCAGCTGGATGACCTGCTGGCGCACCTTGTTGAGGTCGGCGCCGAGCTTGACCAGCACCTGCGCGGCGACTCCTTCGCCCTCGCGGATCAGGCCCAAGAGGATGTGCTCGGTGCCGATGTAGTTGTGGCCGAGCTGCAGCGCCTCGCGCAGCGACAGCTCGAGCACCTTCTTGGCGCGCGGCGTGAACGGGATATGCCCGGTCGGCTGCTGCTGACCCTGGCCGATGATGTCCTGCACCTGCTCGCGCACGGCGTCGAGCGAGATGCCCAGCGACTCGAGCGCCTTGGCGGCGACACCTTCACCCTCGTGGATGAGCCCGAGCAGGATGTGCTCGGTGCCGATGTAGTTGTGGTTGAGCATCTTCGCCTCTTCTTGGGCGAGCACGACCACACGACGGGCACGGTCCGTGAATCTCTCGAACATCATCCATTCCTCCGGCACTGGGCCAACGGGCGCACTGGGAGCGCCTTAACAACGAGGGTAACGACGAGTGGGATGCCGCACGCCCCTGTTCGCCATGGGCGTGATGCTGCCGCGGCCATCGGCGCCCGCAGGACGAGGCGCGGTCAGGTGAGCTGAGCCTGCGCGAGGCGGGGTTCCGCCCTGGTGTCAGTTCGAGCCGTAGATCGGGATGACGACGTTGTCGTACTCGGGGCTGCCGGTGAGCACGAGCGACACGTCGCTGTCCTCCTCCAGGGGGTCCACCAGGCCCACGACCGTCGCGCGGGGCGCCATGTCCATCGTGCAGACCTGGTCGGCTGCGGGAGTCTCGAAGGTCACCGTGACCTCGGCGGGGCCGGATGCGGCGACCTCGGCGATCACCGGGACGCACGAGGACGAGCCCCACGTGAGGAGCACGAACTGGCCGTCGACGCTGGTCCAGCCGGCGCTCGGGAGGTAGTCGGTCATCCCACCGCCGGCGAGCCCTTCGACGCCCTCCAGCTCGGTGCTGGATTCGTAGCCGCCACCGGTGACCGTGATCGAGAGGTCTTCAGCGGGATCGACACCCTCCGGCACCTCGACGAGCGTCACGCGGGGAACGAAGTCGGTGGTGCACACCGTGTCCGCTTCAGGCTCGACGAGAGTCACCGTGAGGGTCCCGTCGTCCTCGAGGACCGCCTCTTCGGCCGCGGGCACGCAGCCCGAGCTGCCCATGGTGACGAGGCCGATGATGCGACCATCGTCAAGCCACGCGGCATCCACCTCTGCCTCAGTGCTGCCGCCGTCCTCAGTCGGGCTGGACGACGGAGCGCTGGCAACAGGTGTGGCGCACCCCGCGAGTGCGAAACCCGCGAGGACGAGTGCAACGGGAACGGCGAGAAGGCGGCGCGCGAGGGTCATGTCCCGATCCTCCCGTATCGCGACTGAGCTTCGCCAGGGAATTCGGTCACGGAGATGTCACGGCGGCGAGCACCTCAGCGTAGAACCGCGCATGCTGCCGAGCGACGCCCTCGTCATCGAGGAGGCCCTCTGTCGCCGCAGCGGCGGAGCCGAGACGGCGGCGCAGATCGGCGTCACCAGCGAGACGCTTCAGCGCCGCGGCGAGCGAACCGGCATCTCGCGGGGCGAACCGCAGCCCGTTCCGGTCGTCGGCGACCCATTCCGCAGGCCCGCCTTCGTCCGCGACGATCACGGCGCACCCGGCCGCGAGGTACTGCAGAACGTTCTGTCCGAGCGGCTCTGGGCGCGTGGATGCCTGCACCGCGACATCCCAGCGATCGAGGACGGCAGCGATGTCGTCGATGTGGCCGAGGAATCGGACGCGCTCACCCAGCCCGAGCTCGGCGACCCGAGCTCGAAGCCGGCGTTCGAACGGCTCGTGGCCGAAGAGCGGGGCTCCGGCGAATTCCAGCACGGCGTCGCCTTCGCCGAGCGCGGACGCGAAGGAGTCGAGCAGCAGGAGCTGCCCTTTCCACGGGTCGATGCGGGCCAGCATCCCGATCCGAAGAGGCCCTGGCTCCCGGGCGCGGCGAGGCTGTCCGAGGATCAAGCCCGCCGCGCTCGGAATGACGGCGGTCACCGCACCGGTCCGCAGGAACGGGCGTGCCGAGTCGAGGGTTGCGCGGGAGTTCGCAACCACGCCGTTCGCTCGCGGGAGCGCGATGCGCGTCAGGAGCTCGAAACCGAAGCGACCGAGGGCCTCGGGCTCGACCAGGTCGCGCAGGTGGATGACGAATGGCACGCGGGAGGTCCATGCGGCGAGAGCGCCATAGGTTGCGGCGCGCGCGGTGTTCGCATCGATGACATCGGCCGACCGGAATCGTCGGTCCGCCCGTGTCACCAGCGCTTGAACGGCGAGCCTGACCGCCGCACCGAGGAGAACGAGCGGCGAACCTGAAGTGACGCCCGCCGGCTGGCGGACGCCGCGCGAGGAACGCGGCACACTCGCCGGAAGGCCGGCGAACGCCCCCGCTGCGTCCACTGCGGGCAGCAGCACCGCAGGATGCCACTCCGGGTGCGCCCGGAGCATTCGCACGAGCGCGAATTCCGCACCGCCGGGCACGGTCGTGTGGGCGAGATGCAGGACTCGCGGTCCACCGGCACCCGAGGACCCGTCCGCCCGCCTGCGCCTCAACGCTGTTCCGTTTCGGCGCGGCGGGCCATGAGCGCAGCGGGGTCTTCGGCGGCGGCGATGTACGCCTCGAGGTCGGGCCTCGGCATCCCCAGGAGAACGGCGGCGAGCTGTGCCAATGGCACGACTTCCTCGCGAGTCATCTGCATGTATGCGTCGTCACCGAGGCCCTGGGGATCGATCACGTCGTCGGATGCAGCATCGCTGTAGTTGCCTCGGTGATCGGCCATCAGTGCGATCGTGCGGACAAGGTCTCGCACGCCATGCGGCTTTGCGGCGCCAGAGATGCCGGCCGCAATGCGTCCTGCCTCCCGAACGGTGAAAGTCAGCCGTAGCGCCGTCGGCACACGGGAAAGAACCTCCTCGCGCTGGCGCCGGCTCGCGACGAGCACCAGGTCGGAGCCGGCGATCATCTCGTCGGTGATCCGAGTGGCGGTGTGGGCGGAGCCGTCGGCGCCGAGCGCTTCGGCCACGACGCGGACCCGGCTCCCCATCGGCGATCCGGCCGGCGCCGCGAATCCCGCACTGCGAACGCGGACCTGTGACGACAGCGGCGCAGGGAGGTACCAGCCGCTCCAGGTCTCAAGTAGGACAGCGGCAAGCGGTGAGCGGTGGATGTTGCCGGTGCACACGGTGAGGATCGAAAACTCGTCGGCCATTCTCACCCCTTGCCGGTACGCATTTCTCTTCGCCTTCCCGAGGCGGCGATGAGGTTACTGCGGAAGCTTAGTCGGCTGATCCGGGCGCGGACACGTGCGTCAACGCGGCGATGTGCTCGTCCAGCGATGCCCGGATGTCCTCGACGAACTGCTTGATAGCCGCGTATCCGGTCTCCGGACCACCCGCGAGCATCCCGTCCGCACCGAGGAGGACGGCCGTCGGTGAGTACCAGTCGGCGATCGAGCCGCTGAAGTAGTTCTTCGGATCGTGGAGGGTCTGAGGTTCGACGGTGCTGGTCAGCCGGCTGTCCTCGGGCCTCCGGGTGACGAGGAGTCGAATCTCGACCTCGGGCAGGAGCGCACGCCATTCGTCGGCACTCCCGATTACCTCCTCGCAGACTCCGCAGGTCTCGGAGACCGCGAGGATGAGGAGCGGACGAGAGGAGGCCAGCGCGCGAAGGTTGACCGTCTCACCGTCGCCGAGCGTGACGGGGATCGACGGCGTGCGCACCCGGAAGTAATCCACGTCCTGCTCGCCGTCGGCCGGTGCAGCATCCCTGACCGAAGCGGGTGCGGCCGGAGCGGGTGGTTCCGGCCACACGATGAGCATCGCCGTGACGACTGCGACCGCCATAGCGGCAAGCCACGCCCATGCGCTCGGGTCCGCAGCGGCGACGGCACCGCCGAGGAGGGGGTTGACCCAGATGACCATGACAGTCGCTGCGGCGAGCAGCGTCAGCCAGGCGTTGCGAGCGATGGTCAGGCGAGTGACCGGCCGGCGCGTCCCGAAGCACGCGCAGGACGCCCCCTGAGCACGACGGAACACCGACGACACCAGCCACAGGTATGCCACCATGAGGGCGAGCGCCACGACGGCAGCGAGCAGTCCGAGAACGCCCCCCAGCACGGCGAGGGCGATGCCGAGCAGGAGCTCGCCCCAAGGATGGAATGCGATGAGCCAGCGCTGCCGCAACCGGCGAGGGACCCCCATCTCGGCCCAGCCTGCGATGTCATCCGGGCGGCGGAACTTGGCGACGGAGCTTGCGATCATGACTGCCGCGAGCACAAGCGGAAGGGAGGTGGTCAGCGCGGGGGACATGATCAGATGGTACCGGCGTTTCACCTGGCCCAGTCGAGGACGCCCGCGTGGACGTATGCCCGCACAGACCAGATTATGGTTGCTTGAGGAGCCCACGAGGAGGTCCCGTGCGGGTACTGCGTGTGTCGCACAGCGCCGCCGTCGGCCAATGGCGGGGGCGAGAGCGTGCGCTTCGCGAGTTGGGCGTCGAGCTTCGTCTGCTGAGCGCACGCCGTTGGCACGCAGGCGGCACGGAGGTCGAGCTGTCCGCCGACCCTGGGGAGCAGGTGACGCCTGTGGGCACGTTGGGCAGGCACCCCGCGCTCTTCCTCTACGACCCCCGCCCACTGTGGCGCGCACTCGGCGAAGCCTGGGATGTGATCGACGTGCACGAGGAGCCGTTCGCCCTCGCGACAGCCCAGATCCTGTTCCTGCGGTTCCTGCGCCGCAACCGTGCCCCGTTGGTGCTGTACACCGCACAGAATTTGCCGAAGCGCTATCCGATCCCATTCCGGTGGCTGGAGCGTGCGGCTTTGAGGCAAGCCTCGGGCATCTCTGCGTGCAGCCCGGCTGCAGCACGGATCTGCGAAGCAAAGGGATTCGCCGGCAGGGCGCGAGTGATCCCGTTGGGCATCGATCCGCAGGAGTTCCATCCGGAGCCCACCCCCATTCCCGCCGATCCTGCCTACGTGACGGCGGGACTGATCGGCAGGCTCGTCCCGGAGAAGGGCGTCAAGGTGCTGCTCGATGCCGTGGCGCGCACCCCCGGCGTGCGGGTCCGCATCGCCGGCTCAGGACCACTAGCGGATACTCTCGCGGAGGAAGCGCGACAGTTGGGGATCGCCGACCGCTTCGCTTACGTAGGTGCTCTGCAGCCCGACGGGGTTCCCGCGTTCTACCGATCGCTGGACGTTCTCGCCGTCCCCTCCCTGCCGACTCGCACATGGACCGAGCAGTTCGGTCGTGTCGCGGTCGAAGCCATGGCGTGCGGTATTCCGGTGGTCTCCAGTGATGCCGGAGCGTTGCCTGATGTCGTCGGTGGCGCCGGCATCGTCGTCCCGCACGGCGATGCGGACGCGCTCGCAGAGGCGCTGACGGTGGCGGGCGGTCCCCGCGCCGATGAGTTCAGACGAGACGGACTTGCCCGCGCCAAAGAGTGCACGTGGCAAGCCGTGGCGCTCGATTATCTCGAGCTGTATCGCAGCACGCAGCATACGGCGTCCGGGCGTGCGGACCGGGGAGTCGAGATCATCGTCGTCGCGTATGGTGCGCCCGCCCTGCTTCGTGCAGCACTCCAATCCGTCGCGGGGGGGTCGACAACAGTCGTGGACAATTCATCGTTGGACGAGATCGCCGCGCTCTGTGACGAGCTGGGAGTCCGGTACATCGATGCGAGAGGAAACATCGGATTCGGTTCGGCCGTGAACATCGCGCTCGCCGACCGGCTGATGCCGGAGGCCGATGTGCTGCTTCTGAACCCGGACGCTCGGATAGCGGTCGATCAGATCGCCGTGTTGCAAGCCGCGCTGCACGGGGCGCCCGACCTCGCCAGCGTCGCTCCCCGCCAGTCCGACGGATCGGGCCGTCGTGCCCGCGTGGAGTGGCCGTTCCCGTCTCCCATGAGCGCGTGGCTCGAGGCGGTCGGTCTCGGCCGTTTCGTGCGCGGACCCCGATTCGTCATCGGATCCGTCCTCCTCTTGCGTGCGGAAGCACTTGCCCATGTCGGTGGCTTCGACGAACGCTTCTTCCTCTACGCCGAGGAGACGGACTGGGCCTACCGCGCCCACATGCTCGGCTGGCGGCATAAGGCGGTGCCGGGCGCCGAGGCTCTCCACATCGGCGGCGGCACGAGCACCGATGGGCCCCGCCGCGAAGTCCATTTCCACGCGTCTCAGGAGCGCTATCTGAGGAAGCACTTCGGCCGAGCGGGGTGGCAGGTGGCACGCGTTGCCAATTGGGCTGGAGCGATGGCACGAGCATGGGCACTCCCCGGTGCGCGGGGGTTGGAGGCGCGACGCCGCGCAGCGCTGTACCGCCTGGGGCCGGTACGGGTCGAGATCCGCCTGGCCGGCAGACGGGCCGTGTGATGCACATCGTCCAGGTCGTCCCGTTCATCGGCTCGGGGAGCGGGGTCGGCGGAGTTGCGTGGAATCTGCAGCGCGAGTTCCGAGCGATGGGGATCACGGTCGAGTCGTTCACACTGACCACGGCTCGTCGGCGCCCGGACCGGTTCAGCTCGGAGCACCGGATCCTGCGCGCGATCGAGCTGTTCCGACGCATGGTGTGGTTCACCACCGTCGGGACGGTCCGCGCGCGCAGATTCCTCGCCGCGCGACCCGACGCCGTGTCCATCTGCCACAACGGTGCCATGGTCGGCGACATCTATGTGAATCACGGCGTCGTAAGCGCTTCAATGCGCGCACGCGGCAACGCGTTGTGGCGCATGTTGCGCAACCCGACCCACATCTTCACCTTCGTCCGCGACACCATCCGATACCGAAGCCGCATCCACCAAGCGGTGGTGGCGCTGTCCCCGAGCGAAGCGCACACGCTTCGACGCGTGTACGGCAAGGTCCGGCCGGAGATCGTCGTCATTCCGAACGGAGTGGACCTGACCAGATTCCACCCGCCCACGCCTGCGGAGCGCACGCACGCGCGTGAAGCGTTCCTCCTCGAGGACGACGCACGAGTGGTGCTCTTCGTGGGTCACGAGTTCGCGCGCAAAGGCCTCGACCATGCGATCCAGGCGCTGGTGCACGCGCCATCCGTGCTGCTGCTGGTGGTCGGAGGCGACTCGCGATCGATCCCGGCCGCGCACGAGTCGGCGGTCCGATTGGGCGTCGTCGAACGCGTGCTCTTCCTCGGTCGGCGCGGCGACCTTCCCGAGCTGTTCGCCGCTGCCGACATCTTCGTGCTTCCCAGCGCGTACGAAGCGAATGCGCTGGTGGTGCTCGAGGCGCTCGCAGCCGGACTCCCCGTGGTGTGCACCCCTGTCGGTTACGCGACCCAGGTCGTCGTGGACGGCGAAAACGGGTATCTCGTGAACGCCGATCCCCGCGAGATCGGGGCCCGACTGGCCGAGCTGGCCGCCGCCGATCTCAGCCAGTGGAGGTCGCGAGCCCGGGTGAGCGTGAGGGATCTCGGGTGGCGCGACGTTGCCGAACGGTATGTTGCCTTGGTGGATGAGATCCGCGGAGAACGTGCAGGGCGGGAAGCCGGCGTGTGAGCGAGACGGCGTCCGGCGCGTTGCAGATCGTGCAGATCGCCCCCCAGATCGCTCCTGGCAGCGGCGTGGCAGGAGTCGCCTACGAACTGGAGCGCGCGCTGATCGCCAAGGGAGCGAACGTTACGCGCTTCACCGAAGCCGAAGCCGGCGGGCACCCTGGTCGTCAACGATCATCGCGAATCGGGCACGCGCGGGATGTGATCTGGTTCTCGATCGTGGGGACACGTCGCGCCAGAGCGTTCCTCTCCGACCGGCCTGACGCAGTCTCCATCTGCCACAACGACGCGCTCGTTGGCGATATGTACGTGAACCACGGACTCCTGTCTGCGGCGATGCGGGCGAGGGGTCATTACGTCTGGCGGATGGTACGCAATCCGCTGCACCTGTTCACGTCGTTGCGTGACCGCATCCGTTATCAAGGGAGCTTCCACCGAGTGATCATCGCACTCACCGCCCGAGAGGCCTCCCTGCTGACCGAGACGTACGGGGCGATGCACCTGCCAATCGAGGTGATCCCCAACGGCGTGGACCTGGGACGATTCCGCATGCCGACTCCCGGCGAGCGCCAGGCGGCCCGACGTGCGCTCGGCGTGAGGGCGGATGACTGGGTTGCGGTCTTCATCGGCCATGAGTTCGATCGCAAGGGGCTCCCTCTCGCCCTCGAGGCACTCGCCCAGACGCCTGCGGTTCGCCTTCTCGTGGTCGGCGGCACGCAGCGGATGATCGAGCACGCACGCGGGATCGCCGCTCAACGGGGAGTGTCGGATAGCGTGACCTTCGTCGGCACGCTCCCTGATGTCGTTCCGCCACTGTGGGCGGCCGATGCCCTGGTACTGCCCAGCGCATACGAAGCGAACGCCCTGGTGGCGCTGGAGTCGCTGGCTTGCGGCGTCCCGGTCGTGGCCACCCCGGTCGGAGCGGCACCGGACCTGATCGTCGACGGCGTCAATGGCTACATCATCGACAGGGATGCCGGTCAGCTCGCCGCCCGTCTCGCCGCTCTCCGGGATCCGCTGGTGGAAGACGTACGGGCGGCGTGCAGAGCGACCGCCGAGCGGTACTCCTGGGGCCTCGTGGCAGAGCGCTACCTCGACCTGGCCCGGCGGCTGCAGGCGATGCCGACGGCCCGCGGAGCGGTGCCACGCGAGTGGGATTCATGACGGTGCTGAGCATCCTGCACGCCATCCGCTCCGATGGGTTCTCCGGTGTGGAGCGGTACGTCGTGCGTCTCGCCGCGGCCCAGGCGGGCGCTGGTCACCACGTGCATGTGATCGGCGGCGACCCGCCGCGGATGAGGCAGGCATTAACCGAGACGGGCGTGAGTCACACCGGTGCTGCGCGGACACTCGAGGTCGCTCGCGCGCTTCGCCGGCTTCGTCCAGAGGCGGATGTCGTCAACACGCACATGACTGCGGCCGATGTCGCGGCGGTTGCGGCGCTGTGGGGTCGGCGACGTCGACCCGCCGTCGTGTCCACTCGCCACTTTGCGAGCAAGCGCGGACGATGGGGACCGCTTTCGCTGGATCAGGTGGTGGCAAGCACCGTCGATGCAGAACTGTCGATCAGCTCGGCCGTCGCTGCGGCAATCGGGCGCTCCAGCACGGTTGTGCATTCGGGCCTTTCGTCACGCGATCCGTCTGGTGCTATCCGCCGACGCGTCGTCCTCATGGCTCAACGCCTGCAACCGGAGAAGGAGACCGCGGTCGGGGTCGCGGCCTTCGCGCGGTCGGGCCTCGCGGCGGCGGGGGGGTGGGAGCTGTGGATCGCCGGCATCGGACCGGAGCGCGAGCGGTTGGAGGAGATCGCGCGAAATACCGGGATCGCATCGTCCGTCCAATTTCTGGGCTTCCGTTCCGACGTCGCGGCGCTGATGGAAGAGTGTGGCATCCTGCTCGCCCCGTGCCCCATCGAAGGGCTGGGCCTCAGCGTGCTGGAGGCCATGCAGGTGGGCCTTCCGGTCGTCGCCGCACGGGGGGGCGGCCACGTGGAGATGCTGCAGGGACTCGACCCTCGCGCGCTGTTCTCCGCGGGCGACGCGGGCGCAGCGGCTGATGCGTTGCGCGAGCTCGCCGCTGACGACCACGCCAGCGCGCGGCTCGGCGCCCAGGAGCGCGAACGACAAAGGGCGGATTACACGATTGATGCCCAGGTGCGCGGAACGGATGCCGTGTACCGTGCCGCGATCGAGTCCCTAAGGAGCCGGTGATGACGGACCTGGTCGTCGTCTCGCTGGAGAGATGGGACGGGGTGTGGCGTCGCAACCAACACCTCCTGTCGCGGATGCTGCAGGCCGACCGCTCTTTGCGGGTGCTGTTCGTCGAACCGGCTGCCGACCCGCTACACGCACTCCGCTCCGGCCGAAGACCGAACCTCGGGCATGGCCCGACGGACGTGACCCAGCCCGGAAGGCTGTGGACGATGCGGCCACTGAAAGCCCTGCCACGCCGGATCGACCGCCGTTCGGACGCCAGGATCGCCGCGCAAATCGCGCGGGCCGCCGGATCGCTCGGGATGGACGAGCCGGTCCTCTGGGTCAACGATCCCGGAGGTGCGGAGCTGTCCCGCCTCACCGGCTGGCGAACCCTCTACGACATGACCGACGACTGGCTGGCCGCGCAGCGCCCGGAGGCCGAGCTTGCACGTGTGGCCGCGCAGGAGGCGTACCTGATCGCTCACGCCATCCAGGTTGTGGCCTGCTCTCCTGAGCTGCAGCGTCGGAAGTCCGCTCAGCGGCCGGCGGGGACAGAACCGATCCAGCTGGTGCGAAACGCGGTCGACAGTGACGCGTATCGTCGTCCGCGAGCCCGCCCGGCAGACCTGCCGGACGGTCGGACCGCGGTCTACGTCGGCACCCTCCACGCCGATCGACTGGACGTCGATGTCTGCGTGTCCGTCGCAGAACGGCTAGGTGCGAGCGGATCGCTGGTGCTCGTCGGCCCCGACGCGCTGCCTGCTACCGCAGGCAGGCGGCTGACAGCGGCCGGCGTCGTGATGCTGGGTCCGCGAGAGCACGACGAGGTGGTTGCGTATCTGCAGCATGCCGACGTCCTGGTCGTTCCCCACGTGGTGACGCCGTTCACCGACAGTCTCGACCCGATCAAGCTCTACGAGTACCAGGCGGTCGGTCGCCCCGTTGTATCGACCGCTGTGGCCGGCTTCCGCGACGCCGAGGGCGACCGCATCGTGATCGCCGATCCGGCGGACTTCCCGGATGCGGTCGAGGAGGCGCTGGACCGGTCGGGCTTCGGAACGCGCATCAGCCGGACGATCGTGCCAGATTGGCGCCTACGCTCGGATCAGATGCTTGGCATCGTTCGTCGCATGGGCGTCTAGGGCTGGTACGACATCGGCCGCGCTCCGTCCGTGCGGGACGAGAGCGCGGCCGATGTTACGGCCGATCAGGCGGGCGGCACGGGTTCGCAGGTCTCGATCGGGTCTTCGACCTTGTCGCACTCCGGCGGAGCGTGCACCGTCGCAACCGGCTGTTCGATGCCGTCGACCTCGTAGGTGATCTCGAGTAGCCCCGCGCTGTTCGAGCTCGATGCGGTGATGACGGTGCATTCGTCACCGGGCGATGATGTCAACGGAGCCGTCGAAGATCACAACGCCACTCACGCTCTCAATGTGGGTGATGGTGATCGTCGCACCGCCCTGGGGGCATACCGTTCCGACGACGCAAATCTGCAGGTGGTAGGTGAACGGACTCTGCGTGGACTGACCAGGGCACTTGCAGCTCCGGTCGGTGAGATCGACCGTCGGGATACAGGTTGCCGCAGCCGACGGCACAGTCGCCGCCACCGCGATCACCGGCACAGCCCAGGCCATGGACTTGGTGACGGTGCGCCGCGTGATGCCCTTCGGCTCGCGCTCTGCGTTGTCGAGTTCACTCATGGTTTTTTCTCCTTCAGAAAGTCTGCTGTGTCGAACTCCGTCTGCGACCAAGGGTCACAAGACACTTGCACGCCGGGCTCGTTCCTATCCCCAGGAGCCCGCCCCCTGCGTGAGGGAGACTCTTCGGATGATACCGTAATGCGCGCCCACCACAATACGGCGAAACGAGATAGAAACACACGGTCAATTCGACTTGGGGATAAACCCACGTCCAGAAGGACAGCTCGCCTCGTTGATTGATCGAAGCCCCGGAGGAGAATAATGGCCCGCTTGCTCGGCCAGCCCAGCCTCACCGGGCAGCTGCGCATGATGCTCCGGATGGCTGGGGCCACGCCCTGGCGCTGGATCTCGAGCACCGTCGTGCTCTCCCTACTGTTGGCCACCCTCGACACCCTCGGGGTGGCGGCGATGGTCCCTCTGACCCAGCTGATCGCCGGCGCCGACCCCGACACCGGTGCGCTCGGCGTGATCTCGCAGATCATGGGCACGACCGACCCTGCTGTCCTGATTCCCGCGGTCGCGATGCTCGTCGCTCTCTTGTTCGTGGTGAAAAGCGCCACCGCGCTCGTGTTCCGATGGTGGCTGCTCGGCCGAACCACGCGTGTTTCCGCGCTGTCGTCGGCCGAGCTCATGCGCCTCTACGTACTCGCTCCCTACTCCGACCACCGCTCCCGACGAATGAGCGAGGTCTACCGGAACATTACGGACGCGACTAACCAGTCCGCGTCGGTGCTGCTGGGCGTCATGAGCATGATCGCCGATGTCCTCGTCGTCGTGGCGATCACGATCATCCTGGCCATCACCGCTCCCCTCGTCACGCTGATGACCGTCGCCCTCTTCGGATTCTTCGTCTTCGGCCTTCAGGGCATGCTGCGCGGACGGCAAGCGCGCATCGGCGAAGAGATGGCCGAGTCCGGCCTGCAAGCGTGGCAGTTCCTGATGCCTGGGCTCGAGGGATTCCGCGAAGCGCGACTCACTTCAAGCGCGAGTGCATTCGTCGAGGGCTTTCGGGAAGCGCGCCTGCGCCGCGCGCGTGCGGGGCGAGAACTCGGAATCCTGTCAGACGCGCCGCGCTACGTGCTTGAGATCGTCTTCGTCATCGCGATCGTGGGCATCTCCATCCTCCTTTTCGCGACCGGCACCCCGGCGCAGGCGATCACCGTCCTCGGGGTGTTTGCAGCCGCATCCCTGCGCGCACTGCCCACGCTGAACCGGATCACGGCCAGCCTCGCCACTATCCGCACCGGACGCGCGGGACTCGACATCGTGTCGCGCACGACGGAGGAGCTCGAGGTGGGCGGCACGCACGAGGAGCAGCCTCGAAGCGACGAGCGATACGCAGGCGACATCGCGATCCGCGGCGTCACCTTCCGCTACCCGGATGCCGCCGTACCCGTCCTTGAGAAGGTCACGCTGACCATCGACCAGAACCGGACGACGGCGTTCGTGGGCTCCAGCGGGGCGGGCAAGAGCACGCTCCTCGATCTCATCCTGGGACTCCTCGAGCCCACGGAAGGCTCGATCGAGTGCGGCGGCCGGCCGATCCTCGACGATCGTGCCGCCTGGTATGAGGGACTCGGAGTTGTTCCCCAGGACGTCTTCCTGATCAACGACACGGTGGCCGCCAACATCGCGTTCGGTGTCTCCCCCGAACACATCGAGCACGCGCGGATCCGCGAGGTCGTGGCGATGTCGCAGCTCGACGCACTCATCGCCGAGCTGCCCGAGGGGCTCGAGACGAAAGTCGGCGAGCGCGGGGTGCGGCTATCCGGCGGGCAGCGTCAGCGGCTCGGCCTCGCCCGCGCGCTCTACCGGCGACCGAGCGTGCTGGTGCTCGATGAGGCCACGTCCGCGCTGGATAACGCGACCGAGTTCGAGATCGCGACCACATTGCGCGGCCTGCAGGGGACGATCACCATCCTGATCGTCGCTCACCGCCTTTCGACCGTTCGCAATGCCGACACACTGGTGTTCCTCAAGGGCGGACACATCGAGGCGATGGGGAGCTTCGACGGTGTCCGCGGCGAAAGTTCGGACTTCGCCCGCCTCGTCGAGCTCGGCGAGCTGAACTGAAAGCGCCATGCGCCCACCGCGCGAGCGCGATCGGCGCAGATGGGCGGATTCGGCGAGCGTGGTTGCCACTGCGATACTGAATGTGACTTCAGGGGGCTGAGGATGGAGTACACGCATCCGATCCGTCGGATGGCGCGAGGTCTGCGGCCGCCCGGGGTTACGCGTGTCGTCGGCGACAAGGTCAGACAGGCGGACAGATCGTGATGCTTGCCCACAGCAAGTGTCGTCATCGCGACCTACAGGCGTCCCGCACACATCCAGGAGTGCCTCGAGCACCTGGCGCGACAGACCGTGTCGCCGGCGCGCATCATCGTGGTGGATGCCTCGCCAGACACCCTCACGCGAGAAGTCGTGGCGGGCTTCGCCGGCGTCGAATACCGGCGCAACGAACGCGGGATCGGGTCTACAGCCACATCGCGCGCCATCGGAATCGCCGACGTCACGGAGGATGTCGTGGCGTTCATCGATGACGACGCGTACGCCGAGCCGGAGTGGCTCGAACAGCTGCTTCGCCCATACGAAGATGAAAACGTCGCCGCCGTGGGTGGGCGCGCCCGCAACGGGCAGCCCGATGAAGAGCAGGTGGGGATCGGTCAGATCGGCCTGCTGCTCCCCGACGGTCGACTCACCGGCTTCTTCGCCGCCGATCCCGGCCGGAACGTGACGGTCGACCACCTGCTCGGCGCGAACATGTCGGTGCGCACGAGCACCGTGCACGCCCTTGGCGGCATCCGCGACTTCTATCCCGGAACCTGCCTGCGCGAAGAAACCGACATCGCGCTGAGGATGAGGCGTGCAGGCATGACGATCATCTACACGCCCAGCGCCGTCGTTCGCCATGTGGCCGGCGACTACGCGCGGGGCCGCCGTTTCGACGCCCGCTACCGGTACTACGGCGCTCGGAACCACATCGTGCTCCTCGCGACCACTCTCGGATACCGCGATCCGCACCTCCGGCGATATCTCCGCGCCACTCTGGCGCGGGCCGTTCACGATCTGGCGGCAGGTGTTCGTACCGTTCGCGATCCGAAGCGGCAGGATCTGGAGCAGAAGGTCCGCGGCGTGCTCGGTGGCGTGAGGCGGGCGGGCCTCGACCTCATCGGGACCGTCGGCGGTCTCGTCGCGAGCGTCGGGGCCACAGCGCAGGTGCGTCGGATGCGACGTGAGGTCGCCACGTGAGAATCAACGCCTGCGTACCGGCCCCCGGGTGCGTCCGTGCACGCGGTGATCGTGCCGGCAGGAGGCGATCTTCCACGATGAGTTGCGTGCGCACCGAGGCGCAGATGGGGGAGGAGCGCTTTCGAGTGATCAGCCTTGCCCGACCCTGCGGGCGTCGAGCCATGACCGCCGTGAGTGCGCCGACCGGGAGAACTCCGGGGCTCGTCGACGTGATCGTGCCGACGAACCGAGTCGGCAGGTTCCTACCCGCAGCGCTCGAGTCCGCCCATCGACAGCGGTACCATCTCCAGCGCCTTCTCCTTGTCGACGACGGCTCCAACGACCCGGAGGCGCTCGATCGGCTGGTGGCAGAGATGCCGATTGCGACCGTGATCCACCGGCAGCACGAGGGCGTGTCCGCTGCGCGCAATGCGGCGATCCGCTCGGGCAATGGCGAATTCGTCACCTTTCTGGACGAGGACGACCTCTGGCCGCCAAGCCGGCTGGATGACTTGGTGACAACGCTTCGAAGTCATCCGGAGGCGGGCGGCGTGTTCGGCAACGGTCGATACATCGACGCCGACGGTCGAGTCTTCGGACGCTGGAGGACCTCGGCGGCATCTCAGGAGGACTTCCTGCGGCGGGCGACCCCCATCCCGCGGATCACGGCGCTTCTCGTCCGACGCGAGATGCTGGAGCGCGTTGGACTGTTCGATGAAACGCTCGCCTTCTCAGAAGACGATGAACTAATCCTGCGACTGTTACGGCATGCCCCGCTCGTCAGCTCGATGACGACGGTCGTCGACTACCGTCGACACGACGACAACGCGACCCTCGCGTCGTGGCGCACCC
The DNA here is from genome assembly GCA_963713325.1 of uncultured Actinomycetota bacterium. Taxonomy (GTDB): domain Bacteria; phylum Actinomycetota; class Actinomycetes; order Actinomycetales; family Microbacteriaceae; genus Microbacterium. The sequence continues at coordinate 49,567 of CAVQLL010000015.1, forward strand.
GATACCGGTCAGCGCACACAGCGATCAGGAAGAACATCGTTGAGGCACAGCGGCTCGAGCAGCACGAGTCCGCCGCCCTCCTTCGAGAGCATCTCAAGCGGTTGAATCGCTCGACAGCGGCGAACTCGGCCGGCCGCGTCATCGGCGACCTCAAGGCCCGACGCCTGGGTTCCGCGATCACAGACGTCGGACAATCGCTGCGCATTGCACCGCTCGGATTCGTTCGCGGAGCGTTCCAGACCGTCGGATCACGTATCCACAGACGACTTCGGCCTCACCCTCGCTGACGCCGCCTGACCCGATCGCGCAGGGCGCGCGCGCCGCGTTGCAGACTGTGCGGCGCCGCGGCGCGCAGGCGATCGCTTCGTCGGGGAAGAATGTCGCGCGCGATGATGAGCGCTTCACGGTAGGAGCGGAAGTCCCTCTCACGCAGGCACGCGCGCAGGGCCCAGCCGAGCACGTGCCGGTAGTAGCGGCTGTAGGCCGTGATCGGCCGATGCGGCGGGGTCGGCAACTCACTCGGCTGCCAGAACGAGCGAATGGCTCGGAGCGCGGTCAGACCCTTCACCGGCGAACCAGCCCGCGTCACCGTTCCGGGGTGGTCTCGGAAGAATGCGAGCCGGTCGGGCACCAGATGCCACTCGGTCAGCCGAGCGACATTGACGAACATCACCCAGTCCTGCGCCGTGATCATTCCGTCCGGAAAGCCGCCGGCACGCATCAGCAGATCACGGCGAACGGCCGCGGTGCTCATGGATCCGCGCAGCCGTTCGAGAAGCAGATCGAAGCTGCGCCCCTCGATCCGAAGGTATCCGAGGTCTTTCACCGGCGCTGCGACCCGGCTCGCGCTGAGGCACTCGTCGAGGGTGGCCGCGGAGAATTCGTCCTCGGGTCCCGCGACTGTCGCGAAGCTCCAGAATTCGGCATTCATCGCACCGATCTCCGGGTCCGCGCGGAGCTCGCCTTCGACGCGTGCGAGGTAGTCGGGGTGGAGCAGGTCGTCATCATCAAGAAAGCAGACCCAATCGGTCCGCGTAAGGGCAATTCCCGCATTGCGCGCGGCCGCGACCCCCGCCTTCTCGATTGCGGCCAGGTCGACCGGGCGATCCTGCAGCGCCGCGGCCGCGGGATCATCGAGTCCGTCGGTGACCACGATGATCTGATCGAACGCCCGGCTCTGCCGGAGCGCGCTGTCGACCGCTTGTACGACGAGGTCGGCGCGCCGGTGGGTGGGGATTACGAGCGCGAACGAGCGGCGGGGTTCAGCCCCACTCTCCGCACCACTCACCCGAACCTGCCCCGCGTGGGCATGGCAATGCGTGGCATTGTTCTCCACCTTCTCATCCAGGCGGCGCCACCAGCCGGCGCGCTGCCCGAGGTCTATTCAACTAGATTCGTCGTGCTGGCAATGCAGAACAGGACGCGAACCATCACAGCTCATGCTCACCACCTCACGATCGCCACGATTGCGACCGACACGCCGATGGGCGCGCAGGCGTACCAGGAACAGATCGCTCAGCGCGCGCGCGCGGCCCTGATCGAGACCGATTCGAACCCCTGGACGGTCGATCGCGCGATCGTGCGATCATTGCGTTCGAAGCTGCCGGGCAATCGACGGCTCCCGATGAGCAGGGTTGCCACGGCGTCGGCGCGCACCCGGAGGCTGATCGGCCGGGGGCTGTACGGAAGCGGCACGACGACGCACCGGATGAATCTCGAACTGCCGCCGGCTCCGCACGGGGACGTCGTCACCCTGCACGATATCGTCGCGTGGCTGTTCCCGGACGAGTCCGCGCCCGTAGCCGCGGCCGCGCAGGAACTGCGAGATGCCGATGCGCTCATCTGCGTCTCGGAGTTCACCGCGTCCGAGGCCAGCACGTTCCTCGGTGTCCACAACTCTCACGTGATCCACAATGGCGTGGACGAGCGGTTCTTCGGTGCGACCGCGCTCTCCAAGGACGGACGCCGAGCGCTCGGCATCGGTGATGAGTACATTCTGCATGCCGGCGGCGCTTCCGCGCGCAAGAACCTCGAGGCGCTCGCCGAAGCGTGGCCGACCGTGCACCGCGAGCGACCCGGGCTCCAACTCGTCCTCTCCGGTCCGCCGCACCCACGGCGCACTCGGCTCTTCGCGGAGATGCCAGGCACGCTGCTCGTCGGTCGGGTCGAAGATGCGGTAGTGCCCGGGCTGGTGGCCGCCGCGACGGCCGTCGTCGTGCCCTCGTTGTACGAGGGTTTCGGTCTCCCTGTCCTCGAAGCAATGGCCGCAGGCGTGCCCGTCGTCGCCGCGAACACGAGCAGCCTCCCCGAGGTCTCCGGATCCGCGGCGATCCTCGTCGATCCGACGGCCCGCGGGGTGGCCGAAGGCCTCATCACGGTCACGGCCGGAGACACGGCGCTGGCGGCCCTGGTTCGCAGAGGTCGAGCGCGTGCCCAGGAGTTCACGTGGGAGCGGTCAGCGCGGGAGCATGCGCGCGTATGGCGCTCCGTGGCGTGAGTGCGAGTGTCGGTCTGACGCCGCCCGACGCGTCAGCGCAGGGCCGCCACGACGCCGCCCGGAAATCGCGGCAGGCGCCCCAGCGCCTCGCCGAGACCCGCGAGCGACCGCACGAGCCCATCGCCCATCCGCACCACATCGTCGGCATCCGCTCGCCGGGCGACCGCGCACAGGACATCGAGTGTCCAGCCGTCGTCATACGCGAGGAAGCGGGTGCTCGAATCGGAAAGGGCGGCTTCGTAGTCCCGGAACTTGAAGTCGCCGCCCTCGAGCGGAGGTTCCAGTGTCGTCCACACCGCCGGGATACCGAACGAGTCGGCGGCGACCAGCCCGTGGAGTGACGTCGTGACGATCGTTCGGCAGGCCGCGATCTCGCGGACCGCCGTTGCCGCCTCCTGGTGGACATCGATGATCCGCACTCGGGCTCCGCCCGCCTCCGCGAGCGCCCGCAGGCCCTCGTGGCCGCGGTGGTGGCCGTGCGGCACCAGCCCGACATCCCACCGCTGCGGGGGTCGGTGGACGTGGCGGGCAGCGAGGATGCCAGGATCGCCGAGCGTGATGGGGCCGCGACCATCGATGCGCTCGCGGGTGAGCGGACCCCGGAGCGCCAGGGCATGCGCGTGGGGCAGGGGGTGGTCGCGGTCACGGATCAGGCCGCTGCCCCAGATCGCTCCGTCGAAGTCTGCCGGCAGGAACTCGATGATGCTCCCCACGCCCGCGAGACGCGCGCGGGAGGCGACGCGGTGGATCGGGAGGATGCCGTACGCCGGCAGAAGCCAGGACGTCATGGCATCACCGAAATTGGGATGCCCGTCCCACCAGTACGTCGGAATGACGACTCCCGAGCGCCACATCGCGGAATACCGGGATGCAGCGAGCACTCTTCTGGCGCCCCGCACGCGACGCCGAAGCGGATTCGTGTACGTCACGAAAGCACGCCGTCCGGCTCGGCGTCCGCATAGACCTTCTCATAGCGACGGACGACGCCATCCCAGCCGAAATCCGCGACTCTCCGTCGCCCGGCTTCCGACAGAGCGCGCCGCAAGGCCGGGTCCCGCACCAACCGTCGAAGGGTCTCAGCGAATTGCTGCGTGTCCTGAGGGTCGATGAGGATTCCGTCGAGTTCATCACTCACGAAACCACGGGCGCCCCCTCGCTCTGTCATGATCAGCGGCGCTCCGCTCCGCCAAGCTTCGAGGGCGACGATGCCGAATGCCTCCATACGACTCGGTACGACCACGGCAAGGGCGCCGGCGATCGCGTCCGCGACTGCTTGCGGCGGCATCCACCCGCGCATTTCGACGCGTGAGGCCAACCCGAATGCCTCGACAAGCGCCTCGAGCGATTCCCTCTCGGGGCCGTCGCCGCCGATGACGAGCCGGACCGACGGACCGAATTCCGCCGCCGCGAACGCCGCAATCAGAAGGTCGAAGCCCTTCATGTATCCCAGCCGCCCTGCAGCGAACAAGTACGGGTCCGCACTACGGTCGGCCTCGCCGGATACGTCCAGGTCGACTCCGTTGGCGATGACCACTCCGCGGCGCAAGCCGTAGTGGGCAACGAGGTCGTCGACGACGACGCTGCTGGGCGCCGTCACAGCGGCGGCACGCGCGATGGCACGCCGCAATCCTTCACGCAGCAGGGCAGAGCGGGCGAAGACGCCGCCGTCGTCGGCGATAGTTTCGCCGTGCGACGTGAGGAAAAGGGGAACGCCGAACCAACGGTGCACCGCGAGCGCGTACAGGCCGTTGGGACCGAAACAGTGCACGTGCACCAGGGTCGGCCGGAAGCCGCGCATCGAGCGCGCCCACTCTCGCCAGGCCGACGGCGCCGCGAGGCCGAATCGAGCGATGGCCCTTAGGGACTTCGCAGGAAGGGGGGTGGGCAGGTATCGCACATTGATACCATCGACGGTCTTGATCGCAGAGCCGCCACCGCGCTCCACCGTCCAGACCTCAACCTCGTGCCCTCGCGCCCGCAATCCGGCAGCGAGCTGCCGGACAGCTTCTTCCACCCCCCCTACTTCTGGCGCGAACGACGAGCTGATCAGCGCCACGCGGGCCGAGTCGACCACACTCTCACCGTTCTCGGCGGGGTGCGCTCACGCTCGCCGTGCACGCTGGCGTGGCTCATCGGCCAGATCAGTCGAGGGACTTCCGAAAAGTGTGTTGAGGTTGGAATCGGCAGGCAGGTCCTCGCTCACCGTTGCCTCGTGGTCGGTCTTTGCTGCGGTGCCGTACTCCCGGCGGTATTCATAAGAGTACGGTGAAGCATCTGCGCCACGCAGCGGCGACTTGTTCAACACGATACCGAGCGCGCGTCCGCTCGACTTGTGCAGCGTGTCGAGGGCCTTCTCGAGGAGGTCGTACGTCGTCTTCCCGAAGCTTGCAACCAAGATCGCGCCGTCTGCCTGATGCGTCAGCACAGCACCGTCAGTGACGGGCAGCAGCGGCGGCGCGTCAACGATGACGGTCGCGTGCACGGCGAGGTCGGAAAGGAGCTGGTGCATCCGCCCCGAGCCGAGCACTTCGCTGGGATTGGGGGGCACGCTTCCCGCGGTCAGCACGAAGAGATTCGGCGAACGCGGTGTGCGCTGCAGGACGTCGGCCAGTTCGGCGCGACCCGAAAGCACGTCACTGAGCCCCGCACCGCCTGGGAGGCCCATCGTGGTGGCCACGGTCGAGCGACGCAGGTCACCATCGACGAGAACGACGGGCCTGCCTCCTGCTGCCAGGGTGAGGGCGAGGTTGCAAGCGATCGTCGACTTTCCGTCACCGGGAAGGGGACTGGTCACGACGATGGTGCGCGGCGGATTGTCGACGTCCATGAATTGCAGATTGGTCCGGAGCGAGCGGAGCGCCTCGGATACGGCGAAGCCTGCACCCTTGGTGCCCGTCGCCGCCGGATCGAAGAGTCGACTGTCTCCGCCGAGCGCCTCGGCGATGGGAATAGTGCCGACGACGGGGATGTTCGTCCGTGCCTCCACCTCGTCGGCGTTGCGGATGCGGCGGTCGGACACCGTCCGAATCAGCGCAAAGGCGATGCCGAACCCGAGCCCCATCACGCCGCCGACAATGAGCGAAGTCGACAGATCGGGGAAGATCGGTGTCGTGGGCAGGGCCGCCGAAGACGCGACGACAATCGTGAGCGGGCCGGATTCCTGCGCCGCAGTTCCCTCAAAGTCGTCGATCACCGTCGCCAGCGCGGCGATCCATGCCTCGGCGAGTGTCACGGCATCCTGCGGAGAGGACCCTTCCGCAGTGACACGAAGTATGGCGGTGTTGGTCGGGTTGTCGACCGCGATTCGCGCGACAGCGCTGTCGGCCGAGATCTGCAGCCCGAGACTCTCGATGGCCTCGTCGGCGACCGCCTCCCACGACGCCATCTCGAGGTACGTCTCCACCTTCTGGCGTGCCATCGAGTCGCCCGTCAACGGATTCGCACCCTCCTCGACTTCCCGAGCCTGGATGATCCCGTCCGCGGTGGCCTCATATACCGGCGTCTGAATGAGCGTCCACGCGTACGCTACGCCCACCCCGACTGCAGTCATGATCACGATCGCCAGGAAATGCCGACGGATGCCGCGAAGATAATCGCGCAGCTCCATGGGACCTCCTGGGTACAGTTCGTAAATCGGGCGGGTACGCACACCGCCTCATGTTGCTCCATCGTATGCCAACTGCGATCGCACGATGGAACCGATACCGCGGACGTCAGCGCCGAGGTCTGGCCGTTCTCGGGATCGAGGTGGCCGTCGCGGGCAGTTTCTTGAGCATGTCCACATCGCCAGACTGTGTCTTCGAGATTTCCTGGTTCAGGGCGAGCGCACCGAGGCAGATTCCGACGATGGCGAAGGGGATCGAGGTCTGTACCGCAGTCCAGAAGAGATCGAATTGGGATTGAACGATCCGACTCAGAGGGAGTGCAAGGGCGAGCGTTCCGTAGCGCGGGTCGATGCGCCAGAGAACGACGAATATTCCGACCCACATGACGATGAATCCCAGCAGCCCCACGAGGCCTGCCGACGTGACCACCTCGAGCTCTGCCTGCGGCGGCTGGTAGGGCACGGTCGTGTTGTAGTACCAGAAGCGCAGCCCGTGCCCGAAGAACGGGGAGTGCTTCCAGAAGGCGTAGACCTCCCGAAGCCAGTCCAGACGCTGGAAGACGGAATTGTGTTGGTTCTGCGAGTTGATCTGGTCGATGACCATCGAGACGACCAACCAGATCGCAGGGATGATCAACAGCAGCGCGAGTCGCGAACGGCCTGTCACTTTCGTGCGAGCGGCCGAGAGAAGGATGACGACGATCAGTCCGATGATGGCCTGTCGCGATTGGGTCAGGACGATCGCGACGACAAGCAGTAAGAGCGCGCGCCGCATCCACCATTCGGACAGACCGGTCCAGGATGGCCGCAGGTAGGCGATGATCGCCGCGAACGCCATCGCGGTTCCTGCGAAATTCTTGTGCATGGGCCATGGCCATGCCGGATACACCGGTGAGATGTCCGCGTGGGCGAATTGGAGGAGAGCCGTGAACACGGTTCCGACCGCGATCACGCATGCCGCGCCGACAATGAGCGACAGCGCGATCTTCGCCAGACCAGCGCGGCCGATGGCCCAACCCACTACGAGCGCGCCGGAAATGAGCAGCCAGGCATGGAACCACTCGACAGTGTTGGCCACCTGCGGATTGACGATGACGGTGAACAGCGTCGTGAACTGGTACAAGAGGTTGAGCCAGAGCAGCTGACGCATCGGCGCATTGTACGGTCGCTTGCCCAGTAGCAGCGCCGTACCGAATGCGGCTGCGAGCGCAACATCGGAGGCAGTCAGATCACCGGCGCCGAAGCTGACCCGTTCGACGACGAACAGCGCGGGCATCGCCAGCAGTGGTATCGCCATCGGCGCGCTTCTGGTCAGCACAACACCGATGACCAGCATCCCGATGGCCGCAGCGGTCACCACGCCGTTCGAGATCCCCCGATCCAGCAGCAGATACACCGCAACGGCGGCGCCGGCAGCCATCAGAACCCAGCGCCAGGCGCCGGCCCACGCCTCCACAAGGCGAGCGCGGACGGCGCGCGCGCGTACGCTCGTCGAGTCCATGCCCATCCCTCCGCAGGGTCGATCCAGTATCGCAGGTGAGCCCACCCCAGGAAACCGGACCCATCAGCCCACGGCGAGCATCCCCCGGGCGAGCATCCCGTCGAGAAATCCGTCCACGTGCCTTCGGATGGCCGCGACGTCCTGGCCCGTCTTCGCCGCGACTGCTTCCGCCACCGTCTCGCGACGAACTTCGCACGCCTCGTTCCAGATCAGCGCGGCGATCCCTTCCAGCACAATGATCGGTCCATCCGGTAGAGGGGCGGCGTAGACGACCTCTTCAGCGACCTCCACACCGACGCCGTCGGCGACGCGCAGTCTCATCCGCGGCGGCGCTTCGTGCGTGTGGCGCGGATCTCGCGCAACCCCCGGAGGGGGCGGGCGAAGAACTCTTTGACGATCTCACTTCGCCGCGGGGGTCTGCCGAGCTCGTGGCCCAGATGCTCGACGTTCACCAACGGCAATTTGAGGACGAGGCGCAGGCGATATGCGAAGGTCGGTGCGGCACTTATGCGTCCCAGCCACTCATCCAGGCGCGTTCCGCCCTGCGAAACCGCCTTCCACAGCCGGTAGTCGCGTTCACCATGGTGTCGGTCGAGTTGTCCGATCGCGGCATCAAACGCCGTGCGCGCATCGAGGTCGGTGACGACGGACTCGATGAGCTCTCGCTCCGGAGCGGAAGCGTCGAACCAGATCGTGGGCAGGTCGTGGGACGAGCCCGACCTGCCTCGCGCGGCGTTCAGCACAAGAATCGCAGCCTGCTCGGCGCGACCCGGAACCGGGCACTCTTTTCGCGCGAAGTCCATGCTCGTCCGGCCTCGCCAAAGCCGGGCGAATGCTATGGCGGGCTCCAGGCCTATCCCAGGAAACAGACGATGCACGTCGACGTATCCCCAGAAGGGATGGGTATAGGTCTGAGCGTGGCCAAAAGGCGATCCGTTGGCGAAAGTGCTGTAGACCGACCAGCCGTGATTGCGCAGGGCGCGATCCAACCCAGAGACGTGGGCGGGCCGAACGAGGATATCGATGTCGGTCCCCGCACGAAGGTGGGGACGCAACTCCGGAACCACCGCGTCGCCCTTGATGTGCAGGATGTCGGCGCCTGCGCCCTCAGCGATCGTCTGAACCGCGGCGCGTCCGAGTCTCAGTCTGACTCTCAGCGGAATCGCGGTCTCGGGGTCGCTCACGCGTAGCAGGCTCTCTGGTTCAGAAGCGGTCTTGCCACAGACTAGTCAACCGCAGCATCCGCCTACTACTGCAGGGCCGAGGTGAGTCGGGCGAGGTTGTCGAGCACCGTGGATCGCAACGGCTGCTTCTCCCACTCCTCGAGGGTGAGTTCGCGGCTGAGCGCACGGTAGCTCGCTTCGACATCGCGCATCTCCGCGACGAACTGCTCACCGCGCACCAGCATCGAGATCTCCATGTTGAGGCCGAATGAGCGCATGTCCATGTTGCTCGAGCCGATGATGGCGAAGCCGTCGTCGATCGTCATGGACTTGCTGTGCAGGATGTACGGCTTCCGGTACATCCAGATCTTCACGCCGGCGCGCAGGAGCACTTCGTAGTAACTGCGCTGCGCGTGGTAGACGATCGCCTGATCCCCTTCCTCCGACACGAACAGCTCGACGTGCAGCCCGCGGTGGCACGCCGTGGTGATCGCGTTCAGCAGCCCCTCGTCGGGGACGAAGTATGGGCTCACGATGATGATCTTGCGCTGCGCGTAGTAGATCAGGCCCAGAAACAGCCGCAGGTTGTTCTCGAACTCGAACCCCGGTCCGGACGGAATGATCTGACAGTCCAGTTCGCCCGGCCCGGATTTGACGTCGAAAAGGTCGATCTCGTCAGTCAGGATCTCGTCGGTCTCGCTGTACCAGTCCGAGAGGAAGACGGCGTTGACGGATGCCACCACCGGCCCTTCGAGCCGAGCCATCAGGTCGACCCAGTGCAGACCCCGCTTGATGTTCTTCTTGAGGTTGTAGGTGGAGTCGGTGACATTCTGGGAGCCCATGAACGCGACTCGGCCGTCGATCACGAGCAGCTTGCGGTGGTTGCGAAGGTCGGGGCGCTGATATTTGCCCTTGAACGGCTGCACCGGCAGCATCAGGTGCCATTGTGCGCCCATCGCGTCGAGGCGCTTGAGCGTCTTCTTGTAGAACGGCTTGCCCCGGTTGGCCCAATGATCCAGCAGCACGCGTACCGTGACACCTCGTGCCGCGACCTCTCCGAGGGCGCGGAACAGGTTGTCGGTCGCTGCATCGGTCTGCAGGATGTAGAACTCGATGTGCACGTACCGATCGGCCTCGCGCACCGCATCGGCCATCGCATCCAGGCTCTGCTGATAGTCGGAGATCAGGTGCGCCGCGTTGTCGCCGGCGAGCGGCATCGCACCGAGATTGCGGTTGAGCGTCACCATCGAGGTGAACCAATCGGGCGCATGCGGTCGCAGTGTTCCGAAGTCCAGCGAGGCGCTCGTGTCGTGGATGTAGGTGTTGATCTGGTCCTGCATGCGGCGGCGCTTGCGCGGAAGACGCGGATTGCCGATCAGCAGGAACAGGAAGACGCCGATGAGCGGAATGAAGTAGATGGCGAGCAGCCACGCCATGGCGGCGGTCGGACGGCGGTTGCGCGGCACGATGATGATCGCCGCGATGCGGATGGTGAGGTCTGTGATGAAGACGAGGATCACCCACCACGACGCATCGAACGTGATCGTCATTCAGGTGGCCTCCCCGCCCCGGCGTGCCCCCAGCGTACTGGGAGTTCGGGTCAGGGCTCGGACGCGGTCGGCGCCGGTGGCAGGCCGCGCTTGGCGCGCTCTTCGGCTTCGATGCGCGCGTAGACGCGACGCTCGGTGCGGTCGGCGCGCAGGATGCTGCGCAGGATGAAGAAGAACAGGGCGCTCACCACGACGGTCGGCAGCAGCGACCAGAAGACCGCGACCCAGTAGCTCTCCATCCATCCAGGATACCGTCCGCTCGTTCCTCCCCACCCCGGCCGGGCCCCGCCCAGATCCACAGCGGTTCGCGACGCACGTTTCGCCGAGCGGCCGCCGATCAGTGTCGACGCATGACCACGATCGTCAAGGCCGCGAACGCGGCGCAGTTCCTGTCTCTCGTCCCGAAGATGCTCGGCTACCGACCGACCCGCAGCCTCGTGCTCATCCCGTTCGCGGGGCCGCGGAGCATCGGCGCGATGCGCTTCGACCTGCCCGACGCGACCGCCTTCGATGAACTCGACAGCATCGCGGCGACCCTCATCGGGATGGTGTGCCGGCTTCCCGATGCGGATGCGGTGGCGGCTGTCGCATACACCGACGCCCTCTTCGCAGAGGAGGGCATGCCGCATCGCGACCTCATCGAAGCGCTGGAACGACGCGCCGATGCCTGCGGCGTCCGCGTCACCGACGCCCTCTGTGTCGCCGCTGATGCGTGGGGATCGCTTTTCGATCGTTCCTGCCCGGACTCCGGCCGCCCTCTGCACGAGCTGGCCGAGGAACCGCGGGGAGCCGAGCACCTCTCGGTCGACGACGGCGACCAGGCTGCGGGTGCCGAGCTTCCGCAGGTCGATCTCGCCGAGAGCGAGCGCACGGCGCGCGCACTCGCCGCACTGGAGGATGCGGTGCGGCTCCTGTGCGGTCCTGAGCAGGCGAACACGACCCGGGCGGATGCCGCGGCCTCCGCGGTCATCCGATGACGAGACCTCGGACGGGCGGCGCGTGGACCCGCAGGCGCTCGCGGCCGTCTGCACCCTCGACGACCTGCCGACGCTTTTCGAGGGAGCGCTCGGGTGGGATGCGACGTGTCTCCCGCCGTTCGACGCCGCAGCGCTCACGTGGTGCCTCGCGCGCCCGGCGCTGCGCGATATCGCGCTCGTGCAGTGGTGCGGCGGCATGGCCGCCGGTGACGAGGCGCTCGATGCCCAGCTGCGCTGGGAGTCCGGTGAGGAGTATCCGGCACACCTGGCGATGCAGATGTGGGGGGAGGGTGAGCGGCCGGATCCCGACCGGCTGGAAGCCGCGCTCGCCCTCTCCCGACGGGTCGCAGCGGCTGCCCCGCGCCCTGTGCGGGCCGGACCGCTCGCGACATGCGCGTGGCTGGCGTGGGCGCTAGGCCGCTCGACGCACGCCGAGCGATACGCTGCGCTCGCCTGCGAGATCGAGCCCGAGCATGGCCTGGCCGAGATTGTCCGCTCGTTCGTGATGGCGGGTCACCTGCCGGACTGGGCATTCCGTCCGAAGCACGGTGGATGACGTGAGAGGCGAGACTGGCCGAAGGCAGGTGCCGGTCACCAGCCGAGGCGCCGGAGGGCGCGCTTCACAGAATTCGGCACACGGCGACTGTAGATCCGGCGCCACAGATCGCGCGCTAGTACAAGCTTCTCGACGGGGCCCAGCGCGCTCCGCCGGATCTCCGAGATTCCCGCTCGCTGCAGCGCTCGCAACTGCGCGGCGTCATGCGGCCACTGTTTTGACAGGCTGCTGCTCATGTAGAACTTGTCGCACAAAACCTCCGGAACGCGCACGAACTCACCCAAAAGCGCCAAGCTCAGCAACCACGTCCAGTCCGCGGAATACTCGCCCCGCTCGTTCGGGTGGATACCACCCACTTCGGCGAACGCCGAAGCGCGGAAGAGCCCCCGGTTGGGCACCCACCAGTCGCCCTTCCGGCGAATCATCACCCGGCCCCTCTCGACAGCGCCAGTGATGTCCTGCAACTGGTCGAACACGTGGTGGTTCGTTCTCCCATCGAGTTCGTGGACGATCATGTCGCTGAACGCGAGCACGGCTCGCTCGTTTCCGGCGAGTGCGGCAACGAGCCTTTCGACGTACGTCGTGGCCACGACGTCGTCGTGGAACGCGAAGAACATCAGCTCTCCGTCGGCGCGCGCCATCAGGTCATTCGAGTTGCGCAGCCAGCCCAGGTTGGCGTCGCGCTCCAGGACGCGCGTACCCGGGTGACGCTCGGCGAAGCGGCGCACCACCTCGAGGGTGTCATCAGTGGAGCGGTCGTCTCCGATGAGGATCTCGAGGTTGCTCCACGTCTGTGCGGCGAGGCTGTCGAGGGTCCGCATGATGAACTCGGCGCCGTTGTAGGTGGGCACCAACGCCGTGACCCGAGGGTTCCACACATGCGCATCGGCGCTGCCGGGCTCTCGCATCAGCTGGCGATTTCGGTCGCGAGCTCGCGGGCGAGCCATGGTGCGGTGGAGTACTTGCCCGTGTCGACCGAGTAGTAGGACCCTCGGCGCTGCACACCGTACCGGTCGCGCCGATGCAGGCCGGAGCGCGGATCGTCGAGGGAGCCGGTGCCCCGTGCGAAGACGAAGCCGCCGTGGACGACCGCGGACTCGGCATCGTCGAACATCCGCCCCAGCCCCGGCATGAGCGGTTCGAGCGCGGCTCGCACGCGGGCGATGAAGACCTCGGCCTCGGCGCCGGTCGGCAGGGCCGGGGCGGCCAGCTCGAGCTCGGACCCTTGACCGACCAGTCCGACCGGGTACCAGGAGACGTAGAAGTCCCTGCCGTTGTAGTTCTTGACGTCGCCGAACGGACCGACGGCCACGAGCGCGCTCGGCAGGTCGCATTCCGAGCGCGTCCGTACGAACACGCACTGCCGGTAGCGGTGGGTCCACGGCGGCTCGGGTGTCAGTCCGGCGGTGACGTCGACCGGCAGTCGGCCGTTCCAGAGCGCATTCACCACCAGGTCGAACTCCTCATGGGTTCCGTCTGGTGTGAGCACGCGCCACTCAGCCGGTCGTACTGTCGACCGCCTCCACGCCGACGACGGCAGTGCTGAGCCGCAACGTCACCCCCGACGTCGCAGCCGCGGCTGTGGCCAGGCGATCCGCGACCCACTGGGTTTCCACCGAGCGCTCGGGGACCCGGAATCCCGCGACGATGTCGGCGCCGGCGAGGGTCCGCAATTCGTCGGTGCCGATCTCCTCGGTCTGCGCGTCGGAGACATCCACGAGGTAGCGGGAGGCATCGGGATGCTCGCGGACCAGCGCGCTGATAGCGTCGAACTTCGGTCGCAGGATCTCCGGCCCGACGACCGAGTCGCGGTGCACGAGGTAGATGTCGTCGTCCGCCGTCACATGCTCGGTCAGGTCGGCATCGATGAGTTCGCGCAGCCGGTCCTCGAAGAGCAGCCCGCCGGTCAGGAGGTGCTGTGCCGTGGCAAGGGTGGGGTCCGCCCCGTAGATGTACCCCAGGTGGATCTTCCCCTCGTTCCACCGGCTGGCGGCCGCCATGGGCGCGGGCTCGCGGTCGAAGACGGTCACGTCGAATCCGCGGCGGGCGAGCTGGATCGCGACCGAGCAGCCCATGATCCCGGCACCGAGGACCGCAACCCGGCGTCGGCTCATGAGGCGGCCTCGTCGGCGCCCAGGTCGTCGTCCGCGTACTCCGCCGGGTCATACGGGCCGTCCGCGAAGACGATGAGTGTGGAATCGGCACCGACGTAGGTCTGCTGGGCCCAGACGCCCGCTTCGAGCAGGGCCGCCGGTCGATCCTGGTCGAGCGTGAGGCGAGCATGCGCGCCCCGAAGGCGGACGTCGACGTCGATTTCCCCGCTCGCGCAGAACAGCACCTGCCGCACGCGACGATGGCCGTGGCCCCCACGCACCGCCCCCTGCGGTGCGCGCACGACGAACGCCCGGGCCGTGGTGAACCCGAAGTCGTGGAAAGTGATGGGCGTGAGCACTCCACGATCGTCGCGGTACGACTCGAGCTCGAGGAGGCGGACCGATCCGCCGAGAAGGCTGCTAGGCCCGCCCGGGGTGGCCGCCTGGAGGCGGGTATCGGGCGGCTCGGGTACAGACGTCATCGGCTCCTCCAGGACGTGCGACACTGCGCGATCGCTCCGGGGGTGAGTCTGCAGCGAGTCGAACCTATACCCGTCCGTCGTGCCAGAACAACGCGCGACCTACTTGACCAGCGGAAAGAGGATCGTCTCGCGGATGCCGAGGCCGGTGACCGCCATCAGCAGGCGGTCGATGCCCATGCCGAGACCGCCCGATGGCGGCATCCCGTGCTCGAGCGCACGCAGGAACTCGTCGTCGACGCGCATCGCCTCGACGTCGCCGCGCGCAACGAGCTTGGCCTGCTCCGTGAACCGCTCCCGCTGGATGACGGGATCCACGAGTTCCGAATAACCGGTGGCCAGTTCGAAGCCGCGCACATACAGGTCCCACTTCTCCACGACGCCCGGGATCGAACGATGCTCGCGCACGAGCGGGCTGGTGTCGAGAGGGAAGTCCATGACGAACGTCGGGCGCGTCAGTCCGGGCTTGACGAAGTGCTCCCACAGCTCCTCGACGAGCTTGCCGTGGGTAGGGAGCGTGGGCTCCTCCACGCCTTCGCGCGCGGCGAGCGCGCGGAGGTCGGCGAGGGATGTCTGAGGGGTGACCGCGACGCCGGAAGCCTCGGACAGCGAGTCGTACATCGAGATGCGATCCCACTGGCCGCCGAGGTCGTACTCGGTGCCGTCGGCCCACGTTACGGTCGTGGAGCCCGCGACCGCCCTGGCGGCGTTCTGGACGAGGTCCTGCGTCAGATCCGCGATGCCGTTGTAGTCGGAATAAGCCTCGTACGACTCGAGCATGGCGAATTCGGGGCTGTGGGTGGAGTCGGCGCCCTCGTTGCGGAAGTTGCGATTGATCTCGAACACGCGATCGAGCCCGCCGACGACGGCGCGCTTGAGGAACAGCTCCGGCGCGATGCGCAGGTAGAGCTCGGTGTCGAACGCGTTCGAGTGCGTCGAGAACGGACGAGCAGACGCGCCGCCGTGCTGCACCTGCAGCATCGGCGTCTCGACCTCGATGTAGCCGCGATCGGCGAAGGTCTGCCGCAGTGACGCGTTGACCTTCGCGCGCGCACGCACCGTCTCGCGCGCCTGGTCGCGCACGATGAGGTCGAGGTAGCGGCTGCGGACCCGGCTCTCCTCCGACAGCTCGCCGTACATGTTCGGCAGCGGGAGGATCGCCTTGGCGGCCACCTGCCAGTCCGAGACCATGATCGACAGTTCGCCGCGGCGGCTGGAGATCACCTCGCCGCGCACGAAGACGTGGTCGCCGAGGTCGACGAGCTCCTTCCACCGCTGCAGGGAGTCCTCGCCGACGCCGGCAAGCGAGACCATGGCTTGGATCCGGCTGCCGTCCCCCGCCTGGAGCGTCGCGAAGCACAGCTTGCCGGTGTTCCGGCTGAACACCACGCGACCGGCGACCGCCGCCGTCACACCTGTCTCGGCGCCGGCTTCGAGGTCGCCGTACTGCGCGCGCAAGGCGGGGATCGTGTCGGTGATCGGCACGGCGACGGGATACGCGCCGCCGGCGGCATCGGGCCGCTCCGCGATGAGCCGCTCTCGCTTGGCGAGACGCACGGCCTTCTGCTCGAAGACGTCGTCTTCGGTGGGCTCGGATGCGTCGGCGGGCGCAGGCGTGATGCTCATCGTTTCGGGCTCCTCGGAAGTCGGCCCCAAGTCTATCGGCGGGCGTCTGCGCGCCTTCCGGGAGCCGGTGTCACTCGGCGAGCTCGACGGGATCGCCGAGGGGGAGCCATCTCACGCTGTCTCGCACGTCGGGCTCCGCGTGGAAGACCGCCTTCGCGGCCGCCTCCTGCTCGGAGAAGTGGCTCCATCCCTCGACGTGCACCGGTACGACGACCCCGGGCTCGGCGAGTCCGATCAGCTCGATGGCGTCCGCGGCATCCATCGTGTAGGTCAGCGGACCGGTGAGCGGGAACCTGACCGAGCCGATGTGGGCGAGCATCACGTCCGGCCGCAGGTGCCGAGCGGCCGTGCGCAGCGCACCGTGCATCACCGTGTCGCCCGTCATCCACAGGCCCGGTCGCGCTGCGCTGTCGAGGGTGAGCGCGAATCCCACCACGTGGCCCACGATCGGCGTGGACAGTGGCGGCCCGTGCCGGCAGGGCGTCGCGGTGATCGCGAGGGGCGAGCAGCCCTCCGCTTCCAGGATGATGCGGTCACCTGCTGCGAGTCCGCGGACGTCGGGATGCTGCATCTGCTTCGCACCCGCGACCGTCGTGACCACGGTCGTGGCTCGCCCGAGAGCCTCGCGGCCGGCATCGTCCAGGTTGTCGGCGTGGTGGTGGTGGCTGACCAGCGCGACGTCCACCTCACCGAGCTCGTCGAGGGACACCGCAGGACCTGTGACCTTCTGCGATTTCGCCCCGAACGCGAGCGAGTACGTCCTGCCGGGAGGATCGAACGTCGGATCGGTCAGGATGCGCCATCCGTTCCACTCGATCAGAACCGTCGGACCGCCGATCCGGGTGATGCGCATCGATGCCTCCAGGGATTCAGCCGCGCCGTCGAGCGCCCCGCAGGTCGACGCCGCCGATCACCCGTCGATCGTAGCGGTGGGGTCTGCCGCGTCCGGTGATCCCGCTTCGGAGAGCGCGTGGTCGACCGTGGAGTGGACCAGAGCCGAGAGGTAGCGGCCCGGATCAGGCACACCGGCCTTCGCCAGCAGTTCGGTCGACTGACGCACGATCGACCTCGAGAACTCGGTGGCTGTCTCGAGCGCCTCGGCATAGGCAGCTCGGGACTCCTCGGCGACGACGACCGGTTCGCAGCCGAGTTCGACGGCGAGCGCCTGCGCGATCGGAAGGACCGGGCCAGGCGCGGTCACGGCGGCGTACGCGTGCGAGAGCTGCCGCAGATCCATCGACGTTCCCGTGAACGCGACTGCGGGGTGCACGGCGAGCGGGATCGCCCCCTTGGCGACCGCTGGTCCGAGGACGCCGGTGCCGTACGCGGGGTCGGTGTGCAGCACCAGCTGCCCAGGCTGCCACGCGCCGAGTTCGGCGAGCCCGGCCACCAGTCCAGGCAGCTCGTCGTGCGGCACGGCGACGATGACCAGCTCGCTCCGGCGGACGACCTCGAGCGCGTCGAGCACCGGCACACCAGGCAGGATCGCCTCGACGCGCTCCTCGTCTGAACCGCGCGTGATGCCGACGATGGCGTGACCGGCGCCGCCGAGCGCCGCACCGACGACCGGGCCCACGCGTCCGGCGCCGATGATGCCGACGCCGAGTCTTCCGTCCCGCCTCACCCTGGCTCCCTCGATCCCTCGGCGGGCGCGGCGACCGGTTCGGACGTCTCCGGCGCGCTCGCGGCCGCCGAGCTCGTCGAAGCGTCGCTCGACTCCTCGACAGGCTCGGGGGCCGGTCCGGTCGTCGCCGGCGCGGCCGCGGGGACAGGTTCGACAGTATCTTGATCCTCCCCCGCCCACCGGTGGCTGTGATCGGCGGCGGCAGCGGCGAGCGCGGCCGCCTCGGCATCGTCGAAGAGCCCGAGCGCGGCATCCCGGTCGATGATGCCCAACCGGCCGGAGACGCGGCCCGAGATCGTGTGCGCGCGAACGCCCGCCACCGACAGCGCGCGATCGAGCGGGCCCTGCTCGACGCCGATGCTCTGCATGCGTGCCAGCGGGAAGACCGCGAGATTGCGCCAGATCACGCCGCGGCGCAGCAGCAGCGCATCCGGCAGCAGCAGGAATCCGTTGCGCTTCCACGAGAGCGGCCGAAGCAGGCGGGCGCGCCGCGGTGTGTTCGTGTACGGGTCGTCGGCCTTCGGGCCGAGCACTCCGTGCTCGAACACCAGCGGCCACTGGCTCTCGGGCAGTCCGGGTAGCAGCAGTCGCAGAACCCTCTCGACGTCATCCCGTGTGCCGACCGGAAGCACGGTCGTGAACTGGTCGTTGCTGCCGTCGGCCAGCCCTCGCCCGGAGAGCCGGTTGACGGTGATCGCCCACCAGCCGAACGGCCGCCACAGGATCGACTGGTCGACCTCCACGGCGTGCACGCGCCCCGGCGGGAGGATCTCGGTGATCGTCGTGAAGAGCCCGAACGTGATGCGGACTCCGCTGGGAGTCGGCGCGATCGAGTAGCGAAGCGACCGGGTGATCGTGCGCACCCAGTACGCGCCGAAGCCGATCAGGGCTGGCACGAGTGTGAACAGCACCCACGGCGTCCCCGCGATCGATCCGACGACGATCGCCACGATGATCGCGATGAGCCAGAGCGTCGAGGTGCTGAGCAGGCGCGATGCGATGAGGCGGCCGAGCGGGATGTGCACCACCGACTCGGGTTCGCTGACGGGTTCCTCGGCGCCCGTGATGATCCCGTTGATGCCGGCGCTGACCACGGATGCCGCCGCCGAACGGCGCGTCGTGCTCGGTGTCGCGGCATCCGCCCTCGCCTCGGCGAGCCGGCGTCCGGACGCGAGCCGGAGGATGTCGGCGCGAACCGCCTCAGCGTTCGAGGTCGACAGGTACTCCAGCTTGACGTTGGAATCCAGTCCCGCACCGACGACTTCGAGCTTGGCCATGCCGACGAGTCGCGCGAACATCGGGCGGGTGAGGTTCACGCCCTGCACGCGGTCGAGAGGTGCGCGCCGGTGCGTGCGGAAGAGCACCCCGCTGCGCACTTCGACGTCGTCGCCGGTGATGCGGAACGTGTGGAAGCGCCATGAGAGGTAGAACAGGCCGATCAGCACGAGCAGGATGCCGAGCAGCGCCAGCGCTGCGACGAGGTACAGGTTGTTCGCGACGATGAAGTCGATCGGATCGCGGCCCTGGAAGTCCTCGAAGTCTTCGACGTCGATGTCGTCGTCGAGCCACGGCAGGAAGATGAAGACGAGCCGGTCCCGCAGGTTCGCGATCACGATGCCCGCGATGACGACGAGGAACAGCCCTCCGCGGAAGAGCGGGGTCAGCGGATGCAGCCGGTGCCACTCTCCGTCGCTGAGCGTCGGCGTCACGAGCGGAGGCTCGGCGGCGGCTCCCGATGCGGGAGCGCTAGCAGGCTGCGGAGGTTCTGCGTGCACTAGAGACCGGTCCGGCGGGCCTCGGCGACGTCGACGAGCGTGTCGCGCAGCTGCTCCGCTGCTTCCTGCTTGAGCCCGGGGATGACGACCCCCGTCGAGGCCGCCGCGGTGACGAGCTTGAGCTGCGCGATGCCGAACCCTCGGTCGAGGGGGCCGTGGGTGATGTCGACCAGCTGCATGCGCCCGTAGGGCACCGCCACCACGCGCTGCCACAGGATGCCGCGCCGGAAGACGAGGTCGTCCCGTCGCAGCTGATAGCCGTATGCACGCGCTTGGCGCGGGGTGATGATCAGCGTCCAGAGCAGGATGATCAGGAAGATCCCGCCCGGAATCCACGCCCACCACTGACCCCATACCAGCGTCAGCAGCAGTACGACGCCGAGCACGATCAGCGCGAAGACCCCGGTCGAGATGAGCTGAACCCACACGTACTGACGGGCCAGCTGATGCCACGTCCCGTCGCCGAGCGGCAGCCGCGCTGCCGACCGCGGCTCGCGGATCGCCCGGTAGGTGTCGCGGTCGAGGACGTCGGACGAGTCCGCGGGATCGTCGGGCGCGGATGCCGCCGGCGGGGCACCGGGGTCCACGTGACCGTCAGCCGCCACTGACGGCGGCTCAGTGGTCGTGCCGGCGCGCGTGAGCGAGTCGGGGGTTTGGGGCGAGCCCCATCAGGGGCGCGCGTGAGCGAGTCGGGGGTTTGGGGCGTAGCCCCATCAGGGGCGTGCGTCAGCGAGCCTGGGGTTTGGGGCGTAGCCCCATTAAACTCCGAGTCCGGGGTCGTCGCCTCCGGGCTGTTCGTCATCATCGTCCTTCCGGATCGTGCACAAGTGCTCGGCATACAACCCCGCCGCGACCAGCAGCGCCCCGCACACTCCGGTCGCGATGATGGCCCCCAACGAGCCTACCGAGGGAGAAACCGGGCGGGTCAGCAGGAACAGAGCCAGCCCGGCCGCGAGACCGGCGACCGCCGCGCCGACGATGCTCGACGCCTTCGTGAGCATCGCGATGCGCAGGGCCCAGAACGGGTTGACCGGCTGGGCACCCGCTCCACGCGTAGCGCGGCGGATGGGCAGGGCGAGCACCACGATGATCGCGCGAGGAGCAGCAGGAAGATCGGCAGCGTGACCGAGGGGATGAAGGTCACCCGGCCGGCGGCCGTGAGTGCCTGGTCGAGCAGGAATCCCGCCGCCACCCCGATGGCGGCGACAAGAACGAGGATGGCGGCGCCGGTCCGCTTCACTCGGATCTCCGCAGGCGCTCCAGCAGTGCGTCGACACGGCCCTGGCCGGG
>CAVQLL010000016.1:0-295554 GCA_963713325.1 uncultured Actinomycetota bacterium
GCCGGTCCAATCGACGGAAATCTTGAGCGAGGATGCGGTGCGTTGCCCACCCCGGGAGCCACCCGACCTGCCAGCGCAAGGAGTCGCTCAGCTCGCCCTCGTAGTCCGCCCGGATGCGCGTCCCCTCGTCGGACTCCACGCATGCGTACTCGACGCGCGAGTTCCAGGGCGCCGATGACAGCCAGACCACGCGTCGGTTCTCGTCAAGAGATTCGAGCCGGTCGATGAAATGAACTCGGAAGGGGCCGATCCGGTCGGTCGCCATCCATCTCGTCCCGACGCGTGGCGGCCCGGCATCGATCTGCCTGCGGAATACGACGGCCGGCGCGAAGTCATGCCACTGAGTCGGGTCAGCCAAGTACGGGAACACGGCGTCGATCCGGTGGTTGACGGTTGCGTCTACGACGACGCGGCGCTCCCAGCGGCGCTCGGTCACGCTCACGCGCAGCCCGATGCTCGTCGATCGTCGATCGAGGTCTCGCCCCCCAGGAGCGTAGTTCTCCACGGACGAGAGCGTAACGTCGCCGATTGCCTGGCGGCAAGGGCGGAGGCAACGGCTTCACGGACCTGTCGTTACGGGGCGATGTGGTGACTGGGGCTGTGGGTGTAGCATGCGGCTGTTCACCGCGCGGGGGCGTCAATCGTCGAGGATGCGTGGCGAGATCGGGGGTCGAAATGGCTACGAAGCTGCCGTCGTCCGGGTCGCTGCCTGATGGGCAGGTGCCCGGTTGCGACACGTCGGGCCTGATCCTCGTGCATCGCATCTTCCGCTGGCTGTACCGCGAGCTGCCGGTGCTCATCCGTGAGGTCGGGGCCGGCGACCTCGACCGCGCCTCAGTCATCGGGGACTACGCGAAGCTCGACTTCTTCGCCCTGCACCTTCACCACAGGACCGAGGACACCGTGCTCTGGGACCGGTTGACCACGCGTGATCCTGCGTGCGTCGCGCATGTCGATCAGATGCGGGCGCAGCATGCCGAGGTCGCATCGCAGCTTGCCCGCATCGAGCCGCAGCTCGCTCCGTGGGTCGCGACGGCCGATGCGGGACTGCGCGATGCGCTCGCCGGCGACATCGAAGCCCTCCGCGACACCCTGTTCGCCCATCTCGTCCAAGAGGAGGACGACATCATGCCGGTCGCCGGAGCGGTCCTTTCACAAAAGGAGTGGGACGAGCTGGAGGGACACACTCGTACCGCGCTGATGGCGCATCGCAAGGAGCTGCCCAGAGAGGTGATGTCGCTGCAACTCGGCCTGCTGCTCGCCAGCGTTCCTGAGGCCGAGCGCGACGAGTGGTTCCGCGCGAACGTGCCGGCGCCGATCCGGTTGCTCTATCTCCTCCTGATGAAGAGACGGTACGACCGCGCGATGCAGGAGCTCTATCCTGACCGTCCCGTGCCTGCGATGGTGTGACCGTCGGACTAAGGCGCCTTCTTTTCATGAGCCGGTAAGCGCTTCGCGTGAGTCCGGGCGCTTATGGCCCCGTCACCTCCTCGGCGCCGAGGGTATCGCCCTCCCCCAAGTTGGCGACCAACGGCCACCGGATGACTTCGGGCAGACTGAGCGCATGCATGAACCGACGACCCACAGTCGCATGGCGCACCTCGACGCGCGAGCCGCGAGGTGGGGAGCGGCTCTTGTCGTCACCCCGCTGACAGGGCTCTTCCCTCTGGCTCCCTCTGCCCTCGGAGCGCAGGCACCCGCCGCAAGAAGGACGTCAGCGTGAGCGTTCATGTCGTCTTCGGCAGTGGTCCGGTCGGCCGCGCCACCTCCCAGGCGCTCCTGCGCCGTGGGTTCGAGGTCCGCTTGGTGAACCGGAGAGGGCGAGACGCGCTCGGGTCCGACTCTGCCGCGTTCGCCGATGTCGAAGTCCTCTCCGGGGACGCCACGGATGCCGCCTTCGCCACGCGAGCGGCCACGAACGCGGATGCCGTGTACCAGACACTCAACCCGGAATACCACCGCTGGGCCGAAGACTTTCCGCCGCTGCAACGCGGGGTGCTGGCCGCCGCACAGGCGAGCAGTGCCCGCTACGTGAGCATGGACAACGTGTACTCCTACGGACGCCCGAACGGTCGCTCCCTCGACGAGCGCACACCCGAGCACACGCACACCGTGAAAGGGGAGATTCGCCTCCAGATGGCACGGGAGTTGTGGGCGGCTCACGAGGCGGGACGAATCGAGGCCGTATCGGGACGAGCATCGGACTACTACGGCCCGGGCGGTGGAGCCGCCTCACCGCTGGGCGACCGCGTGCTCTCAGCCGTCGTGGCGGGCAAGCGAGTGTCCCTGTTCGGCAACCCCGACCTCGTGCACACCTACACTTTCATCCCCGACATCGGAGAGGGGCTCGCTGTGCTCGGCACGGTCGACGACGTAACGGGGCGTGCGTGGCACCTCCCCAACGACCCCGACCCGTGGACCAGCCGGGCCATGGCCGAAGAGCTGTTCCGGCTGGCCGGCACACGACCACGAATTGGCCGCATCCCCAGGCTGGGGCTGATGGCCATAGGCCTCTTCAATCCCACCGTGCGTGAACTGACCGAGATGGCCTACGAGTTCGAGGAGCCGTTCATCGTCGATTCCAGTGACATCGCTGCGCTGGGAGTTCGGGCCACTCCCATCACCGATGCCCTCGCGCAGACGCTCGATGCGTATCGCTCCCAGGCAGCCCACCCGTGAGCCGGTCGAGCACGGACGCGGCATCCGGTGCTGCCCCGCCCGAGTCGGGCGGACCAGCGGGTCGAATGCCGTGTCGGTGCTCGCGTCGAGTCGTCAGCCCTGGTCCATCCCTCCGCAGCCGCCCCACATGCCGTGGCGGTCGGGGGCGACGTCGGCGACCGTGAGCACATCTCCGCCGAGCGTCACGATGTAGGCCGTGTCGCCGACGAACGAGAGTGATGTCGGCTGGTCGAGCTCGTCGACGATGACGGTGAACGTGCCGTTGCCGTTGACACGCAGGAGCTCGCCGCTGTCAGGAAGACCCGGCGAGCCGGCCTCGACCATTCCGGGTGAGTCGCCCTGCGACAGGGCATAGAGGCCGCACGAGGCCGCCTCGACGTCCACGATCAGGCTGTAGCCCGATGCCACCACACGTTCAACCGGATGCTTCGCGCCCAGCGCGACGACGCTGCCGGTGGCCGGGTCATGTGGGATCGGCCCCGCCTCGGCCATGTAGATCTTCGCGCGGTCGATCTGCAGGCCGGTCGGCACGATGTTGCCGAACTGCGCGACCTCGCTGACCTCGCCCCCGAGGTCGGCGAACAGGAGTCGGTTGTGGTGCCCGTCTGTGACGAGGAATCCGTCTTCGAACGGGGCGAAGGCGTACTGCACGCCGCTCGGCACGAAGTAGTCGGCGTCGGGCGGGTTGTCGATCGACCACGTCGCGGTGTCGGCGATGAGCGTGATGCTGTCGATGTCGTCGACGCGGTAGATGCCACCGATGTCCGTCCCGCCGAACTCAGGTCCGACTCCGGTGAAGAGAACGTATGCCGTGTCGCCGATGAAGGCCACGTCGAACACACCGCCCCCGCCGGTCACCGGCAGACCGGTGGCGAACGCTGATGTCGCCCCGGTGCTCGTGTCGACTCGCACGACCTGGCCGCCAGCCCGGTCGGCGACGTACAAAGCGCCGTCGGGCCCGATGGTGCTGCCGATCGGTCCAGCCAGCCCGGTGGCGAGCTCCTCGGCGACGGGCGTCGGCGTGGAGCCTGGAGGAACCGCGCTCGCGGCCGCCGGCAGGAGCAGCGCCGGCACCAATGCAACCGTCATGATCGCGGCGAGGAACGCCGTTCGTCTCGTACCCATGTCCCGTTTCCTTCGGTGTTCAAGGAGCCCGTTTCGCGCCGCCGACGGCGGTGCGACCTGTCAGCGCTGCCGGGCGAGGGTCACGAATGTCACTGCGAGACTGCAGCACCCGCCCAGCATCCTCCTCGGTCGGGGCGCCGTCAACGATCCTTGTATCTGCATGGAATCGATGCAGGAGCTCCATCCCGACCGCCCTGTGCCTGCGCTGGTGTGACCGTCGGCATCAGCCTGGTCAGGTAACGAAGCCGGGGCCCGTGCGCGGTTAAGCACGCAAGGGCCGCGGAACCGAGTCGATGAGAAGTCGCGTGTAGGGATGCTGCGGATCGTCGAGCATCGGGCCGGTCTCGCCGCGTTCGACGATTTCACCGCGACGCATCACGACCGTCTGGTCGCAGACGCGCCGGACCACGGCGAGGTCGTGGCTGATCATGAGGAGCGTCAGACCGCGATCACGGCGGATTCGCGCGACGACTTCCAGCACTTGAGCCTGCACCGAGACGTCGAGGGCGCTTGTGGCCTCGTCCATCACCAGCAGATCCGGTTCGATCGCGAGGGCGCGTGCGATCGCCACCCGCTGGCGCTGACCTCCTGACAGGGTCCTCGGGCGAGCCGCCGCATGCTCGGCGCTGAGCCCGACGACTTCGAGCAGTTCGCGCGCGCGGGAGGCGGCATCCTTGCCCTCGAGCCGATGGTGCAGGCGCAGGGCGTCCTCGATGGCTCGGCCGGCCGGAATCCGTGGATCGAGCGACAGGTAGGGATCCTGGAAGACCATCTGCACGCTCCGCGCGTGCGCTAAACGCTCCTTCCGGTTCCGGGGTGCCGCAGTGCGCTCTCTGCCGTCGATGCGGATGTCGCCCGCATCCGCCTGCTCGAGCCCGACGATCATCCGCGCCAGGGTGGACTTGCCTGAGCCCGACTCCCCTACCACCGCGAGCGCTGCGCCACGGGGGATCTCGAGGGATGTGTCGACCACGGCAGCCACGGAGGGCTTGCCGCCGCGGTGGTACGTCTTCGACAGTCCGCGTATGAAGAGCATGGGCGTATCGGATGGGGGCGGCGCGACTGCAGCTGGCGCTGCGCCCGCCGACCTGAGCGAGGGTGTCGCAGCGACGAGGCGCTTCGTGTACTCGGCCCGCGGATGCCGGAGCACCTCGCGTGCGGCACCCTCCTCCTCGATCGACCCGCTCCGCATGACGTAGACGCGATCGCAGAGAGATGCGGCGAGGTTGAGGTCGTGCGTGATGAACAGCATCCCCATTCCGCGCGCATCGCGCTGCTCGCTGAGCACCGCGATGATCTCGGCCTGCGTCGTGACGTCGAGCGCCGTGGTGGGCTCGTCGCAGACCAGGAGGTCCGGGGATGAGGTGAGGGCTCCTGCGATCATGACCCGCTGGAGCATGCCGCCTGACAGTTCGAACGGGTACTGGCCGAAGTGGGCTTCGGGGCTCGGAAGCCGGACGGCGGCGAGCAGTTCGAGTGCCCGGTCGCGCGCGCGCGGGCGGTCCCAGCCCTCGCAGAAGCGCAGCGATTCGGTCAGGTGGTCGCCGATCGTCCGCATCGGATTGATACCGGCGCGGGGATCCTGGAAGATCATGGCCGCGCGCCGACGCCGGATGGCGAGCAGGTCCGCGCCTCTCGCGTCCAGCACCTCCTGCCCCTGCACGCGGACCGAGCCACCCGTCTTCGCCCTCAGAGGGAGCAGCCCGAGCACCGAGCGGGCGGTGAGCGACTTGCCCGATCCCGACTCGCCGACCAGCCCGACGGTCTCGCCCGCATCGACCGAGAGCGATATTCCCTGCAGCAGCGGCTGTCCGCTGGCCAGGTCGATGGTGAGCCGGTCGATCTCGAGGACGTTCATGCCGGCATCCCTCCGCCGATCCGGTCGGAGAGCGCCTCGCCGATGATGTTGACCGCGACGACCACGAGGACCACTGCGGCCGCCGGCACGATGGCGGGCAGGAAGTGGCCGCCGACCAGGCCGGCCTGGGCTTCGTTGATCATCGCGCCCCAGTCGGCCGTGGGCGGCTGCACGCCCAGCCCGAGGAACGAGAGCGCGGCGAGCTCGGCGAGCACGTAGCCGAAGTTCAGGGTCGACTGCGCTCCGACGATCGGAGTGACGTTCGGAAGCACTCGGCGCAGCGCGATCCATGCACCGCCGAAGCCCTGCACCCGGTACGCCGCGACGTACGGGCGGGTGCGCTCGGTGGCGACCAGCGATCTGGTCAGCCGCGCCACGAACGGTGCGTACGCGATGCTCATCGCGATGACTGGGGCCACCAGCCCCTTGCCGAACAGGGCGACCGCCATGATCGCGATGAGCAGGGACGGGAACGCGAACACCACGTCGAAGATGCGGCCCAGGCCCGCGTCGAGCCAGCCCCCTCGCCAGCCGGCCACCAGGCCGAGGAGGATGCCGATGGCGGTGGATGCGATGACCACGATGAGCGGCGCGATGAGGGCGGTGCGTGCGCCGTACATCATGCGGCTCAGCGTGTCTCTGCCGAGACCGTCCGTGCCGAGGAGGTGCGCCCAGCTGGGCGGGGCGTAGATGGCCGAGAAGTCGACGGCATCCGGATCGTACGGCGCGAGGAACGGCGCGAACACGGCGGCGAGCGCGATCACGGCGACGACGACGATGCTCGTCACGACGATGGCGCTTGCGCGGGGCGCTCGCGGCGCGCGCAGCACCTCCATCGCGAGGGTGGGCGTTACGGTCATCGGGCACCGTCTCCTGCCGTCGAGCGGGGGTCGATCCAGGGTTCGAGCACGTCGACGACGGCGTTGACGATCACGAACACGGTCACGACGAGCAGGACGATCGCCTGCACCACGGGAAAGTCCAGCCGATCCACCGACTGCACGAGCAGCGAGCCGATTCCGGCGAGGCCGAAGGCGGACTCGACGATCGAGCTCGCGACGATGAGACCGGCGACCAGGATGCCGCTCACAGTGATGATCGGGCCGAGGGCGTTGCGCAGCACATGGCGGCGGACCACTGCCGGGCGCCTGAGACCGCGGCTCGTCGCCACTTCGACGTGCTCACGGCTGAGCTGCTCGACCATCGCCGACCGGGTCACCTTGCCGACGAGCACGATGAACACGATGGCCAGCGCGATCGAGGGGAGCACCAGATGGTAGACCGTGTCGAGGAAGCCTTCGCCGGACCCGAACGACGGGAACCATCCGAGCTGGACGGCGAACACCGCGATCAGAATGATCGAGCCGACGAACGACGGGATGGCGCCCAGCATCGTGAGAGCGATCAGCGTGATGCGGTCGAGGGCCTTTCCGCGGTTCAAGGCGGCGACGATGCCGAACGTGAGTCCCACCACGGCGATGATGGACCCCGCCATGATCACGAGGATGAGGGTGACCGGGAGGCGTTCGCCGATAACCGTCGTGACGTCCTGACGGTATTGCAGCGACCGGCCGAAGTCGCCGTGCAGGACGCCGGCGAGCCAGTTCAGGTACTGCTGCCACGGCGGCAGATCGAGCCCGAATTGCGCCGTCACCTCGGCGATCGCCTCCGCACTCGGCTCCCTCCCGCGCAGCAGGAACCTCACCGGATCGCCCGGCACGAGGAACCGCGAGAAGAAGACGAGCAGTGAGGCGAGGAACAGCGTCAGCAGCAGTCCGCCGAGCTTGCCTGCGACCCGTCGGACGGTCGCCGAGGTGCGCCGGCGTCCCGTCGCCGCGGCGCTACCGGGCGCCAATCGTCGCCGCCCACGGGTAGTAGAGGAACGCGATCGACGGGGTGACACCGGTGATCCGCTCGCCCAGGAAGAGCGACATCGGCGCGGTGTACAGCGGCAGCCAGGGCAGCTGCTCGTTGGCGATCTGCTGGGCCTCGGCGGTCTTCTCGCTGCGCAGGGCGGCATCGTCGATCGCGGCTGCCTCGTTGACGATCGCGTCGAACGCCGGGTCGCTCCACTGGCCGTAGTTGCTGAACTCGCCGGTGCGCAGCACCGCGTACATCTCGAGCGGATCCGGGCTCGACAAGTACCAGCTCGTATAGAAGAGGTCGATTCCCTCGCGCGCCGACGGGTCGGAGAACAGCGCGGTGTACGCGCTCGGCGACACGGTTTCGATCTTCGCCTCTAGTCCGATCGCCTGGGCAGCTGCCGCGGTGGCCTGCGAGATGATCGCGAAGTCGCTGCCGATCGGAGCCGTCGCGAAGACGATCTCCTCTCCGGCTGCTCCCGTCTCCTCGACGAGCGCGCGGGCGGCCTCCAGGTCGTACGGGTACGATTCGACGTCCTCGAACGCCGATGTGAGTGCGTCGGCGTCGGCGCCGTTCCACACGGATTCGGTCGTGAGCACATCGGTGACCTCGCCGACGCCCTTGAGCGCGGCGTTGATGATGCCCTGACGATCGAGTGCCATCAGAAGCGCCTGGCGAACGCGGACGTCGCCGAGCGGACCCTCCAGGTTGCTCACGATGAGGCTCGACACGGCCGTCGTCATGCCGAACAGCACATCGCCCTTGCCCGAATCGCGCAACTGCGGCACGGCCTCGATCGGGATCATCCAGCCACCGTCTACCTCGCCCGACTTCAGCGCATTCACCCGCGCCGTCGCGTCATTCATGAAGAGCATGTCGACCGTCGCGGCGTGCGCCCGCAAGGACTCATCCCAGTAGTCGTCGTAGCGGGTGAGGGTGATGGACTCCCCCGCCTTCCACTCGGTGAGCTCGAACGGACCGGTGCAGTTAACGCCGCCCGTCGAGTTGCCATAGTCGGCGCCGGCCGAAGCGAGGGTCGCAGCCGACTCGATCACGCCGGCCGATCCGCCCATCGCGAGGTTGAACTGCGAGTCGGGCTGCGTGGTCGTCACCGTCACCTCACGGTCGCCGGTCTTCTCGATCGATGCCACGTACTGGTACACGGAGTACCAGGACGACCCGACCGCGGGATCGAGGTGGCGACTCATCGAGACGACCACGTCGTCGGCGGTGAGCGGGGTTCCGTCGTGGAAGCTCACGCCGTCGCGGATCGAATAGACCCACGTCGTCGGAGTCGGATGCGCGAACGACTCGGCAAGTCCCGGAGTCAGCGAGTAGTCGGGGTTCAGGCGGAGTAGCGACTCGCAGACGTTGGCGAGTACCTGGTTGTCGGAGTAGTCGAACGCGTACGCGTAGTCCAAGGAGTAGGGCTCGGCGTAGCTCACCCAGCTGAACGAGTCGATGTCGGCGGACGGCGCGGCGGTCTCATCGGTGAGCGACCAGTCGATCGTCTCGTCAGCCTGCGGCGCCGGCGCCGTGCATCCGGCGAGCGTGAGGCCGGCGATCACTGCGCCGCTGATCAGGGCGGCCGCGCGACGGGTGACGTGGGAGGGGGTCATGAGAGCTCCAGTGCATGGTCGGTGGTTCCGGAGTGGACGAGCGCGCCGTCGATCCAGGTGGACGTGACGGTCGCTCGATGGATCTGATCGGCGGGAATGGAGAAGGGATCCGGGTCGAGGACGACCAGATCGGCGAGGTACCCCGGCCGGATGCTGCCCGTCTCGTCATCGCGATGGTTCACGTACGCGCTGCCCGACGTGTACGCCGCCATGGCGGTGGCGAGGTCGATGCACTGCCCGGAACCCCCGAGCGGCGGCGCATCCGAACCCGGATAGCGACGGTTCACGGCGATGTGGATGGCATCCATCGGATCAGCGCTGGAGACCGGCCAGTCGCTTCCGGCCGCCAGCCGCGCCCCCGCCCGCACGAGGTCACCGAACGGGTAGTGGCGTTGGTCGGCGCCGTCGCGCAGGAACGGCAGCGTCAGCTCGTCGAGCTGGTCTTCGTGCGTCGCCCAGAGCGCCTGGATGTTCGCGACGGCGTCGAGGTCGGCGAACCGCGCCACGTCCGCTTCGTCGACGACCTGCAGATGCGCGAGGTGGTGGCGCCCATCGGTCGGGCCGTTCGCCGCGCGGGCCGCCGCAACGGCATCGAGCGCCTCGCGCACGGCCCGGTCGCCCAGCGCATGGAAGTGCACCTGCATGCCCGCGGCATCCAGTGCCGTCACGTACTCGCGCAGCCGCTCGGGCTCGACGAACGACATCCCGTGGTTGTGAGTGTCGTGGCCGTGATTGTCCCGGTACGGCGTGAGCATGGCGGCCGTCTGGTTCTCGGCGACGCCGTCGACCATGATCTTGACGGTGCCCAGCCGCAGGCGGTCATCCCCGCGAGCGGCGAACTCGTCGCGCCGGGCGGTGAAGCGGTCGACCTGGTCGATGCCGCCGGCACGCTCCCACCACTGGGCTCCGACGACCCGCACGAGGAGGGTCCCCTCGTCAAAGGCGCGCTGATACGCGCCGAGCGGGTCAGGGACGCCGCTGACGGACCCGACCATGGCGTCCTGCCAGCCGGTGATTCCGAGTGCGACGAGCTCGCTCTGCGCGCGCAGCAGTCCTCGATAGGCCAGATCGGTGCTCAGCTCAGGGCGGACGCCTGCGAACAGCTCCATCGCACCCTCATGGAAGGTGCCGGCGGGTGTGCCGTCTTCTTCGCGTTCGATTCGGCCGTCGGAAGGGTCGGGCGTCGTGGTGTCGATACCGGCCGCGCGGATCGCCGCCGAGTTCGCCCACGCGCTGTGGTGGTCACGGCTCTGCACCAGGACGGGCCGGTCGGGCACGACGGCATCCAGCAGACCCCGCACGGGCGCGCCGCCGGGGAAGTGATCCATCGACCACCCGCCCCCGACGATCCACGGCTCCTCGGGGTTTGCCTGCGCATACGCCTGCACGACGGCGACTGCGGCTGCAGCATCCGCAGCTTCGGTGAGGTTGCACTGCAGCAGTTCGACGCCGGCCCCGACGGGATGGATGTGAGCGTCCTGGAAGCCCGGAGCGAGAAGTGCTCCCTCGAGGTCGATGACGCGCGTCCACGCGTCGATGAGGGAATCGACCTCTGCATCGGGCACGACTGCGGAGATGCGGTCTCCGCAGATCGCCACGGCGTACCCGTGCAGTGGTTCGCCGGTTCCGGTGAACACGGCTCCGTGGATGAACACGACGTCGTTCGTCGGCATTTCGCCCCTTTCATCATCGACGGGTGATGGGGCGACAGTAGCGATTCGCAACGCTGTCGTCAACACTGTTGACAACGATGTGGTCAAAGTCGTTATGCTATCCGGGCGTGGCTCACCGGGCTTAGGGCTGGCGCAGTGCCACGATGTAGGGACCGCGACGTGGAAGGCGACGATGACGACAGCAGCTGGCGGCGCGCGCTCCGAGAAGACGAGGCTCGACCGCGACACGATCATCGCGGCGGGGCTCCAGCTCGCCGCGACTCCCGGGACCGCGTCGATCTCGGTGCGGGACCTCGGCACCCACCTCCGCAGCGATCCCACAGCGATCTACCGCCACTTCCGCAGCAAGAACGAGCTCATGGCGGCACTGCTCGACGAGGTGACGGTGCGCGCGATCGCAGAGGTTGACGACGACCCCGAGGATTGGGAAGCGCGCCTCCGTCACCTGGCTCGCGTCACCCTGGACTGGATGACGCGCTACCCCGCCATCGGCGCGGAGGCGATCGTGCTGACCACCCACGGACCCGGCGAGCTCGCCGCGATCGAGCTGACGCTGGACGCCTTCCGCCGCGCCGGACTAGAAGGCGACGACGTCGTCCGTCACTACGCCCTGCTCGCGTCCCACACACTCGCCAGCGCCGCCGGCATCGCTCGAGCGCGCGCCGAATATGGCGAGCATCCCAGCGGCGGCTCGCCCTGGTTCGACGAGCCGCCACTGGTCGACCCGCGGCACTATCCGCTCATCGCCTTCCATAGCGGTCAGCTGGCCGACCTGCAGGACACCGATCTGTACTTCCTCGGCGTCGACCTGATCATCGAGTCCGCGAAACGAACCGCCGCTGCCAAGCCCTGAACGGATCGACTGACCCGACGGGGAGATGCGAAGTAGAACGGAAACGACGCCGCCTCCGGTGCGGTTCGACTAAGCCGCGGAGCGCGGCGTCCAGACCACCGACTCGAGCGCGCTCACGCGAGGGTGGTCGCCGGCCGCGTGGCCCGTGGTGATTGCGACAGCCGCGCGGAGCGCCGCGAGGTGGTTCGCCACCGTCCCCGCCTCGCGTCGCCAGGCGATGTGGCCGTCGGGTCGGACGAGCACGGCACCATCCACGCCGAGGCTGAAACGCTCCTCGAACACGCCATCCGGGCTGTCGAGCCCCGCCCCGACGCAGTACACCGAAAGCGGTACGGAAGTGGTCAGGGTGAGCTCGTCCGCAGCCGCCAGCCACCCATCGCCCTGCGGCCCTGTGATCAGCGTCAGGCCGGGACCGACGAGGTCGTGGGTGGAGATGCAGCCGTCGGCTCCGTTCAGCCACGCATGCGGGAGCCGGGCGCCCGGTGTCGCGATGGTCGGGAACAGGTGGCTCCCCGCCGGCTCGTCCCGGTCGTCCACGTCGATCGCCGCCGAGCGGTAGACGTACCCCATATCCTCGGTCAGTCCGTCGGTCGTGCCGCCCGCGCTTCGGGATGCAGCCAGCCCGAGGTTGTGGCGGCCGACCGGATTCCGCTCGTCGACGTGCGTGTCCAGCAAAGCGGTTTCGGCCCATCCCCGGAGCACCCAGGCGAGCTTCCATGACAGACCGAACGCGTCGGCGACGGCGGTGTTCAGTCCTCGCCCGCCGAACGGCGGCATCCGATGGGCGGCGTCGCCGACGAGGAACACCCGGCCGTCGCGGACACGGTCGGCGGATTGCGCGACGAACTGGATCGGCATCCGCCTGATCACTTCGATCTCGAGATCAGGCACACCGGTGGCCGCA
Organism: uncultured Actinomycetota bacterium; assembly: GCA_963713325.1. Taxonomy (GTDB): domain Bacteria; phylum Actinomycetota; class Actinomycetes; order Actinomycetales; family Microbacteriaceae; genus Microbacterium. The sequence continues at coordinate 12,575 of CAVQLL010000016.1, forward strand.
CGGATCAGCCCGATGCAGCGCTCGGTGGTGTAGTCGGCTATCGATTCGCTGCGAGGGTCCCACGGCATCCCGAGGACCCAGCGGTCGTCGCGGCCGGTCGGAACGATGACGCCCGGGACCGGGCCATTGAGCTCATAGAGCCCGAACCGCTCGTCGCCGAGCAGCGACCACAGCTCGGCTCGGAAAAGCACCGTTGCAAAGTCCCCGAGGTCATCGGGACCGTGGGTCTCGATGCCCAGCAAGTCGCGAACCGAACTGCGCGTCCCGTCGGCACCGACGACGTAGGATGCGCGCACCGTCGAGCACGTGCCGTCATCGACGGAACGGACGACGGCGGTCACCCCGGTCGAGTCCTGCTCGAGGGACACGAGCTCGGTGGCGAAGCGCACCTCGACGCCGAGCTCCAGCGCGTGGTCGAGCAGGACGGGCTCGAGCCTGTCCTGGGGAATCAGTGCGGTGCGAGTCGGGCTGACGGCAAGCGCCTGCTCGTCAAGGGGGAAGCCCAGTTGCAACAGGGCGAGCTGAGGGCCGGTGAGCGTCGGACGGACGGACAAGCAGGGCTGGACGTCCTGGCTGTGCTCACGCATGGACTTCTCGAGGCCCCAGGAGCGGAAGATCTCCATCGAACGGGTGCTGATCCCGGACGCCTTCGGGAAGGTGGACGTGCCTTCGTGGCGCTCGACGATCATCGATCGAACGCCTTGGTGGGCGAGACCGATGGCTGCGGTGAGGCCGGCGGGGCCGGCGCCGACGACGAGCACGGGGACTTTCTGAAGCCTTTCGTTGGCGGTCATCTCGAACGCTCCTTTATTTGATCGGACAACGCGTAGTTCAGAATACACGATGTCCGATGAAGTACAATATCTTCATGGAGAAACGGCAGTATGTGCAGCGACGCCGCGCGGAGACCTCGCAGCAGACGCGGGAGCGGATCCTGGGCGCTGCGGGCGCGTCGCTGCGTTCAGGACCGTTGGGCGCGGTCAAGGTCGACGACATCGCGCGCGAGGCGGGTGTCGCACGCTCGACCATCTACGTGCTGTTCGGTTCGCGAACGGAACTGTTCGACGCTCTGGCCGTCGACCTGCTCGAGCGCGGCGGCTTCGAGAACCTTTCGACGATGTTCCGGCTGCCGGACGCTCGGACCGCCCTCATCGAAAGCCTTCGCGCCGGGACCGCCATCTACGCGACCGAACCAGAACTGGCTCGCTCGATCCACACACTCGCCGCGACCGACCCGGATGCCGCCGCTGCGCTCCGTCGCTTCGAACACGGCCGCTGGCCGGGCATGCGCAACCTCGCTCGCCGCCTCGCCGCGCAGGGATATCTTCGGCACGACCTGGCGCGCGACGAGGCCGCTCAGATCCTCTGGATCCTGACGAGCTTTCTCACCTTCGACCAGCTGTTCCGCGAGCGCGAACTGAGCGTCGCCGACGTGGCCGACCGTCTCACCACGATGGCCGAACGCACGCTCCTCCGCGCGCCCGACGCGGACGGTCCGTGAGACCGACTGCTGACGAAGTACCGCCCATGAGCTAGGAACCGAGGAATAAAGCCCCTCCGTATTCGTGCCGAGTCACCGTTCGCAAACGACCGTTGACCTGGGCAATTTTGGCAGACGAGCGGACGTCCCGAAGAGGTCTTGCGAACAGTTCTTGGGCAAGACGGCATCTGCGCGCCCACACGATACCGCCCCGAAAGCGACCGTCGGAGCCGGACCACGTGGCAGGTCAGCGGAGCTCGACGATGTGCTGAACCGGCACCGACCGCTGGATCGCATCGCAGACCGGGCAGTGATCGAAGCCCCATTCGATGACCTCGCGCAGCAGCGACTCGTCCTGATCTCCGGGGTCAGCCGAAACTCGAAGGCGCATGCTCAGCGGTCCGGCCGGCACGTTCTCCGCGATCCCGAGGATGCCGCGGTCGTCGGACTCACTGTCCACCGCGACGCGCAGCCCATGAAGAGCGACCCCGCGCTCGGCGGCCCGCATGGTGATCAGAGTAGCGACGCAGGAGGCGAGCGCCGCCCGCATCATCCAGCCTGGCGAGGCGGCGGAGGCCCCGCCGCCGACGCCCCTCGACATGTCGGTCCGGAGGGTCCAGCCGTCGCCCTCCACACGTACGATCAGACTGTTCTCGACCACGGCGACCGCCTCGGAGTCGCGATAGCGCGCCTCGTCCGGGTGCTCGGCGAGATAGCCCTTGGCCTCCCGGATTGCGGTTGCAATATTGGATGCGTCCATGGTCGCCCCTTCGCCGCGGAGCCGCTGGCTGCTCCACCGGTGGATGGCGCCGAACATACCCCGACCGACAGGCGGCGGCAAGGCATTTCCCGAGCGTGTCAAGACCTCGACGGTGTGCTCGAGCACTGCAACGGCCGGATGGCCAAGTAGAGCGCCAGCGGCAGGATCTGCGGGAGCATCAGGCAATTGTCAGGAGCTCCATGAATCGCCGCGCTATCCACCCCGGCTTTCAGTAGCCGATCGATCACCCTCGAGAGGCCTGACCGTCCGGCGGTCAGGATGTGGGCAGCTCGTGGGCGCGCAGCCATAAATAGTACCCCTGATCAGGGATAATTATCGGCGGAGACGGATGGGTTTGAACCGCGTCGATCGAGATCCGTTTCAATCGCGCTCGATCCCTTATAGCCCGGCAGCGACTTCCGTGTCGCCTCGATGCAGGGTGCAGTGCGGCTCAGGTCCGGCTTTCCATCCAACCATCAGGCTGGAACTGGGCTGCATCGGCGGAGCGACTGTCGTCGAAGATCGCGCCCTGGGCACCGTTCACCGCCACCGCGTCGACGTAGACACCGCGGCCGTGCGCAGCCGAGCCGGTGGTGTAGATCCAGCGAATGTGAGTGGTCAACGGGTTGAGGTGCGCCGATGCCCGCAACCATTGCCTGCCTTCGAATCCGGTGAACGTGCCATCGGTCTGCCAGCGATCGCTGCCCACCCGCAGCGACAGCGGAACCAGTTGCCAGGTCGCGCCGCCGTCGGAGGACGCTTGGAGAGCTCCGCTGTCGGTTTCGGCGGTGTCGTACCACAAGTCGAAGGACAGCTCCGCGGTACCGGCTGGAACTGCGACCGGAACGGTGAGCGTCGCGGTCGTGTCGTCCACCGCCCCGGCGAACCAAGCGGTGGGACCTCGTGTGGGGCGTACCGCGGGGGCCATTGCCAGGTCGGTGGCGACCGCCGCGCGCGGCGGGTTGTCGGCGCCCCAGCTACGGCTCGGGTGGACGCGGTTCGTGAGCAGGATCATGAACGAGTGTGCGAGCGGATCGATGACTATCGACGTTCCGGCGAAACCTGTGTGCCCAGCCGTCACCGGCGAGCTGAGCGCGCCCATGTACCGACGCTGATCGAGCTCGAAGCCCAGCCCGTGCGCATGGGTGGGAAAAGCCTGGTTGTAATCGGTGAACAGCTCGCGCACCGAGTGCTCCGAAAGGATCCGAGCGCCTTCGTACTGCCCACCGTTGAGCAGTGTCTGCGCCAGCACGGCTAGATCCGCCGCGGTGGAGAAGACACCGGCGTGTCCGGAAACGCCGCCGACGCAGTAGGCGTTCTCGTCGTGCACGCTGCCCCACACGATGCCCCGGCCCGTCCACGGCTGGTATTCCTCGGCCGCGATGCGGGGCTTGAGCGATGCGGGTGGGTTGAACATGGTCTCGGACATGTGAAGCGGCTCGGTGATGCTCCGCGCGATAACACGATCGAGCGTCTGCCCGGTGACGGTCTCGATGACTTTGCCCAGCGTCATCATGTTCATGTCGGAATAGAGGAACGCCTCGTTCGGTGGCGTCACCGGCGCCACCGCGTAGACGGCTGCCCACTGCTGCTCGTGTGTCGGGTAGGCGCACAGCCTCGGGTCTGGGTCGGGGGGAAGCCCGGAGGTGTGGGTGAGCAGGTTGAGCATGGTGATGTCGGACTTGCCCTTGGCCCCGAAGGCCGGAATGTAGCGTACGACAGGAGCATCGAGCGCAATCCGGCCGTCTTCGATGAGCTGCACCGCGGCGATCGAGGTGAACAACTTGGTCATCGAGGCCAGATCGAAGATGGTGTTCTGTCGCATCGGAATCCACTGGTCCGGCGGAATGTCGGTCGGCGTGTCATTGAGGTACCGCAGCGCATAGCCGACCGCATCACGCGCAACGATCACGCCGTCGTGCGCGGCCAGCGTCACCGCACCGGGATACACCGGATACGACGGCGACGGCCGCAAGAATCGAGTGATGTCCTGTTCGATCTGGTCGATGTACCCCGGAACGGACGCGACCTGCCGGGCCGTGGGGTAACGCAGCGTGAGGTCAGGATCCGCGAACCTGATGTCCGCACTGGTTACCGTGGGCGGCCCGGCGACCGCTTGCGGCCCAGCCGGCTGGGCGACAACTATCAGGCCGACCGCGGCAACAGCGCTTGCCAAGGCGCGCAGCAAACGCTTGAACCCGAAACCCGCGCCCGGATCAACCATCCCGACCCCTCACAGTGAACGACGACCCCGCAGTTGCACCTTATGCCCCCACCTACCGACCACATCCAACCAGACACCGCTCTTCGCGTAGTCCGCAAGATCGGCCTTCCGGTGGAGAAACAGCGGGAAGCGGAACTGCGCATCGATGGTCACTCTGAACGGAGCGGCTCCGCGAGCAGAACTCCAGGTGCGTTCCAGCCCCTCGACGGGATCTCCCACTCGTCGAGGATCGTCACGATCGTCGGACGGCTCCCGTCCAGCAGGGCGAGGCGGAACGTTGTACAACGTCGTAAATCTGTGCTTTACAACGTAGTAAATCCTAGTTAGCCTGACGTCGACGAGCGACCCAGGGGCGCTCCGCAGCTATTCAAGGAGGAACAGTGATGAGAGCGTTTCAATCAATCAGAGAGTCGCGAGGCAGGAGCGAGGGCAAAGTCGTGCACGCCCGACTTCTGAAGCCGTTCGCGGCTCTGGGCATCGCGCTGGCGATGATGCTGGGCGGGGTGCCAGTGGCGGCCCAGGCGGACGACGTCGACCTGACACCCGGCCCGACCGTCATCCAGGACCCCGATTCGCCGACCGGCTATACAGGTCACTTCGTGTACTACAACCCGACCGCCACAAGCGTGCGCTTCGTCGCCGACATCCTGATGCGCAACTGGGCGGACCAGACCGACACGAAGGTCTACCAGCCGTCGGAGTACAAGCCAGGCCTGATGCGCGGAGCGGGCGCCTATGACGTGCAGATGACCAACGCGGGCAACGGCTACTGGGTTACCGACGTACCCCTCGCCGCCGGTGTCAACCAGTACTGGTTCTACGTCAACAACAACACCAACCTCTGGGTGACCGACCCGGCGAATCCGCCGCTCTACGCGCCTGACGGCCTGACCGGCACCGCGCGGCGCGCCTTCAACGCGGTCTACGTGCCGTACGACGCCGAGAAGCAGAACTACGCACCGCTCGCGGCTCGCGTCATCGAGAACCCGCGGCCAGACTCGGCGAAGGGAACGTGGAGCTACGTGCCGATCCAGATCGGCGCGAGCACACGCACTCTCGGCGTCTATCTCCCGCCCGGTTACGACCCGAACCGCGCCGAGCCGTATAAGACGATCTACCTGCAGCACGGCAGCGGTCAGGACCAGTCCGACTGGCTGACAATCGGCAGTGTCCCGATCATCATGGACAACCTGCTCCAGGATGGCCTCACCGAGCCGGCGGTCGTCGTGACCACCAACTCGAACTACATGGGTGCGTCGCCGTACAACAACCTGACCAACATCATCCTTCCGTTCGTCGAGAGCCACTACAACGTCTCCACGGACCGGCTGGATCGCGCGTTCGCCGGTCTGTCGGCGGGTGCACAGATGACGACCAACATCATCAACAACAACCCGCTGCGCTTCGGGTACTACGGTGTATGGAGTTTCCGTGCAGGGATCAACCCGAATACCGCGAACCTGAACCAGGCCTACATCCACATCGGATGCGGCATCTGGGACAACCTGAACCTGTGCGCGACGCAGTCGCAGCTCAACGGTCTCGTGGGTAAGGCGAACTTCAAGAACACCGTCGTCGCTGGCGGCCACGACTTCAACGCGTGGCCGCAGCTCTTCGCGATCTTCGCGAGGGACTATGTGTGGCAGCGCGGAGCATTCGTGAACGGCGCACCGGCGTGGAACGAGGGCGGTGAGTCCCAGTCCGTCGACGAGAACCGCAGCCTGACCTTCAGCGTCGAGGCGACCGACCCTGACGGCGACGCCCTGACGTACGACGCGTCCGGGCTTCCAGTCGGCGCGAGCTTCGATCCCACGACGCGGCAGTTCTCGTGGACGCCCGACTACACGCAGGCCGGCGAGTACACCGTCACGTTCACAGCGAGCGACGGGGACCGTCAATACAGCCTGTCCGCGACGAAAGACGTGACGATCACCGTGCGCGATGTGACAGCTACCGAGCAGATCTCCGGGCTCAAGACGGCCATCGGAGACCTGGGTGTCAACGGCGGGCTCAAGAAGGCTCTGGCGGTCAAGCTGGATCAGGCTGAGAAGCTGCTCGCCCAGGGCGACGCGGCCGGCGCCGCGGGCCTTCTGTCGACCGACTTCATCGGCCAGGTCGGCAGCCTGCTGGCCGAAGGCAAGCTGACCGCCGAGCAGGCGGCGGCGCTGACCCTCGCCGTTGAGGAGACGATCCAGAACATCAATTCGTAACAGTTCGATCCATCGCACGGGGTTGCCGGCAGACGTCTCTGCTGCCGGCGGCGCCGTCGTGCCGTCGACACTGCACTCGGAGAACGGTCCGATTTACAACGTCGTAAAATTTGTCTTTACAACGTCGTAAATGCTGGCTAGCCTGGCGTCGTCGAGCCGCCCTGGAGCGCTCAACGACTATTCAAGGAGGAAGAGTGATGACAGCTTTGCGATCAACCGCACAAGCGCAGCGCCGAAGCGACGGTGGCGCACACGGCCGGCTTGTGAAGCCGCTCGCAGTGTTCGGTCTTGCGTTGGCGATGGTGCTGAGCACGGCACCGCTGGCGGCGCAGGCCGACGAGGTCGACCTGATCCCGGGACCCACGATCGTCGCGGATCCCAACTCGCCGACGGGTTACACCGGACATTTCGTCTACTACGACCCGAACGCGACGAGCGTGCGATTCGTCGCCGACATCCTGCTGCGCAACTGGGAGGACCCCACTGACACGACCGTCTACCAGCCGTCGCAGTACCGCCCCGGCCTCATGCGAGGTGGCGGCGGGTACGACGTGCAGATGACGAATGCCGGCGACGGCTACTGGGTCACCGACGTGCCCCTCGCGGCCGGCGCCAACCAGTACTGGTTCTACGTCAACAACAACACCAACCTCTGGGTGGCCGACCCGGCGAACTCGCCGATCTTCGCGCCGGATGGCCTCACGGGCACCGCGCGACGGGCCTTCAACAAGGTGTTCGTGCCGTATGACGCAGAGAAGCAGAACTACGCGCCGCTCGCCGCGCGTCAGATCGAGCTCGAGCGCGCCGACTCGCCCAAGGGCACGTGGAGCTATGTCCCGTTCCAGGTCAACGGCACGACGCGCACCATGGGCGTTTACCTGCCGCCGGACTACGACCCCAACCGCGCAGAGCCGTACAAGACGATCTACATGCAGCACGGCGGTGGTCAGGATCAGTCGGACTGGATGAACATGGGCGATGTCCCGGTCATCATGGACAATCTCATCCAGGATGGCGAAACCGAGCCCGCGGTCGTCATCACGACGAACACGAACTATCTCGGGGCCGCCAACCAGGGCTACCCCAACCTGCGCAACGTCGTCATTCCGTTTGTCGAGACCAACTACCACGTCTCGACGGACGCCATCGATCGGGCCTTCGCGGGTCTGTCGGCTGGTTCGGCGGTCACGCAGAACCTGATCAACTTCGACGCTGACCAGTTCGGCTACTACGGGCCGTGGAGCGGTGGCGCGAGCGTTCGCGCCACGACGCCGAACCTGGCTGCGCCGTACATCCTGTTCGGCGGCGGGCGCTGGGACTTCGGTCTGCCCAACGCGAACACGGTGGGCAATCTCGACAACGTCGGGTTCGTCGAGAACGTCGTGGTGGCTGGTGCGCACGACTTCAACACGTGGAACCAGATGTTCACGACGTTCGCGCGGGACTACCTCTGGCACCCGGAGGCGTTCGTCAAGGATGAGATCGACACCGCGAAGGCCGGCGTCGCCGCCACGAGCCTGAACAAGGGAAACCTCAACGCCCTCACGGTGAAGCTCGACCAGGCGTTGAGCCTCGTCACCAACGGCGATAGCGCGGGCGCCATCGAGGTGCTGAACGGCTTCGCCACGCAGGTGAGCGAGCTCAAGACCGACGGCAAACTGACCGAAGAGCAGGCGGCTGGACTGGATGCCCTCGCCCAGAAGCTCCTCTTCAACCTCGGATACTGGCTGTAAATCACAGGACATGTGGGCTGCCGGCGATCCTGCCGGCAGCCCACACCGGCGAGCCTCGCCAGGGCGCACATGACATCCTCCGGCCCGGTGATCGCCGCGATCCGGCGGTGTCCGAGACCTATGAGGTGCCTCGTCGCGGACAACCCGCCGGACCAGTCGGCTGAGCCGACGGCCGGAATGCGGGGTGCTTCAGGGACGCAGCAGCCCCAATGTGCGGTTATCCGGGAGCGTCGCCCGCCTCAGGTACCCGGAGGTCGAGCGGTAGATGCTCACGCCACGGCGGGTCGGCCCCTGGGCGTGAGACGGTAACGGCCGCGGCGTGAGCGCTGAAGCGCAGGATGGCCTCAAGTTCGTCGGCGGGTATACCGCGCAGACTCTGTCGCGCCTTCGCGTTCTGATACCCCGAGCGAATGAACCCATCGATCAGAGCACCCATGAACGTGTCGCCGGCGCCGACGGTATCGACGACATCGACTCGCTCGGCCTCGACCGCGATGACGCCCGACCTCGCGACCGCGAACGCACCGCCCTCGCCGGTTGTGACCACCGCGACGGCCAGGCCTGTCGTAAGCCATGACCGCGCGACGTCGAGCGGATCCTTGCCGGGGTACAGCCAACGCAGATCTTCATCGCTCGCCTTGACCAGATCCGCAAGCGCCACCATCTCTTCGACTCGCCGCAGCGCGGTCGACGGGTCGCCCAGCAGCGCGGGTCTGATGTTCGGGTCGTACGTCACGAGCGCGACTGCCCGCAGCTGGGTGATGATGCGTAAAACATCCGCCGCTCCCGGCTCCATGAGCGCGGCAATCGACCCGGTGTGCACGATGTCGGCGGTGGTCACGACAGCACCCGCGAGAGTCCACTCGAGGTCGAATTCGTAGTCCGCCGAACCTTGAGCATTCAGTCGCGCAGTCGCCGTCGCAGTTCGCGACGCTTCCACGGCAGTCACCGCGACGCCAGACGCATTCAGCCACGAACGCACCCTTCGGCCACGTGAGTCGTCTGCGAGCCGCGTCAGCAGCTGCGGTGTGTGACCCAGCCTGCCGAGGGTGAGGGCGACGTTCGCAGGACTTCCCCCCGGCGCCTCGTCGATCCGACCGTCCACTCGGGTCACAACGTCGACGAGGGCTTCCCCCACAACGAGAACGCTCGCGTGGCGAGCGTTACTGGTCATGTGCTCACGCCACTCTTCGTGCCGGTCGAACGCAGCGATGATCGACCCTTCACGGTCGTGCGGCCGGCTGCAAAAAGGTGAGCTCGCTGCCGGCTTCCACGATGAGCTCACCGAGCGCGTCGTTGAACACCCGCCCGGACTCGGCCGCGATGTGCTCCTCGAAAGCTGCGCGGTCGCGATAGATCTCGAAAACGTAGAAACTGGCGGGCGAGTCTGCGCGACGATAGACGTCGAAGGTGACGTTGCCGGGCTCTGCCCGAACGGTGTGCGCAAAGCTGCGCAACAGCTCCTCTACTTCGTCGACGGCGTCTGGCTTGGCGGTGAATTCCGCATACAGCACGACTTGTTCGGTGTCAGACAAGGCGGATCCTCCTTTGCGAAGTGCGGCAGTTCGACTGATCGAGCGCCGTGGCTTCCGTTGTGGTCGCGATCACGCCTGAGCAGCGCCGGTCATGATCGCGACGGCGTCGGTCATCGAGTGCGACTGGGGTGTGATCGTGGCAGCGCGTTTGCCGAGCCGCTGAATATGGATGCGGTCTGCGACCTGGAAGACCTGCGGCATGTTGTGCGAGATCAAGATCACCGGCACGCCGTGCTCGCGCAGGCGGACGATGAGTTCGAGTACCTGGTGCGACTCCCGCACGCCGAGCGCGGCCGTGGGCTCGTCGAGGATCACGACCTTCGAGCCGAACGCTGCGGCACGCGCCACAGCGACGGCCTGGCGCTGGCCGCCCGACAGATTCTCCACGGCAACGGTGACATCCTGCAGCGTCGAGATGCCGAGCTTGTGCACCTGCTCCCGCGCCTCTCGGCGCATGCCCGACTGGTCGAGAGCGCGGAAGACCGAACCCGCGATTCCGGGCTTGCGTCGCTCCCGACCGAGGAACAGGTTCGCTGCGACGTCGAGAGCGGGTGAGACCGCCAGATTCTGATAGACGGTCTCGATGCCGGCGGAGCGTGCGTCCTGTGGGCGCTTGAAGTGCACTTCCTCGCCGTCGAGCAGCATCTGCCCTTCGTCGGGGATGTATGCACCGGTTAGACACTTGATCAGGGTCGACTTGCCGGCCCCGTTGTCGCCGATGACCGCCAGCACCTCCCCGGCGTGCAGCTGAAGGCTGACCCCGTCCAGCCCGACGACTCGGCCGAAGGTCTTCACGAGGCGCTTGGCCTCCAGTACCGGAACACCGGCGGGGGTCGGGGCGGGCTCGACCGCGTCTTCGATGAGGCTCACTTGCGTACCTTTCTGATCCACTGGTCAACGGCTACCGCGACGATGACCAGGATGCCGATTGCCAGCGTCTGATACAGCCCGTCGACGCCCGCCAGGAACAGTCCATTGCGGAAGACGCCGACGATGATGGCGCCGAGGAGGGTTCCCCAGATCACGCCGCGACCGCCGAAGAGAGATGTGCCGCCGATCACGACAGCCGTGATCGAGTCGAGGTTGAGGTCGGCGCCGGCGTTCGGGCTCGCCGCACCGGAGCGGCCGATCTGGATCCAGGCAGCGACGGCGAGGACTGCACCGGCGGCGACGTACACGCTCATCAGCACCCGGCCGGTGGATATACCCGCAAGGCGCGCGGCCTCGGCATCGTCACCGACCGCGTACACATGACGACCCCATGCCGTGCGCCCCAGGATGTAGGCGATGAGCACGTAGAGCGCGAGCATGATGACGACACCGACGGTCATCCGGACGTCCCCGATGGGGAACGCCGTGGCCGTCCAGGTCAGCAGTTCGGGCATCTCCGCCTTGCGGATCGTCTGCCCTCCGCTGTACAGCAGCGTGAGGGCGATGAAGATGTTCAGCGTTCCCAGCGTCGCGATGAATGGCGGGAGTTTCACTCGAGTCACCAGGAACCCGTTCAGCGCTCCCGCGGCCAGCGCAGCGACGAGTCCCGCGAACAGTGCGAGCGGGGCGGGGAACCCGTTGTGGTAGGCGGTCTGTGCCATCACCATGGACGAGAGGATCATGGCCGCGCCGACCGAGAGGTCGATACCCGCGGTCAGGATGATGAGTGTCTGCGCGATGGCGACGGTGCCGACGACCGAGACTTGGTCGAGGATGAGGGAGAGGTTCGCGGGCGCGAAGAACCGCGGATTGATGCTCCCGAATACGATCACCGCCAGGACGAGCACGATCGCGGGACTGATGGCGGGATACCGGTGCAGGACGCCGCGGATCCGGTCAAGCGGCGTGCGGCGGTCTAGGAACTCGGCCGCCAAGTCGAGGCTGGAGGTGGGGGGTGTTTGTTGAGTCACGGTGTTGCTCCGTCGTGTTGGGGAGGGATGCCGCGATCGGCGGTCGCTCGATCGCGGCATCCCGGGGTCATGGGTTACGCGGCTTACTCGCCGCCCCAGCAGATCTCGGCTGCTTCGGTGGTGTCGATCGAGTCGACGCCTTCAGCGGGCTGGTCGGTGACCAGGGCCACGCCGGTGTTGAAGAAGTCCAGACCCTCGCTCGTCTCGGGAGCGGTGCCGGATTCGACCAGCTCGACGATCGCCTCTACACCCAGCTCCGCCATCTTCACGGGGTACTGCTGGCTGGTCGCGTCGATGATGCCGTCGGCTACCTGCGAGACGCCGGCGCAGCCGCCGTCGACCGACACGATGAGCACGTCATCGCCGCTCTTGCCCGCGGCCTCCAGCGCCTGGTAGGCGCCGTACGCGGCCGGCTCGTTGATCGTGTAGACGACGTTGATGTCGGCGTTCTTCGCGAGCAGATTCTCCATGGCCGTGCGACCGCCGTCCTCGGCGCCCTGCGACGCCTCATTGCCGACGATCGTGTAGGTGCCGCCTTGACCACCGTTGTAGGCACCAGACGGCTCCTCGTCGCCGTTCACCTGGTCATCGGCGAGGTCGATACCCATGCCGTCAAGGAATCCCTGGTCACGGGCGTAGTCAACGGTTATGACCTTGTCGTCAAATAGGTCGATCATGCCGATGACGGCATCTCCGCCTGCAAGCGTCTCTGCCGTCCACTGCCCGATGTACTGCCCCGCGAGGAAGTTGTCGGTCGCGAAGGTGATGTCAACGGCGTCGGCGGGGTCGGGAACGGTATCCAGCGCGATGACGAACAGACCGGCATCCCGAGCCTTCGCAATCGCGTCGAGAACGGCGGGACCGTTCGGAGTGATCAGGATGCCCGCGTCGCCCTTGGAGATGGCGGCTTCGATCGCCTGTATCTGTGTATCCTCGTCGCCGTCCTCCTTGCCCGCAGCCAACGTCAGGTTCACGCCGTTCTCTTCTGCCGCGACCTGAGCACCCTCCTGCATGGCGATGAAGAACGGGTTGGAGTTGGTCTTGACGATCAACGAGACGCCGATCTCGTCTCCCGCGTCAGTGCCATCGGATGGCGCAGCGCCGCTGTTGCCGGCACAGCCGGTCAGGGTAAGTGCCGCGGCAGCCGACACGGCGAACGTAGTCAGAAGCGCCTTGCGCCCCCGGTGCATGTGATTCCTCATCGAATTCCTCTCGGCAGGACCGTTGCCTTCTGACAACGATGTCAAAGGCGTTTCTAGTCGACTTTTTGGATAGAGTCAAGTCATTGGTTTCCAAATGAAATGAGATCGTGACACCGATGTCAGTGCCAGCGTCCGTTCCGGCTCGCCGCCCGCGTGCCACGATGAAGAACGTCGCCGCGCTCGCCGGCGTCGGCACGAAGACCGTTTCACGGGTGATCAACGGCGAACCGAACGTGTCAGCTGCCACCGCCGACCGCGTATGGAATGCGGTGCGTGCTTTGGACTACCACGTCGATCTGCAGGCCGGAAGCCTGCGTCGTGCGGACGGCCGCACGCGTACGCTGGGCCTCCTTGTCGGCAGCGTTGACAACCCATTCGCTGCGGCGATACATCGCGCGGTCGAAGATGGTGCGAGCGCACGTGGGGTGGCTGTGTTCGCGTCAAGTCTCGATGACGATCCGCTCCGTGAAGAAGCTGCGGTGAGTGCGTTCATGCGCCGACGGGTAGACGGGCTGATCCTGACAACCTCGGGCAGGAGCACCGGATATCTCGGATCGGTCAGGGAAGTGGGCATACCGGTTGTCTATGTCGACCGGGAACCGGTCGAGTCGGGAATAGACAGCATCACGAGCGATAATCGTGCTGGCGCTGCGGCCGCGACCGAGCATCTCATCGCCCATGGGCACCGCCGGATTGCGCTCCTCACAGACCGGCTCGAGATCCAGACCGCCTACGAACGGCGGCAGGGATTTCTGGACGCGTTGGGTCGCGCAGGGATCCCGACGACCTCCACTCCGATGATCACCGAGCTTCATGACGAGGCTTCGGCGCAAGCGGCGCTTACCCGGCTCCTCCACTCCGACGAGCCGCCGACAGCGATCTTCAGCGCCCAGAATCTGATCACAATGGGCGCGCTCCATGCTTTGCGTTCAGAGCAGCGGCAGCGATCGATCGCGCTCGTCGGCTTCGACGATCTTCCCCTCGCAGATCTGGTAGATCCCGGCGTCACCGTTGTGGCGCAGCATCCACACCGAATCGGCCGGCTCGCCGTCGAGCGACTGTTCGCGAGACTCGAGGGCGACGCGAGTCCCGCGAGCCATACGGTCGTTCCGACAACCCTGATCATCCGAGGCAGCGGCGAGATCAGACCACCCGCCGAGTAACCCGGTTTCGATGTGCGCCGCAGGCCCTTGGTTCTGCGATGGGCCGACATCGATGTCGCAGTAATGTGGCGCTGCCACTTGCCATTCCCATGAGACTCCGCTTAGCATCTGCTCTCAGGCATTGACATCGATGTCAGTCACGCCGAAGCTTCCAGCTTCGGTGACGCGCAACGGAGAGCGAGAAACGAGTATGGCGATTCAAAGGATGGTCGAGAGCGCCGCAGCGCGCCCCCGTGCGATCAAAGCGCTGCTGGCAACGGTCGTGGCAGCAGCGCTCGCGATCGGCGGCACTTCAGCGGCCGCCGGAGCGGACGAGAGCGAGCCCGGCGACCAGCAGTACCGACCGTTAGCGCACTTCTCACCAGAGCAGAACTGGATGAACGACCCGAACGGCATGGTGTACGTCGACGGGACCTACCACCTCTACTTCCAGTACAACCCGAACGGGACCCGCTGGGGCAACATGAGCTGGGGACACGCGACCTCTGACGACCTCCTCCACTGGGAGGAGCAGCCGCTGGCGATTCCACAGACGTTCGACCAGGAGGGCCGCGCTATCGAGAGCATCTTCTCGGGCTCGGTCGTCATCGACGAGAACAATACTTCCGGATTCGGCGCCGCCGGCGAGAGCCCGCTCGTGGCGATCTACACCAGCGCATACGAGCCCGCCCACCCCGCCCACGCCGGCAAGCAGGCGCAGTCTCTCGCGTACAGCAACGACGGCGGATACACCTGGACCAAGTACGACGGCAACCCCGTGCTGGACCGCGGGTCGAGCAACTTCCGCGACCCGAAGGTGTTCTGGTACGACGGGCCTGCCGGCGCATACTGGGTCATGGTTGCCGTCGAGGCGGTCGACCACAAGACGGTCCTCTACAAGAGCGACAACCTACGCGAGTGGGAGCATCTGTCAGACTTCGGGCCGGCGAACTCCACCGGCGGGATCTGGGAGTGCCCCGATCTGTTCGAACTCCCCGTCGACGGCGACCCCGGAAACACGAAGTGGGTCATGGTCGTCAACCTCAACCCGGGGGCGGTGGCCGGCGGCAGCGGTGGACAGTACTTCGTCGGTGAGTTCGACGGTGTCACGTTCACGAGCGAAAGCACCGAGACAACGGACGCACTTCCGACCGGTGACGTCTTCGCCGGCTTTGACGGCGGCGACTACGAGGGCTGGACGGTCTCGAACGAGCCAGGAAACTGGAAGGACGGCCCCTGGGGTCTTCAGCCCGCGACCGGCGCTCTGCCCGGGCAGAGCCCGGTGACGGGCTTCGTGGGCACCGGTCTCGTGAACGGCTTCAATGACGGCGACTGGCCGGTGGGTACGCTCGAGTCCCCGACGTTCACGATCTCCGACGACCACATCAACTTCCTCGTGGGCGGCGGACGCCACCCGCACGTCGCCGGATCGCAGCTGTCCAACGACCCCCCAGCAGGCACAACCGTCTTCGACTTCGAACTGCCCGACGGGCAGACCCTTGCCGACGCAGGGTGGGACATCACGGGCGACTTCGCGACCGAGCCGTGGCGTAACCCCTCCACAGCCGGTGGCGACTACTACCTCGGCGCCAAACGCATAAACACCTGGGAGGGCGGTCCGCGAGGCGACGACAACATCGGAACCCTCACGTCGCCCGCATTCACTCTCGACGGTGACTATGTCTCGTTCCTCATCGGCGGCGGAAAGCGCACCGATGGCACCCTTCAGGCCGAACTCGTCATCGACGGCGAGGTCGTGCGTTCCCAGACCGGCCCCCAGGCAGGCCAGTTGAACTGGCACTCCTGGGAGATCTCGGAGTTCGCCGGCAGCCAGGCGCAGCTGAGAATCCGCGACGATGCCACCGGCGGCTTCGGCCACCTCACCTTCGACCACCTCGTCGTCGGTAACGAACCCGCCCAGGTGCGCTCGGACGAGACATCGGTCAACCTCGTCGTTGACGGCGAGATCGTGCGCACCGCGACCGGCGCCGACAGCGAGACCCTCGACTGGGCGAGCTGGAACGTGGACGAGTTCGAGGGGCACGAAGCATCGATCCGTGTGATCGACAACAACCGGTTCGGCTGGGGGCACATCCTGGTCGACCAGGTGATGTTCGCCGATGCTCCCGCCCCGACCCGACTCGAGAGCTACGACTGGCTCGACTGGGGCCGCGACTACTACGCGAGCGTGTCCTATTTCGGCACCGCGGCCGGTTCGCGGATCATGCAGGGCTGGATGAACAACTGGCAGTATGCCGAGGACATCCCCACCTCGACCTGGCGCAGTTCCATGTCGCTCCCCCGTGAAGTCACCCTGGTTTCGACATCGGAAGGTCCGCGGCTCACGCAGCGGGTCGTGGAGCAGCTCGACGGCCAGCTCGACACCGCCGCAGCGCAGACCCGCAGCGGCGTCGAACTCGACGGCCCGGTCGACCTCGACCTCGCTGGCGAGGTCGTGAAGATTGACGCGGTGCTCCGTCCGGGCGATGCCGAGCAGGCCGGGATCACCGTGTTCGGCGACGCCGAGTCAGGCACGCACATCGGCTACGACACTGACAGCGGACGGGTGTTCGTCGACCGGCGAGACTCAGGCAATGTCGGCTTCCATCCGGCGTTCGCGTCGATCGAGGATGCTCCGGTGGCGCTCGCGGAGGACGGCACCCTGACGCTGGAGCTGTACCTCGACCGCGCGTCGGTGGAGCTGTTCACCGACGACGGCAGGGTGACGATCACCGACCAGGTGTTCCCGAACGCTGGAGCAGACGAGATCACCGGGTGGTCGACCGGCGGTGTCGCCGTGCTGGAGAGCATCACGGTGACGCCGATCGTTCCGACGATGTGGAACGTGCCGGAACCCGTCGAGGTCCCGGGCGCGCCCGGAAACATCGTCGCGGCGCCACGCACGGGAGGCGCCGATCTCACCTGGAGCGCTCCCACCTCCGATGGCGGCGCGGCGGTGACCGAGTACCGCGTGTACCAGGAAGGAATCGACGCGCCGGTCGCCACCACTGCGGACACGTCGGCGACGATCGCCGGGCTCACGCCCGGATCGACCGCGAGGTTCGCCGTCAGCGCCGTCAACACGGCCGGCGAAGGACCGCGGTCGGAGTGGTCGACGACGGTGACCGTCCCGGACGGGGCAACCGCCGCGCCCGCGCGCGCCACCTTGTCGCATGACAATGGATGGGACACCGGCCTAGCCGACGGCGATTACACCATCACGATGAACCTAAGGTCGGGCCAGAACGGCTCATCCTTCCGCCTGTACGAGAACGGTGTGCTGGTAAGTACAGTCCCGCTTTCATACGGCGGTCTGTCCCCGCAACAGGCCAGCGTCCCCATCGCCGGCAAGCCGAACGGCACCTACGTGTACACCGGCGAGCTGGTCAACACGAAGGGTGTCACGGCGACGAAGTCGATCACCGTCAAGGTCACGCAGGCCAACCCGGCCAAACCGGTCCTGAGCCACGACAATCAGGACGGCGACGGCAACTACACGCTGACGGCAAACCTGTGGTGGGGTACGAATGCGACCTCGTACCGGTTCTTCGAAGGCGACACCCTGCTCGCTGAGGGTTCCCTCGTCGCGGCGACTCCGGGCGCACAATCTGCAAGCATGCAGGTTGCGGGAGCGGCAAAGGGAACGCACTCCTACCGCGTGGAGTTCGTGAACTCGGCAGGCTCCACATCGAGCGCGCCGTTGAAGGTAACCGTCAAGAAGTGATCGACGGGGGGAGTGGGATAACGGCTGGCCGCATCCCACTCCCCCCACTCGCCTCTGGCCCCAGGTTCTCCGAGGCAGAGATCGCGCGCTCAACACAGTCAACGAGACGTGGACGACCACACCTCGACCAGCGCGTCACGCCGTGCGGTAAGACCCACTTCGCCCACGCGACCCGACATCGCATGGCCCAAGGGTTCCGGTCGGCGTCAGCTCAAGACGCTGTCCAGCGCGTCGGCGAAGAAGTCCGCAGCGGCCTCGTCGAAACTCAGTGGCGGCTTGATCTTCAGGACGTTCATGGCGTTGCCCGTGGGCTGCACGATTACTCCGCGCTGAAGCAGTCGATCACAGATCTCTGACGTCTCCACTGTGGCCGGCTCGAGCGTGGCACCGTCGCGCACAAACTCGACGCCGAGGTACAGGCCTTCGCCATGCACCGCGCCGATGAGTTGGTGGCGGAGCGCGAGCGCATGTAGGCGGTTCTTCAAGTACCGTCCCACCCTTTGCGCGTTGCCGGCGAGATCCTCCTCGGCGATGACGTCCAGAACCGTCGCACCCACCACGCATGAAACCGGACTGCCACCGGTAGACGAGAAGAAGTACCCCTCCGCCGCATAGCTGGCCGCGATCTCCTTGGTCGTGACCACGGCGCCCAGCGGATGCCCGTCACCGAAAGACTTGGCGATGGTGACCAGATCGGGCACGACGCCTTGCTGCTGGAAGCCCCAGAACCAGGTGCCCAGCCGACCGAGTCCGACCTGCACTTCGTCCGCGATCGTCAGACCGCCGGCGCGGCGCACCTCGGAGTACACCGCTTCCAGGTAGCCGGGAGGCAATGTCACTCCGCCGGCGCTGCCGTAGACCGGTTCGCAGATGAACGCTGCCGGCGCTCGCCCCGAGGCAACGAGCCCCCGTATGACTGCGGTGGCGTCCTGCGCGAGGTGAGGACCACGCGCATTCCTCCGGCGCCAAGAAGACGGGCCGCGGCGAAGCCGATGCCGTGCTCACTGCCGGCGCCGGTGATGATGACAATGCGCTTGCGGGACAGCGTCACGCTAGGGCCTCGACGGCGTCCACAACGATACGTCCGCCGACGACGGTCAGCAGAACGACAGCCTCGCCGAGGCTGTCGGGCGTGACCGTACGAGGATCGCGGTCGAGCACTGTGATGTCCGCCGGGGCGCCGACGTGCAGCACACCTCCCGTCTGCCCGATCGTGCGATAGGGCTCGATGGTCAGTCCCCGCAACGCCTCCATCGCGTTGAGTGCCTGACTCGGGTTGATCGGCACCGCGTCCGGCTCATCGTGCGGACGGCGCAGTTGGGCGTCGGCCAGGATGCCGACTGCGTCGCTCGGAGCAACCGGCCAGTCCGAGCCCAGGGCGAGGGGGATGCCCGCACGGACGAGGTCCCGGGTCCGGAAGCCTCGGTCTGCACGCTCTTCGCCCAGTCTTCGCGACCAGTTATCGCTCCCGTCCGCCCGCGTGAAGAGCGTGCAGTGCGTGGGCTGCATGCTCGCGGTGGCCTGGGACGACACGAACACGTCGAGCGCGGCATCCGTCATCGTCTCGATGTGCTCGACGCGGTGCGTCGCCGTGCGCTCGCCCAGTCCGTCGATCGCGCGCACGACGAAGTCGATCCCGGCGTCTCCGATCGCGTGCGTCGTGGTCGGGATCCCGCGCCGGTCCAGTTCGCTGAGCGCGGCGCGGTACTGCTCGGGATCCAGCCACAGCGATGTCGTGGACTCGCCCAGGCAGTCTGGCTCGTGCAACCAGGCCGTTCCGTTATCGACCGTGCCGTCGATCATGAGCTTGACACCCTCCACGATCCACCGGCGCCCGTGCACGCCCTGCAGCTCGGCCAGACGAGAAACCTCTTCGAACGGTGCACCCGGCACGTACCAGGGAGACATCCGAAGCCGGATCGGAAGGTCGCGGGTCGCCTCGATCGTCTGCAACAGCTCGATCGCGTCGGGGGCGAGGTCCTGCACCTGTCCTGAGGTGAAGCCGCCGCGAGCCATGAGCAGGAGCACCTCGTAGAGCGCCTCGGCGCGGCGATCGAAGCTCAGCGATGGCAGGACCGCTTCGACGAGGTGAATGGCCTGAAGCTCCAGGAGGTAGCCGGTCGCAGCGCCTGTCGCGTCCGTGACGACACGTGACCCATCGGTGAACTCTTCGGCACCCGTGACTCCAGCGAGGGCGAGAGCGACGGAGGATGCCAGCGCGGCATGAGCGTCGAAGAAGCGGACGAACGCCGGCCGATCGCGCGCGACGTCGTTCAGGATCGCGTTCGAGACGGGTTCCTCGCCGAACACGTTCGGATCGAGCCCCCACCCGAGGAGCCAGTCCTCAGCCGCCAACCCGGCCGCCTCTGCTCGCAGCGCCGCCTCGACGTCCGCAAGCGTCCGGCAACGGCTGAGATCGGCCCCGCGGGTCAGGTCGATGCCGAACACCGGGTGGATATGACTGTCGACGAACCCCGGCAAGATGGCCGCATCCGGCAGCTCGATCACTCGGGTGCCCTCGCCGATGTGCTCCTGCAGTTCGCTCCTGCTGCCGAGCGCCACCACTTCACCGGCGAGGATGGCCAAGCCCTCGGCATCCGCTGCCGCCGCCTCGGAAGCCATCGTCACCACCACATCACCGAGCAGCACGAGGTCGGCCGCACGTTCGGGGATCACCGGACCTCCGCCATCTCGTCGGGGACCGACTCCGGGTCTGCCCCGCCGATCCGCGCGAACACCTCGGGCTTGCGCGCACGAAGGAAGAGTGCGTACGCCGAACCAGCGAGCAGCACGACGGGGACCACGGCGAGGATGACCGCGTTGATGACGGGGCCGGCAGCGGTCAGGTAGTCGATGGTGACCACCAGCACCGCGAGCAGCACGGCCATCGCCACGAGCGAGAAGATCGCGGCGGGCAGGACATACCAGCGACGCGCCAGCTGACGGTTGCGCACGATGAAGATCACCACCGAGATCGAGGCGAGAAGCTGCAGGGTGATGATGCCGTAGACACCGGGCGAGTTGACCAGGATGAGGAGTTGCGTGAGCGGGTCCAGACCGGCGACACCGAAGGCGATCGCGACGGCGATGGCCACCACGCTCTGAATGAGCCCCGCGACCCAGGGCGCGCCCATCCGGTTGGTCCGGTGGAAGAACGCGGGGAGGATGCCGTCGCGGGAGAGCGCGAAGCTGTAGCGGTTGATCGCGTTGTGGAACGCGAGCTGCCCGGCGAAGATGCTCGACACGATCAGCACGAACATCACCGACACGCCCCACTCACCCACGTACGCGCCCATCGCAGTGAAGAAGAATGCGGCCGGGTCCTGGGCGATCACTCCCTGCACCTCGCTGTCTCCGAAGGCCTGGATCACGAGCCACAGGGTGCCGGTGTAGAAGATGGCGAGGAAGGCCACGGCGATGTATGTCGCGCGGGGGATCGAGCGGTCGGGGTTGCGGGTCTCGCTGCGGTAAAGGACGGTCGATTCGAACCCCATGAACGCGGCGAATCCGAACCCGAGGATGGCGAACATGCTCGGGGTGAAGATATTCTCCGGTGCGAACGTGCCGAACTCCAGCTGACCTGCCCGCTGGCTGAGGATCGCGATCGCGAGGATGACGAGCAGCGCAGCCTCGAGGACCAGCAACACGCCCAGAACCTTCGCGCCGACGTCCACCCCGACCGCCGCGAGGCCGAAGACCAGCACTGCGCCGATCACGGCGAGGATCCACCACTGCACGTCGATGCCGAAGACCACGGCGAACATCCCCTGCGCCATCACCCCGAACAGACCCCACAGTCCGATCTGCAGCAGGTTGTACGACACCCACGCGAGGAAGCCCGCAGCGAGCCCGATGACCCGGCCCAGCCCGACGGAGATGTAGGTGTAGAAGCCCCCCATCGGCTTGAGGTTTCGCGCCATGAACAGGAAGCCGATGGCGAAGACGGCCAGTACCACACCGGCGACGGCGTAGACGATCGGCGCCGAGACTCCACCAATCAGTACCGCGAGAGGTCCGATGCCCGCGAGCACGCTCAGCGGTGCAGCCGCCGAGACCACGAGGAAGACGACTCCCCACGTGCCGAGAGCGGCCTTCTTCAGGCTTCCAGTTGGCTCCTCCTTGAGGAGCGACGAGTCGAGAGTCATGGCACATCCTTCAGTCGGGTGGTCGACCCGACCGGACACGCCTGCGGGTCTTTGGAGGACAGTGTGCCGTATGGACTGGCCGATGCGCAATCGATTGTGCAATATTGGTTCCAGATCGCACCATAGGATCGCTCTCAGGGGGTAGACATGCCATCGACGCGTCCGTCGACACTTCAGGACGTCGCCGATCTCTCCGGGGTCTCGCGCGGGACTGCGTCCCGCGCACTGACCGGCGGCGGACGGGTATCAGCGGAAACGAGATCCCGCGTGCTCGAGGCGGCGAGCAGCCTCCGTTACTCGACAAACAGCGGTGCCCGCAACCTCCGACGAGCCCGGGCAGGTTCGATCGGCCTCTGGCTGCCCGGCGGTATGAACTTCATGGAGTACTACATGAACTTCGCGGTCGGCGTCGTGGAGAGCACGAAGGACAGAGAGCTGACGGTGTCGCTGATCCCGGCAGACTTCCCGGCCGCCAAGGCGCGAAGCCTTCATGTCGATGGATTCGTGATGACCGATGTGATCAGTGGTGACGAGCTCGCACGCGCGATCCTCGAGACAGGTCGGCCCGTCGTGGTCTCGGAGTTGGTTCCCCCCGGGATGCCCGAGCCCACCGCGACCGTGGCCGGCAATCACGTCACAGCGATGAACCAGCTGCTCGATCGGCTGCGGACCGGAGGTGCGACGTCGCTCGCGGTCATCAGGCCGCCCGTGACCCAGATGTGGGCGCGTATCGCAGCGGACGCAGCCGCGGACTGGGCGAGCGACAACCACATCCCTGTCACGTTCGTCGACCTCATGGGTGTGCCATCCGCAGAGGAACTTCATCAGATGATCCAGAGGCTCCAGGCGACGCATCCAGATGTGGACGCGATCGTCTGCCTTCCCGAAAGCCTCGGTGTCGGCATCCTTTCGACGCTGCGAGAGCTCGGACACTCCGTCCCGGAGGACATCCAGCTCGTCTCGTACACCGACAGCCCGTCCCTTGCCATCGTGCAACCGCCGATCTCGGCCTTGGATCTGCGAGGCAAGGATGCCGGCATGCGGGCCGGCGAACTGCTGATCTCCTTGCTCGAAGACGCCGACGGTGCCGAGCACACCGTCGAGTGGTTCGAACTGATCTACCGCGAGCGCTCATCCACCCGCCCGATCAGGAAGTAGGGCAGCCATGTCGCCGGCCCCTCCGGTTCCCTCCCTCGAATTCTCCTTCGAGGTCAGCGCAGAACTCGGCGCACTCGAGGATCACGGCATGACGCGTGTCGGGCATCGCCGGATCATCCCTGTGATCGGCGGCACGATCACGGGGGCCTTCGAGGGGACCATCCTCGCTGGTGGCGCGGACTGGCAGACGGTGCGCGCAGACGGCTCCATCGAGATCGACGGTCGCTACAGCGCTCGCTCTCACGACGGCGAACTGCTGTACATCCGTGCGCGAGGCGTGCGAAGCGGCGACCCCGCCGTTCTCGAGGCGCTCCTTCGTGGCGACGACGTCGAACCCGACAGCTACTACTTCCGTGCGGCCCTCACGCTCGAGTCGGCGACCCGACCCGAGCTCGAGCGCTCCGTCTACATCGCGTCCTACATCCGTGAAGCACACCGCGTCCGATACGTCGCGTACCGCGTGACGTGAGAGCCGACCGTTCGCGCCCGAGTACTCGCACGAACGTGAACGATCGACCCACGGACGGTCGGAGCGCGGCGCAGGGGCAGGAGTGACGGTCCTCTTCGAACCGGATCGGAAACCGCACGTAGTCCGCGGGATGTGTTGACGTGCGCGAACTCGCCGTGGGTTCAGCTCCGGCCCTGCCGGGAGCAAGTCAGACAGTGATATCCAGCTCTGCGTGAATGTCGACGCTCGAGAACCCGATGAGCACTGTGTACGTTCCGGGTTCGACGACCCATGCGCCGTCCCAGTGGGCGAATCCCCTGCGCGGGATCTCGCGCGTGACCTCGACGGCCTCGCCGGCATCGGCTGAGACAGCGGCGAACCCTGCTAGCCATCGTTCGGGTCGATCGACAGATGAGTCCGACTCGCGTTGGAGACAAGCCTGAAGGACCGTCGACCCGGCCCGCGTCGACAACGACTGCTGGCGCCTGTGCGACGGCACACTCCCTGAGAACGATCCGACACGGGTCATCGCACTCGCAGAGCTGAAGGACGACCACGTGACAGTCCTCTGGCTGCGGAAGCGGAACAAGCGAAGCACGTTCGCCACCTTCGAGCAGGCACTCCGCGCCGCCGAGAAGATCATCTACAACGCGGAGCGCAGGCGCCCAGCGCGCCCGGTCGCGATCCCGCACTTCCCGCCCCTCCGGCGCGCTGTCGGATGAGTGCGCTTCGAGGAGGTGGATGGCGGCACCCGTTTGCGGGCGGAGAGCGAGCCCGATCGCCGTTCAATCGATGCTGACCGAATCGGATGCTTGACGCCACCGTATTCTGTTGCACGGGCCCTGATCACAGCATCCCATCGACCCCGAGCCTCGGGACGGAACAACGCGCATGCAGAAGACATCACTGATCGCCCTCGCACGGCACGAACTCGCTCATGCAATGGAAGCGTCCAGCGGCAGGAGTTCAAAGACAGTGTTCGGTGGCCATCAACACCAACTTCGTCAGACGGTGATAGCCATGCGGGCCGGCGAGAAGCTGTCCGAACACGAGAACCCCGGCGAGGCGACGCTCCAGGTTATCCACGGACGGGTTCTTCTCAGGGCCGGCGAGGTGTCGTGGAATGGTTCAGTCGGAGACCTCCTGACGGTCCCCGACGAACTCCATTCTCTGGACGCGGTCGAGGACTCGGTCATCCTTCTCACGGTTGTCAAGATCCGCTGAAGAGGCATTTACGCAGGCTACTTCGCCTCACGCTCGTCGTCGATGATCGGCGGCGGACCATTGGGATCGAAGGTGCCGCCCTCGTTCACCCAATCCGCAATCTCGGCGGCTTCTTCCCTTGTTACCGGCCGAGGCCGGTGGAAGAGCGCCTTCACTTTGTCCGTGAACTTCGACATGTCTCGGACCCTAGTCTCGATCTTTCCTTGCCGGGCGGTGACGACCGTTTGGAGGCGGCAGCGTTTTGGCCCGACGACCCAGGCAAGAAACGCAAACCCGCCGGGTGCACCACCGTAGGAGGGTGGGGGTGAACTCCGTCGAGCGGCGAAGACTCGCCTGACCTGTCCGACCCACCGCTCCACGGAAGGCGCGGGGACACCGGGGGGTCACGTGGCCCAAAGTGGGTCGAAAACCCCTGGTCAGCGGTGGGCGCACCACCTCACGGAAAACTCGTAGGGTGGCGCACTTTCGGGGTCACTTGGGGGTCACCCGGCGCGAATAGCGCCGGCCCCAGCGAGTATGCCCCGATCCGCATCAAGCAGAAAACCCCCGTTTTACCGAGGGTCTTTCTGCGGAGACGGAGGGATTTGAACCCTCGGACCCCGTGAGGGGTCTCCACCTTAGCAGGGTGGTGCACTAGGCCGGACTATGCGACGTCTCCAGACATCCGGGCGTGAAACCGCGCGGATGCGCCCAGTAATCATAACCGCTGGTGGAGGGCGGAGCGAACCGGCAAAGGTCGCGCCCGCGGGTTCACACAGGCGGTCAGCAACCCCTCGAAATCGGGGACTGCGACTTACTCCTCGTCGCGGAGGTTGCCGTTCGAGCAGGTCTCCTGTGCTGCAGTGGAGCCCGTGATGTCGGACGGAAGTGCGATCGCCTCCTGCGCCGGCGGAGCCGACGGGTCGGGCGTCGGCGCGACGGTCTCAGTCGGAACCGGAGTCTCGGGCGTGACGACGACGACGCCGTCGTTCGTTCCGACTTCGCCGGTCAGCTGCAGCGGCTGGTTCGCGGCGAGCGCGTCCCACAGGACCTGCGCCGACTCGTAGTTCGGAACGACCTTGTTGGGGTCGTCCTCGTCGGTGAGGACCGGGTACTGCACGAAGACGATCTCGTCGAACGGCACATTCTTCACCGCGAGCGCGATCTGCACGAGGGTCAGCGGGTTGGTCAGGCTCTTGCTCGGCGTCACGTTGTCGACCGCGGTCGTCGCGAGCTTCAGGAGGGTCGCCGGGTCGGACAGGACCTCTTCGCTCACCAGCTTGCGTGCCAGACGAGACATGTACTGCTGCTGGTTGCTGATGCGGCCGAGGTCGCTGCCATCGCCGACGCCGTGCCGGGTGCGGAGGAACTGGAGCGCCTCGACACCCTGAATCGTGCGGGTTCCGGCCGGCCAGTCGATGCCGGTGTAATAGTCGCGGATGCCGCTGGCAAGACACACGTCGACGCCGCCGACAGCGTTGGTGACCTCGATCACCCCGCCCCACGTGACCTTCGCCGCGAATGGGATGGGCTGGCCGCTCAGTGACGCGACGGTCTTCACCACGCACGGGAGCCCGCCATAGGAGAACGCAGTGTTGATCGGCTGCTTGCTCATTTCGGAAGACTCGGAGCCGTCCTCCTGCGTGCAGGACGGAATGGGGACCATGAGGTCACGCGGGAACGAGATGACCGTGACTCGGCGTGGGCTGTCCGAGATGTGGACGAGCATGTTCACGTCATTGAGTTCGCCCTCGGCGTCGGCTCCGGTGCAGCGGTCGCCGAAGTATCCGGCGTACTCGGGCTCGCAGGCATCCGTTCCGGCGACGAAGAGGTTCACGCCGCCCTCGATCGCGCCGATGTCCGGCGGGACGGCTTCCTGGCCCTCGAGATCGACGGCATCGTCGGTGAAGCTCGCGGTGAGATCGTAGGCCGCGTAGGCCGCGACGCCGGCGCCGGAGACGAGCACGACCGCGACGAAGATCCCGACGACCTTCATGAGCATCGCCAGAGGATGAGGCGACTTCAGCTCACCATGGCGCGCCACAGTGCGGCGGCCACGCTTCGCAGGCTTGGTCGTCTGGCTCACTCGGGTCCTCTCGGGAATGCTTCGGGGTGCGGGGCTCGAATGCACACCCAGAGCGAAGCGGAGGGTGTGGGATTCGAACCCACGGGACATTGCTGCCCACTGGTTTTCAAGACCAGGTCCATCGGCCGCTCGGACAACCCTCCCGACGGACGACACGGGGTCGCGGCATCCGTCGAACAGGCGTCGAGTCTAGCCGACAGCACTGTCGAGCCATTCTTCCAGGTACGCCTGGGCAGGTGCTGAACGGGCGCGCCGCCGGAGCTCATGCGGCCCGGCGCTTCGACAGGCTCAGCGACCGGGTTTCTGCGGCTTGGGGATGGGTTCCTGCGGGTCAGAGGCGGAGCTTTCTTCGCGTCAGAGTCCGGGTTTTCGCCGGATCAGAGACCGGTTTTCTGCTGCGCGGCGAGCGGGCTTCTGCGGCTCAGAAACCGGGTTTCCGCGGCCCGGGGACCCGGGTTTCGCGGCGCCGATCAGAGGTCCCGCAGGATCGCCGCCACTCCCCCGGCCTGCACCGAAGTGGTGGTCTCGCCGGCGGCATCCCGCACTTCCTGGGGTCCTTGCTCCATCGCGACCGCGCGGCCGCCGTTCTCCAGTGCCCAGCGGAACATGCCGACATCGTTGCGGCCGTCGCCGATCACGAGGACGTGCGCCGGATCGATGTTCGACCACGCGCGCACGAGGTCCAGTGCAGTGCCCTTGTCGACGCCCTGTGGAGCGATGTCGAGCCACGCCGTCCATCCGACCGCGTACGAGACCTCGTTCAGACCGATGCGCTCGACGAGATCGACGAAGTCCTGCTCGGTGTCGCCGGGTGAGACCACCACGATGCGACAGACGGGGTTGGCCGTCAGCTCCTCGAATGTGACCCGCGCGGCGTTGGAGAGGTTCCAGTCATCGAGGTGCTCGGTGTAGAGGCGACGTCCGTCGGGCAGCTCCACCATGTACTTCGCGTCGGGCAGGTGCTCGCGCAGCAGTGTCAGGACTTCCGATGCGTCGAACGTCTCGGTGTGGAAGCGCTCGTACCCAGTGCCGTCGCCGTCGACCCGGCGAAGGATGACCGCGCCGTTGGAGCACACCACGAACTCCGGCGCGATCTTCAGCGCGTCGAGGATGCGGTGCGTGCCCTCCCAGCTGCGCCCGGTCGCGAGCATCACCTCGTGGCCGGCGCGGCGCGCGTGCTCGACCGCCTCGACCACCCCGGGGCTCAACGACTCGTCCTCGAGCAGGATCGTGCCGTCGATGTCGAGCACGATCAGCAGGTGCTCGGTGGGGATGCTGGGATCCTCGGTGTCGCGGGCGACCCGCTCGACCAGCTTCGCGGCCTTCTTCTGCTTGACGACCTCGATGCTGCCGGTTGGCGGAAGGTGTGCGTCCGTCACTCGACGGGCTCCATGACCTCGAGGCCGCCCAGGTACGGGCGCAGCACCTCGGGCACGACGACGGAGCCGTCCGCGCGCTGGTGCGTCTCGAGGATCGCGACGATCCATCGCGTGGTGGCCAGCGTGCCGTTCAGCGTCGCGACGTGCTGGGTCTTGCCTGCTCCCCCGCCCTCGACGGGCGGACGATGACGGATGTCGAGCCGGCGCGCCTGGAAGGTGGTGCAGTTGCTCGTGCTGGTGAGTTCCCGGTACGCGCCCTGCGTGGGCACCCACGCCTCGATGTCGTACTTGCGCGCCGCGCTCGAGCCGAGGTCGCCGGCAGCGACATCGATCACCCGGTAGCTCAGCCCGAGGCTCTGCAGCATCTGCTCCTGCATGTCGACGAGGCGCAGGTGCTCGGCCTCGGCATCCTCCGGTGTCGTGTAGACGAACATCTCGAGCTTGTTGAACTGGTGCACGCGGATGATGCCGCGCGTGTCCTTGCCGTACGAGCCCGCTTCGCGCCGGTAGCACGTCGACCAGCCGGCGTAGCGCTTGGCACCCTTGGAGAGGTCGATGATCTCGTCCATGTGGTAGCCGGCCAGCGGCACCTCGCTGGTTCCGACGAGATAGAGGTCGTCCTCCTCGAGGTGGTACACCTCGTCGGAGTGCTGACCGAGGAAGCCTGTACCGCGCATCACCTCGGGGCGCACCATCGTCGGCGGGATGAGCGGGATGAACCCCGCATTCAACGCACGATCGAGGGCGAGCATCATCAGCGCGAACTCGAGACGTGCGCCGATGCCGGTGAGGAAGTAGAAGCGGCTTCCCGACACCTTCGTGCCGCGCTCCATGTCGATCGCCGCGAGACGCTCGCCGAGTTCGAGGTGGTCGAGAGGCCTGAAGTCGAACACCGGTGGCTCGCCGTGGGTGCGCAGCGTGATGAAGTTGTCCTCGCCGCCGGCCGGGACCCCGTCGATGACGATGTTCTCGATCTTCGCCATCACCGCGTCAGCCGCCGCTTCGGCCGCCGTGACGGCATGCTGGGCGACCTTGACCTGCTCGCTCAGGGCTTTCGCCTCGGCGACGAGCGCGCTTTTCTCGTCCTTCGGCGCCTGCGCCACGCGCTTGCCGTGCGCGTTCTGCGCAGCGCGGAGCTCCTCGAAGGCGGTGATCGCAGCTCGCCTTTCGCGATCGGCGGCGACGGCCTCGTCGACCGTGGCCGAGGACTCCCCGCGTGCCTCCTGCGAGCGCTTGACCAGCTCGGGATTCTCGCGGAGGAAGACAGGATCGATCACCCGACAAGTGTACTCAGCGGTATGCGACGACCGGCCGGCCGTAGTGTGTACCCATGGTGAGCTCAGCGGATCCGCCCGGCGAATCCGACGAAGCACGCGACACCCCCGACCCGCTCCGCAGGGCGGCCCTCGTCTACAACCCCATCAAGGTGAATGCCGTATCACTGCGCGCGACGGTGGTCCGGCTGTCCGCCAAGGCGGGGTGGGACAAGCCGCTGTTCTACGAGACGACCGTCGACGATCTCGGCGACGAGGTGACCCGCCAGGCTCTGGAGGCGGGTGCCGATGCCGTGCTCGTCGCGGGCGGCGACGGCACCGTGCGCGCGGTCGCCGAGGTGATGTGCGAGAGCGGCGTGCCGCTCACGATCGTGCCGAGCGGCACCGGCAATCTGCTGGCCCGCAACCTGCTGCTGCCGCTGAGCACCCCCGAGACGATGGTGCAGGCGACGTTCGACGGCGACATGCTCGCCGTCGACGTGGGTTTCGCGGCCATCCGGCGCCACGACGGCACCAGCGAGGAGCGCGCGTTCGTCGTGATGGGCGGGATGGGGCTGGATGCCGCGATGATCGCGAACACCAGCGGCGACCTCAAGAGGAAGGTCGGCTGGATCGCGTACGTCGACGGCGCGGCGCGGTCGCTCGCGAATGCGAAGCCGTTCCGAATCATGTACCAGGTGCCCGGGCGGCGCCTGCACTCGTCGAAGGTGCAGAGCATTCTGGTCGCCAACTGCGGGTCACTGCCGGCCGGCCTGGAACTGATCCCCGAGGCATCCGTGTCGGACGGAGATCTCGACGTCGCGATCTTCGCGCCCAAGAACGCCCTCGGCTGGATGCTCGTTTGGCGCCGCGTGGCGTGGGACAACAGCTTCCTGCGGCGCTTCCGCGCGGGACGGCGGGTGCTGGCGCTTCGCACCAAGGACAACTCGGTCATCTACGCGCGGGGCAAGGGGCTGGATGTCGCGACCGATCCCGCCCAGCCCGTCCAGCTGGACGGCGACGAGTTCGGCGAAGCCATCCACCTGCGCTGCCGAGTCGTCGAGGGTGGCCTGATCGCCGCGATGCCGAAGGGCCACGACACCTCGCGCCTCTGAGACCGCCCGCGCCGAGGTCAGCCCTTGACCGCTCCGCCGAGCCCAGCCGATCGCAGGAACGCGGACTGGAACACCAGGAACATCGCGATCGGGATGAGCTTCGCGATCAGCAGGATGCCCGAGATGAACAGCGCGCCGGCACGAGGGCGGTCTACGGCAGAGTGCCGCGCTGCATGGGAAACCGGCCCCGGTTCATCCGTCACCTGTGCACGCGGAATCCCGCGCAGCGTGTACGCGGGTGACGGATGAACGCTTCGGGTGGGCCTACTTCACGCCGGGTGTCGAGGCGTCCGGCGCAACCACCGACCCGACCGCGCTGAAGAGCGGGTTGGCGATGTTCGACGAATTGGGAGCGCCGGTCGCGGGATCGAACGCGTCGTCGGCGTAGGTCGCAGCCACGGCGATCGTCACATCCTCCGACGGCAGGTACGCAGCGACTCCCGCGAAGCCGTGGTACTGCGGATTCTGCAGGAGCCAGTCTCCGGACAGCACGATCCCGAGCCCGTACGTATAGAACTCGTTCTGCACGAAGCACGTGTGCGGGCACGCCTCGAGCGCCGTTGTCTTGCCCCGGAGAGTCGGCGCGATCATCTGCTCGTAGGACTCCTTGCTCAGCAGATCCCCGCGGCCCACCGCCTGGATGACCGTAGCCATATCGGTGACGTCGGTGTTCTGAATCGAACCGGGCCCAAGCGACCACGACGGGTTCCAGTACGTGGCGTCCTCGACGAAGGGCAGCCCCTCGGCGATCTGGAGGAATTCGCGACGCTCGCTGTCGAAGGCGTGCAGTACCGGCAGCAGGATCTCGGGTGTACCGGGGTCAGCGGTCTGCGTCATGCCGAGCGGGTCGAGGATGCGCTCCTGGATCGCGTCGGTCATCGTCTGCCCGGTGATCTTCTCGAGCGCGAGCGCGAGCAGCACGTAGTTCGTGTGCGCGTAGCCCCAGTTGGTGCCCGGCTCGAACAGGAGCGGCTTGCTCGTGCCGAAGGTGTAGAGCTCCTCGGGCGTCCACTGCCGGAACGGGTTCTCGTTGAATGCGTCGAGGAACGTCGCATCCTGGACATAGTCGGCGTAGCCCGACGTCATCTGCGCGAGCTGACCGAGAGTGACTTTGTCGGAGTTCGGGACGTCAGGCATCCAGTTGGCGAGCCTGTCGTCCAAAGTCACGGTGCCTTCGTCGACGAGCTGCAGGAGCACCGTTGAGACCTGCGGGATCGATACCGCGCCGCTGCGGAAGTGCATGTCGGTCGTCGCCGGGACCTCGGCCATCGACTCGCCCCACGCCTGCATCAGGACGACCTCGTCCCCGCGCATGACCCGGACGATCGCGGCGCGGACGTCGTTCTCCTCCATCGCCATCTCGACGGCCGCCTGGATGGCCGCGACCTCCTCGGGGTCGCCACCGGTTCCCTCCCCGCCGCCCGCAGTCTCAGTAGATGTCGGAGTGCGCGTTGCCTCCGGTGCGGGAGCCGTACAGCCGGCGAGCAGGAGCATGAGACTCACCGCAACCGCGCCGCTCCACAAGCCTGCGCGATCGCGTCGCACACCGATCATGACTGCTCCTGTCCCCACACCTCGCTCCCCAGCGGCGCGCTCAGACTATCGCCGCAGCGCATCGCCGCACACGGTCGCAGGATCGATGTGGCGTATTCGTGATGCAGCCCCCCATGACGTGCCCGGAGCGCCGCGTCAACCCCGGCCGGCCCAATCGCCCGCGAGGTTACGATCCGAGGGTGAGCCGGCCGTCGATCGTGTGGTTCCGCGATGATCTTCGACTCGCGGACAACCCCGCGCTGCGTGCGGCGATCGACCGCGGCGGGCCGGTCATCGGCCTCTACGTGCTCGATGAGGAGTCGGACGGCATCCGTCCGCTCGGCGGCGCCGCGAGATGGTGGCTGCACGGGAGTCTGCGCTCGCTCGGCGACCGACTGCGCGAGCGGGGCGGCGACCTGGTGCTGCGGCGCGGCCCGGCGGCGCGCGTCGTGGCCGAAGTCGCGAAGGATGCCGCGGCCGGCGCCGTCTACCTGGAATCGCCGCTACGGCAGCGCCGAGCGTGAGGTGGATGCCGCGCTGAAGTCGTCGCTGCGCGCAGACGGACTGACGGTGGAGTCCTTCGCCGCCTCGCTGCTGTTCGAACCGTGGACGGTGCAGACCGGAGCCGGGACACCGTACTCCGTGTTCACGCCCTTCTGGCGCGCCTGCCGAACGCTGCCCGCGCCTCGCGCACCTCTGCCCGAACCCCGCGAGATTCCCGGTCCGCGCTCGCGTCCGCACAGCGATGACCTCGACGACTGGGATCTGCTGCCCACGAGTCCGGACTGGGCCGGGGGCCTCCGCGATACGTGGGAGCCCGGCGAACCTGCGGCGCGAGCCCGGCTTCGCGAGTTCCTCGCCGACGACCTGGCCGACTACGACCGGTCCAGGGACGAGCCCGCCGCGGGCGCGACCTCCGGGCTGTCGCCTAGGCTCCGCTGGGGCGAGCTCAGCCCGCACTCGGTCTGGCACGAGACGATCTCCTCCGATCGCCCCGCGGGTCGCTTCCTCTCCGAACTCGGCTGGCGCGAGTTCGCGGCGCACGTCCTCTACCACCATCCCGACCTCGCGACGAAGAACCTGCGACCGGAGTTCGACGCCTTCCCGTGGCCGCGCCTGCACCCGTCGCAGCTGCGGGCATGGCAGCGGGGGCGCACCGGCGTCCCGCTCGTCGACGCCGGGATGCGGGAGCTCTGGCACACCGGGGTGATGCACAACCGGGTGCGGATGGTCACCGCGTCCTTCCTCATCAAGAACCTGCTGATCGACTGGCGCCGCGGCGAGCAGTGGTTCTGGGACACGCTGGTGGACGCGGATGCCGCCTCGAACCCCTTCAACTGGCAATGGGTCGCCGGATCCGGCGCCGACGCGGCGCCGTACTTCCGCGTGTTCAACCCCGAACTGCAGGCGAAGAAGTTCGATCCGCACGGCGAGTACATCCGCCGATGGGCGCCGGAGTACGCATCGGACGACCCGCCCGAGCCGATCGTCGACCTCGCCGAGACGCGCAAGGCTGCGCTGGACGCCTACGAGCACGTCAAACGCGCCTCCCGGGCGTGAGATCCGGGGGATGACCCCCGGGCGGCGGCGCGCGGCGAGCGATACGCTCACAGGACACCTGCGACGAAGGACACCCCCATGACCACGCCCGACGCAAACCTGAGCCCGAAGTCGTGGCTCGCCACGCTCCTCCTCTCGATCTTCCTCGGCGAACTCGGCATCGACCGTTTCTACCTCGGCAAGGTGGGCACCGGCATCCTGAAGCTGATCACCCTGGGCGGATTCGGCATCTGGTGGATCATCGACATCATCCTCACGATCGCGGGAGCGGCAACCGACAAGGAAGGCCGCGTCGTCAAGAACACGTAGCCACGCGCGACGTGCGCCGCGAAACCCTCCTGATCCGACGAAACCCTCTGCTTCGTGCGCGAGAACCGGAGGGTTTCGTGCAAGACGGATGGTTTCGCGCGGGCCTCGGGAATGCCGCGACCGACGCACCCGGTTGCACCTCAGGATGAGCACCGCACCCGCACCCGCCCTGTCCGTTCTCGACCTCGTGCCGGTGCGCACCGGGCAGACCAGCGCGCAGGCGGTCGCGGCATCCCTCGACCTGGTCGCGCGGGCGGACGAACTCGGCTACCGCCGCTATTGGTTCGCCGAGCACCACAACATGCCGGCGGTCGCCTCGACGACCCCGCCCGTGCTGATCGCCGCGGCGGCAGCGCGCAGCAGCCGGATCCGCGTCGGTTCGGGCGGCGTCATGCTGCCGAACCACTCGCCGCTCATCGTCGCCGAGCAGTTCGCCGCGCTCGAAGCCCTCGCCCCCGGACGCATCGACCTCGGCATCGGACGCGCGCCCGGCAGCGACCCCGTCATCACGCAGCTGTTGCGCCAGAGCGGAACGACAAGCGACGTCGACCGCTTCCCCGATCACATCCGCGACATCCTGTCCCTCGTCTCGACCGACGGCGCGACCGTGCGCTTCACCTCCGGCGGAACGTACGACGTGCATGCGACACCCGCCGCCGAAGGCACACCGGAGGTATGGCTCCTCGGGTCGAGTGACTATTCGGCGCAGCTGGCGGCATCCCTCGGCCTTCCGTACGTATTCGCGAACCACTTCTCCGGCGAGGGGCTCGAGCGCGCACTCGACCTCTATCGAGGCGGGTACCAGCCGAGTCAGGCGCATCCCGAGCCGCGGACCTTCCTCACGATCAACGCCGTCGCAGCGACCGACGCGGAGGAGGCGGAGGCACGTGCGCTGCCGCAGCTGCGCATGATGGCGCGTCTTCGCACGGGCAAGGCGCTGACGGCCCTCGAGACCGTCGAGGAGGCGCGCGCGGCTCTGCTCAGCGAGTCCGACGCGCAGGCCGAGGCCATCATGGAGGCCGCGCGGCGCCGGTGGCTCGTGGGCACCGGCGCGGACGTGCGCGCCCAGGTCGCGGACTTCGCCGCACGTTACGGCGTCGACGAGGTCATGATCTCGCCGGTCGCCGGCGCGTTCGACGGGGAGCCGATGGATGCCTCGACCGCGCGCGTGCAGACTCTCGAGCTGCTCGCCGCCTGAGTCCGCCTCAGTCCTCGGGCTCGCCGCTGAGCAGGCCGCGCAGCCAGTCGCGCGCCTCGACGAAGACGTCGTCGGAGTAGCGCTCGGGATAGTGCACGATCGCGCGGTCCGCGCGCGGGTACGACCCGAGGAAGACCACCTTCGGGCTGAATCGACGCAGGCCCAGCAGTGCGTCGGCCATCCGCTCGTCCTCGATGTGGCCGTCTGCGTCGATCACGAACCGGTAGCGTCCGAGCGAATCGCCGATCGGACGCGAAGCCAGGAGCGACAGATTGATGCCGCGTGTGGCGAACTGCTCGAGCATCTCCAGCAGCGCGCCCGGGTGGTCATCGGGCAGTTCGGCGATGAGCGAGGTCTTGTCGGCGCCGGTCGGCGCCGGCGGGGCGACCGTGCGGGCGACGAGCACGAACCGCGTCACGGCGTTCGGGTTGTCGCCGATCTTCTCGGCGAGGAGGGTCAGGTCGTGGTGCTCGAGGATCCCGGGGGGCGAGATGGCGGCATCCGCATCGCTGGTGCCGTCGAGCAGACCCATGGCGCTGGCGACATTGCTCGACGCCGGGATGTGCGCGTGGGCAGGCAGCGTCTCGGTCAGCCATTGCAGGCACTGCGCATAGGCGACCGGGTGCGCGGAGATGAGTGACACGTCCTCGAGGGCGGTGCCCGGCCGGGCGACGAGCACGAAGTCGACCGGGACGAGGTACTCCCCCACGATCCGCAGTCCGGGCATCGTCGCGAGCGCGTCCTGCGCGGTGGAGACCCCGCCATCGACCGAGTTCTCGATCGCGATCATCGCGGCATCCGACCGGCCGTCGACGACGTCGGCGAGCGCCTCGCCGACGTTGTGGACCGACCGCCATTGGTGGCCGCGGGCTTCGGGGACCTGCGCGAGCGCGGCCTCCGTGAACGTGCCGGCCGGCCCCAGGTAGCTGTAGGTGCGGAGATCGGAGGCGTGCATCGGCGCGCCGGGGGTCTGGGGCGCAGCCCCGGTGGACGCTGCCGTCGGGTCCTTGGTCACCCGCTCAGCCTAGCCATCGCGCGGAACGGCAGCCGTGCGCCGAGGCAGCACGGATGTGGCGCTGACCCACGGGCGTAATGCAGTCGCGCGGAGTACCGGCACGGGCTCGTACGAGGCAGACTGGGCTCATGAGCCGCGCAGGACTCCCCGCCGAAGCATCCGATCTCATCGACATCGACGAGCTGATCAACGCGTACTACGACCGAAAGCCGGATGTGTCGATCCCCGAGCAGCGGGTCGCGTTCGGCACGAGCGGCCATCGCGGATCGTCGCTGAGCACGAGCTTCAACGAAGACCACATCCTCGCGACCACTCAGGCGATCGTCGACTACCGCAACGCCCAGGGCATCGCGGGTCCTCTGTTCCTCGGCCGCGACACGCACGGGCTGTCGCTGCCGGCCGAGCGCAGCGCGATCGAGGTGCTTGTCGCCAACGGCATCGACGTGCGCGTGGACTCGCGCGATTCGTGGGTGCCGACGCCCGCACTCAGCCACGCGATCCTCGCGTACAACCGCGGTCGCGCACTGGATGACCCGGGCCGCTCCGACGGGATCGTCGTGACCCCGTCGCACAACCCGCCGCGCGACGGCGGCTTCAAGTACAACCCGCCGAACGGCGGCCCTGCCGACACCGACGCGACCGGCTGGATCGCCGACCGCGCGAACGAGCTGATCACGGGCGGCCTCGAGGGCGTGCACCGCACCCCCTTCAAAGATCTCGACGGCGACGCGCTCGGCGAGTACGACTTCCGCGAGGGGTACGTCCGCGACCTCGAGAGCATCATCGACATCGCAGCGATCAAGAAGGCAGGAGTCCGCATCGGCGCCGACCCGCTGGGCGGCGCGTCCGTCGAGTACTGGGCGCTGATCGCCGAGCACTACGGGCTCGACCTCACCGTCGTGAACCCCGATGTCGACCCGACCTGGAGGTTCATGACCCTGGACTGGGACGAGAAGATCCGCATGGATCCCTCGTCGCCTTCGGCGATGGCCTCGCTCGTCGCGAAGCGGGATGACTACGACATCCTCACCGGCAACGACGCGGATGCCGATCGCCACGGGATCGTCACGCCCGACGCCGGGCTGATGAACCCCAACCACTACCTCGCGGTCGCCATCGACTACCTGTACTCGCACCGGCCGGGCTGGCCGGCGGATGCCGCAATCGGCAAGACCCTGGTCTCCTCGATGATCATCGACCGCGTCGCCGAATCGCTCGGCCGGACGCTGCTCGAGGTCCCGGTCGGGTTCAAGTGGTTTGTTCCGGGGCTGCTCGACGGATCGGTCGCGTTCGGTGGTGAGGAGTCGGCCGGAGCATCGTTCCTGCGCACGGACGGCACGGTCTGGACGACCGACAAGGACGGCATCCTGCTCTGCCTGCTCGCTGCCGAGATCCTCGCGGTCACCGGCAAGACCCCGTCGCAGCGGTACGCGGAGCTCGAGGCGACATTCGGTTCGTCGGCCTACCAGCGGGTCGATGCGCCCGCGTCGCCCGCGCAGAAGGCTCAGCTGGCGAAGCTGTCGCCCGAGGCCGTCACCGCGACCGAGCTCGCGGGTGAGCCGATCATCGCCAAGCTGTCGCACGCGCCGGGCAACGGCGCCGCGATCGGCGGGCTCAAGGTCGTCACCGAGCACGCCTGGTTCGCCGCGCGCCCCTCCGGTACCGAAGACGTCTACAAGCTCTACGCCGAGTCGCTGCGGGGCGAGGAGCACCTCCGCGAAGTGCAGGAAGAGGCGCGGGCGGTGGTCGCCGCGGCGCTCGGGAGCGCCTGAGTTCCGGCATCCCCTGCCGAAGCCGCCACCGAGGTCAGCCGAGCGGGAGATGGGCGCTCCATGCCCGGCGGCGCTCCGCTCGCGGATCCGATTCGACGCGATCCGGATCGGCGATGATCAGCGTCAGGCGATCGCGCTCCTCGTAGCGCGGCCAGCTCGTCGTGCGGCACGCCGACGGCGGCGAAGCGCAGCCACGCATCCCGCATCCGCTCACCCGCGCTGTTGAACACCCTTCGGCCGCCCAATGAGGTGATCGTGCGCGTGAGCGGCGCATCGACCTGCTCGAACAGCGCGAACATCTCGAGGCCGTGCGTGGCGTCCAGCCGCGCCCAGCGCAGCAGCCGCGGCGCGACATCGAAGCGGTAGAAGTAGACCGGCGCGTAGCGGGAGTGCCGCTCGCCGATCGCGACGCACGGATACCAGAAGGCGTAGTCGCCGCCGAAGTCGGGCGCGACCGCGCCATTCGGAAGGCCGGGATAGGCGCGGTGGATCAGACCTCGCGACTCGGGCGTCCCCCGCGCGAGCACGGCGCCGATCCGCGGAACCGACCGCGGCAGGATGTCGATCCGGCCCCGGAAGATGGTTCCCTCGCGGTCGTTCGTCCCGATGATGAGCGGCACGCGGTGGGCGCTTCCACCCCGGAAGGACACCATCGG
This sequence comes from uncultured Actinomycetota bacterium, assembly GCA_963713325.1. Classification (GTDB taxonomy): domain Bacteria; phylum Actinomycetota; class Actinomycetes; order Actinomycetales; family Microbacteriaceae; genus Microbacterium. The sequence continues at coordinate 51,316 of CAVQLL010000016.1, forward strand.
ATGCCGCGGCACCAGCCGCCCGTCGACCACGGGCGCGAGGCAGAACAGCCCGGGGTATTGGTCGGGCGTGCGGGCCTGCAGGATGAGCGCCGCGTTCACCAGGTCTGGCGTCTCCGCACTGGTGAGCAGGGCCACGGTCCCCATGCCGGCGAGCGGTGCGTCGGCGGGGCCGGCGGACGGCGCGACGTGCGGGGTTCTCGCCCGCAGGATCTCGACGAACTCCTCGGCCCACGTGGCCGCTTCCGCACGCGAGTACACCGCGTTCGGCGGAGCGCTCTGGGCGATCGCCCGCGCGAAGAGTCCTCGGGCGGACGGGATCGCCATCAGCGTCGTCACGGCGTTGGCGCCGGCGGACTCGCCCAAGACGGTCACCCGGTCGGGGTCTCCTCCGAACGCGCGGATGTTGCGCCGCACCCAGCGCAGCGCTGCGATCTGATCGCGCAGTCCCAGGTTCGAGTCGATCGGGCGCCGGCGCGTCGAGTAGCGGGAGAAGTCCAGGTATCCGAGCGCTCCGAGCCGATAATTGAAACTGACGTAGATGACCTTGCCGGTGCGCACGAAATTGCCGCCCTGACCGCTGAAGTCGCGCGAGGAGCCGGTGCTGTAGCCGCCGCCGTGGATGAAGACCATCACCGGCAGTGCCGGCACGCCGGTCGGTGCGGACGACGGCGCCACGACATTGATCGTCAGGCAGTCCTCTCCGGAGGGCACGTCCGGGCCGACACCCGTGAACTGACCTTTGTACGCCTGCGCGGCGGCCAGCCCGAACAGCGCGGCGTCGCGGGCTCCCTGCCACGGCACGACCCGGCGCGGCATGCGGAAGCGCAGCGCGCCGATCGGCGGCGCCGCGTACGGGATGCCGCGCCACGCGGTCGTGGTGCCTTCACGGATGCCGCGCACGAGGCCACCCGTCACCCACACGTCGAGAGTGCGCTGCTGGTCCACTCCTCCGGTCTACGCCTGTCGGAGCCGGAGCGAAAGGGTGCGGGATCAGCCACCAAGGGACGCGCCGGGCGGCGGCGCGGTCGATTCGCGCACCACCAGCCACGTGGCCAGGTCGAGCCGTGTCGTCTCGACCTCTTCTCCGGCCCTCATCCTCAGAACGAGCCGGGTCGCCTCCTCCGCCATGCGGCGAAGGGGCTGGTGGATCGTGGTGAGCGGAGGGGAGGTCATCCGAGCAAGCGGGATATCGTCATAGCCGACCACCGACAGGTCGCGCGGCACGTCGAGCCCACGGCGTCCGGCGGCACGGAGCACTCCCAGGGCCTGCAGATCGCTGCCCGCGAAGATCGCCGTGGGCGGTTCGCCCAGCGCGAGGAGTGCCTCGGCGTGGAGTTCACCGCTCGCCTCGCGGAAGTCCCCATATCGCTCCCACTCGAGAGTGGACGGGGAGGTTCGCCGCTCTCATCGCGGACCGGTACCCGTCGATCCGGGCCAGCGCGGCCATCATGTCCTCAGGTCCGGTGATCGCCGCGATCGCCCGGTGGCCGAGTTCCGTGAGGTGACGCGTGGCGAGCAGCCCGCCCTGCCAGTTGGCGGATCCGATGGCCGGGATCCCCGGTGCGGGGTCGCCGGCAGGGTCGAGGATGACGAACGGGATGCCGCGGGCCTTGAGCTTGCGCCTCCCGGCCGGGGGCAGCCCTGCGAAGACCAGCACCACGCCTGCGGGGCGACGGCGCAGGACATCGGTCAGCCACTCCGCGGCGGGAGCGAGCCGGTCCCCGCTGACGGACAGCGACACGGTCAAGCCCGATTCCGCGGCGATCTCCCGCACCCCCTCGATCACCTCCAGTGACCAGTTGGTGTCGAGCTCATGCAGGACCACCTCCACGAAGTCGCTGCTGTTCGGGCCGCGCCGAGAGTAGCCGCGGCGCTGGAGGTGGGCCTCCACCCGTGCGCGCGTGGCCGCGGCGACGTCGCCGCGGCCGTTGAGCACCTTCGAGATGGTCGTGACGGACACACCCGTTTCGGCTGCGATGGTGGCCAGCGTCACCCGCTTCGAATCAGCCATGCCGTCTCTGGCGCGATCATCTCGGAGGTACCCCGGCGGATCGGCGGAGGATCGCCGCGAGCGGGTCTCGGACGTTGCAGTTCTCAAAGGCGAACGCGTCCGCGAGCCGCTCCGCTTCGTCGGGGCCGACCCCTGTGAAGGAGCGAGCGAATTCGCCCACCATCGCCTCCGCGAGCATCACGTGCCGCACATGCCCGTGGATCCATCGATGGGCGCCCCACGGGTAGGGCTGGAACTCGGGGAACTCCTCGCGGAAGAGCGCCTCGATGGGCTCCAGGATGTGACGCACGCCCGCGTCGGTCGAGCCCCACGAGTCGACACCGAGCCTGCTCTTCTTCTCGCGGAAGGGTGCGATCCTGGTCATGTACTCGGAGGAGGGGTCGGCGGTGACTACGCCTTGCAGGCCGATGTCCTTATATGTCCACAGGGCCCAGCTCGCGTCATACCGGGCGTAGATCTCGAGCTGGTCCTCGAGCAGCCGAAGGCGCTGTGCATCGCGTTCGGCATCGCCGGTGTAGACCGGACCGAACTCTCCGACCCAGATGGGCGTGCCGCTGTCGCGCATGTACTGCGTGCGCGCCAGGAACGTCTCCTCGATCGCCGCCCGATCGACGTATTGACCCCGGCTCACTCCCGGATAGGGGCCGCCGTCGACGAATCCGGGCAGCGCGTAGTCATGTGCCGTGTACACGCAGTTCGGCATCGGATCGCCGAGCTGGTCGAACTGCGTCGAGTACCGATTGCCGTCCAGGAAGAGGATGTGATCCGGGTCCACCGCACGGATCGCCGACTCGAGACGCTCGTAGAAGGGTCCGATCGTGGAACCCTCGGCGTCCCCGGGTTCGTTGACGGGGTTGTAGCCGGCCACCCAAGGATTGCCCCGATAGTGGTCGGCGACGTGCTCCCACAGATTCACGACACGGTCCTGGAACTGCCGCTGCGACCAGAAGTGCGCCCACTGGGTGGGGTTGTCGCTGTGCCAGTGCTGGTTCTGCGCACCCGGCACGGCGTGCAGATCGAGGATCGCGTAGATGCCGTGACGCGCGCACGCGTCGACCACCGAGTCGAGCAGCCGGAAGCCCTCTTCGCGTATCTCGAACGGTGCGTCGTCGCTTTCGAAGTGGCGGTAGTTGAACGGGATCCGCACCGAGTTCAGGCCGAGGCTCTGAAGGTAGGCGGCATCCTGATCGGTGAAGAACACCGACAGAAACCTGGCGAAGTACCTCTCGTATCCCTCATCGCCCAGCACGCCGCGCAGCGCGCGGCGCTGCTGGGACTCCGTCCCGGCATAGCCGGTGATGAAGTTCTCCATGTTCATCCAACCGCCGAGTCCGAAGCCGCGCAGCACCAGGGCCTCGGACCCGGCGACGATCCGCGCTCCGTCCACACGCAGCACGTCTGTCATGTCGGACACCTAGCCCAGCGTGAGCGCGGTCCACGAGACCGGCGGCAGGGTGATCGTCACGGTGCCGTGCTCCAGGCGCGCGGACTCGTTGGGCCGGAGGCCCACGCGCTCCTGCTCCTGGAGAGTGTTCGCCGCGTGGATGTCGTCGTCGTAGAGCGACTCCACGTGACGCACCTCCACCTTCCCGAGGAGCCGGACGTCGATGTCGATCGTGACCTCTTCCTCCAGGCTGCGGTTCACCAGGAACACAGAGGTCTCACCGCTCTCGGCGTCGCACGTGGCCACCGCGTCCACGACGGGCACTTCGCCGTATTGCGCCGTCTCGTATGTCGGGCACTCGAGCTTGAGCTCGAGGGTCACGCCGCGCGCGAGGCGGGAGGTGCTGGCGAACGGGAAGAAGGTGGTCTGCCGCCATGCCGGTCCGCCCGGCTCCGTCATGATCGGCGCGATGACGTTCACCAGCTGCGCGAGACTGGCCGCCGTCACGCGGTCGGCGTGGCGGATCAGCGAGATGAGGAGGTTGCCGAAGACGACGGCATCCACCACGGAGTACGAGTCCTCCAGAAGTCGAGGAGCCACCGGCCACTCGTCGACCGCGGTGATCCGATCGACCTCCTGGTAACGGGACTGGTACCAGACGTTCCATTCGTCGAAGGATATGTTGATCGTCTTTTCGCTGCCGCGGACGGCCTTGACGTGGTCGGCGGTGGCGACCACCGAGTCGATGAACCGGTCCATGTTGACCGCCGAGGCCAGGAAGCTGCCGTAGTCGTCGTCGTGGGGCTCGTAATACGCGTGGCAGGAGATGAAGTCGATGTCGTCGTAGGTCTCCTCGAGAACGACCCTCTCCCACGTTCCGAACGTGGGCATCTGCGCGCTGGAGCTGCCGCACACCACAAGCTCGAGGTCGGGATCGACCTGACGCATCGCTCGCGCGGTCTTGGATGCCAGCTCGGCGTAGCCGCGCGCTGTGCCATGGCCGAGCTGCCAGGGCCCGTCCATCTCGTTGCCCAGGCACCACATCCGCACGTTGTGCGGCTCCGGCGTGCCGTTGGCGATCCGCTGGTCCGACAGGGCCGTTCCGGATCGCAGGTTGGCGTACTCCAGGACGTCCAGCGCCTCCTGCACCCCCCGGGTGCCGAGGTTGACGGCGTACATCATCTCGCTGCCGACCTTCCTCAGCCAGACCGCGAATTCGTCGAGCCCCACCTGATTCGTCTCGGTGGAGTGCCACGCCAGATCGAGGCGGCGGGGTCGGTCCTCGGCGGGCCCGACGCCGTCCTCCCAGCGGTAGCCCGAGACGAAGTTCCCACCCGGATAGCGGATCGTCGTCACGCCGAGTTCCTGCACCAGCTCGATCACGTCATTGCGGTAGCCGTGCTCGTCGGCCGTGGGGTGACCCGGCTCGTAGATCCCGTCGTACACGCAGCGTCCGAGGTGTTCGACGAACGAGCCGAACAGACGGCGATTGACGGGCCCGACGATGAAGTGCGGGTCGATGGTGAGATGTGCGGCGATCATGGTCCTCATTGGTGTCGTGCGGGATGGATCAGAAGTCAGGTGCGGTGCTCGCGCCGGGTCAGTCGGGAGCGGCCGGCATCACTTGAGACTTCCGATCGAGAGTCCGCCCTGCCAGTAACGCTGCAGCGTGAGGAACGCGATGATCAGCGGGATCACCGAGACCAGTGATCCGAGGATGATGATGCTCCACAGGGTCTGTCCGCCCGCGGCGCCGTAGGTCGACGCGGTGGAGTTCCAGAGGCCGATTCCGACCGTCACCGGGTAGAGCTTGTTGTCCGACAGCATCACGAGCGGGAGGAAGTAGTTGTTCCACGACGCCACGACCGACAGCAGCAGCACGGTCACGATGGCCGGGCGCAGCAGCGGCAGCGCGACCTGGAAGAAGGTCCTGAACTCCCCTGCCCCGTCCACGCGTGCGGCGTCCAGCAGTTCGTCGGGCACCGCGTCCTGCGCGTACACGTTCATGAGGTACACCCCGAACGGATTGAGCAGCGTCGGGAAGATCACCGCCCAGATCGTATTGGTCAAGCCCGCCTGGGCGAACAGGACGAATGTCGGGATCACGAGAGCAGTGGTCGGCACCATGACGGCGCCCAGCAGGATCGCGAATGACGCGCGGCGGCCGAAGAAGCGGTATTTCGCGAAGCCATAGCCGGCGAGCACGGCCAGGACCGTCGCGCCGACGCCTCCGACGATCGCGTAGAGGGCGGAGTTCGCCAGCCATCGTCCGTAGATCCCGCCGCTGTAGGTGAAAAGGTCCACGAGGTTGCCGATGTAGTCGATGTCGTCGGCGAACCACAGCGCGCTGTCGCCTCCGAACAGCCCGGCCGCACTCTTCGAGCTGTTCACGATGAGCCACCAGAACGGGATCAGGAAGTAGATCATCAACAGCAGGAGCACGATATTCAGTGGGATCCGGCCGCGCGTGCGAGGCACCCGCCTCTGCTCGAAGGCGTCGTCCGGCGTCGGACCGGTGCCCGTGACTTCGATGGGTGTGATGGTCATGACAGGACGCTCCCTCGCTTGCGGGTGGCGAACAGGAAGATGTAGACGCAGACGAAGACGACCGCGCCCAGCGCGAACGAGATCGCCGCACCATAGTTGTAGTTCGCCAGCGAGAAGGCCTGCTGAAAGGCGTAGATGTTCGGCGTGAAGTCGTTGGGGATGGAGCCGGCGGCCAGCTCCTGCAGGATCTTCGGCTCATTGAAGAACTGCAGGGTGCCGATGAGGGCGAACACCAGGATCAGCAGGAGCGCCGGTGTGACCAGCGGTATCTTGATCCGCAAGACGATCTGCCACTGGGATGCGCCGTCGATGCGCGCCGCCTCGTAGAGCGTGGGGTCGATGCCCTGCAGCGCGGCGTAGATGATGATCATGTAGTAGCCGGCCCATTGCCACGTGACGATGTTGAGCAGGCCGTAGAAGATGAGGCTGGGGCTCAGGAAATCGGGCGCCTGTCGACCGATGCTTTCGAAGATCTCCGCCAGGGGGCCGAAGTTGTCGCTGTAGAGGAACCCCCACATCAAGGCACCGATCACGGTCGGGATCGCGTACGGCATGAAGATCATGAGGCGTGAGAACCGGGCGAACCGCGTGATCACGATGTCGAGGATCAGCGCTACCGCGAGCGAGACTGCTATCTGCAGCGGAATGCTCACCAGCGAGAAGCGGATGACGAACCACACGCCGTCGAGGAAGGAGGGGTCGTTGAAGGCCTTGACGTAGTTGCCGAAGAGGACGAATCTCGTCCCGCCGATCAGCGACTTCTGGAACATGCTCAAGTAGAACGCGTAGCCGATCGGGAGTACGAGGAGGGCAAGGAAGATGATCCCGAACGGTCCGACGAACAGCCAGCCGAACAGATTCTGGCGGCGGGTGGTCGACCTGCGGGGCTTCGTGTCGATGGGAACTGCTGTTGACGCGGTCATGATTTCTCCGGGTCTAGGAGCGATGGCGGAGGGCCGGTCCGCACTGACACGGACCGGCCCTCCGTGTCATGTCACTGGACAGTGAACCCCTGTTCCTCTGCGTATGCCACAACAGCTTCCTGCAGCGCATCCGCGGCCTCGGAGCCCGTTGCGGACCCGTCGTTGATGCGCTGGATCTGCTCCGTCAGCGTGGAGTAGTAGAACTGCCCGAGCGGCGTGTAGGTCATGCCGGTGTAGGCGTTGGCCGCCGGCACGTACACGTCCTTGTTGGCCTGCTGACCGTCGAAGAAGGGCACCTCGTAGTTCAGGAACTCATCCGAATCGAGCACGTTCACATTCAGCGGGAAGATGATCTGGTTCTGCCAGCCATCGTCGAGCGACGCCTGATCCGCGTAGACCCCGAAGGCGACCTCCGCTGCGAGCTCAGGGTTGCTTGCCTGGCTGCTGACCGCGAACGCGGAGCCGCCCCAGTTGATCGCGATCGGGTTGGCCGGATCCCACTGCGGCAGCGGGGCGGTCGCCCACACACCGGCGTCGGCGCCCTCGCCGACGCCCGCGCCCTGGAGGTAGCCCGGGGCCCACGCGGCAGAGAGGTAGGTGGCGTATTCGCCGCCGATGACGCCGGAGATGTACTCCGGAGTGAACTGGTCCTCCGTGCCGACCAGCCCCTTCTCGACGAGGCCGGCCCAGTAATCGAGGACCTCCTTGATCTCGTCGCTGTTGAGGTTGATCCCGATTTCGCCCTCATTGGCGGGGTCGTACTCGAACGGCTCCGCGCCGTTCTGGTACATGAAGGCCGTGACCGCGGCGGGCTGGTTCGGGGCGAAGCTGGCGAAGAGCGGGCCTCCGGCATCCTTCACCTTCTGAGCCGTCGCCTCCAGCTCCTCCCACGTGGTGGGCGGGGTGATGCCGTACTGCTCGAAGATGTCGGTGCGGTAGATCATGCCCATCGGGCCGCCGTCGATCGGAGCGCCGTAGACGGCATCGCCGACCGAGACGTCCTTCCATGCGCCCTCGCTGAAGTTGTCCTTGACATCCTCATAGCCGATGTCCGTCAGATCCACGAGCGCGTCCTGCGCCTGGAACACGGCGATCCGGTCAGCCTCGACCATCATGACGTCGGGAGCGCCGCTGCCCGCGGAGATGGCGGTCTGGAACTTGTCGTAGGCGTCGCCACCCGCGCCGGCGTTCGTCCAGCAGACCTGGACGTCGTCGTGCTCCTCATTGAAGTTGTCGACGACAGCCTCGCTGTTCGGGTACCAGGCCCAGAGCGTCACCACCGGTGCGTCTTCGTTCTTGATCGTGTTGGTGCAGCTTGTGGCGTCGTTTCCGCCGCCGCCGCCATCCTCGTCGTTCCCTCCTGCGGAACACGAAACGAGAGCGCTCGCGAGTACGAGCGTGGCTGCTGCAGCGATGACCGGTGTCGTCTTCACTGTGATTCCTTTCGGATGCTGGACATCTTTGTCGAAGCGCCCACGACCTGACTGTCTCGCCGTCACCGCCGTGAGTTTCGGGCCCGTGGATGGGAAGGACGTTTCGGTCGGGATCGCGTTTGCAACGTTGTACATTCAACGTTGTATATTGACTATTCCTGATGGTGCGCGGTGTGTCAAGAGGTTCCGAAAACTTCCCGTCGAAAGTCCGGCACAATGCACAACGTCGTCGCCGCCAGCTGACGGAGACGACGTGCGTCCGGGCGAGGTTTCAGTACCTGACAGGCGCCTCTCCGAGCTCGGCCAGGAGCCGGCTCATCGCGGCGTACGCCCTGTCGCGATGAGCGACCAGAGCGCCGAGCTGCTCAGGAGGAGTCGCCAGGAAGCCGCGACCGCTCTTGACCCCCAGCGCGCCGTCGGCGACCCGGTCCTCGAGCTCCTGCGGCGCCCTGAAGCGCTCGGGGTACTCCTCCGAAAGCGACCGGTAGCAGAAGGCGTAGACGTCCAGTCCGGCCATGTCCGCGATGGCGAAGGGTCCGAAGAAGGGAAGGCGATAGCCGAAGGTGGTGCGGGTGATCGTGTCGACGGCCTCCGCGCTCGCGACACCCTCTTCGACGAGCCGCGCGGCCTCGCTGAAGAGCGCATACTGCAGCCTGTTCAAAACGAAGCCCGTGACGTCGGCCACCTCCACGCCGAGCTTTCCGGACTCCGCGAGCAGACCGATCACCTCGGCGGCGGCATCCGACCGCGTGCCCGCGTGCGGGATCACCTCCACCCCGGGGATGAAGGGAGCCGGGTTGCTGAAGTGGACGCCGAGGAAGCGCTCCGGGAACGCCACCGCCTCGGCGAGCGTCGAGATTGAGATCGTCGACGTGTTGCTTCCGATGAGCGCGTCCTCGCGGCATGCGGCGCTGACCCTGGCGAGCGTCTCATGCTTGAGCGCGAGGATCTCGGGCACCGCCTCCTCGATGAAGTCGACGTCGCGGACGGCGTCCTCGATGGATTCGGAGGCGGTCACCCGCGCGGCGATCCGCTCGGCGGCGTCCTCGGGAAACAGGCCGCGGGCGGCGTAGTCCGCCGCCTCCGCGATGATGCGCTCCCTGCTCCGCGTCGGCGTGCTCGGCGCTGACATCGGCGATGCGCACCTCTCGACCGGCGAGCGCGAACACTTGCGCGATGCCCCCGCCCATGTACCCCGAACCGACGACGGCCACCCGGTCGATCATCTCTTCTCCTCTTCCTCGATCTGTCCGATGATCGCGACCTTGGCCGCGGAGGCGGATGCCGCATCGAACGTGTGCTCCAGCCATTCGTCTGCGAGCTTCTTCGCGAGCTCGATCCCGATCACGCGGGCTCCCATCGTGAGGACCTGCGCGTTGTTGCTCAGGACAGACCGTTCGACCGAGTAGCTGTCGTGAGCGGTGACCGCCCGCACGCCGCGCACCTTGTTCGCCGCGATGGCGACGCCGAGGCCTGTGCCGCAGATCAGCAGAGCGCGGTCGACCGCCCCACGGGCCACCATGCGCGCGGCGTTGCCGGCGACGCGGGGATACGGTGTCTGGTCGTCCGCGGGCACTCCGACGTCCACGACTTCGTCCACCCGCGGATCGGCTCTGAGGTGCTCCCGCAGGATCTCCTTGTAGGCGTATCCGGCGTCGTCCGCGCCGATCGCGATCTTCCATCCCATGTCAGTCGTCCTCCGATGCGGGTGAACACAGAGCCTCGACGATGATTGCGAACGACACCGCACCCGGATCCGGGTGGCCCACGCTGCGCTCGGCGAGTGGCCGTGCGCGCCCCAGGCGGGGCGTGAGAGCGGCGGTGGCCGCGGCCGCGCGTCGGGCCACGGCTGCGGCATCTCGCATCGCCTCGGGGATGCGCTCTCCGAGGTCGACGAGGCGTCGGAACTCTTCGTCGTACGGGATCAGCGCGTCGACGAGGGTCTTGTCGCCGGGTTTGGCGCCGCCGAGCTCCTCGATCCGCGTGCGCCCGGCGTGTATGGCTTCGGCGACGGCGTGCGCGTCGAAGGGCGGTCCGGAAAGCGCGTCGCCCATCGCCTCCAGCGCCGCGCCCCACAGGGCGCCCGATGTGCCCCCCGCCCGGTCGGCCCACGCCGATCCGGCGCGGCGCAGCTGCTCGCCGACACCGAGACTCACATCGAGTCCGGTCGCCTCGGCCGCTGCCGCCTCGAGCCCCCGCAGCATGCCCACGCCGTGGTCGCCGTCACCGGCGATCGCATCCAGGTCTCCCAGTTCGTCGACGCGACCGGCGATGGCCTCGCGCGCGGTTTCGAGCAGCTGCCCGGCCAGCGTGGCTGCTCGACGCGACTCCGCTGGGGCGTCGCCGAGGGTGGGTTCGTCGACGGCGAAGGACCGCGGCGCATAGCCCGCGGGCTCGGGTGAGCTCGCTTCGAGCGCGACGCTCCCGCGCGTGAATGCCGGCGATAAGGCGGGAGCGTCCCACAGCCGCTCGAGGTCATCGTCGAGCCACATCAGTGTGGCCGAGACGCCCGCCATGTCCAGGCTCGTGACGAGCTCGCCGCACTGCGGACTCACGATCTCGACACCCTCTGCAATGAGCAGGTCGGTGACGTAGCGGTAGAGCACGAACAGCTCCTCGTACTTCACGGTGCCGAGGCCGTTCAGGATCACCACGGCTCGCGCGTCCGACCCCTCGGCCCGCTCGGCCAGGAGCGGCTCCACGAGAGTGCGCGCCAGCTCGGGTGCCGATTGCAGAGGGACGTCCCGCACGCCCGGCTCGCCGTGGATTCCCAGCCCCACCGACATCATCCCGTCCGGAACGGTGAACAGCGGTGCGTGCGCGCCCGGCAGGGTGCACCCAGCGAAGGCCACCCCGAGGCTGCGCGTGCGCTGGTTCGCGTGTTTCGCGAGCCTCTCGACCTCGTCGAGGTCGGCACCCTCCTGCGCCGCAGCACCGGCGATCCGGAACACGCAGAGGTCGCCTGCGATCCCGCGCCGAGCGGTATCCGCGTCCGCGGGGGCGCTCGCGACGTCGTCGGTCACCAGAACGGTGCGGACATCGATTCCGGCCTCGCGCAGTTCCCGCTCGGCAGCGCCGAAGTGGATCACGTCGCCGGCGTAGTTGCCGTAGCTGAACAGCACCCCGCCACCCGCCTCGGCCTCCCTTGCGACACTCACCGCCTGACGGGCGGACGGTGAGGAGAAGATGTTGCCGCACACCGCTCCGGCGGCCATTCCGGGCCCGACCAGGCCGGCGAAGGCGGGGTAGTGCCCGGAGCCGCCCCCGATCACGACCGCGACCTTGCCGGTCTCGATCGGCCGGGAGCGCACGATGCCGCCGTCGACACGACGCACCAGGCTGCGGTGGGCGCGCGCGAATCCCTCGAGTGCGTCCTCGACGAACGACTCGGGATCGTTCAGGATGCGTGTCATCGAACCGGCTCCTGAGTGTGCGGAAACTGCTGTCTGACCCGACTCGCACCGGGTACGTACTCTCGGCGAGGCAGGATCCTGGTGCGCAGGTAGTCGCGGTTGGCCGCGCTCATGCTGAGACCGTCGCCGCCGTAGTGCTCGGTGCAGATGACCCCCTGGAATCCTGCGTCGATCGCCCAGCCGACGGCGGTCCGGTAGTCGATGAGCCCGCTCTCGAGGTACGTCGGGCTGGTGGCGATCACACCGGTGGCGGCATCCTCGTCACGCGTGTAGTTCTTCACGTGCCAGTAGTTCGCGTACGGGAGGGTCCGACCGGCGACGTCGCGCCAGTCCTCGATCGGCTCGTGCAGCCGCACCAGGTTGCCGATATCGGGATTGAGGCCGACGACGTCCATGTCGATCGCCTCGACGAGCCGCACGGCCGAAGATCCGGTGCCGAGATAGGTGTGCTCGTACATCTCGAGCGACAGCAGCACGCCGACCTCCTCTGCGTGGCGGCCGAGTTCGCGGAAGCGGCGCACCGCGAGATCCCAGGTCGCCTGTTCGCCGCTGGGGTCGCGGTGCCCGGCCACCGTCCAGAACCAGAGCTGGGCGCGCTGCTGCGGACTGAGCGGACGATGCAGCCCCACTGAGACCACGCCCACCCCCCACTCGGCTGCGAGGTCGATGCAGCGGTGGCTGTACTCGAGGTTGTGCTGGCCCGCCTGTTCGTCCGTGACGCTGCGGCGGATGACCGAGAGGGATGCCGCCGTCAGTGCATTCTCGTCGAGCCTCTCCTTCATGCCCGCGCGCTGCTGCACCGAGAGAGCACCGAACGGCAGCCAGGTGTCGGTGAGGTCGACCGCATCGAAGCCCGCGTCACGGACGGTCTCGAAGACGCGGCCCCATCGTGCTTCGGCCTCGGCGTCGCGCTCCGTTCCGTTGGGCGTGCCGTCGGTGAACGGGAGAAGGGAGGCCGCAATCGGCCACGTCTCGGCGGTGAGAGCCATCGGGCGTTCCTCCTGAGGTCCGCGGTATCGTGCACGATACACGATCCGCTCGCCGGGCCGACTGCTCGTGCTCCTGCGCTGAAGCGTCAGGAAACCGTGGCGAGTTCGCTCAGCGAGCGGGTCTTGACGCCGTCGAGATGGGCATGCATGGCCACCGCGGCGGCCGGTGCGTCGCCGGCCGCGATCGCGTCGCGGACCGCGCGATGCTCGGCGATCGTCGCGTCCGCATCGGTGACGCCCCGTCCGGAGAATAGGCGGAAACGCTGGAACTGGCCCCCGAGCGCTTCGTAGGACTGGACGAGGAAGGGGTTGCCCGTTCCGACCACGACAGCATGGTGGAAACGGCGATCGGCCTCGTAATACTCCCGGAACGACTCGTAGCTGCTGCCACGGGGCGCGTCGGCGAGATCCCTGACCGCGGCATCGAGGGCGGCGACCGTGGCATCCCTCGGGGAGGCCGCTGCCGCGCGGGATGCCGCACCCGGCTCCATGAGCAGTCGCGCATCCATCAGATCGCGCAGCTCGGCGGCCTGCAGAGCGGGGGCGACCCGGTACCCCCGCATCGCCATCCTGCGGATCAGCCCGGTCGATTCGAGCCGGGCGAGCGCTTCGCGCACGGGACTGCTCGAGACTCCGAATTCGCGCGCCAGGGCGTCGATGCTGAGCGGTTCGTCCGGAGCGACGTGGCTGTCGACGATCAGGACAACCAGCTGGTCGTAGACGTCGTCCACCACGAGGCGCGGACGGATGACGCCCGGGCGCCGCATCCGTCCCGAGTCCGTCGTCATGTCGTCATGTTATCGGGCGTCTGCACGCGCAGCGGTGGGAGCGCTCTCACGAGGCTGTCGAGCGGCAGCGGCAACGCTAAGCTTTGCGGAACGCCCTCCGCGGGCGTGGCGACCAGGAGGGGGCGCGATGAATGCCACGATGCACGACGTTGCTCGCGTCGCAGGCGTCTCCATCAAGACGGTGTCCAACGTCATCAACGACTATCCTCACGTGCGGGCGGCGACTCGCGACCGGGTTCTGGTGGCCATCAAGGAACTGGGCTATCAGCCGAATCTCTCGGCGCGCGGTCTTCGCTCGGGCAAGACCGGAGTCATCGGTCTCGCGATCCCATCCGTTCGCGAGGCGTACTTCGCCGAGCTGGCCGATTCGATCATCGTCGCCGCCGAAAAGCGCGGGCTGGGGGTCGTGGTCGATCAGACCAATCAGGTGCGGGAGCACGAACTGGACGTGATCGCCGGACGGCGGCTGCGCCTCACCGACGGGATCGTCTTCAGCCCGGTGCACATCGGGGAGTCGGACGCCGACCTGCTCAACGTCCCGTTCCCTCTCGTGATCCTCGGTGAGAGCATCTTCGGCGGCCCCACCGATCACGTCACGATGCACAACGTGTCGTCCGCCCGCGCTGCGGTCGAGCACCTGCTCGGACTCGGCCGGCGACGGATCGCCGTGATCGGCGCAGACGACATCGAAGAGGTGGATGCTGTCGGTTCTGCGGCCCTGCGCGTGCGCGGCTACCATCAGGCACTCCAGATCGCCGGCATTCCGGAGGACCCCGCACTCGTGCGTCCCGCGGGCTTGTGGCACTACGACACCGGTGCGGCCGCCACTCGCAGACTCATCGCGTCGGGAACCCCCTTCGACGGCCTCTTCGCACTCAACGACACACTCGCCATCGGCGCTCTTCGTGCCCTCGCCGAGGCGGGCGTGCGGGTTCCCGACGACGTCGCGGTGATCGGATTCGACAACATCGACGCGACGAGGTTCTCGATCCCGTCGCTGTCCAGCGTCGATCCCGGTCGCAACGACATCGCCGAACTCGCCGTGGGGATGCTGGTGGAGCGGATCGCGGAGAAGGGCGAGCGGGTCCCGCCGCGGCGGATCAAGCCCGATTTCCACATCGTAGGACGCGAGTCCACGGGGTTCCCCTACGTCGCCGACGGCACCGATACAGCCGTCGCGGCTTCCTCACCGCAGGACGTCTGACGCCACCGGCATCCGAGCCTCGGCGATCGGTCGCCGTGTTCCTTGAGTTCGCATGCCGCGCGAAGGTCAGAACGTGATCGATGTTCCTACAACGTTGTGTTTCTGTCTTGACAGTCATCGCCTCGACCGAGCACCATGGGCCTCAGTGCATGATTACGACGTTGTAATCCTCGGATGATGACGTCGGTGCGCTAGCCCCCCTCCGCCCGGTCCTCGGGCTCCGGCCCTCCCGCGGAGCATCTCGCGCCGTCCGTACGCCGGACGTGCCTGCCACAACGAAAGAGGAATCGATGGAGATCAGCACCTCGGAGCGAGAGATCAGTACCTCGGAGCGGCGGACGAGCCGCTCCGCTCGAGCACGGCGATGGGTGGCGCTCTTCGCCGCAACCGCTGTCACGGCGGCGGGTCTGGCCGCCGTGACGCCGGCGATCGCCGCCGACCCCCCTTGGATCAACGTCCAGGATGACGGCTACATTCGCATCGCCGTGCCCAATTCAGCAGTCGAGGCGGCGGTCGGTCCGGTGTCCCAGGTCGTGGTCGAAGGCAACTTCGGCCCCTCCGCGAACTGGGCTCAGATCGGGCTGCAGCGCCAGGGCGCCAACTGGACGGCCACGTACGGCCCGTTCGAACCCGGCCTGTACTACTACCAGGTCACCGGTGACGACAGCAAGGTCCTCAAAGACGCCAGCAACCCCACGAGCGTCGCCTCGGAGCCGGAATGGAGCACATTCTTCCTCCCCGGCGAGTCCGCAGCGCTGCTGGCGGACGCTCCCGAGGCGGGGGGTGCGATCGAGACGCTGACCTACACCAGCGACGTCGCGGGAGAGGAGCGCTCGGCGCTCGTCTGGACTCCGCCTTCGTACCAGCCGACTGGCAAACCGTTCCCCGTGCTGTATCTCCAGCACGGCGGAGCCCAGAGCTACCGCGACTGGGCCGAGGTCGGACGCGCCGAGCAGATCCTCGACAACCTCTGGCTATCAGGGCAGCTCGAGGACATGATCGTCGTGATGGGCAACGGCAATGTGCCGGACTTCTCCACGGAGCTCTTCGAGAGCCTCATGCCCGCCGTCGACGAGGCGTACAACGTGTCGATCTCGCCGAAGGACCGAGCTCTTGCCGGCCTCTCCATGGGCGGCGGGCAGACCTTCGAGATCTTCAGCGAGCACCCGGGAGAGTTCGCCTACGTCGGTACCTTCGGGGCCGGCCGATTCGGCGAGCTGGACCTGACGGTACCGCAGGTGATGCAGATGAACGAGCGGACGGACCTCTTCCGCTTGTACGTCGGCAACAAGACCGACATCGCGTACAACGACGTCTACGACTCCCTCGCGCGGTTCGACGAAGTCGGCCTTGAGTACGAGTTCGACGGCGTGAACCCGGATGCCGGGCACAACTGGAACGCGTGGCAGGAGAACCTGATCGACTTCGCGCCGCGTCTGTTCAGGAAGAACGCGGTCGACCCCGGTTTCAGCGAGGGTCACACGGCCCTGGATGAGCGTTTCGAACCGCCCGCACCGGGAACGACTCCCACGCCGTTCATCACAGACGACGGCTTCGTGACGTTCGAGACCACGACCGAGTACGCGGACGCCGAGTACGTCTCGGTGTGGGCGAACTGGGCACCGGGCGGCAGCTGGCTGCGGGTGGAGATGAACAAGGTCGGCGACCGCTGGCGGGCGACCGTCGGACCGCTCGACCCGTGGTTCTACTACTACCGGCTCATCGTGGACCGGCAGTCGCTCAAGGACACGTCGAACCCGACCTCGGTGACCTCCGAGCCCGCCTGGAGCACGTTCTTCATCGAGGGCGAGGAGTCGCGGCTGCTGGCGGATGCCCCCGAGGGCGCGGGCGGCGAGTTGGACGTACTCACCTATCAGAGCACTGTGACGGGCCAGCAGCGCAGCGCCTACGTGTGGACTCCCCCGGGCTACGACGCCGACCGGGCTGAGCCGTATCCGGTGTTCGTCCTCAACCACGGTGGAGGACAGAGCTGGACGGATTGGGTCGAAGTCGGCCGCGCCCGGCAGATCCTCGACAACCTGTTCCTCGACGGGGCGATCGAGCCGATGGTCGTCGTGATGCCCAACGGCAACGTGAACAACTATCCGCGCGAGCTGCTGGAGAATGTGATACCCGCAGCCGACGCCGCGTACAACATCAGCGCTGAGCCCTCCCAGAGGGCACTCGCCGGCCTGTCCGCAGGTGGCGCACGGACGATCTCGGTGCTCAAAGCCAATCCGGGTGCGTTCGCCTACATCGGGACCTTCGCGGCCGGCTTCGGCGGAACCGCGGGGGTCGATGTGGAGGCGATCAACGCGGGAACCGAGCTCTACCGGATCTACACCGGCGACATCACCGACTTCACGTACAACTCGGTGATGAGTTCGCTCCCGGTGCTGGATCAGCTCGGCATCGAGTACGAGTTCAACGGAGTGACGGTCGGTCCGCACGGTTGGGATACGTGGCAGAAGAACCTGATCGACTTCGCGCCACGCCTCTTCCAGGAGTAGGCCAAGGAGCGCGACCCGCCCCGGTGGTCGATCGACCGGGGCGGGTTGCGTCGTGCGGGCGAAGGTCAGTGGGATGCGCTGGCCGGCGGCAACCAACGGGCGCGCCCGAACCGACACGTCAGCCGAGTTCGCGCGCGAAACGCTCGCCGGCCTCGCGAAGCCAGCGCGCGGGCTCGGCCATCGCCTGCTCGGGTGAACCGGCGAGTGCGGTCAGAGATACCGACGCCGCGAACGCCGAGGTGTCGGCATCCGGCGTGATCCGCCCGGCGACCAAGACCACGCGCGTATCCGCACCCGCGAGCGAGGCGACGTGCGATGGCACCTTGCCCGCGGCCGACTGCCCGTCGAACGACCCTTCGCCTGTGACCACGACGGATGCCGCGGCCGCTGCCTCCGGCAGCCCGATCAGCTCAGCCACAGCGCGCGAACCCGGCTCGAGGGTCGCGCCCCACGCGAGCAGTCCGAAGCCGGTGCCGCCGGCGGCTCCCGCGCCGGGGGTCGATGGATCGGGCTCGAGGAACCGAGCCAGGTGCGCGAGTCCGGCGTCGAGTTCGGCCACCTGAGCCTGATCTGCACCCTTCTGCGGGCCGAAGACGGTCGCCGCGCCACGGCGGCCGAGCAGTGGGTTGGTCACGTCGGTCAGCGCGCTCACACCGCCCGGAGGGAGCGCTGCCAGGCCCGACAGGTCGACGCGAGCGACCGAAGCGAGCCCCGCTCCGCCGAGCGGGACTTCGGCGTCATCCGGATCGAGGAAGCGGGCGCCGAGAGCCCGCAGCATCCCGGTGCCGCCGTCGGTCGACGCCGAGGAGCCGAGCCCCACGACGATGCGCGAGACGCCTGCCTCGAGTGCCGCGGAGATCGCCTGACCGAGGCCGTAGGTGTGCGCATCGAGAGGGCGAAGCTCATCGAGCAGCTCGATGCCGGATGTCGATCCGAGTTCGACGATGGCGGACCCGCCGGGCGTCGCGGCGATGGGCGGCAGCCGCAGCCACTCGGAGTCGGATTCGACCCCATCCGGCCCGACGACGCGCACCGCGATCCGCTCCGCGCCCGGGACGGCGGCGGCGAAAGCGTCGAGCGTTCCTTCCCCGCCATCGGCCATCGGCAGCAGCACGATGTCGTCGTCCGGCCGGACGGTGCGCCACCCTTGCGCGAGGGCGGCAGCGGCGCCGGCGGCGCCGATCGTCCCCTTGAACGAATCGGGGGCGAGGACGACGATCACGGTTACACGCTAGCGACCGGCGCCGAGCTCGCACGCACGATCAGCCGAGTCGGGACGAGATGGGTGCGCGGTGTTCCACCGTCGATCGCGCCGATGAGCGCCTCGACCGCCCGCTCGCCGAGTTCGTCGAAGTCCTGTCTCACCGTGGTGAGCGGAGGCAGGTAGTCCGCGGCATCGGCGATGTCGTCGAAACCCACGACCGCGACCTCGGCGGGCACCGCTCGGCCCGCCTCGGCGAGCGCACGCAGCACACCGAGCGCCATCTGGTCGTTCGCGACGAAGACCGCGGACACGTCGGCGCGCTCCGCGAGGGCGATCCCCTCGCGATGACCGGATGCCGCGGTCCAGTCACCGCGGACGAGCGGCGGTGCGACCAGACCGGCTCCCTCGAGCGCGCCGCGCCAGCCGCGCTCGCGTTCGGCGGCGGCATACGAATCCTCGGGTCCGGCGAGGTGCCACACTGTCGGATGGCCGAGTGCGATGAGGTGATCGGTGGCCGCACGGGCACCCGACTCGTGGTCGGACTGCACGACTCCGAATCGCTCGTCCGACGGAGAGTCGACGACCACGAGCTCAAGACCGGCCGGGGTCTGCGCGCTCCGCGCGGCGGGCGTCGCCTCGTTCAGCACGATGGCCCCATCGACCCCCTGGTCGCGGAGGTGGTCGAACGCGTCGGCGAGGGCTGCCCTGCCTGCTGCGGTCACGACGGTGAGTGCGTAGCCGCGAGCAGCCGCGGCATCCGCGACCGCCTGCAGCATGCGCGAGTTGCCCACCGTCGCGAGTGTCGAGACGACGAGCCCGATCGTGTGCGTCCGCCCCGTGCGCAGCGCCCTGGCTGCGCGGTGCGGCCGGTACCCGAGCCGGCGCATGGCCACCTCGACGCGCTCCCGCGTCGCGGGGTCGACGCGTGGACTGTCGTTTACGACGCGCGATACCGTCTGGCCGGACACGCCGGCAAGCTCCGCGACGTCGCGCATCGACACGCGTCGCTGCCTGCCGGCACCGCTCAGTGCGTCCACACCACGACTCCTGGACCCTTCTCGACCACGTGCAGACTCCTCGAACACGTTCGCGATGTTGACGTTACCATGCCTGGCTTGGTAGCGTGTTGACGTGAACATGCATGGGTGGCACGCCGAAGTGCTCGGAGCAGGCGTCGTCAAACGTGCGACGAAGCTCGCCGACGGCCGCGAGCTGATCTACTTCGACGACCCGGGCACGACACTCGGACCCGAGCGTGAGATCGATGCGCGCGCCCTGGATCCCAGGGCGGAGACCGCGACGATGCGGCGCGACGTGCTCACCGGCGACTGGATCTCGATCGCGGCAGCCCGGCAGAACAGGGCCTTCCTGCCCCCGGCCGAGCTCGACCCGCTTGCACCGCAGACGCCGACGAACCCGTCCGAGATCCCCTCTCGCTACGACGTCGCCGTGTTCGAGAATCGCTCCCCTTCGTTCGGCCCGGCACTGGCTGCCGCCGAGGGCGATGCGCCGAAAGCCATGGACCCTCCGCTCGGTCTCGGCGATCTCGACGCCCCCGGTCTCGGTCGGAGCCGCACTTCGGTCGGGCGCTGCGAGGTCGTCTGCTTCAGCCCGGAGCACGAGGGGTCGTTCGGCACGCAGACCCCGACCCGCGCCCGCACTGTGATCGAGGCGTGGGCCGACCGCACGGCTGCACTATCGGCGCTGCCCGGAGTCGAGCAGGTCTTCCCCTTCGAGAACCGCGGTGAGGCGATCGGCGTGACCCTCGGCCACCCGCACGGGCAGATCTACGCCTACCCCTACGTCACCCCGCGCACGCGGCGGCTGCTCGAGGCGATCGATCGTGAGGGCGAAGACCTGTTCGCGCGCATCCTCGCGTTCGAGCAGGCCTCCGAGCGCGTGGTCCTCCGCGGCGAGCACTGGACCGCGTTCGTGCCGTTCGCTGCGCGCTGGCCGCTCGAGGTGCACCTCATGCCGCATCGTCACGTCGCCGACATCGCGGAGACCACGGATGCCGAGCGTGATGAGCTCGCCCCGCTCTACCTCCGGCTCCTGCGCGGGGTCGATGCGCTGTACAACACGCCCACGCCTTACATCGCGGCGTGGCATCAGGCGCCCGTCCACGCCGGTCGCGCCGCCGTCCGGCTGCGGCTGGAGCTGACCTCTCCCCGTCGCGCGCCCGACAAGCTGAAATTCCTCGCGGGTTCGGAAGCCGCCATGGGCGCCTGGATCGGCGACGTGCCGCCCGAAGCCTCGGCCGCCCGTCTTCGCGACGCGCTCGAGACCGTTCCCGAGCCGACCCCATGACCTCGCATTCCGATGCCCGCGCTCGCTTCGCGGGGCTCACCGGCACCGAGCCGTTCGGCATGTGGTCGGCGCCGGGTCGCGTCAATCTGATCGGCGAGCACACCGACTACAACGACGGGTTCGTGCTGCCGTTCGCGATCCAGCAGCGCACGCACGTCGCGCTCGGCGCGCGCGATGACGGGCGCATCCGCGTGGTCTCGACGGTCGAGGAGGATGAGGTCGAGGTCGAGCTCTCGGCTCTGGAGCGCCTGTTCCCCGCGGACCGCGGCGACGTGCCCGAGTGGGCGACGTACCCGCTGGGCGTCGCGTGGGCGCTGCTCCGGGCGGCGTCGGCGGATCCGGCATCCGTCACGGGCGTCGACGTCGCGATCTCCTCCGACGTGCCGATCGGCGCCGGCCTCTCGTCGTCGGCGGCGATCGAGGGCGCGGTCGCGACCGCACTGAACGAGACGTGGGGGCTGGGGCTCGACCTCGTCGCGCTCGCACGGGTCGGCCGCACGGCGGAGAACGAGGCGGTCGGCGCCCCGACCGGGATCATGGACCAGATGGCGTCGATGCTCGGGCGCCCCGATGCCGCGATCTTCCTCGACTGCCGCTCGCTCGCGGCATCCGTCGTCGATCTCGGCTTCACGGATGCCGGCCTCGAACTCGTCGTGATCGACACCGGCGTCAAGCACTCGCACGCGACCGGCGGGTACGGCGAGCGCCGGGCAGCGTGCGAGCGCGGCGCCGAGATCATGGGCGTGGCGGCGCTGCGCGACCTCGCCGTGGATGACCTGCCCCGTGCCGCGGAGCTCATGGACGACGTGACCTTCCGCCGCGTCCGCCATATCGTCACCGAGAACCAGCGAGTGCTCGACACGGTCCGCACGCTCCGCGAGCGCGGACCGCGCGCCATCGGCGAACTGCTTCTCGCCTCGCACGCCTCGATGCGCGACGACTTCGAGATCTCTGTGACCGAGCTCGACACCGCGGTCGAGGCCGCCATGGCGGCCGGCGCGATCGGCGGCCGTATGACGGGCGGCGGATTCGGCGGTGCGGCGATCGCGCTCGTCTCGGTCGATCGCGTCGAGCAGGTGAAGGATGCCGCCACCCGCGCGTTCGCGGCATCCGGGTTCGCAGCGCCCACGATCTTCACGGTGGTGCCGTCGGCCGGCGCGCAGCGCGACGCGTAACCCCCCCGCGCGATCGCCGCAACCCCTGGTGCGGACGGAGGCCGCGTCGTACGGTCGTTGGGGTAGCGGGGGCTCCGAACCCTCGGACGGAGGGAACGACCGCGTGGCTTTCATCACTGTCGGCATCGAGAACTCAGCCGATATCAAGCTCTTCTACACAGATCAAGGGCAAGGTCAGAGCGTGGTGCTGATCCACGGCTTTCCTCTCGACGCCGGGTCCTGGGGCAAGCAGCAGGCTGCCCTGCTCGACGCCGGCTACCGGGTGATCGCCTACGACCGGCGCGGGTTCGGGTCGTCGAGCCCGACCCGGGGCGGAGCGGACTTCGACACGTTCGCATCCGATCTCGGAGCACTCATGTATACGCTCGACCTCGAACAAGCAGTGCTGGTGGGCTGCTCCATGGGAACGGGCGAGGTGGCGCGCTACCTCTCCGAGTACGGCAGCGAGCGCGTCGCCAAGGCCGTCTTCATCGCCTCCCTCGAGCCGTACCTGCTCAAGACCGACGACAACCCCGACGGAGCAGGACCCCAGGACGACTTCGACGGCGTTTCGGCCGCGATCCGCGAAGACCGCTACGCCTTCCTCACCGGATTCTTCGAGAACTACTACAACCTCGATGAGAACCTCGGATCGCGCATCTCGCAGGAGGCGCTGGACGCGTTCGTGACGACCGCGAACCGCATCGGCAACTCGGCCATGGCGGACGCGCCGCTGACGTGGCCGACCGACTTCCGGGCGGACATCGCGAAGATCGACGTCCCCGCGCTGATCGTCCACGGAACGGCGGACAGGATCCTCCCGATCGACGTCACCGCCCGCCGGTTCAAGGAGCTGCTGCCGGATGCGGACTATGTCGAGATCGAGGGTGCGCCGCACGGGATGCTGTGGACCCACGCCGACGAGGTCAACGAAGCGCTGCTCTCCTTCATCCGCGCGTAGCGCCTGCCGTCAGTCGTGCTCCGGTCGCAGGGCGCGCAGCCCCGCGACCGAGAGCGGGACCAGCAGCACGATCGCCGCCACGACGATCGCGGCGATGCCGATCACGTCGTTCGGCGGCTCACCCGTGAGGCGCCCGACCGCAAGCCACGACAGGCCCCAGGCGAGCGCCAGCCCCGGAGCGACGCGCCAGCCGCTCGCCCACGCGATGCCGATGCCGATCACCGCGACGGCGGCGAGGACGGCCAGACCCCACCCCGTCGCGGCATCCGCCCATGATTCGGGTGCGATGCCGGTGAGCCAGGCGGCGATGTTCGCGACGGTCGCCAGGGTGACCCAGCCGAGGTGCAGGCCGGTCACGCCGTCGATCAGGAGCGCATCGAGGAAGCCCGCGCGGGGTGTCCGCGTGATCACCGAAAGCCGGAACGTGATCCCCAGGGCGATGAGCAGCAGGACGATGACGATGACGGTCCACTCGATCGTCAGCAGCTGGGCGGCGACCAGCCACAGTCCATTGAGCACGACCGTCACCGCGATCCACCAGCCCACCGCCCGTTGCCGCGCCGATGCGCGCTGCCCCGGAAGCGCCTGCCAGATCGCGTAGCCGATCAGTCCGAGGTAGATGACCGACCAGATGCTGAACGCCGGGCCGGCGGGAGCCAGGAACGACCCTTGCGCCGAGAGCCGCCCGCCCTGGGAGTTCTCGACCTCGGTGCCGCCGAGACCGCCCACACCCACCAGGACCGCCACCAGCGTGAACCCGAGCGCGGAGATCACCGCTATCTGCCGCACGAGGTCGACGGCTGTCGATTCCGCGGCATCCGGTGTCTGTGTCGTGGATGCGTGCATCACAGACACAGGCTATGACCTCCGCGGGCAGCCGGGCCCGGGTTGACAAGCGACCCCGCGCCGGAACCGAGAAGGCCTTGTCGCCGGAACGGCTCCGGCGTAGCCTGTGCGTGTCCGCACGGCTGGGGGGCCTGCGGCAAGACTGGGGACTGCAGCGCGCTCTCTGTCGCGCGGAAGGAACGCCATCCGCGCTCCTGGATGCTGGGCAATGATGCCCGGCCTCATCGAAGGAAAGAGTCATGCGCAAAATCCTCACAACCCTGGCGCTCACCGGCCTGCTGGTCGGCGCCTCGGCGATGGGTGCCGTCGCGGCGCCCCTCCCGGAGAACTGTGACCGCGTTCAAGGCACCGTCACATGTACGACGTTCGACGGCCCCGGCAACAACCAGGCAGGAGTCGGCACAACCGACGAGACAGAGACCCAGGGCAACACCAAGAACAAGAGCCCCGAGGAGCCCCAGGACCTCACGGACGAATGCTCGTGGAGCCCGCCCAACAGCCAGGGCGCACCGAACTCCTGCTGACGGCAGGAAGTCGCCATCCAGCCCGCTTGCAGGGCAGACGGCGGAATGATCCGAGAACCCCCGGCAACCCCGGGGGTTCTCGCCGTGGCGGGCAACCGGAGCCGGGTTGACACGCGTCCGCCTCCGCCGACCCGGCGGGTGGCATCATGGCGCCATGACCCGCGACTGGACTCCCCTGGCCTTCGTGTATCTGGCGCTTGCCGTGGTAGGACTCATCGGAACATGGTGGTTCAACGCCCTCGCGATCGTGCAGATGGCCGACTTCCTCGGCGACCTCGTCGCCAGCGGCCCGGCGGTGTCGTCGATCACGGTCGACCTGCTGGTGGCGGCGGTCGCAGGATGCGTGTTCATCATCGTCGAGGCCCGCCGGCTGCGCATGCGGTTCGGCTGGCTCTACGTCGTGGGAGCGGGGCTCACGGCATTCGCTTTCGCCTTCCCGCTGTTCCTGGCGATGCGGCAGCGGCGGCTGACCCGAATGGCACGCGCGGCCTCCTGAACGCAGCGGTCTGGCGCGTGTCGGAGACCGGCGGCAGACTCGATGGTCTGAAGGAAGGGACCCCACGCATGACTACGCAACCCACGCCGGTCGATCCCCCGCAACTGCACCAGAATCCCGCGTTCACTCAGGGCATGGTCGTTCCCGCAGGCGCGACCCTGTTCGTCGGCGGCCAGAACGGCGCCGACGGCGACGGAGCTCTGCTGGACGGACTCGAGGCGCAGACCGAGCAGGCGCTGCGGAATCTGCTCGCCGTGCTCGACGAGGCGGGCACCGACGCCGACCACGTCGCGAAGCTGACCATCTACCTCGATCCGTCCGTCGACCCCGATGGGGCCTACGCCGCGACTCGGGCGGTCTGGGGGGACCGGCGTGCCGCCGTCACCGTGGTTGCCGTCGCACCGGCACGTCCAGGTGCGCTCGTCGAGGTCGATGCCGTCGCCGCCGTCCCCGCGCGGTCGCAGAGATGAGCGCTCCACGGTCGCTGCCCGATGTCGTCTCCCGAGATGAATGGCTTTCCGCGCGCAAGGCACTCCTGGCGAAGGAGAAGGAGCTGACCCACGCCCGCGATCAGCTGAACGCCGAGCGACGTCGACTGCCGATGGTGCGGATCGAGAAGGCGTACGCCTTCGAGGGGCCGGAGGGCACGAAGAGTCTTTTCGAACTGTTCGACGGACGCGCCCAGCTCGTGATGCACCACTTCATGTTCGCGCCGGACTGGGATGCCGCGTGCCCCAGCTGTTCGTCCGCCGCCGATCAGATCGGAAACCTGCGACAGCTGCACGCGCGGAGCACGACGGTGGTCGCCGTCTCCCGCGCGCCGTTTCCGAAGATCGCCGCCTATCGCGAGCGCATGGGATGGGCGTTCCCCTGGTACTCGTCATACGGGACCGACTTCAACGGGGATTTCCACGCCACACTCGATGACCGAGTCGCTCCCGTGCAGCTGCACTTCCGCGATGAAGCAGAACTCGCCGACGCCGGAACGCCGTGGACGCGGGGGCCCTGGACGCAGAGCATGCGCGGCACGGAGATGCCCGGCATCAGCGTCTTCCTGCGTGTGGACGACGACGTCTTCCACACCTACTCGACATACGGGCGCGGCATCGAGGAGTTCCACAACGGCTACCCGTACCTCGACCTCACGCCGCTCGGGCGCCAGGAGTCATGGGAGCAGCCGGCCGGGCGCGCCGAACCGCTAGGACTGCAGGTCGGCGGTCCGTCGATGCGCCTGCCAGACGAATACGAGTCCTGAGCGGTCAGCTCTGGGGAGCGTTGGCCATCGCGATCAGCGCTCGACCGTGAGCCGTGAAAACTGTATGGCACTAGGTTTTGAAAATCAAGTGCCATTCGGTTTACCCTGGCACCATGGCACGAAGAGGTTCCTATGCAAAAGGTGTCGC
The DNA here is from genome assembly GCA_963713325.1 of uncultured Actinomycetota bacterium. Classification (GTDB taxonomy): domain Bacteria; phylum Actinomycetota; class Actinomycetes; order Actinomycetales; family Microbacteriaceae; genus Microbacterium. The sequence continues at coordinate 77,413 of CAVQLL010000016.1, forward strand.
CAAGCGCGAGGAGATCCTCGAGCGCGCTCTCGAGGTGATCGCCCGCGAGGGCTATCGAGGCGCGTCGGTCAAGGAGCTCGCCGAGGCAGTGGGACTCAGCCAGGCCGGACTCCTGCACTACTTCGACAGCAAAGAGGAGCTCTTCACCGAGATCCTGCGCAAGCGCGATGAGGTCGACATGGTCCACTACGGCCCGATCCCGCCGGCCGACGTCGCGGCGCTCGACCTGCGCCGCGGCTACCTCGACGTGATCCGCCACAACAGCGACGTGCCGGGCCTCGTGCAGCTTTTCTCCCGGCTCTCCGTCGACGCGGCCGACCCCGAGCATCCTGCACACAGGTACTTCATCGAGCGGAACGACAACCTGCGGCGGGTCTTCGCCGCCGCACTGGCCGACCGCCAGGCTGCGGGGCAGATCACCGACCGGATCGACCCGCAGACGCTGTCGCGAATCTTCCAGGCCGTCGCCGATGGACTACAGATCCAGTGGATGCTGGATCCCGAGGTCGACATGGCCGCGACGGTCGATGCGCTGTTCGACGCCCTGAGCCCCGCCCCCACCCCCGCACTGAAGGACACCCCCCGTGACGCAGCTTCCTGATCCGATCGTCCAGATCGCGCCCGGCCGAGTCCGCGGCGCGTGGCGCGGCGGATCGGCGGCATTTCTCGGCATCCCGTTCGCGCAGCCGCCCGTGGGCGATCTCCAGTTCGCGGCACCGGTGCCGCCCGAGCCTTGGGACGGAGTGCGCGACGCGGTCGTGTACGGCGCGACTGCGAAGCGCGAGAAGCTCGAAGAGAAGACTCTCATTCCTGAGCCCGCCGTCGCGGGCGACTCGACCCTCAACGTGAACGTGTTCACTCCGTCCCCCGGCGACCCGGATGCCGCACTGCCTGTACTCGTCTACATCCACGGTGGCGGATACACCGAGGGCTCACCCGCGAGCCCTTGGTACGACGGCGCCTCGTTCAACCGCGACGGCGTCGTCACTGTGACGATCTCGTACCGCCTGGGCTTCGACGGGTTCGGTCACATTGCGGGCGCTCCGAGCAACCGCGGCGTGCGCGACTGGCTCGCCGCACTCGAGTGGGTGCGCGAGAACATCGCGGCATTCGGCGGCGATCCTGCGCGCGTCACAATCGCGGGTCAGTCCGCCGGCGGAGGGGCGGTGCTGACACTGCTCGGGATGCCGGCAGCCCAGGGCCTCTTCCACGCGGCGTGGGCCCTATCGCCGGTGCTGGCGGATGTCTCAGGCGAGCGGGCGCGCACTCACTCCGCCAAGCTCGCGAACCTCGCCGGAGTTCCACCGACCCGCGCCGACTTCGCCTCGGTCGGCGAGCAGCGGCTCGTCGACCTGCAGCACCCCGCGGTGTCGCCCGATTCGAAGAACCCGCTCGCGCTGGTCCGTGCCATCCTCGATGACGGCCTCTCGTGGGGACCGGTGGTCGACGGCGACCTCCTTGCACGCCCGACGATCGACTCGCTGCGCGCCGGCGTCGGATCCGACATCCCGCTGGTGCTCGGCGCGACCGACGACGAGTTCACCGGAGTCACCGATCGCGCCAAATACGCGCTCCGGCTCATGCCGGTCGCACTGGCGCTCGGCAAACTCAATGTCGATGCCGCGACGCGTGCGGCGTACCTCGCAGCCAACGCGCAGCAACGGCGCAAGGGAACCGCTGCGATGCTCGGCCGATTCGCCAGTGACTCGGTGTTCAGGGTGAACGTCGTCCGAGTCGCCGAGGCGCGGGCGGATGCGGCGACCTGGGTGTATCGATTCGCGTGGCCTTCTCCGATCACCGGCTGGGCCTGCCACTGCCTCGACGTGCCGTTCTGGTTCGACTGCCTCGACGCCGAGCGGGTCGGCGCGATCGCCGGCGACGATCCCCCACGAGCGCTCGCGGCGGCCCTCCACGGCTCCGCGGTCGCGTTCATCCGCGACCGGGAGCCGGGCTGGCCGGCGTGGTCGGACGCATCCGGCTCCCACGCGCGTGTTCGGCGGCGAGGCATCCCGTCCCGACGTCGCGATCGACGGCTACGCGAGCGTGCGCGCGCTGGTCTGACAACCGCTCACCACGCGCGGGCCCGCTGTGCGCCGGCGTAGCCGTCCACGACTTCACCGGATGGCGTCAGCTGAGCCCGTGAGGTCCGTCCCGCCGGCGCTGCGCACGACGGTGGCGTCCGGCATCCGCTTCACCATCACCTCGATCGCCTCGGGGTTCGCGTCGACGAGCACGGCGTTCCTGCCCAGTGCGGCGGCGACCGCTCCGGTCGTGCCGCTGCCCGCGAAAAGGTCGAGCACCCGATCGCCCGGCCGGCTCGATGCCTGCACGATCCGGCGCAGCACACCCTCGGGCTTCTGGGTGGGATAGCCGGTCTTCTCGCGACCGGTCGTCGGCACGATCGTGTGCCACCACACATCGGTGGGCAGCTTGCCGCGCGCGGCCTTCTCGGCTGTGACGAGACCGGGGGCCATGTACGGCTCGCGGTCGACGGCATCCGAGTCGAACCAGTACCGGTCGGGGTCCTTCACGTAGACCAGGATCGTGTCGTGCTTGGTCGGCCATCGTCGCCGCGTCTTCGCCCCGTAGTCGTACGCCCAGATCAGCTCGTTGAGGAACCGGTCGCGGCCGAAGATGGCATCCATCAGGACCTTCGCGTAGTGCACCTCGCGGTAGTCGAGGTGCACGTACAGCGTTCCGTCCTCGGCGAGGAGGCGCCATGCTTCGGCCAGCCGCGGCTCGAGGAATCCCCAGTAGTCGTCGAATCGGTCGTCGTAGGTGCGGAGGTCCCCCAGCAGCCGTTCGTACTCACGACCGTGGAACCCGACGCGACCCGGCGTCCGATGCCGCCCCCGCCGGCCGGGTGCGGGCGGTCTCGACGACACGCTCGCGCAGGCGGCCGGTGTTGAACGGCGGATCGAGGTAGATGAGGGTGAACGAACCGTCCTCGAAGCCTGCCGCGACATCGAGGTTGTCACCGTGGTGGATGGCGACCGACCCGCGCCCGGGAGCGATCACGGCACCCGGAAGAGCCACGGGTCGGTGGCGAACTTCGACTCCACGAGAGCCTCCGCCTCGGCGTACTCCTCGTCGGTGATCCGGCCCGGCACCGCACCGTAGAGCTTGGCGAACGTATCGATGAACCGCTCGATGATCGCCTCGCGGGGCAGGCCCGTCTGGCGGCGCAGCGGATCCACCCGCTTCGCCGCCGACACCGTGCCCTTGTCGCTGAGCTTCTCCCGGCCGATGCGAAGCACCTCGGTCATGACCTGGCCGTCCATGTCGTAGCTGAGCGTCGCGTGGTGCAGCACTCCGCCGTTCGCGAGCCGCTTCTGTGCGGCGCCGCCGATCTTTCCCTGGGGGCTCGCGATGTCGTTGAGCGGCTGATAAGTCGCCTCGATGCCGAGTGAGCGCAGGGCCTGCAGCACCCAGTCGTCGAGGAACGCGTACGAGTCGGCGAACGTCATTCCCGCGACCAGGGATGCCGGGACGTACAGCGAATAGGTGACGATCGAGTTCGCGGCCATGAGCATCGCGCCGCCGCCGGAGATGCGCCGCACCACGTCGAATCCGTGCCGTGCGGCGCCTTCGGGATCGACCTCGTTGCGATACGACTGGAATGAGCCGATCACGACGGCCGACTCGTCCCACTCCCACAGGCGAAGGGTCGGGCGCCGGCGTCCGTCGCCGACGCGCGTGGTGAGCACTTCATCGAGAGCGAGGTTCATGCGTGGCGAGACCGGCTTCTCGTGCACGATCTCCCAGTCGAAGTCGCGCCATCCCGGCGCCGTCACGAGGGCTCGTCGCACAGCCGTGCCGACGGCTTCCGGCGTGAACCCCAGCAGTTGGGCTCCCTGGGGAAGCGCCGCGCGCACGGCAGACGCGATGGCCGCGGCATCCGCTTCGATCGGCAGACCGTCGACAGCGGCATTGATGTCGTCGAGTGCGCTGTCGGGTTCGAGGAAGAAGTCGCCGGCGAGGCGGAACCCAGCGATCCTGCCGTCGCGCTCCTCGAGGTCGACCACGACCAGCTTGCCCCCGGGCACCTTGAATTCGCCGTGCATGCACTCAGCCTAGAGTTCGGTGGGCACGCGAGTGGCCGCCCTCAGGCAGCACCGACGAGCATGTGGAGAGCGGCAGGCGACAGCGCGTGCTCGATCGCCAGCATGCTCGCCCCGCGCACGCCGGCGTTCTCGGCCGCCGAGGACTGCACGATCGACAGGTGCTCGGTCGCCAGCGGCGTGGAGCGGGTGTAGACGACCTCCCGCACTCCGGCGATCAGGTGCTCGCCGACGCGCGCCATCGACCCGCCGATCGCGATGACCGATGGGTTCATGAGGCTGACGCACGCGGTCAAGACCTCGCCGATGTCGCGACCCGCCTGCCGGACAGCCTGGATCGCGTCGATGTTGCCGTGCTTGACGAGATCGACGACGTCGTTGCCGTTCGCGGCATCCACGCCCTGTCCGCGCAGCTCACGGGCGATCGCCGGGCCGGATGCCAGTGCCTCGAGGCATCCGCGGTTGCCGCAGCTGCAGGGCACATCCGAGCCGCGCGCGACGCGGACATGGCCGATGTCGCCCGCGACGCCCTGCGCTCCGCGCAGCAGCTGGCCGCCGGAGATGACGCCCGCGCCGATCCCGGTCGCGATCTTGACGAACATCAGGTGCTCGATCTTCGGCCACGCGGTCGGCTCGTTCGCCGAGAGCCATGATGTTCACGTCGTTGTCGACCAGGACTGCGGCCTCGAGGTGCTGTCGCACCCAGCCGGGGATGTCGAACCGGTCCCAGCCGGGCATGATCGGCGGGTTGACCGGGCGACCGGTGGAGAACTCGACCGGCCCCGGGAACGCCGATGCCGATCGCCGCGATGTCGCGAGGCGCGCGGCCCGTCTCGGCCAGCAGCGCGAGGGCAGTCTCGAGCGTCCAGGTCAGCACCGGCACCGGGCCGAGCGTGATGTCGAGACGGCTCGGTGCGCTCGGCGAGGATCGTCGCGCCGAGGTCGGTGATCGCGACCGTCGCGTGCGAGGCGCCGATGTCGGCCGCGACCACGACCCGCGCGCCCGGATTGAGGGCGAACTGCGACGGCGGCCGGCCGCCGGTGGACGCGGCCTCGGCGACCGGCGTCACCAGGCCCATCCGCATGAGCTCGTCGACTCGGGCGGCGATCGTCGAACGGCGCGAGCCCCGTCGACTTCGCGAGCTGCGCGCGGGTGCGCGGGACTCCGTCACGGAGCAGCTGGAAGAGCTCCGTCACGCCGATTCCCGCGGAAGCGGTTTCCACACCCATTGCACGATCCACTCACTCAGACGGCCGCATCGGCCGAATCCGCTCAGTCCTGCACGTCGTCTGCCCACTGCGCCAGCTGCTCGTCACGCTCACTCCGAGCGGGACCCCGCGGCGCGGCGCGGCGCACTAATCTCGGCCGACGGGCTTGGCGAACCGCTGCTGGAGCAGCACGGCGATCACGATGATGATGCCCTTGGCGACGGCCTGGACCGACGACGAGAGATTGTTCTGGACGAACACGTTGGTCAGCGTCGCGAAGATCAGGACCCCGAAGACCGTGCCGGTGATCGTTCCGCGTCCGCCGACGAGGAGCGTGCCGCCGACCACCACGGCGGCGATCGCGTCGAGTTCGTAGAGCGTGCCGTGCGTCGAGCTTCCGGCGGTGGTGCGGCCGAGGATCATGACCCCGGCGATGCCGGCGGACAGACCAGCGATCGCGTAGAGCCACATCGTGTGGCGCTTGACGTTGATGCCCGCGAGGCGCGCGGCCTCGCGGTTTCCGCCGATGGCGACGGTGCGCCGGCCGAAGGTCGTGCGGTTGAGCAGCACCCAGCCCAGCGCGGCGACGATCGCGAAGGTCCAGATCAGGATGTCGACGCCGATGACGTCGGAGTTCATGAAGCTGATGAAGCCGCGGTCCTCGACGATGAGCGTGCGCCGCTCGGCGAGGATCTCCGCGAGCCCGCGCGCCGCCACCAGCATGGCGAGGGTCGCCATGAACGCCACGACGTTGCCGTACGCGATAACGACCCCGTTGATGAGTCCGGCTCCGAGTCCGACCAGGAGGGCGATGGCGATCATGAAGATCCAGTGGGTCTGATCGGCGAGATCCTGGATCGCGGCGAGGGTGGCCACGATCGAGGCGAGGCCCATCACGGAGCCCACCGACAGGTCGATGCCGCCCGCGATGATGACGAGCGTCATGCCGATGCTGATGACGCCGATGATCGACGCCTGACGCAGGATCACCAGGGCGTTGCTGAAGGTCGTGAAGTTCTCGCCGGCCGTGATGGCGCCGACGATCACGAGCGCCAGAAGCGCGAGGACAAGCCCCAGGTTGCGGCCGACCGATCCCGACATGACCTTCTGCAGGCCGGTCTTCTCATTCCGCGCCGAAGGGGTGCCCGACGGAGGCGGAACCTCCGCGGACGAGGGAACGACTGCTCCTGAGGTGTTCTGCTCGCTCACGCTGCGGTTCCTTTCATGACGAGGTCGAGCACGCCGTGCTCGTCGATCTCTGAGGCGGGGAGGGTCTGCAGGATGCGTCCGTCCGAGACGATGAGAACCGTGTCGGCCAGGCCGAGCACCTCTTCGATCTCACTCGAGACGATCACGATCGCGTTGCCGGCCGCCGCGAGGCGCCGGATCAGGGTGTAGATCTCGGCGCGGGCGCCGACATCGACGCCGCGTGTGGGCTCGTCCAGCAACAGGACGCGCGTGCCGTGCACGAGCCAGCGTGCGAGGAGGATCTTCTGCTGGTTGCCGCCCGACAGCGTCCGCGCCTGCCGATCCGGATTGGCCGGTCGCAGCTCGAGGGCCTCGATCTGCTCGCTCGCGACCTTCCGCTCTGTACGCTCATCCAGGAAGCCGGCCTTGGCGAACCGGGAGACGGAGGAGAGGGTCACGTTCACGAAGATCGGCTCGTCCAGCACCAGACCCTGGCTCTTGCGCTCTTCGGGCGAGAGCCCGATCCCCGCTTCCACCGCCGACACCACCGAACCCCGGCGCAGCTTCTTGCCACCGACCCGCACCGAGCCGGCGGTCGCCTTGCGCGCACCGTAGACGGTCTCGACGATCTCGGAGCGACCGGATCCGACCAGGCCCGCCAGGCCGACGATCTCGCCGGCGCGCACGGTGAACGACACGTCGGCGAACTCGCCGGCCAGGCCGAGGCCCTCCACTTCGAGCACGAGCGGCGCATCGGCGGGCACCGGAGCGGCGGGCGGGAACACGTTCGCGACTTCACGTCCGGTCATGAGACGGATGAGCTCGGCGGTGGGGGTGTCTGCCACAGGGATGCCGGATGCCATCGATTTTCCGTCTTTGAGGACCGTGATGCGGTCCCCGATCTGCCGGATCTCCTCCAGGCGGTGCGTGATGTAGACGACAGCGATGCCCTCGGAGGTCAGCTCCTTGACGACGTGGAAGAGGTTCTTGACCTCCTCGGTGTCGAGCACGGCCGAGGGCTCGTCCATGATGATCAGCTTGATGTCGTGCGAGAGGGCGCGTGCCATGCTGACGATCTGTTTGTTCGCCGCGCTGAGATGGCCGACCTCGGTGTTCGGGGACAGGTTCGCGTGGCCGAGCCGGCGCAGCAGCTCCTTCGTCTGACGCGCGGCCTCGGACCGCTTCGTCAAGCCTCCCCGCGCGAGCTCGTGCCCGAGGAAGATGTTCTCGGCGATCGTCAGGCCGTCGACGACGTCCAGCTCCTGGTACATCGTGGCGATGCCGAGCTCGAGCGCGGCCTCGGGCGTGGCGATTTCGACGGGCTGGCCGAGCCAGGTGATTGTGCCGCTGTCGGGGCGGTGGACGCCGGCGAGCGTCTTGATGAGGGTCGACTTGCCGGCGCCGTTCTGTCCGAGCACGCAGTGTACTTCTCCGGCACGGACGTCGAGGTCCACCCCGCGCAAGGCATGGACGCCCGCGAAGCTCTTGGTGGCACCCCGGACTTCGAGTAACGCCGATTCTTGGTCACCTTTGATCACACGCCGACCATAACACGGTGCGGTTCTCTCAATCGAGACCTTCCGCGCGCGATCAGGCGGTGTCCTCACCCGTCGAAATCGGCGAAATCCCGCCACATCACAGACCCGCAACGCTTCTGCCTGCCAGCGTTCAAAAGCTGTCGCGTCTGAGTTGTGTTCTGCTACGGTGATGTCGGTCAGTCTGGGGGACGACCGCTCGAGAGCGGGAATGACCGCAGCACCCGACCCTGCATTCACATTCAAGGAGGAATACATGCGTTCCACACGAACCGCGCGCATCCGGACGATCGGCGCCGGCATCGCCGCGATGACCGCCATCGCGTTGCTGGCCGGCTGCACGGCCGGCTCCCCAGAAGGGGAGGAGGACGTCGCCGATCAGGGCACCACGTCCGAAGAGAACGAGGCCACCGGCGACACGGTCACCATCGGCTTCTCGGGTCCCGCTGCCGACCACGGCTGGCTCGGTGCCATCAACTCCGGCGCGATCGAGGCGGCCGAGAGCTTCCCCGACGTCGAGCTGCAGTCGGCCGAGGGCACGAACGACGTCAACGCGCAGATCGCGGCCGTCGAGACCTTCATCAACGACGGAGTCGACGCGATCGTGCTCCTGCCGAGCGACGGCGCGGCGCTGACCGAGGTCGCGATCAAGGCGATGGAGGCCGGCATCCCGGTCATCAACGTCGACCGCGAGTTCTCCAGCCCGTTCGCTGCTCGCGCCACCGTGCTCGGCGACAACTACGGCATGGGCGTCAGCGCCGGCACGTACATCTGCGAGCAGCTCGGCGACAACCCCGACGCCGTGGTGGCCGAGATCGCCGGCATCGACTCGCTCCCGCTGACCCAGGACCGCTCGGAGGGCTTCGCCGACGCCCTTGAGGACTGCGGACTCGAGGTGGGGGCCCGCGTGGCGGCCGACTTCACCGTCCAGGGCGGCGAGGCGGCGGCATCCCAGCTGCTGTCGGCCAACCCGCAGATCGACGCACTGTGGAACCACGACGACGACCAGGGCATCGGCGTCCTCGCGGCGATCGAGGCCGCAGGGCGCGACGAGTTCTTCATGGTCGGCGGCGCCGGCTCGCTGAACGCAATGGAGGCCATCGAGGCCGACGACACCGTCCTCAAGGCGACGATCATCTACCCGTCGACGCAGGCTGCCGACGGCATCGCGCTGGCGCGACTGATCGCCCAGGGCAAGACGATGAGCGACCTCATCACGCCGGGTGTGGCCAATCGCATCGTCCTGGATGCGCCGGTCGTCACGAAGGAGAACGTCGACCAGTACATCGGTCTGGCGTTCGAGTCCTGACCCGCACATACTGAAACCACGGTGAGGGGGCGTCCGCCGCACGCGGGCGTCCCCTCTCGGGGTCTCACGTCTTCTCCTTCCGACCAGACCCACCCACGGAGTACCAGTGACCGAGAACCTTCGCGTCGCCATGATCGGCTACGGCTTCATGGGCGCCGCACACTCGCAAGGGTGGCGTGTCGCACCCCGCTTCTTCGACCTTCCTGCGCAGCCGTCGATGTCCGTCGTCGTCGGCCGCAATCCCGCCGCCGTCACCGCCGCCGCCGAGAAGTGGGGCTGGGCGGAGGCCGCCACCGACTGGCGCGAGGTCATCGCGCGCGACGACATCGACGTCGTCGACATCGTGACTCCGGGCGACACGCACGCCGAGATCGCGATCGCCGCCCTCGAGGCGGGCAAGCACGTGCTGTGCGAGAAGCCTCTCGCGAACACGGTCGCCGAGGCCGAGGCGATGACGGATGCCGCGGCTCGCGCCGCTGAGCGCGGCGTGCGAGCGATGGTCGGGTTCACCTACCGTCGCGTCCCCGCTGCCACCTTCGCGCGCGACCTCATCGCGGCTGGTCGCATCGGCGAGATCCGGCAGGTGCGCGCGTCATACCGCCAGGACTGGCTGATGGATGCCGAGGCGCCGCTCACGTGGCGCATGAAGAAGGATCGCGCGGGCTCCGGCGCGCTCGGCGACATCGGCGCGCACGCGGTCGACCTCTCCGAGTACATCACGGGGCTGCGCCTGGAAAGCGTCTCGGGCGTGATCGACACCATCGTGGCCGAGCGCCCGCTGCTCGCGGAGGGCGTCGGGCTCTCCGGCACCGCCTCCACCGAGCGCGGCGAGGTGACGGTCGACGACATCGCACTGTTCTCGGGGCGATACGCGAATCCGGCCGGCGGCTATGCGCCGTTGGGCACCTTCGAGGCGACCCGCTTCGCGACCGGGCGCAAGAACGCACTGCGCATCGAGGTGTCGGGCTCGCTCGGCGCGGTCGCCTTCGACCTCGAGCGTCTGAACGAGCTCGACTTCTATGACGCCACCCTGCCTTCGACAGAGCAGGGATTCCGCAAGATCCTCGTGACCGAGCACGACCACCCCTATCTGGCGCCCTGGTGGCCGGCGGGGCACATGCTCGGCTACGAGCACGGGTTCTCGCACCAAGTCGTCGACTTCGTGAACGCGATCGTCGCAGGCGAGCAGCCGAGCCCATCGTTCGCCGACGGACTGCATGTACAGCGCGTGCTGGATGCCGTGGAGCGCAGCTCCGCCGCCGGCAGCGCATGGATCGACACCGAGAAGGGAACACTGCAATGACGCGACCCATCACCCTCTTCACCGGCCAGTGGGCCGATCTGCCGCTCGAGGAGGTCGCGCGACTCGCCTCCGGGTGGGGTTATGACGGCCTGGAGATCGCGTGCTGGGGCGACCACCTCGACCCGTGGCGCTGGGACGACGACGAATACGTGCAAGGCAAGCTCGATCTGCTCGAGCGGTACGGCCTCAAGGTGTGGGCGATCTCGAACCACCTCAAGGGCCAGGCCGTCTGCGACGACCCGATCGACCAGCGTCACCGCGACATCGTGTCCGATCGCGTCTGGGGCGACGGCGACCCCGAAGGCGTCCGTCAGCGCGCCGCCGAGGAGATGAAGCACACCGCTCGGCTCGCGGCCAAGCTCGGGGTGAAGACGGTTGTCGGCTTCACGGGATCGAGCATCTGGAAGTACGTCGCGATGTTCCCGCCCGCTTCGCAGGAGCTCATCGATGCGGGCTACCAGGACTTCGCCGACCGATGGAACCCGATCCTCGACGTCTTCGACGAGGTCGGTGTGCGGTTCGCGCACGAGGTGCACCCCAGCGAGATCGCGTACGACTACTGGACGACGGTTCGCACGCTCGAGGCGATCGGGCACCGCCCGGCGTTCGGCTTGAACTGGGATCCGTCGCATTTCATCTGGCAGGAGCTGAACCCGGTCGACTTCATCCTCGAGTTCAAGGACCTGATCTATCACGTGGACTGCAAGGACGTGAAGCTCAACCTGGGCAACGGGCGCAACGGCCGGCTCGGATCGCACCTCGCATGGGCGGACCTGCGCCGCGGGTGGGACTTCGTCTCCACCGGGCGCGGCGACGTGCCGTGGGAGGCATCCTTCCGGGCCCTCAACAGCATCGGCTACGACGGCCCGATCTCGGTCGAGTGGGAGGACGCCGGGATGGACCGCCTCCTCGGTGCGCCGGACGCGCTCGAGTTCGTCAAGAAGAACGCGTTCGCGGCATCCGACTGCGGCGTTCGACGCGGCGTTCAGTACGCGCTGAGCCGAAGCCGCGCGTCGCGCCTGGCGGCGGCCGGCGAGTTCGGCTAGGCATCCGTTGACAATCTCGTGGATATGCCGGTGGCATGCTTCGGGCGGAGTTCCCACCGCAATGCCTCGCGCCGTTCTGGGGAGACGGGCGCACCCGGGAGCCCGCGCGTAAAGGGGTGCGCTGATGGGTACGCTTTCGGCCGGGGGGCGAGACGCAGGCTGCGATCGTAATCGGACTTCACGAGCCGCAGCTCTACGAAGAGCATTGGAGTACGGCCTCGTCCTCGTCGGCAGCGTAGGCGATCGCCGATTCCGTGCTCACCGGTGGCTGAGCCCCGCACGACCATGACGACGACATCTCCCGGGTGGTACGACGACGGACACGGTTCGACGCGATGGTGGGACGGCGCCAAATGGACCGAACACGTCCTGACGCAGGACGCTAACGAGCCGGTTGCGGAGTCCGTCGTCGTGACCGCGCCTTCGTCTCCGATCGAGCGAGCGACGACTGCGACCGCGTCGCTCTACACCGCTGCTCCCGCGACGCCCGGGGCAGCGCCCCCCTCGCCCGGCGGTACGCCCTATTCGCGGGGACGCGCCCAGGCCCACGACACCCATTCCGGTGGTTACGTCATTGCTCACCCGAGCCAGGGTCTCGCGCCTGCGGTAACCGCGACAGAATCTCGCCGTTCCCGGGCGTGGGTCGTCTGGGTCCTTCTCGCCGTGGTCCTGCTCGGAGCCGGCATCCTGAACGCGAACCTGCCAACCCTGCTCGGGGCCGGGACCGGGTCGGTAGACGTCGGCACCGCGGGCGAACCGCCGGCGGGCACGTCGAGCGAGCCGCCTGCGGACGCGTCGGGCGAGGAGCCGGCCGCCGGCAGACCGTCCGCAGGCGACCAGGAAGCAGCGATAGCCACGGTCGAATCGTTCTCCTTGGCGATTCGGAGCAACAACTGCGATGCGTACTTCGCTCTCACGACCGCGAACTTCCGTAGTTCTGCCGGGGTCGCCGATTGCGATGCATTCGCCGACATCTCTGCCGCGGCGGCGTCCGGGGTCGCTGACAACGACTACCGCTTCTACGTGATATCAGTCGTCCAGGAGGACGGCTGGATCTCCCTGCTCACAGCCGAGACCTACCTGGTTCTGGCCCAACGCGTCCGGAACGAACCGGAGCGGCGTCAGGTTCGGTACGAATACACGCTCGTGAGTTCGGATGTAGGCTGGGTGATCGACGAGGTGAGATCCCGCGGTGAGTCGAGATCTCGAGCGCTCTCAGACGCGTGACGGGAAGCGTGCGTCGAGCCAGGCGAGCAGATCGGCACGCACTTTCTCCTGGCCGACCTCGTTGAAGATCTCGTGCCGCATGTCCGGGTAGACGTAGGTGGTCACATCGGTGAGCCCGGAACGGGTCCGGTAGGCATCGGCGAGTCGGTGGACGCTGCGCGGTCCGCCCACCGGGTCGTCGCGGCCGACCATGAGCAGGATCGGGACGTCGTGGCCGGCGGCCTCCTTCATGCTCCGCCCGGCTTTCCCATCATCTGCAGCTGTCCGAACAGCCCGATTGTCTTGCCCATGGGAACCGTGGTGCACAGCGGATCGGCGATGAAGTCGCGCACCACCTGGTCGTCGCTCGCCAGCCACTCCATGCCGTTGGCGCCGGGTGCGTTCCACCGTTCGTTGAGGTCGCCGAGGTTTCCGGAACCGAGCTGGCGGTAAACCGTGCCGCTCAGCACCACGAGGTCGTAGGCGTCAGGATGCTGGTTCAGGAGCATCTGCGCGAGGAACGACCCCCACGAGTGGCCCAATAGGACGAGCGGCAGATCGGGATTCTCGTCGCGGATGATCTCGGTGAACTGCCACAGGGCGTCCAACGCGGCCGGTATTCCCCCGGGCCCGAGCTCGCCGAGTCGAGACGGATCATCGCCGTGCTGCCGCATGCCCGTGCGTCCATGTCCGCGGTGGTCGTCGGCGTAAACGGTGAGTCCGCCAGCCGTCAGGTCCGCAATGAGGCGCCCGTACCTTCCGGCGTGCTCCCCGTAGCCGTGGCACAGCTGGACGACGCCGCGCGGGTGGCCTTCGGCGGGATGGACGTCGTAGACGATCGCGATGCCGTGCGCATCGATGAACTCGGGCATGGGGCGAGTCTAGACAGACGCCGGAGCGATGCCGCGCGCGCGCCGCGCGGCGATCTCTCGGACTCGACCGAATTTACTTAACATGGATAATGAACTAGGCTAAGGATCGATGACCGACACCGCAGACCCGAGCCCTGACCTCTCTCGCGAGGCCTCCGATCTGCGTATCGCCACCTTCCGTCTCGCCCGCCGCATGCGCACGCAGCGCGCCGTCGACTCGATGAGCGACGGTCAGTTCGCCGTGCTCGCCGGGCTGTCCATCCACGGCCCGCACACACTCACCGAGCTCGCCGATCGTGAGCGCGTCTCCGCTCCGGCGATGAACCGCACGGTCAACTGCCTCCAGGATGGCGGGTACGTGTCGCGCACCGCCGACGAGAACGACGGACGCAAAGTCGTGATCGATCTGACCGACGAAGGCCGCGCCGTCGTCGACGAGACCGCTCGGCGACGGGACGCGTGGGTCGAAGAGGCCCTGGCCGAGATCGAGCCCGGCGAACGCGAGATCCTCGCCCAAGCAGCCGCGATCATGCAGAGGATGGTGGCTCGATGAGCGCCATGTTCCGCTCGTTCTCCGTCTTCAACTACCGCGTGTGGTTCATCGGCGCGTTCGTCTCCAACATCGGCGCGTGGATGCAGGCGACCGCCCAGAACTGGGTCGTGCTGACCGAGTTGACCGACAACGACGCGGCCGCGATGGGCGTGACCATGGCACTGCAGTTCGCGCCGCCGCTGCTGCTGGTGGGCGTCACCGGCTGGGTCGCCGATCGCTTCGACCGTCGCAGGCTGCTCATGGTGACCCAGGGGCTGCTGTTCCTGCTCGCGATCGGACTCGGTGCGATGATCCTCACCGGCCACATGACCCTCATGATCATGTACGGCTTCGCGCTCGCACTCGGCGTCGTGTCGGCCTTCGACAACCCGGCCCGACAGGCGTTCGTCTCCGACGTCGTCACCCGCGAGAACGCGTCGAACGCGGTCGCGCTGAACGCGGCATCCTTCAACGGCGCCCGGATGATCGGCCCCGCCGTTGCGGGCCTGGTCATCGTCGCCGTCGGCACGGGCTGGGTCTTCCTCGTCAACGCCGTCACCTTCTTCGGGATGGTCGTCGCGCTCCTGCTGATCCGTCCGCACGAGCTGCTGCCCCGCGCCGGCACGTCCGGTGCTTCGCGACTGGCCGACGGATTCCGGTATGTCTCGCGGCGACCCGACCTCATCGTGACGTTCGCGATGGTGTTCCTGGTCGGCGCGTTCGGTATGAACTTCCCGATCTTCGCGTCGACGATGGCGATCGAATTCGGTCAGGAGGCCGATGGATTCGGCCTCCTCAGCTCGATCCTTGCGATCGGCTCGCTCGCCGGCGCGCTCCTGGCCGCCCGCCGCGACCGCGCCCGCATCCGGGTGGTCATCGGCGGCACTCTGCTCTTCGCGGTCGCCGCCGCCGTCTCCTCCTTCATGCCCGGCTATTGGGCATATGCCGTGACGCTCATGTTCACCGGCTTCGCGGTCGTCACGATGCTCACCACCGCGAACGGCTACGTGCAGACCACGACCGATCCGGCCCTGCGGGGCCGCGTGCTCGCCCTGTACATGGCGATCCTGATGGGCGGGACGCCGATCGGTGCGCCGATCGTGGGGTGGGTCGCCGCCGAGTACGGAGCCCGAGCGGCGATCCTCCTGGGGGCCGCCGCAGCGCTTGGTCGCCTTCGGGATCGGCGGCACGTGGCTGCTCGTGTCGGGCAGGGTGCACCGCGACGAGGCCCGGCGGTTCCGCCTCACGATCGACGAGACCCTGCCGATCCGGGTCCTCGGGCCGGTGCCCGAGGACTTCAGCGAGCCGGTCGCGACGACCACACCGATCCGGCTGCCGCAGGATGTGCGGGAGCCGCGCTGAAGCCCCGCACCGGCTGACGCCGGGATATTCAGCTTCGGCGCTCGCGCAGCCCGACGCGCTCGAGATGCGCGTTGACGAAACGTCCGTCCGGGTCGAGCCGTTCGAAGACGGCGCGGGCATCGGCAAGGCGCGGGTGCACGCGTGCGACGGCCTCCGCGTCGAAGAGGTGGAGCTTGCCCCAGTGCGGCCGGGCGTGGAACGGCGCGAGGGCGGCTTCGACCTCCGGCAGCACGCCGAGCACGCCCGCAGCGTCGTTGTGCCAGGTGAAGTGGATCGCGAGGAAGTCGCGCTCGTACGCACCGCTGAGCCACAGATCGTCGGATGCCGCGGTCCGCAGCTCGCTCACGAAAAGGTGCGGCTGGACGAGCGGCGCGAGCTCGCGCACGGCGCGCAGCGCCGCCGGCGCATCGCGCCGCGCGACGAAGTACTCGGTCTGCAGCTCGTCGCCGAAGGACGGCTTGCCGTCCAGGCGGAAATGCGGCAGGCGCAGCATCCACGGCCCGGGCACACCGCCCATCTCGGTGAGGTCGGGGAGCCCCTCGAGAGGGTTGGCCTCGACGACCCGCGCGCCGTCCACGAGCGCGTCGGGCACGCGGATCGTCGTCCGCGTCGAGGCGGGTCTTCACCCAGACGTCACCGATCAGGTCCGGCTCCCAGCGGGTGAACACCGACACGCTGTACCCGGCGCCGGTGACGTCGTCGAGCCGGTCGAGGGCGGCATCCCACGACACGCCCCGGTAGACGTCCTGGCGGGCGCGGAAGGTCGGCTGCACCGCGAGATCGAGCGAGACGATCACGCCGAACGCCCCTACTCCGACCGCGAGCGCATCGAAGTCGTCATCGCCTCGGCGCACCTCGTGCACCTCGCCATCGGCACCGACATAGCGGATGCCGCGGACTGCGCTCGTGAGCACGCCGTTGGCGTCTCCCGAGCCGTGCGTGCCGGTGGCGGTGGCTCCGCCGACGGAGATGTGCGGGAGAGATCCGAGGTTGTGCAGCGCCTGGCCGCGCTCGTCGAGCCAGAGCGCGAGTTCGCCGTAGCGCGTCCCCGCCGCGACCGTCACGGTGGAGGCATCCGCATCGAGCGCGTAGCCACCGGTGAGGGAGGCGAGGTCGATCAGCGTGCCGGTCGTGTCCGGCAGATCGGTGAACGAGTGCCGCGTGCCGAGGGCGTGTACGCGGCCGCTCGTCGCCATCGCGCGCTGCACCTCCTCGACCGTCGCCGCGGTCACGATGCGCGGTGCCGCATACTCGTACGTTCCGGCCCAGTTCTTGGACATGACGACTCCCTCGGTCGAACGGTGTCAGGCGCTAACGCGCGGTCTCGGCGGACAGCCGCTGCGACGCGGTGGCCATGTGCACGGCCATGGCGGATGCCGCCGCATCCTCGTCGCCGCGGAGGACCGCCCGGTACACGGCGTCGTGCTCGTCGACCGCGACACGCGCCTCGGCCTCGTCGTGCACGGCTCGGTCGGCGTACACCTGCAGGAGCGAGCGGACGACGTGGAGGAGATCGACGAGCATCGCGTTGCCGGATGCGCGGCCGAGGGCGAGGTGGAACTCCAGGTCCGCACGCGCGAAGGCCTTGAGCTCGCCGACGGTCGCACGCATCCGCTCGAGCTGCGATCCGACCTTGTCGAGCTCCAGCGCGTCGCCCCTGCCGGCGGCAAGGCGTGCGACGTAGATCTCCAGTCCCGAGCGGAGCTCCAGCAGCTGCTCGGTGTTGCGCTCCCCGATCAGCAGACCCCACCTCAGTGTCTGCGGCAGGAGTTCGCTGGCGTTGCCACGCAGATACGTGCCCGAGCCTGGCCGCACGTCGACGATCCCGAGGATCTCGAGGGCCGCCAGCGCCTCGCGGACTGCTGAGCGCCCGACGCCGAGCGTGGCGGCGAGCTGCCGTTCAGGAGGGAGGCGCGTGCCCGGAGCGATGGAGCCACTCGTGAAAAGGTCAAGGAGCCGACGCGCCACTTCCGAGACCGGCGTGCCGCTCGGCAGCGCGCTCAGAGCTGCCGAAATGTCGGCCGAGCGGTCACCGGGATAGGCGGGCATGCTGACAAACCTACAGTCCCGACACGCGAATTGCAGTTGCAATTGGTCAACCGGTTTGCCAGACTGGGATGGCCGCGACCGATGACACGGTGCAGACTGACCCACGTGCCGAGTCGCACGCGGGTGGCGGCGAGCATCACGAGGAGACACGATGACGAGACTCTGGAACGACCCGGCGGACTTCGCCGACGAGATGATCGCGGGCTTCGTCGCAGCCAACGAGCGCTACGTGCGCCGGGTTCCCGGTGGTGTCATCCGCAGTACGGTCACGCCCGACGGTCAGGTCGCCGTCATCGTCGGTGGCGGCTCGGGCCACTACCCCGCGTTCGGCGGGCTCGTCGGTCAGGGACTCGCTCACGGCGCAGCGATGGGCAACCTCTTCGCGTCGCCGTCCACGCAGCAGATCCATGCGGTCGCGTCCGCGGCGAACCGCGGCGGCGGAGTCTTCTTCTCCTACGGCAACTACGCCGGCGATGTCCTCAACTTCGACGCGGCCCAGGATCGACTGCGCACCGAGGGCATCGCGTGCGAGACCGTCGCAGTGACCGACGACATCTTCAGTGCCTCGCCCGACGAGAAGCACAAGCGGCGCGGAATCGCGGGTGACCTCACCGTGTTCCGCATCGCCGCCGCCGCGGCCGAAGCGGGCTACGACCTCGAGGGCGTGACCCGGGTCGCGCGTATCGCGAATGAGCGCACCCGCTCGTTCGGCGTCGCCTTCACCGGCTGCACGCTGCCCGGCGCCGAGCAGCCGCTGTTCTCGGTACCGGATGGTCGCATGGCGATCGGCCTCGGCATCCACGGCGAGCCCGGCATCGACGAAACCGACATCCCGACCGCGGACGGCCTGGCAGAGCTGCTGGTCTCCCGGTTACTCCAAGAGGCGCCCGATGACGTCGACGTCGCCGGCGCCCGGGTCGTTCCGATACTGAATGGGCTCGGCTCCCTCAAGTACGAGGAGATGTTCGTCGTCTACCGTCGCATCGCCGAGCTGCTCCGCGAGGCCGGCATCGAGCTCGTCGACCCGCACGTCGGCGAGTACTGCACGAGCTTCGACATGGCCGGAACGTCACTGACGCTGTTCTGGCTCGACGACGAACTCGGTCGACTGTGGGACACCCCGGTCGACACGCCCGCCTACCGGCGCGGCTCTGTTGTCGCTGCGGCCCAATCGGATGCCGCGACTGACGCCATCCGCGACGCCGACGTGATTCCACCCTCGGATGATGCCTCGCGCACTGCCGCCGCGACGGTCACGGCCGCGGTCGAGACGATCGCCGCGACCATCGATGCGCATGTCGACGAACTCGGCCGCCTCGACTCGATCGCCGGCGACGGAGACCACGGCATCGGCATGCAGCGCGGATCGCACGCCGCTCGGGACGCGGCCGTCGCCGCTCGGGATGCCGGAGCCGGAGCGCAGACGGTGCTCGCTCGCGCCGCCGACGCATGGTCGGATCGCGCCGGCGGCACCTCGGGTGCGCTCTGGGGCGTCATCCTCGCCGCGCTGGCCGCCAAGCTCGGCGACGAGGGGCGGCCGAGCGCCGCCGACGTCGCCGCTGGGGTCGCCGCCGGCGCCCAGGGAGTCATGGACTACGGCAAGGCCGAGGTCGGCGACAAGACCCTCGTCGACGCGCTCGTCCCGTTCAGCGGTGAGCTCACCGGCTCGATCGATGCCGGTGCGAGCCTCGCGGAGGCATGGGCGACAGCGGCCGACGCGGCGACGCGAGCCGCGGCATCCACCGCCGACCTTCTCCCCCGGATGGGCCGTGCCCGTCCGCACGCGGAGAAGAGCCTCGGCACCCCGGACCCCGGCGCGCACTCGCTCGCCCTCATCGTCACGGCCGTAGGCGCCGTCTTCGAAAGGAACTGACATGGCACACCCCGAGCCGCTGCGCATCGTGATCGGCTGCGACGACGCCGGATTCGACTACAAGGAGATCCTCAAGAAGGATCTCGAGGCCAACCCGGGCGTCGTGTCGGTGGTGGACGTTGGCGTGGATGCCGATGGCCACACGCCGTACCCGAAGGTCGCGATCACAGCGGCCGAGCTGGTCGCCTCGGGTGACGCCGACCGTGCCCTCCTCATCTGCGGCACCGGGCTCGGGGTCGCGATCGCTGCGAACAAGGTCGCCGGCGTCCGCGCTGTCACCGCGCACGACAGCTTCTCGGTGGAGCGCAGCGTGCTCTCCAACGACGCGCAGGTGCTCACCATGGGTCAGCGCGTCGTCGGCATCGAGCTCGCCCGCCGCCTCGCCCGCGAGTGGCTCACCTACCGTTTCGACCCCTCGTCGGCATCGGCAGAGAAGGTCGCGGTCATCGGCGAGTACGAGGCGACCGGCTCGTGCTGAGCTCGGAGTCCTGCTGATGCGTGCCCAGGTCGTCGTCGGCGTGAGCCTCAAGATGTACTTCGGTCATCGTGACGCGCTGGAGTGGTTCGCGCGCGTCCGGGAGCGCGTGCGCGAGCACCCGGCGGTGTCGTCGGGCGCGGTCGAGTTGTTCGTCATCCCCACGTACCCGCAGCTTCTGCCCGCGGTCGAGGCATTCGCCGGCACACGCGTCCGCATCGGCGCGCAGGATGTCGCGGCCGCCGACACCGGCGCGTTCACCGGTGAGGTCAGCGCCGCCGAGCTCGCCGAGATCGGGGTCGAGTTCGCCGAGATCGGCCATGCCGAGCGGCGACGCCTCTTCCACGAGACCGATGCCGACACCGCCGCGAAGGCCGCAGCCGCGCTGCGGAACGGCATCACCCCGGTGCTGTGCGTCGGCGAGACCGATCGGCTCACCGGTGCGGATGCCGCCGCCGCGACGGTCGCGCAGCTCGAGTCGCGACCTCGAGGGCACGCCGGCGGGCCGGATCATCGTGGCGTACGAGCCGGTCTGGGCGATCGGCGCACCCGAACCTGCTCCCGTCGCGCACATCGTCGAGGTCGCCCGCGCGCTGCGCGCCGCGCTGGATGCCGATCCATCCCGCGCGGGCAGCTGCGTCATCTACGGCGGTTCGGCCGGACCGGGATTGCTGACGGAACTCGGCGACACGGTCGACGGGCTGTTCCTCGGCCGATTCGCGCACGACCCCGGCAATCTCGTCGCGGTGCTGGACGAGGCACTTGTGCTGAGCGAGGCACGAGACGAAGCATCCGCCCTCGCCGCCTCGCGCTCCCCCCAATCGCCGAGACTGCAACCGGACGTCGAGACCGTGGGGAATCCCCTACGTCTCGACGTCCCGGTGCAGTCTCGCGGTAGCGGCGGAGGGCGACGGCGCATGATCGGCCTCGGCACCTACGCCTTCTTCTGGCAGCACTCCGATCGGATGCATGATCAGGGCCTCCAGCCGCTGTCGCTCATCGGCGCGTTCGAAGCCACGCGCGGGCTGGGTGTCGACCTGTTCCAGATCTGCGACTACACCCCGCTCGAGACGATGAGCGACAGCGAGCTGGCGGATGCCGCCTCTGCCGCGCGGGACCTCGGCCTCACGATCGAGCTGGGAACGAAGGGCATCGATCCCGCACATCTCGAGCGCTTCCTGCGCCTCGCCGAGGTGTTCGACGCGCACCTCGTCCGCAGCATGCTCTACGGGCCGGAGTCCCGCCCCACTCTCGCCGAGGCCGAGCAGCAGCTGCGCGTCGCGCTCCCGTCGTACGAGGCCTCGAACGTCACGCTGGCGCTCGAGACGTATGAGCAGGTCGCCACGTCCGACCTGGTCGCGCTCGTCGCCTCGTTCGGCAGCGCACAGCTGGGCATCTGCCTCGACCCCGGCAACGTCGTCGCGCGGTTGGAACGCCCGCGCGATGCCGTCGAACTGACCGCACCGCTCGTCGCGAACGTGCACGTGAAGGACTTCGCCTTCGCCCGCCAGGACGGCTGGGTGGGCTTCACCTACTCCGGTGCCCCGATGGGGACCGGCCTGCACGACTATCCCCACCTGCTCGAGACCGTCCGCCCTCGAGAGCGGGGCATCAACGAGATCGTCGAGCACTGGCTGCCGTGGCAGGGCGACGCCGAGACCACCATCCGGACCGAGCGGGACTGGACCCGCACCACCCTCGATTACCTCAGGAGCACACTGTGACCACTACGACCGGAACCTACAAGATCGCCGTCATCGGAGCGGGCGGCAAGATGGGCATGCGCGTCTCGAACAATCTCGCGGGGACGCCGCACGAGGCGTTCTACGTGGAGAACTCCCCCGCGGGCCGCGAGCGCACGATCGAGGCGGGCCGTGAACTGACGGATGCCGCCATCGCCGTCTCCGACGCCGACATCGTCGTCTTCGCCGTCCCCGACCTCGCCCTCGCGTCGGTCACCGCCGACCTCGTGCCGCAGATGAAATCCGGCGCGATCGCCCTGACGCTCGACCCCGCCGCCGCATACGCGGGCCTCCTCACCGACCGCGACGACGTCATCCGTGCCGTCGCGCACCCGTGCCACCCGTCGATCTTCCTGCAGCGCCAGACCCCTGAGGAGTGGGCCGACACGTTCGGCGGCATCGCCGCGCCGCAGGACGCGATCGCCGCGATCGAGTCCGACGACCCCGCGAAGGCTGCGATCGTCGAAGCCACGGTGCGCGCGATCTACGCACCGGTCATCGACGTGCACTTCGTCACGATCAAGCAGCTCGCACAGCTCGAGCCGACGCTGGTCGAGACGGTCGCCTGCATGATCGGCGCCCTGCTCAACGAGGCGCTCGAGGAGACGATCAACACGATGGGCGTCCCGGAGGCGGCGGCTCGCAGCATCCTGTACGGCCACACGCAGGTCGCGCTGGCGAACGGGCTGCGCGGCGACAACCCGTTCAGTGATGCGTGCCTGATCGCGATGGACTACGGTCGCGAGAGCATCATCAAGGAGGACTGGAAGAAGATCTTCCGCGACGACGAGCTCGACAAGAACCTCGCGCGGATGCTGCATCTCGACCACATCGAGCGGTGAGAACGAACTCATGAGCAGACTCGAAGGCAAGACCGCACTCGTGACCGGCGCCGGCACCGGCATCGGCCGCGCGGTCGCGGAGCGCTTCGCCCGTGAGGGCGCGCGCGTCGTGATCGCCGACCGGGATGCTGCGGCGGCGGCCGATGCGGTCGCCGCGATCGGCGACGCGGCCCGCGCGGCGGTGCTGGACATCTCGGACGAGGCCTCGGTCGAATCCGCGTTCACGGAGCTCGCCGCGGCGGGGTGGACGCCCGATACCGTCGTCGCGAACGCGGGGGTTCAGCTGTTCGGGCACGACGCCCGGGCTGCGGACCTCGACCTGGACGTATGGAAACGCACGATCGACATCAATCTGACGGGTACGTTCCTGACGGTCAAACACGCCGTGCGCACGATGCTCGCTGCAGGAATCGGAGGGTCGATCATCCTCACCGGGAGTCCCACCGGACTCAACGGCGAGGGCAAGGACTTCACGGCATACAGCGCGTCCAAAGCCGGCATCCATGGGCTCGCGCGGACCGTAGCGGCGGCATATGCCGATCGCGGCATCCGAGTGAACACTGTCGTCCCCGGGCTATACGGAGACGGCGCTCGTGACCGCGATCACGACCGATCCCGAGTCGCGGGCCGCGATCATCGGCCGTATCCCGCTCGGCCGGGCAGGGTCACCGGCCGACGTCGAGGGGATCATGGTCTTCCTCGCCAGCGACGACGGAGAGTTCGCCACCGGGTCCTTGTTCGCGGTCGACGGTGGGATGACGACCCTCTGACGTGACCGTTTCAGCTGCGTGGCGCACCCCCGATGTTCAGGACTGGACATCGGGGCCGTGGAGTCTGCAGGTGCGCGGCGACGAGTTCGCCGACATCCGATACGACGGGCGGACGGTGCTGCGTTCGGTGCGCGCGGTCGTGCGCGATCGCAATTGGGACACCGTGGATCTCGTGGTCGACCGGGTCAGACGCTCGGACGCGACGCTGACGCTGCACGTGCGCTCGGAGGCACTCGGATCGAGCTTCCGCGGTGTCGTTCGCGTCGAAGCCCGCGGGAGATCTTCTCGTCGTGATCGCCGACCTCGAGTCGGCGGCGGAGTTCACCACGAATCGGACCGGACTCGTCGTGCTGCATCCGCCGGCGGTCGCCGGTGAAAGCCTTCGCGTGACGCACTCCGACGGCTCCACCGCCGGGACGCATTTCCCTCGGGCGCTGAGCCCGCACCAGCCCGTCTTCGACATCGCCGCGTTGTCGTGGCGGCTCTCGGGGCTCGACGTGGCGGTGGCTTTCGAGGGCGACGTGTTCGAGATGGAAGATCAGCGGAACTGGTCGGATGCCTCCTACAAGACCTACAGTCGGCCGCTCTCCCTCCCGTTCCCGTATCCGATCGCCGCCGACGAGCGGGTCCGCCAGAGCGTGTGGATCGGCGTGCAGGAAGCGGCGCCGGCGGTCGAACCTTCGGACCCGGATCTCGTGCGCCTCGAGGTCGGCGGCCCCGTGCCCGAGATCGTGCTCGGCGCAGCCACCGGCCGGGATCCTGCACCCGACACAACCGGTGCCCGGACATCAGCCGTGCTCGTCGAACTCGACCTGCGCACGCCGAACTGGCAAGCCGCGTTGAACCGCGCCGCACGGGCGGGCTCTCCGCTCGACGTCCGAGTGATCGCGCCGGCCGACGCGGCATTCGACGAGCTGGCCGGCGCGCTGGCAGGGCTGGACGCAGTGCCCGCGATCGCGCGGATCGGGGTGTTCGAAGCCGACCTGCATGTCACGAATGCCGCGGTCCTCACAGGGCTGCGCGCCGCGCTGGATCGGGCGGACCTGCGCGTGCCCGTCATCGGCGGCTCGCGCGCGCACTTCACCGAGCTCAACCGGGAGTGGTCGATCATCCCGCACGACCTCGACGGAGTCGCGTTCAGCACGACTCCGCTGTTCCATTCGCTCGGCACCGAGCAGCTCGTCGAGTCCGTCGCCATACAGCGCATCATCGCGATGCAGGCGGTGGGGCTCGCCGCAAGCCGTCCGGTGCACATCGGGCCGGTCACGCTCAGGCCCCGGTACAACGACGTCGCGACCAGCCCCCAGCCTCTGCCCACCCGCTCCGATCTCGCCGAGGGCTTCGGCGCCGAGGTCAGCGGTGCCGCGGATCCGCGGCAGTCTCTGCCGGAGCTCGCGGCGTGGACCGTCGCGAGCGCCGCAGCCCTGGCCGTGCCAGGAGTCGCCAGTGTCGCGTACTTCGAGGAGTGGGGGGAGCGCGGCATCCGCTCGGCTTCAGGTGAGCCGTTCCCGGTCGCGGCGGCGATCGACGCCCTTGCCGCTCTGCGGACGCCTGACGCGCGGCTGCTGTGGGGCGAGAGTCCTGATGGGCTGGTGTGGGCGGTGGGCGCACGACGCGACGATCAGGACCTCGTGCTCGTCGCCAACCTCGACGAGCAGCAGCGGGAGGTCACGATCGCGATCGCGAACGAGTCGAAGGCGGATGCGGCAGACTCGGCGACCGCCGCCGAGTCCTCGGCGGCCTCGGTGCGCTCGACGATCGTCGCTCTCGAGCCACTGGGCTTCACCCGCATCACATTCGATCGCTGACCGATCGAGCTGCGCGACGCGTTCGCGAGGCTCGCGCTCAGGTATGCCGGCGCCGCGGTGAAGGAAGCAGTCGACCCGCCGCGGACCGACCCGGACGCGAAGGACTGACCTGCAGGGGCCGCCTCAGCGGGAGCGGGTCAGGCGACCGTCTGGCCGCAGATGCCGCACACACCGGTCGGCGGAACCTCGACGAAGCAGTCCGGGCAGAGCGCGCGCGGCCTTTCGGCGACCGCGGGGCTGCGCGGAGTCGCAGGGCGTCGCGGGCTCCGCGTGGCGGGTCGCTCGCGACCGCCGGAGGCCTCGACCGGCGCAATCCGAGGGAGGTGCTCGAGACAGTAGAAGCGCACGTAGCCGTCATGGTGACGCGGGTGCCGGTGCTTGACGGCCCACAGCTCCGAGCGCGGTCTCAGCTCGGAGTCGCCTCCGCAGACCGAGCAGCGCGCCGCGTCGCCGGGCAGGATCTCGGCGACGATGATCGGCGTCTCGAACGGGATTCCGTCTCGCCAGTCGGATGACGCGACGACCTTCATGGCTGTCCTCTCCTGCGACGTGCGCCGCGTGCCCCGGCGCGTGGAAACGCGGAATCCCGGCTCGACGGGGGCGATCGAGCGCAACCGCGCCCGCACTGACTTCCCACGCTAGGCGACGAATCGCTCGCCGCGAAACGGCCGGGACAGCCCGACGATGGACATGCCGGCTCTTCGTGGCGCCACGCCGTCTGGCGGATATGCCATGGCACAGGATGCGCCGACCCCTATGCTGAGCGCATGATCCCTCTCGCCATCACGTCCCAAACGGACGTCACCGCACTGTGGTCGACGTACTCCATCATCGGTGTCATCGTCTACATCATCACCGTCATCGCCCTATGGAGGGTGTTCACGAAGGCCGGCTATGCAGGATGGCTGGCCATCATCCCGATCGTGAACCTCTTCGTGCTCGTCAAGATCGGCGGATTCTCCGCGTGGATGGGCCTGCTCTACCTCATCCCGATCGTGAACATCATCTTCCACATCATCGTCTCGCTGCGCATAGGCAAGGGATTCGGGCAGGGCGCCGCCTTCTCGATCTTCCTGCTGTGGCTGTTCTCCTTCATCGGCTACTTGATCCTCGGTTTCGGCTCGGCGGACTACGACAAGGCACGCATCACCGCGTAGCCGCACGAACGAGGCCCACCCGGTCACGGCGCCCACTGGCGCCGTCGGGTGGGCTTCGTCGTGTCAGCCGGCTCGCACCGCGCGCAGACCCGCCCGCATCAGGTCGCGGTGCACGAACTCAGGAGTCGGCGCCGTCTCGACCGGCCACGACGTCCAGGTAGTGCTGGTTGAACATCACGCCCAGCACGTTGCCGAACGGGTCGTAGACCGAGGCGGTGACGAACCCGGGGCCCTGCTCGGTCACCGCGAGGTGCGTGGTCGCACCCTTCTCGAGAAGCCGCTCGTACGCGGCGTTCACGTCATCGACGGCCCAGTACGCGACGACTCCGCCCTGCGGCTGCGGCGACGGACCGGCGTAGCGCCGGTCGAGGATGCCAAGCTCGTGCGAGTAGTCGCCGAGTCGGAACTCCACATACGCGAGGGCGCCACCGAAGTCCTTGCGGAAGTACGGTTCGACCCCGAGCACCTCGGCGTACCATGCGGCTGCCGCCTCGACGTCCTCTGCGGAATACGTGATCGTCGTGAGTCCTCGAAACATCGTCTCTCCTCGCTGTCGAGACCGATTCTCCTCGCCACCACCGACACTCCGGAGGGCGAGACACAGCGCCGCGACCGCGCGATTCCCGCCCGGGTGCGCCACTCAGCCGCGAACGTCGAGCGCCACGACGGCGGGCTCGAGGCCGGATGCCGCGACCGTCACCGTGACCGCTCCGGGGCCGGTGGGCCGGACGATCGCCAGCGCCCGCCCGTCGTAGGTCGTCACGGAGGAGGCAGCGAACGCCTCCTCCGTGCGCGCCCGACCGGTGCCCAGACCCGCAAGCTCAGCAGGCCCCTCGACCGTCACCGTCACCAACCGATCCGCGTCCACGAAGACCGTTCCCGCGGCATCCTCGATCCTGATCGCGATGAAGCCGAGTCCGTCAGTCTCCATCTCGGAGTCTTCGGCGACGGCGACGAGTGCCGGCTCGCCGACGGCCGTGCGAAGCGTGTCGCGGCCGACCTCCACGCCAGCGGAGCGTGCGACGGCGACCAGCTCGCCGGGATGCCACTGCGTCTCGATCCGAGCATGGAACGCGTCATCGGCGCCGACGAGCGCACTTCCGACGGATGCCCCGTCGAGGAAGAGCTCGACCTCGTCGGCAGCGGCGTATACGTCGACGACGACCGGCGAGCCCTCTGGGACGTCCCAGGTCCAGGCCGAGACGGTGTCGCTCCATGACCACGGTGTTGTGGCGGTGGGACGGCCGTGGTGCTGCGGGCGGTGGACCGCGATGTAGGGCGCGCTGCGCAGTCCGAAGACGATCTCGCGGAAGTACGAGATCGTGCGCCGGTGGCCGGTGATGTCGATGTCTCCGCTCTCGGCCAGCAGGTACGGATACGGTCCGCTCGTGCCGGACGCGACGTACCCCTCGACATCCGTGTAGTCCACCCGACCGATTCCCGCCTCTCCCAAATAGTCCCATCCGGTCCACGTGAAGTCGCCGATCACGTGGGGCAGGCGCATGACGTGATCCCACATCACATCGATCTTCTGGGGGAAGGTCTCCGACCCGACGATCACGCGATGCGGGAACAGCTCCGCGTCGAGCTCGTACCGCGAGTCGGCGTAGTTGAATCCGACGACGTCGAGCACCGCGGCCGACTCCTCCGTGCTCTCGGTGACGAGCTGGGATGCGTTCATGCGCGCCATCTGCTCGCCCATGTTCGCCATCATCGTGTTCGGGTCGGACGCCTCGACCTCGGCCATCGCCTCGGTCATCTGCTCCAAGTTCGCGATGACGCCGTTGATCCCGTTGGTGACGAACCTCGTGTCATCCAGCTCACGGATCCCTTCGGCGAGCCGACGCGACCAGGTCGCGCCGATCGGAGACGCGAGCTCGAGGATCTCGTTGCCGATCGAATACAGCACGACGCTCGGATGGTTGAAATCCTTCGCGACGAGGGCCGCGACATCCTGCCGCCATCGATCGGGGAAGGTCAGCGACGAGTCGAAGGCCGTCTTGGACTCGGTCCACACGTCGGTCAGCTCGTCCATGACGAGCATTCCGTGCCGATCGCAGGCGTCGAGCGTGGCCCGGCTCACCGGGTTGTGGGCGCTGCGGATGGAGTTGAACCCGGCATCCTTGAGCAGTCGCACGCGGCGATCCTCCGCGGCATCGATGGTCGCGGCGCCGAGCGGACCGCTGTCGTGGTGCACGCATGCGCCCCGCAGCTTCACGACCTCGCCGTTGATGCGCAGTCCGTGCTGCGGGTCGAGCTGGAGGCGGCGGATGCCGAAGACGGTGCGATCCTCGTCGAAGACCGATCCGTCCTCGTTGGCCAGCGCGGTGACCACCGTGTAGAGGGTCGGGCTGTCGGGGCTCCACAGCTGCGCCGCCGCCATCGCGACACGCGCGCGCGCGGTGGCGGTCTCACCGGGAAGCACCGTGAGCGGCGCGGAGGTGGAGACGACCTCCGTGCCACCTGCGTCGAGCACCGACCATCGGATCCGCGCGGTGCGCGTATGCCGGGTCGTGTTGCGGGCGGTCGTCGCCACCGCAACGATCGCGCGCTCCCCGTCGATGTCGGGTGTCGTCACGCGCACGCCGTCGAGGGGGATGTGCACGGGATCAGCCACGACCAGGTGCACCGGCCGGTAGATGCCCGCACCCGTGTACCAGCGACTGTCCTTGTGCGAGCGCGCCTCGATGGTGACACGGTTCGTCTGTCCATAGCGAAGGAACGGGTCGAGCGCGACGGTGAAAGCCGCGTAGCCGTTGGGCTCGTGAGCGGCGTAGTCGCCGTTCACATACACGACCGCATGACGGTAGACGCCCTCGAACTCGAGCTCGACCGTCCGATCCCGCCACTCCTCGGGCACGTCGAAGCTCTTCGCGTACTCGAACACGCCGCCGGGGTAGTAGCCGGCGTGAACGCCCTGCGGGCTGTCGGCCGACCTCTCCAGGTCGCGGATCGCGTCGTGGGGCAGCGCGACCGGCCGGGGCTCCGAGCCCTCGGTGATCGCTTCGAAGGCGCCGAGCTTGGGGCCGACGGTCCAGCCGTCGACGAAGGGGATGCGGATCATGGTGCCATTCTCCCCGAGGGCTGCGACCGGCGCAGACCGTCGTCGTCAGCCTCGAGCGGGCGCCGTGGAGGCGCGCACGACGAGTTCGGGTTCGAACACGATCTGCTGGCCGGCGCTTGCCGGGTCGTCGATCTCGGCAAGCAGCATGCGCAGCGCGGTCTCACCCATGAGCTGGCTCGGCTGACGCACCGACGACAGCGGCACGACCGCGGCCGAGGCGAAGTCGATGTCGTCGAACCCGATGATCGCGATCTCCTCCGGAACGCGGATGCCGTGACCGGCGAGCCCCTGCAGCACTCCCATCGCGATCAGGTCGTTCGCCGCGAAGACGGCGTCGGGCCGCTCCTGCGGCGGGCGCTGCGCGATCGCCTCCCCCGTCGCCCGCCCGTCCGCGACGCTGGCGCCGGGTGTCGGCATCGTCTCGAACAGCACCCCATCGGCGCTGTCGACGGCCCGCCGGGCACCGGCCTGGCGATCCACGATCTGACGGATGTCGAACGGGCCGCCTGTGAAGAGGATGCGGCGCCTGCCGGTCTCGATCAGGTGGTTCGCCGCCAGCCAGCCTCCCAGGTCGTCGTCGACGCTCACCGAACTGAACTGCTCGTCTTCGCTGCGGCGGTCGACGAGAACGGTCGGCGTGCCCCGCTCCCGCAGCCGGCGCAGATGCGGACCGACCTCGCGATAGGGCGAGATCAGGATGCCGCGTACGCGCTGCTCCTCGAACAGATCGAGGTAGCCGGCCTCGCGGTCGACATCGTCGTCGCTGTTGCCGAGGATCACCGAGAGCCCGTGGCGCGCGGCCTCGCTCTCCGCGCCGCGCGCGAGGTCGGTGAAGAACGGGTTGCGCACATCGAGCACCACGAGTCCGACGGTCGAACTGCGGCCGACACGCAGCTGCCGCGCAGCGTCATTGCGCACGTAGCCGAGCTCTTCGATCGCCTCGCGGACGCGGCGGACGGCATCCGGTGAGACCTTTTCGCGGTGGTTGAGGACGTTGGAGACGGTGCCCACCGATACGCCCGCCATGGTCGCGACGTCGCGGATGTTCGCCGTCATCGCGGGACGAATCCGAGCGTGCTGGCCCGTGCCACGAGCTCCGGCTTGAAGACGCGATGCCGCGATGCGACCGACTTGTCCTCCATCACGTCGAAGAGCAGGTCGACCACCGCGACGCCGAAGCCCTCGTGCCGGCCTCGGATCGTGCTCAGCGGGATGATGGACGCCTCGGCGAATTCGTTGTCGTCGTAGCCGACGAGCGCCAGCTGCTCAGGCACCTTCACGCCACCGGCGACGAGGGCCTGGAGGATGCCGAGCGCGAGCAGGTCGTTGACGGCGAAGATGCCGTCCGGGCGCGACTCGGCGGGTCGGCTCAGCAGGAGGGCGGCGACCTCGCGGCCGCCGCGGATCGTGCGGTCGGGCTCGTTGATGACTTCCAGCGTGGCGGTGCCCGCTGCGCTGACCGCCTCGCTCGCGCCTGCGAGTCGATCGGCCACCTGCGGGATGCCCAACGGTCCGCCGACGAACGCGATGCGGCGGCATCCGACGCTCAGCAGATGCTCCATGGCCTGTCGTCCGCCGTCGACGTCGTCCAGGGAAACGGATGCCTGCTCGTGCGAGCGCGCGGCCTGGCCGACGAGCACCGAAGGCGTGCCGCGGCTGCGGACCGCGGCGAGCCGATCCTCGATCGGCAGATGCGACGAGACGATCAGACCGCGCACCTGGTGCTGCTCGAAGACGCGGAGGTAGGCATCCTCCCGCTCTTTGCTGCGGTGCGAGTTGGCCAGGAACACGCTCACCCCGAAGTCGGACGCACGGCGCTCGACGCTCTCGGCGATCTCGGCGAAGTACGGGTTGCTCACGTCCGGCGCGATGTAGCCGATCACGGTGCTGATGCCCATGCGAAGCTGACGACCCGCGTTGCTCGGCACGAATCCGAGCGTCTCGATCGAGGCGCGGATGCGGTCGGCCTTCTCGGCCGAGACCTTGTCGGGGTGGTTCAGGTAGTGCGAGACCGTGCCGACCGCGACACCGGCATGCGCGGCGACCTCACGAATTCCGACCCTGGCCATCCCCACGCCTTCCCCGCGCAGCGGTGCGCATTGAACACGACTGTACAACAGGTCGGGATGCCGCACGGTGGCGCATCGGAACGTTTCAATGCGAGACTGGCTGAGCTGTCCCCGTCCCACCTGAGGAGCAATGATGCTGGAGCGCTGGAAGCGCCTGCTCGAGGATGACATCCACGAGAGCTGCGAGCAGATGATGCGGGAGCCGTCCGGCATCCTCACGCATCCGTACACCGTGCCGAGCACGCCGGACTCGCCGTACTACTCGTCGGCGCTGTGGGACTGGGACTCCTGGTTCATCAGCGCGGTGCTCGGACAGGTTGAGGCCGACACCGATCGCAAGGGCCGCTTCTTCGCGTACGAAGAGGGCTGCATCCTGAACTTCCTCGAGCACACCGACGCCGACGGCGTCATGCCGATCCAGCTCAAGCCCGAAGGCGCACTCATCCATCGGGATGCCAGCAGAACGGGTGACTTCTCGGAGAACATGCACAAGCCCGTGCTCGCCCAGCACGCCGCGATGATCGCGCAGCGCCGCGGCGATGTGGAGTGGCTTCGATCCCACCTCGACACGCTCGGGTTCTTCCTCGGGCGCTACCTCGAGTCTCACGTGCACGAGGAGACCGGACTCGCGTATTGGCAGACGGACTTCGCGGTCGGCGTCGACAACGACCCGTCGGTCTACTACCGGCCCGAGAAGAGCACCGCGTCGATCTATCTCAACTGCCTGCTCTACCGGGAGCTCCTCGCGTACGGCTACCTGCTCGAGGAGTCGGGCCGTCAGGTCGAAGCAAACCGCTGGCGCGGCCGAGCGCAGAATCTGGCCGACGCCGTGAACACGTACTGCTGGGACGAGCGTGACGGCACCTTCTACAGCGTCGATCTCAACCTTCGCCCGATCGACGAGGACGACTGGCTGCACAGCGGTGCGCCACGGAGGTGGTCGTCGCTGCTGCTGCGCGTGGACAACTGGTCGAGCTTCCTCCCGCTGTGGGCGGGCTTCGCCTCACAGGAGCAGGCGGATCGCATGCTCGAGCGCTACCGGGATCCGCGCACCTTCCAGGCAAACTACGGCGTGCGCACGCTGTCCAGGCTGGAGAAGATGTACGACCTGCGCGCGTCGAACAATCCCTCGAACTGGCTGGGCCCCATCTGGGGCATCAGCAATTACCTCGTCTTCCGCGGCCTGGTCAAGTACGGCTTCGACGACGACGCACGCGAGCTCGCCGAGAAGACCGTGCGACTGTTCGGGCAGGACATGGATGCCAACGGATGCCTGCACGAGTACTACCACCCCGACAGCGGCGAGCCGATCATGACGAAGGGTTTCCAGAACTGGAACTTCCTCGTGCTCAACATGATCGCCCACCTGGACGGCCGGCCGATGGTCACGGAGTTCTGACGCTGCGGAACCGTCGGCACGCGGGGGTCGGGCAGGTCATGATCACGGTCGCCGCAACGTTATCAATTTGTGACGTTTCAAGATTTGCGGTACTGCGGCGTCCACCGCCGCGCATCCGCACAGTTCCGCGGCTCCAAAGGAATCTGAGCCGCCTTGGCCTCGGTACTTGACAGTCGCCGATCGTCTGACTTAGCATCCCAATTGAAACGTCTCAAAGAGACGCCCACTTTTCAAGGAGGAAATGTGTCCACAGCAACAACGCGGCGTCTCCGGAAGCCGATGATCGGCGCCCTCGCGCTCCTGAGCGTCAGCGCTCTCGCCCTGGCCGGCTGTGCCGGCGGTGGCGGCGACGGCGGCGGCTCGGCCGAGGATCCCGCCACACTCGAGTTCCTCAAGAACGCCGAGAACACGACCACCGAGCCTGTTCTCCAGGCACTCGCGGACGGCGCCTGCTCCGCCGAGGAGGAGGCGATGCCGCTGGAGATCAACTCGATCCCCCAGGCGGAGCTCGACGCCCAGGTGCAGCTGCTCGCGACCCAGGATGGCCTGCCCCCCATGTTCTCCGCCGGCGGCAATCCCGCCGAGGGCGCGAAGCTCTGGGATGCCGGCTACCTGCTCGACTTCGACGAGGCCCTCACCGAGCTCGATGTGCGCGACAAGGTCGCAGAGGGCGCCGTGTCCACGATCGAGAAGCTCTACGGCGGCGCGTTCAACTTCCTGCCGTTCCAGTACAACATCGAGGGCATCTTCTACAACAAGGCGATCTTCGAAGAGAACGGCTGGGAGGTTCCCGCAACGTGGGACGACCTGCTGACCGTCGCCGACTCGGCGAAGGCCGCGGGCCTGACCGCATTCGCGGCATCGGGCGAGCAGGGCTGGCCGCTCACGCGTCTGGTCAGCGGCTACCTGTTCCGCACGCTCGGAGCCGACGCGCTGCAGAAGGTCGCCGACGGTGACGCGAAGCTGACCGACCCCGAGTACGTCGAGGCCGCTCAGGCGATCGCCGACCTCGGTGCCGCCGGCTACTTCGGCGACAACGTGGCCTCGCTCGACTACGACGCCGCCAGCAACGAGTTCCTCACCGGCAAGGCCGCCATGATCTACATGGGCAGCTGGCTGCTGGGCAACATCAACAGCGACGCGAACCAGATCGGTGCCGAGAACGTGGGCTTCATGCCGTTCCCCGCCGTCGAGGGTGGAGCCGGTTCGATCGACGAGTTCCCGTCGAACGTGGGACTGCCCGCGACCTTCGGCGCGAACACCTACTCGCCCGGAGTGGGCGACTGGCTGAAGTGCATCACCGAGAACTACGGCAACGAGGCGCTCAAGCAGGGTCAGATCACCGGCTTCATCGCCGATGAGCCGGCCGACCTGCCCGAGATCTCGCAGACGATCGCCGACGAGATCTCCACCGCCACCGACAGCGTGCTGTGGTTCGAGGCGCTGTTCAACGCGAAGGCCAGCTCGGTCTCGTCGACGAACGCGGCACTGCTCGTGACCGGCCAGATGACGGCCGAGGAGTTCATGACGGTCGTTCAGGACGCGCTCGACCAGGGCTGATCCCAACGCCCCGGTGCACCTGGACACGGATGCACCGGGGCGTCATCCTTCTGACCAGGGCACGACGCCCATGCTCTTGAAAGGGCGCCACCATGAAGTCCGTCCTCGGCGACCGCAAGGCGATCACGCTCCTGCTGACGCCCGCGCTGCTGGTCTACACCCTCATCATCCTCGTGCCGGTCGCGTGGTCGTTCGGATTGACCTTCTTCAGCGGCAGCGCACTCGAGGGGTTCGAGTTCGTCGGCCTCGAGAACTTCGCCCGGCTGTTCTCGGACCCGTACGTGTGGGACGCGTTCTGGTTCACGATCAAGTACGCGATCCTCGTCACCCTGTTCCAGGTCGTGCTCGGCTATGGGCTCGCACTGCTCTATAACTTCGTGCTCCGCAAGTCATCCGTCCTCGTGAGGACGCTCGTGTTCTTCCCCGTCGTGCTGCCGACGGTGGCGATCGCGCTCCTGTATCAGAAACTGTTCCAGTCGGCCCCGGTCGACGGACTGGTCAACGAGCTGCTGGTCAACGTCGGACTCTCGTCGGTGGATTGGCTCGGCGCCGGCACCACCGCCTTCGTCGTGATCGTCATCATGGATGTCTGGCGATCGGTCGGCTTTTACGCCGTGCTCGTCTTCTCCGGCCTTCTGGACATCCCCGACGAGATCATCGAGTCTGCGCGCCTCGACGGTGCGAAGTCCTTCAAGCTCCTCCGTCACATCGTCCTGCCGATGTCGCTGCCGATCCTGTTCGCCTCGTTCATCTTCAGCATCAACGGCACGATCAAGGTGTTCGACTCGGTCTTCGCCCTCACAGGTGGGGGGCCGGGCAACTCGACCACCCCGCTGACGCTCTACATGTACCGGACCGCATTCCAATTCAGCGACTACGGATACGGCTCGACGATCGCCCTGCTCCTGACCGTCATGTGCCTGCTCGTCACGCTCGTCATCTTCCGCTCGTCGCGACGCGACCTGAGCGTCTGAAAGGGGGCTTGACATGACAACGACACTCGACGCCATCGATGTCCACTCGCCGAGGGCCATCGTCCCCCACTCGGGCGGACCGGGGGCGGCCTTCGTGCGGTTCCTCAAGCGGATTCCCGCGTGGCTGACGATCGCCTTCCTGATCATCGTCACCGCGTACCCGCTGATCTGGCTGTTCATCAACTCCCTGAAGTCCAATAGCGACTTCCTGAACAACCCGTCCTATGCGTTCCCCGAGGTCTGGCAGTGGTCGAACTACCCGCTCGCGTGGGAGACCGGCAACCTCGGGACGACGATCTCCAACTCGATCATCGTCACAATTCCGTCCCTCGCACTCATCGTCATTCTCGGAACCGCCGCGGGGTTCGCACTCGAGATCCTCGTCTTCAAGGGCCGTGCCGCGATCCTGCTGCTGTTCCTGGCGGGCATCATGATCCCCGGCCAGATGATCGTGCTCCCGCTGTTCACCGCTTTCTTCGACATTGGCATCACCGGCACCTACCTGCCGATGATCTTGATCTACACCGCCTCCGGGCTCCCGCTCACCGTGTTCATGATGGCCACGTACTTCCGCGCCATCCCGCGCGAGATCTTCGAGGCCTCGACGCTCGACGGCGCCTCCATGATCCGGGCCTTCTTCCTCATCGGACTCCCGATGATGCGCAATGCTGTCCTGACCGTCGCGATCGTGCAGTTCTTCCTCATCTGGAACGACCTGCTGATCGCCCTGATCTTCGGCGGCAAGAAGACGCTCAACACGATCCAGGTCGGCCTGCTGAACTTCTCTGGCGAGTACGGCGCGATCAACTACGGACCGCTGTTCGCCGCGATCTGCATCACCTCCGGCGGCATCCTGATCCTCTATCTGTTCCTCAACCAGCAGATCATGAAGGGCCTCGCGGCCGGGGCGGTCAAGGGCTGATGCGATCGGAATGCGGGGTGCGTCGCCGTGCCCCGCAGACTTCAGCGCCAGTCGTGACGGGCACGGAAGCCGAGGCGCTCCCGGATCTTGCGCGTCGACATGAGCGACTCGTATTCGCCCAGGTCATCGGCCACCGGCGTGCCCGGAAACCACCGCTCCGCGACCTCGCCCGACGGAGCCGCGTTGCCCGAGTCGGGAGCGGCGACGTTGTAGACCTCGAAGCCGGGGCTCGCGTGATCGAGCGCCAGCGCTACCGCGGCAGCACCGTCGCGCGCGTCGATCCACGAGCCGAGGAGGTCCCGGCGGTAGTCGGGCTCACCTGCGCGTTCGAAGGTCCGGTACTCGTCCTCGGCGATGACGTTCGTGAACCGGAGCGCCGTGATCGAGGCATCCGCGGACCAGCCGACGAGCTGAGCCGCCATCGCCTCTTCGACGACCTTGCCGAGGCCGTAGGTGTTGTACGCGGCCGTGTACGTCTCGTCGAGAGGCAGGAACGGCGGCCGCTCGGTGAAGGGGAACCCCATCGCGGTGATGCTGCTCGCGCTCACGATCGTGCGGATGCCGGCGCGATGCGCGGCGAAGAGGACGTGGAACGACACCGAGACGTTGTTCTCGAACGTCGTGACATCGGGGATGAGGCCGTTCACCGGCACCGCCGCGAGGTGGACGAGCGCGTCGAGTCCGCCGTGGCGCGCTGTCACGCCGAGGAAGGCGTCGAGCGTCTGGCCGTAATCGGTCAGATCGACCCGCGTGAAACCCTCTCCCGACGGTCCGTGCAGATCGAACCCGACGACCGTGTGGCCATCGGCGCGGAGTCGCACCGTCGTCGCTCGGCCGAGTTTTCCCTCGCTGCCGGTCACCCCGATGATCATCGCTTCGCTCCTTCGTCTCGCGTGATGGCTGTTTCGCTTCGGCCGTCGGGCCGGGGCGCTCCACGCGATGCTCGGCCAGTCTGGCACCCGTGCCGTCCGGCTTCGCGACGCTCGCGTGGAAGCTCGCCTTGACTAGTTGAAACGTAACAATTCTCCCCTTAGGATGCCAGTAATACGTTGAATTTCCCACTCTGAAACGTTTCGGTCGCTGGCGATCGGCGTGCGGAACGCGGCGAAGATGTCGCGGCTGTGGGCGAGAGAGGAACTCCCCGAATGACCGTCCGGATCGCCGCTCCGAGCATCGAGCACCACCGCAGCGCCCTCGGCATCGGCGAGTCCACGCCGCGCCTCTCCTGGATCGTGGAGAGTGCGCCCTCGGGCTGGGCGCAGACCGCATACGAAGTGGAGATCGACCGCGGTGGATCGGCCGAGACGACCGCCGTCGATTCGCGCGATCAGGTGCTGGTGGCCTGGCCGGCACCACCGCTGCAGTCGCGTGAGAGCGCTGCAGTGCGCGTGCGGGTGGCGGGCGAGGATGGCGTGTGGTCCGAGTGGAGCCCGCCGACGATCGTCGAAGCCGGACTGCTCGAGCCCTCCGACTGGAGTGCGCAGCCCGTCGGCGCCGCGTGGGCGGAGGACCGCGAGTCCGACGACCGGCGCCCCCCACTCGTGCGCACCGACTTCGAGGTGGGCGCAGGTCTCGTCTCAGCCCGTCTTTACGCGACCGCGCACGGACTCTACGAGGCAGAACTCAACGGATCGCGCGTCGGCGACGACGCCCTGTCCCCCGGCTGGACCGTGTATCCGCAGCGTCTGCGCTACTACACGTACGACGTGACCGACCTTCTGCATCCCGGCCCGAATGCGATCGGAGCATGGCTGGGCGACGGCTGGTATCGCGGCCGCCTCGGCTGGCGCGGGGGTTTCCGCAATCTCTTCGGCGAGGACCTGTCGTTCCTCGGCCAGCTCGAGCTGACCTACGCCGACGGTCGCCGCGAGACGGTGGCGACGGATGCCGCGTGGAAGGCGGCACCCTCCCCGATCGCGCGCACCGGCATCTACGACGGCGAGGACTACGACGCTCGCGACGAGCCCGACGGGTGGTCGAGCCCCGGCTTCAGCGACGACGAGTGGGAGCCGGTGGCCGTGCGAGAGCGCGACCCGCGCACCCTCGTCGCCCCCACGGCTCCGCCGGTCCGATGCACCGAGGAGATTGCACCGGTCGAGGTTCTCACCTCGCCCTCGGGTGCGCGCATCCTCGACTTCGGCCAGAACCTCGTCGGGCGCGTCCGCATCCGCGTTTCGGGTCCGTCCGGCACCACGGTGCGCCTGCGCACCGCCGAGGTCCTGCAGGACGGCGAGGTCTACACGCGCCCGCTCCGGGAGGCGCGCTCGACCGATCACTACACGCTCGCCGGCCGCCAGGGCGGCGAGGAGTGGGAGCCGCGGTTCACCTTCCACGGATTCCGCTACGTCGAGGTCGACGGATGGCCCGGCGACCTCGACGCCGCCGTGACGGCGGGCGACCTCGTCGCGAGGGTTTACCACACCGACCTCGAGCGCACCGGCTGGTTCGAATCGTCCGATCCGCTCGTGAACCGCCTGCACGAGAACGTCGTGTGGGGAATGCGCGGCAACTTCGTCGACATCCCCACCGATTGCCCGCAGCGCGACGAGCGCGTCGGCTGGACCGGCGACATCCAGGTCTTCGCCCCGACCGCGTCGTTCCTCTACGACGCATCGGGCATGCTGACCGGGTGGCTGCGGGATGTCGCGGCCGAGCAGCTGCCGGACGGCACGATCCCCTGGTACGTGCCGGTGATCCCGGCGCACGAGATGTGGACGCCCATCCGCCCGGGCGCTGCGTGGGGCGACGTGGCGACCCTCACGCCGTGGACGCTGTACGAGCGGTTCGGCGACTCGGGGGTCCTCGATGCCCAGTTCGACAGCGCGCGCCGCTGGGT
Source organism: uncultured Actinomycetota bacterium (assembly GCA_963713325.1). Lineage (GTDB taxonomy): Bacteria > Actinomycetota > Actinomycetes > Actinomycetales > Microbacteriaceae > Microbacterium. Next base: position 116,576 of record CAVQLL010000016.1, read on the forward strand.
CGACCTCATCACCTCCCTGGCCGGGCCCGACCGGCTGTGGAACACCGGCTTCCAGCTCGGCGATTGGCTCGACCCCGCCGCCCCTCCGCAGGATCCCGCCGACGCCCGCACCGACCGGTACCTCGTGGCGACGGCGTACTTCGCGAAGTCCGCCCGCACCGTCTCGAGGATGGCCGCGGTGCTCGGACGCACCGACGACGAGGCCCGCTATCTCGAGCTCGCGGACGAGGTCGACGCCGCGTTCGCCGCCGAGTACGTGCTGCCGGACGGGCTGATGACCAGCGACGCGCAGACCGCGTACGCCCTGGCCATCGCCTTCGATCTGATCCCCGATGCGGTCCGCCGCGTCGCAGCCGGCGAGCGGCTCGCCGAACTCGTGCGCGACGCGCAGAACCGCATCGCCACCGGATTCGTCGGCACGCCGCTCGTGTCGGACGCGCTGACAAGCACCGGCCACCTCGACAAGGCGTACGACCTGCTCCTGGAGCAGGAGTGCCCCTCGTGGCTGTACCAGGTGGTCATGGGCGCGACCACCGTATGGGAGCGCTGGGACAGTCTGCTGCCCGACGGCGACGTCAACCCCGGCACGATGACCTCCTTCAACCACTACGCGCTTGGCGCGGTCGCCGACTGGCTTCACCGCGTCGTCGGCGGGCTCGCCCCGGCCGAGCCGGGCTACCGCGTCGTGCGCTTCGCGCCTCAGCCCGGAGGCGGGCTGACATCGGCCTCTGCACGCCACCGCACCCCGTACGGCGAAGCATCGATCGCCTGGCGGGCCGAGGACGACCGGCTGGCGGTCGAGGTGACGGTGCCCGTGGGCGCGACCGGGGTGCTCGAGCTGCCCGGGCTGCCCGCCGAGACCCTCGGACACGGCACTCACCGACGCGAGACCGAGGTGCCCGTCCCGGTCGGCTGATCCTCCGCGACGAGCGGGTTGACGCCGGGCCGGGTGGTGGCATACAGTGAATTGAATCGATTCACTGATCAAGGCAACCTCAACGAAGAGCCCCATGACATCCTCCGAACGCATCTGCTTCCAGCTCCAGGTGAAGCCCGAGCTGCTCGGCGAGTACATCGAACGCCACTCGCCGGTGTGGCCCGAGATGCTCGCCGAGATTGCGGCATCCGGTCGCCGCAACTACTCCCTCTTCCTCGCCGACGGCGGGAGGCTGATCGGCTACTACGAGACCGAAGACGACGACGCGGCGCAGGCGTACCTCGCGTCATCCGAGGTCGCCGCGCGATGGGAGGCCGAGATGAGCCGGTTCTTCGTCGGCCTCGAAGGTCGCCCCGATCAGGCCGCCACGCCCCTCAGCGAGATCTTCCACCTCGAAGAGCAGCTCGCAGCGGCGACAGCCTCACCCACAGACCCCGCACATCTCGACGAAGAAAGCGACGCATCGTGAGCATCCTCTCCCCCGACGTCCAGTCCCAGCTCGCCGCTCAGGGCATCGAACTGCCCTCATGGGCGTTCGGCAACTCCGGCACGCGCTTCCGCGTGTGGACGACCGGCGGCACCCCCCGCGATCCCTTCGAGAAGATCGCGGATGCCGCGGAGGTCAACCGCGTGACCGGCCTCGCCCCGAGCGTCGCGCTGCACATCCCGTGGGACAAGGTCGACGACTACGGCGTGCTGCGCCGCCACGCCGAGGACCTCGGCGTTCAGCTCGGCACGATCAACTCGAACACGTTCCAGGACGAGGACTACAAGTTCGGTGCACTGACGCACGAAGACGACCGCGTCCGTCGCAAGGCGATCGATCATCACCTCGAATGCATCGACGTGATGGATGCCACAGGCTCGCGCGACCTGAAGATCTGGCTCGCCGAGGGCTCGAACTACCCCGGTCAGACCGACATGCGCGCCCGCCAGGACCGCCTCAACGACTCGCTCCGCCAGGTCTACGACCGGCTGAGCGGGGAGCAGCGCCTCGTGCTCGAGTACAAGTTCTTCGAGCCGTCGTTCTACCACACCGATGTTCCCGACTGGGGAACCTCGTACGCACAGGTGGCCACACTCGGCGACCGCGCGATGGTCTGCCTGGACACCGGCCACCACGCGCCCGGCACGAACATCGAATTCATCGTCATGCAGCTGCTGCGCCTCGGAAAGCTCGGCTCGTTCGACTTCAACTCGCGCTTCTACGCCGACGACGACCTGATCGTGGGTGCCGCCGACCCATTCCAGCTGTTCCGGATCATCGTCGAGGTCATTCGCGGCGGGGGGTTGAACAACCCCGACGTCGCGTTCATGCTCGACCAGTGCCACAACATCGAGGCGAAGATCCCCGGCCAGATCCGCTCGGTGCTGAACGTGCAGGAGATGACCGCGCGCGCCCTCCTGATCGACCAGGCCGCACTCGCCGCAGCCCAGTCCGCGAACGACGTGCTCGCCGCGAACGCCGTGTTCATGGACGCGTTCTACACCGACGTCCGCCCGGCGCTGGCCGAGTGGCGGGAGTCGCGCGGACTTCCGGCCGATCCGATGGCCGCGTTCGCAGCATCCGGCTACCAGGAGAAGATCGAGGCCGAGCGCGTCGGCGGCGTCCAGGCCGGCTGGGGAGCGTAGCTCCGATGACCGAGCCCTACTCCGCTGCCGGGGGACTCGTGCGGGTGTACCCGCCGATGGCCCCGCCCGGCATGATCCCGAACGGCGCGGGTCTGGTCTGGGCGCACGGCGGCGGCTTCGCCGGCGGCGACCTCGACATGCCCGAGGCTGACGGGGTCGCACGTGCCCTCGCGGCACGCGGAGTCACGGTGGTGTCGGTCGACTACGCGCTCGCACCGACGCCGCCCGCCTGGGCCGAGGTGCGCGGCACGCCGCCGAAGGCGGGTGTGCACTTCCCCGCGGCATCCGACGACGTCATCGCCGCGTTCCGCTGGGCGCTCGAGTCGGAGCTGTCCCCGGGCCCGTGGGCGCTCGGTGGTGCGAGTGCCGGTGCCAACCTCGCCACGGGCGCAACACTGCGTATGCTCGCCGATGGCGGCCTGGCACCTTCGCTGGTCGTGCTCGCGTACCCCACGCTCCTGGCCCTGCAGCCTGAACCGGATGCCGCTCTGCGCACCGCGCTCGCCGCCGACCCCGAGGCTGACACGTTCGGACCCGACGCCGTGCTCGGAATGTACGAGAACTACCTCGGTGGCCCGATCGACGGCGCGCCGGTCCCCGCGATCCCCGGACTGGCGACCGCCGAGGACCTCGCGCACTTCCCGCCGACGCTCATGATCAACGGCGAGGTCGACGAACTCCGCGTCTCGGGCGAGCACTTCGCCCGCACTCTCGCCGCAGCCGGGCGCGACATCCTCGTGCTCACCGAGCCCGGCACCCGGCACGGGCATCTCAACCGGCCCGAAGAACCCGCGGCTGCGGCATCCATCGAGCGCATCGCCGCCGCCCTGGCCGCCCTTCCTCCCGACTCGAACCCACGCATCGCTGCGCGACTCCACGCACCCGGGTCCCCGGAGTCTGCGGGTTCGGACTCCGATGTGTCGACTCGCGCCTCCGCCACCCTCCCCACCGAAGGATCTCCCTCATGACCAACCCCGCAGCCGCCGATCTGATCGCGCGCTCCAACCGCCTCGGGTCCGACCCGAAGAATACGAACTACGCCGGGGGCAACACCTCCGCCAAGGGCACCGAGACCGACCCCGTCACCGGCGAGCCCGTCGAGCTGCTCTGGGTGAAGGGCTCTGGCGGCGACCTCGGCACTCTCACCGAGCAGGGCCTCGCAGTGCTGCGTCTGGACCGCATGCGCGCGCTCGTGGACGTCTACCCGGGCCTGGACCGCGAGGACGAGATGGTCGCCGCGTTCGACTACTGCCTGCACGGCAAGGGGGGCGCGGCTCCCTCGATCGACACCGCGATGCACGGCCTCGTGGATGCCGCGCACGTCGACCACCTGCACCCCGACTCGGGCATCGCGATCGCGACCGCCAAGGACGGCGCGAAGCTGACGAAGAAGATCTTCGGTTCAAAGGTCGTGTGGGTGCCTTGGCGTCGCCCCGGCTTCCAGCTGGGTCTGGACATCGCCGCGATCAAGGCGCGCAACCCCGGTGCGATCGGCTGCATCCTCGGCGGACACGGCATCACGGCGTGGGGCGACACGTCCGACGAGGCCGAGGCGAATTCGCTGTGGATCATCGAGACCGCCCAGGCCTACATCGACGCCAACGGCAAGAAGGACCCGTTCGGCAAGGAGCGCAAGAAGTTCGGCGCCCTGCCCGAGGACGAGCGCCGCACGAAGGCCGCCGCCCTCGCCCCGACGATCCGCGGCCTCGCATCGCACGACAAGCCGATGGTCGGACATTTCACCGACGACCCGCGCGTGCTGGAGTTCCTCGCGTCCGCGAAGGCGCCCAAGCTCGCCGAGCTCGGCACGAGCTGCCCCGACCACTTCCTGCGCACGAAGGTCAAGCCGATGCTGCTCGACCTGCCCTCGGACGCGCCCGTCGAGAAGGCGGTCGCGCGCCTGAAGGAGCTGCACGAGGCCTACCGCGCCGACTACACCGCGTACTACGACAAGCATGCGACGCCCGAGTCCCCCGCGATCCGCGGCGCCGATCCCCTCATCGTGCTCGTGCCCGGCGTCGGCATGTTCAGCTTCGGCGCGAACAAGCAGACGGCCCGGGTCGCGGGCGAGTTCTACCTCAACGCGATCAACGTCATGCGCGGCGCCGAAGCCCTCTCCACCTACTCCCCGATCTCGGATGCCGAGAAGTTCCGCATCGAGTACTGGGCGCTCGAAGAGGCCAAGCTGCAGCGGATGCCGAAGCCGAAGACGCACCAGGGCCGCATCGCGTTCGTCACGGGAGCGGCATCCGGCATCGGCAAGGCGATCGCGACCCGGCTCGCCGCCGAAGGCGCGTGCGTCGTGGTCGCCGATCTCGACCTGGAGAAGGCACAGGCCGCCGCCGCGGAACTGGGCGGAACGGATGTCGCGATCGGCGTCGCCGCGAACGTCGCCGACGCCGAAGGCGTGCAGGCCGCCATCGACGCGACCGTGCTCGCGTTCGGCGGCATCGACCTCGTCGTCAACAACGCCGGCCTCTCGCTGTCCAAGCCCCTTCTGGAGACCACCGAGAAGGACTGGGACCTGCAGCACGACGTCATGGCGAAGGGCTCGTTCCTCGTCTCGAAGGCCGCCGCGAAGGCGCTCATCGAGCAGGGCATGGGCGGAGATGTGATCTACATCTCGTCGAAGAACTCCGTCTTCGCCGGCCCGAACAACATCGCGTACTCCGCGACGAAGGCAGACCAGGCACACCAGGTGCGCCTCCTCGCCGTCGAACTCGGCGAGTACGGGGTTCGCGTCAACGGCATCAATCCCGACGGCGTCGTCCGCGGCTCGGGCATCTTCGCCGCCGGGTGGGGCGCCAACCGCGCCGCGACCTACGGCGTGGACGAGAAGGATCTCGGCAAGTACTACGCCCAGCGCACGATCCTCAAGCGCGAGGTCGTTCCCGAGAACGTCGCCGACGCGGTCTACGTGCTCACCGGGCCTGAACTCACCCGAACGACAGGCCTGCACATCCCGGTCGACTCCGGCGTCGCCGCCGCCTTCCTGCGATGAGCAGCAGTCCGGCCCCGGCCGGCACCCGGCCGTGCCGCCGAGGGTCACGATGACCACCGGTGCGGTCGCCGCCGTCGACCTCGGCGCCACCAGCGGCCGGGTCATCATCGGTCACGTCGGCCCCGACACGCTCGAGACCGAGACCGTCACGCGCTTTCCCAACAGCCCCGTGCAGCTCATCGACGGACTGCACTGGGACATCCTCGGCCTCTACGGCGCCGCGCTCGGCGGCCTCCGCGACGCATTCCGCGCGGAGCCGGAGATCACGAGCATCGGCGTGGACGCGTGGGCGGTCGACTACGGACTGCTGCGCGGAGAGCGGCTGCTCGGCGATCCGTTCCACTACCGCGACGCGCGCACCGAGCGGGGCGTCGCGGCCGTGCACGATCGGATGCCGCACGCCGACCTCTACGCCCGCAACGGCCTGCAGTTCCTTCCGTTCAATACCCTGTACCAGTTGGCGGCGGAGGATCCCGAGCTTCTCGCATTCGCAGACACGGCACTCCTCGTCCCCGACCTGATCGGGTACTGGCTCACCGGTGCTGCGCGCGCCGAGCAGACGAACGCCTCGACCACCGGCCTGCTCCGCGTCGCCGACGGATCGTGGGATGACGAACTCGTCGCTGCGCTCGGACTGCCGCGCGGCATCCTGCCTTCGCTCATCGCACCCGGCGAGCGCCTCGGAGTCCTGCTGCCGGAGGTCGCCGCGGCCATCGGGGCCGGCCCCTCTGCGGCCGTCACGGCGGTCGGATCGCACGACACCGCCTCGGCCGTGGTCGCTGTTCCGATGCGAGCGGATGCCGCCGCCTACATCTCCTGCGGCACCTGGGGACTGGTCGGAGTGGAGGTTCCGCGCCCGGTGCTGACGCCCGCCGCCCGCGAGGCGAACTTCACCAACGAGGGCGGAGTGGACGGCCGGGTCCGCCTGCTGCACAACATCATGGGGCTGTGGGTGCTGAGCGAGGCCGTCCGCACCTGGGAGCGCGCGGGTCACCCGATCGACCTGCCCACGCTCCTGGACTCCGCCGAGGAGGTCACCGGCACCGTTCCGGTCTTCGACGTCAACGACCCCCGGTTCCTTCCGCCCGGTGACATGCCCGCGCGCATCGACGCGTGGTGCGAGCAGAACGGGGTCGCCGCGCCACGGACAAGGGCCGAGTACGCGCGCAGCATCGTCGAGTCGCTCGCGCAGGCTTTCGCCGACGCCGCGCACCAGGCCGGGCGGATCGGCGGCGTCGACGTCCGCACGATCCACATCGTCGGCGGCGGCGCCCTGAACGAACTGCTCTGCCAGCGCACGGCCGACCGCTCGGGTCTGCCCGTGCTCGCCGGGCCGGTCGAGGCGACTGCGCTCGGCAACGTCCTGATCCAGGCGCGTGCGAACGGGCTGGTGTCGGGCACGCTCGAAGCTCTCCGTGATCTCGTCACGCGCACCCACGCACCTCGCCGGTACGAGCCGCGCGCATGAGCGGATACGGTGCCGCGTTCGACTGGGCACGCCGGCAGATCGAATCCGAGCGCCTCCCGACGGCGGTGCTCGGCATCGCCACCGCCACGGTGTCGTCGCGCTCGACGCGTTCGGCGCCACCGGGTCGCGCATCGCCCGCACCGACGACCACTACCGCCTGTTCTCGATCACCAAGCCGCTCGTCGGCATCGTCGCGGCGCGTCGATCGAGCGCGGCCTCCTGCCCCGACCCGCGCCCCCCCCCGCCCCCCCGTTCTGGGTGCACCCCGGCGCGGGAATCGCTGGTGCTCCTGTCGAATCAGGCGCAGCGGCCCGGTGTCGACATGGACGAACTCGACAACGCCGTCGTCGCGGGCCTGTGACGGCGACCTGAGCCGGCCACGCGCTAGGCTCCGGGAACCGGCTCGTCGGCGTCGACCCACCGGCGGGGCGGCTCGAGCTGTAAGCCGGAACGTGCACTTCGGGGAGGGCATGATGAGCCTCGCACCGCTCGACGCGAACCAGCCGCCCGAGCGCTTCTACCGCGGCGGCGTGAAGATCGACCGCTTCCGCGGGCTGGCCAAGGGCCCCGACCGCCGCCCCGAGGACTGGGTGGGCTCGACCACGACGCTCGCAGGTGAGAAGCGGCTCGGACTCAGTCGTCTGCGCGACGGCGCGCTGCTTGCCGACGCGATCGCCGCAGACCCCGTGGCGTGGCTGGGTCAGGATCACTTCGCGGCGTTCGGGTCGTCGACGATGCTGCTGGTCAAGCTGCTCGATGCCGGCCAGCGACTGCCCGTGCACGCGCACCCCGACGACGCGTTCAGCGGTGAGCACCTGCACCGCCCGTTCGGCAAGGCCGAGGCCTGGTACATCTTGGACGGCGGCACAGTGCACCTCGGGCTGCGGCGCGAGGTGGCCCACCGCAGGCTGGCGGAACTGGTCGCATGGCAGGACACGACCGGACTCATCGAGCTGCTGCACGAGCGCGAGGTCGAGCCCGGCGACGTCGTCTACGTCCCACCCGGTGAGCTTCATGCGGTCGGCGCGGGCGTGTTCCTCCTCGAGCTGCAGCAGCCCGAAGACCTCTCCATCCTCCTCGAGTGGGACGGATTCGAGCTCGACGGTGCGCGCGACGGCCACCTTGGGCTGGGCTTCGATCTCGCGCTGCAGGCGGTGACGACCGAGCCCCGCACGTCCGCCGACGTGGACCGCTGGATCCTGCAGGCGGAAGAAGGTGCGAGCGTCCTGCCTCGGGAGTCGGAGCAGTACTTCCGGCTCGAACGACACGTCGTGGACGGGGAGGTCTCGATCGCACCGGGATTCGCGATCCTGATCGTCGAGGAGGGCGCGCTGACGCTCGCGGCGGTGAGCGGCGCGTTGCGAGTCGCGCGTGGCAGCACGATCGCGATCCCGCACGGAGACGGCGAGCTCACCGTGTCGGGCGAAGGCACGATCCTGGTCTGCCGCCCGCCCAGCCCCGACGGACGCGCGCGCTAGGACGGGGCACGCCGTTCGGCAGTCGGGGCGCCGGCGCGCGCGTTGAGCAGCTTCACGGCGATCCAGACGGTGACCGCCGCGATGCAGTACGCGACATAGATCCCGACCCACACGACCAGGGGACTCTCGATCTCGCTCCAGGACGACGGCATCGGCATCAGGAGCAGAAGGAAAGCGAAGAGCGCGACGAAGGAGGCGAGTCCCCACGCCGTCCGCCGCCACCGGAAAACGGTGTAGCCGGGCAGACCGCGTGCGGGGAACAGCAGGATGGGCAGCGCCGCGATGCCGGCGATCGCCGCGGCCGCGAGCGTCTCCTGCGCGAACAGGGCGACCGGATCCCCAGGTCGATCCGGGATGAACGAATAGATCGCCCATGCCGCGATGGCCACGGCGAACCCGTAGCCCAGGCCGATCAGCTCGGTGTGGGCCTGCTGGGCGACCGACACCGCTGAGGAGAAGACCATGCCGGCCACGAGACCGAAGATGATCGCGGGGTGGAAGCCGGTGAAGCGGGTCAACACGACCGCTCCCACGACGATGAGAAGCGTCAGCGGGACGAACCTGAAGGACACCGGCTCGCCGGGGCGCAGGCGACGCACGAACCAGATCCGCGCCGACCACCCGATGAGGATGTCGATCAGCAGCGCGATCAGGATCGCGGCGAAGGCACGCGCACTCATCTCGTTGAGGCCGAATCCCGGATCGACGAACCCCGAGATGACGGCGGCGAGGGCGACGCCCAGCACGGCCTTCCACCATCCGCTCAGATGCCGGGCCGGGCGCTTCGACTCAGGCGTGCGGTGGTCGACCGCATTCTCGATCGCGGAGTTGAGCAGCGCGGTCGGGAACGCGATGAGGAGAACGAGGATCACCGCGAGGGCCGCGGCCACGCACACCTGCAACGGAGTGATCGAGACACTGGACACCGGGCTCAGGCCGCTGAGCACGCTCGGCGAACTCCAGGATCCCGGCGGGGGCGGCGGATCTGCGGGCCCCGGTGGGATCGGCGTCGCCGTGGGGCTGGGGTCGACCGTGCCGGACGGCGAGGGTTCGGGCGTGGGCGGTACCGGTGGTACCGGCGTCGGCGGTGCCGGTTGAGGTGAGGGCGTCGTCGTCGGCGGGGGCGTGACGACCGGGCATGACGCGGCATCGACGATGCACGGGTTGCCGGCGACGAATGCGCCCCGCCACACCTGCTCGACGTTCACGGTGGTCCGCGGAGCGACGACCTCCGGCACCCGCTCCGGCACGCTGCGCAGCTCGGGTGTCGGCCCGGGCGCCTCGCGAATCTCTGGTACAGGCTCGATGGTTTCACGCGGATCGGGTGCGTCGCTCGGATCGGGGTCACTCGGATCGGGGGCGTCACTCGGACCAGGTGCGATCACCCCGAGCGCAGCGACCTGCGCGCAGCCGCGGAGCGGAAGTCGCCACTCCACGGTGACCGCGGCGGCGGAGGCCCGCACGGTCAGCAGGCCTGCCAGCTCCGAGGGATCCTTGTACGCGCACGGATCGCTCATCTCCGCCTGCGCGTATTCGCCGTATCCGTTGTCCAGGGTGACCGGGATGCCGCCCACGGCGTCTCCGCTGAAGTACCGTGGTTCGACGCCGAAGAGAGTGCACTCGCCCGCCGCGCAACGGATCTCGATGGTCTCCGCGGGGGACTCCGTCGTCTCGGTGTCGAATTCGTCACCGCTGCTCCAGGTCTCGGTGAGTGTCACCGTGCCCGAATAAAGGACGTAGTCCTCCGTGCCTTCCTCAGGCGAATCGATCGCGAGGAAGGGGCTCGCTGCAAGGCCGAGGGAGATTGCCATCATCATCCAGCGCCCTGGACGGACCCTCAGCATCGCGGCTCCCTTCGGGGCGCGGAAGGAGATCCGCACCCATGCGAAGACCCCTCAGCCGGTGTCGCGACCGAGTTCGCTCACACAGGAAGGGAGCGCGCAGGCAGCCGTCGTGATACGCCGCCTCATCGCTGTCCGCGCGGGCCGCACTCGCGGCGCGACGCAGTCATGCCGAGCGACGGTTCCGGGCCCGCGCGCATCCGCGTTCAGAAGTAGCGTCGCGTTGCGGCGCGGTAGGCCAGGTATTCGTCGCCGAACCTGCTCTGCAGAGCGACCTCCTCGCGGCGCACCACACGGTGCACCGTCAGCGAAGCGCCGACTGCCGCCAACAGAAGCCACGCCGACCGGGTCAGCGCCGCCAGCCCGAGGAGACCGAACGACCAGGCGAGGTACATCGGGTTTCGGGTGAACGCGAAGGCACCGGTTCGCACGAGCCCGTCTGTGCGATCGACGGTCACTCCCTCCCGAGACGCGGACGCGACGGCCCACGCGCCGAGGGCGACCGCACCCGCTACGACGGGCAGTCCCACCGCAGCTCCCACCCGACGACTGACCGGGGCGCGCACAGGAGCGATGAAATGCAGAAGTCCGCCCGCCGCGAGGGCGATCAGGTGCGACTCGGGGAGCGGCACGTTCCTCCACCACGGCGCCCGAAGCCGCGCCGGACCTGTGCCGTCTCGTTCATTCATGCTCATCGCCGAGCCCGATCTACGCCTCGCGCGTGATCGTGACCTTCACGTGCAGCTGGGACTTGAACGGACCGGCGTAGACACCGCGCAGCGGCGGCACGTCGTTGTAATCGCGACCTCGCCCGACCAGGACGTGACGGTCGCCGATGTCGATGTTGTTCGTCGGGTCGAACCCCTGCCACTCCCCGGCGAACCACTCGACCCACGCGTGCGACTCGCCGGTCACCGGCTGACCGACGTCGGCCTCGGGCCGCGGATGCAGGTAACCCGAGACGTACCGGGCGGGAATGCCGACCTCGCGCAGCGCGCCGAGCGTGACGTGCGCGATGTCCTGGCAGACGCCCTTGCGCGCTTCCCACGCCTCCGCCGCCGTCGAGTGGACGCCCGTGATGCCGTGCATGTACTCCACGGCGTTGCCCACGGCCATCGAGATCTCGTGAGCCGCGACGCCCGGTCGGTCGTGCTGGGCCGCGATCGAGCGCGCGATCTCGGCGATCTCCGGGTGCGGCAGGGTGCGCGCCGTCTGCCCCATCTGCTCCACCGTCTCGATCGAGCGCTGCACCTCGGCGTTCAGGCCATCCCAGCTGATGTCGGCGTGCTCGAGCGGCCGGGGGCGCACCTCGACGAGCGAGCGCGCCGAGATCGTGAGCGATGCATGCGGAGAGAGGACATCGAAGGCCGCGACGCGCGTGCCGAAGTAGTCGACGTACTGATTGACCGAGGTCGACGGCTCGATGTCGAGCGACGAGCTCAGGACGAACTGGCTGTCGGTCGAGCTCGGCAGCATCCGCGCCTCGTTGTACGACGCCGACACGTCGCCCTGGTACGAGAACCCGGTCTGGTGTTCGATGCGGAGGCGCTTCACGAGATCTCCCCGATCCAGCTGGGCTCCGCCTGCGTCGGGAAGAATCGCGCCTTGATCGCCTCGGACGCCTCGCGGGTGACCTTCTGGACGCGTTCCATGTGCTCGGGCAGTTCGCTGAGGATCTCGCTGATCGGCCGGTACTCGAGATCGTTGCGGATCTGGCCGAGGGCTCGCAGCACCGTGTTGGAGTGACCGACGCGATCGGCGCGGGGATCGATCGCACTCATGCAGTCCTCCGCGGTCTGGATCGAGTAGATGATCGAACGGGGGAACAGGCGGTCCAGCAGAAGGAACTCGGCGGCGTTGCGCGCGCTGGGCATCCCCCGGTACGTCCGCAGGTACGCCTCGTACGCCCCGCACGACCGCAGGATCGTCGTCCACGAGGGCCCCGATGCCTGGGTCAGCGATCGCGTCGCCAGCAGCCGCGCGGTCATGTCGGCGCGCTCGATGCTGCGGCCCAGGGTGAAGAACTGCCACGCCTCGTCGCGACTCGTCGATGAGTCGACCGTGCCGACGGCGAGCGCGGCGCGTTCGCGGACCCATTTGAAGAACTCGTGCACCTTGTCGGTCTGCAGCCGCCGCGGCATCCGCGAGTTGGTCGTGTTGAGGGTCTCCCACAGCTCGGTCGAGACGATCTCGCGGGCCCGGCGGGCGTTCTCACGAGCCGCCTGCAGCGCGTACGAGATGCTCGCCGGGTTGTTGCGGTCGACGGCCAGCTTCGCGAGCACATCCTCGCGCCGCACGGTCTCCCCGGGCGTCGGCGGGATCGAGCCCATGACCAGCAGCAGTGATCGGCAGGCGGTGTCCTCATCGATCCAGGGATCCTCGAGCAGCAGCTGCAGGTGAACGTCGAGGATTCGCGCCGTGCCGTCGCTGCGCTCGATGTAGCGGCCGATCCAGAAGAGTGATTCGGCGATGCGGCTCAGCATCCGGCACCACCGCGGGTCGGCCCCTGACCCTTTCGTCGGGTCGGCGCCTCGGCGGGTTCGGCCAGCGGGAGCTGAGCGCTCTGCTGCTGCTTCTGCTGCTGCTGCTGTTGCTGCTGCTGCTGCTCCTGCTGCTCGACGCGCGAGCGCGGACGATCCTGGGGCGAGTGGGTGGGTGCCGGCTGACCGTCGTAGATGATCGGGATGGCGGCGGTCACCGTCGCCGCCTGGTCGGCGACCAGGCCCGCCAATCCGCTCCCCTGCCCGTACTCCACGTGGGAGGGCGCGGCGCCGCCGACGATCCAGGTGTCCTTCGACCCGCCGCCCTGGCTCGAGTTGACGACGAGCTCCCCCTCGGGAAGGGCGACGCGGGTGAGGCCGCCCGGGAGCACCCAGATGTCGTCGCCGTCGTTCACGGCGAAGGGGCGCAGGTCGGCGTGGCGCGGGCGCATGCCGTCTTCGACGAGCGTCGGGATCGTCGAGAGCATCACCACGGGCTGCGCGATCCAGCCGCGCGGATCGGCGATGAGTCGCTTGCGCAGCTGCTCGAGCTCGGCGGGTGAGGCATCCGGACCGACGACGAGGCCCTTGCCGCCCGAACCGTCGACCGGCTTGACCACGAGCTGGTCCAGTCGGTCGAGCACTTCTTCGAGCGCTCCCGGGTCTTCGAGCCGCCACGTGTCGACGTTCTTGAGGATCGGCTCCTCCGCGAGGTAATAGCGGATGAGGTCGGGCACGTAGGTGTAGAGCAGCTTGTCGTCGGCGACGCCGTTGCCCACGGCATTCGCGATCGTCACGTTCCCGAGCCGCGACGCGAGCATGAGTCCGGGCGCGCCGAGCATCGAATCCGCACGGAACTGCAGCGGGTCGAGGAAGTCGTCGTCGACGCGCCGGTAGATGACGTCGACGCGCTTCGGCCCGCGGGTCGTCCGCATGAACACCTTGCCGCCCACGCACAGCAGGTCGCGGCCTTCGACGAGCTCGACCCCCATGAGCCGGGCGAGCAGGGTGTGCTCGAAGTACGCCGAGTTGTAGACGCCGGGGGTGAGCACGACGACGTTCGGGTCTTCGACACCGGGCGGGGCGGAGGCGCGGAGGGCCGCGAGCAGCTTGTTGGGATAGTCGCCGACCGGCCGCACGCGCATGGAGACGAACAGCTCGGGCAGGGTCTGGGCCATGACGCGACGGTTCGAAATGACGTAGCTCACGCCGGAGGGCACCCGCACGTTGTCTTCGAGCACGCGCATCTCGCCGTGCTCGTCGCGGATGAGGTCGATGCCCGACACCTGGATGCGCACGCCGTTGGCGGCGTGGATGCCGGCGGCCTGACGGTAGAAGTACTGGGACGACGCGATCAGCCCTGCGGGCAGCACGCCATCACGTACGCAGTGCTGACGGCCGTACGCGTCGTCGAGGAAGGCCTCCAAGGCCCGCACGCGCTGCTTCACACCCGCCTCTACCCGCGACCACTCGTCGAACGTGATCACGCGGGGCACGGCATCCAGCGGGAAAGGCCTCTCTTCGCCCGCGAAGTCGAAGGTCACGCCCTGCGCGAGGTAGGAGCTCGCAAGCGACTCGGTGCGGCCGCGCAGCTCCTCCTGCGTCATCTGGGCCAGGGCCTGATACAGCTCGCGGTAGGCCTCGCGGGACTCCGCTGTGTCACCGGGATGCGACGGGACGCCGAACATCTCATCGAACGCGGGGATGCCGGACGCGGTCTTGCGAGGCGCCAACGTGGAGCCGTAACCGTCGAAGAGATCACCCATGCGACGACTCTAGTCCGGGGTGTGTTGCCCGCATGTTTCGGCTGGGAATGCCCTACGCGAACCGGCCCAGCGCACGTACGCGAGCGTAGGCTCAAGCCGTGGCGGGCAAGGCACGAGGGCGGCGATGGGCGGCGGCGGCCGGCGTGGCTGCCGCACTCCTCGGCGTGGGCGCCGGAGAACTGACGGCCACCCTGGTGGCACCCGAGGCGAGCCCCTTCGCCGTCATCGGCTCGGCACTGATCGACCTCGCCCCGTCGTGGGCGAAGGAGACCGCGATCGCCCTGTTCGGGACGAACGACAAGATCGCCCTGCTGGTCGGGATCGGCATCGCGCTGATAGGTCTTGCCGCCCTTGCCGGGCTCGTCGAACTGCGTTGGCCGCCGAGCGGATTGGCCGTGATGGTCGTCTTCGGCGGGGTGGGCGCCCTTGCCGCCGTCACGCGAGCCAACGCCGGCCCGCTGGACTGGGTTCCGTCGGTGGTCGCGGGCGTCATGGCCGCCGTCGCACTCGGCGTTCTCATGGCCCGCCGTCCGGGGCGGGTCCGGGTCGCGCCGATCCCGCAGCCCGATCGCGTGACGATCCCCCGCACCAAGCCGCCCGCCGAGGGCGCGGAGGAGGAAGAGGGCGTGCAGCGGCGCACCTTCCTCCTGTGGGTGGCAGGCACAGCCGCCGTCGGCATCCTCGCCACCGTCGGCTCGTCGCTGGCGCGCGCCGGCGTGCACACGGTCGAAGTGGTCAGGGAGGCACTCAAGCTGCCCGCGGCAGCGACCCCGGCAGCGCCCATCCCTGCGGCGGCCGAGCTCGACATCGGCGGCCTCGCACCGGTGATCACCCCGAACGCGCAGTTCTACCGGATCGACACGGCGCTGCTGGTGCCGCAGGTCAATCCGGCCGACTGGAGCCTGCGCATCCACGGGCTCGTCGCGAACGAGGTGACGATCACGTGGGACGAGCTGCTCGCCCTGCCACTCGAGGAGAGCGTCACCACGCTCACGTGCGTCTCGAACGAGGTCGGCGGCGAGCTCGTCGGCAACGCCCTGTGGCTCGGCTACCCGATCCGCGAGCTGCTGGCCCGTGCCGCTCCCACCTCCGAGGCCGACATGGTGCTGTCGCGTTCGATCGACGGCTTCACCGCAAGTTCACCGCTGGAAGCGCTCACCGATGCCCGCAACGCGATCCTCGCGGTCGGGATGAACGGAGATCCGCTGCCGCCCGAGCACGGGTTCCCCGTGCGGATGGTCGTGCCGGGCCTGTACGGCTACGTGTCGGCGACCAAATGGGTCACCGAGCTCGAAGTGACCCGTTTCGACAAGGCAACCGCGTACTGGACCACTCGCGGCTGGTCCGAGCGGGGCCCGATCAAGCTCCAGTCGCGGATCGATGTGCCGCGCAAGGCGCAGGGACTGAAGGCGGGCGAGACGGTCATCGCCGGGATGGCGTGGCAGCAGACCGTGGGGATCTCCGGTGTGGAAGTGCAGATCGACGAGGGAGCGTGGCAGCAGGCGACGCTCGCCACAGCGATCTCGGACGACACGTGGGTCCAGTGGATGCTGCCGTGGGCAGCCACCGAGGGCGACCACCTCATCCGCTGCCGCGCGACGAGCAAGAGCGGCGAGGTGCAGACCGAGAAGCGCACGCGCACAGATCCCAACGGCGCCAGCGGCTGGCACGAGCGATTCATAACCGTGTTCGCGTAGCCCGCGTCGGCGTGTTCGCGCCTGGGATGATCGGGAACGTCCGCGCGATCAAGTCCCCCTGGGCGATGAGTCCCCGGGCGAAATCCGAACCACGACGACCATGGAGGAGACATGAGCGACAGAATCACGGTCGCGGAGGCGGTCGGACGGACCATCGCGAGGCTGGGAGCGGCACACATCTTCGGGGTCGTCGGCAGCGGCAACTTCCATGTGACGAACGCCATGATCGACCATGGTGTGCCGTTCACCGCGGCGCGGCACGAAATGGGCGCGGCGACGATGGCGGATGCGTTCAGCCGAACCTCGGGTCTTCTCTCGGTGCTCTCCGTCCACCAGGGCTGTGGGCTGACGAACGCCCTCACCGGCATCGCCGAAGCGGCCAAATGCCACACACCGCTGCTCGTCGTCACGGGTGACACCGCGGAGGGCGACACGACGTCGAACTTCTACATAGACCAGGACGCCGTCGCCGCCTCGGTGGGCGCCGTGCCCGCCCGCATCCACACCGCCGCGTCGGCGGTCGCCGATACCGCGGCTGCCGTCCACACTGCGGTGCACGGACGGGCAACGGTCGTCCTGTCGCTCCCGGTCGATCTCCAGGAGGAGATCGTCGACTTCGACGAGGCCACCATCCCGGTCTCTCGCGTGGCATCGGAACCGGTCGCCTCGCCTCAATCGTTCGCGCGGCTCGTCGAGCTGCTCGCAACGGCCGACCGGCCGGTCATCGTCGGCGGACGCGGGGCATGGGGCGCCAAGAGCGAGCTGCGGCGGCTGGCCGCGGCATCCGGCGCGATTCTGGTGACCTCTGCCGCTGGACGAGGTCTCTTCGTCGAAGACGATTGGGCGCTCGACATCATGGGCGGGTTCGCGACCGAGGGCGCGGCCGACCTCATCTCGTCGGCCGACCTCATCGTGGCGTTCGGTGCCGCGCTCAACAAGTGGACCACCCGCAGCGGCGAGCTGCTGCGCAGCGCGATCACCGTGCAGGTCGACGACCGGCCAGCCGCGATCGGTCTGCACCAGCCGGTCGACATCGGCATCATCGGGGACGCGGCGACAGTCGCGGCGAACGCCGCCGACGCGGTCGCCGCACGTGCTCCCGGCAAAGTGGGGTACCGCACGCCCGAGGTCGCCGAGCGGGTCAGCCGATCTCGCTACTGGAAGGACCAGCCGTTCGATCCGCGGCCGGAGACGGACCGTGTCGATCCGCAGCAGCTCACGAACGCGCTGGATGCGATGCTGCCGATCGAGCGGGTCGTCGTGCCGGACGGGGGGAACGTCAACTGCTACCCGGGTGCGCACCTGCGCGTTCCCGACGAGCGCGGCTACTGCATCCCGCTCTCCTTTCAGGCAATCGGGATGGGGCTGTCAGCCGGGATCGGCGCGGGCGTGGCGCAGCCTCACCGCATGCCCGTGGTCGGCACCGGAGACGGCGCATTCCTCATGTCGCTCGTCGAGCTCGACACCGCCGTGCGCCTCGGACTGGGCATGATCGTGATCGTCTACAACGACGATGCGTACGGCGCCGAGGTCAATCTCTTCCAGCCCTATACCGACAAACTCGACCTGGTGCGCTTCCCCGAGACCGACATCGCGGCGATCGCTCGCGGATACGGCTGCGACGGGGTCACCGTGCGAGGCATCGACGACCTCGACGCGGTGCAGTCCTGGATCGACGGCGCACGTGATCGCCCACTCGTCATCGACGCGAAGATCGCCAAGTTCCCGTCGTGGCTGATGGCCCGCCGGCGAGCTGCCGCGCGCCGAGGCCGGAGAGCCCGTGCGGATCTCGCACTGAGCCGACGCAGCTGTTGAACGTCTGTGTACGCATTGCGACTTCTTGACCGCATTGCGTACAATGGAATCATCGCGACGCCGCGCCCCGGTGCAGGCGTCGACCGAGACGAGGACGATGATGCCCGAACTGAGAAGCAACCTCCCGCCGACGTCTGCCCTGGGCATCGCCCGCCGCGCGCAGTGGAGGTCGCTGGGTATCGCGGCTGCTGATCTGACCAAGCCGAAGGTCGCGATCGTCAACACATCATCAGAGCTCGCCGCCTGCTACGCCCACCTCGACGAGATCGCCGACGCGCTCAAGCACCAGCTCCGCGCGCTCGGCGTGCTTCCCTTCGAGATCCGCACCGTCGCCCCGAGCGACTTCGTCACCAGCGCGGGCCGGGCCGGGCGCTATATCCTCCCCAGCCGCGATCTGATCGTGAATGACATCGAAGCGGCGGTTGAGGGCGCAAAGCTCGACGGTATGATCTGCCTCAGCTCGTGCGACAAGACGACCCCGGCGCACCTGATGGCGGCCGGGCGCCTCGACATCCCCACCGTCGTCGTCCCGTGCGGCTACCAGCACTCCGGGCTCGCCGAGGGCCGCGAAGCGGACGTCGAAGAGGTCTTCCTGTTGGCGGCGAAGGCTGCCGTCACGGGCGAGCCGACCGATCACCTCGAAGAGCTCGCCGACGACGCGATCCTCGGTCCCGGTGTGTGCGCGGGTCTGGCGACGGCGAACTCGATGCACATGGTGGCCGAAGCGATCGGGATGGCGGTGCCCGGTGCGGCACCGGTGCGGGCGAACGGCGAGCGCATGTGGGACTCGGTGGCGCGGTCGGCCGCAGCGATCGTCGACCTCATCGAGCGCGACATCCGGCCCCGGGCGATCATCACCGACGGTTCGATCCGCAACGCCGTGCGCACGATGCTCGCCGTCGGCGGCTCGATCAACACGATCAAGCATCTGCAGGCGATCGCCGTCGAGTCGGGACTGGACATCGACGTGTGGGAGACGTTCCGCACCATGGGGCGCGACACTCCCCTGCTCGCATCGGTGCGCCCGAACGGCCCATGGCTGGTGGAGGACTTCGAGGATGCCGGCGGCGGCGCCACGGTGCTGCGCGAGCTCCTGCCGCTCCTGGACGGCGACCAGGTCACGATCAACGGCCGGACGATCGGGGAGAACGCCGCAGAAGCGCTGCCGGCAGACGGCACGGTGATCCGCCCGCTCGACAACCCGTTCGGAACCGATCCGGCGATCGCCGTGCTGCGGGGCACCCTCGCCCCCGGCGGTGCCGTCGCCAAGCGTCCCGTGCCCGACCCAGGTCCGCGCCGGTTCACCGGACCGGCACGCATCTTCGCGAATCGCGAGGAGGCCATCGCAGGCATCTCGAACGGACGGCTGCGCCCCGGCGATGTCGCGGTGATCCGCGGCATCGGCGTCTCAGGCGCGCCCGGCATGGGTCTCACGAGCGCGTTCATCTTCGCTCTGCACGCGAAGGGTCTCGCTCAGAGCGTCGCCCTCGTCACCGACGGTCAATTCAGCGGGCTGGTCAACCAGGGCATGACGGTCGGCGAGGTCTCGCCCGAGGCCGCCACCGCGGGTGCGCCCCTCGGCCTCGTGCAGAACGACGACATCATCGACATCGACCTCGAGTCAGGCAGCCTCGACCTGCTCGTGGATCCTGCTGAACTGGCGGCGCGCCCGCGCTACCTGCCTCCGGAGGACCGCGACAGCGGGAACGGGATGCTCGACCAGTACGAACAGCTCGTGCAGCCGCTCAGCTGCGGCGCGGTGCTGTGCGCCCGCCCCGCGGGGCCCTGCCGATCGGATGCCGCGGTTGCGGCATCGACCGAACTTCTGACGGAGAGATCATGACCACTCGCACGATCCACCTGCCCGCGAAAGACGTTCCAGTCATCGGGGAGTACGACGTCGTCGTCGTCGGCGGCGGCCCGGCAGGGCTGCTCGCCGCCACAGCGGCCTCGCGCGCCGGACGCTCCACCCTCCTCATCGAGCGCTACGGCTTCCTCGGCGGAGCGGGCACGATGGGCGGGCTCAGCACGTTCTGCGGCCTGCACGCGCGGGTGTACGGCGAGGACAGGCTCGTCGTCCATGGCTACTTCGACGAGCTGCTGGACCGCATGACGGCCATGGACGGCGTCAACGATCCCCACCTCTCGGTCGACAACCGAATCCAGGCTCTCTCGTACGACATCTCCGTCCTGAAGATCGCCGCCGATGAACTCGTCCTGGCCGGCGGCGCGGAGCTGCTCTTCCACACGGCCGTCGTCGACGTCGTCATGGCCGATACCGGCACGATCGATGCCGTGATCGTCGAGTCGAAGTCGGGGCGCGGCGCCGTGCGCGGACGCTTCTTCATCGACGGATCCGGTGACGGCGACCTCGCCGCCTGGTCGGGCGCCCCCTACGAGCGCTCCGAGCACCTCATGTACCCGTCGCTCATGTTCCGCATCAACGGCGTGCACCCCGATGAGGCCGGCGATGCGTGGAAGACGATCCGCAGCATCATGGAGGAGGCCGAGGCGGCCGGCACCCACCGCTTCCCGCGCAAGAAGCCGATCGTGCGGCCCCAGCGCAATCCGCTGGAGTGGCGTTCGAACCTCACTCAGCTCTCCAACGAGGACGGCTCTGCCGTCGACGGCACCGACGTGCGTCAGCTGACCCGCGGCGAGATCCAGGGCCGCCAGCAGGTCAAGGACACGTTCGCGTTCATCAAGGCGGTCACCCCGGGCTTCCAGGACTCGTACATCGTCGACATCGCCCCCTCGATCGGCATCCGCGAGACACGCCGCATCGTCGGGGCATATCAGCTCACCGAGGACGATGTGCTCGGCTGCGCCGACTTCGACGACACGATCGGGGTGAACGGCTGGCCGGTCGAGGCGCACGTCGTCGGCGACGTCGAGTTCCGCTTCGCTCCCGCCGACTCCCGCGGCTTCAACCAGCTCCCCTACCGGATGCTGGTCCCCCAGGTCGTCGAGAACCTGCTCGTCGCCGGACGCTGCGCCTCGATGACGCAGGGCGGCCAGTCCTCGGGCCGCGTCACCGGGCCGTGCTTCGTGATGGGGCAGGCGGCCGGCACAGCGGCGGATCTCGCGCTCTCCGGCGACGGCAAGGCAGCGCACGTCGACGTGCGGACGCTCCAACGGCGTCTCGTGGCCGACGGCGCTTACCTCGGCAACGAGGTCGCTGCCGCGTCGGTCTAGGCGGTCGCCGACCGGTACAGCTGAGGATTGGCCGCGCGGTACGTGCGCGCGATCCGCTCCGACGCCTCACGCAAGACCGGTACCACCGATTCGACGAGGGACTGCTCGGACTCGCGCACGGTCGTGGACGAGGCCGTGAGTCCGCCGATCGCACGACCGTCCACGAGGATCGGAACGGCCACGGCGACCATCCCGGGATGCAGCTCCTCGATCGAGACGTCGAAGCCACGATCCCGGACGGCCGCGAGCCGCTCGCGCAGACGCGCGGCATCCGTGATCGTGTGCGGGGTGTGGACCTCGAGCACGGCGTGGGCGAGGTAATCGCCGAGCTCGGCATCCGGCAGGTCGGCAAGCAGCACTTTGCCCACCGCCGTCGCGTGCGCGGGCAGCCGGGTGCCGACGCGCACGGCGTCGGGCATCGGGCGGCGTTCCTCGACGCGGGCGACGTGGATCACGTCGGTCCCGTCGAGTACCCCGACGCTGCATGTCTCGCCGGTGCGCTCGACGACCTCGCCCATGTATCGATATGCGACCTCGGGCAGTGAGGCGGCGGCGAAGTATCCGGCGCCCAACTCGAGGATGCGCGGCGTGAGGCTCCAGAGGCCGTTGTCCGCCCGCGCGTACCCGAGGTGCTCGAACGTCAGCAGGATGCGCCGGACGACAGGGCGTGGCAGCCCGACGCGAGCGACGATCTCACTCGCACTGAGTGCCGCGTCGTGCCCACCGAAGACCCGGAGCACTTCGATGCCGCGCTCGATGCTCTGGATGCGATCGCGTGACCTGTCTTCCGCCACTGTCATGCCACCGTCCCGGTACACCTGCGCTTCGCGTTGCGATCCCATCCTAGGGATCGCAACGCGAACCGACTGCGAGGACCGCTCCGACTACGCGGTGGCGGTGCGCAGGCCGTAGACGGACTCGTGCCAGGGGATCACGAACCGTTTCGCCTCATTGACGATGAGGTACAGGATCAGTCCGATCACCGACAGCAGCAGGATCAGCGCGAACGTTCTCGCCGCGTCCAGGGAGTTCATCGCGGAGACGACCAGGTTGCCGAGGCCGTTGTTGCCGCCGAGATACTCGCCGACGATCGCGCCGATGGTGGCAAGGACGATGCCCACCTCCATTCCGGCGAACAGGTACGGCTGGAGGCTGCGCATGTCGAGCTGGAAGAACGTCTGGCGCTTGGTCGCGTTGAGGCTCTGCATGACCTCACGGTGCCCCTGTTCGACCGAGCGGACCCCCAGCAGGACGTTGAGCATGATGGGGAAGAACGCGAGCAGGGCCGAGAGCACGATCTTCGAGGTCAGGCCGAACCCGAACCAGATCACGAACAGCGGCACGAACGCGACCTTCGGTGCGACCTGGGCGATCACGATGAGCGGCCGGAGGCTGATCTCGAGCCACGGGATCTTGCCGAGCACCACGCCGACGGTCACGCCCAGCACGACGGCGATCAGGAAGCCGATGACGACCTCGCTCACCGTCACGACGACGGCTGACCACGTGCGCGGCTCGGAGAGCAGCTGGACGAAGGACTGAGCGACCGCCTGCGGCGGAGGGAAGATGAACGGGTTGACGTTGAAGAACGTCACGATCGCCCACCACAGGAACACGATCACGATCACCAGCGACGGCGTGACGATCCAGGGCAGCACTTTGAGCGTTCGGGGGGACATGTCAATCCTCCTCATCGAGGTCGCGACGCAGGATGCGCACGATCTCGTTGAATTCAGGGGTCGTCGTCACCTCGACGGCGCGAGGCTTGGGGAAATCTGCCGGCAGGATCTGGCGGATGCGGCCGGGACGCGGAGTCATGTGCACGACGCGATCCGCGAGGAACACCGCCTCGGGGATGTCGTGGGTCACGAACACCACCGTCGAGTTCGTATCGAGCACGATGCGCTGAAGCTCGAGGTTCATCCGCTCGCGCGTGAGCGCATCCAGTGCGCCGAACGGCTCGTCCATCAGGAGAAGCTCCGGTTCGGTGCTCAATGCCCGCGCGATGGCGGCCCGCTGACGCATTCCGCCGGAGAGCTCTCGTGGGTAGGAGCGCTCGAAGCCGGACAGCCCGACCATCGCGGCGAACTCGGCAGCACGCTCACGGCGCTCGGTCTTGCCCATCCCGCGCAGCTTCAGCGGGAGGGCGATGTTATCCAGCACCGAGAACCAGGGGAAGAGATTGCTCTCCTGGAAGACGAACCCCAGTTTCGTGACGGCGGAGGGCTCGACGTGGCCGCCGCGCCACAGCGACCTGCCGTCGACTTCGATCGTGCCCGCGCTGGGCGGAAGCAGTCCGCCGATCATGCGCAGGAGCGTGGTCTTGCCGCAGCCGGAGCGGCCGATCAGCGCGACGAACTCACCACGCTCGATGGACAGGTCGATTCCCGAGACGGCGTGGGTGACGCCGTTGCGGGTGTGGAAGTCTCGTCCCACGTCCTCGATGCGCAGCCGTGGGGGCTCGACCACGGCCTCGACCGGTGTCACGGGCGGCGCGGTGGGCATGAGCGTCTCGTTCTTCATGATGGCGTTGCTGCCTCTCCTAGGTGTATCCCATGCCCGCTCCACCCGCGAGGCGGGTGGGGCGGGCATGGGAGCGATATGAGATCAGTCAGCGGGCAGGTAGTCGTTGGTGATCCACTGCGTGGGGTCCTGGCCACCGTCGAGCAGGCCGGACTTGGCGTACGTCTCGTAAGCGGCGGTCCAGGCATCCATGTCGTTCTCGAGCAGCGGGATCTCGCCCTCGGCATCCACCCAGGTCTGGGTGACGTAGACATCGAGGGCCTCCTTGGCCACCGCGTCGTCGTCGAGCGCCGCGAAGGCGAACTGACCGCTGTCGCGGAGGATCTGGAGGACGTTCTCGAAGTCGTTCTCCTGGTCGTCGATCACGAACTGCGTCGCTTCCTTGATCGCGGCCAGGAACGCCTGGATCTCTTCCACCCGCTCGGGGTTCTCGAGGTTCGCCTTCGTCGTGATCCAGGTCTGCAGGTCGGGGGCGTCGCCCAGACCTGCCGGGCTGATGACCGCGTCGGGGTTCTGGTCGCCGATCGCGATCGACGTGTCGAGGCTCACGATGTAGCCGGCGAGCTGCTCCTGCTTGACGAGTTCGAATGTCGCCCCCGTCACGGGTACGGCCTGGCGAGTGACCGATTCACGCGGGATGTCGGATCCGTCGAGTGCGAGGTTGAGCATCTTCTCGCTCGTCCCGCCGATCGAGCCCATGCCCATGACCTGATCCTCCATGTCGGCAGGCGACTCGATCGGGTTCCCTTCGGCCGAGGCGACCCGGAGGTTCGACTTGTAGGCCATGGTCCCGATCGCGACGATGGGCTGTCCCTGCTCCATGGCGGGGAAGACATCCACGGTGCTCGCTCGCGTGATCGGCGTCGCGCCGCCCAGGAGCGTCTGAATGGCCGCGGACGTGCCCTGCACCGGCTGCAGCTGGACGTCGAGGCCGTGCTTCTCGAAGTAGCCGCCGGCGGAGGCGAACATCTCGGGCGTGAAGGTGAATGACTCGAGCGGGAGGAAGGTCACGGCGACCATCTTCGTGAGCTCGGGTTCGGGCGCTGCCTCTGTCCCGCCTGGCGCGGGGGATCCGCTGGAACACGCGGAGAGCGCGAGCGCTCCGGCTGCGATGGCAGCGGCGGCGATGTTGGCGATCCGCCGCTTGGGGGATCGTGCGGTGCGGGGTGTCACTGATGTGATCATGCCTGACTCCTGTGTCGGGTTCCACACACCCGCGGCGTCGCGGGCGGCAGGTCGAGTCTCCCTATTTCCTTGCCTGGTCTCCATCGATCTTTTCATTGAGTGAAACGCCTATCGTTCCGGCGCCAGAAGCGAGGATGGTGACGATCCCTGCGTCACCGTCCACGCGCACGAGATCGCCTGTCCTGATCGTCTCGAGCGGGTCGGGGGTGGCTTCGACGACGGTCGGAACCCGCGTGACGATAGCACCCAGCACTGCTTTCGTCGTGATCACCTGGAAGACCATCGCCGCAGGAGCAGTGCCCATGAGGCGGGTGCTCTGGAAGAAGCCGGACCACCCGGACGAGCCCTTGGCACCGGGGAAGACCAGCACTTTGCCGGTGAAGCACACTCCGAACAGCTCATGCCGGGGCTCGATCACGGTCCCCGTGGCGACGTCGATGCCTCCGAAGCCCGAGATCGGGTCGTGCGTGACGAGCGCCTCGGCCTCGACGACTCCCGGCACGATGCCCCGCCCACGCAGTTCGATCACAGGCGCAGTTCTCCGCGCCATCGTCCGGTGACGGCCGCATCGATGCACTCGTCCAACGTGCCGAACCATGCCTCGATGCCGAGGATGGCCGGCAGGTAGTGCGCCTGCTTCGCCGAGTCGGTGGCGAACACGCGCGTGCCTGGCGGGGCAGCCTTCGACATCGCGGGGCACGAGTCGGTCAGCACGTGACCGCCGGCCGCGGTGATGATGCGCGTGTAGCCGTTGCGATCGGCCATGGTCCGAAGCGCCCCGGGAGTCATCACCCAGAGCTCGGTGCCGGAGTGCAGTCGCCGGCCGTCCAGCAGCTCGGCGATCCGGGCGACCTGGTCCAGCGATGCGTGCGGACAGCCCAGCAGGACGAAGTCGACATCGGTGCTCTGGCCCTGGCCGTTGAGCGTGTCGTAGACCCAGCGCCGCTCGCGCGCGCCGTAGGTGAGCGCCTCCGGAATACTCGACCCGCCGAAAGCGGCCTCCAGCGTGGGTGCCTCGGGCGTGATGCCGGGCATGTGATAGAGCTCCACTCCCCCGGAGGTGGCCGTGGCGGCACCGAAATGCTTCAGGTCCGACAGATCGGGCTGCCTGAGCGCGCCGGTCACCGCCGGACGCGCCTCCTGCACCTGCTCGCCGACGAAGTAGCCGAGCATCCCCCACTCCTGGAACGTGTCGATCTCGACGTCCGCGCGGATGAGGTCGGTGGCGAACCGGTTCTCGGGCAGATGATTTCCCCAGTACGGGATCTTTCCGGTCAGCGCGGCGGCGCCGGTGGAGGCCGCCCCCTCGCAGTTGGTCCGGGCGCCGAGGACGGAGTTGCAATAGACCACGGCGGAGGATTCCATCCAGGCGCAGTGCTCGCCGCGGACCGGGAGATTGCCGACCTGGTACGGCGTGCAGGTCGCGAGGATGTTGACTCCGCGCTCGCTGAAGTAGGACTCGGCGTCCGACTGAAGCTCGATCGAGCTGTCGGGATACGCGGTCAGACCGGCGGCGTCCTTGCCGAAGCCGTGCTGCAGCTGGCACGTCGGCACCTTCATGCGCGGGATCTCGATGTCCTTGTCGCAGTCGAGATTGATCACGGCGTACGCGCGAGCCCAGCCGCCTTCCTCGACGAGCTTGGCCTTCGCCGGCGACGGCTGGGTCATGGTGCCCGCGACGTTTCGCGTGTCGACGAGTCGCTCGGCGCCGAGAGACTCGCCGTAGCGGATGAGAAGGTCCATCGCCGCTGCGACGGCGTCGCCCTCCGCGCCGTCGCGCATCCCGAGTTCCTCGTCGGTGAGCTTCATCTCATCTCCTGGCGGCTGTCCGTGCGCCTAGTGTCCGCCGCCGGGAAGCTCGACCGAATCGACGGAGTAGGGCGTGGACTCGAGTGCCGCGGACATGATCGCCTGCATCACCGGCTGCGGCACGAGGCAGTCCGCGCACGCGGCTTCGGTCGCCTCGATGCGCACGGCGATCCGATCGGGCCCGGTCGCCGACCAGCTGAGCACGTAGCCGTCCGTGGCCATCATGTCCGTGAACTGCTTGAGGGCCGCATCCACCGCGACCGCGTCGATGACATCCGACATCAGAGACCTCCGACCTTGCTGTACGAATACGGGTGCTCGCGCGGCGGGTTGAGCGTGAAGACCTCGACGACTGCCGAGACGCCCGCGTTGTTCGCACCCGCGACCATGATCTGAACCGAGTTCGGGTGGCTGATCGCCCGGACGACATCCGGCTCGTCCGACTCGCTGGCGGTGTCGGGCATCGAGTCGGGATGACTCGACGACAGGCGCCACCGCGTCTTCTGCGAGAGCGCATCCTTGCCGACCTCGACGAGGTCCGACCGACGGCGCACGGCGTGGGTGAACACGAAGTTGCGCAGGTCGTCCTTGGTCCAGCCGGCTGCCGCGAAGACGGCGGCATGCTCGGGCACGACCACGAGCAGAGCGCTCGTGTACTCGTGGATCAGGGCGCCCGTGCGACGGATGCTGTCGACGAAGTCGAGAGCGAGCTGTTCGGGCTCCATGGTGTGGCGTGCCTCGATGTGCATGACCGAGCGGATCACGTATGCGGTGACGACGCTGTCCGACCGGTCGAAGCCGTATTCGGTGTGGAGAGGAGGCCACGGGCTCTCCTCCTCGTTCTCCGCGATGCAGGCCGAGTACTTCGCCGGTGTCCCCTGAGTCGCCTGGTCGAGCTTGTGGGGATGCAGGCCGAAGACGTTGATGCAGGCGAGCCGGATCGCTCGGCCGATCGTCGCGTTGGCACGGAATCCGGAACCGAAGATGTTGCCCTGGCTGTTGAGGCCGATCTCCTCGCGGATGGGGCCGTTGACGACCAGGAACGGTGCCGTCCCCGTCGTGCTCTGCCAGATTCCCCTGGCGGGGTGAGGCTCCTTGGCGATCGCCTCCCATGCCGCCAGCACCACCGGGAAGTACTCGGGGCGGCATCCGGCCATCGCGGCGTTGATCGCGGCCAGGCGCACGGTGAGATGGCGGTTCAGGTGGGTGATGGTGAAGAGGACTTCTTCCGGATCGCGCGCCACCGTCGCGAGGAACTGGTCGACGTACGTCTCCGTCGCGGGCACGACCGGCAGCCCGTCGGTCCACTCCTTCGCCCAGTAGTACTCCAAGACCTCGCGCACCTTGTCGGCGTCGACCTCGGGTGGCGCCACTTCTTCTTCCAGCGTCGATGTGCTCATCTCAACCCTCCACTCCCAGAATCCGCAGTACGTCGGGCATCGCCGTCAGCGCACGTTCGCGCACCTCCGCGGCGCTGAGGCTCGCCATCGGATGCCGCACCGCGTAGAAGTCGAAGCCCGGGAACCCCTGCACCTGCGCCATCGCCCGTCCCGACATCAGGAAGGAGTCGGACGTGATGCTCACCGTCGGGATGCCGGCGCGTTCGAACATGATGCCGTCCGCCACGGTGGCGGCGCTGCACGAGCCGCAATCGCCCACCGCGGTGATCACGACGTCGCACTCGTCCGCGATCTGCTCGAGCAGCGAGTCGCTGACGGGGGTGCCGAAGTAGTCCTTCGTGTACAGCCTCGCCTCGCCGGCGCCGTGGTGCTGCCGCAGCTGACTCGCGATCTCCTCCAGGAGCATGGTCGAATTCGGCTTCGTGTTGTCGAGCAGGCCGATCGTGAGCCCGCGAAGACTCACGGGGCGCGGGGAGAGCGTGCTGTCCTGCGCACCATCGTCGGTTCCGGTCGGGTCGAGCAGGAGCTCGTGAGTTGCCATTCGGACACTCCTCTTTCATCGCGGTCCTAAGCTGCCGTTCAATATGTCATCCGGCCCGCAGGCAACCCCACCCGAGATTTCACTGGGCGAAAAGACTCCTGCCCTCAGGCCCATTACCGGCAAGGATTCTGAGTGTCGTCCCGCAGAGATTCGAGGATCCTCCCGTGCGCACATCCATCCCCGCGACGATGCGGGCAGCCGTCCTCACCGGCGGCGACTCGACGCGCCTGCAGGTGATGGAGATCGCCACGCCGCGCCCGCGGGCCGGCGAGGCGCTGCTCGAAGTCATCGCGTGCGGCGTGTGTCATACCGATCTTCATGTGATCAAGGGCGAGGTGGCGTTCCCGCGCCCCGCGGTGCTCGGCCACGAGGTGAGCGGGCGGATCGTCGCGCTCGGGGCGGACGCACCCGTCGACGCTGATCTGCAGATCGGCGATCTGGTCGCCGCCGGCTTCATCATGCCGTGCGTGGAATGCGAGCAGTGCCGCCGCGGCCGCGACGACCTGTGCGTCGACTTCTTCGCCCAGAACAGGCTGCGTGGCACGCTCTACGACGGCGAGAGCCGGCTCGCCATGCCCGACGGCTCGTTCCTCGCGATGTACTCGATGGGCGGCCTCGCACAGTACGCCGTCGTTCCGCTCTCCGCGCTCACCCGGATCCCGGCCGGGCTCGACCCCGAGACGGCCTGCATCCTGGGCTGCTCCGGCCTCACCTCATACTCCGCCGTATTCCGAGCGGGCGAGGTCGCGCCCGGCGACGCCGTGGCGATCGTCGGCGTGGGCGGGATCGGGTCGAGCATCATCCCGATGGCCCTCAGCGCCGGGGCGACGACGATCGTCGCGATCGACATCGCCGACGAGAAGCTCGACCGCGCGCGCGAACTGGGCGCGACGCACGTCGTGAACGCCGCCCTGGTCGATCCGGTGGCCGCGGTACGCGAACAGATCGGCGGCGTCCAGGTCGCGTTCGAGGCGCTGGGTCATCCTGCGACGTTCCGTCAGGCAGTCGGAATGCTCGCGGACGGCGGCCGGATGGTGGCGATCGGGATCGGAGCAGGAGCCGCCGCAGCCGAGATCGAGATCACTCCCCTGGTGCGGCGCGGATACCAGATCGTCGGCTCCTTCGGCGGACGCACCCGCACCGACCTTCCCGCCGTCGCCGACCTCGCGGCATCCGGAAGATTCGATGTGGACGCGCTCGTGACGCGGCGATTCGGCCTCGACGACGTCGACGCCGCGTACCGGCTGCTCGCTCGCGGGGAGATCACAGGGCGGGCGATCATCACGATGGGCGCCGGCGGCCCGGCAATCGAGGCTCTGACGGAGGAGATGGCATGACCGAAGCAGTTCACGTGTTCGCGACGATCGAGGAAGTCGACGGCATCCGCGGTGCGGAGATCGGGCCATCGACCTGGCGGGAGATCCCGCAGGAGGACATCGACGTCTACGCCCGGCTCTCCGGTGACGACAACCCGATCCACGTGGATGCGGATGCCGCGGCGGCTTCCCCGTTCGGCACGAGGATCGCCCACGGAATGCTCACGTTGAGCATGGTGGTCCCCCATCTCCGCGAGATCTATCGGATCAGCGGCACCACGACCGGGATCGTCTACGGCTTCAACAAGATCCGGTTCCCCCAACCCGTGCCGTCCGGGGCGCGCATCCGCGTCCGCGGCGAGGTCTCCGACGTCACGGAGATCACGGGCGGCTGGCAGGTGGAGCTCGCCCTGACCTTCGAGGTCGAGGGCGCCGCGAAGCCTGCGGTCTACGCCGAGCTCATCCTGAGGCACTACCGATGAGCGCGGTCGGGCTCGACGGCCGGGTGACGATCGTGACCGGCGCGGGACGCAGTCTCGGGCGCGCATACGCGATCGGCCTCGCCGACGCCGGAGCCGCCGTCGTCGTCAACGACGTCGACCCGGCGAGCGCGGCGGACACCGTCGCCGAGATCGCATCGCGCGGAGGGCGGGCCATCGCCTCAGTGGGGCCGGTGGGACCCACCGAGACCGCAGACCAGCTCGTGGCGGACGCCATCGAGAACTTCGGTCGCCTCGACGTGCTGGTCGCGAACGCAGGTGTCCTGCGCGACCGCGTCCTGTGGAAGATGTCGGACGACGAGTTCGACGCCGTCATCTCCAGTCACCTCCGGGGCACCTTCACGTGCGGTCGTGCGGCCGCCGTCGCGATGAAGGACCAGGGCGAAGGCGGGCGGCTCATCCTCATCGGGTCTCCCGCCGGGCAGTTCGGCAGCTTCGGGCAGACGAACTACGCCGCCGTGAAGGCCGGGATCGTCGCGATGGCGCGGACCTGGTCGCTGGAGCTGGCCCGCGCCGGAATCACGGCGAACGCGGTGGTGCCCACCGCACTCTCGCCGATGACCGCGACGATTCCCGCCTATGCCGCGCTGTACGAGCGGTTCCTCGCGGGCGAGCCCATCCCGCACGAGTACCGGCACGACAAGGCCCTCGGCGCGCCCGCTGACGTCGTGCCCCTCATCGTGTGGCTCGCGTCGGCCGAGTCCGGCGACGTGACGGGTCAGGCCATCGGCATCGGCGGCGACCGGCTGACCCTCTACTCCCACCCGGCGGCGCTGGATGTGGCGTACGCGGACGGCGGGTGGAGCGCGGAGGCCATCGACCTCGCTTGGCGGTCGCGCTTCGCGGCACAGGCCCAGCGCTCCGGACCGCCGGCCCCCGAAGGAGGAGCCCGATGAGCGCACCCCACTACAGCGACCTCTGGCAGGGGATCGCGGCACGCGAGCCCGAGCGCGTCGCGATCGTCACGCGAGACGACCGGATGACGTGGGGGCGCTTCGCGAGCGAGGCCGGCGCGCTCGCCCGTCATCTCGATGAGCAGAGCGGCCTGATGTTCCGGGAGGCGGCGGCGATTCTGCTGTACAACCGACCGGAGTACCTCACGTTCACCTGGGCGTGCCTGTCGAGCGGTATCGCGCCGGTGGCGATCAACTACCGGTATCGGGCGCAGGAGGTGCGCGCACTGCTGATCGACTCCGACTCGAAGGTGCTTCTCGTATCGACCTCGCTCGGCGCGATCGCCGCGGAGGCAGCCGAAGGCTTGGACATCGAGATCATCACGGTCGATGACGGCGGGGAGCAGCCCGCCGGAGCGACTCGCTACGCAGACATCATCGCGGCAGGCGGGCGGATGCCTCGCCAGGCACCACGAGGGGCCGAGCTGCGGCTCTACACCGGCGGCACCACGGGGGCGCCGAAAGCCGTCGTCTGGGATCTGGACACGCTGCTCGTTGCGCGGCAGCAGTCGACCTGGGGACTCGTCGGCATCCCGACACCGACCAGCCTCGACGAAGCGGTCGCCATCGCCATCTCGCCGCTGACCCCGCACCCCGTCACGTTGCCGTTGAGCCCGCTGCTGCACGGTACCGCCCAGTCCACCACGATGGGCACTCTCGCTCTCGGCGGGACGATCGCGCTCCACGCGAGCGCGCAGATGGACATCGATGAGGCCTACAGGCTGGCGATGGACACGAAGGCGACCCGGCTCATCGTCGCCGGCGACGCGCTCGCGCTGCCGCTGGCCGAGGTCGCGGAGCAGCGCGGCGGACTGCCGCACGTGGACACGATTCTGAGTTCGGGGATGCGGTTCAGCGATGACGTGAAGCGGCGTCTGCACGCACTCGGCGACCTCGCGATCATCGACATGCTCGCCTCGAGCGAGGGCGGACCGTTCGCGTTCGGAATCACCCACAGCGCGGACGACCTGCCGGCGCGACTCATGCTGACGCCGGGCGCCGTGCTGCTGGACGAGGACCTGAACGAGATCACCATCGAACCCGACGCCCTCGGCATACTCGCCTATCGCGGCATCCTGCCCAGGGAGTACTACGGCGATCCGGAGAAGACCGCGAAGACATTCCTTCAGATCCGCGGCCATCGTTACGTCATGCCGGGCGATTGGGCGCGGGCGCGCGGCGACGGCACCATCGAGCTTCTCGGCCGTCTCAGCGCCGTGGTGAACACGGGAGGCGAAAAGGTCTTCCCCGCCGAGGTGGAGGAAGCGCTGCTCGAGCACCCCTCCGTCGACGACGTCGTCGTCTTCGGCATGCCGGATCTCCGTTTCGGCGAGGTCGTCAGCGCGATGGTCTCTCCCGCACCGGGTGCGGCGATCGATGTGGCCGACCTTCTCCGCTTCGTCGACTCGCGCCTGGCAGGCTACAAGAAGCCCCGCCACGTCTTCGTCCGTCCGAGCCTCGAGCGCACGTCGACCGGCAAGGTCGAACTGGCGCGCGTCAAGGAAGAGGCGGCCCGAGAACTGCAGGAGGGGAAGCGATGAGCGGCACCTGGTCTGGAAGGACCCGTCGGCGCTCGACGCGAAGGACGTTCACGTGCACGTGCAGATCGACAGCTCGGGTCGCACGTCCTCGCCGCCCGCGCTCCGCGAGGCATTGGCCGAGTATTTCCAGAGCAACGAGCCGACCCGCACCGTCGATGAGACCGCGGCGTACTACCGCGAGCGGAACATCGGCGCGGTCGTGTTCACCGTCGACGCCACCACGAATCTCCAGCACGCACCGAACAGCATCGACGACCTCGTCGAAGGAGCCAAGCGCAACGCCGACGTGCTCATCCCGTTCGGCAGCGTGGACCCGCTCCAGGGCGAAGTCGCCGTCGAAGAGGCTCGACGCCAGGCGCTCGAACTCGGGGTCCGCGGTTTCAAGTTCCACCCCTCGGTGCAGGCGTTCGACCCCTCGTCACCGGAGTACATCCCGCTGTTCGCCATGATCGAAGAGCTCGGCCTTCCGATCATCGTGCACACCGGGCAGACCGGCGCGGGGGCGGGACTGCCGGGCGGATGGGGATTCCGCCTCTCGCTGTCGAACCCGATGCTGCTCGACGACGTCGCGGCGCGGCATCCCGATCTGCAGATCGTGATGGCCCACCCCAGCGTGCCCTGGCAGGACGAGGCCCTGTCCGTGGCGACCCACAAGGGCAACGTCTGGATCGACCTCTCGGGCTGGTCGCCCAAGTACTTCTCGCCGGGACTGGTCCGCGCCGCCCGCACTTACCTCAAGCGCAAGGTGCTGTTCGGCACGGACATGCCGGCCTTGACTCCCGACCGCTGGCTCAAGGACTTCGCGCTCCTCGAGTTCGACCCCGAGGTGCAGGAGCTCATCCTCAAGAGCAACGCGATCCGGATGCTGGGCCTCGAGTGAACGGAGCAGCCAAGCCCACGGACCTCTTCGGCTACTACGACGAGCTGCTCGGCGACGCCGAGCGCGACAAGCTCCGGTCGCTGAGGGAGCTCCTCGATCAGCGTGCGCGGCCGTACCTCGCGGATTGGTGGGAGCGCGCGGAGTGCCCCGAGCACCTGCGCGCCGAGATCGCCGGACTGCGGATGGAGGACGACCCCGTCCTGCTCGATGACGGGGGTCGGCTGAACCCGCACTATGTGGGCTTCCGGCACTTCGAACTCGCGCGCGTCGACATGTCGATCGGCACCCTGTACGGGGGCCAGGTCAGCATGTTCCGCACGGTCGTCTGCGAAGGCGGCTCGCCTGAGCAGGTGGCCCGCCTGGACCCGCTCATCCCGTCATTCCAGCTCACCGGATGCTTCGCCCTGACCGAGCCCGGGCACGGCTCCGACGTCGCCGGCGGCATGGAGACGACGGCGGTGCGGCACGGCGACACGTGGACGATCAAAGGCCGCAAGCGGTGGATCGGCAATGCCGCGCTGTCGGATGTCATCGTGGTCGTCGCGAAGGATGCCGCGGACGGCCGGGCCAAGGCATTCCTGGTGCCACGGGAGGCTCCCGGCGTCCGGCTGACCGACATCTCCGGCAAGATCAGTCTGCGGATGGTGCGCAACTCGGACATCGTCCTCGAGGACGTTCGCGTCGAGGAATCCCAGCGGCTCCAGCGGATCGATTCGTTCGCCGACATCTCGGCGATCCTCGCCCAGCTGCGGTTCGTGGTCGGGTGGAACGCCGCGGGGCTGCAGACCGGCGCGTACGAGGCGGCGCTGTCCTACGCCCTCGGGCGTCAGCAGTTCGGTCGCCCGATCGCCGGATTCCAGCTGATCCAGGAGAAGCTCGCACGCATGCTGGGCAACGCGACGGCGACACTCGCGATGGCGGTGCGACTCACCGACCTGCACAGGCGCGGCGCGATGGGCGACGAGCATGCCGCCCTGACGAAATCGTGGACGGCCGACCGGGCGCGCGAGACGGTCGCGCTCGGGCGGGAGATCTGCGGCGCAGAGGGCATCCGTGTCGACAACGACGTGGCCCGCTTCTTCGCCGACGCCGAGGCCCTCTACACGTTCGAGGGCACCCACGAGGTGAACTCCCTCATCGTGGGCCGGGCGATCACCGGACTGAGCGCGTTCACGCGCTGAGCCCAACGCCCGGAGGCTCAACCGGTCGTCGGGTCGAAGCCCGCGGCATCCAGCGTGCGGGATATCGAGGCCGCGGTGAGTCGCACCAGATGGATCATGTTCTTGCCGTCCACGTCCTTCCTCGTCAGAGCGAGCGAGACGGCCGCGACAACCGTGCCGTCCGGTCCGCGCACCGGTGCAGCCACGCCGACGTGCGTGTTGTCGATCTGCCGGTCGCTCACCGCGTACCCGGTGCGGAGGATGTCGGCGAGCACGCGACGGAGGGTGTCGGGGTCGGTGTAGGTGCGAGAGGTGTAGGCCTCGAGCCCGCCCCCCAGCACCTCATCCTGCACGTCGGCGGGGGCGTGAGCGAGCAGCACCTGACCGATCGCTGTCGCGTGCATCGGGTAGCGGCCACCGACCAGAGGGCGCACCGTTGTCCGGCGAGGGCTCTGGAAGCGCTCGATCGAGACCAGCTCGATCCCCTCCCGGATCGCGAGGTGAGACGCGTAGCCGGTCGTCTCGTAGAGATCCTGGATGTACGGTCGGGCGAGCCGCTGGAGCCCTACGGCGCGCGGCGCCAGGGACGCGACCTCCCACAGGCGGAGCCCGATGCGGTACTTGCTCTCCCCGTCGCGCTCGAGCGCGCCCCATTCGGTGAGCCGCTGCACGATCCGGTAGCAGGTGGCGATCGGCAGGCCGGTGCGCCGACTGATGTCCGAGAGTGATTGCCGGATGCGGCCACCCTGGAACGTTCCGATGATGGCGAACGCGCGGTCGATCACCGAGCGGGACGGGCCGTCGTCCTCGTGCTCCGTCTGGTGCTCCATCGCCACGATTCCATTATCGTCCTGAGCACCCCTCGACGATGACGCCGCGGTTCCCTCGGGTCAGTCCGCGAGGACGAGCTTCAGCTGTTCGACGGCCCAGTCGAGCTCAGTTCCGCGCACCACCAGCGGCGGCGCGATGCGGATCGTCTGTCCGTGGGTGTCCTTGACGAGCACGCCGCGGCCCAGGAGCTTCTCGGCGATCTGCCGGCCGGTTCCCTTCGCCGGGTCGATGTCGATGCCCGCCCAGAGCCCCACCACACGCACCGCGGTGACGCCGTGCCCGACGAGCTCGACGAGCTTGGCCTCGAGGTGCTCGCCGAGAGCTGCGGCGCGGCGCTGGAACTCGCCAGTCGAGAGCATCTCGACGACGCGGGCCCCGACCGCCGAGGCCAGCGGATTGCCGCCGAACGTCGAGCCGTGCTCCCCGGGGCGGATCACACCGAGGACGTCGCGGTTCGCGACGACGGCCGACACGGGCAGGATGCCGCCGCCGAGCGCCTTGCCCAGCAGGTACACGTCGGGAACGACGTCTTCGCGGTCGCACGCGAACGTCTCGCCGACACGACCGAGGCCGGTCTGGATCTCATCCGCGACGAACAGCACGTTGTGCCGTTCGGTGATCTCGCGCACCGCACGAAGATATCCCTCCGCGGGGATGACGATGCCGGCTTCGCCCTGGATGGGTTCGATCAGCACCGCCGCGGTGTTCTCGTCGATCGCGGCCTCGATGGCCGCGGCATCCCCGAACGGAACCGTCACGAATCCGGGGGCGTACGGACCGAAGTCGTCGCGGGCCAGCGGGTCGTCGCTGAAGCCGACGATCGTGGTCGTGCGGCCGTGGAAGTTGCCGGCCGCCACGATGACGGTCGCCCGGTCGGGGGTGATGCCCTTGACCCGGTAGCCCCACGCGCGTGCGACCTTGATGCCGGTCTCGACCGCCTCGGCACCGGTGTTCATCGGGAGCACGAGGTCTTTGCCGCACAGCCGGGCCAGCGCCGAGGCGAAGACCCCGAGCTGGTCGTTGTGATACGCGCGACTGGTGAGCGTCAGGTGTCCGAGCTGCTCCTGCGCGGCCGCGAGGATCGCCGGATGCCCGTGGCCGAAGTTCAGTGCGGAGTAGGCCGAGAGCAGATCGAGGTAGCGCTTGCCTTCCACATCGGTGACCCATGCGCCCTCACCGCGAGCGATGACGACCGGCAGGGGGTTGTAGTTGTGGGCGACGTGCTCCTCTTCGGCGGCGATGATCGCCGACGTGCTCGCGTCGAGGATCTGCGGGCTGGTCATGACCGCGCTCCGCGCAGCTCCAGAGTGCAGCACTTGATGCCGCCGCCGCCGAGCAGCAGTTCGGACAGGTCGACGAGGATCGGGTTGTATCCGCGCTCGCGCAGCTGCTTCTCGAATCCCTTCGCGCGCGGGGAGATGATGACGTTGTAGCCGTCGCTGGCCGAGTTGAGGCCGAAGACGGATCCGTCCTCGTCAGACACGTGGATCGCGTCGGGGAAGCGCTCGGCGAGGATCGCCTGGCTGCGCGCATCGAACGCCGAGGGCAGGTACGCGATGTTCGCGTGCTCGGGCCCGCCGTTCTCGGCTCCTTGGATCGGGTCGAGCACCGCAAGCGCCGTGTCGAGGTGGTAGAACCGCGGATCGGTCAGCGTCAGCGAGATGACTTCGCGACCGAAGACCTCGCCGATCTCGCGATGGCTGTCGCCGGTGGAGCGGAAGCCCGTGCCGGCGAGGATCGTGTCGCCGACCAGCAGGAAGTCGCCCTCCCCCTCGTTGACCTCGACGGGCTCGCGCGTGTCGTACCCGTTCACGCGGAACCATTCGATGAACGGGACCGCTTCGCCCGCCCGCTCCTGGAAGCGGAACTTCGGGCCGTACGCGATGCCGTCGATCAGGAAGCCGCCGTTGGCCGTGTAGACCATGTCGGGCAGCCCCTCGACGGGGTCGATGAGCTCGATCTCGTGGCCGAGCGCGACATACGTGTCGTAGAGCACCTGCCACTGACGCAGCGCCACGTCGGTGTCGGTCGGGTTGGCCGGCACCATCCAGGGGTTGATCGTGTAGCTGACCGTGAAGTGCTCGGGGCGGCACATCAGGTAGCGACGTCGGTGCTGCGTGCGGGTGGGTGCGCTCGTTGCTTCAGCTGCGGGCGCCGTGTTCTGCGTGGACAAATTCTGCTCCTCAGGCAGGGGCGGCGGACGCTGTCCTGGGGCCCTGCGGACCTTCGAACTCGCTGCGCTCACTCTGGAACCGCGGATTGAAGGTGACGACTCGGGCACGCCGGCATCCATTCTCGCACGTGCCGGAGCCGGATTCCTGGCAGCGCTACGCGGTTGCGACGACGACCTTGCCGACCGTGTGTCCGGCTTCGACGTGCGCCAGCGCCTCGCGCGCCTCCGCGAACGCGAATGTGCGCTCGATCGAAGGGCGGATGCTGCCCGCCGCAGCGAGTGCGGCGAGCTCGCGGGCGACCTCGCGCTTCGCGACTGCTGCGAGCGGACGGATCCTCGGCCCAGGCGTGAGTGAGAGCAGGATGCCGCGGAGGATGCGGCCGATCGGCCCGGCTAGACGTCCCCCCTCGCCGGAGACGAGGACGAGTGCACCCGAGCGGCGCGACGAGGCGCCGGAGCGTGCGCAGAGGTGCGGCGCCTGCGATGTCGATGACGGCGTCGAAGGAGCCGTCGGGCAGGT
The DNA here is from genome assembly GCA_963713325.1 of uncultured Actinomycetota bacterium. Classification (GTDB taxonomy): domain Bacteria; phylum Actinomycetota; class Actinomycetes; order Actinomycetales; family Microbacteriaceae; genus Microbacterium. Next base: position 155,218 of record CAVQLL010000016.1, read on the forward strand.
CAGCGGCATCCGTTGTGCGGTAGTCGAACGTGCGCACCGCGCCGAGATCTGCCACGAGCTTCTCTGCGCGCGCTCCGCACACCGCCCACACCTCCGCACCGCGGAGCGCTGCGAGCTGCACCGCGAAGTGGCCGACGCCGCCTGCCGCGCCGATCACGAGCACCCGCTGACCGCGTTCGACCGCCGCCGACTCGAGTGCCTGCCACGCCGTGCCACCGGCGACGGGCAGAGCCGCAGCATCGCGCGGGGCAAGAGCATCCGGCCGCCGGGTGAGCCGTGCGACCGGCGCGACCGCGTACTCGGCGAGCGCTCCCCCGGCCAGCTCTCCCATCACCTCGTCGCCGACCTTCAACGCGGTGACCTCCGCGCCGACCGCGACCACGGTGCCTGCGACGTCGATCCCCCGCGTCGCGAGGCGCGGACGGCGCAGACCGAACGCCGGACGGATCAGCAGCGGCTCGCCGCGCATCACCTTGACATCGCCGGAGTTCACCGACGTGGCGCGCACGCGAAGGAGCACTTCGCCCTTTGCCGGAACGGGGACGGCGACGCATGCCTCCTCGACGACCTCCGCGCTGCCGTAGCGGCTCTGCCGCCAGGCGGTCATGGACGACGGAACGCGGGTCGCGGCATCCGAGTTCGTGGACTCGTTCGAGGCGCGCATCAGGATCCCTCGCTTTCGGCCATGTCAGGCCCCCGGGTACTGGAACACGTCGTCGAGGCCGACTCCGAACACGCCCGCGATCTGGAACGCGAGCTCGAGCGTGGGCGAGTACCTGCCCTGCTCGATGGCGATCAGCGTCTGGCGCGTCACCCCGACGCGCCCCGCGAGCTCGACCTGGGTGAGCCCGGCGCCTTCGCGCAGCGCCCGAATGGAGTTGGTGACCTTGGTGGGCTTGACCATCAGATCATCCCCCGGCGGTACGCGATCACGCTGGCGATGCCGCCGAGGAATGCCGTCAGGAAGAAGCCGAAGAACATCGTGTTCGCGATCCAGAACCAGTCGGCCTCGATTGCGCAGAGCACGATCACACCGAGTCCGGCGATCACCATGAACGCCTGCCCCACGCGGTTGCCCATGCGCGAGATGTCGCGATCGCGGACGTCGGATTTGCCCACGCCGTCCGGGTCGCGCATCCCCGCGAAGATCCCCCACAGGATGCTGATCACGATCGAGGCGACGATGCTCCCGACGATCGTCCACAGCATGATCGGCCACCAGACCACGTCGGTGAGCGGTCCGCCTCCTGCTTGCTGCAGCACGACGATCACATAGACCGCGATGCCGATCACGCTGACGACCAGCCCCACCCAGGTGTTGCGCTCCTCGTAGACCATTGCCCGCTCCGATGTATAGAATGTTTGACATTCCCACGGTAGCCGAGCCATCGTCGGATGTCAAACATTCTTTACGTTGGAGCGGATGCAGCCTGGCGCTCACACACTCAGATGACGGATTCGCTCCACGCATCCGGGTTGCCGAACCGGTGCGCAGTGATCGTGATCGACTGCTCGTGAAGGAAGGGCAGCAGCTCGATCCGCGCGGCCGTGGTGACTTCGTTCGCATAGATCGCGAGGTCGGGGTCGCCGTCGACCGCCGCCGCGAGGGCACTGTGCAGTGCCGCCACCGACTCCACCGACCCGACGAGGCGCGCTCGCGGCGGGCGCGCGGTGGATGCCTCGTCCTGCGCCCGCATCCGCTCGAGCCACTCCTGGTCGCTCTCGACGAAGACCGCGACGCCCTGGTCGCTCAGCGAACGGCGAACCGCTGCGGGCAGGCCGACCGGCGCGCTGACGGTGAAGTCCGACCCCGCACGGATGCCGGCGACCACGACCCGCAGGAGCGCCTGCCACGAAGCGTCCGCGGTCGCCCGCACCGCCACATCGACCGGGCGGTAGCGGAAGAGGTTGCGCTCGACACCGAGGTGCGAGACATCCCGCACCTGCCCGAACTCGCGGTCCCAGGCGAGCGCGTCCGCGAGCGCACCGCGGCGAAGCCACTCGAACGCGTCGTAGTCCAGCGACGGCTGAGCAGCCTCGATCACGCCGCTGATACGGGAGTCGAGTCCGCGCAGGTGCAGGGTGTTCGAGGTCGCAGCCCCGCCGGAGGCGCGCCACGATCCGAGGCCGATCAGGTAGTTCGGCCCGCCCGCCTTGGTGCCGGCGCCGACCGATGAGCGCTTCCAGCCGCCGAACGGCTGGCGCTGCACGATCGCTCCGGTGATCCCACGGTTGACGTAGAGGTTGCCCGCCTCCACACCCGCGAGCCAGACGGCGAGGTCGTCTGGGTTCTGCGTGTACAACCCCGCGGTCAGGCCGTAAGCGACGGCGTTCTGCAGTTCGAGCGCATGCGCGAGCGAGTGCGCATGCATCACGCCGAGCACCGGGCCGAAGAACTCCTCACGGTGGAAGCGCGATCCGGGCTGCACGCCGGTGCGGATGCCGGGACTCCAGAACCGCCCGGCGAACTCCACGCCATGGTCGCGCTCCTGCGGCTCGACGAGCCACTGCTCGCCCTCCTCCAGAGTCGTCAGCGCCCACGCGAGCTTGCCCTGCGGCGGTTCGATCACCGGACCGACCTCGGCCATCGGGTCGCTCGGGGGCCCGACGCGAAGGGAGGTCGCGGCATCCACGAGCTGCCGCGCGAAGCGCTTGGAGCGGCCCACCGGACCGACGAGGATCGCGAGCGAGGCCGCCGAGCACTTCTGGCCCGCGTGGCCGAACGCGCTCTTGATGAGGTCGGATGCCGCCAGGTCGAGGTCGGCGGAGGGCATGACGATCATCGCGTTCTTGCCGCTGGTCTCGGCCAGCAGCGGAAGCTCCGGTCGCCAAGAGCGGAACAGCGCCGCCGTCTCCCACGACCCGGTCAGGATCACGCGGTCGACGTCGGGATGGGAGACCAGTCGCTGTCCGAGCGAGCCCTCGTCGATGTCGACCAGTGCCAGCACGTCACGGGGCACACCGGCGTCCCACAGCGCCTCGGCGACGACCGACGCGCAGCGACGGGCCTGCGGCGCCGGTTTGAAGACCACGCCGGAGCCGGCGGCGAGTGCAGCCAGGACTCCGCCGGCGGGGATCGCCACCGGGAAGTTCCACGGCGGCGTGACGACTGTGAGGCGCGAGGGGACGAAGACGGCACCGCTCACCCGGTCGAGCTCGCGCGCCGTCGCCGCGTAGTAGTTCGCGAAGTCGACCGCCTCGCTGACCTCGACGTCCGCTTCGGCGAAGACCTTGCCGGTCTCGGATGCCGCCACCTCGATCAGCTCGCCGCGGCGCGCCTCGAGGGAACGCGCGGCAGCCTGCATCACGATCGCGCGTTCGCTCGCAGGCAGCGCTCCCCACGCCTGCGCGGCACTCCGCACGCGTGCGACGGTCTGCTCGAGCGCGTCGACGTCGGTGATGCGGGCGGCGGCCAGCGTGCTGTCGCCGGCTGTCGAGGTCTCGATGCGGGCCAGGATGCCGCGGCTCCACTCGCGGTTGGCCGGCAGGGACGGGTCGGTGTCGGCGGCATTTCGGAAGCCGGGCGCACCCGCCGCCCGATCGTCCGCTTCGCGAGCGGCGAAGACGGCCGTCTCGACGAAGGCCTCGCCGCCGAAGACCATCTCGGCCGCGGAACGCTCGAGTGGTGCGGTGTCGCCGTCGTTCGCCGCGGAGCGGGCGATGCCGAGGACGGCCTGCGTCAGTCCGGCATCCTCGCCGTCCACCGCGCCGTCGCGGAGGAAACGCGCACCCGATCGGGGCCCGGGCTCGGCGGGCGGCCGGGCGCGATCCTGGTCGCGGTTCGGGCCGGTGCGCAGCGCGGCATCCTTCGCGCGTTCGATGGACGCGAGGAACCGGTCGCGCTCGCGGGCGAACATCGCCGGATCCTCGGCCAGCTCGAACGCGGCGGAGAGGAAGTTGTCGCTGGAGGCGTTCTCCTCCAGGCGCCGCACGAGGTAGCTGATCGCCACGTCGAACTCGTCGGGGCGGACCACCGGGACGTACAGCAGCACGTGTCCGACGTCTCGGGTCACGGCCTCGACCTGGCCCTGCGCCATGCCCAGCAGCATCTCGAACTCGAGATCCGAGCCACCGTTCGAGACGCTCAGGCCCCGGGACCGCGCGAGCAGCCACGCGTACGCGATGTCGAACAGGTTGTGTCCTGCCACGCCGATGCGGACGGCCGCGGTGTTCTCGCGGCGCAGAGCGGAGTCGAGGCACCGCACGTAGTTCGAATCGGAGTCGAGCTTGCTGTCGTACGTCGCCAGCGACCAGTCGTGCATGACGGCATCGACGCGCTCCATGGCGAGGTTCGCGCCCTTGACCAGGCGGACCTTGATGCGGGCGCCGCCCGCAGCGACGCGGGCGCGCGCCCACTCGGTGAGCTGCTCGAGCGCCGGGAGCGCATCGGGCAGATACGCCTGGAGCACGATGCCCGCCTCGAGACCCTGAAGCCGCGGGTCCTCGAGGATGCTCGTGAAGACGGCGATCGTGAGATCGAGGTCGCGGTACTCCTCCATGTCGAGGTTGATGAACGTCCCGTCCGAGGCGGCGGTGAGGTACAGCGGCATCAGACGCGCGATGACCTTCTCGACCACCTCGTCGAACGCCCACATCGAGATGTGGCTGGCGATGGCGGAGACCTTGACCGAGACGTAGTCGACGTCCGGCCGGCGGATGAGCGCGTGGATGCCCTCGAGGCGGCGGAGCGCCTCCTGCTCGCCCAGCACCGCTTCGCCGAGCAGGTTCAGATTCAGCCGGGCGCCGTTCTCGCGGATCTTCGCGATCGCCGGGCCGAGCTTGTCGGGGCGCGCATCGACGACGAGGTGTCCCACCATCTCGCGCAGCACGCGCCGGGCGATCGGCACCACCGGCGACGGCAGGACCGGAGCGACCGCTCCACCCAGCTGCACGGCACCGCGGAGGTACCAGGGCAGGAATTTCGGCACGAGCGGCGCGACGCGGCTCAGATTGGATGCCGCGGCCGACAGGCTCTCCGGGCGCATCACCCCGTCGACGAACCCGATCGTGAACGGGAGTCCGTTGGGGTCTTTCAGTACGCCGGCGAGTCGCTCGGCTGCGGGGTCCACGTCGACCTCTGCGCTCTCGGTGATCCACCGCTGCGCAAGCTCCACGGCACGCGCGGCGAGGTCATCGCCGGATGCTGTGAGGTCGGTGTCTCCCCGGGAAGGGTCGGTCACCATGACACCAGCCTAATTGCCCGAGGTGCGTGCCGACGGACCCGTCGAACGCCACTCGCCCCCGACTCGGGGGGCAGAGTCGGGGGCGGAGCGGCGAACGGGTCAGACTTGGTCGGCGGATGACGGACGACGGTCCGTCACCACGTTGCCGTTCTCGTCGCGGACGACATCGCGGTCGTCGCGAACGACACCACGGTCATCCTTCACGCCGTCGCGGTCGTATGCCGCTGCATCCGGGTTGTCACGCACGATGCGCTGGTCGGCCGCGTCGTTGCGGTCGTCTGCGACGCGTCCGTCGCGGACATCGCGATCCGACGCGGCAGTGGTGACTGCAGGGTCGACCTCGTCGGCCTTGCGCAGGGTCTCGGCCTGCTCCGCGCGGAGCTTGGCGGCGTCGGCCTGGTGATCGTCGATCGTGCCGGCGGCGCGCTCCGCCTCGATACTGGCCTGGGCGGCGCGAGCCTTGGCCTGCTCCGCCTCGGCCGCTGCGGTCGCGGAGTCCGCGCGTGCCTGCGCAGCCTGCGCCTCCCGCTCACGGGCGGCCATCTCGGTCTTGCGGGCGTCCTCGCGGAGCCCTTCGGCCTTGGCGTGCTGCGCTTCGAGCCGCTTCGCGGAATTGCGCCGAGAGAGCATGACGGCCACGACGATGACGATCGCCACCACGATGATGCCGATGATGATCCAGATGAGTGTAGGTGTGTCCACGAGCTCACTCCTTCGTTGAACGGATCACCCCGGAGGTCGGGCGATCACACGTCACGAGGCAACAGCACACCGGCGAGAGTCACAACGCCTTGCGCGCGGGCGCCGGGTGGGCTAGGCGCGCGTGAATCGCGCGGAATTCCGGGGTGGGACCGCTTTCGGTCACCCCCAGAGGCTCGGCGCCGGCTTCCTCGTCGAAGGCAGGGCGGATGCCGCGGCCCACTCCGTGACCCAGGGCGCGAGTTCGGGCAGGTTGTCCGGTCGGTGCAGGGCCTCGAAGAGCTCCTCGTGGGGGACGATGCCGCCCGAGCGTCGCAGGAACCGTGCACGCACGATCATCTCGGCGTACACCTCGCCGTCAACGACCGCGCGGTGCATCAGGTATGCGGACTTGTCGTCGTGCCCGAGCAGTCGCGACTCGACGGTGAAGCTCTGCCAGAGCTCGAGCGACTTGCGGAACGTGATCGTCTCGTTGGCGACGACCGCGTACCAGCCCTTCTGCCGGAACACGTCGAAGATGCCCGTCCGGATCAGCAGATCGAAGCGGCCGAGATCGAACAGCGACCCGTATCGGCCGTTGTTCATGTGGCCGAGGAGGTCGATGTCGGTGGGCAGAGTGCGAACTCTCACACGGCCGACGGCGGTCGGGTCGAGCGTTCCCTTCCGGCGCAGCTGCACCTTGGCGCGCCAGATGGTCAGGAGGGTTCGCCAGATCACGTTCACGAGATGCGATGGTAGCCACCGGCGCGGGATTCGACGATTTCGTTGTCGTTCATCGACAGTCGCGGCCGCGGCATCCGCTCGATTTCCCTCCCTGCAGAGCCGAGCGTAGAGTCGCCCCATGGAAGCCGAACTGCAGACCGACATCGTCGTCCGTCCGGTGCGGGACGTCGACGCGGAAGCCCTCGGCCGCGTACATGCGACCTGCTGGCACGAGACCTACGACCACCTGATCAGCAAGGCCGCGCTCGAGAAGATCTCACCGCGGCGCATGGCCGAGCTGTGGACCCACTGGGCCGTCCAGGGGCCGGATTTCAAGATGTTCGCGGCGCTCGTCGACGGCGAGATCGTCGGTTTCGCCGGCTCCGGACCCGCGCGCGACAAGGATGCCCCGCGCTTCCGCGAGCTGTACTTCATCTACCTGCTCGACGCGTTCCACGGCACCGGCATCGGTCAGAAGCTCTTCGACGCGGTCGTCGACCACGAGGAGCAGTTCTACCTGTGGGTCGCCGAAGACAACCCGCGCGCCCACCGCTTCTACGTGCGCAACGGCTTCGAGCTCGATGGCGCATCGCACACCGAGCCGTTCCTGGGTGAGACACTCACCGAGGTCCGGTTCGTCCGCTGACGCGACCGCGCTGACCTGCTGCTGACCCCGGTGCTCCAGATCTGGGCCCTCGAGGGCATCCCCGAGATCGTTCCGGGCACCGACCTGGTCGCGGCGATCGCGGACGCCTCCGGCGACATCCTGCAGGACGGCGACGTCCTCGTGGTCACGTCGAAGATCGTGTCGAAGGCCGAGGGCCGCATGGTCGCGGCCGACGACCGCGAGGATGCGATCACCGGCGAGACCGTGCGCGTCGTCGCGTCCCGCGCGAACCCCGGCGGCAGCACCACGCGCATCGTCGAGAACAAGCTCGGCATCGTCTCGGCTGCCGCCGGCGTCGACGCCTCGAACACCCCGGCGGGCACTGTCCTCCTGTTGCCCGTGGATCCGGACGCCTCCGCCCGGGCGATCGCGGCGGGGCTGCGGTCCAGGCTCGGGGTGATGGTCGGCGTCATCGTGTCGGACACTCTCGGTCGCGCCTGGCGCGACGGTCAGACCGACAGCGCGATCGGCGCAGGCGGCGTGCACGTCTTCGAGGACATGCGCGGTCAGACGGATGCCGAGGGCAGGCCCCTTGTCGTCACCATGCCGTGCGTCGCGGACGAGCTGGCAGCGGCCGCTGACCTGGTGAAAGGGAAGGCGTCGCGCCTGCCCGTGGCCGTCGTCCGCGGACGCGCAGACCTGGTCGGGGCTCTCGATCTGCCTGGCGCGCGATCGATCGTGCGCGACCCCGAGCGCGACATGTTCCGGCTCGGTGCCGACGAGGCCTATGCGGACGGCTATGCCGCGGGTGCGGCATCCGTCAAGGAGATCGAGTCCGAGGCTTTCCGCTCAGGGCCGTGAGGCTCAGCGCCCGCTGACCTTTCCGAAGAGGCGGGCGATGGGTGCCAGGACCAGGGGCCTCGCGGCGATCCAGGCCGCGGCGATGATGAGCATGGATGCGGCGAAGATCCAGAACCCGACCCAGTTCACGGCATCCTGCGACGCGTACATGTGGTTCAGGTTGCGCAGGGCGCTGGTCGCGAAGACGAGCGTGACGTGCACGATGATGAACGCGACGAAGTAGAGCATCACGGGGAAGTGGATCGCGCGCGCCCATTCGACCGGGTACGCCTTGTTCAGGCCCGCGTTCTTTGGCCAGATCCCCGACATGCGGACGCCGGTGATCACTGCGAGCGGGGCGGCGATGAACACGGTTGCGAAGTAGGTGAGCTGCTGCAGGCTGTTGTAGTTGACCCAGCCGTTCTCGGTCGGCCAGTCCAGTGACACGTACTGCAATCCCGCGCTGAGCGCGTTGGGGAACACCTCCCACGACGTGGGCACGATCTTCATCCACTGACCCGTGAGGAACAGCAGGACGACGAAGATCAGCCCGTTGACCAGCCACAGGATGTCCAGCGACTGGTGGAACCACAGGTTGAGGCTGATCTTGCGCTTCGTGTTCCACCGCGGCGACCAGAACACGTTGGGCCGCTTGTCGGTGCGCACCTGCAGCCCGGAGCGGATGATCAGCAGGATCAGGAAGACGTTGAAGAAGTGCTGCCAGCCCAGCCACGGCGGAATGCCGACCGGTGCCCCCTCGGGCAGCGGGTATTCGCCGGGATAGGCCACCAGGAACTCCTGCATCGGCTCCAGGCTGAGCAGCCACCGCACCGCGAGCACCGCCATCGCCGCCGCGTACAGCAGTCCGCCGCCGCCGACGATGACAGCGCCCGCCCACTGCAGACGCGTGAACGGACCGATCCGCTTCGGTTCCGGCGTCGGAATCCGCACGCCCGAGAGCCGCTCCCGCTCGAACTCAACCGCGGCCGGGCCCGGGAACACGGTCGGCGTGAACGGCAGAGGCGACAGATCCCCTGAGCGCGCGACCGTGGCCAACGCTGCGGAGACCGCCTCCGGCGATGCCGCCTCCTCGGGCAGCAGCTCGGTCTGCGTGGTCTCCCCGGTCGCTGTCGCGGCCTCGCCCTCGAAGCCTGAACCCGTGGAAGCGCCGGCGACCACGACAGGGACCACCACTGCCGGCGCGAATCCTGCGGCCGGCCACGGCTCTCCGCCGGCGACACGGGGCAGCCCGCGGCGCAGCGGTCGGTCGGAGGCGGGGGCGGATGCCGCGGGTTCATCCGTCACCTGCGCACGCGCCGCGGCGGCGATGCCGGGCACGGGTGACGGATGAGCCGGGGCGGATGCCGCGGGTTCATCCGTCACCTGGGTACGCGCCGCAGCGGCGATGCCGGGCACGGGTGACGGATGAACGGCGACGGGTGCGGATGCTGCGGGGGGCCAGGGTTCGCCACCGGGGACGCGCGGGAGCCCGCGGCGAATCGGGCGTGCGCCCTGCGAGGGGCCTTCGGCAGGCTCGGAGACCGGAAGCGCGGGCTCGGCGGCCGACGCGGCGGTCGCACCGGCTGCGGCGGTCGCCGACGCTTCGACGAGCCCAGCAACCGGGGAGGCGGGCTCAGCGGCCGTGGAAGTGACCGTAGCGACCGGGGTCGCGGGCTCGGCGACCGTGGAAGCGGCGACCGCAGCGGTGCCGGGATTCGCAGGCTCGACGACCGGGGATGCCTGGGGTTCTCCGACGTCGACGGCACCCTCGGGCGTGGGCGGCCATGGGTCTCCGCCGGGCTGCCGGGGCAGCCCGCGACGGACCGTCTGACCGTAGGTCGCCATCGGGGTTACGCCTTCCGCGCCTCGAGGGCGGCGATCAGCTGCGGCACGACCGTGAACAGGTCGCCGACGACACCGAAGTCCGCGATCTCGAAGATCGGGGCATCGCCGTCCTTGTTGATCGCGACGATCGTCTTCGCGGTCTGCATGCCCGCTTTGTGCTGGATCGCGCCCGAGATCCCGAGCGCGACGTACAGCTGCGGCGAGACGGACACACCGGTCTGCCCGACCTGGTACGACTGCGGCACGTAGCCGGCGTCGACCGCCGCACGCGAGGCGCCGACCGCGGCGCCGAGCGCATCGGCGAGCTGATCCACGAGCTCGAACTTGTCCTGCGAACCGAGTCCGCGGCCACCGGCGACGACCTTCGCGGCTCCGCGCAGCTCCGGACGAGACGAGGTCACGACCGCGGCATCGACGGCGCCGACCGTCGCGGCCTTGCGCCCGGATGCCGTCACAGCGAGAGTCTCGACGACCGGCGACGCGACTGCATCCGCGCGCGCGTCGATCGCGCCCTGGCGCACCGTGATGACCGGGGCACCCCACGTGACGGCGGAATCGACGGTGTACTCGCCGCCGTACACCGAGTGCTGGGCGACGACGCCCTCCGGGTCGCGGGAGACGCCGACCGCGTCCACGCACAGGCCGGAGCGGGTGCGCGCGGCGTAGCGCCCGGCGACATCCCGGCCCTCGATCGAGTTCGAGATGAGGATCGCATCAGGCCGCACCAGGTCGGCCGCAGCTGCGAGCGCATCGACGACCGGCACGGTGAGCAGGTACTCACCGGGGCTCCGCCCCGGACCCCCGGCTTGCTGCGCATCGCCACCCGGGGCGGCGACCAGTACCGAAACTGCACCCAACTCCGCAGCATCCGTCGCGAGCTTCTCGTCGCCGACCACCAGCGCAACCGGGGTTCCGACGGACGCAGCGGCGCCCAGGAGGCCCGCCGAGCTCTTCGCGAGCTCGCCGGCCGGAGTGACATCCAGCAGAACCAGGATCGAATCGTCAGCGAAAGTCATGCCAGCCACCTCACACGAGCCGGTTCTGGACGAGGAACTCGGCGAGCTTCTCGCCCGCATCGCCTTCGTCGACGATCTTGGTACCCGCCTCACGCGGCGGCTTCTCCGACAGCGCCAGCACGATCGACCGCGACGCGTTCGAATCCTCGGGCTCGACACCGAGGTCCTCGAGCGTCAGCGTCTCGAACGGCTTCTTCTTGGCCGCCATGATGCCCTTGAAGTTGGGGAAGCGCGCATCCGGCAGGGCCTCCGTGATCGAGATCACCGCGGGCAGGTCGGCCGACACCTGCATCGTCGCGCCGTCACTCGCCCGCTCCCCCGACACCGTGCCGTCACCGATGACGACCGTGTTCAGCGCGGTCACGTTCGGCACATCCAGCAGCTCCGCGATCATCGCCGCCATCACCCCACCCGAACCGTCCGTCGACAGGTTGCCGGTGATCACAAGATCGAAGCCGGTACGGCGGATCGCCGCGGCCAGTACCTCCGCCGTCAGCCCCAGGTCCGCACCGACCAGGCCCTCATCCGCGACATGCACGGCAGATCCGGCCCCCATCGCCAGACCCTTGCGCACCGTCGCGGCAGACCCGGACGGAGCCATCGAGAGGACCACGACCTCGGCATCCGCATTCTTGTCGGCGTAGCTCAGCGCGACTTCGAGGGCGCGCTCACCGATCTCGTCGAGCACCGTCTCGCTCGCACCACGATCGGCCAGGCCGGTCTCCAGGCTGAGCTTGCGGTCCCCGTAGGTGTCCGGGACTTCCTTGACCAAGACGACGATCTTCATTGCGCTCCGCTCCTTCGTCGCATCGAGTCTATGGCTCGTGTCCGCGCGCGATCGCTCCGTGACCGCCGTGACCGGCTACCGTGGACAGCGCTGGAAGGGAGGCGGACGATGCCGAGGTCAGGACCGCTCCCCGTCGACCCGATCGCCGAGGCGAAGCGCCAATGGACGGTGCACGGATGGGCGGATGCCGCTCCCGGCATGTCCGCCGTGACCTCGATCATCCGCGCGCAGCAGCTCATGCTCGCGCGCATCGACGCTGCCTTGAAGCCCTTCCGCCTGTCGTTCGCCCGATACGAGATGCTGCGCCTGCTCGGCTTCACCCGCGAGGGCCGGATGCCGATGGCCAGCGCGATCGCGCGACTGCAGGTGCACCCGACCAGCGTCACCAACACGGTCGACCGGCTCGTGCGCGACGGTCTGGTCGAGCGCGAGCCGCACCCGGGCGACGGCCGTGCGGCGATGCTCGTGCTGACGGCCGCCGGACGCGAGCTCGTCGAGCGAGCCACGGACGCGCTCAACACCGAGGTGTTCGCCGACCCCGGCCTCTCCGACGACGACACGGTCGAGCTCGTCCGGATCCTCGCGCGGTTCCGCAAGGATGCCGGCGACTTCGCCGACCCGCGGCCCCTCCCCGACCCGCTCTGACCCGCTCCGAGCACCGCGAGACTGCACCCGCGGGCCGAGACATAGGGATTCACCCGCGGTCTCGACGCTCCGGTGCAGTCTCGCGAATGAGTGCGGCGCGCGCGGGGGTCAGCGATTCTGGAAGTCGGGGGCGCGCTTCTCACGGAAGGCCGCCATCCCTTCCTTCTGATCGGCCGTGTCGAAGAGGCTCGCGAACGTGTGCTTCTCGAAGCGGAGCCCCTCGGTGAGGGTGGACTCCAGCGCGACATCCAGCGCCGCCTTCGCCGCGTACAGCGACGGCAGCGACTTCGACGCGATCGTGTCGGCGACCTTGCCCGCCTCGTCGAGCAGCTCGGCCGCGGGAACGACCCGCGACACGAGCCCGGCGCGCTCGGCCTCGGCGGCGTCGATCATCCGGCCGGTCAGCACGAGCTCGGCGGCCTTGTAATAGCCGACAGCGCGCACCAGGCGCTGGGACCCGCCCATGCCGGGGATCACGCCGAGGTTGATCTCGGGCTGACCGAACTTGGCGGTGTCGGCGGCGAGGATGATGTCGCACATCATCGCCAGCTCGCAGCCGCCGCCGAGCGCATAGCCCGACACCGCGGCGATGACAGGCGTCCGCACGGCAGCGAACTGCGCCCACCCGCCGAAGTGGTCGCCCATGACCATCTCCAAGCCCGACTTGGACTCCATCTCCTTGATGTCGGCGCCCGCCGCGAACGCGCGCTCCGACCCGGTCAGCACGATCGCGCCGATGCCCTCGTCGGCGTCGAAGGCGGATGCTGCGGCCACGATGTCGTGCATCACCTGGGTGTTGAGCGCGTTGAGCGCCTCCGGACGGTTCAGGGTGATCCAGCCGACGCGCCCGCGCGTCTCGACCAGAATCGTCTCGTACGTCATGGTGCTCCTCGGAGTCGGGTGTTCAGGCGTCGGTTGCCGGTTGCAGGCTTCGATGCCGGATCAGGCGTCGGATGCCGGCTCACGCCGGTGCCGGTTTCAGGCGCCGGCGCCTGTTCAGGCGTCGGTGCTTTCGGCGCGGATCGTGTTGATGATCCCCGAGAAATCCTGCCCTGCGCCGGCGCCGGCCGCGAACTCTTTGTAGATCTCGCGCGCGAGGCGGCCCATCCGGGCGTCGACGCCGGTGAGATCGATCGCCTGCTCGGCGAGCCCGAGGTCCTTCGACATGAGCGCGCCGGCGAAGCCCGGCTGGTAGTCGCGGTTCGCCGGGCTCGTCGGAACCGGCCCCGGCACAGGGCAGTTCGTCGTCAGCGCCCAGCACTGACCCGACGCATTGGATGCCACGTCGAACAGGGCCTGGTGCGTGAGGCCGAGGCGCTCACCGAGCACGAAGGCCTCAGCGACCGCGATCTGCGAGATGCCCAGGATCATGTTGTTGCAGACCTTCGCGGCCTGCCCGAGCCCCGCAGAGCCGCAGTGCACGACACGGCGGCCCATCGCTTCGAGCAAGGGCCGCGCCGCCTCGAAGTCCTCGTCGGAGCCGCCGACCATGAAGGCCAGCGTGGCGTTCTCGGCGCCGACGACTCCGCCCGACACGGGGGCGTCGAGGCTGCGGTGGCCACCCGCCTCGGCGAGCGCGTGCGCCTCCTGCGCCTCGTCGACCGCGATCGTCGAGGAGTCGATGAACAGCGTCCCGGGTGACGCGACTGCGAGCAGGCCCGGCGCCTCGTCGGACCCGCGGTAAGCGTCGATGACGTGGCGGCCGCTGGGGAACATCGTGACGACGACGCCTCCCGGCTGCTCGGCCTGCCGGAGGACGGCATCCTGTCCCGACGCGGCGACGGTGATACCGGCCGCACGCGCCGCGTCGATCGCGGCAGGGACGACGTCGAAGCCGACGATGTCGTGGCCCGCCTTCACGAGATTCACGGCCATCGGCAAGCCCATGTGCCCGAGCCCCAGGAACGCGATCCTCATCGCGGCACCGCCTGAAGCAGCTCGCGCCCGATGATGACGCGCATGATCTCGTTGGTCCCCTCGAGGATCTGATGCACCCGCAGGTCGCGGACGACCTTCTCGATGCCGTACTCGTGCAGATAGCCGTAGCCGCCGTGCAGCTGCAGCGCCTCGTTCGCGATGCGGGAGCCGGCGTCGGTCGCGAAGCGCTTGGCCATCGCGCACTGCATCGCGGCATCCGGCGCCTTCTCATCCAGGGCGAGCGCGGCATCCCGCACGAGTGCGCGTGCGGCACGCAGCTCGGTGGCCATGTCTGCCAGCGTGAACACGACGGACTGCTTCTCGGCGAGCGGCTCGCCGAAGGTGAACCGCTCGTGCACGTACTTCACTGCACGGTCGAGCGCCCACTGCGCCCCGCCGAGCGAGCACGCGGCGATGCTGATGCGGCCGCCGTTGAGGGCGGACATCGCGATCTTGAAGCCCTGGCCCTCGACTCCGAGCATGGCTGATGCCGGCACGCGCACTTCGTCGAAGATCACCTGACGCGTCGGCTGGGCGTTCCAGCCCATCTTCTTCTCGTTCGCGCCGAACGAGAGGCCGTCGGCATCGCCCGGCACGAGGAACGCCGAGATCCCGCGGGCGCCTGGCTCGCCGGTGCGCGCCATCACGACGTAGACGGATGCCTCGCCGCCGCCCGAGATGAACTGCTTGACTCCGGTCAGGACGTAGTGGTCGTCGGAGGTGCGGATCGCGCTGGTCGTGATCGCCCCGGCATCCGAGCCCGCGCCCGGCTCGGTGAGGCAGTAGCTGCCGAAGTCGGTCATCGCGCACAGGCGCGGCAGCCACGTCTCGCGCTGCTCCGGCGAGCCGTAGGAGTCGATCATCCACGCCACCATGTTGTGGATCGTGACGTACGCCGCGATGGAGGGGTCCGCCTTCGCGAGCTCCTCGACGACCGCGACCGCGTCGGAACGGGTGAGCGCCGATCCGCCGACGTCTTCGCGCACGTAGATGCCGCCGAGGCCGAGCTCGCCTGCACGGTGCAGCACGTCGCGCGGGAAGTGCTTGCGCTCATCCCACTCGAGGGCGTGCGGGGCGATCTCGGACTGCGCGAAATCGCGCACCGCCTCGATGATCGCCGCGCGCTCGTCGGCGGTCATGGGCGTCGCCGAGTCCGAGGGGGCATGCGTTGCGCCCACCATGTACGCCGTGTTCTGCGTCATTGTGCAGACTCCTCCCGTGCCGACTCTGGCACGATGACAAATTTACCTGGACTTCCAACTATATACGAGGACTCCCCAAGAGCCGAATCGTTCGACTTTCGTTCACCGGCCTGACACCGCCGGGGCAACGAACACGGAGCGCGCGCCCGCGCGCGAACCCTCTCCCCCGACTACTCGCCGCGGTCACGGGCGCGGCGGACCTCGGCCGCTTGAATGTGACGAGCGAGGTACGTCAGCAACCGCGACTTCTCGGTCTCGGTCGAGGATGCCGACGACCCCGAAGTCGGTGCTGTCGCAGGCCGGCGACCTGGGCCCGGAGGGACTCGCATTCATTGCGCGGGAGTCGTCTCCGACGGGAGCGCCGCTGATCGCGGTCGCGAACGAGGTGTCGGGCACGACGACGATGTTCTCCATCACCGCAGCCTCGCGCCGTAGCGGAGGTCGGGGGCGGGATGCTGCTGCGCCTATCCCGCGGCGGTCTGCCGCAGTGAGACCGGCCCCGATCAGGTCCTGATGGGGCCGCTTCTTCGCGGTCCACGCGGTCCCCGCTAAAGACGCTCGATGATCGTCGCGTTCGCCATCCCGCCGCCCTCGCACATCGTCTGCAGCCCGTAGCGGCCGCCCGTGGTCTCCAGGTTCGCCAGCAGAGTGCCCAGCAGGCGTGTTCCCGACGAGCCCAGAGCGTGCCCCAGCGCGATCGCCCCGCCCCACGGGTTGAGCTTCTCGGGGTCTGCACGCAGGTCGTGCGCCCACGCCAGGGGAACGGACGCGAAGGCCTCGTTCACCTCGTAGGCATCCAGGTCGCCGATGCTCAGACCGCTTCGCTCGAGGACGCGCTGCGTCGCGGGGATGGGTCCGGTGAGCATGAACAGCGGGTCGTCGCCGACGACCGCGAATGCGTGGAATCGCGCGCGCGGCGTCAGTCCGAGTTCGACCGCCCTCTCCTCGCTCATGATCAGGGCGGCCGATGCGCCGTCCGTCAGCGGCGACGAGTTGCCCGGCGTGATACGCCATTCCAGCTCGGGGAAGCGTGCCGCCATCGCGTCGGTACGGAAGGCAGGATTCAGCCCGGCGAGACCCTCGATCGTGGTGCCGGCCCGCACCGTCTCGTCCGCGGCGACTTCGCCGCCGTCGACGGCGACCGGCAGCAGCTGGGAGTCGAACAGGCCACGGGATGCCGCATCCGCCGCCCTGCGGTGCGACTCGGCCGAATAGGCGTCCAGCACATCGCGGGACAGCCGCCACTTGTCCGCGATCAGCTCGGCCGAGATACCCTGGCCGATCAGCCCGTCGGGATAGCGCTCGTCCAGCAGCGGGGAACGCGAACCGCCGGCGCGCGACGATCCGAGGGGCACTCGGCTCATCGACTCGACGCCGCCGGCGATCACGATATCGTAGGCGCCCGCGATGACGCCCTGCGCCGCGAAATGTGCTGCCTGCTGACTCGATCCGCACTGCCGGTCGATGGTCGTCGCGGGGACGGTCTCATCGAACCCCGCCGCGAGCACGGCCTGGCGGGCCACGTTCATCGCCTGGTCGCCGACCTGGCTGACGCAGCCGAGCAGCACGTCGTCGATCTGCCGCGACTCGAGGCCGTTGCGCTCGAGCACGGCCCGCAGGACGCCCGCGGCCAGATCGACCGGATGCACGCCCGAGAGCGCGCCACCCGGTTTGCCGCGCCCGGACGGTGTCCGGACGACGTCGACGATGACGGCGGTGCGCATCTCAGCTCCTGTGTGGGTCGGTGACGGTGTCGGCCGCGTCGAAGGCATTCAGCGGTGCCTGCAGCGCCCGCAGCTCGTCCCGCGACGTGATGGCCATGGCGCCCTCGTCAGCCGGCGGCTTCCTCCGGACGCTCCACGGTCACCTCGACCGCAGCATCCGGCACGTAGCCGTCGATGTGCCGCTCGTCCGGCCCGTTGTAGGCCGACAGCGGACGGATGAGGGCATTGGATGCCGCCTGCTCCATGATGTGGGCGGTCCACCCGGTGACTCGCGACGCGACGAACAGCGGCGTGAAGGTCAGGGTGTCGAACCCGATCAGGTTGTAGGTCGGCCCGGACGGGTAGTCCAGGTTCGGGTAGATGCCCTTGCGCGAGACGAACTCCGACTCCAGGGTGTCGTACAGCGCGGCGAGATCCCGCGCGTCGTAGTGCTCGACCAGGGTGTCCAGAGCCGCCTTCATGGTCGGGACGCGCGAATCGCCGTGCTTGTAGACGCGGTGTCCGAAGCCCATGATCTTGCGCTTCTCGGCGAGGGCGGTGTCCAGCCACGGCGCGACATTGTCTGCCGAGCCGATCTCGTCGAACGTGTGCATGACCGCTTCGTTGGCCCCGCCGTGCAGCGGGCCCTTGAGCGCCCCGATGGCACCCACGACCGCGGAGTACAGGTCGGCGATGGTGCTCGTGATGACCCGCGCGGTGAACGTCGACGCGTTGAACGAGTGCTCGGCGTACAGGATCATCGAGACGTTGAACGCGTGCGCGACGACCGGGTCGGGCACCTCGCCGAAGGTCATCCAGAGGAAGTTCTGCGAGTAGTCGAGGTCGTCGCGCGGCTCGACGATCGCCTGACCATGGCGGCGACGCTGGTCGTACGCGACCATCGCGGGAAGCTTCGCGAAGAGGTGCTTCGACTTCGCGAGGTCCGACTCACGCGAGTTGTCGAATGCGGCAGGGTCGGATGCCCCGACGAGCGAGACCGCCGTGCGGATGACATCCATCGGGTGCGCGTACAGCGGCACCAGGTCGATCGCCTGCTTGACGTTCTCGTCGAGCGTCCGCTGCGATCGCTCCTCGGCGACGAACTCCGCCAGCTGCTCGTCGGTCGGAAGCTCGCCGTACCAGAGCAGGTACGCGACTGCCTCGAACGGCTGTGTCGCCGCCAGCTCCTGCACGGGGTAGCCCCGGTAGAGGAGGCTGTTCGTGTCGGGGTTGACCTTCGAGACGGCGGTATAGTCCACCGTGACCCCCGCGAGGCCCTTCTTGATCTCGATCTCTGTCATCTCTCTTCTTCCTCGAAGTGGGTCTCAGCGGGCGATGTGGAAGTCGAACACCGACGTGTCGAAGTGGTTGTAGCCCTCGTAGTCGATCAGGTCGTAGAGATCCGCGCGATGCTGCATCTCTCCGAGCTTGGAACTCAGACGGCCCTCCTCGATCAGAGTATCCAGGGCACGGCCCGACGCGCCCATCGCGATCCGAAGTAGCGAGACCGGCCAGATGACGATGTTCACGCCGGCGCCCTGCAGCTGATCGGTCGTGAACAGATCGCTCTTGCCGAACTCGGTCATGTTGGCGAGGATCGGCACGTCCAGTGCGGAGCGCATGGCCTCGAACTCGCCGAGGTCGCGCATGGCCTCAGGGAAGATCGCGTCGGCTCCGGCATCCACCAGGGCCTTCGCCCGTTCGATCGCGGCGTCGAGACCTTCGACGGCACGCACGTCGGTGCGGGCCATGATGAGGAAGTTCGGGTCGCGACGTGCGTCGACGGCCGCGCGGATGCGCTTGACCGCGGTGCCTTCGTCCACGACCGACTTGCCGTCGAGGTGCCCGCAGCGCTTCGGGTTGACCTGGTCCTCGATGTGCGTGCCGGCCAGGCCCGCGTCTTCGAGCGTCTGGATCGTGCGGGCGACATTCATGGGCTCACCGAATCCGGTGTCGGCGTCGATGATCGCCGGCAGCTCGGTCATGCGGGCGATCTGCTGCCCACGCCCGGCGACCTCGGTGAGGGTGGTGAGCCCGATGTCGGGCAGTCCGAGATCGGCGCTGAGCACGGCGCCCGAGATGTAGACGCCCTCGAACCCCTTCTGCTCGATGAGCCGCGCGCTCAGCGGATTGAACGCACCGGGGAAGCGCAGCAGCTCGCCGGACGCGAGCTTCTCGCGCAGCAATCGGCGCTTCTCGGTCGCGGGGTCTGTGCGTACAGCATCAGAACAGTCCCTTCGGCGCCGGGCGCCGTCGCCAGCACGCCGACCTGGGCGACGATCGTGAGCTGCTGCACTTCGTCGGACGGTGAGGTCGGGCAGGCGCTGTGCGAGGTCGAGGAACCGCTCGATCTCCTCGGGTGCGAGCACCGGCTCGGCGAGGATCCGGAACTTGCGGATGTAGTCCTCGCGGGCGAACGGCCGGGCACCGAGAGGGTGCGCGTCGGCCACGGCGATCTCGTCGACGATCTCGCTGCCATCGGCGAAGCGGATCACGACGCGGCCGCCGAACGCCTTCTCGTTCGGGATCGTCGGAGTGGTAGCGCCGCGTCCACTCATCGTCCTCGGCGGTCGTCACCTTGTTCCACAGGTCGACCGTGTCTTCGCGGCCGGCGCGCGCCGGGGCGTACGAGTCGCCGTGGTGCCACGTGCCGTCCTGCAGTGCGACCGTGAAGATGTACGGGATCGAGTGGTCGAGCGTCTCGCGGGATGCGGTCGGATCGTACTTCTGCGGGTCGTTCGCGCCGGAGCCGATCACGTAGTGGGTGTGGTGGCTCGTGTGCAGGACGACCGACTCGATCTCCTGCCCATCCGCACCCTTGCCCTCGCGCAGCGACGGGTGCTCGGTGCCGAGCTTGCGTGCGAGGTCGATCCAGGCCTGCGCCTGATACTCGGCCGAGTGCTCCTTCGTGTACGAATCCAGGATGGCGCGCTTGGGCTCGCCGTCGGCGGGCAGCGGCACCTCGTAGCCGGCATCCGGGCCGTCCAGCATCCAGGCGATCACGCCGTCTTCGCCTTCGTAGATCGGTGACGGGCTGGTCTCGCCGCGCATCGCACGGTCGACCGCCTCGACGGCCATCTTCCCGGCGAACGCGGGGGCGTGCGCCTTCCAGGTCGAGATCTCGCCTTTGCGCGACTGACGCGTGGCCGTCGTCGTGTGCAGCGCCTGCCCGACCGCCTGGTAGATGGTCTCGACCGGAAGGCCGAGCAGCGTGCCGATGCCTGCGGCGGCCGAGGGGCCGAGGTGGGCGACGTGATCGATCTTGTGCTTGTGCAGCGAGATCGCGCGGACCAGGTCGATCTGGATCTCGTAGCCCGTCGCGATTCCGCGGACGAGCGCCGCGCCATCGGATCCGACGTGCTGGGCGACGGCGACGATCGGCGGGATGTTGTCGCCCGGGTGCGAGTAGTCGGCGGCAAGGAACGTATCGTGGTAATCCAGTTCGCGCACGGCGACGCCGTTCGCCCAGGCGGCCCATTCGGGGCTCGTGCGGCGGTCGATGCTGCAGCCGAACACGGTCGCGCCATTGCCGCTGATGGAGACGGCGTGGTCGAGCGCCTGCTGGCGGGCGGCGCTCACCGGCGCCCGGGTGAGGGATGCCGCCGCAACCGCGGCGTTGTCGATGATCCGGTTGATGATCATGTCGACGACGTCGGGCTCGACCTCGACGGGATCGGCCGCGATCTCGGCGATGCGCCATGCCAGCTGTCCCTCGCGGGCGAGGTGCTCGTCGCTGCGGTGGACGCGGAGGTGATGGATGACGGTCATGCTGCTCCCTGTTCGGTGTGCGGTTCGAGGTGCGCGCCCTCTACGGACGCGAGGATGGCGGCGAGCGCATTGTGCAGGTGCACGTGCGTCGCGTGGGCGGCGAGGTCCGCGTCGCGCGCGGCGATCGCCGAGGCGATGAGGCGATGCTCCGCGACGGATGCCGCGAGCCGGCCGGGATTGTCGCGTGCGAGCCTGCGCACCCGAACGAGGTGCGTGCGCACGTTCCGCAGCGCGGAGGTGAGATAGTCGTTGCCGACCGCGGCGTCGAGCTCGGCGTCGAAACGGGCGATCAGACCGTAGTACGCGTCCAACCCCTGCTGACCTTCGATGCTGGCGCGCGCGAACTCGTCCGCCAGCGCGTCGAAGGCCGCGGCATCCGCCCGCTCGGCGGCAAGGCGCGCGGCGGACTCCTCGAGCGCGCGGCGCAGTTCGAACAGCTCGCGGATATCGCCGGAGTCGACATCGGTGACCACGGTCACGCGCGCGGACTGCTGTGCGACGAGTCCATCGGCGGCGAGCCGGCCGAGTGCTTCGCGCAGGGGTGTGCGGCTCACTCCGAGCCGGGAAGCCTGCTCGACTTCGGCCAGGACCGTCCCGGGGCCAGTGCGCCCGACTGGATCTCGTCCAGCAGAGTTCGGTAGGCGCGGTCGCTCGCTCGCATGTCGCGCACCTCCTCTTCGACGTAACTCGAATCATTGTATACATAAACCGCAAGATCGAGCCCTTCAGCGCAGAGATTCGCGGTCAGCCGTATACAGAACGCGGTTACGAGATCGTCAGCGCAGACCCCTCTGTCGCCCTGGGATGCACGGGTGTACCTTTCGCGGTGAAAGGCCCGCAAAGACGCGGACCGAAGGCAGGAGGGGGAAGAAAATGAAGCACATGCGCGCCGCGGCGACTGCAGCCGCCGCGGCATCCGTCGTTCTCCTTGCGATAGGAGCTCCGGCGTCGGCGGGACAGCCGATCATCGACCACTGGAGCGAGCACATCGAGCACATCGAGCAGGTCGAGCACGCGGCCGACAACTGGTGCCCGGACATCCCGTACGACGTGCGGTACGTCGAAGATTCGCACGGCAACTTCCAGGGGATGGTGCGAGGCGGGAAGTTCTACGGCGGGAGCACCATCCACGTCGAGGGAGCGTGGATCAACGACGAGACGGGCAAGTCGTTCAGCTTCGTCCGGAAGGGCCAGGAGCGCGACCACAAGGTGGTCGACAACGGTGACGGGACGATCACGATCACTGCCCTGCTGACCGGACCGACACAGTACTACGACGACGACGGCAACAAGCTTTTCAAGGATGTGGGACGCACTTTCGCCACGATCGTGATCGATGAGGCGGGCACTCCGGGCTGGCCGGATGACGATGTGTTCGTCGCCTTCCTCGGCGCCGAGAGCAAAGGTCAGTCCGATACGGCGGACAACGACTTCTGTGAAGACGTCCTGACCTACACCTCCTGAGAGGGTCCGACGATGACGTGACGCTGGAGGCCGGGCGATCGACCCGGCCTCCGTTCCGCGACAGGGTATTCACAAAATTGTGAATCGGGCGTACAGTTCACGATCCGTGACAACGATCATCGACACCAAAGGCCTGACGAAGCACTACGGGCATGTCCACGCTCTCGACGGCCTCGACCTGCAGGTCGAGGAGGGTCAGGTGCACGGCTTCCTCGGGCCGAACGGCGCGGGCAAGTCGACGACGATCCGCATCCTCCTCGGTCTCGCCCGCGCGACCGGCGGCGAGGCGATCCGTCTTCGGCCAGGACCCCTGGCGGGACGCCGTGGCTCTGCACCGCCGGATCTCCAGCATCCCCGGCGACGTGAGCCTGTGGCCGAACCTGAGCGGCGGCGAGGCGATCGACTTCCTCTCGCGGCTGCGGGGCGCGAGGCGCAGCGACACGGCGTACCGGGCCGAGAAGGAGCGGCTGCTGGAGGTGTTCCAGTTCGATCCCCGCAAGAAGGGCCGCGCCTACTCGAAAGGCAATCGGCAGAAGGTCGCCCTCATCGCGGCGCTGGCTGTGCCCGCCGAGCTGTACATCTTCGACGAGCCGACGAGTGGACTGGACCCGCTGATGGAGGTCGTCTTCCGTCACGAGGTGGCGCGCGTGAAGGATGCCGGAGCCACGGTGCTGCTTTCGAGCCACATCCTCTCGGAGGTCGAGCGGCTCTGCGATCGTGTCTCGATCATCCGGGCGGGACGGATCGCGGAGTCCGGCACGCTGGCCGAACTTCGGCACCTCACGCGGTCGGAGGTGTCCTTCGAAGCGACGGATATCGCGGTGCTCGATGGGATTCCCGGCATCCACGATCCGCGGTTCGAGGACGGTCGGGCCGCCTTCACCGTGGATTCGGATGCCGTCGGCGGCGTGCTGCCGGCGCTCGGCGCACGCAACGTCGCCGGGCTTCGGGTCGCTCCGCCGAGCCTCGAAGAGCTGTTCCTCCGCCACTACGGCGATGACATCGCCGATGAGGAGGCGCTCGCCGCAGCGGGCGGTGCTGCGACGAGTCGACGCGCCAGCCCGGGCGACGCGATGACCGGTTTCGGCACGCTCCTCGGCGAGCGCCTCCGCCGCGACCGCTGGCAGCTGGTGCTCTGGATCGTCGGCACCGCAGCGCTCGCATTCCTCACCTACGTCGGCGTGACCGACTCGTACGGCACGCAGGCCGATCGGCAGGTCCTCCTCGCGACGGCTATGGCGAACCCGGTCATCCTGCTCTTCCGCGGGCTCCCCTCCGGGGCCGAAGAGGGCGCGTTCATGCTGTTCCTCATCTTCCCGTTCCTGGCGATGCTCGCCGCGTTCATGAGCACGTTCCTCGCCGTCCGTCACACGCGGACGGAGGAGGAGGATGGGCGCGCCGAGCTGGTCGGCGCCACGCCCGCGGGCCGGCTGACGCCGCTCGCGGCGACGTTCGCGCACGGACTCCTCGCCAACCTCACGCTCGCCGTGGCGACGACGCTCGCGCTGCTCGCGTGCGGACTCGCCGTGCAAGGATCTCTCGTCGCGGGGTTCGGCGCGGGCGCGGTCGGCATGGCCTTCCTCGGGATCGGGTTGGTCGCCGGTCAGCTGCAGCGCACCTCGCGCGGTGCGAACGCGCTGTCGGTGTGGGTGCTCCTGATCACGTTCCTGCTCGCCGGGATCGGCAACGCCGCAGGCACACCGAGTGCAGACCTGCAGCGGATCGAGAGTTCGTGGCTCGTCTGGCTGTCGCCGTTCGGGTGGGGCGAGCAGAGCCGTCCGTTCGCAGACGACGACGTCTGGCCGCTCCTGCTGTGCGTCTCGGTGGGTGCCGCGCTCGCGGCGGTGGCGTTCGCCCTGCAGTCGAGACGGGACTTCGGTGCGGGGCTGATCCCTGAGCGGCACGGCAGGGCGACGGCGTCGCCCGCGCTGTCCACGCCCTCCGCACTCGTCGCCCGCCTGACCTCCGGCGCGGTGATCGGGTGGATCGTCGGAGGGCTGATCACCGGGATGCTCGCCACGTCCCTCGCCACGGTGCTCGAAAGCCTCACCGAACAGCTCCCCTCCATCGAGGCGATCCTCCAGTCGCTCACCGACCAGGGCAGCCTCGCGCAGGGCGCGGTGGTGATCTTCTTCACGATGGCCGGCATCTTCGGCGCATGCTGCGCCGTGCAGATCGTGTGCCATGCGCGCCAGGAGGAGGCGCACGGCACGGCGGAGCCGGTGCTGTCGACTCCCGTCGATCGTGCCCGCTGGCTCGCGGACTACATGGTCGTCGCCTTCGTCGCCGTCATCCTGGTGATCGCCGCCGCAGTCGCAGGAGCGGCGGTCGGCCTCGCATCCAACGCGGGCGACTGGTCCCTTCTGGGCGACGCGGTCGTGGTGGGCGCCGGGCAGGTGGCGGCAGCAAGCGTCTTCCTCGTCGTCACCGCGCTCGTCTTCGTCGTGGCGCCACGGCTCACGATTCCGCTCGGCTGGACGCTCGTGGTCGTCGGGATGGTGCTGGGACTGTTCGGACCGCTCTTCGGCCTCCCCGACGGCCTCGTGCACATCTCGCCGTTCGCCTCGGCCCCGACCGTCTCGCCCGACGGCATCGATGTGCGCGGATTCTGGTGGATCGTCGGCGCAGTGGTGCTCGCCGGCGGTGCCGCGCTGGCCCTGATGCGACGCCGCGAACTGGCACCGGCGGGGTGACGCTGGTGGAGCATCCCGGGATCGAGCCGGCCGAGCAGGCAGCGGCGATGATGACGGCCGCCGGGATGCCGCGCATGCCTGCCCGCGTCATGATGGCGCTGGTCGGCTCGCCGGATGCGGGCTACACCGCCGCCGAACTCGCCGATCGGCTGGGCGTCTCGGCCGCGGCGGTGTCTGGCGCAGTGCGGTACCTGCAGTCGATCCACATCATCCACCGGCTGCCGCATCGGGGCGACCGCCGCGACCGGTACGACATCCGCGACGACGGCTGGCACGTGGTGCTGACCGCGAACATGCCGCTGTACGAGAGGCTCGCCGACTTCGTCGATCGGGTCGCGGACGAGAACACGGACGCCCCGATCTCGGTGACCCGGGCACGGGACATGTCGGAGTTCTTCCGATTCCTCGCCAGGCGGATGCCGGAGCTGCTCGCCGAATGGGACGCGGAACGCGCCGCGGACTGAGCGGGGTCTGTTCCTCGGGCCGCCCCGGAGGCCGCCCCACCGGATTACCCTTGGTCGCGTGAGCGAGGAGCCTTCGGGCGACACGACGCGCGCCGATCGGGCGGAGCTGGACGCGCTGCGGCGACGGGCGTACGGACCGGATGCCGACATCCTGGACGATGCCGTCGCGGTCGCGCGCCTGAGCGAGCTCGAGGAGAAGGTCCGGCGAGCGCGAGCGGCCTGGGCGCCACGAATGGAGGACGATGACGTCCGCGCCGTCGCGGGCGTGGACTCCGCGTCTCCGATGATCGCGGGCTCCAGCAGCGCGACGGTGGTCTGGCCCGCGCAGGACGAGGATGCGCCTACCGAGCGGCGGCCCGGCGCGCTGGCACATCGCACTGACCGCAGGCACGGCCGTGATCGCGCTCCTGCTGGGAGTGACGGCGTGGTACCAGAGCGGGGGCCCGGGCGACCGGGCCGCGGCGGGGCACGCGAAGACCGCCGCTGTCGCGATGGAGCGGCGGAATGCCACGTACGAGGTGAGCTACCGGATGTACATGGACGGCCTGCGAGAAGAGCTGCTGGCAGCCCCCGGCATGAAGGACATCGCCGCCCGGCTGATCCGCGACCAGCTGCGACCGTACGGGCTCCTGTACGGCCGCACGGTCGGTGCGGGTCCGACCGTCGACCACAACTTCTGCATGATCATCGCCGACCTGCCCGAGCCGTCCATCTCCTGCATCTCGGTCGAGAACGCCTACGCGAATCCCGTGACGGTCGTCCTGCCCTCCTGGTACACCGACGCGGACAGCGACCTGTTCACCGGCCTCGGCGAGCCGGTGAGCTACACCCTGATGCCCGGAGGGAGCGTCGTGGCCGAACCGGTCTCGTCCCCGGACTCCGGCTAGGTCGCCACATGGACTCTGCCGCAGGCATCTCGACCACCGGCCCGCCGCTCCGCCGGCCGTGAGTCAGTCGGCGACCTCCGCGAGACGCTTCTCGAGCGCGTCCAGGGCGGGGCGCTGGCCTTTCACGAGACGCTCGCGCGCAGCATCCAGCTCCGTCCACTCGGCCTTGTCGACCTCGGGGAAGGACTGCATGCGACCCGAGCGCGGGGGCCACTCGAGCTCGAACTCGCCGAAGACCAGATCGTCCAGGGCGAAGTCCGCCCCGTCGGCGACGAACACGGTGACCCGCTTCCCCGACGAGTACGCGAACGTGCCGAGCTCGGCGTACGGCACGTCGGGTGCGGGTACGCCGAGCTCCTCGCCGAACTCGCGGAGTGCGGCATCCAGCGCCGTCTCGGAGTCGGGGTCGTACTCCCCCTTCGGAACCGACCAGGCCGCGTCGTCCTTCGCCGCCCAGTACGGGCCGCCCATGTGGGCGATGAGCACTTCGGTGCGCCGCCCCACCAGCCGGTAGAGCAGGATGCCGGCGCTCATCACCGCCATGGTCGGGCCTCGCCTACGCCGGTCGGCTCGTCGGCGACACCGAGTAGGTCTCCTCGGGGTCGGTGACCGCGACCGGCGACAGGGCCGATTCGATCGCGGACATCGTGTCGGCGTCGAGAGTCACGCCCGAGGCCTTGACCGAGTCCTCGAGCTGCTCCGGACGGGATGCCCCGACCAGCGCGGCCGCCACGTTCTGGTTCTGCAGCACCCACGCGATCGCGAGCTGCGGCATCGTGAGGCCTGCCTGCTCGGCGATCGGCTTGACCTTCTGCACGGCCGTCAGCACGTCCTCCTCGAGGAAGCGCTCGATGAATCGCGCACCGCTCTTGTCGTCGGTCGCGCGCGAGCCCTCCGGCACCGGCTGCCCGGGCAGGTACTTCCCGCTGAGAACGCCCTGCGCCATCGGCGACCACACGATCTGCGAGATGCCGAGCTCCTCAGAGGCGGGGACGACCTTGCCCTCGATCACGCGCCACAGCGCCGAGTACTGAGGCTGGTTCGACACCAGCTGGATGTGGAGCTCCTTCGCCAGCGCATGCCCCTCGCGCAGCTGCTCGGCCGTCCACTCCGAGACGCCGATGTAGAGCGCCTTGCCCTGCCGGACCACGTCGGCGAACGCCTGGAACGTCTCCTCGATCGGGGTCTCGTGGTCGTACCGGTGCGCCTGGTAGAGGTCGACGTAGTCGGTGCCGAGCCGCGTCAGCGACCCGTTGATCGAGTCCATGATGTGCTTGCGGCTGAGGCCCATGTCGTTCGGCCCCTTCGGGCCGGTGGGCCAGTAGACCTTCGTGAAGATCTCCAGCGATTCGCGGCGCTGACCCTTCAGCGCTTCGCCGAGCACGCTCTCCGCGCCGGTGTTGGCGTACGACGTCCGCCGTGTCGAACGACGTGATGCCGAGATCGAGAGCCTTGTGGACCGTCGCGATCGCCGCGTCGTTCTCCACCTGCGACGCGTGCGTCACCCAGTTGCCGTACGTGATCTCCGAGACTTTGAAGCCGCTGTTGCCGAGGTATCGATAATTGACCATCCCTCAACGCTAGCGCCGGAAAGGATGCCGCCGGATCGGCCGGCGCGAACTGCGTCGGTCCGCGACCGTCAGCCCGAACCGGTGCGGCGCGGGAGCGCAGTGCGCAGGCTCCGCAGCAGGAGGAGCAGACCTCCCAGACCCACGACGCTCCCCAGGAACGCGAAGGCCGGCACGTCGCCGGTGAGCATCGGTCCGCCGTCGTCGATGCTGAGCAGGATCCCGGTGATGACCAGGGCGATGCCGACGAGCGTCGTCGTGAGCCGGCCGACGATCCCGTCGACCCATCCGCGTTCGTCCGCGCTCTCGAAGGAGCGCATGCGCACCGAGAGGGTGCCGTCCTCCAGGGAGCGGGTGATGCTCTCGAACCTGCGCGGCAGGCGACGCAGCTGCTCGACGGCGAGCGCCGACCACGTCTGGGCGCCGAGCACCGCGCTCCGCGGCGAGAACAGGGTGCGCGCGACATCCGGAGCGATCTCCAGCGCCCTGCCGACCATGTCGTAGCCGGGGACGAGCTTGCGCAGCGTGCCCTCGAGCGAAGCGAGCGTGCGGAAGACCAGCAGCAGCGACGGCGGCAGCGCCATGCGGTTGCGCCGCAGCGCGTCCAGGAACAGGCGGAACACGTTCTCGTCCACTCGCGTGTTGTGCACGCGGGTCAGGATCACACCGATGTCGCGTTGCAGCGACGCCCTGTCGAGCGACGCCGCCCTCGGCTGGCGCGCAGAGGAGCAGGGCCACGTCGGTCACCGCGACGTCGTCTTCGTTCGCCATCGCCACCAGCAGCGGCAGGAGGAGTCGTCGCGTGCTGCGCTCGAGGATGCCGACCGCCCCGAAGTCGATCAGCGTGACCACGTCGCGACCGCCGTCCTCGTCCGAGACCTCGCCGAGGATGAGGTTGCCGGGGTGCAGGTCGGCGTGGAAGACGCCGCGCACCAGGATCTGGTCGAACACCGAGTCCAGAACCGCGTCGGCGATCCTCCGGGCCCGGTTCGGGGTCGAGCTCATCGGCGCGCAGCCTGCTGAAGGGCGTTCCCTCCGCGCGCTCCTGCACGATCATCTGCGCGGTCGACAGCTCCGGGTACACCCGCGGCACTCGCACGATCGACTCCGTCGCCGCGATCGCACCCTTGAGCATCTCGGTGTTGGAGACCTCGATGCGATAGTCGAGCTCCTCGCGCAGCGCGCGCGCGAACTCGGTCGCGAGTGCGAGCGCGCCGTAGTCGCGCGCCCAGTCGGTGTGCCGCTCGGCCTCGGCGGCAAGGCGCTCCAGGATGTCGAGGTCGGTCGTCACCTGGGTGCGGGCGAGCGGTCGCTGGATCTTGACCACGACCGACTCTCCTGACAGCAGTCGCGCGGTGTGGACCTGGGCGACGGATGCCGCGGCCAGCGGCGTCGCGTCGATCTCGGCGAAGACCTCGGCGATCGGACGGCCGAGCTGGGTTTCGATCGCCGCCTCGGCCTCCGGCCACGGGATGGGAGTGGAATCCATCTGCAGTGTCGACAGGGCCTCGATGAGATCGTGCGGAAGGACGTCCTCGCGCGCCGAGAGCACCTGCCCGAGCTTGACGAAGGTCACTCCCGCCTCGTTCATCGATGCGACGATCGCTGCGGGGAGCTCCTCTCCGTCTCCGCGCCGTCGGCCCTGGTAGAACCCGAGCCCGTGCCGCGAGCCGATCGCGAGGATCTGCCCATACCGCCGCGCGCGATCGCGGCGGCGGATGGCTTCGCGGATCATCGTGATGGGATTGCGGAACCCCCGCGACGGCCACAGGAACTCGACGGTGAGCACCGCCACCACGACGGCGGCGAACATCCAGCCGAGCGTGAGCGCGAGGAATGAGAACGCGAGGGCGTCGTCGACACTGAACCGGCCGTCGACCATGACACCGGCCTCGGTGAGCGTCCACAGCGCGATCGGCACGCTGAGCAGGTAGACGATCAGCGCGACGATCGACGATCGCAGCCAGGCGACCTGCGTATCCAGGAGCCGCCGGACCGCCCACGCCGCCGCGAGCGCGAACACGATTCCGACCAGCGTGATGACGATCCAGTTCGGCATGTGCCGATTCTGTCAGTCCGGCCGTTCGCGCGCGCGGACAGGCCGGCGGGACCCGTGGCCGGTGTTCTCGGTGCGACTGCGCGCGCTCGCGCGCTACTGCTCGGTGGGGGTCGCGGCGGCGACGGCCTCGTCCTCGGTCGTGGCGACCAGCTGCCCGCACGCCCCGTCGATCTCCTTGCCGCGGGTGTCGCGGAGGGTCGTCGGGATGCCGGCGTCGTTGAGGCGGCGCACGAACTCGTTCTGGACGGGGACCTCCGACGCGGTCCAGATCGAACCCGGCGTGGGGTTCAGCGGGATCGGGTTGACATGCACCCAGCCCCGTCCGCGCGCGTTGAGCTTCTCGGCGAGGAGGTCGGCACGCCACCCGTGGTCGTTCATATCCTTGATCAGCGCGTACTCGATCGAGACGCGGCGGCCGGTCTTGTCGAAGTAATCGCGAGCCGCATCGAGCGCCTCGTCGACCTTCCATCGGGAGTTGACCGGGATGAGCTCGTCGCGGAGCGTGTCGTCGGGAGCGTGCAGCGACAGCGCGAACGTCACGGGGATTCCCTCGTTCGCCAGCTTCGTGATGGCCGGCACGAGGCCGACGGTCGAGACGGTGACCCCGCGCGCGCTCATGCCGAGCCCGTGCTTCTTGTCGGTCATGACGCGCACGGCCTGCATGACGCGGGAGTAGTTGGCGAGGGGCTCTCCCATGCCCATGAACACGATGTTGCTCACGCGCTCGGCGGAGTGGTCGTCGCGCTTCTTGCCGCCGAGCCCGCCGTCGGCGATCAGCCGGTTGGCGCGCACGATCTGCTCGACGATCTCGGCCGCAGACATGTTGCGGGTGAGTCCGGCCTGCCCAGTGGCGCAGAACGGGCAGTTCATGCCGCACCCCGCCTGCGACGAGACGCACAGCGTGATTCGGCCCGGGTAGCGCATGAGCACCGACTCCACGAGGGCGCCGTCGTGCAGCTTCCAGAGGAACTTGATCGTGTCGCCGCGATCGGTCTCGAGGCGCCGCACCTCCGTCAGCAGCGGCGGCAGCATCCCGTGCACGAAGTCCTCGCGACCGGCCGCCGGCAGGTCGCTCATCATGGCCGGGTCGTGGGTCCAGTGCGTGAAGTAGTGCGTCTCGAGCTGCTTCGCACGGAAGCCGGGCATCCCGAGCTCCTTGACCTTCGCGACGCGCTCGTCGGGCGTGAGATCGGCCAGATGCACGGGCGGCTTGCCTCGCTTGGGGCTCGCGAACTGCAGGAGCGGCCGGCCCTCGCCGTCCTTCTTCTGCGACCAGCCTTCCGTCTTGGGCCGCACCTGTCGTACGGGCGTTCCCTCGGGCCTGGTCGTCATGCACTCAGGGTAGGGGACGCACCTGCGTGAAGCCTGGCCCAGCGCGGCTGCCGAGCCCCGACCGGATGGCGCTGCCGAGGGGTAGCGTGAAGTGGAGGGGGATCTGACGGTGAACCATGGATGCCGCGACTCGCGCTGAACTTGACGCGCTCCGTCTGCGCGCTTACGGCCCGAGCGCCGACATCGCCGAAGACGGCGCGGCACTCGAGCGTCTCGTCCAGCTCGAGGAACTCGCGCTCCCCGCGCGCCCTGACTCCCCCGAGCCGCGACCCGACGAGCGCAGCGCGGCGTCCGGCGTGGAGCCTTCCCCGGCGCCCACGAGCGGGACTCAGCTCGGCAGCGCTCCCGGCGCCGCGCGCGTGGTCGAGGTTCTGCCCGCTCGAGCCCGCGGGCCGCGGTCGAGGCGCGGGTGGCACTTGGCTCTCGTCGCCGCTGTCGCGCTGGCCGCTGTGCCGCTGGCCGTGACGGCCGCGTCGCGCACCGTCGCCGACGCGGTGCCGTCACGTGCTGCCGGCCAGATCCCGGCGAGCGTCCGCGACGCCCTGGCATTCGCGACCGACCCTCGATCGCAGACGCTGATCCAGGTCCGGATCGATGGTTCATTCGGGGACTACGTCGACATCGCACCCACCGATGACATTCCCCCCTTTCCGGTCGAGGGCCTCATGACCTGGGTCGAGCCGCTCGGCGACTACTACGGCTGGGAGGTGTGGATCGGAGGCGCCCGCGGCGCGATCGAGGACGAGAACTGTCTCGTGCTGGATGGCGACGGCACCACACGCGCCGGCTGCGCGTCGACCGCGCTCAAGGCGCAGGGAGCCCTGCTGCTGTCGGTGCCGTACGCAGAAGTCCTGGCCGAGGAGAGACCGGAGGCCATGACCCCAGACCAGAGCCTCGGCTTCTGGTGGAGTCCTGACGGTGTCATCACGATCCTGCTCGGCCCGACGCCGGTTGACGGAGCGAGCAGGATCCGGTGAACCATGGATGCCGCGGCACACGCTGAGCTCGACGCTCTGCGCCTGCGCGCGTACGGTCCGTCACCCGACATCGCCGACGACGCCGACGCGCTGTCGCGCCTCATCGAGCTCGAGGAGCTCGCGCTGCCGCCGGTGATGCCGGCCGAAGCAGTCGATGCGGTCGATGGCGTCGATGCCGTCGACGATGCCGTCGACGATGCATCGCCGGTCGATGGGTTCGCCCACGCAGAAGAGGCGATGCGCCCTGAGCGGATCCGGGAGATCGTCCCAGAGGATGCGCATGTTCTCACGCCTTCCCCCGGCGATTCGCGTCTGCCGACACGTCGTCCATCACCCTGGCACGTCGGGGTGGTCGCCGCCGTCGCGGTGTTCACCACCCTCCTGGGCATGACCGCCGCCGCGCAGGCCCAGGGGGAGGTGGTGGGCCCTGCCGGCCGAGCGAGGCCCCTCGCCGCCGAAGCCGCGCCGGCCGCAGCCCATCCGGATCGGACTGTTCAGACGGTCATCCGTGTGCTGATCAACGACTCCGGCGACTATGTCGACCTCTCTTCCAGCCCCGAGGTCCCGGTGTTCCCGGTCAATGGGGAGATGAGGTGGGCGCAGCCGCTCGGCGAGTACTACGGATGGGCGCTGTGGATCGGCGGCGCCCCGAGCGCGCGGGGAGATGTCGACTGCCTCCTGCTGGAGCGCGAGTCCGATACGCGGTCGCGGTGCGTGTCCGTCGAGCTGAAGGCGCCGGGAGCGCTGGCCGTGTCGTTGCCGTACGAGCAGCTCGCCACCGACGACCGCCCGTCAGGCATGACGACCGACCAGAGCGTGACGTTCTGGTGGGGGGCGGGCGGCTTCATCGCCGTCGTGCTCACCGCCACCGAGCCCGACTGAACGCTGCGGCAACGTCGCCGGCGCCGCTCCACTACCCTGTGGATGTGGTTCCGCCCGAGAGTCTGCTCGCGTTCGTCGTGGCCGCGCTCGTGCTGATCGTCATCCCCGGACCGAGCGTGCTGTTCACGATCGGCCGCGCGCTCGCGCTCGGGCGCATCGGCGGTCTCCTGAGCGTGCTCGGCAACGCTCTCGGACTGCTGCCCGTCATCGGATTGGTCGCGCTGGGGGTCGGCGGAATCGTCGCGCAGTCGGTGGTGCTCTTCACGATCGTGAAGGTCGCCGGTGCGCTGTACCTCATGTTCCTCGGCGTGCAGGCGATCCGGCACCGCAACCGCGCCGCCGAGGCGGCGATCTCCGGTGCTCCCCCGCGCTCGCACTGGCGGCAGCTGGGCGAAGGGTTCATCGTCGGCGTGACCAACCCGAAGACCATCGCATTCTTCGTCGCCGTGCTGCCGCAGTTCGTCGATCTCGAATCCGGGTCCGTGCCGCTGCAGATGGTGGAGCTCGGGCTCGTCTTCTTCGTGATCGCCCTCATCTCGGACGCCGCGTGGGCGCTCGCAGCCGCGGCGGCACGCAGCTGGTTCGGCAAGTCCCCGAAGCGCATCGCCGCGCTCTCCGCGACCGGCGGCGGCCTCATGATCGGGCTCGGCGGCATCCTGCTGTTCACCGGCAACAAGCACTGAGCCGGCATCCCGGCGCAGAGCTCAGGCGGGCTCGGGCTCCGAGGTTCACCAGGTTGCCGTCGGGGTCGCGCACCTGAGCGACCCGCTCTCCCCACGGCATGTCGGCGGGGGGCGCGATCTCGGTGCCGCCGGCGTCCAGGAACGATGCGAACGCGGCATCCACGTCGTCGACGTAGAACCACAGGGCGACGCGGTCTCCCGTGGCGGCATCGGGCGCGTCGGGCTCCCGGCCGATGCCGAGGGATGCCTCACCGAGCGTGAGCGAGACGTACGCGTCTTCGCCGTCGTCCTCGAAGCGGTAGTCCACCGAACCTCCGAGCGCGTCGCTCGTAGAAGCCGGACAGCCGCGAGAGATCCCGCGTCAACAGGATCGGGAAGAGACTCTGCACCACCATGCCGTCACGATACGGCCCGCTCGCGGTCAGAGGAAGATGTCGGGGAAGAGCCGGTCGTCGGGGGTTCCGGGGACGGCTGCGTACCTCGAGAAGTCGGTGATGCCGGCATCCGTCAGGACGTCTTCGACGATCAGGCTCTGCCCGGTGAACTCGCGCGACGGTCGCGTGAGCACCTCGTACGCGGCATCCGCGTAGATCTCCGGCGTGCGG
The DNA here is from genome assembly GCA_963713325.1 of uncultured Actinomycetota bacterium. Lineage (GTDB taxonomy): Bacteria > Actinomycetota > Actinomycetes > Actinomycetales > Microbacteriaceae > Microbacterium. The sequence continues at coordinate 189,746 of CAVQLL010000016.1, forward strand.
CTGGCGGCCATCACCATGTCGCCGCCGAGCAGGTTCTGCACCGCCGCCGTCGCGATGGTCGTGCGCGGCCAGAGCGTATTGGCTGCGATGCCGTCCTTCGCGAACTCCGCCGCGAACCCGAGCGTCACCATCGTCATGCCGTACTTCGCGAGCGTGTAGCCGGTGTGCGCGCCGAGCCACTTCGGATCGAGGTTCAGCGGCGGCGAGAGCGAGAGGATGTGCGGGTTCTCGGCATCCTTGAGGATCGGCACCGCCGCCTGCGACAGCATGAACGTGCCGCGCACGTTGACGTCCTGCATCAGGTCGTACTTCTTCGCGGCGAGATCGAGCGACCGCGACAGGTCGATCACGCTGGCGTTGTTGATGACGATGTCGATGCCGCCGAACTCACCCTCGGTCTTGAGGACCGCTTCGGTGATGTCGTCGTCGTTGCGGACATCGCCGACGATGGGCAGCGCGAGCCCGCCGGCCGCGCGGATCTGCTCGGCGGCCGAGTGCACCGTGCCCTCGAGCTTCGGGTGCGGCGAGTCGGTCTTCGCCAGCAGTGCGATGTTCGCGCCATCGGCGGCGGCGCGCAGGGCGATCGCGAGGCCGATGCCGCGGCTGCCGCCCGACATCAGGATGGTCTTGCCTGCCAGCGTGCTGTCAGTCATCGGTGGTCCTTTCCGGTTCGGTGGACGGCGACCCCGACGGCGGTCGTGTCCCGAAGTTCTCGTTGCGTGTCCCGAAATTCATCGGCCGGGTGGCGCCCAGACGGTCAAGTTCGGGACATCGTTCAGGGGGACGGGGTGGACTGCTTCCGCGATGCTGCGGCGAAGGCGGCGACCCGCATCTTCGACTCGTCGGTGTCGAAGCGCGCTCCGATCGACGCGGCCTCGTCGGCGAGATTGTCCTCGAACGAGCGATGAGCCCCGACGCGCACGAGCCGCTTGGCCTGCCCGAAGGCGGCGGTCGCGTTCTCGAGCCAGAACCGCGCGACCTGCTCGGCACGGCCCCCGACGTCGGCGAGCGGCACGACCTCTGCGACCAGCCCCCAGTCGAGTGCCTCCGCAGCGTTCAGCGTGCGGTCCTGCAGCAGCAGCTGCAGGGCGCGCCGCTGTCCGATCGCCGCAGGAAGCAGGGTCGAGACGCCCAAGTCCGGCGTGAGTCCGACGTTCGCGTACTTGCTCACGAACTTCGCCGTCTCCGACGCCACGATGTAGTCGGCGGTCAGCATGAGGCCGAGCCCGCCGCCTGCCACCGCGCCCTGCACCGCGGCGACGATCGGCTTGTCCGACAGCGCGAAGGTGCGGATGCCGTCGTGGATGACGTGCGCGGTGGACGTGACCGCGTCACCGCCCGCGCCGGAGGTCGCCATCGCGACGACGTCGCCGCCGGCGCAGAACGCCGGGCCTGCGGCATCCAGGATCACTGCCCCCACGGAGGCGTCGGAGGTGACCTCGTGCGCGATGTCGCGCCACAGCGTGCCCATGTCGAAGTCCATGGCGTTCAGGTACGCCGGACGATTGAATGTCACCCGGGCGAGACCGCCGTCGCGGGTGAGAAGGATCGAGTCGCTCATGAGTCTCCTTGCTTGCGTGCCGGCGCGACCGCGCCGATCACTTCGGCGCCATCCTGAACTTTTCCAGCCCCGTACGGATCACCTTCCGCAAGAGAGTCACTTCGGCGCCATCCGGATTGCACCGTCCAGGCGAATCGTCTCGCCGTTGAGGTAGCCGTTCTCGACGATCGCCATGACCAGCCGCGCATATTCGTCCGGCCTGCCGAGCCGCGGCGGGTAGGGCACCTGCTCGCCGAGCGAGTCCTGTGCGGCCTGCGGCAGCCCCGCCAGCATCGGCGTCTCCATGATCCCCGGGGCGATGGTGAGCACGCGGATGCCGTAGCGCGCGAGTTCGCGAGCGATCGGGAGAGTCATCGCGTGGACACCGCCCTTGCTCGCCGAATAGGCGGGCTGCCCGATCTGACCGTCGAAGGCGGCGACGCTCGCCGTGCTCACGATGACGCCGCGGTCGCCGCTGTCCGCTTCGGGGTCGGTGCGCGACATGACGGCGGATGCCTGGGAGATGACGTTGTAGGTGCCGATGAGGTTGACGCGGATGATGCGCTCGAACGCGTCGAGAGGCGACGGGTTGCCCTCGCGGTCGAGAACCTTCGCCGGCGGGGCGATCCCCGCGCAGTTGACGACGACGCGCAGCGGCCCTGTGGCCGCGGCGGTCTGCACCGCATCGGCGACCTGCTCGGGGTCCGTCACATCGGCGGCCGCGAAGGTGCCGCCGAGTTCGGCGGCGACATCGGGGCCGGCCGAGGTGGGAAGGTCGATGATCGTCACCGCGGCACCGGCCGCGGCAAGACGCCGTGCCGTGGCGAGCCCGAGCCCGCTTGCACCGCCGGTCACGAGGGCGGAGGCGCCCGTGATGTCCATGTGCTCTCCTTCGAACGTCCCGCAGTGCGTCGCGGGCGGCATTGCGTTCCAGCATACGTGGCACCGAGTGTCACCCTGCCGTCGCCTCCAGCGCTGCGGGCGGCGGTCGTGCAGTCGGCGGCGTCGCCGAACTCAGGCTACTCGCGCCGGTGGCGCCGCGACGCCCCGCATCCCGTCGCCGGCGTAGGTTGGGCGGACGTTCGCTCTGAGATGCCCGCAGACGAGCTCGGGCGCGGCAGGATGAATGCATGGAGCTGCGACTCAAGCGGGTCTACGACGATCCGACTCCGGACGACGGGTTCCGTGTGCTCGTGGACCGCCTCTGGCCCCGCGGGCTGACGAAGGAGCGGGCCGCCATCGGCCGGTGGGCGAAGGATGCCGCGCCATCTGCGGCGCTGCGCAAGGCCTGGCACGCCGCACCGGCGGATGCCTGGGACTCTTTCGCGGCGGACTACCGCGCCGAACTGGACGGGCCGTCGCGCGCCGCCGTCGACGAGCTGCGATCCGAATTGCGGGAGCACGCCGTCGCGACGCTCGTCTTCGCCGCGCACGATCCGCAGCGGACGCACGCCCTGGTGCTCCGCGACGCGCTCGGCCTGTGAACGAAGCGCATGTCGATCCCCGCTGACGCCGTCGAGCCGCCCGCCGGCGTCATCGCACTCGCTCGCGGGGCGGCGCTCGAGGCCGTATGGGTCAACGGGGTGGGCGGGCTCACGTACCGCACCGACGACGACCGCTACATCAAGTTCGGGCCGCGCAACAAGGAGTCCTCGTTCTCCGGCGAGGCCGAGCGGCTCGAGTGGGCGCGCACGCACACCCCCGTCCCGCGCGTGCTCGAACTCGGCGGCGACGCGACCCACGAGTGGCTCGTGACCGCGGCACTCCCGGGCGCGAGCGCGGTCGCGCCGCGGTGGCTGTCCGACCCGGCGACCGCCGTGCGCGCGGTCGGCGAAGGCCTCCGCGCGCTCCACGAGGCACTGCCCGTCGACGTGTGTCCATTCGACTGGAGCGTGCCGGCGCGCATCGCGAACGCGGCGGGTCGCGGCATCCGCGTGCCCGACATCCTGCACGAGGCGCCGCCGATCGACCGCCTCGTCGTCTGCCACGGCGATGCGTGCTGCCCCAACACGCTCGTCGGCGATGACGGTCGCTGGACGGCCCACGTCGACCTGGGCGCTCTGGGCGTCGGCGACCGCTGGGCCGACGTCGCCGTGGCGGCGATGAGCACGGAGTGGAACTATGGACCAGGGTGGGAAGAACCGCTCATCGAGGCTTACGGCATGGCCCCTGACGAGCAGCGGCTCGCCTACTACCGGAAGCTCTGGAACGCGACATGAAGACCATCACAGGCACCGTCACGACCATCGACGGGCAGCCGAACCTCGTGATCCCGCGGGTGTTCGGCACAACCGCAGCCCGCCTCTGGCGCGAGCTCACCGAGAGCGCACGGCTCGAGCGGTGGATCGGCCGCTGGGAGGGCGACCCCGCGAGTGGGCACGTGACCTTCTTCATGACCGCGGAGGGCGGTGACGCCCCGCCCGAGGAGTACACGATCCTGGAGTGCGACCCGCCCCGTCGCTTCGCCGGCGACGCCTCGCAGGCTGCAGGCGCCTGGCATCTGTGGTTCGAGCTCGGGCGGGGCGAAGGGACGACGACGCTCACCTTCGGCCAGCGACTCGAGCCCGGTGATGACCTCGCCTCCATCGGCCCGGGCTGGGAGTACTACCTCGACAGGCTCGTCGCGGTGCAGGAGGGCGGGGATGCCGCGAGCGTGGAGTGGGACGACTACTACCCCGCGCTCTCCGACGCGTACGCGGCGCTCGCACCCTAGGCTGACGCGGTCCGCTCTAGACCGGTCCGAGGATGAAGTTCCACGACCCGGTGACGACCGCGACCGCGACCGCCGTCGTCGAGATCGCGGCGCCGGCGGCGAGCAGCATCCACTCGCGCCAGCCGAAGCGGGACTCCCTCGCCCACGTGCGTTCACCCCGCCCGCCGAAGCCGCGGGCCTCCATCGCGGTGGCAAGAGTCGATCCGCGACGGATCGACAGGACGAAGAGGGCGAACGCCATGCCCAGCACGCGGCGCACGCGCCCCGTGTCGGCGACGCCACGAGCACGCCGGGCGAGCGCGAGGGCGCGCCAGTCGTCGGTGAGCAGCCCCAGGAGGCGCATTCCCGCCAGCGCACCCAGCACGAAGCGGGCGGGCAGACGCAGGAGCTGCGCGAGCCCGTCGGCGAGGTCGGTCGGGTCGACCGTGACGAACAGCACGACCGCGGGCAGGCCGATCGCGAGCACCCGGAAGAAGGTCGCCAGCGCCAAGGTCAGCGAACCCTCGCTGATGCGCACGACGAACCACTCGAAGTAGACCTCGCCGCCGGCAGCGCCGTACAGGGCGATCGTGACCGCCGCGAGCGGTGCGGCGATCCAGATCGGGAGGGTCCGCAGCCAGAACTCGCGAGGGCCGAGCCCCGCAGCAAGCAGCAGCGGCAGCTCCAGGACGAGTGCGACGGCCGCCGAGACGGGATCGATCGTGAGCACGAGCGGCAGCGCGATCAGCAGCGCCGCACCGAGCTTGGCGACCGGATTCAGCGCGGCGATCGGCCCCCTGCGCGGCGCGGTCGATCTCGGCGGCGGTCACGGATCCACTCCGACGGCGAAACGGCGAGCTCGAAGGGCGTCCAGAACCATCGGATCGTGCGTGATCGCGACGAGCGCGGCGCCGTCGTCGCGCAGGCGCGCGATGATGGCGACGAGCTCGGCCCAGGTGGCGGCATCCTGCCCGAAGGTCGGTTCGTCGAGCACCATGACCTGCGGGCGTGTCGCCAGCATCGCCGCGACCGTGAGCCGGCGCTTCTCGCCACCCGAGAGCGTGTAGGGATTCGCGCCGGCGAGCGCGCCGAGCCTCAGGCGTTCCAGCAGCTCATCGACGCGCGTCGCGATCTCGGCCGCCGGCAGGCCGAGCGCGCGAGGCCCGACCTCGAGCTCCGCGCGCACGGTCGTGGTCAGCAGCTGGTGCTCGGGGTCCTGGAAGACGGTGCCGATGCGCGTCAGCAGCGCGCGGGACGGCCACGCGATCGGATCGCCGTCCACCCCGGCGGACAGTGGTGCAGATGCCGACACGCGCCCGGACTCCGGCGGGATCAGGCCGGCCAGTGTCAGGCCGAGCGTGGACTTGCCCGCGCCGTTGGGCCCGGTGATGCCGAGCGCCTCTCCGGCATTCACCGAGACGTCGAACGGACCGGCGACCGCCCTGCCGCGAACCCGCGAGACGACGAGCGCTTCGCCGGTCAGCAGCGCACTGCCGGGTGGGCGCGATGGCGGCGGCGGGAACGCCGGGGGGATGCCGGGGACCCACACCCCGCCCGCGGCGAGCTCGCGCACCCCGAACGCGGAGCACTGCATCCGGTGGGCCGTCGGCGATGACGCCCGAGCCGCCGCTCGCGGACGCGCCGAGGATGATGACCCGGTCCACGAGCGGCAGCCACACGTCGAGGCGGTGCTCGACGACGATCAGCGTCGCGCCGCTCGCGTCGAGGGCACGGCGCACCGCGTCGCGCACCTCCACGACCCCCGACGGGTCGAGGTTGGCGGTCGGCTCGTCGAGCAGGATCACGCCCGGCCGCATCGCGAGGACGCCGGCGAGCGCGAGCCGCTGCTTCTGCCCACCCGACAGGGCAGATGTCGACCGGTCGAGGGGAACGTCGAGTCCGACCGCGTCGAGGGCTTCCCGCACCCGCGGCCAGATCTCATCACGCGGCACGCCGAGGTTCTCGCACCCGAACGCGACGTCGTCGCCGACCCGGGCGAGGATCGCCTGGCTGTCGGGATCCTGCAGCACCATGCCCGCCCTGCCGTGCACGCGAGACGCCGGCTCGCCGCCCACGATCAGCTCGCCGGTCTGCTCGCCCTCGTCGTCGCCGCCGAGCACACCCGCCAGGCCATGCAGAACCGTCGACTTCCCCGATCCCGACGCGCCCAGCAGCAGCACCCGCTCCCCCGGGGCGATTCGGAACGAGGCATCCTGCACGGCCCAGCGATGGCGCGTCGCATAGCGCCAGCCCCACCCGCGCGCCTCGACGGCCGCGGGCGGTGCCCCGCCGGCCGCGCGGTTCACGCTAGACGCGCCGAGCGACTTCGCGACCCGAGGCGAACCGGTTCAGCGCACCGGTGGCCGCGAGTCCGCGAGCGACGAACCACGACCCGGCGCCGGCGATGATCGCGCCCGAGATCGTCGTCGAGACGATGTAGACGATCGTGAAGGTGGTGTCGGCGCCCGCATACCAGAGGATGCGGTCGTTGATGCCGCACGCCAGCCCTGCGCCGGCGCCGGCCAGCATCGCGACCGGCAGGCGCCAGACGGCGTACGCGAAGAGAAGGAACACCAGTTCGGCGCCGAGGCCCTGCACCAGACCCGAGACGATCGTGAGCGGACCCCACTGGTTGCCCACGAGCGCCGAGATCACCGCGGCGACGAGTTCGGTGTAGAGGGCGGCGCCGGGCTTGCGGATGATCAGCGCCCCGAGAACGCCGGCGACGAGCCATGGCCCGGCGAGCAGACCCTGCAGCCCGGGCAGGATCGGCGTCAGGAGGGCGCTGGGCGCCTCATAGCCGATATTCCAGACGAGGAATACCAGCGAGCAGGCGACCGCGATGACGCTGGCGACGACGATGTCGACGACCCGCCATCGCCAGACGATCCCTGCGAATCCGCGGCGACGTGGGCGGGGTTACGGACGTTACGGTGCTCACTTCAGATCTCCTTCCTGCGCTGGCATTACCCAGATCAGGTTCGACGGTCGAAGCGTTTTCGCTTCCTCTCAGCCCGGCACACCGGACTCCCGTGTTGATCCAATGATTATAGCGCCGCGCGCAAGGGGGTAATTTAGGGAGGTGACACTGGATGACGCAGCGACGCCGACGCGGCGTTCGGCGCGCCGTGCGGAGCGGGCGCAGCCCGACGCGGCGGGCGGCTACGGGCGCGGAGACGTCCTGGGCGGCACGACCGAGTCGCACAGTCCCACGCTCGATGTCGCGGGCGCGTTCGCGCAGGCATCGGCGACCACTCCCGCGAGCTCATCGACTCCGGCACCGTCGGTCGGCCCTTCGACCGCGGTCGTCGCTACGGCCTCGATCGGCCCGACCACGATGACGCTTCCGCGGGCGCGCACCACAGCGGAGACCGCCCGCGTCGCATTCGGGTGGGTCGACGAGCAGACCGTCCTGCTTGCGCCGCCCGCTGTGCGCACCCTCGAGGCCGCGGCATCCCCCTTCGTCCCGGTCGGCCCCGAGCTGCTCAGCGATCCGCCTCGACGGTCGCCGTGGCGGCCCGGCGTTCTCGTTCCGATCGGGGTCGCCGCGCTCCTGATCGGCGCGTACTCGACCACGACTCTCATCTGGCCGCTGCACGCGGTCACCCCGACGATCGAGGCGGCGCAGGTGCAGCCGATCGCCGCTCCGCCCGCTGCGCTGACCTGGCCGGCCGCGGGCAGCGCGTCGGTCGCGGTCGCGGGGATCGACGGCGTCGTGGCATCGAGCGTCGAGCCCGCGCAGATGGCGAGCATCACCAAGGTCGTCACCGCCCTCCTCGTTCTGGATCAGATGCCGCTCGCGGTGGGCGAGCAGGGGCCGGAGTTCCGCTTCACGTCTCGCGATCGCTCGGCTTACTGGGGCTATCTCGACAACAACGAGTCGGCGCTGGACGTACCCGTCGGCGGCTCGCTGACGCAATACCAGCTGCTGGAGGGCATGCTCGTCGGATCCGCGAACAACTACGCCGACCGGCTGGCCGGAAACCTCTGGCCGACCGACGCGGTGTTCGCGAACGCCGCGAACAGCTGGCTGAGCGCGCACGGGGTGCCTGGCGTGACGGTCGTGGAGCCGACCGGACTGGATCCACGCAACACGGCGAGCCCCGACGCGCTCATCGCCCTCGCGAAGCGGGCCATGGCCGAGCCGGTGATCGCCGAGATCGTCGCGAAGCCGGCGGTCGATCTGCCGGGTGCGGGGCTCGTCACCAACACCAACGGGCTGCTGGTCGACGCCGGAGTCGTCGGAATCAAGACAGGCTCCCTGGACTCCTACACGCTGCTCTCCGCGAAGGACGTCATCGTCGGCGCCACCACCGTTCGCCTCTACAGCGCGGTGCTCGGGCAGCCCGATGACGAATCCCGCCTCGCCGCCTCGCGCACGCTGTACGCGGAAACGGAGCTGGCTCTGCAGCCGGTGCCATCAGTGACCAAGGGCACCGTGGCCGGCCATGTCGTCACGGTGTGGGGCGAGGACGTCGCGATCGTGACGCGAGACGACTCGAACGTCATCCTCTGGAACGGCGGCGTCGGCGCCGTCGCCACGGACTTCTCACTCGGGGACGCGCGAGACAAGGGCGCGGAAGTCGGAACGCTCTCGGTTCAGGGGCCCCTCGATGCGGTCACGACGCCGCTCGAATTGGCCGCTGACGTCGAGCCGCCCAGCGCCTGGTGGCGCCTCACGCACCCGCTCGACCTGTTCGGGCTCAACTAGACACCGCGCGGCGCGTCACGCTGCGGTGGGCTGCGCCCCGTCCCGCCGGCGGTAGTTCTGCACGAGGATCAGCAGGCTGACGCCGAACACCCACGCGGGGAAGATCAGCGTCACCCACAGGCTGAGGGTCGTCACGAAGAGCAGCACGATCGCCACGGCGTAGGTCACGAAAGCCAGCCACCGAGGCATCACGCCCGTGCGCATCCACATGGTCGCCAGCGAGATCAGCAGCACCCCGGCCATCCGCAGCGCGTAGATGTTGCTCACCTGCAGCATGAGGGCGCGCCCGAACGTCGTGATCTCAGCACGGCTGTCGTCGTCGGTGAGCAAGGGCACGGTGGCGACGATCCCACCGGCGATCGCCGCCGACACGAACACCATCGCGAGGAACAGAAGGCCGCTTCCGATGAACACGGAGGAGAAGAGCTGGTCTTCGGCATCCTTGAACCGGTCGCGCACCACGCCCATGAACCAGAGGAATGCGATGCCGGCGAACGGCACCAGGCCCAGCGCGATGGTGATGCGGGTGGCTGCGCCGTCGTCGAGCCAGTCGGGGTTGCCCGAAAGCGTATCCGGCAACGCGGATCGCATCAGAGCCAGCGCCGCCGCGAACAGCAGCGCGAACAGGACGCCGGCCAGAGCGGCTGCCGCGGCGAGTTCAGCGGCCGACGTAGGGCCGGGGTGCTTTCGGACATGCGAGCCTCCATCCGACGGCGTCGCGCCGCTGTGAGCATGACAGTATCCGCCCGCGCCGTCGAGGTGACAGACTGTGCGCAACTCCTGGCTCACACGCGTCTGCGGCCGGGACCGATCGAGGAGAACGCTCATGACCGATGCGGGTCAGATCCACCATCACAGCGCCTCCGGCGCCTTCCGACTTCGAAGGCCGACGCGCCTTCGGTCGCGCGGCACGGGTTCGCACGCCGCGATCGAGCCAGGCCGAGTGGTCGCCGCCCGACGACCGCACCGACCCGGTCTCGCTGCTGGAGGAGCAGGCCGAGTCGCGGGTGCCGGACCTCGTCCCCGTGCGTCACGGACGCATGATGGTCTCGCCGTTCACGTTCTACCGCGGCGCCGCGCTGCTGATGGCAGCCGACCTCGCCACCACTGCCGAACAGCGGCCTGACCGTCCAGCTGTGCGGTGACGCGCACCTGTCGAATTTCGGCCTGTTCGGCTCGGCCGAACGGCGCCTCGCGTTCGACATCAACGACTTCGACGAGACCCATCCCGGGCCGTTCGAGTGGGACGTGAAGCGGCTCGTGGCGAGCTTCGAGATCGCCGGACGCCACCGCGGATTCAGCGACGCGGAACGGCGCGAGATCCTCGTTGCGGCCGGTCGCGGATACCGGGAGCGGATGCTGCACTCAGCCGAGCAGTCGGTCCTCGATGCGTGGTACGACTCGCTCGACGCCGAGAAGGTGCAGTCCTGGCTGCGTGACGAGAAGGCCGCCGGAGCAGCCGAGAAGCGGCAGGTCAAGGGCTTCGACTCGATCGTCGCCAAGGCGCTGACGAAGGATCGGCTGAAGGCGTTCTCGAAGCTCGTCGCGACGGAGGACGGGAAGATGCGCATCATCGCCGACCCGCCGCTGATCGTGCCCGTCGAGGACTTGGTGACCGACGGCCGCAGCGTCGAGCAGATCGAGGACTGGATGCAGGACCTCCTGGCCTCGTACCAGCGCACGCTGCTCACCCCACGGCACCACCCGCTCGCGGAGTACAGGTACGTGCACATGGCGCGAAAGGTCGTCGGCGTCGGCAGCGTCGGCACGCGTGCGTGGATCGTGCTGATGACGGGCCGCGACGACGCGGATCCGCTGTTCCTCCAGGCCAAGGAGGCGCAGACGTCTGTGCTGGAGCGCTTCCTGGAGCCGAGCGAATACGAGAACAGCGGCGAGCGCGTCGTGCGAGGTCAACGCGTGATGCAGGCCTCCAGCGACATCTTCCTCGGATGGCAGCGCGTCGAGGGCATCGACGGCATCGAGCCGGGACTTCTACCTGCGCCAGCTCCACGACTGGAAAGGATCGCTGGATCCGGAGGTCATGGTTCCGCGCGGCGCACTGCTCTATGCCCGCATCTGCGGCGAAACCCTCGCCCGGGCGCATGCCCGTTCCGGAGACCGTGTCGCGATCGCGGCGTACCTGGGCAAGTCCGACCGATTCGAAGAGTCCATCGCCGACTTCGCCGAGGCGTACGCCGGCCAGAACGACGCGGACTATCAGGCGTTGATCGCCGCCATCGACTCGGGGCGCTTGGAGGCGGAGCTGGGTCTCTAGGACCGGAACCGAGCGCTCGGGGGGGGGGGGAGGAGGGGGGGGGGGAGGGAGAGGGGGGGGGGGGGGGGGGGGGGAGGGGAGGGGTTGGTGGGAGGCTCGGCGCCCTCCCCGGGGGGGTGGGGGGGGGGCGCGCGTCAGAAGCGGACCGGGAACGTGAACAGGACGACAAGGCCGGTCAGCGCGAGCACGCCGGCGAGCCCGAGCACGATTCGCGTGGCCAGCACAGATCCGCCGCGCTGCGCGATCGCCGCGAGGAACAGCACGAGGGCGAACATCACCGTCATGAGCGAGTAGTTGTCGCCCTTCTCGTTGAAATCGAGTGCATCCTTCGTGCTCGCGTCTGCGCGCGCCGTGGCCTCCGCCGCTTGCTCCGTGCCCGGCGGCACGTATTCAGGCATCTTGAACGGTCCCGCTTCGCGCTGACCGTCCGCCATCCATGCGTCGAAGGCGACCGCGAACTCCGGCGAGAACCGGTCCTCGATGTAGTCGGCCAGAGTGGTGTCTCCGCCTGCCTGCGCGACGACCCATTGCGAGTAGACGGCGAGGTCGAACCCGCGCGCATCGCGAGCCTCGCTGTCGAAGTCCGCCGCTTCGATGCGGGCGGCGGATGCTGCGCTGAACGCCACGGACGAGTCACCACCCCACTTCGAGGACTCGAAACCGCACCAGGCCGTGAGCACGGCCACGAGCGACAGCAGGATGACGGCGACGAGCTCATGACCCTCGCTGTGCTTGCGTGGCGGCTGGGCCGATTGCTCCATGGTCGCTAGGTTATGCGCACGAGCCGTCCAAGCGGCTTCACAGCCGCGCCGTTCGCTAGGAAACGCCCGGCTGCGACGATAGGTTCGGGGTGTCGTCGTGCGAGCGCCACCTCGTCTCCCGGAGCCCTTCCACGCAGAAGCCGCTCGCGGGACGACGAGAGAAGCTCATGGGCAGCGCCATCGGAGATATCCTCCCCCTCGCGATCGGCATCGCGATCAGCCCGATCCCGATCATCGCGGCGATCCTGATGCTGCTCTCGCCCAAGGCCAAGGGCACCAGCATCGGGTTCCTGCTCGGCTGGGTCGTCGGCATCGTGGTCGCGGTCACGGTCTTCACCCTGCTGTCTGCGGTGATCCCCGCAAGCGATGCGGGCGCGTCCAAGCCGATCCACGGCGTGATCCAGATCCTGCTCGGTGCCGGACTGCTCCTGCTCGCGCTCCGTCAGTGGCGATCACGTCCCAAGCCCGGCGAAGAGGCGACCCTTCCGAAGTGGATGTCGGCGATCGACACGATGAACGCGGGCAAGGGGTTCGGCCTCGGATTCCTGCTGGCAGCGGTCAACCCGAAGAACCTTCTGATGGGCGCGGGCGCGGGCGTCGCGATCGGCAGTGCAGGACTCGCGGCCGGGTCGATCGTCGTCGTGATCGTCGTCTTCACGCTGATCGCAGCGTCATCTGTCGCGATCCCCGTGATCGCCTATCTGGTCGCGTCGAAGCGCATGGCGGGGCCGCTCGAGTCATTGCGAACGTGGCTCGTGCACAACAACGCGACCGTGATGGCCGTACTGCTGCTCGTGATCGGCGTCGTGCTCATCGGCAAGGGGATCGGAAGCTTCTAGCCCGCGTCTGGAGATCGCCGTCCGGCTAGCGTGGGAGGGTGCCCGATATGATCGCGATCCCCGGCGGCACCCTGCTGATGGGCTCCGAGGAGTTCTACCGTGACGAGGGTCCTGTCCACGGTCGCGAGGTCGCACCGTTCGAGCTGGACCAGCATCCGGTCACGAACGAGGAGTACGCCGAGTTCGTCGATGACACCGGCTACGTGACCGTCGCCCAACGCGACCTCGATCCCGCCGACTTTCCCGGCGCGGATGCTGCCGACCTCGTTCCCGGCGCGATGGTCTTCACTCCGACCGCCGGCCCCGTCGACCTGCGCGAGTGGCGCCTGTGGTGGCGCTGGCAGCCGGGCGCCTATTGGCGCGCGCCCGAGGGACCCGGGTCCTCCATCGCCGAGCGGATGCGGCATCCCGTCGTGCAAGTGTCGTTCGAGGACGCGACCGCGTACGCGTCATGGGCGGGCAGACGCCTGCCGACCGAGAGCGAGTGGGAGTGGGCCGCCCGCGGCGGGATCGCCGGGGCGCGCTTCGCGTGGGGAGACGAGGAGCACCCGGACGGGCTCCTGATGGCCAACCGCTGGCAGGGGTCGTTCCCCTACCGAAACACGGGAGCGGCGGGGTGGGTGGGCACCTCGCCCGTCGGAGCCTTTCCCCCGAACGGGTACGGGCTGGCGGACATGACCGGCAACACCTGGGAGTGGACGAGCGACTTCTACGGTCCGCGCCATCACGTTCCGGGCGCGACGGGGGTGGACGCGGGCGCGCGCGCCGATCTGCTGGGCCCGGCGGGCACCGGCGAGACGCGGCGAGTGCTCAAGGGCGGCTCGCACCTCTGCTCGCCGGAGTACTGCCTGCGCTATCGTCCCGCGGCGCGCTCCCCGCAGTCCGAAGACACGGCGATGACCCACATCGGATTCCGCTGCGCGCGCTGATCGCCGCCGCCGGTGGCACGATCTTCCTCCCGCTCGGCTGACCGTGTCGAGGCTGCTCACCGCGCTACGACTAAGGCGACCGGGGCACCCCTGCGGCGTCGGTTGTCGATGGGAGGGTACCTCGGCATCCGAGCCCACCGTGACCGCACCGGTCGCGTCGACCTCTGCATCCAGATCGGTCGCCGCCTGCTCGAACTGCGACTGGTACAGCCGCCAGTACGCGCCCTGTGCGGCGATGAGCTCGTCGTGAGTGCCCTTCTCGACGATGTCGCCATGCTCCATCACGAGGATGAGGTCGGCGTCGCGGATCGTCGAGAGACGGTGCGCGATGACGAACGACGTGCGGCCTTCGCGCAGCGCGGCCATCGCGTGCTGCAGCAGCAGCTCGGTGCGGGTGTCGACCGAGGAGGTCGCCTCGTCGAGGATCAGCACCGACGGATGCGAGACGAACGCACGGGCGATCGTGATGAGCTGCTTCTCGCCCGCCGAGACGTTCGAAGCCTCCTCGTCGAGGACCGTGTCGTACCCCTCGGGCAACGAATGGACGAATCGGTCGACGCGGGTCGCGGTCGCGGCATCCACGATCTCCTCATCGGTCGCCGACTCGCGACCGTAGCGGATGTTCTCGCGGATCGTGCCGGCGAACAGCCACGGGTCCTGGAGGACCATGCCGGTCCGCGAGCGCACGTCGTCGCGGGTGAGCTCGGCGATGTCCTGCCCGTCGAGCAGGATGCGGCCGCCGTCGAGCTCGTAGAACCGCATGATCAGGTTGACCAGAGTCGTCTTGCCGGCACCGGTGGGACCGACGATCGCGACGGTCTGCCCGGGCTCGACGCGGAACGACAGGTCGGTGATCAGCGGGCGATCGGGCGAGTACGAGAAGCGCACGTTCTCGAACTCGATGACGCCCTCGCCGTCGATCGGCTGCGGTGCATCAGCTGCGTCGGGCTCCTGCTCCTCGGCATCCAGCAGCTCGAAGACGCGCTCCGCCGATGCGGTGCCGGACTGGATCACGGCGGCCATGCCGCCCAGCTGCGAGAGCGGCTGGGTGAACTGCTGCGAGTACTGGATGAACGCCTGCACGTCGCCGAGGCGGAGCTGGCCGTTTGCGACCATGAGCCCGCCGAGGACGGCGATTCCGACGTAGGTGAGGTTTCCGACGAACATCATGCCGGGCATGATGATGCCGGACAGGTACTGCGCCTTGAAGCTGGCCTCGTAGAGCTCCTCGTTCTCGATCTGGAACTTCTCGCGCGAGTCGAGCTCTCGACCGAAGACCTTCACGAGCGCGTGACCGGAGAACGACTCCTCGACGCGGGCGTTGAGGCGGCCGACCTTGCGCCACTGGATGCCGAACGCCTTCTGCGAGCGGGGTCCGATCACGCCGAAGATGACGGCCATGAGCGGGAGCGAGACGAGCGCGACGAGCGCGAGCTGCCATGAGATCGAGAACATCATGATCAGCACGCCGATCACGGTCAGCACCGATGTCACGACGCTCGAGAGCGATTGCTGCATCGTCTGAGTGATGTTGTCGATGTCGTTGGTCACACGCGAGATCAGCTCACCGCGCTGCACCTTGTCGAAGTACGACAGCGGCAGCCGGTTGATCTTCGTCTCGACCGACTCACGCAGGCGCCACATCGTGCGCACCATGATGATGTTGATCACATAGCCCTGGATCCAGCTGAGGAAGGACGATGCGACGTAGATCGCGAGCACAAGCACGACGACGGCGCGCAGCGCCTCGAAGTCCACGCCGGTGCCGACTGTGAAGTCGTCCATCGCTCCGATCATGTTCGCAAGATCGGTCTGCCCTGCGGCGTTGAGCGCGTCGACCACGACCGCCTGCGATGTTCCGTCGGGGAATTGCGCTGCGAGGGCGTTCGAGGCGACGCCCTCGAAGATGATGTTCGTCGCCTCGCCGAGGATCTTCGGCGCGATCACGGCGAGGAAGACCCCGATCGCGCCGAGGATCGACACGAAGATGAAGGCGACCGCATGCGGCCGGAGGAGGCCGATCAGGCGTCCGAAGCTCTTGCCGAAGTCGTTGGCCTTGCCGGGCTTGACGCTGTCCCAGTCGCCGGAGTTCTGGCGAGCCTGCTCGGCGAGCTCGAGTTCGAGGCGCTCTTCCTCGGTGAGGGTGTCGGGAGTGCTCATGCCTCCACCCCCAGCTGCGACTCGACGATCTCGCGATAGGTCTCGCTCGTCTCCAGAAGCTCCTCGTGGGTTCCGACGCCGACCATCCGGCCGTCCTCGAGCACCACGATGCGGTCGGCATCCGTGATGGTCGAGACGCGCTGGGCCACGACGATCTTCGTGACGTCCGGCAGTTCCCGCCAAAGCGCTTGTCTGAGCCGCGCGTCGGTAGACAGGTCGAGAGCGGAGAACGAGTCGTCGAAGACGAGGACGTCGGGCTGGTGCACGATCGCACGCGCGATCGCGAGCCGCTGACGCTGACCGCCCGACACGTTCGTGCCGCCCTGCGCGATGCGCGCACTCAGCTGACCTTCCATCTCCTGGACGAAGTCCTTGCCCTGGGCGATCTCGAGCGCCTTCCAGAGCTCCTCCTCGGTCGCCTCCTCACGTCCGAAGCGGAGGTTGGACTCGACCGTGCCGGAGAACAGGAACGGGCGCTGCGGCACGAGACCGATGCCCTTCCAGAGGTAGTCGAGGTCGGCTTCGCGCACGTCCACGCCGCCGACCCGTACGGCGCCGCCGGTCACGTCGAACAGACGCGGGATGAGCGAGACCAACGTCGACTTGCCCGACCCGGTCGATCCGACGATGGCAACCGTCTCGCCGCGCTTCGCCTCGAATGTGATGCCCTGCAGCACCGGCGACTCGGCGCCGGGGTAGGTGAACTCGGCATCGTCGAACGTCACGCTGCCGGGGGCTGCGAAGTCGCTCACCGGGTTCTCGGCGCGGATCAGAGTCGACTCGCTGGCCAGCACCTCGCCGATGCGCTCGGCCGAGACGGCGGCACGCGGGATCATGATCGTCATGAAGCTCGCCATCATCACGCCCATCAGGATCTGACCGACGTACTGCATGAACGCGAAGAGCGTCCCGATCTCCACCGTGCCGGCGTCGACCTGGATCGCGCCGAACCAGATGACGCCCACGACGGTGACGTTGAGGACCAGCATGGCCACCGGGAACAGGAGCACGAAGAGCGAGCCGACCTTGCGGCCGACGACCATGATGTCGGTGTTCGCGACCGCGAAGCGCTCCTCCTCGATGTCCTCCCGGACGAAGGCGCGCACCACGCGAACGCCGGTGAGCTGCTCGCGCATGACGCGGTTGACGGCATCGAGCTTCTTCTGGAAGCTGCGGAACAGCGGCACCATGCGACTGATGATGAGGAGGACGAACAGGAGCAGGATCGGAACCGACACGGCGATGAGCCAGCTGAGCCCCACATCCTGCTGGAGAGCCATGTAGACGCCGCCGATCGCCAGCAGCGGCGCGGTGACGAGCATCGTGGCGCCCATCATCGCGAGCATCTGCACCTGCTGCACGTCGTTGGTGTTGCGGGTGATGAGCGACCCGGGGCCGAACTTCGACACTTCGCGCTCGGAGAAGCCGCTGACCTTCTCGTAGACGTCGCGGCGGATGTCGCGTCCTGCGGCCATCGACGAGCGGGCCGCGAAGTAGGTGGCGATGATCGCCGCGATGATCTGGCCGAGCGAGATCACCAGCATGACCATGCCGGTCGACCAGATGTACGCCGTATCGCCCTTGGCGACCCCGTTGTCGATGATGTCGGCGTTCAGTCGCGGCAGGTACAGGGACGCCATCGCCGAGATGAACTGGAAGACCAGCACGCCGAGCAGGAGCCAGCGGTACTGCTTCAGGTAGCGGAAGAGGATTTTGCCGAGCACGAGGTCTCCGAAGAAGGTCGAGCGAGCGGGCGCGGCGGCGCCACCGCTCCACACTGCCACGAAGTTCCGACAGGCTCACGCGATCTCCGGCTGCGTACGCTCAGGGCGGAATGGACCTCTGTCGGCGGGTGGTGGTATCCCTGTGCCATGCCGACACACAACCAGATCGACCTCGTCGAGTTCCCCGCTTCCGATGAGAACGCGCTCGCCGGCGCGCGCGCGTTCTACGAGAAGGCGTTCGACTGGAAGTTCACGGACTACGGCGCGTACCTCGACACCCGCGACAGCGGAACGGTCGCGGGCATCAACGCCGTTCCCGATGAGTACCACCAGAAGATGCCGCTCGTCGTGCTCTACGTCGATGATCTGGAGGCGGCCCGCACTCGGGTGACGGATGCCGGAGGCACGCTGCTCCACGACATCTACTCGTTCCCCGGCGGTCGGCGATTCCACTTCACCGACCCCGCCGGCAACGAGCTGGCCGTCTGGTCGGAGTAGACCGGTCGCCTGCTTGCCCGCTGGCGCCGGAAATCCGCCGCGTACCCGCTCAGACGAACCGGACGGCCTGCTGGAGCCGAGTGCGGATGTCGAAGATCTCGTTCCCGCCGATCGACCGCGCGCCCGGGACGCCCTGGCGCAGCACGTTCGAAAGCGCACCGCGCGCGACGAGGACGACGGGCGTGCCGCGCACCTTGCCGAGGTCGGTCACCGCCTGCACCAGGTCATCGTCAGGCAGGACGATGATGGCGCCGCCGAAGCGCACTCCTGCGGCGCGCGCGATGATGCGGGTACGCGCGAGCAGGTCGGCGACGGGGGTGCCGGTGACGCCCTCGCCGGTGAGCTCCCCACGACGCACCCCGACCGGGCCGCCGAAGTCTTCGGACAGGACGGCGTACAGGCCCGAGGGGCTGAGCACGATGTGGTCGAGCTTGTCGTCGCCCGTCCCGCCGCGCACCGGCGCTGCGACGTCGTGCCACACGGTGTACCCCATGCCGAGGTCTGAGACGACGCGCGCCGTGGCCTCCTCGGCGAGTGCGTCCGCCAGCATCCGTCGCAGTTCGCGCGGCGCCGACCGCACCAGCGCGGGATCGTAGGGATCCTCGACGGTCACGCCTCGGCCCGCCCACTCCCGGATCAGGGTGAGATAGCGCTCGCGGCGCCAGCCGCCGGGCTGACCGAACGACCGCGCCCTGGGACGGGTGTCGGCGGGGCGGGGCGGGGCGCGCCAGCCCGCCGGTGAGCCGGTCGAAGCGCCCGGCGCGGGCGCCTCGCCGAACCCGTGTCCGCGGTCGTACGCGGCGCGCGCCTCGACGGTGCCCACCAGCTGCCACGCCCGCTGCACCTGGACGAACACGGCCGCGTCGCCTCCGGTGTCGGGGTGGGTCTGGCGCAGGCGCAGCCGGTACGCCTTGCGCAGCGACTCCTCGTCTGCCGTCGGCTCGACGCCGAGCACGTCATAGGCCGACGCGGACAGCGGACTGTCGAACACGCGGACCCCTCCCTGGCCGCAGACGCGGCCGGATTCAGGCTAATCGGTGCCGAGGGGTCAGCGGCGCTCGTTGCGGCGCGCGTAGGCGGCGGCGCTCCGGCTCGACAGCGCGAGCAGGATCAGGATGTCGAGGCCGATTGTCAGAAGGGAGCCGGTGATCGTGATCTCCTGCCCTTCGGACCACCACTGGATGAACGAGCCGGTGATCGAGATCGCCGAGAAAGTCATGATCGTCACGCGAGCCCAGTTATGCCCGATCAGGATGAAGAACGCCAAGGCCGCGTCCACGAGCAGGACGACACCGAGGAAGATCACGACCGCGATCAGCACGGACTGTGCGACCTCAGGAGTGCTCTGGACGCCCTCGACCGTGACGTCGATCTCCGTCAGTGTGCTGCGCCAGTTCAGCACGATCGTGCCCAGCACGATCAGCCCTGACAGAACGCGCAGCAACACCAGCACCACGCCGGCGACCGTCG
The DNA here is from genome assembly GCA_963713325.1 of uncultured Actinomycetota bacterium. GTDB lineage: Bacteria > Actinomycetota > Actinomycetes > Actinomycetales > Microbacteriaceae > Microbacterium. The sequence continues at coordinate 209,345 of CAVQLL010000016.1, forward strand.
ACGCCGGACGCTTCATGTCGGGGTCGGCCTCGGGCCGCTTGAGCAGCTCCGAGGCAGGCTCGAAAGCCGGCCGCTTGTCGGGGGCGTTCGTCATGGCGTTCCCACCGCTACTGGTCGGACGTCGATGATCGGCAGATCCCCGTCGGTGCGGATCGTGTCGCCGCCTCCGTTGCGTGCGTGATAGCCGGTCGAGAAGTCCTCGAGGATCTCCACCTGCACACGCGTGTCGGCGGCGGTGACGGTCCGCACGATGTGATCGCGCTCGATGTCGGTGTCCGCGTCGATCCGATGTGTGACCTGCAGCGTGAACAGCGACAGCCCGACGGCGGTGTCGAACGTGCCCGCCGCAAGCCAGTCGACGCGGGTGCCGCCCGGCAGAAGCCAGGCGTCGGGACACTTCCAGAACCGAACGTGGTGGCGCTGCGCGGGGTTGCCGTCGACCTCCTGCTGATAGGCGAAGTCCTGCTGCCTGCTGAAGAGGAAGAGCGGACTGACCGGCGCCTCGCCATAGCTGCGCCGGGTGAGCGTGGAGCTGATGATCCTCCACGACGAGACGAGGGTGACGTCGTCGGCCTTCGTCCACCCCGCCGCGGCCATCGCCGCGTGGATCTGATCGGCCTCGCCACGCAGTGCGAGGTTGACCGGATCGCCGAGCAGACCGTCACTCGTGCGCGCGCGGCCGATGAAGTAGTCGGGCACGTAGATCGTGGTGAGTATGCGATGCAGACGTGGCAGCACGAGATACGCCAGCAGCACCCAGAACGCGAGGCCGAAAAGGAATCCCCACCAGCCGACCCGGAACGTGTCGGTCAGGCTCAGGTATGCCAGCCACACCGCCGCCAACCCTGCGAACACGAAGAAGAACCAGTCGACCGCGATCCCGATCGAGTATCGGCGCTTCTGGTCCGTCATGCTGGTCGGTCCTCAGCCCCAGAGCGGTGTGTTCGGCTGATAGGCCAGAGCAGATGCCGCGGCATCCGGCGCCAGCTCGCCGAGCGTCGCCGGCTGCCAGCGGGGCATGCGGTCCTTGTCGACGAGCTGTGCGCGGATGCCTTCGACCAGGTCGGGCTGGGTCGTGGCGAACCACAGCACCAGCCCATACTCCTGCGCGAGCGCGGCGCGAAGGTCGGGGAGCTCCCGCGCCCGGCGAACCGCGCCGAGCGTCACCGCGAGGCCGGTGGGAGAGAGTTCGCCGATCAGATCGGCGGTGGCGGACACCTCGACTCGATGACGCTCGCTCAGCGCAAGTGCCGCGCCCGCTGCGATCTCCCGCAGCCTGCCGACGATCTCGGCGACGGTGTCGGCCGAGAAGGCCTCGTCGATCCATTCCCGCTTCGCGGCGAGGGCGGACGGGTCGGGCGTCTCGTCGAAGAGGAGGACGAGCTCCGTCGGGCTGGACGGGTCGGCCCGGGTCTCGAGCGCATCACGAAGGCCGTCGAGGTTCTCGGACGGGACGAAGTGGTCGGCCAACCCGACGTAGATGGCATCCGACGCATCGATCGACGCGCCGGTGAGCGCGAGGTACTCGCCCAGTCGTCCCGGCGCGTGCGCGAGCAGCCACGTTCCGCCGACATCGGGAGTGAAGCCGATCCTCGTCTCCGGCATCGCCAGCTTCGACCGCTCGGTGACGATGCGTATGGCCGCATGGCCGGCGAGGCCGATCCCGCCGCCCATGGTGATGCCGTCGGCGAACACCACGATCGGCTTGGGGTACTCGGCGATGCGCGCGTTGAGCGCGTACTCGTCGCGGAAGAACTGACCGGCCGCCTCGGGATCCCCCGAGCGGATCTGTTCGTAGAGTCCGCGGACGTCGCCGCCCGCACACAACCCGCGGTCACCCGCGCCGTCGAGCAGCACCAGCTCGACGTCGGTGTCGTGCTCCCACGCGTCCAGTGCGGTGGCGAGATCGCCGATCATGCCGATATCGAGCGCGTTCAGCGCACGCGGGCGGTTGAGAGTCAGGCGTCCGAGGCCGCCCGCGGCGCGCACGAGGACGCGCGGTTCGACAGTCGAGGCGGGTTCGGTCACGATAGGAACGTTACCGCGCGGGTCGCGAACACGGCCCGCGCCGCGGTCCATCATCACGCGCAACGTCTCGTTTCGTGCGAGGACGATCGGTTTCCGACAGGATATGGAGAACGGCTCAACGACGACGAGAGGTTCGGCATGCCCGAGGGACAAGTGCTGGAGTTCTCTGGGATCACGAAGCGCTTCGGCGCCGTGACCGCCGTCTCGGACTTCTCCGCACGAGTCGAGCCAGGACGTGTGACCGGATTCCTCGGTCCCAACGGCGCCGGCAAGACCACGACGCTCAGGGTGCTGCTCGGACTGGTGCGCCCGACGAGCGGCTCCGCCACGATCGGCGGCGTCGCCTACGCTTCGCTGCACCAGCCCCTGCAGACTGTGGGCGCGGTGCTCGAGGCATCCAGCTTCCATCCGGGGCGCACGGCCGCGAATCACCTGAAGGTCTACGCGCAGGCCGCCGGTCTTCCGCTCGCCCGCGTCGATGAGACCCTGGGACTCGTCGGCCTCGCCGACGTCGGCGGCCGCAAGGTCGGCGGGTTCTCGCTCGGCATGCGCCAGCGGCTCGGACTCGCCTACGCTCTGCTCGGCGACCCCGGCGTGCTCGTCCTCGACGAGCCGGCCAACGGGCTCGATCCCGAGGGAATCAAGTGGATGCGCGGATTCCTCCGCCGCCTCGCACGCGAGGGGCGCACCGTGTTCGTCTCGTCGCACATGCTCGCCGAGGTGCAGCAGACGGTCGATTCGGTGCTGATCATCTCGCGCGGTCGCCTGGTGTACCAGGGCGCCCTCGAAGGCCTGGCCGACCAGTCCGAGTTCGCAACCGTGGTGGACTCGCCCGATCGTGCGGGGTTGAGCGCGGCTCTCGAAGCCGAGGGCGTTTCGTTCGAGCTGCTCCGCTCCGGCCTGACCGTGCGCGGACTGGATGCCGCCGGTGTGGGCGCGATCGCGGCATCCGCGGGAGTCGCGCTGTCGTCTCTGCAGCGCCGGGGCCCCGCACTCGAGGAGGTCTTCCTCGATCTGGTCAGCGGTGCACGCGTGCACCCGACCGCAGCCGCGGCCATCGACGGAGTCGTGCCGATGACACCGGTCGAAGGCACGGCCGACGACGAGGGCGCGGCCCGTGCCGGGGCTGCGGGCGTGGTGGCGGGGGTCGTCGCGAGTGACGCGCATGCGGACGCCGACGCGGATGCCGTGGCCGACGCGGAAGATGCTGACGCGGCTGAGGCGACGGAGGCGACCGCGATCGCGACCGACCTCGATTCCGAGAACGGTGGTGCTCCGGGTGCCGCGGTGGCGGCAGCCGCTGCGGCGGGTGCGGCTGCATGGGCGATGTCCGGCTCGGACGACTCCGACGTGAACGAAGACGCCGCGCAGGACGAGTCGCCCGCCGATCTCGCGCCCGCGCCACCGTCCTCCGCAACCTCCGCGGCCGCGACCTTCGCCGTCGCGAGCACGGGCGTGATCGACATCGTTCCGTCGGATGCGGGCGATCCCGCCACCGATGCCTACGAAGACGGACTCCCGCTCGACGGGGACCCGGATGTGGAGGCGCTCGGCGCGATCGACGCCGAGCTTTCATCCGTCGTCGACGCCGAGGACGACGACGTCTACGACACCGCCGCCGCGGTCGAGTCCGGCGAGCTGGGCTCCGAGGGCCCCGACAACGAAGTGCCGTTGGGCGTCGACGCCGCCGATGAGCCGGCAGTCGACGATCGCCCGTGGGAGCAGTACGTGAAGACCGACGCGGATGTCGAGGCCGACGCGTTCTTCGCCTCCTTCACGGCAGCGGCCGCGGCCGAAGCTGCGGCCGAAGCGGATGCCGAAGCCCAGGCGAATGCAGAGGCTGAAGCAGGCTCCTCTGATGCGGGCTCGACGGAAGCGGACGGGGCAGCTGGTGAGCCCGCCGCCGAGCCAGCCGTCGGTGCCGAGGGCGCGGTCCTTGCCGAGACCGCGGTGGATGACGACGACTCGACGACCGACGACCCGCGGCCGATGAAGCCGTCGACGAGTCGAGCGACGGTCCGTCAAGCGACAGCGGTGAACCCGAGTCGAGCGAACCCGATGCGAGCGACCAGGAGTCGGCCGATTCCACGGCGGGCGAGCCCGAATCGACGGAACCAGAAGGGTCAGAACTCGGGTCCGACGAGCACGAGCGGACGGCGCCGGAAGCGTCCGAATCCGGGTCCCACGAGCACGAGGACACATCGCCGGCGTCGACCGCAGCGGACTCCGGAGACGAGTGGAGCGAACCGGAGCCGAACGAGACGGTGCAGGCATCAGCCGATCCGAGCGACGAGTGGAGCGAGCCTGAAGCCAGCGAACCCGTTGCCGAACCCGCCGAGTCTGCAGCACGCCGCCGTCCGAATCGAGCGAGTCCGAGCGGTCCGAGCAAGCGAGTCCGCGGCATCCGACTCGTCCGGCGACGCGCCCTCAGAGCCTGAGGCGCCCGCGGAGCCTGAGCATCACGAAGCCGTGCATCCAGACGAAGCAGAGCATCCCGACGACTCGCAGGACGCCTCCGAAGCGGAGCCCGCCCGCGAGTCCGAGCACGAGACCGTGAGCCAGCCCCAACAAGGCGAGCAAGAGCAGCCGCCCGAGCCGGAGGACTCGCCCGAGCCGGAGGACTCGCCCGAGCAGGAGGACTCGCCCGAGCAGGAGCACACCTCCGAGCCGGACGACACGAGCGAGCTCGGCACGCTGTCAGACCTCTCGCCCGACTGGGTGGAAGAGGACGTCCATGCGCGCAACGACGACGAGGGTGGTGAGCAGCGATGAGCCTCGCCAACGCGACCCGCGCGGAGTCCACGAAGCAGATCACGACGTCGATGTGGTGGATCCTCGTGATCGTCCTCGTCGCTTACATCGGATTCACGACGGCCATCCTCGCCTTCGTCTTCTCGGCGTCGGCGTCCGGCTCGCTGCCGGGAAACGCGCCGCAGGTTCCGACCGAAGGACTTGCCGCGACCCTGTACAGCACCGCGACAGCCGTCGGCTACGTCTTCCCGCTGCTCATCGGCACGCTCATGGTGACGACCGAGTTCCGCCACAAGACGCTGACCCCGACGTTCCTGGCCACCCCGAAGCGCGGTGTCGTGCTCTGGGCGAAGATCCTCGTCGGCATCGGGCTGGGCGTGGTGTTCGGCGTGGTCGGAGTGCTGTCGTCGGTGATACCGGGGGCGGCGCTCCTGGCCGCGTACGGAATCGACACCGGATTCTCGTCCGGCGACACGTGGGCGCTGTTCGGGCGCATGATCCTCGCCTTCGTGCTGTGGGTGCTGATCGGCATCGGCGTCGGCGCGCTCGTGCGCAACCAGGTCGCGGCGATCGTCGGGGTGCTGGTCTTCACGCAGTTCCTCGAGCCGATCGGGCGGACGGTCGCCGGATTCGTCGAGGGTCTCACCGGGTTCACGCGCTTCCTGCCCGGAGCGGCCAGCGATGCTCTCGTCGGTGCGAGCCTGTTCACCACCGCCGCACCGGGGCTGCCCGCCGAGGAGCCGCTGGTGTGGTGGGTCGGTGGTCTCGTTCTCCTGGGTTACGCGCTCGTGTTCCTCGGGCTCGGGCATCTGCTCAGCTGGCGCCGCGACGTCACCTGACGCAGCCCGCAACGGCTGATCGGCGAACGGGGATCACGTTCCTCGAGCGAGCTGCTCGTACGGACGAGACTCGCGAACGTTGATCAGGTCGCCGCGGCGGGCTTCGGCTTCGGCCGCGGCCTCGGTGCGCGAGCCTTCTTCACGGGCTCCGGCTCGACCGGGATCGTTCCGGTGGCGATGTCGACGACATCCTCGGCCTCATCCGCGACATCGATCTGCAGCGCCTGGACGAGCTGCAGTCCGTGCCTGGTGGTCAGGATGATGCGATGGAACTCGGGGTGACCTTCGAGGTCGATGACGACGCTCGGACGGTGGCGGCGGATGATCGCGAAGTCGTCGCCGCCGGAGGAGCGCCATGTGCCCATCGCGATCACGCCGCGGAGGTGGGTGCCCGGGCTCGGGACTCCGCGAAGCCACGTCCATGCGTCATCGGTCAGCTGGACCTTCGAGATGGCGGACCGCTCGATCGCCACATTCCCCTTGTGGAATGCCAGCATGCGCTCCGCGCCGGACAGCACTATCTCCAGCTGCGTCGAGTCGAGCAGGAGCGTGACCATGGCACTAGTCTGCCAGCGCTCCCGCACGCCCACCGGGCGATTTGCTTACAGACGGACAACGATCGCGCATCCCGCGTGGCCCCGCGGTGCAAGACTGGGACGATGACCCTGCTCGAACCGGTGCGAGCCGTCGATGGATCGGCGATCCTCGGCGCCCTGGATCGAGCCGCCTCGGGCGAGCGACTGGGCGTCGAAGACGCCGAGACGCTGCTCAGCGCCGAGGGCGCGCAGTTCGAGCGGATGCTGGAGCTGGCCGGGGCCGCGCGCGACGCTGGTCTCGCGGCATCCGGTCGACCCGGGGTCATCACCTACTCGCGCAAGGTGTTCATCCCACTGACGACGCTGTGCCGCGACCGCTGTCACTACTGCATCTTCGTCGACACCCCCGGCCAGCTGCTCACGCTCCACAAGCCCGTCTACATGTCCGCCGAACAGGTGCTCGCCGTCGCACGCCAGGGCGCGGCGATGGGGTGCAAGGAAGCGCTGCTGACCCTCGGCGACCGCCCCGAGGATCGCTGGCCCGAGGCACGTGCGTGGCTCGATGACCACGGCTACTCGTCGACCCTCGAGTACGTCGGTGCGATGGCCCGCCTGATCACGGCGGAGACCGGATTGCTCGCCCACCTGAACCCCGGCGTCATGACGGCGAGCGAACTGCGGATGCTGCGCCCCACCGCGCCGTCGATGGGGATGATGCTCGAGACGACGTCGCGAGCGCTGTTCGAAGAGCCGGGCCGGGTGCACTACGGCTCGCCCGACAAGGACCCCGCCCTCCGCCTCGGCGTGATCGAAGACGCGGGACGCGAGCGGATCCCGTTCACGACCGGCGTGCTGATCGGCATCGGCGAGACACTGCGAGATCGCGCCGAATCGCTCGTCGCCATCCGTGACGTCCACGAGCGGCACATGCGCGAAGGACAGGGACACGTGCAGGAGGTGATCGTCCAGAACTTCCGCGCGAAGCCCCGAACCGCGATGCAGGGGGCCGCTGATGCGTCGGTGCTCGAGCACGTCGCCGCCGTCGCGGTGGCCCGGCTCGTGTTCGGTCCCCGCATGCGCATCCAGGTGCCCCCGAACCTCTCCGACCCCGCCGAGTTCGAGCTGCTGCTGCGCGCCGGCGCCGACGACTGGGGCGGCGTGTCCCCGCTGACCGCCGACCACGTCAACCCCGAGCGTCCGTGGCCGCATCTGTCGGATCTCGCCGAGCGCACGGCCGAGCTGGGGTTCGAGCTGCGGGAGCGCCTGACCGCCCACCCCGAGTTCGTCGAGCATGCGGCAACCTGGATCGATCCCGCTCTGCATCCCGCGGTGGATGCGCTCGCCGACCCCGAGACGGGTCTGGCGCGAAAATCCGATCGCTGAGCACGTCGAAGCGCGGGTGACCGACCCTTCGGCAAGCTCGGGAGCGGCAGGAGCGTCAGGACCGCATCCGCTCGATCGGTGATCCTGTCGGGGACTCGCGGACTGGCCGAGCGCGCGGCGGCCGACCCGCTCGGTCTCGACGACGCGGAGTGGGTCCGGTTGATGCGCGCGAGCGGCGACGACCTCGACACGCTCACCGCGACCGCGGACGATCTGCGTCGTTACACCGTCGGCGAGGCCGTGACCCTCGTCGTCAACCGAAACCTCACCTCGACGGGGTTCCGGTCCGCGCCCACGGGCGAGCCGGCGACGTTCACCATCGAGGACGTCACCGCGATCGCGACGGATGCCTGGGACCTCGGCGCCACGGAGCTTTGCGTGCAGGGCAGGATCGCGGCATCCGAAAGCGCCGACGCCTACCTCGACATCGCTCGGGCGATCAAGGCCGCGACCCCGCGGATGCATCTGCACGCGTACCGGCCGCAGGACGTGTGGGACCTCGCCGACCGCGGCCGACTCGGACTCGCGGGCGCGCTGGAGGCGCTGCGCGAGGCCGGCGTCGACACCGTGCCCGGCACCGGGGTGAAGGTGCTGAGCGAGCGCGTGCGATCGCTCATCGCACCGGACGACCTCGAGATCGACCGTTGGGTCGAGGGCATCACGGCCGCACACCGCGCCGGATTCCGCTCGACCTCCGTGCTGTTCTACGGCCACGTCGAGACCGCCGAGGAGCGCATCTCCCACCTCCGCCGGCTGCGCGCGATCCAGGACGCGACATCCGGGTTCACCGAGTTCGTGCCGATCCCGCTGCCCGGCGACGCCGGCGGCGTCGCGCTGGTCACCGGTCGAGCCGCGATCGACGAGCATCGGGCGATGGTGGCCGTTTCGCGACTGCTGCTGAGCGGCAGCATCCCGCACGTGCAGATCCCGTGGACCCGCGTCGGGCGCGATGCCGCCGCGACACTGCTGCAGTCCGGCGGCGACGACCTCGGCGGCACGCTCCTGGACGGACGCGTCCGGCCCGAAGCCGGCATCGAGCACGGACTCGAGCTGCCGGCGGCGGATGCCGCGCGCATCGCCGCGCGCCTGTTCCGGCCGTTCCGCCAGCGCACGACCGATTACCGCGAGCCGGATGCCGACCGGACCCTTCGTCTCGGCGCTTCGCGCCTCGCTCAGGGACCGGAGCCCGGCGCTTCGCGCCTCGCTCAGGGACCGGAGCCCTCATGAACCGGGTCGAGGTCGCGATCGTCGGTGCCGGATTCGCCGGACTCGGCATGGCGATCGCGCTGCGCCGGGAGGGGCGCGATGACTTCGTCGTGCTCGAGCGGGCCGCATCCGTCGGCGGGACCTGGCGGGACAACACCTACCCGGGAGTGGCGTGCGACGTGCCGTCGCACCTGTACGGCTTCGCCGACCACCCGAACCCGCGCTGGTCGGGCACGTTCGCGCGCGGCGACGAGATCCGGCGCTACCTCGAGGAGGTCGCCGATCGCGAGAGCCTCGGCGACAGACTCCGGCTGCGGGCTCCGGTCCTTTCCGCGGAGTGGGATGCTGCGGCATCCGTCTGGCGCATCGAGACGGGCGGCGATTCCCCCGCCGCGATCGAGGCCGAGGTTCTCGTGCTCGCGTGCGGGCGGCTGACCGAACCCGCGATCCCCGAGATCTCCGGTCTGGAGACCTTCCCCGGTCCGCTGTTCCACTCGTCGCGGTGGGACCACGACGCCGAGCTCGCCGGAGCCCGGGTGGCCCTCGTGGGCACAGGGGCCAGCGCCGTGCAGGTGCTCCCAGAGCTCGCACGCGTCGCAGCCCACGTCACGCTCTTCCAGCGCACGCCCGCCTGGATCGTGCCCCGCGGCGGCGGCGCCTACACCGACGAGGATCGTCGGCGCTTCGCAGAGCACCCCGACGAGCTCGCACGCCTGCGCGCCGAGCTGTACACGGAGGGCGAGGCGCGCTTCGCGTCGCGCTCGGGGGATGCCGCGGCCGCCTCCGCCGCCCGCGAGATCGCCCTGAGCCATCTGCACACGCAGGTCTCCAGCCCCAGACTGCGCGCCGCGCTCACCCCCGGCTACGCATTCGGGTGCAAGCGGGTGCTGCTCTCCGACGACTTCTACCCCGCAGTCTCGAGCGAGAAGGTGACCCTCGAAACCTCCGCACTGGCATCGGTCGACGGACGGATGCTCACCGCCGTCGGCGGTACCGTCTTCGAGGCCGATGCTCTCGTGCTCGCCACCGGCTTCGCCTCGACGCGGCAGCCGTACGCCGAGCTCGTCAGCGGCGAGGGCGGCGTGACACTCGCCCAGCACTGGTCGATGGGCATGACCTCCTTCGGCTCGACCGTGGTCAGCGGCTTCCCGAACATGTTCGTGCTCAACGGGCCGAACGCCTCGCTCGGCCACAACTCCTCGGTGCTGATGATCGAGGAGCAGGCCGCCTACACGGTCCGCGCGCTCGCCGCCCGCGGCGGCTTCGCGGACGGCGTGCTCCGGGTCGCGCCGGCCGCCGAGGTCCGGTACACCGACGAGATCGCCGCCGCCGCCGCCCGCACGCCGTGGATCGCCGGCGGATGCCGCAACTGGTACGTCGACGAGCGATCCGGCCGGCTGACGCTCCTGTGGCCGGGCACCGTCGAGGCGTTCCGCGAGCGGCTCGCCCGAGCGGACGGCTCGGAGTTCCTGTCCGCGATCCCGGCATCCGATGCCGAGCGCGACACAGCCGGCACGACCCACGCGGCACGCGCCGCCGCACCACCCACCGCGAGGGGAGCATCATGACCTTTCCGCTGCGCTTCGGCTACAAGGCCTCGGCCGAGCAGTTCGGCCCCAACGAGCTGTGCGAATTCGCGGTGCTCGCCGAGGAGATGGGGTTCGACTCGGTCTTCGTCTCCGACCACCTGCAGCCGTGGCTGCATGAAGGCGGCCACGCCCCGGCATCCATCCCCTGGCTCGGCGCTCTCGGCGCCCGCACGTCGCGGATCGTGTTCGGGACATCGGTGCTCACGCCGACGTTCCGGTACAACCCCACGGTCATCGCACAGGACTTCGCCACGCTCGGCGTGATGTACCCCGGGCGCGTGATCCTCGGCGTCGGCACGGGCGAGGCGCTCAACGAGGCGAACCTCGGCATCGCGTGGCCCGATCCGCCCGAGCGATTCCAGCGGCTCAAGGAGGCGATCGGGCTCATCCAGCGACTCTGGTCGGAGGAGCGCGTCAACTTCGACGGCACCTACTACAAGACCCGCAACGTCACGATCTACGACAAGCTCGACGAGCCGGTGCCGATCTACATCGGCGCCGCAGGCCCCGCCGCGACCCGGCTCGCCGGCCGCATCGCCGATGGTTTCATCACGACGTCGGGCAAGTCGCCCAGCCTGTACACCGACACGCTGCTGCCTGCCCTGCACGAGGGTCTCGAGAAGGCCGGTCGCGCCGCCGACGCGATCGACACGCTCATGGAGGTGAAGGTCTCGTACCACCCCGACCCCGCCACAGCTCTCGAGAAGACGCGGTTCTGGGCTCCGCTCGCGCTCAGCCCCGACGAGAAGATGGGCATCGACGACCCGCTGGAAATGCAGCGACTCGGCGAGCAGCTGCCGATCGAACGCGCCGCATCCCGGTTCATCGTCTCGAGCGACCCCGATGAGCACGTCGAGCGGATCGCGGATTACGTCGACCTGGGCTTCCGCCACCTCGTCTTCCACGACCCCGGCCACGACCAGGCCGAGTTCCTGCGGATGTACGGCGCCGAGATCCTGCCGAGGCTGCGCAAGCGGTTCGGAGCGTGACGGCGCCCGAATCCGGCTGGGCGGTCATCATCCCGGTCAAGCCCACGGCGATCGGCAAGTCGCGGCTGGAGATTCCCGGTGTCGACCGGGTGACCCTGGCCCGCGCGATCGCGCTCGACACGATCGCGGCAGCGGTCGCCTGCCCGGCGGTGGCGCAGGTGCACGTCGTGACCGACGACGGAGCGCTCGTTGCGCTGGCCTTCGACATCCCCGGGCTGCGGTTCACCTCGGAGGACGACGGCACCAGCACCGCCCGCGGGATCGACCCGGCGGTCGCGGTCGGTGCGCGCCGAGCGGGAGAGGGGATGCCGCGCGCGGCGCTCCTCGGAGACCTCCCTGCACTGCGCACCGAAGACCTGGAGGCGGCGCTGGTCTCCGCGTCTGCCGTGGATCGCGCCGTCGTCGCCGACGCGGAAGGGACCGGCACCACCCTCGTGACGGCCGGACGCGGCATCGCGCTGGAGACCTCCTTCGGGGCGGGCTCGTTCGCCCGCCACGTCGCGCTGGGCTGCGTGCCGCTCGCGATCGCGGACTCGTCCACGCTCCGTCGCGACGTCGACACCGCCGAACAGCTCGACGCCGCGGCCGCGCTCGGAGTGGGTCCGCGCACCGCGCGCGTGCTCGCGGCTCAGATCAGCAGGTAGAGCGCGCCGACCACGGTGAAGATGATCACGAGCCGCTCGAACAGGGTCTGATCCAGTCGTCCCGCGAGCCATCGGCCGGCGAGCGCGCCGATCACGACGGCGGGCACGAGCACGAGGTCCAGGAGCAGCCCCGGCACGGTGATCAGGCCCAGCCCGATCGAGAACGGCACTTTGCTCAGATTCACGATCGCGAAGAACCACGCAGCCGTTCCGAGGAACTCCTTCACCGGGAACCGCGCGGCCAGGAAGTACATCGACATCACGGGGCCCGCCGCATTCGCGACCATCGTGGTGAACCCGCCGAGCGTGCCGTACGTCGCGGCCGCCACCCGATGCGGGCCGTCCTCGCCGACCTGAGCCCCCATCCGACGCCGGAAGAGCGTGATCGCGATCACCGCGAGCAGGATCACGCCGATCGTCCGCTTCACCCACGCATCGTCCGCGAACGCGAGGAACAGCACCCCCAGCAGGATGCCGGCGATGACCGCGGGCGCAAGGCCGAGCAGCGCCCGCCAGTTCGTGTGACGGCGATATGCGAGGACAGCGAAGAGGTCGGCGACGATCAGGAGCAGCAGGATGGTCCCCGTCGACTGCTTGGCCGGAAGCACTGCCGCGAAGATCGCCACGGCGACCGTCCCCGCGCCGGGAATGGCGGTCTTGGACACCCCGACGATCAGCGCGGCGATCCCGAGCAGCGCCCACGCGAACCACGTCAGATCGGGCACGTCAGAGCTCTGCCGCCGACAGCGCCGCCTCGGTGAGCGCGGCCGAAGAGGCGAGATCCCTCATCCACAGCGGCACCACGAGCGTTCGGATCCCCAGCCGCGCAACCGCATCGGCGGACGCGGCATCCTCTTCGGCCATGAGCCACGCGTCCAGCAGTCCGCCGGCGGAGCGGGCTCCGTAGTGCGCGGCGACCGCGGACGCGGACGTCTCGACGCCGATGGCCGTGAGGCAGACATCGGCCATGCCGCGCACGACCCGGCCGCCGATGATCGGCGACACTCCGACGACGACGGCTGGGGTTGCGCGCAGCGCTTCACGGATGCCGGGCACGGCGAGGATCGGGCCGATCGAGACCACGGGGTTCGAGGGGGCGATCAGTACGACGTCGGCTTCGGCGATCGCATCGAGGACGCCCGGTGCGGGTACCGCCGCGTCGATCCCGGGGTTGTCGAAGCGCACCGGCCGCAGCGCCGCGCGGTAGCGGGTCCACCACTCCTGGAAGTGCAGCTCGCGCTCGGCCCCGCCGTCGAGGACCGTCACGACCGTGTCGACCTCCGCGTCGGTCATCGGCAGGAGCCGGGCGCCGAGCGGCCAGCGCCGCGCCATCCGCTCGATCACCTGCGTCGGCGTGAGTCCGTCGCGAAGCCAGCCGGTGCGCGCCAGGTGCGTCCCCAGATCGAGGTCGCCGAGGGTGAACCACGGCCAGCCCGCACCCCACTCCTGCAGCTCGCCATTGACGCGCTCGCTGTCGCCGGCGCGACCCCAGCCGCGCTCGGTGTCGTTGACGCCCGCCAGCGCGTAGACGATCGAGTCGACATCGGGCTGCAAGCGCACTCCCGACAGCCACAGATCGTCTCCGGTGTTGACGACGATCGTGAACAGATCCGCGGATGCCGCGGCATCCGCCCTGCGCCGCAGGGCCTCGCGCACCCCGAGGGAGAATCGCGATCCGCCGACGCCGCCTGCGAGCACGACGACGCGCGGCGCGGCGGCGCCCGTCACGGTGCCATCGGTCAAGGCGCGAATTCGTCCGCAGCGTGCGGAAGCGTGAAGCGGGCGACGGCCTCGATGAGGGCGTCCACGGTCTGGGTGGCCGCGACGACGTCGACGGGCAGGCCGGCGCGGCGCGCGTCCTTCGCGGTGCGGGGTCCGATCGCGGCGATCACCGTCGAGGTGGGGATCTCGGGGAACTGCAGCTGCACCTGCTCGGCGACCGACCCGCTCGTGACCAGGATCGCGTTGATGCGGCCGTTGCGGACGTCCTCGGCGATGCGATCGGTGACCGGCACGCCCACGGTCCGGTAGGCGACGACGCTGCGGACTCGGTGGCCCGCCTCGACGAGGAGCCTGGTCAGGACGGGCTTGGCGATCTCGCTGCGCAGAGTGAGGATGTCGCGCGGCTCGGGTTCGAGGGCGATCATCTGCTCGGCCATCCCCGCCGCCGAGTTGTCGCGCTCGGGGACGAGGTCGACGCGATACCCGACCGCCTGCAGGGCGGCGGCGGTCGTCTCACCGACCGCGGCGACCTTTGTCGAGGCGGGGATCGTGGCGCGGTGCGCGAAGAGGACGTCGACGGTGGTGGCGCTGGTGACCGTCAGCCAGTCGAAGGCGCCGGACTCGAGGTCGGCGAGCGCCTGATCGAGAGTCGCCTGGTCGTTGGTGGGCGCGAAATTGATCAGCGGTGCGACGACCGGGATCGCGCCCTGATGCCGCAGGGTCGCCGCGACGCCGTCGCCCCACGGCCCGCCACGGGGCACGAGCACGCGCCAGCCCGCGAGGGGCTTGGGCGACTGCTGGGGGGCATGGTTCATGGGGTTGACTCTCGTGATACCTCGGTCAGCCGCCCCCACGTTCGAGCAGCCGACGCGCGTCGTCGAACCTTTTGCGCATCGGGTTCGCGCCGTCGGCAGCATACGCACCATCGCACTGCCTGATAATCGAGCATACCCCCGGGGTACGGGGTCTCGCGCCCTGGGCGTCTCGCGCTAGATCGGGCCGCTGCCGGGATCAGCGCGTGTAGGCCCGCACCGCCGCCCATACGATCAGGCCGATCGCCGCGGCTCCCGCGACGACGATCGCGGTCGCTCCGGCGGGGGTGCGATGCGCGAAGGCGCGCGCCTTGGTGAGGGCCTCGTCGGTGACCCTCGCGACGCGCCGGGGCACATTGGCCTTCTCCTCGATCGCGGCGAGGGCGGCCTTGAGCTCGGCGCGGGCCTGCTCGACCGGATCTGCGATTCCCAGCGGAACCGCGGTGCGGGGCACGGGGACCGGCGTGCGGGACGCCGGGACGTTCGTGCGGGGCACCGGAACGGGTGAGCTAGAGCTCATCGCGAACCTCCTTGACATCCTGGACGATCGACTGGACGGGGTTCTGCGCGCGGGCGACCTTGCGGAACCGCAGCACTCCGAGGAGCGCCAGCACGGCCGCTGTGAGCAGCATGACGACGAGCACGACGAGCGCGGAAAGCCATGCCGGCCACCACGATGACAGCCCGATGATCGCGAACGCGAGAAGCGCCGCGATCGACCAGAAGAGGAAGAAGAGCGCACCCACGATCCAGCCCGCCCCGATGCCCGCGTCCTTCGACGTGCGGCGAAGCCAGGCCTTTGCAGCGTCGACCTCGGCGATGACGAGATTGCGCAGCAGTTCGGGGATCTCCCCGACCAGCGTGAACAGGCTGTCGTCGGACCGGTCGCGGAAACCACGCGGGGTGGTCATGTCAGGCTCCGTTGCGTGAGCCGCCGACGTTGGAGATGTCGTCGAGCGCGTCGTCGGCGGCATCCTGCACTGCGCGGGCTGACTTCTGCGCAGCCTCGCTCACATCGTCGGCCTGCGCCTTGCCGGTGTTGATGGCGGCATCCAGCTTCTCGCCGGGGGTGCTGCCCTTGGTCGTCGCGGCCTTGGTGACCTTGACCGCGCTGTCCCACAGCGTGCTCGGAAGCGCCATCGCGGTGGACTTCGCGAATTCCTTGACCTTGCCGACCTGCTCCTGCACCGGTTCGAGATTCCATACCTTCTCGACCTGAGCCTTGATCTGCTCGTACCGCTCGCGGCCTGCGCGGGCGCCGAGCACGTAGCCCGCCGCGAGTCCGATGACGAGTCCGACTTTGCCCCTCATGGGGTCTCCTCACGCTCGATGGGCCATTGGGTCTGCCACCAGGGTAGTCCCGTATTCCGATCCCGGCATCCGCTGGTCTGAAGAGCGGCCCTGTGGTAGCGGGGCGGGCTCGTCCACGCTGGGTCGCACCTGCTATGCGGGCCGCTCGGTGGCGCCCCACAGCGCCGCCCGCCGCACCCGCTCGGCCTCGGCGATCGCATCGGGCACGATCTGCGCGATTCCCGTCCCCGCCACGGATGCCCCGGTGATGGCGAAGCCCGGGACCGCGTGGATCGAGGCGCGGGCGGCATCGGCGGCCTCGCGATGGCCCAACGCGGAGACCGGCGGCGGCTGCGCGTACCGTGCGCGGTGCGACCCACGGACCCGGTCGGCGGGGAGGGGAACATCGAGCAGAGCGGATGCCTCGGCCAAGGCGAGTGCGGCGGCCGCGCGGTCATCGAGACCTGCGGTGGCGGGCGAGGAGCCGGGTCCGCCGAAGGTCACCTTGAGCACGTGGATGTCCTCGCCCGCCTCGCGACGCACCCACGCCCACCGCGCCGTCGTGTCGGTGACGGAGGCCGCGCGATGCCGGCCGGGCACGGGGTACACGGCGGTGCGGATCGGCGCGGCGGACAGCTCCGGAGACGACACGACGAGCGTGACGACCTCGATCGCGGTATCGGGGAGCGGCTCCAGCGACGGTACGGCGCGGACCAGCAGCCGATGGGTCTCGGCGGCGCCCGCGGCGACGATCACGGCATCGGCCGGCTCGATCACCGTGGCGGCGTCGCTGTCGGCGGTTTCGGTGATGGCGGCGGCGTCGGCGACGGCGGCGGCGTCGGGCACATCGCGGCCGTGACCGTCGGCATCGACGACGACCGACCATCGTCCGTCCGCGCGCGCCTCGATCGCCGACACCGGGAATCCGACCAGGAGCTTCCCGCCCAGTGCGAGCAGGCGATCGCGCAGCGCATCGACGAGGCGCGACATCCCGCCGTCGATGCCCTCGAGCCCCTCACCCGCGGCACCGAGGGCCGCGGCCCGCATCTGCGTCACGGCCCCGGAAAGCGTTCCGGTGCGGGTGAGCGCGGCGCTGAGTCCGGGGGCGACGATCTCGACATCGACGTCGTCGGGGTGGATCGAGAACGCACCGAGACTCAATGGCGCGACCATGCGATCGAGCACCAGCTCTCCCATGCGCGTGCGCACGAGCCGACCGAGGCTGCGCTCCTGCCCGATCGTCAGCGGCGGACGCAGCCGATCCAGGTACGCGCGCCATGTTCCGCGCCACCCGATGATCCGGCGGACGCGCTCATCCCAGGGGTTCTCCGGGATGCCGCGGATCGTCTCGGCGGGGAGCGCGACGCTGCCGCCCGGCAGCCCGGCGATCCACTCGGCGCGCGGGTCTGCGGTCACGACCGCGTCGGCGAGGCCGAGTTCCTCGACGAGGGCTCGCACGACGCCGCCGCGCGCGGCGTAGCCCTCCGCGCCGAGGTCGACCCGCACACCGCCGACCTCCGTCGTGCAGAGCGCACCGCCGAGTCGATCGGATGCCTCCACCACCGTGACGCGGATGCCGATCTTCGCGCAGGTGAGCGCGGCGACGAGTCCGCCGATCCCGCCGCCCACGACGACGACGTGGGTCTCGTGCGCATGCGCGGCGAGGTCGCCGAGCGTCTCGGGTGCATCCTCCACCCGTCCATCCTCGCATCGCCGTCGCGGGCTTCCCCGAGCGAGTCGGATCCCGGCTCTACGCGCCCTGTGCCCGGGAGGCCAGCGCCTCCGCGCGGCGCCCGTCGCGCCTGGCCGTGGGAGTGTCGGCGGTGCGAGACTGGCGGTATGACGCTCCACATCACCGGCGACGCCGCCGCCGACCGCCTGCTCACGGACGACCCGCTTGCCCTCCTGATCGGGATGCTGCTGGACCAGCAGGTCGCGATGGAGACCGCTTTCGCCGGCCCCCTCAAGATCGAGGAGCGCGTCGGATCGGTCGATGCCGCGACGCTCGCCGGCTACGACCCCGATGCCTTCGTCGAGGTGTTCAAGAAGCCGCCGGCGGTCCACCGCTTCCCCGGGTCGATGGCCGCGCGGGTGCAGTCACTCTGCTCCGCGATCGATCGGGATTGGGGCGGGGATGCGTCGGCGATCTGGACGCAGGGCGACCCGGACGGACCCGAAGTGCTGAAGCGGCTGAAAGCGCTCCCCGGCTTCGGCGAGCAGAAGGCGAAGATCTTCCTCGCCCTCCTCGGCAAGCAGTACGGCTACGCCGGCGACGGATGGCGCGAGGCATCGGGCGCCTACGGAGAGGAAGGGTCCTACCGCAGTGTCGCCGACATCGTCTCGCCCGAGTCGCTGGCGAAGGTGCGGGAGCACAAGCGCGCGATGAAGGCCGCCGCGAAGGAGGCGTGACGCTGCCGGCCGGCCGCGACGCGGGCTGACCGCCCATACACGTGCTGCGGTGTCCCCCGAAGAGGGGACGGGGCGGATTCGACGACCTGGGTTAGCCTGTTCTGGCCCACTCCGCGACCGATCGACGTGCCCCTGCACGCTCGAGCCAGAACCGTCCGGCAGGGCGGGGAGGTCGCCTGTGTCCACGTCCACCGGTGCACCGAGTGCGCACTCCACGCCCGATGAGCTGCTCGTGCTGACCAGCCGCTGGCAGCAGGCGCAGCTCCACTGGAGCGCGACCGGCTGGAGCATGGTGACCGACCGATCGGGCGAGCCCGTCGAGGAATCCGTCGTGCGCCGGGACTTCGGTCATGAAGCGTTCCGCCGACTGCGCACTCTGCACGAGACCGGGGAACCGGACTTCACGCCCGAGGCATCCCGCCTCGTCTCGCGTGATCTCGTCCGGCTCGCAGAGGAGCGCGGGCTGGCGGTCCTGGCCGACGACCCCATGCATTTCGCCGTCACCACAGCGGACGGCGCGTCAGTATCGCTCAGGCCCGCACGGCGGGCCGGACTGGTGCTGGAGCGCACCGCGCCGGACGCGGGCATCCTCGCGACGACCAATCACCTCTGGACAGCCGAACTGCTCGTCGCCGCGATGATCGCGCATGACGATGACGGAGCCGCTCCTCCCGACCCCGAGGACGGCGACCTGGTCATCCCGATCGATCCCGATGCCGAGTTGATCGTGCCGGCGGGCTCGCCGCTGCGCGCACTGGACCTGCCGCGGGTGACGACGTCGGCGCTGGAACATTGGTTCGATGACGGCCAGGCACCACCCGAGGGCGGGACGGCTGACTGAGCGATCTGCGACGGCTCTGGAACGTGCGATCGCACGCGGTGACGCCGACGAGCCCGGCCGTACGTGCCGCGCCTGCCGGCCGCGACGGACTACGCGCCCTTGAGCCGCTCGGCGAGGTAGTCGTGCAGCGCGTCGAGCGGCACGCGCTCCTGTGCCATCGTGTCGCGGTCGCGGACCGTGACGGCACGGTCTTCGAGCGAGTCGAAGTCGATCGTGACGCAGAACGGGGTGCCGATCTCGTCCTGGCGGCGGTAGCGGCGGCCGATCGCGCCGGCGTCGTCGAAATCGACGTTCCACTCGCCGCGCAGGACTTCGGCCACCTCGCGCGCGATCGGCGAGAGCTGCTCGTTGCGTGACAGCGGAAGGACGGCGATCTTGACCGGCGCGAGGCGAGGGTCGAGCTTCAGCACGGTGCGGGTGTCGGTGCCGCCCTTGGCGTTGGGCACCTCCTCCTCGCGGTAGGCGTCGACGAGGAACGCCATCATGGCCCGCGTCAGGCCGAAGGACGGCTCGATGACGTAGGGCGTGTACCGCTCGCCACTGGCCTGGTCGAAGTACGACAGGTTCTGCCCGGATGCCTCGGCGTGGCTCGTGAGGTCGTAGTCGGTGCGATTCGCGATGCCCATGAGCTCGCCCCACTGCTTGCCCGGGAAGCCGAACTCGTACTCGACGTCGATCGTGCCCGCGGAGTAGTGCGCACGCTCGTCCTCAGGAACGTCGTAGCGGCGCATGTGGGCGGGGTCGACGCCGAGGTCGACGAACCAATCCCAGCACGCCTCAACCCAGTGCTCGAACCACTCCTGCGCGTCGGCCGGAGGCACGAAGAACTCGATCTCCATCTGCTCGAACTCGCGCGTGCGGAAGATGAAGTTTCCGGGGGTGATCTCGTTGCGGAACGCCTTGCCCACCTGGCCGACGCCGAACGGGGGCTTCTTGCGCGCAGCCGTGACGACGTTGCCGAAGTTCACGAAGATGCCCTGCGCGGTCTCGGGACGCAGGTAGTGCAGGCCCGACTCGTCGTCCACGACGCCGAGGTAGGTCTTCATGAGGCCGGAGAACGCCTTCGGCTCGGTGTACTGGCCCTTGACACCGCAGTTCGGGCACGGAACGTCCGCCAGTCCGTTCTCGGCCGCACGCCCCTTGCGGGCCTCGAAGTCCTCGATGAGGTTGTCGGCACGGAATCGGCGGTGGCAGTGCAGGCACTCGACGAGCGGGTCGGTGAAGGTCGCAACGTGACCGGATGCCTCCCACACGCGCTTCGGCAGGATGATCGAGGAGTCGAGCCCCACCATGTCGCCGCGGCCGCGCACGAACGTCTGCCACCACTGGCGGCGGATGTTCTCCTTGAGCTCGGTGCCGAGTGGGCCGTAGTCCCACGCAGAACGCGATCCGCCGTAGATCTCGCCCGCCTGGAAGACGAACCCGCGGTGACGGGCGAGGGCGATGACTTTGTCGAGGCGGGACTGCTCGGCCACGGTGGCTCCAATGGTCGGGTGAAGAGTGCGGATTCGCGAGGCGCCGCGTCCCGATGGGATGCCGCGGCATCCGTCAAGTCTATCGGCGACGGCACCGCCGCCGAGCGGGGCGCCCGCTGCCTCCGCGAGGCGCTCCCCCGCGCTCGCTGTTAGCGCCGGCCGGCCGCCGCGATGATGAGGTCGGCGATCTCGCGAGGATGCGTGATCATCGACAGATGCCCGCCGTCGACCTCGATCACCGTCGCGCCGATGCGGTCGGCGACGAATCGCTCCAGCTCGGGAGAGGTCGTGCGGTCCTGCAGGGAGACCGCATACCAGGACGGCTTCTGCCGCCACGCGGCGACCGTCGTACGTGAGGCGAAGAGCGTGTCCGAGATCGCGCCCTGCACCGCCGCCAGCACCCGTGCGCGCTCGGGCGGGACCCCGTTCGCGAAGTTCTCGAGGAAGGCCTGCTCGGACAGCTGTGCGAACCCGGCGGAGTGCACCAGGCCCGCGGTCGCCGGCGGAGTCGGGAATCGCGCTGCCAGCGATTTGTAGTCCTCACCGGCATCCGGCGCCCGCGCGGCGACGTAGACGAGCGCTGAGACGCTCGGGTGTATACCGGTCTCGCTGATCACCGTGCCGGCCCAGGAGTGTCCGACCAAGACCGTCGGCCCATTCTGAAGGTCCAGCGCGCGCCGAGTCGCGGCGACGTCGTCGGCGAGCGAGGTCAGCGGATTCTGCACCGACGTGACCGACAGCCCGGCCGTCTGCAGCAGGGCGATGACATCGGCCCACGAGGAGCCGTCCGCGTATGCGCCGTGCACGAGGACGACGTTCTTCGCGGGCACGGATGCGGACGCGGATGGGGTGGAGTGGTCGGTCACGGCGCCATTGTCCTACCGCGGGGGCCCTGCCGCCAGCGTTCGACCGGAATGCGCCATGGATCACGGAGCGCGGTTGTCGTCCTCGGCGGCGCGGTTGAACTCGCGCTCCCAGTCCTGCAGCTCCTTGCGCCGCCCGATAAGCCCGTCCAGCGACACCTGGAAGTGCAGACCGCGGCGCGCGTTGACCTGCTTGATGTTCTCCACGAGCTCTTCGGAGACCGCGGTGACGGCGCCGCGGACTTCGCGGACGCGGTCATCCGGATCGTCCCAGAGGTTCGGGTGGGTGAGGATGTCGAGAAGATAGTCGCGGTCGAGGGCGGCGGTCAGCTTGCGGAGCTTGTCATCGTATTCGACCGCTGCCAGACCGTGCTGCCCCTCCGCGCTCTTGCGATCCAGTCGAGCGAACAGCTCGGTGACGTTCGCCACGATGTCGTCGATGTCGCGTCCGGTCTGCGCCGCGATCTGATTGCCCGAGGCGCCCAGAGCGGCGTACTCGCGACTCAGCCCCTGCAGCGTCGCGAGGTGCCCGCTCACGCCTTCGGGCAGGCTCTCGTCAGCGCGGGCGCGCGACCTCCGGCTCCGCATGACGAGCCCGATGGCGACGCCGGCCACAGCCACCACGAGCCGCGATCGCCAGGACGATGCCCACGATCGCACCGCCGTCGACGCCGGTGGGCGCGGCGGGGGCCGTGGGCTCGGATGCAACGACGATGCCCTGCACCGTCTCCACGAGCGCCTGATCGACCGAGCCGGCGGTCGACTCGGCCTCGTTCGCGATTCGCATCGCCTCGCCGGATGCGAGCACTCGCGAACCCGCGGACAGGTCGTCACCCACGGCGACGATGATCGTGTCGAAACCGGTCTGGTCGGCCAGTGCCGCGACGATGTCGGGTCCGGATGCCTCCAGCGCGGCGTTGTCGGAGAACACCGCCACTCCGATCGAGGCATCCGAGATCTGCTGCTGGAGGGCTGTCGGTGAGTGCCGCCGAGCCGCTCACCTCCGACGACACGTACACGTTCGTGCTCGCCAGCGCCGAGACCGCGTCGTCGACGTATCCGGCACCGCTGGAGTTCGCGGCGGAGGCTGGCGCGGGGCTCATGCGTCGTCCGGTCAGAAGTTGTTGATCACGGACGCGAAGACGAGGTCGATCTTGGCCGCGTCGGACGCATCGAACCACTGGCCGCCGGTGGCCTCAGCGATCCTCTGGAGCGCGGAGGTGTCAGCGCCCTCGCCGTACGCGATCGGGAAGATGCGCACCGGGGCCGCGTCGCCGCCTTCTCGTGACGCCTGCGAGATCTTCGCGATGAGCGAATCCAGCGACATCGACGAGTCCGTGTCCTGACCGTCGGAGAGGACCACGATCGCATTGATGCGCCCCGGCTCGGCGCGTTCCTTCATGCTGTCGTAGGCGAGGGCGATCGAGTCGTACAGGGGGGTGCCCTGGCGTGTGGAGTAGTACAGGTCGTTCAACGACGAGTCCAGCGATTCACGGTCGGCGCCGAGCGGCTCGACATCGCGGAGCACAGCGATCCCTTCGCCGGCCTCCGACTCGATGTTCGGTGGTGAACGCCCATACGCCGACCTCGTCGGTGGAGCGGAAGTGCGTGAGGGTCGCCTGGGCCCCCTCGATCGCCCCGTCGAGCTTGGAGCGGCCGTCGCCGATCGGATCGTCCATGGATCCGGAGATGTCGATGAGCTCGAGCACGGAGGACGGCTTGCGGATCTGCGTCCACTGGTCGATCGCGGCCGACACGACGTCGACATCCGGACGCGGGAGCGTGATGGCGGGCCCCGCCGGATCCACGCCGTACTCGGCGGTGAACAGATCGCCGAGCGGCACCGACTCGTCGAGCGGTCGGAAACCGAACTGCGGCAGGATGCGCTGCGCGTCCGTCGTCTGCAGGAAGCTCGCGAACGCGGCTCCCGCCTCCGCCTGCACCGGCGTAACCCACTCCGCACCGAGCACCGTGATGGGGTTGTCCGACCACATCGATCCGCCCTCGGGATAGATCGCGACGAGCTTCTCCTTCGGCGGCTCGAGGGTCTCGCCAGGCTGAACCGTGTGCGAGTCGGGGTTGCCCTGGTTGTAGTTGAGCAGGGAGGTCTCTTCGACCGCCACGGCCGACACGTAACCGGAGCCGCCCGCGCCGTTCTGCGTGTCGTCGTACAGCGTGGTGAGCACCTTGCCGGTGGTGTCGCCGTAATGGATCACGCATTCCTCGAAGACCCGCGAGAAGTCCGCGGCGGCGGCGACGTCAGCCGAGGTGAGGTCGCTCGTCTTGCCGGACGCCTCGTAGGACTGCATGAGGATCGCCGACAGGCCCGTCGTCGATGTGTTCGGGTTGGTCTTGGAGATCTTGAACGATCCCCAGACCGGCTTGCCGACACTCGCCCAGCCTGCGGGGTCCGAGCACAGCTGCTCCAGGTCCGTGATGCTCACCGGCGAGGCGGGGTACCCGAGGGCGCGCGCCATGGCGTCCGGCATCCCGAACACGACGGGTGTGCGCGTGAACGATTCGGGCTCGCCGACCAGCGCCGGTGATCCGGCCGCCGCGACACGTTCGGTCCACACCGTCGAGGCGGGCGACCAGAGCGTCGGCCACATCTCGGGGTTTTCGCTCGGCCAGACCTCGTCGCTGGCGGTCAGGAACCGCGTCGCGTCGCCGGATGACACGTTGATCGGACGGACCGTCGCGCACTCGTCGAGCGCGTCGTGCTCCGGAGACTCCTTGAACGCGTCCGCAAGGGCATCGAGCATGTTGACCTTCTCGGACGACGTCGCCACCACGATGTGCGTGCACCCGTCATCCGCGAAGTCGCCGCTCCCACCGTCGCCTCCGCCGTCGGACGACGCGCCGAAGCAGCCGGTGAGCACGAGCATCGAGGCGGTCAGGAGCGCCGCCGCGACGGCTGCCCTGCGCGTGCGGATCCGCGCGCTCAATGAGGCGAACGGTCGAAGGGTCGCACGCTCTGGCGACGGGCCTGGTGCCATGCCTACAGCGTAGGTCTCGCAGGGGTCCGCTGCACACGGTTCAGGCGAGCGGAAACTCGCGCCCGTCGTGGCGGCGGCGTGTTCGGCCGGTCTCACGCCGGGCGGAGAGCGTCGCGACCGATGTCCGCGATCGCGGTGTGCCCCGAGAGCCCGAGCGTGATGTCGAGCTCCGCCAGGAAGTTGCGCACGACCTCCCGCACCCCGGCCTCGCCCGCGATCCCGAGTCCGTAGGCGTAGGGGCGGCCGATCGCCACCGCGGTCGCGCCGAGCGCGAGCGCGATGAACACGTCCGCCCCACCGCGCACGCCCGAGTCGAACACGACGGGCACACGCCCGTCGACCCGCTCCACCACGTCGGGCAGCGCCGCGAGCGTCGGCACGGACTGGTCGATCTGGCGGCCGCCGTGATTGGAGACCCACACCCCGTCGACTCCGGCATCCACGGCCCGCGACGCGTCATCCGGGTGCACGATGCCCTTCAGGATGATCGGCAGGCTCGTCCACCCGCGCGCCTTCGCCACGTCGTCCCACGTCAGCGCAGGTGTGGAGAACACGTCGAGGAAGGTCTCCACGGCCGCGCGCGGGAGCGGCGAGCGAAGACTCTCCCGAAGGCCCGCCCCGGTGAGCGCCGACCCCTTGCGGGCGATCTTCACACCGGCTGCGATCGTCTTCGGTGTGATCTTGACCTTTTCCGCGGCGCTCGCGCCGGCCGGCGCATCGGCAGCGGCTTCCGTCGACGCACGCACGCGCTCGCGCACCAGCTGCTGGAAGACCGGAATCGCTGGTGTACTGCGCGATCCCCATCCCCCGCGTGAAGGGCAGGTACGCGAGGTCGAGGTCGCGCGTTCGCCAGCCGAGGAGGTGGGTGTCCAGCGTCACGACGATCGCTTCGCAGCCGGATGCCTCGGCCCGCCGCAGGAGCGATGCGTTGAGCTCGTCGGATGCCGACCAGTACAGCTGGAACAGCCGGGAGCCGTCGGGCGCGGCGGAGGCGACATCCTCCATCGGGAACGACGCCTGGTTGCTCAGCGTGTAGGGCACGCCGAGGGATGCCGCGGCCCGCGCGACGGCGAGATCGGCATCCGCGTCCGCCATCTCCATCACCCCGAGCGGTGCCAGCAGGAGCGGCGTCGGACGACGTCGGCCGAGGAAGTCGATCGAGAGGTCGCGCGCCGAGACGTCTCGCAGCGGCCGGGGCCACACCTGCCAGCGCGCGAACGCCGCACGATTCGCCGCGACGGTGCGCTCGGTGCCCGCGCCTCCGGCGATGTACGCGAACGCCTCGGCACTCAGCGCCTTGCGCGCGGACGCCTCGAGCGCGTCGGGGTCGATCGGCACGGCGGGCTTGGCGCCGCTGATCCCGGCGCGGTAGATCTCGGACTGGGTGCGACGGGAGATGCCCCGCGCGGCGGCGGGATCCTGCGGAGCAGCGGTGCTCATGCGCTCCAGCCTAGGCCGGGGCTGAGGTGCTCATGCGCTCCAGAGGCTCGCGTGCGTCAGCCGCCCGGCCCGAATCCGCACCAATCGGCCACCCAGCGGAGGATCTCGCCTCGCATGACCTCGGGCGCCGCGATCTCGACGACGCCCGTTGCGCCGTCGACCTCGACCGCGACGTTGAAGACCGTCCCGCGCTTGTCCTCCATCACGGCGTGCGCGTCGCACCGCAGCGGCAGGATCGGCACCGACACCTCGGACGCGGCATCCGACCCGCTCACAGGCAGGGCGAGTGTGAAGTGCGCCTGCAGCTCGGCGAATTTGAGGAGGTTCGTGGTCTGCACCTGGACGAGCTCCGCGGTGCCGCTGCCTCCCGCCGGTGTCACCGACAGCCGAAGCTCCGCCGGCAGCGGCGGGGCGGATTTCGTGAAGCTCGTCCACTCGAGCGCCACGACCTGGGCGAGATCGTGACGCAGGCACTCCTTCTCGTGGATCAGGGTGGTGAAACCGAGCGGATCGGAGACGGCCACAGTCGCCGTACCGGTCGATTCGCCCGCCGAGAACTCGAACGTGACGCTGCTCGTGCGGTCGGCGGCATCCGGCTCGTCCTCGCACGCCGAGTTCGGGCAGGCCGAAGCGGAGATCGACCGTGCGCCCCGCGGGGATCGTGCTGGTGCGGTCGCGCACGGCCTCGCCGAGGAACCAGTCGTCCTCGAAGACCAGGCGGCTGACGACGAGATCCTGGTCGGAGTCCGTTGATGACCCGCAGCTGGGCACCGCGCTCGGCGACGTCTGATCGCAGCTGGAACAGCTCGACGTCGACACCCGCGGGGAGGCTCTCCGGCGCAGGGGTCGGGTCGGTCGCACCCGGTGAACAGCCTGCCGTCACGGCGGCGAGGATCAGCGCCGCACCGACAACGAGCACCCGACGCATGCGCGTTTACCGCCGCACCGTCTCACGCGCGACCGTGAAGTCCTCGAGCGCGACCGGATCGATCTCGACGCCCAGGCCGGCACCGGTCGGCACGCGAACATGTCCGTCTTCGAGCACGGCCGGGTCGGTCACGATGTCGCGAGCGTAGAACCGGCTCGACGCCGACACGTCGCCGGGCAGCGTGAATCCCGGCAGGGCGGCCAGCGCCGCGTTGGCCGCGCGCCCGATCCCGGTCTCGAGCATGCCGCCGCACCACACCGGGATGCCGGCATCCGCGCACAGATCGTGGATGCGCACCGCCTCGAGATAGCCGCCGACGCGGCCGGCCTTGATGTTGATGACGGATGCCGATCCCAGCGCGAGCGCGTCGATCGCCGCCTTCTCCGAGACGATCGACTCGTCGAGGCACACGGGGGTTCGCAGGCGCCGGGCGAGAGTCGCGTGATCGACGAGGTCGTCCTCCTGCAGCGGCTGTTCGATCAGCAGCAGGTCGAATCGGTCGAGCTCGGCGAGCGTGTCGACATCCGCGAGGGTGTACGCGGAGTTGGCATCGACCTGCAGCGGGATCGTGCCGAACGCGTCGCGCACCGCGGCGGTCTCGGCGATGTCGCGACCGGGCTTGATCTTGATCTTGATGCGCACGTAGCCCTCGTCGAGGTAGCCCCCGACGACCTCGACGAGCGCGGCCGGGTCGCGCTGAATGCCGACCGAGACGCCGGATGGGACGCGATCACGAACCGCGCCGAGGTACTCGCCCAGCGCTCGCCCCTCGCTGCGCAGCGCCGCATCGAGCACCGCGAGCTCCAGCCCGGCCTTCGCCATCCGGTGCCCGACGATCGGGCCGAGGACGCCGGCGACCTCCTCCGGCGCGAGAGTGTGACGATCGAGCAGCGCGGGTATCAGCCAGCGCAGGGCGACATCCCACGCACCCTGCGTGTACTCGCTCGAGTACAGCGGGGCAGCTTCCGGTGACGATCTCACCCCATCCCTCGCCGTCGGCGGTGAGCGCCCGCGCGACGATGACCTCGCGGACGGTCTCGGTGCCGAACGACGTGGTGAACGGCGCAACGAGCGGGATCTGCAGGACGCGCAGCTCGAAACCCTCGAGGATCACGGATGCCGCGGGACGGGCGATGGGCATGCGCCCAGGCTAGTCCCGCGTGTCGGGCTGCCCGAGGAGTCGCGCGTGTGCGGGAGCAGGTCTGTGCGTGCGCTATGTCAGCCGAGGGGCTGTCGACGCAGGGCGCGTCAGTGGGAGAACGCGGGGCTGTGGGCGACGGGAACGAAGGTCGCACGTGCACGACGGGGCCGCTCCCTGCGCGGGACGTGCGTCGCACGTCGGATGGTTCCGCGGTGGACCGCGTCTGCGAGCTTTTCGACGTATGCGCGCATGGCGACCTCCTGGCTGGTTGCGCGTCCCGTGGTGGGACTTCTCCAGCGAAGAGTGCGCATCACGCGCGCAGATACATCCGAGGTCAGCCGAAGGGCGAAGCGCCCGATTCTCCTCGGCGCCGCGGGCGCAGCGCGTCCGGAGACGGCCAGGGCAGCTCGAACCGTTCGACCGGAGCGTCGATCGCGCCGAAGTCGTCGGTCTGCACGACCACGCGCCCGGCCTCGCCGATCCGCCCAGGCGTCACCTCGACGAGTTTCACCCGAACGGCCTCGGCCGACCCACGCTCCAGCATCCATATGTCGGCGAGCCACGAGAGACCTCGCGATTCGAGCGCCTCTTCCGCGTCGAGCCAGTCGACGGCGTCGGATGCCGCATGCCCGAGCAGATCGACAGCGACCCAGTCTTCGCCCTCGGGTCGGATCCATCCGAGGAGCTCACCGTCGTCCCGGCGGTGAGGGGTCCAGTCTGAGGGGATCACCCGCTCACGCTATCGAGTCGAGCGGAAAGGCGGGCGCTCGTGTGACGCGCCCGCGGGGCAGCCGACCTCAGCCGATCTCGGCGAACGCGCGCACCGGAACATACCGAAGCTCGAACGCAAGCGACGCGGCCGGACTCAGCCGATCTCGGCGAACGCCCGCACCGGGAACGTGCCGAAGCCCTCGACCGCGGGTGGCGCGGCCGTGAAGCGCGCACCCCGCGGCGGTAGCTCGCCGAGGTGCGCGAGGTGCTCGACGACGTGCACGCCGGCGCCGAGCAGCAGGGAGTGTGCGGGCCGCTCGCCACCGGACTCGGTGTCGTCGATGTTGAGCGAATCGATGCCGACGAGCACCGCGCCTGCGTCGATGAGCCACTGCGCACCCTCGCGCGTCAGGAAGGGCGCGCCCCGGCCGTATTCCGGCACGCCGAACCAGCGGTCCCAGCCGGTGTGCAGCAGCACCGCCGCGCCGCGCACGTCCCGGTCGGCGAGCGTCTCGGGGCGGATTCCGCGGTTCGCAGTCCTCCCAGAGACGCCGCGACCTGCGTCTTCGAGGTGGAAGACCTCGGCCCGCAGGCCGACGAGGCTCGACAGGTCGAGCCCGGCGAGGTCGGATCCGTCGGCGTAGCGATGGAACGGGCTGTCGAGGTAGGTGCCGGTGTTGCCGATCATGGTGATCGTGTCCAACGCGAACTCGGTCCCGGGCGCGTACTTCGCCCGGGATTCCTCGCGCGTGAGGTGCGGGGTGATCGTCGGTGCGGGCAGCCCTGGGTAGGTGACGAGGCCCGCGCGGATCGGGTGGCTGAGGTCGACGACTCGGCGCGGCCCGGCGCCCGATTGCTCGGTCGCCACGACTCCGCGACTGCCGCGGTGCGCCTCCTCCACGATCGTCAGCCCGGTGATCGTCACCTCGCCGACGAGGGTCAGCCCCAGATGCTCGACGAGCAGCAGCCCCACCTCGCGATCGGAGAGGGTGGCCGACGGCACGTCGAGGCGGAACGCCTCACCCGTGATTCCACCGCCGTTGGCGAAGCGGATGTCGAAGTCGAAGTGGGCGCGGTACTCGGGCATGCGCGTCAGCCTAGGAGCACACCGGAGCATCCGTGACCCCTGCGTCGGAGAATTGGCCGGATGTCGGAGGTTTAGGCAGGAATCCTCCGACGCGGGATCGATCCTCCGACGAACGCGTCCATGCGGGGCGCTGCTCAGGGCTGAACGAACAGGTACCCGCGGACGTCGTCGAATCCGCCGACGACCAGCCCCTCAGCGAGCCGCGCCAGGAACTGCTCGCGCACGCGGACGCGCCAGGCCGCGGCATCCGCCGGCGCTTCGCGCCGCATCGTCTCGATGTCATGCGGCACCTCGACCGATGCGACGACCTCGTCGTCGGGCGGCGTCGGAGCGGGAGGGGCCGCAAGCGCCCACGAGACCATCACCCGGTCGGTCTCGTCGCCGCGGTTGACGCCGTCGTCCATCGGGCCGTAGTGGTCGATCAGGTATTCGGTGACGCGTGCGCCGAGCACGCGCAGGTTGAAGTGCGCGTTGCGGGCGACGAGCGGGTCGAAGGTCCACGTGATGTGGCCGACTTCCTGGGCGAAGGCCCAGTCGCGCTGATGGCGCTTGAGCACGCGGCCGAGCCCGTGGCTCTGCAGCCCGGGGAGCACGCCCGTGATGTGCGAATGCATCGTGCGCGCGGCGGGAGGTCCGAAGAAGGCGATGGATGCGCCGACCATCCGGCCGCCCTCGTACATGCCGACGACGTAGTTGCCGGAGTGCGCGAGCGCCCGCACCAGGTTCGGCGGCATCGCATCGCGGTCGCCCACCCACACCTCGCGCAGCACTTCGGCCGCCTCATTGATCTGCTCGATCGTCTCGAGCGGGCGGATCTCGATGTGCGAATCGGCGGGGGGCTCGACCATGAACCCACGCTACTCGCGCGCGCCGATCAAGGGGGTTCTCTCACGGCCACCCTCGTCCCGTCCGCGCGCCGATAGCCTCGAAGGATGGGATCACGGGACGAGGACGCGCGAAAACGCCTCACCCGGATGCCGAGCCAGGGCGCGATCATCGCCGTGCTGGCGACCGCGGGCCTGTGCTCGTCGTTCATGTTCACCCTCATGGTGCCGATCCAGTCGAGGCTGCCGGAGCTCCTGAACGCGAGCCGTGAAGACACGGCGTGGGTCGTCACCTCGACCCTGCTCGCAGCCGCTGTGATCACGCCGATCTCAGGCCGTCTGGGCGACATGTACGGCAAACGCCGGATCGTCCTGGTGCTCGTCGGCGTGATGGTCGTCGGCTCGGTCATCGCCGCGCTGTCGCCGGGGATCATCGGCATCATCGTGGGACGCGCGCTTCAGGGCGCCATCGTCGGGGTGGTGCCGCTGGGCATCTCGATCATGCGCGACGTGCTGCACGAGGACCGGGTCGACTCGGCGATCGCGTTCATGAGCGCAACGCTCGGCGTCGGCGGTGCGCTCGGGCTTCCGATCAGCGCGCTGGTCACCGAGCGCAGCGACTGGCACGTGCTGTTCTGGATGGCCGCCGGACTCGGCGTCGTCGTGTTCGGCCTCGTCGTGTGGATCATCCCGGTGAGCGTGCTGCGCACCGCCGGGCGCTTCGACTTCATCGGCGCGGCCGGGCTCGCGATCGGACTGATCGGCATTCTGCTGGCGATCTCGCGGGGCAACGAGTGGGGATGGGGATCCACGCCGGTGCTCGCGTTCGGAATCGGCGGAATCGTCGTGCTGCTGCTGTGGGGCTGGTTCGAGCTGCGCATCGCCGAGCCGCTGCTGGACCTGCGCGTCGCCGCGCGTCCTGCCGTGCTGCTCACGAACATCGCCTCGATCGCGATGGGGTTCTCGCTGTTCGCATCGAACGTCGTCTACCCGCAGCTGCTCGAACTGCCCGTCGCGACCGGCGCGGGGTTCGGCCTGTCACTGCTCGCCGCGAGCCTCATCGTCATGCCGTCCGGGCTCGTGATGATGGTGCTCTCGCCCGTCGCCGGGCGCATCGCGAGCCGCACCGGCCCCAAGCTCCTGCTGCTGCTCGGCGCGATCTCGCTGATCGCGGCGTACGGGTTCACGCTGCTGTTCTCGTCCGAGGTGTGGCACGTCCTGGTCGCGAACATCCTGATCGGCGCGGGCATCGGGTTCGGATACGCGTCGATGCCGATGCTCATCATGCGCTCGGTGCCGCAGAGCGAGACAGGTGCGTCGAACGGTCTGAATGCCCTGTTCCGCTCGCTCGGCACGAGCACCGCCGCAGCGGTGATCGGCGCGGTGCTCGCGACATACTCAGTGGACTTCGAGGGAGTGCAGGTGCCGACGACGGCCGGCTTCACGCTGTCGATCATCCTCGGCGGGGCTGCGGCGATCGTCGCGCTCGTCGTGGCGCTGTTCATCCCCGCGAAGCGGGCACCGGAGGAGCGGCATCCGTCCCTGCCTGAGTAGGCATCCTGCGCCGCTTGCCTGTACGGCACTGGACTTCCGGTTCACACAACTGGTGAGTCCTCGTTCGCTGTTCACGCGACGATGTCGGCAGTATGGTTCGGGTGAGCCGTCCGAGGGGCGAAACGAGGTCGGATGCTCCTGATCATCGTGTGCGGAATCCTGCTCGCCATCGGGGTCGTACTCGCAGTTCTCTGGGGAGGCGAGCGGCTCGTCGCGCCCGAATTCCCGGGGCGAGTCTCTTCGAAGGCGACCGCCTCGGCATCCCGACAGCATCCTCACCTCGACGGTCTTCGCTTCTATCTCTGGTGGGCGACGATGTTCACCGTCATCGGCACGGCGACGGGCATACTCGTGACCGGCGCGGGCGGACGGCTCGCCATGCGGCTGCTCGCCATCACTTCGCCCGACGCGACGGGGCGGCTCACCGAGGCGGGGGCGATCGTCGGCGACATCACCCCCGACGGGACTCTCGGCTACCTGATCTTCGGTGCGCTGCCGTTCGCGTTCGCTTCGGCAGGGGTCTACCTGCTTGCCGCCCATGGCTGCCCCGCGGGCGGCTGGCAGGCCCGACCTTCGGCGCCATACTCCTCGTGACGGTTGCGCCATTCATCGATCCGCTGCGAAGCGACAACATCGACTTCGACCGCGTCGGCCCCGGGTGGCTGTCGGTGCTGGTGTTCGGAGCGCTCGCCGTGCTGCAGGGCGCGGTCCTTGCCGCACTCGCCGGGCGCCTCAGCCGGAGCCTGCCGCTCATGAGCAGCCGGAACTGGCCCGCGACCGGCGCGCTGCTGCTTCCCGCGGTCGTGCTGTTCCCGATCGGCGTCGTGCTCACCGTCGGGGCGCTCGTCACGGCCGCGTTCCCACGGCTGCTCCCCTGGTTCCTCGCGCTGCGTGCCTCCCGCGGCGGCATCATCACCGGGCGGATCCTGCTCGCGGTCGCGGTACTCGCGGCGCTGCCGGCCTTCATCGTCGCGATGGTGTCGATCTGGGGACGATGAGCTCACCGACCCGACGCGGGGATCAGGTGCGACTCACGATCCGTTCACGAATCCGGACGGGAGACTTGGTGGCGGGTCGCCACTTCACCTGCGCGTCCCACCAGGACGGGCCACGCACATAAGGGACACCGTCGGTCATCCGTATGCGCCAGCCGCCGGAGTCGATCGTGCGGTGATGGAACCAGCAGAGCAGGACTCCGTTGTCGGTGTGCGTAGGCCCGCCGCGCGAATGCTCCTCCACGTGATGAATCTCGCACCACTGAGGAGGAACATGACAGCCGGGAATGAGGCATCCGCCGTCGCGCAGGGTGATCGCGCGCCGCTGATGGTGGTTGAAGACGCGATCGATGGTCTCGATCGACACGATCCGTCCGGTCGCGCCTGACACGACGCGCTGCACCGCGCCCGTGCACGCGATGTGCCTGGCCGCGGCCATCGAGATCGGCTCGTCGTTCCCAGGCAAGTGCGCGTATCCGCGGCCGCTGGCGAGATCTTCCTCCCGCACCGACACGACGAGAGTAGGCGCCGCCCCACCGAGGGTCGGCAGAGCACCGGATGCCGCGGCCGCCGTCAGCAGCACCGCAAGCGCGTCGTGCTGCTTCTGCGCGTGCGTGCGCTCGTCGGCCGCACTGTCGATCGGTTCGGCACGATCACCCGGCTCGCTGTCGATGAAGCACGGCCCGGTCAGCTCGTCGACTCTGGGGTTGAGGACACTGTCGAAACCGAGCTGCAGCTGCGCGGCGACCTCGGGCAGCAGGTTGCCGCGCACCGGGACCAGCCCGTCGTGCCCGCGGCGTCCCATTGTGATCCCCCGCTTGCGCAACGCCCGTGACTCCGCGGGTTCTGCGCCGTCCTGATCCAGATACGCGGCCCACACCTGCGCGTACGCCCGCAGCTCATCCGCCGATGCCGGGGGTGCGGCATCCGCACCCTCACCGCATGCCGCCGACGCCAGCTCTTCATCCGCTGCGAGAAGCTCGACCCGCCCAGCCGCGCACCCGCGGAACGCCCCGACCACACCGACTACTCCGTCGATTCCGACATGGCCGGCACGCAGCGCCTCACGCATGCGCGGGAACTCCGCCGGCAGCAGCTCGCCCGTCGACACCGCGACGCGTCGGCCGACCGCTTTCGCCGTCGCGATCACATCCGACGCCGTACGCCCTGACACGCGCGTCGCCCGCTGAACCAGCTCGACGACATTGCGGCACCCGTGCCGCGTCGTCAGGCGACTCGAGTGCTCGCGATGATCCTCACGGTCGAGCACCTGCGCAACGGCTTCGCCCATGAGCGCTTCCGCTCCACGCCGGAGCCTGCCTGCCGCGGTCAGGGCCGCCAGCAGATCTTCATCGCTGCAGCCGCGAAGCCCGTCGTCGTCGAACGCCGCCTCGAGTACATCGGCGAGCGCGTCGCCGAGCCCATCGAGTGCGTCGGCGAGGTTGGTCATGCGTCCATTCTGACGAGCGCCACCGACATTCAAAGGCCCAGATCAGACGCTCTTTATTCCTGTGGATAACACTCGAAACGCAACCCCTGAGGAGGAGCCGAGGACGCCGGTCGACCCGTGTCGGACGCCCGCTCTACGGTGCCGCCATGACGAACACCGAACTCATGGTCGCGAACTTCACACCGTGCGGACGTGCGGAGATCATTCCCGACCGATCGCGACCTCGTGCGTGCTCCGTCCCGCCGGAAGCGCGATCGAGTCGGAGCCGGCCACCAGCGTCGCCGCCACCCCGAACGGCACATCGACCACGACGGATGCCGCAACCCCCGTCCTCGTCCACTCGACGCCCAGCTCGCCAAGCGGAGTTCCGACGTGGGCCGTCACGTGATCCACGCCGATCTCGAAGTCGGGCTCGATCACCGCCGTGCGATACCCGGGCGAGGTCGAGCGGATGCCGGCCACCCGGCGATACAGCCAGTCGTCGACGCTCCCGGGCGCGTAGTGATTGAACGACATCGGGCGGATCACTCCGTCGGGCGAGATCGCGTCCCAGGACTCCCAGAACGTCGTGGCGCCGTGGTCGACCTCGTAGAGCCAGGACGGCATCTCGGACTGCCACAGCAGCGTGCGTGCAACCTCCGGGTAGCCGTGGTCGCACAGCACGTCGAGAAGGTGCGGAGTCGAGAGGAACCCGGTGTCGAGCCGGTCGCCCCGCTCGTGCACGAGCTCGACGAGCCGTGCAGCCGTCTGCGCGCGCACGGCGGCCGGCACCATGTGGAACGCGAGCGCGAGCACGTAGACACCCTGCAGGCGCACGGGCAGATCGCCGTCCGCATCGACGTACTCGGCAGCGAAGGCCGCACGAACGTCGGCCGCGCGGGAGGCGAAGTCTGCGGCATCCGCGTCTCGACCGAGCACGGAGGCGATGCGCGAAGCCAGCGTCAGCGTGTTCGCCTGGAACATCGGCGCGAGGTACTCGCTCGTGAGCGCGGGGGCGATGCCGATCGCCTCGTGCATCGGCTTGCCCTCCATGGTGCTCGGGGTCAGCCAGTCACCGAAGTGGTCGCCGGTGTTGTAGAGCAGCGACTGCGCGGCACGGCGACCTTCGGAGAGCTCGTTCTCGGCAAGCGCAGACGGCAGCTCGGACGCCGCCGTGACCGTCTGATACTCGATCCACCGCAGCATCGCGTCGTAATTGTCCTCGAGAACGCGACGGTCTCCGAACCGCTCGTAGAGGGTCCACGGCACGATCGCGATGGCGTCGCTCCACCCGGTCGCGGCGACGATCGAGCCGATCCCCTGCGCGCTCGCTGCGGCCTCGGCGTCGAACGGCGAGCGCGGCGAGAAGATCGGGATGCGGCCATCGGGCAGCTGGTCGGCGCGCAGGTTGTCGAGCCAGCGGGACAGGAACGGCACGACCTGCGCGTTGTTCGACGCGGCGCCCACGAAGGCCTGGATGTCGCCGGTCCACCCGGCACGCTCGCGCTGCGGGCAGTCGGTCGGCACCGAGAGGAAATTGCCGCGCTGAGCTCCACACGGCGTTCTGGTGCAGCCGGTCGAGGCGAGCATCGGATGCTGCGAAGGATCCGGTCTGCTCGAGATCGCTCGCGATGACCACGGCGACGATGTCTTCGGGGCGCAGCGGCGTCAAGAGCCCGGAAACGCGCGCGTACCGGAAGCCGTGGAACGTGAACTCCGGCTCCCACTCGTCGTCGCCACCGGCCGCGATGAAGACGTCGGTCTGCTCCTTGTTGATGCCGACGATGTTGTCGAACCACGTTCCATCGACAGCGAGCGTCTCGGTGTGCTCGATCACGATCCGCTGGCCGGGCACGGTCTTGCGCAGACGCAGTCGCACCCGGCCCACGAGCACTTGGCCGAAGTCGACGATCGTCCCCTCGGGCGTCTCGATCACCTCTCGCGCCGGCAGCTCGAGCACGCGACGGATCGGCTCGCCGGCGAACGGTCGCAGCACGTCGTGGTCGCGGCCGACCTCGGTCGACCGGCATCCACTCGCCGTCGTCGAAACCCACACGATCCCAACCGACGAGGACGGCGCGGCGGTCGAACTGCTCGCCGACGAAGAGGTCGGCATACGCCCACGGGCCGACCGCGCTGCGCGCATCGGCGCCCGATGCCACCACCTCGGTCGTGCCGTCGACGTACTCCAGGTGCAGCTGCCAGATCGCGGACGTGCGCGTTCCCCACTGGGCGCTCGACCCGGTCAGGCCGAGCCGGCCGGCCCACCAGCCGTCGGCGAGCGCGAAGCCGAGCACGTTCTCGCCCTCGACGAGCGCGTCCGTCACGTCGTAGGACTGAACCGAGATCCGGTGCTCGTACGTGTCGGATCCCGGCGCGAGCACTTGATCGTCGGCGCGCTCGCCGTTCACGAACGCCGAATAGACCCCACGAGCGGTGGCGTAGAGCCGCGCACGCACGAGCTCCTCCCGCACGACGAACTGCTGGCGAAGCAGCTGCGGCGGACGCAGGCGCTCCTCGGGCGGGGTGCTCGGACCGAGGCCGCGGATCCAGTCGACGATGCTCCAGCGCTCGATGACGGCATCCTGCTGCACGGGCTCGACCCACGCGGCGACCCAGTCCGCGGCATCCAGCAGCGCCGTGTCGAACGCGGACTCCGCCCACGCGGTCCACCCGCCGTCGGCGTCGCGGCTGCGCACTCTCCAGCTGTACGCGGTGTTCGAGGCGAGCGGGTCGCCGGCGTACGCGATGAGCGAGGTCTCGGGGCTCTCGACCACTCCAGCCGCCCAGACCGCCCGACCGGATGTCGAGACTTCCAGCTCGTACGCGTCCTGGGCGTGTTCGGCGATCCAAGAGAAGCGGGGCGCACGCACCCCGATGCTGATCGGCGCGCGCTCGTACTCCACCCGCAGGTCTCGGACCGCGGTCATGCCCGGCCTTCGTAGGTCACCTCGGTGAACGCGACCGTGCCGTCGATCGCATACAGCCCGAGCACGCGGCCGGTGAAGGACTCGGTCGTCTCGTACGCCCAGTAGCGGCCGTCGAGTTCGGTGAGCACGACCTCGT
This sequence comes from uncultured Actinomycetota bacterium, assembly GCA_963713325.1. Lineage (GTDB taxonomy): Bacteria > Actinomycetota > Actinomycetes > Actinomycetales > Microbacteriaceae > Microbacterium. Next base: position 246,893 of record CAVQLL010000016.1, read on the forward strand.
TCTGGGGGCGCGCGCCAGCAAGCCGGGGTCTGGGGCGAAGCCCCAGAAGGTACGGTGACGGATGCCGCGACCAGCTGTACGCGGTCGCCGCCCACCTCGAACTTGCCGAGTTCGTTGCTGGTCGCCCGCGAGCGGATGCTGAGGACGACGTCGCCGGACGGGAGCTTCGCGCGCCATTCGTGCGTGAAGCCTGCCAGCGCGGCGCGCGCCGTGACCGTTGTCACCCTGCCGTCGTCGTGCGCGTCGATGCCGAACCAGTGCGCCTCGGAGTGCCGTGCGGCGACCCCGCCGACGCCGGTCGTCGCGTCCACCCGGGCGGAGAAGGTCGCGTCGATATGCGGCTGGCGGCGACCGACGAAGCTCGGCAGCGGATCCGCGAGGTCTGTGCCGTGGCCGGTGAGCACGAGGCGGCCGGCGGAATCGACCGAGGCGACTTCGGACGGCGTCTGACGGACGGCGATCCATCCCGACTGCTCGAGAGGCAGCGCCGTGTCGAGCACCTCGACGACCTCGTCCGCGCGCGGTGCGACCACGATCGGTTCCACCTGCGGCCATCCGTCGACCCACTCGACGCGCGTGAGGAAGGTCTCGCGGCCGAGCGGCGAGAAGGAGCGCGTGAACCCGACCGGACGCACGCCCAGCGCGACGAGTGCCGTGCCGCCGTCCGGTGCTTCGACGAGGTCCGCGTGACCGACGTTCTGCACGGCGCTCGAGGTGCTGCGGGCGGTCAGGATCGGGTTGCCGGCGAAGCCCTCGAAGGGGCCCTCTGGCGAGCTGCCACGCGCGATGGCCACGGTGTGACCGCGCTCGGTGCCGCCTTCGGCGATCAGCAGGTACCAGTCGTCGCCGCGGCGGTACAGGTGCGGACCCTCCGGGGCATGCAGGCCCGTGCCCGACCAGAGCGGCAGAGGGTCGGTCAGAGCCTCCCCGGTCTCGAGGTCGACGCGCACCTGGCGGATCCCCTGGCCCATCACCGCGTACGTGACGTAGGCGACGCCGTCGTCGTCCCATGCGAGATCGGGGTCGATGCCGTCGACTGCTGGAATCTCGACCCCATCCGACCAGGGACCTTCGGGTCTTTCCGCCGTGAAGACCACGCAACCGCGCGCGTTGAACATCACGCTGACGATTACATGGAACCGGCCGTCGTGGAAGCGGATCGTGGGCGCGAACACGCCGCCCGGTGTCGGCGAGTGACGGATGCCGATCTGCTCCTCGCGCGTGGCCACATGGCCGATGAGCGTCCAGTTCTCGAGATCCTCGCTGCGGTACACCGGCATGCCCGGCAGGTACTCGAATGTCGAGGTGACGAGGTAGTAGCTGCCGTCGACGCGGACGATGCTCGGGTCGGGGTTGAAGCCGGGCAGGATCGGGTTCATCGTGGGTCCGTTTCGCGGCCATGAAGGCGCAGCTTGGCGAGCAAGTCTCCCCACAGCAGCCGCATGTCGATTTCGCTGAGAGAGCGGTGGGCGCCGCCGGGGCGGAATGTCGGGTCGAGGCCGACGACCGCCGCGAGCGCGCTTTCCCCGGCGGCGAAAGTCTCGGCGCCGGCGACGACATCCGGGTCGGTGCGGCCCATCACCTCGAGCAACGCCCGCGCGGACATGGCGGCAAGACTCGCGGATGCCGACCCGTCGACTCCGGCCAACTCCGCCAGACGCGGGTCTACCGGCGTGCACGTGATGAGCTCGACACGCACATCGTCGGTCAGAAGCACGTGCGCGAGCGAGACCAGCCCGTCCGGGTCACCGGCGAAGTCGTTGTCGACGATCGCTCGCCATCGCAGCCCAGCCATGGTGCCTCCTCGGCTGCCAGTGCGAGACGAGCTCAGCCGCCGGCGGTGAAGCGCGTCGTCAGCGTGCCGATGCCTTCGATCTCGCTCACCAGCACATCGTCCGGCCGGATGAACCGCTGCGGCGTGCGGCGGTTGCCGATGCCCGACGGGGTGCCCGAGAAGATGATGTCGCCCGGCAGCAGCGGGCAGACCGCCGACAGGCGAACGATCAGCTCGGGCACGTCGTAGAGCATCATCGACGTGCGTGAGGACTGCATCCCCTCGCCCGAGAGGGAGCACGAGATCGCGAGGTCGTCCTTGTCGGCGAACTCGTCGGGGGTCACCAGCCACGGACCGGTCGGACCGAATCCGGGGAACGACTTGCCGAGGCTGAACTGCGGCGCCGAACCCTGCAGCTGCGTGATGCGCTCCGAGATGTCCTGGCCGATCGTGAGTCCGGCGACGTAGTCCCACGCGCTCTCGCGGTCGACCTTGTGCGCCTCGCGCCCGATCACGACGACGAGCTCGGCCTCCCAGTCGACGTTGCCCTCGGGCAGCTCGACGACGGCGTCAGGACCGACGATCGACGACGGGAACTTCGTGAAGGTCACGGGCATCGAATCCGGCGGGTAGCCTGCTTCTGCTGCGTGCTCGGCGTAGTTCAGGCCGATCGCGAACACCTGGCGCGGGCGCGGCACGGGCGCCGAGAGCAACTCGGCTTCGCAGGCGATGCGGTCCTGTTGCGTTCGAGAGCGCGTCGCTCGCCCAGGCTACGAACTCCAGCCAGTCCTCCAGAAGCGACTGCGGATCGGGGCCGAAGCGACCGGCCGAGGCCCGCTCGACGTCGACCGCGCCGTCCTCGGTGATCAGAACAGCGCGGCCGGCGAGGTTGCCGAGCTTCACCAGTCGACCCGCTGCGGGGCGGGCTCGCCGTAGCGGTCCTCCCAGCTGATGACCTTGTTGCGGAGCGTGCCGATGCCGGTGATCTCGGCCTCGATCTCGTCGCCGGGCTTCAGGTAGAAGTCGAACGGGTTGGGCTGCACGGCGGCCACGCCCGAGATCGTGCCGGTCGTGATGAGGTCGCCCGCGCTGTAGATCTGCGGCGAGTGGTAGGCGACGAGGTGCGGGAACTTGATGCGCGTCTGGTTGGTGTTTCCCTGCTGACGCACCTCGCCGTTGACGCGCAGCTGCATCGGCAGCTCGTGCATGTCGGGCACCTCGTCGCGCGTGACGATCCACGGGCCGATCGGGCAGAACGTGTCGATGGCCTTCGAGAACGAGAAGACGCCGGACTCCATCTCCTTGCGCTGGATGTCGCGCGCCGAGATGTCGTTGAACACCGTGAAGCCGGCGATGTAGTCGTCGGCTTCGTCGGGTCCGAAGAACTTGCCCGACTTGCCGATCACGATCGCGAGCTCGAGCTCGTAGTCGAGTTCCTTCGTGAGCCCTTCGGGGTAGACGATGTCGTCGCCCGGGCCGATGATCGCGTCGACGTTCTGGAAGAACACGATGCCCTTGTGCACGGGGTGCGACCAGTCGACGGCGGTGAGCTCGTTGTGGTGGTCGGCGAAGTTGCCCGCGGTGTGGAAGAACTTCTTGGGGCGGATGGGCGCCTCGAGCTTCACGTCGGCGTACGCGAGGCGCTCGCCGGTCTCGCGGACGTCGCCGCCGCGCTCGAAGTACTCGCGGGTCGAGGGGACGTCGAGTTCGATCACGACGCCGTCCTCGAGTTCGAGCCGACCGACGCGGCCGCCGTCGAAGGTGATGAGCTTCATTGGTTTCTCCTTGTGTGGTCGTCTTGCGTTTCGTCTCGCGGAGACTGCACTGAGCGAGCGAAGCGAGTCGAAGTGTCGCTCAACGACCCGCGGAAGAGTCGGTCGCTACGCGCCGACCATGTTGAAGCCGCCGTCGGCGAGCATGTAGCCGCCGGTCAGGTGAGCCGCCTCGTCGGTCGCGAGCCAGAGGCACGCGCCGGTCACGAACTCCGGCGGGGGGATGACGCCCATCGGGGTCTGCGAGATCAGCACCTCGCGGCGGCCGCTCTTCCAGTCCTCGCGGCTCAGCAGCCGCTCGGTCTCCATGAAGCCCGGGGCGAACGTGTTGACGCGCACTGCCGGAGCGAACGCCTTTGCATAGGACTTCGTGATGCCGAGGATCGCGTACTTCGCAGCGGCGTACTGCGGCGCGCGGGCGGACCCGCGCACGATCACGGTGGAGCCGACCTGGACGATGCTGCCGTGCCCCTGCTTCAGCATCCGCTCGCCGAACTCGTGGGTCATGAGCAGCGTGCCCTTGACGTCGATGTCGATGACCGCGTCGAGCGCCTCCTGGGTCAGTTCGTCCCAGTTCATCTGCTCGCTCGAGACGTCGCCGACGTTGTTGATCAGGACGTCGAGGGTGCCGAACGCGGCCCAGACCTCGTCGGCCATGCGCTTGATCTGGTCCCACGAGCCGATGTCGGCCTGCACCAGGATGCCGTCGCTGCCTGCCTCGCGGATGCGCTCGAGCGTCGCCTCGGCCCCCGCCTTCGAGGAGCGGTAGTGGACGGCGACCTTGGCTCCCTCCTGCGCGGCGCGCACAGCGATCTCGGCGCCGAAGCCGGTGCCGGCGCCGGTGACGAGCACGGTCTTGCCGGCGAACCGGGGGAAGATCTGCGGGGTGGAATCGGGCATGTGTCTCTCCTATCGTCTTTCGACGTGTCAGACCAGGGTGCGTCCGCCGTCGATGTACATCACGTGGCCGGTGATGAAACCGGCGTGGCGGGACGACAGGAACAGCGCGGGGCCGGTCAGTTCATCGGGGGTTCCGAGGCGTCCGGCGGGGACGAGGCTTTCGAGGTCCTTGCGCTTGCCGGGCTTGGCGAGCTCGCCCGCAGTGAGCGGAGTTTCGATGTACCCGGGGGCCAGAGCGTTGACCGTCACGCCCGATGATGCCCATTCGCGCGCCATGACGCGCAGCAGCTGATTGATGCCGCCTTTGGATGCCGCGTACGGGCCGTGCGAGTGGTGCGCGAGCAGTCCCGAGACGCTCGAGAGCGCGAGGACGCGACCGTGGCCCTGCTCGACCATGTGGCGGCCCGCGGCCTGCGCCAGTCCGAACACGGACGACAGGTTTACCTGCAGGATGTGGTCCCACTCGTCTTCGCTGAACTCGAGGATCGGGCGCCGGTCGTTGATGCCGACCGCGTGCAGCATGACATCGAGCCCGCCGAGCCGCTGGACGACCTCCGCCACGACGCGGCTGCCGGAGCCGTGCTCGGTGAGGTCGGCCTGGATCAGCTCATGGCGTGCACCGCTCGCAATGAGCTCGGCGCCGAGGGCGTCGAGGGCACGCTGGTCGCGGTCGACGACGGCGACGGAGGCTCCGGCCGCGGCGTACGCGAGCGCACAGGCGCCGCCGATTCCACCCGCTCCGGCGACCAGCACGCGCGAGCCGTGAAGTCCGAGCCAGTCGGCGTTCGCGCCGCTCTCGAGAGTGCTGGTCTCGAACGTGTCATTGGTTGACATCGATGCTTCCCTGCCACGTTAGGTATTCATTCAGCAAAAGTTGCTTTCGCTGTATGAATCTATCTGACCGGTCCAGGAGTGTCAATCCGAGCCGAGCGCGCGTCGCCATGATCGCGAGCGTGTGCTCGGCTGCCGGGTCGCCGACTTGGTTCAGGAACCCGTGCAGCGCTGCGCGTTCCTTCACGAGCGTGACGTCCACGCCTCCGTGGGCGAGATCCGCCGCGAACGCCTCGCCCGACGTGCGCAGCCGGTCGCGCTCGGCAGTCACGATCACCGTGCGCGGCATCCCTCGCATGTCGTGTCCACCTGGGAACGCGTACGGCTCGTCGGGTGACGCGCCGGCGAGATAGCTCGCGTTGATCGCTCGAGTCGTCTCGGGCGGGAACGTCTGCCCGGGCGGCAACTCGTCCAGGAAGGCGAGGAGCTCGGGATCGGCCGGCGGGCAGCTCCGAGTGCAGCACCGGGTAGACCAACAGCAGGGATGCCGGAGCGTCGCCGCCGGCATCCCTCAGCCGCACCGCGGCGCCCGCCGAGAGGTTGCCGCCCGCGCTCGCCCCGCCGAGCGATACCCGCCGCGGGTCGGCGCCCCACGTGTGCGCGTTCGCGCGCGCCCACTCGAATGCTGCGACGGTCTGCAGCGACGCCGTCGGGTACGGCGAACGGGGACCTGCCGCCGCGAGTTCGGCAGCGAACTGCTCCGGGCTCGGGCCGGGCGTGCCCTCTTCGGGTCCCGGGAGTCCGTCGAGTCCGTCGAGGGGTCCGAGCGTGTAGTCCACCGAGACGACCGTCGTGCCGGTCTCGCTCAGTCGGCGCGCGACCTCGTCGGCCTCGGGCATGTCGATCGTGCCGAACATGAATGCCCCGCCGTGCAGCCAGACGAGCACCGATCCGTTCGGCGCGGCCGCGGGGTAGACCCGCACCCCGAAGTCGAAACCGTCCGCGTTCAGCGTGTGATGAGTCGTCTCCGACATGAACTCTCCTTCGAACTCACTGATTTACTAAACGAAAGTCACTTTTGCTGGTTGAATATATCTGATCGTCGATCAGCCGCACGACTCGAGGAGAGGACCACATGGCGCCCCGCATCCGTCCGCTCACGCCGGACGAACTGAACCCCGAACAGAGCGCCCTCTACGCGGCGATCACCGGCGGTCCGCGCGCCCAGGGGCCTCAGCACTTCGCCCTCACCTCAGCCGACGGCTCGCTGCGCGGCCCGTTCGACCTGATGCTGCGCTCCCCCGCAGTGGGCGCTGCGCAGCAGGAGCTCGGCGCGGCGATCCGGTACCGCACCGCGTTCACCGACCGGATGCGGGAGCTCGCGATCCTGCTGGTCGCGGCACATTGGGACAGCGCCTTCGAACGCGAGTCGCATGAGGCGATCGCCCGCGCGATCGGATTCACCGAGGACGAACTCGCCGGGATCCGTGCGATCGACGTCTCCGGGTTCACCGACGGCGAAGGCGTGGTCGGCCGCACGGCTGTCGCACTGCTGGACGGCGACCTCTCGGATGACGCGTGGGACGAAGCATCCGCCGCCCTCGGAGTCGACGGAGTGTTCGAGCTGACCGCCCTCGTCGGGTACTACTCGACGCTCGCCCTGCAGCTGCGGGTGTTCCGTGTCGAGTGAGATTGCACGCGCCCGATTCAGAAGATACGGTTTCACTCTATGAAAGCCACCGACGAGACCGCGGCCAAGTCCGGAGCCGACTCCGGAGAGAAGGCGCCGAGCCGGTATCGGATCGAAGCCCTCGCGAAGGGGCTGGACGTCCTGCGTCTGTTCGACGAGTCGGTGCCCTCGCTCAAGCTCCGCGAGATCTGCGATCGCACCGGCATCCCGATGCCGACCGCCTTCCGTGTCGTCGCGACCCTCGAAGAGGGCGGCTATCTCGAGCGGCTGCCGGATGGCAGCATCCGTCCGGGTGTCGCCGTGCTGCTGCTCGGCTCGGCCGCTCTGCGCGGATCGAGCCTCGTTCAGCTGAGCGAGCAGCCGCTTGCGCCACCTCGCCGAGGAGTCGGGCGAGACCGTGAACCTCGGCGTGCTCGTCGGCGACCAGGTGCTCTACCTCGCGCGGCTGCGCAACTCCGACCTCGTGACCGCGAACATCCAGGTCGGCTCGACGCTGCCGGCGGCGTACACGTCGATGGGCAAGCTGCTGCTCGCCTACCTCAGCGATGCCGAGCTCGCTGCGACGCTCGCGAACCACGACTTCGGCGCGGATGCCGGCCCCAACGCAGCGAAGTCCCTCGACGAGCTGCGCGATCGCCTCTCGGTGATCCGCGAGCAGGGCTACTCGCTGCAGGACCAGGAAGTGGCCGCCGGTCTGCGATCGGTGTCGGTGCCCGTTTTCGGGCGCGACACCACCAAGCCCGCCGCCGCGATCAACATCGCAGTCGCCTCGTCTCGGCACGACGTGGCGTCGCTGCGCGGGCCGCTGCTCACCCGCTTGCGCGCGACCGCCGACGACATCTCCCGGCTGCTGCGCTCGACCTGACAACACTCGCGTAGGTGTCACCGCGTGTGCGTGCCAGCGCCCAGGGTCTCGTCGTCGCGACCGGGCAGGCGAAGCACGGCCTCTGTCCCCTCAGGCACCGTGATCTCGACCTGCAGGTCTGCTCCGTCGAGATCCCAGCGCACGGCGGCGAGGCCGTGCGGCGTCTCGAGGCTCGCCCGCGCCCACGTCAGCCCGCCGCCCGGCTGCGGTGCGACGAGGATGCGGCGGTAGCCGGGCTCGAGCGGCGCCAGGCCGCCGACGCTGCGGTGCATCCAATCCGCCACCGCCCCGAACGCGTAGTGGTTGAACGAGGTCATCTCGCCGGGGTTGATCGAGCCGTCGGGCAGCATCGAGTCCCAGCGCTCCCAGATCGTCGTTGCGCCCATCGTGACGGCGTACAGCCATGACGGAGCCTCGCGCTGCAAGAGCAGGCCGTACGCGTCGTCGAGGTGGCCCGTGACCGTCAGCGCATCGCATACGAGTGGCGTACCCGCGAAGCCGGTGCTGATGCGATGGTCTGCTTCGCGCACCAGCTCGGCGAGGCGATCGCCGGCCCGCTGCCGGTCGCCGAGGTCGAGCAGATCGAAGACGATCGCGAGGGCGTAAGCGGTCTCGCTGTCACTGCGGACGCGGCCGTCCTCGACGTAATGCGCGCGAAACGCCTCGCCGATGCGATCACGCAGACGCGCGAATTCATCCGCGTCCGCGTGCTCGCCGAGTACGGCCGACGCCCTGGCCATGAGCGTCGCGGTGCGGAATGCGGTCGCCGTCGCGACCACCTCGGCGGGAGTCTTCGACTGCCCGGGGTCCTCGGCCGGCGCATCCGGATCCAGCCAGTCGCCGAATTGGAACCCTTCGTCCCACAGCCCCTCGGGCGAGAGAAGCTCCGCGACCGACCGGGTGTGCGCCGTCATGAGCGGATAGCAGTCGCGCAGAGTCTGCTCGTGACCGTAGGCGGTCCACAGCGCCCACGGCACCCAGACGGCTGCGTCGCCCCAGACCGCGGTGGAGCCGGGCTCGGGGAACCCCGTGGCGAGGTATTTCATCACGTTCGGAACGACGACGGGGACAGACCCCTTCGGAGTCGCACGGCGCTCGAGTTCGACATCGACCAGCCAGTCGTCGATGAACGACTCCACATCGCCGAGGAACGCCGCCGTGGGCGCGAAGACGGCGATGTCGCCGGTCCATCCGAGCCGCTCGTCGCGTTGCGGGCAGTCGGTGGGCACGCTGAGGAAGTTGCCGCGCATCCCCCAGACGACGTTGCTGTGCAGTTGGTTCAGCAGTGGGTCGGAGCATTCGAACGAGCCGATCGTTCGGATGTCGGACCCGACCACGACGGCCGTGAGGGCGCTGGGATCGAGCTCGCCCGGCCATCCCGTGACCTCCGCATACCGGAACCCGTGGAAGGTGAGCGTCGGTTCGAAGACATCGTCCCCGCCGCTCAGGACGAAGCGGTCCGTCGCCTGGGCGCGGCGCAGCGGGCGAACGCCGAGCTCATCGTTCTCGAGCACCTCGGCGTGCCGCAGAACGACCTCCGTCCCGACCGGGCCGGTTACCCGCACGCGCACGAAGCCGACGAGGTTCTGCCCGAAGTCGATGAGCGTCTTTCCGGCGGGCGAGGTCCAGACTCGCTCGACGGCGCGCTCGCTCAGCCGGCGGACGGGTGGCGACGCGCGTGGGACGAGGCGGCTCGCGTCGAATTCGACGGTGTGAACGGCATCCCAGCCTGTGTCGTCGAATCCCGGACGCAGCCACGTGGTGTCCCCGAGGCGTGCGTCGATCGTCTCGCCGTTGTAGAGGTCGTCGGCGAGCACCTCGCCGGTCGAGGCCCGCCACGACTCGTCGGTGACGACGGTCTGCACGTGCCCGTCCGCGAAGAGGATTTCGAGTTCGGCGAACCCGGCGCGCTCGTCGCCGTAGACCGCGCGCTGGCCGGTGAAACCGAGCCAGCCGCGGTACCACCCGTTGCCCAGCCGCAGACCGATCACGGTGCGCTCGGCCACCGCGGCCGTGACGTCGTGCTCGATGAGACGCACGCGCCATTCGTAGCTCGTCCAGCCCGGTGCCAGCAGCTCGTCGGAGGTCGGGATGCCGTTCACCCACGCCTCCACAAGACCCAGGGCACTTGTGCGGAGCGTCGCCCGCTCCACAGGACCGTGCCCCGCGTCGAGCGTGAACTCGCGGCGCAGCAGCGGCGCAGCCTCGGTCGGGTTCTCGGGCGCGATCATCTTCGCTCGGGTCAACTCTGGGGTCCTTAATGAATGGGTCAGTGCGCGGTGACGCGGCGCACGAAGTCGATGGCCCGGTCGAACACCGGTCCGGTGTCGTCGAGCCCCTGCCAGAAGTGCTTGCCTCCCGGCACCGGGTGGAACTCGACATCGGCGCCGACGGCGCGGAGAGCCTCCACGAGTGCTTCGCTCTGCGCGAACGGCACATGCTCGTCGGCGGTGCCGTGCGAGACGTGGAAGGGGGGCGCTCCGGCGTGCACCTGCAAGACCGGGCTGGCCGCGCGCGCCGCATCAGGCAGTTCGACCGCGGGGGCGCCGAGCCAACGCGCCTCACGGGTCTGCGCTGGGGGATCCCCCATGTCGTGCTCGGCCATCGTGAACATGTCGGCAGGGCCGAACCAGTCCACGACCCCGAGCACGTCGTCACGGCGGAGTCCCGTCAACGCAGCGAGTGTCGCGCCTGCCGACACGCCCCACAGCACCATGCGCGAGGCGTCCACGCCGTGCGCCGTGCCGTGGTCCTGCAGCCACGCGATCGCAGCATCCACGTCATCCAGCTGCGAGGGAAAGCGGGCCTCGCCGCTCAGGCGGTACTCGCACGACGCGACTGCGAATCCCGCGGCGACGATCCGGTCGAACGACTGCGCGTCACTGATGCCGGGGGTGAAGACCTTGCGGCTGCCGCGGAGCCACCCACCGCCGTGCAGGAACACGACGAGGGGGGCACCGGCGGCTTCGGGTGTGCGCAGGTCGAGGGAGAGCGGACGGAACCCAGCCGGCTGGGAGACGTCGATCTCGAGGATCGAAGGCACGGTCAGTCGCGGAACTGGAATTCGGGCATGAACTGCGTCCAGTACTTCTCGCCCGCCGCGCGCAGCACACTGAAGTCCGGCACGTAGACGCCCTGCGGCTCGGTCGCGTCGGTCTTCTGACCGATCGCGTGGAAGAAGCGCTCGAACCCGGCGCTGCCCGCACCGAGCACGGTCGTCGTGTTCTCGATCTGGAACGCGTGCACGATTCCTGCCGGCACGTAGGCGAAGTCGCCCGTGGTGAGGGTCGTCTTGCTGTGGTAGTCCGCCTGGTCGTCCATCCACACCGAGATCTCGCCGTCGACGACGTAGAAGATCTCGTGGGTCCGGTGGTGGACGTGCGCGGGGATGCGGTCGCCCCGCGGCGCCTTCACCGTCCACACGCCGTACTGGTCATCGGTCTCGTCGCCGGTCAGCAGGATCTCGAAAAGCTGATCGAAGACCAGGGACTTCTCGCCCTCGCCCTCGCCGAGGATGAAGGGCTTGGGTGCCGCCGGAAGGATGCCGGTGAACGGCACCTTGTCGGGGTCGTCGGCAGGGAAAGTGGTCATGCTTACCTCCTCGTAAGAGCACGGTGCCGTTAGGCAGATGGAGCGTCGGGTCGTTCCGGTAACTCGCTCCAGATGTGTCAAGTCTCCCCAGGTCGCGCGGGCTGCGGAAGTTCGAGCTACCTACCCGGCGTTAGCCTGAGGCTAAGATCGACCCATGGATGTGCCTATCCACGTGATCCGCTATTTCTGCGTGCTCGCCGAGGAGCTGCACTTCGGTCGCGCCGCGGAACGGCTCAACATCACCCCACCCTCCCTGAGTCAGCAGATCAGCCGGCTCGAGCAGCAGCTCGACGTCAAACTCTTCGATCGAAGTCCGCGCAAGGTCGAGCTCACGACGTACGGCCGAGCACTGCTGCCCCTCGCGCGTCGCGTGCAGGACGACCACGACCAGCTGCTCAGCTGGGGGCGATCGATCAAGCGCGATCAGCGCACACCCCTGCTGCGGGTGGGAGTCGTCGCGGCGGGAGCCGGAGCGCTGACGACTGCGGCGATCGCCGCGACGATGCAGGCTATTCCCCACGCTCGTATCGAAATGCGCAGGCTCGGGTTCTTCGACGTAGCCGCCGACCTCGAGAGCGGTCGGGTGGATGTCGTCTTCGCGCCCGCGCCGATGCTTCTCCCACCGCGCATCCGCATAGAACCCCTCTGGCTCGAACCGCGGGTCCTCGTCGTGCCGGCAGACCACCCCCTGGCCGGCCGGGAATCGGTCTCGATCGTCGAGACGAACGATGAGGTCTTCGTTGCGGTCGCCGGTGGCGTGCCCGAGGTCGTCGACTGGTGGATCGTCGATCCGCGACCAGACGGCACGCGTCCGAAGCGCGGACCGACCGCGGACAGCGTGGACGGGCTCTTCGAACTCGTCGCCGCCGGCGCGGGTGTGAACATCGCCGGCCAATCAGCATCCCGGCAGTATCGGCGGGATGAACTGGCGTTCGTGCCCGTCTCGGACATCGAGCCGGCGACAATCGTGCTGTGCAGCCTGAACGACTCGCTCAACCCGATGGTGAAGTCGTTCCGCGAGACAGCGCAGGCGCTGTCGCCGCTCGTCGACGCGACCTTCCACTGACCGACGCCGCTGGGCGGCGGCGAACCAGCTCAGGCAGCCGGCGCGGACGCTTTCAGCGTCTGCCACGCCTCGCGGCGTCGCGCCTGCTCGTCGGGGTCGGGAACGGGCGAGGCGGCCATGAGCACGCGGGTGTAGTGGTCCTGCGGGTTGCCCAGCACCTCTGCCGTGAGGCCCTGCTCCACTATCCGTCCGCGGTTCAGCACGACGACACGCTGGGCGAGGAACTCCACCACCGCCATGTCGTGCGCGATGAAGAGGTAGCCGAGGTCGGCCCCCGCCCGCAGCTCCGCCAGCAGGTTCAGGACCTGGGCCTGTGTCGAAAGGTCCAGAGCGCTCACGGCCTCGTCGCACACGACGAGCCGAGGATCCGTCACCAGGGCCCGTGCGATCGCGATGCGCTGCCGCTGCCCGCCCGAGAACTGGCGCGGGTACCGGTCGGCAGACCCCGGCGGAAGCCCGACCGCGGCGAGCGCCTCGTCGGCCCTTCGGTTGCGCTCGGAACGCGGGACGCCGGCCACCCGGAGGGGCTCCGTCAGCGCATCGCCGATCGCACGTCGCGGATTCAGCGAGGAGTACGGGTCCTGGAAAACGGCGCGCAGATCGCCCTGCAGCGCGCGGCGGTCCGAGACGCTCGCCCTGGTGATGTCCTTGCCCTCGAACCAGATCTGCCCACTGGTGACGGGCTGCAGACCGAGGATGGCCCGTCCGATCGTCGTCTTTCCGGACCCGGACTCGCCGACGAGGCCGAGAGTCTCGCCGCGCGCGATCGTGAACGAAACGTCGTCCACCGCCGCGGCACCCTTCTTGCCATAGCGGACCACGAGATTGCGCACTTCGAGCAGCGGAGTGGTCGCCCCCGCGCTTGGGTCGGAGGCTGGCTCCACGAACGTCATCGCTCTCCTCCAGACTTCACGGGCAGTCGCCATTCTTCCTGCCGACCGCGGACTTCATCCCGTCTCACGCAGCGGACGGCGCCCCGGCCGACCGCACGCGGTTCGAGGGGCACTGTCACGAGGCACTCGTTCTTGGCGAACCGGCACCGTGGAGCGAAGCGGCAGCCGGTCGTCCATGAGCCGGGCAAGGGCACCTGACCCGGGATGGACGCCAGCCTGTGTGGTGCTGTCGAGATCGGGGATCGCATGCGGGTCGGCCGCAAGAAGCGCCATCGTGTAGGGATGCTCGGGGCGCATGAGCACGTCGCGGACCGATCCGGTCTCGACGATCTCGCCGGCGTACATGACCGAAACGTCATCGCAGATGTCGGCGACGACCCCCAGGTCGTGCGTCACGAGGATGATCGACATCCCGCGTTCGGCGATGAGGCCGCGCAGCAGGCCCAGGATCTCCGCCTGGATGGTGACATCGAGCGCGGTCGTCGGCTCGTCCGCGATCAGCAGGCTCGGCTTGCCGGCCAGAGCCAGCGCGATCGCGACGCGCTGCGCCATGCCGCCCGAGATCTGGTGCGGGTAGCTCTTCAGGACGCGCGGGGTGTCCACGATCCCGACGTCGGTGAGCAGCTGCGCGGCGAGGCGCTTGGCCTCGGACTTGCTGACGCCGCGCAGCCTCCGGATCGCTGTCGACAGCTGCGAACTCACGGTGAACATGGGATCGAGAGCGCGAGTGGGCTCCTGCGAGATGAAGGCGATCTCATGGCCCCGCACGCTTTGGAGCGTCTTCTCACTGGCGTGAGCAAGGTCGGCACCGTTCCATCCGATCCTTCCGGAGCGCACCGAGAGCCCTGGCGAGAGCAGGCCGAGCAGCGCGTACGACGTGACGCTCTTGCCGCAGCCGGACTCACCGACCAGGCCCATCACCGACCCCGGTCGCACGCGCAGCGATACACCGGTGACCAGCGCGGGTCCTCCGTCGACCCCGATGACGAGGTCTTGGACGACCAGCTCGCCCTTCGCGTCCGGGCCGGGAGCCGTCGGCTCGCTCGATCGGCCCGGCGTCGGAGACCGCGACGATGGGCTCGCCCTCGGTGACGATGTCGGCGATCGAGATGACCTCGGGTGTCGGCGATGCGTTTCGCATCGCGTCGATGTTGCTCGAAGGGATCGACGCATCGCCCATCGTCGCGAATCCCTCAGCGGGTTCCTTGTCGGTCCACTCCCCGACGGGCAGATCGTCGGACAGCGCCGACGCTGCGATCTCGGTCACGGGCGCCTTGCTCTTCTTGCGGCGGAGCGCCACAAGGGGAGGTGGCATCGCCGTTCCGCCGGCGAGCACGTCGGCCAGCGAGTTCGCAGCGATGATCGTGAGAGCCAGGATGGCGCCGGTGGGCACCATCATCCATGGCTGCTGGAAGATGAAGCGCGAGGCGGCCTGGATCATTCCGCCCCACGTCGGCTCAGGGGGCTGGGGGCCCAGTCCGATGAACGCGAGCGCCGCCTGCATCCCGATGCCGACGCCGAAGAGCAGCACGAACTGCACGATGACGGTGGTCGACATGTTCGGCAGGACGTGACGGATGCTCGCTGTCATGGGGCGAACGCCGTCGACCGCTGCGGCCTCGACGAAGAGCTGCTTGTGCAGCGACTTCGCCTGCCCGAAGAAGATCTTGTAAAGCGCACCGAAGAGCAGCAGCCCGAAGGCGATCATGACGAGAGGCATGTTCGTGCCGACTGCCGCGATGAAGGCGAGGATGATGACGGTGCCCGGCAGGGAGAGGACGATCTCGCTGACGCGGTTCATCACGCCCTCGCCACGGAGGCTCCGCGAGGCCCATAAGGTGACCGGCACCGTGACCGCCACGGCCACGATGGGCACGATGAAGGCGATGAAGATCGTCGGCGCGGCCGCTGTCACCAGCCGCGAGAGGAGGTCTCGGCCGAGTTCGTCGGTTCCGAGCAGATGCGCGAGCGACGGGCCCTGGAGGACGGCGGTGAGATCCTGCTCGAGCGGGCCATACCTCAGCCACAGCGGGGACGTCAGCGAGGCGATGACCAGCCCGACGAGCCAGATGAGCGAAATGATCGCGGCGGGTGACCGGAAGATCCGCCCGCCGAGGCGGCGCTCAGCCCGGCGGGGCCGCACGATGGACGTGGTGGAAACGGTCATGATGCACGCAGCTTCGGGTCGAGAGTCCGGTTGAGCAGTTCGAGAACGAGGTTGACGACCACCACGACGAGGGTTGCCACGAGGACCAGCGCCTGCACGAATGGCAGGTCTGCGGATCCGACCGCCGATTGCATCGCCTGACCTATGCCCGGCAGGGCGAACAGCACCTCGATGACGACCGAGCCGCCGAACAGGACGATGAACTGGATGGCGATGCTCGCGATGATCGGCAGGCTCGCCCCGCGCAGCCCATGGACGTACACGATTCGGTTCGTCGGCGTGCCGATCGCACGCAGTGTGCGCATGTGCTCCTGCGTGAGCGTCTCGGACATCGACGCCCGGGTCTGGCGGGCGATCCCCGCGATCGAGGTGATCGCGACGGTGAGCACGGGCAGTGCGAGCGAACGGGCCCACGCTTCCGGATTGACCGTGAACGGCACGAACCCGGTTGCCGGCAGCAGGTGCAGCTGAACCGCGAAGACATAGACCAGGAGCACACCCACCCAGAAGGTGGGAACCGAGAGGAGGACTCCGGAGAGAGCGGTGATGAACCGGTCCGCGGCACCACCCCGAACCGCGGCGGTGACGCCGAGCACGATGCCGACGACCGCGCTGAGGAGCGTCCCGAGCACGGCGAGGGCGGCGGTGACCGGAAGACGCTTTGCGATGTCGGGCCCGATCGGACGACCATCGATCAGCGACACGCCCAGGTTGCCCTGCAGCACCTGCCCGAGCCAGTTGAGGTACTGCACGATCCACGGGTCGTACCAGCCGATCGCGGTGTTGTAGGCGAAGACCTGCTCCGGCGTGGCCGATTGCCCAAGTGCCACCCCGCCGGGGGTCGACCCGGACAGGTGGACGAGCATGAACGCGATCCAGGTGGCGACGAGGAGCGTCACGATCGCGAAGGCGACGCGCTTGAGTATGAAGACGATCATCGGTACTCCCCTCGATTCGAGGGTGCCGGGCGAGCGGACGCCCGGCACCTCGCATCAGATCAGGACGCGGGCTGAACCGTCGCCAGGATCGGGAACGGCTCTGCGCCCGGGAACGTGAGCTCCGCGACCTTCGCGGTGTTGTACGCCCACGGCGAGAGCTGGTTGTAGAGCGGGATGAGCCAGCCGCTGTCGACGATCGCCCGGTTCAGGTCCTTGAGCGCCGTCTCCTGAGCAGCCTCGTCGCCACCGGAAGCGGCGTAGGCGCCGGCAGCTGCTTGGATCTCGCCGTTCTCAGCGCCGTGGAAGTTCGCGAAGCCGAACAGCACGCCGAAGACGTTGCCCGCGGGGTTGGTCCACGTGAGGGGGATGGGTCCGCCCATGGGCTCGGTCTGCACGACCGCGAACAGCTCCTCGGTCGACGACGCGTTCTTGAGGGTCACATCCACCCCGATCGCCGCCCAGTAGGGCTGCAGGGCCTCGAGGTCTCGCTGGCTGCCCTGGTTGATCGTGAAGTCGAACGTGAATCCGTCGGGGTAGCCGGCCTCGTCCAGCAGCTCGATGGCCGCGTCGGGGTCGTACGCGTACTCCTCATCGAGCTCGGGAAGGAACCCGGGGCTGTCCGTGGGGAGCGCGTTCGCAGTCGGGATCTCGCCCGGGTGGACCGCGTTGACATAGGCCTCGCGATCGATCGCAATCGACAGCGCCTGCCAGACGCGCGGGTCCCCCCACTGCGGAGCCAGGCTGCCGTTCTTGTCGAACGGCAGGAGGTTGACGACCGTGCCGGCGTTCGCGACGAGGCCCGTGCCGGCGGACTCGACCTGAGCCTGCGTGTCGGAGGTGATGTTGGCGATGTCGACCTCACCCGAGATGGCGGCGTTGACGCGGGCCTGCGGGTCGAGGATGGGACGGAACTCATAGGAGTCGAAGGGATAGTCGTCGGCTGCGGGTGCGTCTTCCTTCTTGACCAGCAGGTACGAGTTGCCCTTCACCGTGGCGTCGGCGTCGACCTCGAGCGGTCCGGAGCCGTCCGGCGTCGCGTCGAGGCTGGAGCGGTCGGCGGCGCCGGTGGGCCCGACGATCACGCCGGCCGGGAACACCAGGTTCGACTCGAAGCCGGGCTTCGGCGCGGCGAAGGTGAGCGTGACGGTGTCGTCGTCTACCGCGGTCACATCGACGATCTCGTTCTCTCCACCGGCGGCGAACCCGGCGTACGCGGAAAGGTCGGGGTTATCGCGGGCGTCGAGGTTCTCCTTGACGAGCTCCGCGCTGAGGGCCGTTCCGTCGGCGAACGTCGCGGAGGTGTCGAGGTCGAGCGTCAGCTGCGTCTCATCCTCGCTGTACTCGAAGTTCGTTACGAGGTCGGTGGCGACCTGTCCCTGTTCGTCGATCACGAACAGCGAGTCGTAGATGCCCTCGAAGAACATGCGCTGCCCGCTGCCGTAGCGCAGCGGGTCGTAGCCGAGTGCGGCCTGGTCGGAGTCGAGGCCGATGACCAGCTTCGAGGTGTCGACGGCGCCTCCGCTCGCGGAGCCTCCTCCGCCGGAGCCGGAGCAGGCGCTGAGGGCCAGTGCTGATGCGGCGAGGGCCGCAAGGACGGCGGCGCCACGTGCTGTTGTGATTCGGGACATCCTGATCTCCTGTGATCGGTGTGTGCTGCTGCGGACTTCGGTGTCTCGGATCGCAATCGGGAAGCGATCCTTCGGTACAGGTTGACCTGGTCAGGCCGGTTTTGGCCATTCGGATCCGCACGGCAGTGCGTTAGCGAGCGCCTAACGTGGCTTTGCTCTTCTGTGTTCCTAGTGAAACATGCTTTCATAGAATGAACAAATACGGCATGATGAAAGTGTTCAGAGAGGACCACTCAATGCCCGCATCAACCTTCCCCGCCGACTTCCTCTGGGGCGTCGCCATCGCCGGCCACCAGAACGAGGGAGACAACGTCGACAGCGACACGTGGTTCCTCGAGAATGTGACGCCCACGATCTTCCGCGAACCGTCCGGCAAGGCCACCAATGGCTGGGAGCTGTGGGAATCCGACCTCGACCTCGTCGCCGGGATGGGCCTGAACGCCTTCCGGTTCTCGGTCGAGTGGGCTCGCGTCGAACCGCGGGAGGGCGAATTCTCCGAGGAGGCTCTGGCCCACTACGAAGCGGTGGTGGACGGATGCCTCGCTCGGGGCCTCGCGCCGATCGTGACGTTCAATCACTTCACGTCCCCGCATTGGTTCGCCGCGCGAGGTGCTTGGCTCGATGCCGATGCGCCCGAACTCTTCGCCCGCTACTGCGGCGTCGTCATGGATCGTTTCGGCGACAGGATCGCGATCGCGCTCACGTTCAACGAGCCGGATCTTCCCGAGATGCTCTCGTGGGTGGACCTGCCCGACTTCGTCCCCGCGCTCGAGCGCGCGACGCTCGAGGCGGCGGGCCAAGCCGCGGGCGTCGAGCGCTACCGGGCCGGCAACGTGATGATGCGCGAAGACTTCGCAGACATGCGCGCAGGAATGACGAACGGACATCGCGCCGCGAAGCAGGCGATCAAGTCGCGCAGGGCCGAGCTGCCGGTCGGCCTGTCGATCGCGATCATCGACGACGTCGCCGCCGCGGGCGGCGAAGAGCTTCGCGATCGCAAACGCGCCGAGGTGTACGAACACTGGCTCGTCCTCGCCCGCGAGGACGACTTCGTGGGCGTGCAGAACTACGAGCGCGAGATCTATGGCCCGGATGGCGCGCTGCCCCCTGCCGAAGGTGTTGCAGTGAATGGAATGGGCACCGCCGTCGAACCGGACTCCCTGCGCGGCGCGGTCGAGTACGCCTACTCCGTGAGCGGCGTCCCCATCCTCGTCAGCGAACACGGCATCGGCACGGAGGACGACTCCCTGCGTGCCGGCTTCCTCGCTCCCTCGCTTGCAGGCCTGCAGCAAGCCATGGCCGACGGAGTGCCCGTCATCGGCTACTGCCACTGGACGCTCATGGACAACTTCGAGTGGATCGGCGGCTATGGCCCGAAGCTCGGTCTGCATGCGGTCGACCGCGAGACGTTCGAGCGCACGGCCAAGCCGAGCGCGGGTGTGTACGCGGAGCTGGTGCGAGAAGCGCGTGGCCTCTGACGCGGTCGACCTCACCGCACCCCCGTTCCACCTGGCGCCGCGGACTTCACCGGAACCGATCCGCACGGATACCTCGACATCGTGCGCGAAGGAGCTCGAACGCGCAGGCTTCGATGTGCACGTCTTCCAGGATGCTGCGGCACGGGTGGCCGCCGGTGAGCAGGGGTGTGCATCCGCACACGGTGATGGAGGCTGAGGCGAACGCGGAGTACGCGGACAAGGACGACGCCGCGATCCTGGTCGCGAAGGTCACGGGCTTCGCACAGGAGAGCACGATCCGCATCCGGTGGTCGACCTCGCTCGCGGCGGAGATCCCCTGGTATGCGACCGAGGTGCCGACGATCTTCATCTCGACGCCGCTGCCCAATCACCTGATCGATGTGCCGATGGTGAAGACCGTGATTCACGCGCACGCGCCGACGCGCGAGACGATCGGCGCCACTGTCGAGAAGATTCAGGGACTCTCGACCTTCCAGGGCACGTTCAACGAGAACGTGTGGCGCGACACTTTCGGCACGCGGCTGTGAGCCGAGGTCTTGCCGGTTCTTCACGTCCTTGAGGCGACTCGCTCGCGCATCCGTATCGGGGACTTCGTCACTGGTCGCCACTTCACCTGCGTGTCCCACCAGTAGGGGCCCCGCACCTCGGGCACTCCCCGGTTCATTCGCACTTTCCACCCGCTGGTATCGAGGGTGCGGTGGTGAAACCAGCAGAGCATCACCCCGTTGTCCGTGTGAGTCGGGCCGCCTCGCGCGTGCTCGGTGACATGGTGGATCTCGCACCATTCGGCGCTGATGTGGCAGCCGGGGATGACGCATCCGCCGTCGCGGAGCGAGATCGCCCGGCGCTGGTGGTGGGTGAATATCCGCTCGGGTGTGCCCAGCTGCAGGATGCGGCCCGTGTCGTCGAACACGACACGCTGGACGGCGCCAGAGCAGGCGATGTGCCGGGCTGAGGAGAGCGGGAGGGGTTGGTCGCACCCCGCGAGGTGCGCGAACCCCCGCCCGGTCGCGAGGTCTTCCGCTCGCACCGACACCACCAGGGTGGGGGCGTGACCTCCGAGGGTCGGCAGGGCGCCGGATGCCGCCAGCGTGTTCAAGATCGTGGCGAGCGCGTCGTGCTGCTTCTGCGCCCGGGTGCGGTCATCCGCGGTCGAGACCAAGGGCGAGTCCGGGTCATCCGGATCGACCGTTGCATCGCCCTCGTCGCCGGGTTCTGCGAAACGAGGCCCCGTGAGGGCGGGGGCGCCGTCGACTTTGGGGTTCAGGACGCTGTCGAACGCGCGCTGCAGCTGCCCCGCCACGTCGGGCAGCACATGCCCACGCACCGGATGCAGGCCGTCCCGGCAGGGACCGATCGTGATCCCCCGCTTGCGGATCGCGCGGGATTCGTCCGGTTCGGCGCCGTCCTGGTCCAGATACATCGCCCACACCGTGGCGAGCGCCCGCAGCTCCTCCGCGCAGGCCGCGGGTGCGGCATCCGCCCCCGCCCCGCGCGCGGTCGCGGAGATCTCCTCGTCGGCGGCCAGGATCGCGGCGGTTCCCGCGCAGGTCGACAGCAGCGGGCCGGCGACCGCGACGATCCCGTCGACACCTACCTCACCTGCCGCGAGCGCGTCGCGCATGCCCGGCAGCGCCGCGGGTAGCACTTCACCGGACGTCAGCGCCGTCGGCTGCACGACCGCCCGCGCCGCCTTCACCAGATCACTCGCCCGCACCTTGGAACCTCGGGTCACGCGCTGCACCAGCTCGCCGGTGGACCGGCATCCGAACCGGGTCGTCATCCGATCTGCCGACAGCCGGCCATCGGACCGGTCGCAGACCTGCGCGGTCGCCTCGACCAGCATCGCCTCACCGGCACGAACGACCCGAGCGGCGGCGGCCATCACATCGAGCACCTCCGTCTCCGACCACGCGCGCGCGGCATCACCGCCGAACACCTCACCGAGCACAGCCGCCAGGTCGTCGCCGATCCTTTCGAGCGCTCCTGCGATGCTGTTCATACCCCCATTCTGGCGAGGGGCGCCGACATCGCCGCGCCGATAAAGCGCCAGATCAGGCGATGAATTCGCACCTGTTCAAACACCTTGTTTCGGGCGTCCTGGGGAGGAATCGGCGCGGTCACGACGCTTCGGCAGGCTCAGCGACCGGAGCCACAAGCTCAGCCACGCTTCGGCCGGCTCGGCGACGGGAGCCTACGACGCCTCCGACAGGCTCGGCGACCACACCAAACCGGCCCGCCCCGGCTCAGAAGAAGTCGGCCAGCCCCTCGAGCAGCCGGTCCACGTCATTTTGGTCGTTGTACGGGGCGAGGCCGACGCGCATCCCGGCGTCGACGGGCAGGTTGAGCGCGCGGAACGGCTCATACGCGTAGAAGCTTCCGGCCGGGGCGAGAACCCCGCGCTCCGCCAGATGCCTGGACGCCTCGCCCGCATCGCGCGATGCCAGTGTGAAGAACAGCGTGGGCGTGCGCTCCACGGCACGTGAGTGCACGCTGACCCGGCCGTCGAACCCGGCGAGCCCGGCTTCGATGCGCCGCCGCAGCACGAGCTCATGGTCGTGGATGAGGTCGTTCGCGGCGATGAGTCCTTCGCGCCGCGTTCCCGTCCCGGGCGCGAGGCCGGCGATGAAATCGACGGCCGCGGTGACACCGGCCATGATCTCGTAGGGCAGAGTGCCGAGTTCGAACCGCTCGGGCACAGCGTCGGTCGAGGGCAGGAGCTTGTCGGGCCGCAGCGAGTCCAGCAGAACCGGGTCTGCCACGAGTGCCGCGCAGTGCGGGCCGAAGAACTTGTAGGGCGAGCAGACGAAGAAGTCCGCGCCCAGCTTCTCGACCTCGACGCAGGCATGCGCCGCGTAGTGGACCCCGTCGACGTACACCAGGGCGCCGACGGCGTGCGCCCTCTCAGCGATGACCGACACCGGAGGAATCGATCCGAGCAGATTGGATGCCGCCGTCACGGCGACCAGCCGCGTGCGGTCGCCCACGACCTCGTCGAGATCGTCCAGATCGAGCTCGCTGGTGACCGGGTCCATCCGGAGCCAGCGCACGACGACACCCCGCGCCTCTGCCGCCTGAATCCACGGCCGCACGTTGCAGTCGTGGTCGAGCTGCGAGACGACGATCTCGTCTCCTTCGGACCACGTCTTGGCCAGCGCACGCGCGATGTCATAAGTGATCTGCGTCGCGCTGCGCCCGTACACGACTCCGCGCGGGTCGGCGCCGAGCAGGTCGGCCACTGCCTCGCGGAATCCGTCGACGGCGTCGTCGGCATTGCGCTCGCTCGCGATCGCGGTGCCCCGGTTGGAGAGCGGCCCCGTGAGGGTGCGTGCGATCGCTGCGCCCACGACCGCGGGCGTCTGCGTGCCGCCCGGACCGTCGAAATGTGCGATCCCCGATTCCAGGGACGGAAACTCCCCGCGCAGCGCTGCGACGTCCAGACTCACGGTGCCTGCTCTCGATGTGGTTCACGCGACGCCGGTGCGTCAATCGGAGACGAGCGTACCGCCGTCGATCACGATGTTCTGACCGGTCACGAACGCTCCGGCTCGGGAGGCGAGCCAGACCACGGCACCGGCCACCTCGTCCGGGGCTCCGAACCGACCCAGCGGTGTCTTCGCGAGCCGCAGGGCGGCGGCATCCGGATCGGCGGTGATCGGCGCGGCGAACTCGGTCGCGATCACGCCCGGCGAGATCGCATTGGCGCGGACGCCGCGGCCACCCCACTGCACGGCGATGTTGCGGGCGAGCTGTGCGTTCGCGGCTTTGGTCACGCCGTAGCCGGAGAGCACGCGGTTGCCACGCAGACCCGACAGGCTCGACATGATGAGGAACGCTCCCCCGCCGCCGTCCGCGATGATCGGCAGCGTGAGTTCGGCGAGCGCGGCGACCGCGCGGACGTGCAGGGCGTACATGCGGTCCATGCGTTCGAGCGAGTCGTCGGCACCGGGCTGGTCGAGCGCAGCGCCCGCGTTGGCGAGGATGGTGTCGATCCGGCCCCACCGCTCCGTGGTCGCTCCGACCAGCTGGGTGATCTGCGCGGCATCCGTCACGTCGCAGGCGATGCCGAACGCGTCCGCGCCCTCCGCGACCAGCTCGGCGGCCGCACGCTCCGGCTCCGAGTCGGCGAGCCCGGCGAGCACCACGCGCGCGCCCGCCGCGGCGAGAGCCTCGGCGCACGTCCGCCCGATTCCGGTGCCCGCTCCGGTGACGATCGCGACCTGCCCCGCGCACGAGAAGAGCGCGTCGGGTGCGAGGGCTGAGCGGTCCATGTGCCCATCCTCCCGCGCTCCGGCGCGCGGCGCCCTCGGGAGTTCTGATGCCGGCCATCACCGAACGCCGATTCCCCCGGGCGGATGCCGCGGCTAGCGTCGTAGCGCGGGCGGCGATGCTGCCACCCGCGCCGACCCACGGGAGCACTCATGACCCACATAGGACTCCGCGATCGGACGATCGTCGTCACAGGTGCCGCCGGCGGGCAAGGTCTCGCCGCGGCACTGCTGCTCGACGAGGCCGGCGCGCGAGTGATCGCGACCGACATCGCGGATGCCGCACCCGCGGTCACCGGCACACGCATCGCCTACCGGCGGCTGGACGTGTCCGACGAAGCGGGGTGGCAGACCCTCGCCGCGGAGCTCGCGGCCGACCTCGACGGCGAACCGCTCCGGGGCCTCGTCAACAACGCGGGGATCACCCATCGCACCCGCCTCGGCCAGACCGAGCGCGCCGACTGGGACCGCGTGCTCGCGGTCAACCTGACCGGTCCGATGCTCGGCATCCAGGCGCTGGCTCCGCTGATGGGCGAGCGGTCTTCGATCGTCAACATCGGATCGTCGGCAGCCCTGAACGCGCACTACCCGGTCGCGTACACGTCGAGCAAGTGGGGTTTGCGCGGACTCACGCACGTCGCGGCGACCGAGCTCGGGCCGCGCGGCATCCGGGTCAATATCGTGCATCCCGGGTTCATCGAGACGCCGATGACCGAGAACGCACCGACCGCGATGCGGCAGGCACAGCTCGCCCTCACCCCGCTCGAGCGTTTCGGCAATCCCGACGAGGTCGCTCGTGTCGTCGTCTTCCTGCTGTCGGATGCCGCGGCCTACGTCTCCGGCGCGGAGATCCCGGTGGACGGTGGATCGACCTCGTCGGCGGGCGTGAAGTACATGGCGGACCGGATCGCGGCGGAGCAGCATTGAGCGCCTCCCGGTCCGATCCCCGAGGCAGCGATCGACTCCGTCCCGCGAGACTGCAACCGCCCGTCGAGACCGCGGGATTCACCCGCAGCCCCGACCTGCCGATGCAGTCTCGCGACCGAGGCGGCGGGGAAGCCGTCACGACCCGATCGGCGTCCGCCCCTTCGAGCGCGCCGTGCGCTCGGCCTCAGCCAAGATCTCGGAGTTGAAGTACTCCTGCTGCAGGATCACCGCGCCGTCCTGAACGCGGATCAGGTGCACGAACGACTGTGGATAGGGCTCACCGAGGAACCGGGCCTCGTCGACCATGCGGCTGGTCACGAAGAACAGGCTCGGGTCCTCGCACGCATGGATCACGAGATCGCGATGGACGACGTTCTCGAACATGCCCTTGTTCGCCAGGGTGTTCGCCACGATCTCGTCGCGACCCTCCCAGCGGGTCTTCGGCATTCCCGCCGGTGCGAACGGCAGCTCTTTCACGCCGTCCGGATGCCACAGCGCGATGCGTTCCTCCGGGTTGTCGAGGTTCGACGTGAAGAACGCCTGTACCACGGCGCGGTTCCGCTCTCGCAGCGCCGCGTCCTCCGCCGCCGAGCTCATCGCGCCGCCTCCGCCACCTGCGCGAGCTCCTCCACCGCCTTGCGCGCCCCGCGCACCGCGACCGCCACGCTCATGAGCGTCGGGTTCATCGCGTTCGCGGTCGGAATCACGCCGTTGCCGCCGACGATCAGGCCATCCACACCCCACACGCGCGACCAGGGGTCGGCAACCGAAGTGCCGTCATCCGTCTCGCCGATCCGAGTCGTGCCCATGTAGTGCAGGCTCGACCCGTTCGGCAGCAGCCGAGGCTCCGCGACGAACGAGCCTATGGCGCCACCCGCCCGCTTCAGGCGCTCGGTCGCGGCCGCGATCTCGGCGTTCTCGGCATCCGTCAGCTCGTACTCGATCGTCATGTTCGGGAAGCCGCGGTAATCCAGCTCATCGTCCGAGAAGGTCACACCGTCCTCGAACCGGGGCCGCTTGCGCATGCCGTATCCCATGTTCACGTAACCCCACCGGTTGCCCGCGGCCGGGTGCGACGGGTCCAGCTGGAACGGGGGGTTCTCGGCGTACATCACCTGCAGCGAGAACGGGTGGTCGGGCTCGGAGAACGGGATGCGGTTGACCGCGGCCACCGGATCGGCTGGATTGACCGAGCGACGTGCGATCTCGGCGTCGAGGTCGTCCTCGGTGGCGAACCGGCCGATCTTGTCGGCATCCAGCGCGATGGTCGAGATCACGACGGGGTGCTCGGTCAGGTAGTGCCCGAGCGCGGCGGGACGGATGCCGGAGGCCCACAGCAGCTGCGGGGAGCGGAACGCGTCCGCCGCCACCACCACGAGGTCGGCGGGCACGAAGCGCGTCTCGCGCGTGCGGAGGTCTTCGATCGTGACGCCGGTCGCGCGGCCATCCTCGACCTCGACGCGACGGACCAGAGACAGGTCGTGCAGCTCGAACCGCGCGCTGAGCGGCGATGCGGGGTCGATGAGCGGGCCCAGCACGACATCCGCACCGGCCCAGCGCATCGTCCCGTCGGGCTGCGGGTCGCCTGCGACGGGCAGGGTGCTAGGCCCGTAGCCGTCTGGCAGTTCGCCCGCGAACTCCTCCTCCAGCAGCGACCGAATCCCCTCGCCGACGGCGGAATCGGCGAACGCCGCGTTCTGCACGTGCAGCAGATCCTTGGCCGTCTCGATCAGGTCCTCCCACTCGTCGTCGGCGATGAACGGGATCTTCTCGCTGAAGGCCGGCGACGGCGTCGCGCAGGTCCAGTGCGCGCCCATCCCGCCGACGTTCGTCGAGGCGGCTGCGGCGGGGAACGACTCCGCATGACCGGAGCCTTCGCCGCCGAAGTCAATCAGATGTGTGCCCTGGCGGGCCGTGAACATGCCCTCCACGACGACACTGCCGGGGATGCCGAGCGACTCGCGCAGCGCACCCGCCTGCGGTCCCTGAGACAACTCCCGGGCCCGCTCCTTCTCATCCGGGTCGGCGATGTTGCGCACGCTCGCCCCGGGGATCGGGGTGACCTGCGGCCCTGCCTCGAACATCACGACGCGCGCGTCGGGGATTCCCTCGACGAGCACCCGCGCATAGGCGGAGCCGATCGGGCCGCTGCCGACGATGGCGATGGTGGGGGTATGGGACATGGCGTCTCCTCTTCGAGTACGGGTCGGGAGCTTACGCGGTTGCGGATTCCGCGGCGGTTTCAGCCGCGGGAAGGGGTTGTGGCTCGAGCTCGTCAGAGAGCCGGCCGTGCGGCAGCAGCAGGGCCGCGACGATGCCGACCGCGTAGGTGAGGGCGAGGCCGATGAAGATCGGCGCCAGCACGCTCGAGTAGAGCTCAGCAACCTGATTCTGCACGGCGACGGAGGCGGCGGAGACAGCCTGCGGCGTGAGGGTCGAGGAATCCAGCGATGCCGGCAGCCCTGCCGTGACGCCGGCGCCGATGAGACCACCGACGATCGCGGTCGCCGTCGTCGAGCCGACCTGGCGGACGAGACTGACGGTTGCGGTGACGCTGCCGGTATCGGTGCGCGGGGCTGCGCTCTGGGCGACCGCGACGATGATGTTCATGAACGCGCCGGTGCCGATGCCGACGAGGCCCATGGCGAGCATCGGAACCCACAGCGGCATCCCCGGGGGCAGCAGTGCCATGACCAGAAGGCCGATCGCAGCGGCCGCCGTGCCGAAGATCGGGAACGCGCGATAGTGACCGGACCGGCTCGCGAGCGAACCTGTGACCAGAGTGCTCACGAGCATCCCGAACACCGTGGCGATCGGCACCAGCCCCGACACGGTGGCCGTCGTGCCGTAGGCCATCTGGATGTAGGTGGGCACGTACGAGACCACGGAGAACAGGCCCACGCCGATCACGGTCGACAGAACGAGGCACACGAGGATCGTCCGGTTGGCGAAGTGACGCAGGGGCACGATGGGCTCGGAGACGCGCAGCTCGATCGCGATGAATGCAGCGAATCCCACGATCGCCACCAGCGCGGCGATCATCAGCGGGATGCCGGTGCCCGGCGTGCCGGCGCTGGCCCAGCTCGCGGCGAAGACGAAGGCCGTCACGGTGACGCCGAGCACGAGCGCCCCCGCGATGTCGAACCGGCGCCCTGAGCGGCCCGCGATGTGGGGCACCGCCACGACGGCGAGCGCGAGTGCGATGAGACCGACCGGGATGTTGATCCAGAAGATCCAGCGCCAGCCCCAGGCGTCGGTGATGAGGCCGCCCGCGATCGGGCCGACGAGGATCGCGATGGGGAACGCGGCGCCGATCCACGACATGACCCGGGGGCGTTCGCGCGGCGACGTCACCTCGCCGACGATCGTCTGCGGCATGAGGTGGAGACCGGCTGAGCCGATGCCCTGCGCTACGCGGGCGATCGCGAGCTGGGTGATGTCCTGAGCGAGACCGCAGAACAGCGACGCGACGATGAACAAGGCGAGGCTCGACAGGAAGACGAGTCGCGCACCGACGAGGTCGGCGAGCTTGCCGAGCACCGGCAAGAGCACAGTGCTGGCGAGAGTGTAGGAGACGAGCACCCAGCTCATCTGCTCGACGGCGCCGAGTTCGCCGGTGATCGTCGCGAGCGACGTGGCGACCACGGTGTGATCGAGCGCGCCGAGGAACGACACCGTGAGCAGGGACACGATGAGGAGGCGGAGCCTCCAGGGAGAGAGCGGCATATGCGAGTCACCCGAACGATCGGGTAGTCGACGCGACGGTGTGTGCCTCCCCCGCCGCATCACGGGGAAGAACGGACCCGATGGGCCCCGACGTCATGTCCATTCTATGCTCACTTATGTCGAAAAGCAACCTAACACCCACCGGCATCCGACCCCGGCTGAATCGCTGAGACTGCAACTGCACGTCGAGACAGCGGGTAATCCCCACAGTCTCGACGTGCCGATGCAGTCTCACGGTCAGGGACGGCCGGGCCGGGGGGCTACTCGTGCGAAACGGCGATCTGCTCCGGCTCCAGCTGGACCGCCCAGCCCTCGATCGTCCCGGAGTTCTCGTACTCCTCGATCTGAAGGATGCGCCGACCGAGATCGACGACATGCGGCAGGGATGCCGTGACGAACGCGCTGATGGTGAGCCAGGCATTCTCCTCGAACGCGATGCCCTCCAGCACGAGGACGTTGGCGTCGACGATCTCACGGGTGTTCGCCGCGGCCCTCGGGGATGCCGCGGTGACCGCTCGCGCACCGTTGACCTTGTTGGCCGCCACGACGCCCGCCGCGGCCTCATCGAGCACGAGCACGCCGAACGCGTCGATGCCGGCATCCTGGTCGGCGACGACCGCGGTGCCGACCCGGATCGCGAACAGCGGGTAGTCGTCGCCGGGGTCGAGCTGGTCGGCGCCATGCCACACGACCTCGTGCCCGGCAGCCTGCGCGCGCGACTGCAGCGCACGGCCCAGCTCATACCCGCCCGAGTCGGCGGCGAAGTGTATGCGTCTCATGTCCGGACCTCCTGCGGTGAGCCGATCACACCGGAGGTGCGACGAACAGGCCCTTGTCGATGTCGTTGAACGATTCGCGCGCGATCAGCTCGCTCATCTCCTGCGCCGTGCCCCACTGATCCTGATTGGACACCTCTTTGATGTTCAGGCGGTGCGGGCTCCAGGTGTCCTCGTCGAGCACGGCGAGTTCTGTCGTGTACTCGATCGTGTTGCCGGCCGGGTCGAGGAAGTACGCGAACGTATTATCGCCCGCGTTGTGCCGGCCCGGTCCCCAGATCATCCGTGCACCGGAACGGAGGATCTTGCCGGATCCGCGCATCCACTCTTCGATGCCGCGCATCTCGAACGAGAGGTGATGCAGCGAGTGGTGCGGACCCATCGCGATCGCAACCGAGTGGTGTGTGGCGTTGCAGCGCATGAAGTGCATCATGTCGGTGCCGTCGGGACGGGTGAGCGAGTCGGAGATCGAGAAGTCGAGGTGGTCGATGTACCACTGCGCCGACTGGTTGAGGTTGGCAGAGTTGAACACGACGTGCGACAGCTTGGACGGAATCGGCTCGCGCTCGCGGATCTTGCGGGCCTCGCGGGTCTGGTAGCCCGTCGAGAACTCGAGCACCCGCCCGTCGCCGTCGAACACGCGGAATCCGTAGCCTCCGCCGAATCCGGTCAGCTCCTGCGGCTCGTGCACGAACTGGACGTCCTCCGAGCGCAGCTTCTCCGCCAGGGCGTGGAGGTCGTCGCGACCCGAGACCGCGAACCCGACGAGATCGATCCGCTTGTCGTCTGCGCGCAGGCGCAGGATGAACGGCTCGGTCGACCCCTCTGCTGCCAGGTAGCTGAGTCCGTCTTCGGCGTGCACTTCGGTGAGACCCCAGTACTTCGTGAAGAAGGCGCGCTCCTCCTCGAAGTTCGGCACCGCGAGTGCGGCGTAACGGAGGTGCGATACGAGTCGATCGGTCATGTCGTGGTCTCCTTCACATCTGATATCGCGCGATCGAGCGCGGGATCGTCGGCGCGCGGCGGGCAGTTCGGGCGCGGGCACGGCGGCGCCGACGCGCGCGGCGAGCTCGCCGATGCCCTCGACGACCATGCGAACCTCGTCACCCTCGGCCAGCGGCGGCGGAGTGAGTCCGCCGGCGCGTCCCCACAGCTCGCCCAGGCAGCCGCCGTTGCCGACGGTGCCCGAGCCGAGCACGTCGCCCGGCACGACCCGCGAGTTGCGCGCCGCGTAGGCGACGACCTCGGGGAACGGCCAGCCCATGTTCGAGACGAGGTCTTCGCCGATCAGCTCGCCGTTCACGTACACCTCGGCACGTACGGCGAGGAATCCGTCCCCATCGAGGTACGACTCCAGCTCGTCGGCCGTCACGATCCACGGCCCGAGAGACGTGCCGAAGTCCTTGCCCTTGGCCGGCCCGAGACGCACCTTCATCTCGCGTGCCTGCAGATCGCGGGCCGACCAGTCGTTCATGATCGTGTACCCGAAGATGTGGGATGCCGCGGCTTCGGGTGTCAGGTTCGCGCCGTCCGACCCGGCCGCTCCGCCGATCACCACGGCGAGCTCGAGCTCGAAGTCGAGGCGCTCGGTCACCGGCGGCCGCACCGGCTCGCCGGGACCCAGGACGGTGTGCGGGTTCGTGAAGTAGAACGTCGGCGCCTGGTACCACTCGGGCACGACCTCGCTCTTGCCCTCGACACCCGCGCTCACTCCCTCGACGTGCTCCTCGAAGGCGACGAAGTCGCGGATCGCGGCGGGCACGAGCGGCGCGAGCAGCTGCACCTCCGACAGCGGCCGGCCTGCCCCACCCGATCCCTGAGCCTGTCGAAGGGTGCTCGCGAACAGCGCGTGCGCGGCATCCAGCCCCTCAGCCAGGACGTCGGCGACCCGCAGTCCGCCGGGGAACGCGACCACTCGATCGTCGATCACGAAGCCCTCGCCGACCTCAGCGCCGGGTCCGTGAGGTGCGACAGGCTCACCAGCCGGTCGAAGTGTCCAGCGCGCGATCCTCATGCGCGCACTCGGGTCTCGAGCAGCGCGTCGGCATTGCCGCCGAGGATGCGCGCGGTCAGCTCGCCGGGAAGCCCCGCCCCGCGCACGAGTGCCACAGGATCGTCCAGGCCCATGTCGAAGGGGTAGTCGCTGCCGAGCACGACCTGCGATCCGCCTGCGACCTCAACGAGGGTGCGCAGGGCGTGCGGGTCGTGCACGACGGTGTCGAACCAGATCTTGCGCAGATACGTCGACGGCGCATGCGCGCAGCGGCGCGCCTCGGGGCGCACCTTCCACGCGTGGTCCGAACGTCCGATCGCGGTGGGCAGGTAGCCGCCGCCGTGCGCGGCGACGAGCTTGAGATCGGGATGCCGGTCCAGCACGCCCGCGAAGATCAGGTGCGACAGGGCGACGGCGTTCTCGACGGGCTGGCCCACGGTGTTCGACAGGTAGAACCTGTCGAGGCGCTCATCGAGGCTGCAGCCGAACGGGTGCAGGAAGACGACCGCGCGCAGTTCGGCCGCGCGGGCCCAGAACGGCTCGAGGCGAGGATCGGACAGCTCGACGTCACCGGCGAACGACGAGATCTCGACGCCGGCGAGCCCGCGGCCGAGGACGGCGTCGTCGAGGCACTCGACGATCCGTTCGGGATGCTGCAGCGGCACGAGCCCGAGACCTACCAGCCGCTCGGGCGCCTGCGCGACGTGTGCGGCGACCAGGCGGTTCGCCTCGTTCGCCGCCCATACGGCGAGGCCTTCCGGCGCCCACGGATAGAAGTGGTTCGGCGAGGCGCTGACCCACTGCCGGTCGACTCCCTGGGCGTCCATGTCGGCGAGGCGCACGTTCACGTCGGTGAGCTTCGGGATGCGGGCGCCCACCATCGGTCCCGACACCGCGAGGCTCTCGGCGCCGTTGCGCTTCAGTTCGAGGGCAGCCGCTTCGCGCACGCCCTCGGGTGCGCGGCGCTCGATCTCGGCCTGCAGGGAGGGCAGCAGGACGTGGGCATGGACATCGGTGACGCGCGCGGTGGCGTCGGTCATGCGGGTTCCGCCATCTTGTGTGCGATCCCGAAGATGAGGCCCGGGGCGTCGGCATCCCGATTCCCGTCGATCTGCCACTGACCGAGCTGAACGGATGCTTCGACCACCGCCGTCGCGCGCGGGAGGCGGCGCGCGTGGAACTCGTCCCACAGCTCTTGATCGACCGCGTCGCGGGCGACGAGCAGCTCAGTCAGGACGAGGGCGTCCTCGAGACCCTGGGCCGCGCCCTGGGCGATCGTCGGAGGACAGCTGTGCGCGGCATCCCCGATGATGACGGCACGTCCGCGATTCCACGGGGCGTCGACGATGTGCTTTGTGAACCAGGTGTAGTTCGCGTGCGCGCCGGCTTCGAGGTCGGCGCGGATCGAGTTCCACGGGCCGTCGTACGCGCGCGACTCCTCGAGCATGATGCGCGTCGCGTCTTCGTCGGAGGTGCCGAACCGGTCCTCGGCCTTCTCGACCAGGAACGCATACATGCTGTTCTCGCCGGTCGGGCGTGTAGCCGGCGATGTACACCGGGCCGCCGTAGTACAGCTCGCTGCGCTCGACTTCGGCCGGGCGCGAGACGAACGTCCGCCAGATCCCCATGCCGGTCGGCTCGCGGCTTGGTCTCGATGCCGATCAGGTCGCGGACGGTCGAGTTGAGGCCGTCCGCACCGATCAGCAGGTCGTACTCGCCGGCCGACTCGTCATCGACGAACACTTCCACCGCGTCATCGGCTCGAGCGTCGACGCCGGTGACCTTCTTGCCGAAGTGCACGTTCGCTCCCGCGCGCTGGGCGTGGTCGAGGAGGATGCGGGCGAGGTCGGCGCGCGGCATGCCCATCGCAGCCGGATAGTCCGGCCCGCCGGACTTCACGTCGGGAAGCTGGGCGACGATCGGCGCTCCGGGGCCGGGCGCGCGGAGGTTCAGCCCCTCGAAGTGGATAGCCCGCGGCGCGGATGTCGTCCCACGCACCGAGCGCGTCGAACACGCGCAGCGCGTTGCCCTGCAGCGAGATGCCCGAGCCGAGTGCGCTGAGCTCGGGCTTGGCCTCGAAGACGTCGACGTCGACGCCCGCCTTGGCGAGCTGGATGGCGGCGGCGAGTCCCGCGACGCCGCTTCCGGCGATGGCGACCTTCTGGACTGCGGTCATGTCAGAACCTCCGTGTTCTGGTGCGGATGATGTTCGGATGCCGGATCTAGAGGATCGCGACGGGGTTGATGGGTGAGCCGACCGCGCCGGTGATGGGCAGCGGCGCGGCGGAGAGCAGGAAGTCGTAGCGGCCGGATGCCGCGCAGGTCTCGCCGAGCGCCTCGAGGTCCCACATCTCGCCGATCGTGAGGCCGAGGTTCGGGATCACGACCTGGTGCAGCGGCTGGAACGCCGGCACGTCGAACTCGTTCGGGCGCACCTCGAAGCCCCACGTGTCGGTCGCGATCGCGGCGATCTCGGTGCGATGCAGCCAGCCCGCCGTGGTGAGCGAGAGCCCGGGGGCGGGCCGCCGGCGTAGTCCCCCCACCCGTCGCGGCGCGCGCGGGCGAGCTGTCCGGTGCGCACGAGCACGATGTCGCCACGGCCGACCGTCACACCCTGGTCGGCGGCGGTGGCGTCCAGGTCGGCCGCGGTGATCGCGTAGCCGTCCGGCAGCTCGCCGGTCGTCGGGCTGCAGGTGCCGGCCGACGTCGAGCAGCACGCCCCGCGAGACGATGACGGATGCCGCGTGCTCGATGCCCGTGACGAGGTCGCCCTCGCTCGTGACCACGTCACCCGCTCGGCGACCGTTCCAGGCCATGCCGTGGTCGAAGATGTGGCCGAGCCCGTCCCATTGGGTCGAGCACTGGAGCGGCATCGAGATCACGTCGTCCGCGCCGCCGATGCCGTGGGGGAAGCCCTGGTTGCCGCGTTCGGCGTCGACACCGGTGTCGGTCATCGTATGCACCGGGTTGGTGCGGCGCCGCCATCCCTTCTGCGGTCCGTTCGTGTCGAACGACTGCGAGAGCGAGATCACGCGGCCTTCGGTCACGAGCCCTGCTGCCTCGACCCGCTTGGCCGGGTCGATGAAGTTCAGCGTGCCGAGGACGTCGTCCTCGCCCCAGCGTCCCCAGTTGCGGAAGGCCTCGGCGCGCGCGCCGATCTCGCCCTCGGGGTCGGTCCGGTCGAGGTCGGCGGGGTTCTCGGATGGACCCGTCATGATGCACCCCCGGTCGTTGAGCGAGCGAAGCGAGACGAAACGCCCCACGCCCTCGGACTCCGGTGGATCAAGGCGTTTCGTCTCGCCTGCGGCTCGCTCAACGACCGACCTCTTCCGCCACGCAGCGCACAACCTGGGTGCCCAGGCCCGAGATCGAGCCGGTCATGACGTCGCCGTCCTGCAGGAAGCGCTTCCAGTGCTGGCCGTTGCCGGCCGGGCTGCCGGTCAGCAGGATGTCTCCCGGCAGCAGCGGCATGGTCTGCGAGGCCCCCGAGATGAGGGCGGCGATGCCGAACAGCAGGTCGTCGGTCGACCCGTCCTGCATGACCTTGCCGTTGAGCTCGAGGCGCACGTTCAGATCGGATCCGTTGACGAACGGCGCCGGCACGAGGAATGGGCCGGTCGGCAGGAACCCGGGCGCGTTCTTGGAGCGGTACCAGTCGGTGCCGATCTCCTTCATGTCCTTGCGGAACACGAGGTCTCGCGTGGTGACGTCGTTCACGATCGTGTACCCGGCGACGTGATCGAGGGCGTCCTCCCGCGACACGCGGAACGCTTCGCGGCCGATCACGATCGCGAGCTCGAGCTCCCAGTCGTGCACGTCGCTGTACGCCGGCAGCACCAGCGGCACGTCGTCGCCGACGACGCACGCGGGCAGGCCGATGAAGAAGTACGGCTCGCCGTTCGCGGCGCGGTCGTCCATCATCTTCGCCGCGAACTCGCGCGCCTCTTCGGGCGTGCGGTCGCTGTTGTTGGTGAGGCCGGCCGCGACCAGCTCGATGACGTGCTGGCGGTAGTTCGCGCCGGCCTGCAGCACCTGGCGCGGCTCGACCGGAGCCGTGAGGGTCACCTCGGCCAGCGGCATCCATCCGTCCTCGGCTTCGACCAACGCGCCGAGCCGGTCCCAGTCGGGCGCGGCCAGGAAGTCGTTCAGGCTCGCGGCGCCGAGGTCGTCGGTGGAGAGGCGTCGGATGCGGTCGCCGGTGACCAGTCCGAGGGCCACTGCCTCGCCGTCGCGGAAGCGGGCGAGCGCGAACGGCGCATCGAGTCGGTCGGTCGTCATTGCGTGTTCGTTCCGTTACGTCGTTCGAGCGGTCGTGCGACGGCTGGGCGCACGCATCTGGGCTCCGCCGACCCCGGCTGCTGGCGCACGCCCATCTGGGGCTGCGCCCGGCCCCGAGTTTGCTGGCGCGCACCGCATCAGCCCTGGCCGTGCTTGGCGTACGGGTTGAACAGGGCGTCCTTGATCTCGTCGGGCACGCCCTCTTCGGTCGCGCTCGGGCCATCGGCCGGCGGGAACGACTCGGTCATCGACATCGGCATAGCGCTGTTGCGATAGAAGTTGTTCGATCCCTGCGACGGACGCCAGGTGTTGGGCTCCCAGTCGGGCACGTAGTTGCGGTAGCCGCCGGTGTTGAGCTCGATGCGCAGGCTCGAGGGCTCGCGGTAGTAGAGGAAGTTCTGTTCGCCGATGCCGTGGATCGACGGGCCGTACTCGATCGGGTAGCCGTTCTCCATGAGGACGTCGGCTGCGATCAGCAGCTCCTCGCGGGTGTCGACCCAGAACGCGTAGTGGTTCACGCGGCCGGCGCGGCTCGAGCCGTCGAGCACCACGCCGAGGTCGTGCGACTTCTCGTTCGTGGTCAGTACGGAGAACACCGAGATGGGGGCTTCGTCGAGGATCGTCTTGGCCATGACGCGGTAGCCGAGCACATCGCTGTACCAGGCGGCGAACGCATCGACGTCGCTGCACGCGATCGTGACGTGGTCGAGCTGGCGCGGCGCGCCCGCGACCTTGCTGCGGCGGTTGGGGCGGTCGGGGTAGATCGACGCGCTGTCACCCTCGGTGACGTGCACGCGCTCGACGTCCCAGTGCAGGGTCAGCGTGTGTCCCCAGGGGCCGGTGAAGCGGTAGGCGCGGCCGATCGCGTGGCCGTCGAACCATTCGCCCTCGATGCCGGCGGCCTCGACGCGCTTGGCCGCCTCTTCGAGAGCCTCGGGGCTCGAGGTGCGCCACGCGGCCGTGACGAGCGACGGCTCGTCGCCCGGCGCGACCACGACGGAGTACTTGTAGTAGTCGCCCCAGCACCGGAGGTAGACCTTGCCGTCGATGCGATCGACGACGGTGAGTCCGACCTGGTTCACGTAGAAGTCGACGGAGGCCTCGATATCGGGCGAGGTGATCTCGACGTACGAGAGGTGGGAGAGCAGCTTGATCATCATCGATCCTTTCGGCAAGACGGCGGGTGATCCCAAGACCACTTTCGCCTCAGATCGGCATATCCGGGAATCCCATATCGCCTATGTCCGAGAATCAGCCGGTGTCTATGCCGAGGCGGTGGGCATCCGTTCGACGATCTCGGTGTCGGCAGCGAGCTCGTCGAGGTCGCTCGGCGGTGTCCGAGCCGTCGAGCGCGTCGAGTGCACGCCGCAGTGAGAGCCGCTCCGAGGACTCGAATCGGCTCGGCGCGGTCAGTCGTCCGGCAACGCTCGCGGCGATCACTCGAGCACTGCGCCCCTCGACCTCGACCTCGGTGGTCACTTCGCCGAGCGCCTGCGCACGGATCGCTCCGCTCCCCGGTCGGACGGTCGCGACGACAGTGAGCGTGGCGGCCACGCCGGCATCGGTCTCGAGCAGGGCGAACGCGCCATCGGCGCGGACGACTGACAGCGCACCGCCGGCCATCACTCGCAGCCAGCCCGCGGCGTCGCGAGCGACGGTGCGGACATGCGACTCGCCCGCAGCACCGTCCACGACCAGCGCTCGAGGTGCGGATCCCGCTCCGGCACGCCGCACGTCCTCGGCGACATCCCGCCGCAGAAGGGGCCGTTCGACGATCACGGGGATCTTCAGCGCGCGTGCAAGCCGGCGCACCGCTGACGCCGGCGCGAACGTCGGGTCAGCGACGACCAACCCCGCAGCGCCCGCCTCGGCCGCGGCCTGCGCGACATCCACCCAGCCGTCGCCGCCGGACACCACCACGATCGCACCGTCGGGCCGATCGATCGGCCGAGTGCTCAGCGGAAGCTCCGCGAGCGCCCATCGATAGCGGCGCAGTCGCTACGAGGACGCCGATCATCGCTCCGCCCCCTCGAGGATGAGTTCGGCCGCAGCATCCGCCAGCGCGAGTCCGTAGCGGGCGTCGTCGAGCAGCTCGTCGTATTCGACGACGCTCCTGCCGTTCAGCACATCCACGAGGGCACGCCACTCGGCGAGGTAGCCGTCCTCCGCATCGAGCGGATACGTCGTGCGCTTCCCCGAGCCGGATGTGACCCGAACCGCGGCACTGCCCACGTGCACGAACGCCGGTGGGAACGACACCTCCACCAGATCCGTGTCGGTCGTGATGTCGACGCGCCAGAGGGCATCGCCGCCGTCGGGAAGCATGACCGTCGCAAGCCGCACCGGGACTCCGGACGCGCGGTAGCCGACCGCGTAGCCGATCGGGGCGACGGCGCGCGCGAACACCACCCGCTCGAGCACCGGGGCGAGATCGCGCAGCAGCGGCAGCTCGTGAACGGCGAGCCCGGTGATCAGTTGACGGACGACGGATGCCGCGACCTGGGGGATCGACAGGTCAGGCCCCCCTCCCCCGGGAGCGACCGCCGGCACGCTGAGCTCGGTCACGACGTCGTGGTATCGACCGTTCGGCGGAAGCGCCAACGTGACCGAGATCGCGCGGACGGTGTGGCCGCCGGCGAGCAGGTGATGCTTGGCCCGGCCCCACGCCGGGTCGAAGAGGTGGTTGGTGCCGACAAGCAGCGCGGTGCCGGCGGCGCGGCACGATCGGATCACGGCCTCGGCATCCGCCACGGTCGTCGCGAGCGGCTTCTCGCACAGGACCGCGCGCTTGCCCGCGGCGACGCTCGCCAGGATCTGACCAGCGTGCTCACCGGGCGGGGTGGCCAGTACGACGACCGAGACCCTCTCATCCGCCAGCAGGGCCTCGACCCCCGACGACGACCGCGCGCCGACCCGCGCCGCGAGTTCCGCCGCCCTGCCGCTTCCGGAGTCGGCGATATGGACGACCTCGAACTCATCGCTCAGGCGCGCAAGGGTCGGCAGGTGCAGGGCAGCCACACCCGGCCCTGCTCCGACGATTCCGACACCGTTGGTCATCCTCAGCCCTCCTTGTTTTGCATGAAGCGTACCTAAGTTCAGCGGAACCTGACCATACAGCCCGCAAAATGATCCGAAGAAGCCCGTTCTTGTGCGAAAATCGACCATGGCCAAGGAGTCCACCCTGCGCTTCGGCGCTCAGACCGACGAAGTGACGAGCCTTCTGCGGATCGTCAACATGGTGCGCGCGGGAGAGGCGGCGACCCGTCCGGAGATCGGACGAGTCACCGGCCTCGGACGCGGCGTTGTCACGCAGCGCGTCGATCAGGCGATCGACATGGGCTATCTCGAGGACGGTGAGTTCGGCCCTTCGTCCGGCGGGCGCGCTCCACGCACCCTGCGCTTCCGCGGCGATCGCGGCCGCATCATCGTGTGCGCGCTTGGTGCGCTGCACATCCACGTCGGCGTCGCGATGATCGAGGGCGACATCCTCGAGCAGACCCACCGGGCGTGGGACATCGCGCGTGGACCGGCCGAGACGCTCGACACCGCCCTCGCGATGATCGACGAGGTGCTCGCCCGGACGCCGGACGCTCCGGTCTGGGGCATCTCGGTCGGCATCCCGGGGCCTGTCGATTTCGAGTCCGGTCGTCCCGTCGCGCCGCCGATCATGCCGGGCTGGAACGGGTTCGACATCCGCCGCCGCTTCGAAGAGCGCTACGACGCACCGGTGTGGGTCGACAACGACGTCAATCTGCTCGCTTTGAATGAGCGCTCGCGCCGGCGCGACGAGAACCTCGATCTCATCTACTGCAAGGTCGGCTCGGGGATCGGCGCGGGTCTGCTCTCCCACGGCCGCATCCACCGCGGCGCCAACGGAGCGGCCGGCGACATCGGACATGTGCGCGTCGCCGGCTCGGACGCGCTCTGCCGGTGCGGCAAAGTCGGCTGCCTGGAAGCCGTCGCCGGCGGCTGGGCGCTGGTGCGCGACGCGGAGATCGCCGTCGCCGAAGGCGCCACCGGCGCGCTCGCGCAGCGGACGCGCGAGGGGGAGCCGCTCACGCCCGAGGCGATCGCCCGCGCGGCGGAG
This sequence comes from uncultured Actinomycetota bacterium, assembly GCA_963713325.1. GTDB lineage: Bacteria > Actinomycetota > Actinomycetes > Actinomycetales > Microbacteriaceae > Microbacterium. The sequence goes on from CAVQLL010000016.1 coordinate 286,481, forward strand.
AACGGCGACGCACTCGCGATCTCCCTCATTCAGCGGTGCGCACGGGTGGTCGGCGAGTCGATCGCGGCGCTGGTCAACATGTTCAACCCCGGCACGATCGTGATCGGCGGCGCGGTCGTCGGGGCAGGCGAGGTCTTCCTCGCCGAGGTTCGTCAGCGTGTGTACGAGCTCTCCCTGCCCCTGGCGACACGGGATCTGAACATCGTCCAGTCGCAGAACGACCTGCGCGAGCCTCTGCGCGGCGGCGCGGAGATGGTTCGAGAGCAGCTGTTCGACATCACCTTCCCTCGGTGGTTCGCCGATGGTCAACCGACGATCGATGGCGTGCACGGCTCGGTCTGACACTTATTTCGCTTTTCTACTAAAGCGTGTAGATTCTCGTCTTAAGCCGATGCTCCTGCCCGGCGATCGAGACACGAGGATGTGCCCACCATGACCCTGAGCGCTCTGCGCGACGATGCCCTCGCCTCCGTCGGTGACGGCTTCGTCCTCCACCTCGGACTGCCGTGGATCCGTTCCCTCCCCCTCGCCTCCCTCGAAGACCTGACGGTCACGATCGACGGCGAGCCGGTGGAAGCGCTGACGATCGAGCTCGACGGGCGCGACGTCCACTCTGGCGCGCTCGCCGACGAGGACGGCTGGTGGTTCCTCCAAGACCGCCTCGCGATCCGCGGCGATCTGGCGCTGTCCTCTGGTGCCCACAACGTCGCGGTGGAGTTTCGCCTGGTCATCCCGTATCTGCAGACTGGACCGGATGGGCCGCTCGCCCTCCCGTTCCACGTCGGGCGATCGCTGACACTGAATGCCGCCGCATCCGCCCCGGTCGTGAATGATCTCGCTCCGGTCGTCCGCACCGCCTGCGGATCGACACGAAAGTCTGCCGCCGAGCTGGACGCTGGCGGCATCCGCATTCAACTGGACGCCCGACGTGATCCGCGCCGAGCGCGCGGCACCCGACATCGCCGTCGGCATCGTCGCGGACGGTGTCGCGCCGGTGATCGAGCTGGAGCCCGGGCAGCTGTGGCGGTCGTTCCCGACGACAGCGGATGCCGAGGTCGACGCGTTGCGCGCAGGTCTCGACGCGGTGGGCGGCAGCGTGAGCATCGTCGGGGCGAGCCTGGACGACTGGATCAGCCCCACCCGACGGCGCACCGAGCCCGAGCGGCTCGAGTTCCTGCTCCCCCAGCTGCACGCCGCGCGCCGGGTCGGGGCGGCGGGAGTGCGGCTGCCGATCGGCCAAGCAGGCGAGCCGCTGCTGCGTCGGCTGCTTCCCGTGCTGGACGAACTCAACCTCGTGCTCTACGAGGAGATCCAGGGTCAGCAGACGCCGGACTCGGCCGCAGCGCGCGGCGGCGATCGAGACGATCGCGGGCATCGACGACCCGCGCGTGCGGCTGCTGGTGGACATCAGCATGCTCATGCCGTCGCTTCCGCAGAGCTACCTCGAACGGCTTCGCGAGGGGGGCGTGCCCGAACCGCTGCTGCAACGGCTCGCCACCGACTGGCGCGATCCGGCGACCAACAGCGCGGTCATCGATGTGCTCCGCTCGGGCGGCGTACCGCCGCTGGTGCACACGATGTACATGAACCTGCTCGTGCGGTTCGGGCGATCGGATGCCGCGGACCTCCGCAGCGTGCTCCCCCTCGTCGGTGCGTTCCACCTCAAGTTCTGGGACCTCGACGATACCGATGGCCGGGTTTCGCAGCCCATCCGCGACCTCGGCGCAGAACTCGCAGGCACCGATTTCACCGGCACGCTCTGCAGCGAGTGGGGCGGCCACGAGTGGATCGACGCGGATGCCGCGGACATGACGCGACGTCATCTGGCCCTCGCGCGCACGGCGCTCAACGCGGGCGCTCTCACGGCCGCCCGGCCCGGCCGATGACGATGACGATGACGGAGATCATGCCGAATGTGCTGAACGTGCTGATCCTCTCGGGCCACATGACCCAGGAGCACGACAACGAGCACCGGAGCTTCCGCGTGCACAACCAGTGGATCACCACGCTCCTGGAAGACACCGGGCGGTTCCGCGTCCGGGTGATCGAGGACCCGCGCGGGCTTCCGCCCGAGATCATCGACAAGTACGACGTCGTGATCGTCGTCTTCGAGGGTCGCGACGGGTATCACGACAGGGCTGTCGGGTTCGGCCCGGAGACGGATGCCGCGCTGCTGCGCTTCGTGCACGACGAGGGCAAGGGGATCGTGTGGTTCCACGGCTCGTCTGTGCAGGAGGACGACTGGGGCTATCCCGAGGAATACAACATCATGCGCGGGGCCAAGCTCAGCGTGCCGACCGGCATCCGTCCGCGGCCCTGGGGCGAGGCGCTGCTGAGCATCGCCGAGCCGGGTCATCCGATCACCGACGGCATCGGCAAGCCGTGGACGGTGACCGGCGACGACATCCTCGTCGGAGTGGAGATGTATGACGGAGCCCAGGTGCTGCTGACGACCTTCGACGATCTCGAGTCGTACGAGAAGGCACCCGTGTGGCCGATGTCGCACTACCCGGTGCTGATCCCGGCGGGCGGACTGGCCGAGATGCCGGGCGTGAACACCGACCAGCCGATCGCCTGGATCAACGAGTACGGCAGCGGCCGTTCGTTCACGATCACCATCGGGCACGACATCGACACGTTCCGGCGAATCGAGTTCATCCGGATGTTCCCGCGGGGCGTCGAGTGGGCGGCGACGGGAGAGGTGACCCTCGAGGGCCCCGACCGTCGCGGCGATCGCCGATTCCTCCCCTGGCCGTACTACAACCGCGAGGGATGACGCAGGCCCGAGGGCCGGCTCGTAGGCCGGCGAGGATGCGTGACCGCGGGCCGAAATATCCGCCATTTTCCCTCGCCGACCAGCCCAAAACCGCCTGCGAATGTCGGAGGGTCGCGGCACAATTGACCCATGAGCAGCCCCGCCCTAGCCGCGTCGATGCGGGCCGACGCGCGGTTGGCGCAGCTCATTCCGAAGCTTGTCGAGACACGTCGCGAGATGGCGCGACTGCACGCCGAAGAGGCGCGCCTGCTCGCCGAAGCGCGGCGGATCGCCGACGACTGGGCCGCCGAGGAAGACCCTGGTTCGAGAAGCACGAGCGAGTTTCCGCATCGATCCGTCGCGGCCGAGATCGCCGCCGCCTGGCGGGTGAGCGACCGCACCGTGCAACGGCAGATCAACGACGCCGCCACGCTGGTCGACGACTTCCCCGAGACCCACGCCGCACTCGCCTGTGGGCAGATCTCGGCCGCGCACGCCCGGATCATCGGCGCCGCCGGATCGATCATCGACCGGGCAGAATTGCGTGCCGAGTTCGAAGCATCTGTCCTGGACTATGCGAAGGCCGAATCCGCGTCCAGGCTCGCCCCGATCGCGAAACGCCGTGCGGAGTGGTTCGCAGACACCACCTTCGACGACCGTCACCGCCGAGCCCGAGATGGCCGGCGAACCTGGGTCGACGACCTCGACGACGGCATGAGCGAACTGCGCCTCGTCGGCCCGGCTGTTCTCGTGCACGCCTCTTTCGACCGACTCACCCAGTTCGCGCACGCAGCCAGAAGCAGGACCTGTGGCGATGCCGCGACCGGCGACCCCGGCAGAGATAGCTCCGCCGAGCCGGACGTGGAGGACACCCGTACGCTGGACCAGCTGCGCGCAGATATCCTCCTCGACCTGATCCTCGCCGCCGACCCCGTCGCCCACGACACCGGGCTGGCGGCCATCCACGCCACTGTCAGCGTCACCGTTCCCGTGCTCGCCCTCATCGATGACGGCATCCGCGACCCATTCGAAAGCATGACCCTCGACGGGCATGGCCCCATTGACACCGAGACCGCACGAACCCTCGTCGGGGCTGCAAGCGGGTGGGATCGGATCTTGACGCACCCGGTCACCGGAGCCGTCCTCGAGGTCGACCGCTACACCCCCAGCGAGCAGCTTCGCCGCCACCTTCGCATCAGAGACCAGCACTGCCGGTTCCCCGGCTGCCGCATGCCCACCCGACGAAGCGATATCGACCACACTCTCGACTTCGCCCTCGGCGGGCAGACCACCGGCGCGAACCTCGCTCATCTTTGTCGAAGACACCACACCCTCAAACACCACACTGCCTGGACGGTGGTGCAGCATCCGGGCGGTGTGCTCGAGTGGACCAGCCCCGCCGGCATCCCGTACATCGACCGACCGGTCAGCACGGTCGCCTTCGCGCCCGACTCGGAATCCGAATACGAGGCCGCGCCTTTCTGAGCGCCCCCGGCACACGGTCGGCTCCCACGGCCGGCTCCGGCGGGGTCAGCCGGCGAGGAACCTGCGGCGCGCGTCGACCGATCAGCGGCGCACTGTCGCACGCCCGGCGACGGCCCCGAGTGGCGTGGGAACAATCACGCTCGCAGGCTACCGGGCTTGCGGTTTCGCACGGACGGGTCGTGCTCCTCAGCGCGGCTGCAGACCGGATGCGCGGTACACGTCGTCGACGATTCTCATCGTGCCGACGCCGAGTGCCGCGTCCAGCGGGCTCGCCGACCCGTCGCGCAGTACCGCGACCAGGTGCTCGAGCTGCCGCGCATAGCTGTTCTCCCCGTCGACAGCCCTTTCCTCGATGAGGACGCGATCGCCCGCGGTCACACGCGTCACCGCGCCCCACTGCGGAACGATGACACTCGTCGCCTCCAGGCTTGCGGCGTCCCCCGTGACCCGAAGCGACATGCTGCCCTTGTCGTCGCCGATGAACGACGAACGGACGCGGACGGGGATGCCGCCCGGAAGCTCAAGCAGGGCATCCGTCTGCATGTCGACACGCGGGTCGTCGGCGTACAGCACCGCCTCGGCCGCGACCACTGTGGGCTCTCCCCAGGCGGCGCGCATCAGGTCCACGGCGTAGCACCCGACGTCCATGAACGACCCGCCGCCCAGATCGCCGTCGAGGCGGATGTTGCCGGGCTGCACGACGAAGTGAGGGATGCTGTAGTCGAACTCGACGCGGCGGATCTGCCCCAGCACATCCGAAGCGAGCACCTCCAGCAGCCGACGGGTGAAGCCGTGCAGGCGGTAGTGGAAGCCCACGAAGGCGCGTCTGCCCGCGGCGTCCGCGGCCTCGGCGATCTCCGCCGCGGTCGTGCCGTTCGCCGAGAGCGGCTTCTCGCACAGGACATGCTTTCCCGCCTGCAGCGCTCGCACAGCCCAGTGCGACTGCACGGTCGACGGCAGGGGGAGGTAGACGAGGTCGACGTCCGGATGGTTCAGCACCATCTCGTAGTCGCCGGACTCGGGAACACCGAGGCGATCGGCCAGCGTGCGTGCCCGCTCGGGATCGCGTGCGCCGATCGCGATCACGCGGACGCCGTCCAGCTCGCGCGCCGGCTCCACGATCGCCCGCTCGGCGATGCCTGCGGCACCCAGGATTCCGATGCGAAGAGGCTGCTCAGTCATGTCTCACCCGTTCAGGATGCGGGAGCGGGCATCGCGCTGGATCTCGATGATGCGGTCTTCCCAGTCACCGACGGGCACGTCCTCGACGAGCCCCTCCGTCTCGAGGTGCTCGAACGCGTCGGCCAGCCCGTCGTGGAGCGAGATCGACGGCTGGAACTCGGGCACATCGCGCTGCAGCTTCGCGGCGCTGTACAGCAGATTCTTCGCGAAGACGCCGGGCACCATGAGGAAGCGCTGCGGATCGAGAGCGTACAGCGCGTCCGCCGAGACCCCGACCTGCTCGACCTCACGCCCGAGCACGTCCATCGCGACGCCGTGGATGTCGGACCACTGCATCGCCTGCGGATTCACCAGGAAGTACGTCTGCCCGATCGTGTGCTCGCGCTCGAGCACTCCGACGAAGCCGAGGGCCGCATCGTCGACGTGCAGCAGGTGATGAAGCGCAGTCCCCTCCCCGACGCGGAGGATCGGCCGACCCTCACGGATGCGGCGGATCCAGCGCGTGTCGATTCCCACCTGCCGCACGACGCGCTTGCGGCCGTACGTGGTCGAGGGCTTGACGATCGTCGCAGGGAACCCGCGATCGAAGTACGCCGCCTGGTACATGCGGTCCAGCGCGACCTTGTTGTCGGCATACGGCACCGCCGGGCGCAGTGGGTGGTCTTCGGTGATCGGGAGCCAGTCGGCGGTCTCGCCCACGGTGGTCACCGTCGAGGTCTGAATGAAGTGGCCGACGTCGCGGAAGGCCTCGAGGCTCGCGGCGCCGTGCGCGGGGGTGAAGCCGATGAAGTCGATCGCCGCATCGAACCTCTCCCGCTGCACCGCCGGCACGAACCAGTCGAGGTCGTGACGGTCTCCCGACAGGTGACGGATGCCGTCCGGCAGCGGCCCGGAGGCACCCCGCGTGATGCATGTCACGTCGTGGCCCCGCTCCTGCAGGAGCCGGACGACGCTCGTGGAGATGTTGCCCGTTCCTCCCAGGACGCCGACCTTCATCGGCTGGTTCGTCGAGAACGCGACGTCGAATGTAGCGGCGGGCGGCGTGAGCTCGGCGAGCTGGCGGACGAACGCGAGCGCCGGGCCACCTCTTCGAACGGGAGGTCGGCCCACTGGCCGGTGAACAGGGTGATCGGACGCGCCATTGCCTCCTCCGGGGGTTCTTCAGACGGATGCCGGAACGCCCGCAGCGATGCGGACCCAGGCGGATTCGTTCTCGCTCGAGCGCTCGACGGCATCGAGCACGCGCTGCACCGAAAGCCCCTCGGCGAACGACGGATGCGGGTCGGTGCCCTCGGCGATCGCCGTCACCAGGTCGACCACCTGGTGGCTGAAGCCGTGCTCGTATCCGAGCATGTGTCCGGCGGGCCACCATGCGGCGACATAGGGATGCTGCGCCTCGGTGACCAGGATCTTCGTGAAGCCCTGCCGGTCGCCGGGGGCGGTGCGGTCGTAGAACTGCAGGCTGTTGAGGTCCTCGAGGTCGAACGCCAGCGCGCCCTTGTCGCCCGACACCTCGATCGTGAGGGCGTTCTTGCGTCCGGTCGCGAACCGCGTCGCCTCGAACGAGACAAGCGCCCCGTTCGCGAGACGGCCGGTGAAGATCGCGACGTCGTCGACCGTGACCTCGCCGAAACCCTCGGCGGCAGTGCCCGATAGTCCGGACCCCGAGCCTTGGAGCGGCCGTTCCTTGACGATCGTGTCGATCGTGCCCGACACGGCGTCCACGGACTGTCCCGTCACGAACTGGGTCATATCGATGATGTGCGCGCCGATGTCGCCGAGCGCCCCGGAGCCCGCATGCTCCTTCTGAAGGCGCCACGCGAGCGGCATCGCCGGGTCGACGAGCCAATCCTGGCGGTACGCGGCGCGCACCTGCTGCACGGTGCCGACGACGCCTCCGGCGATGAGGTCGCGCAGGAAGGTCACCGCGGGAACACGGCGGTAGGTGAATCCGACCATCGAGCGCACCCCATGCTCGGCCGCTCGGGCGGCGGCATCCGCCATCGCCTCGGCCTCTTCGACCGTGTTGGCGAGCGGCTTCTCGCACAGAACGTGCTTGCCGGCCTCGAGCGCGGCGATCGCGATCTCGGCGTGCGAGTCGCCAGGCGTGACGATGTCGACGATGTCGATGTCATCGCGTGCGATCACCTCGCGCCAGTCGGTCGCCGACTCCGCCCAGCCCCACTTCTCGGCGGCTGCGGCGACGGCATCCGAATTCCGGCCCACGACCACGGCCATCTCGACGCGTCGGGCAGGTCGAACATGCGCGGCGCCTGACGCCACCCGACCGAATGCGTGGCTCCCATGAAGCCGTAGCCGATCATGGCGACGCGAAGGGCGGGGGGCAGCGTCATGCCAGCACGACCTCGCGCTCGACCGGAACGCGGTTGGTGACGTACCGGCCGGGCCCGCCGTCGACGCCGGGCATGATCTGCATGTACAGCAGGCGCATCGTCAGGACGACCTCGACGGTCAGCTTCTCGCCGGCCTGGGGGGCGTGATCCAGCGGGATCACGACCTCAGGCTTGTCGGCGACGAACCAGAGCGTGTCCCACTGCTCAGGCAGTTCCTCGATGCGGTAGCTCGTGCCATTCAGCTCGAAGCGCAGGTGGTCCTTCGGCACCGGAACGCCGTTGACGGATGCCGCGACGTCGTCGACGGCCGACAGCCAGAGGCTGCGGTACCAGGGAAGCTGCACCGAGACGGCGATGGCGTCATCGCGACGACGGACGTCCTTGTCGGAGAAGAGGGAGTTGTGGGTGGCCATTGGGGGCTCCTCGTTCGGGCAGTGGGTCAGTGGAAGGTGTCGGTGAACGTGTCGTGCGGCACCGGGGGAACCGGTTCGAGCTTCTGCACGGTCGAGGGGCTGTACGGGTGGTTCCCCGAGGGCACCGGCTGGTCGGCCGGCGGCATGAACACCGGCTTGCCGTCGTCGCCGAAGTACATGAGATCGAGATCGAACGCGCCCTGGTTCTTCTCGCCGAAGCTGATCCAGTTCTCCTCAAAGGGAGCACGGGCCAATTCGTAGCAGCGGAACTTCCAGATCTTCCACTCGCCGTCCTGCTTGAGGAAGTCGATCGCGTACTTGCACCAGACCCAGTGCGCCCAGACCTTCTTGCCGAGCACCTCACCCGGCGAGTACATGTCGGGGAACTCCTTGGCGACCTCGGGGTCGGTGAGGCCCGACTCGGTGCCGGCCATGAGCCACACACCCTTCGCGGTCTTGCCGTCCGCGGCGACCTCGATGACGGGAGTCGTCGTGGCGTGCAGGATGAGCTTGCCGACCGGTGACGGACGACCCTGGTGGTAGCGGATCACACTGTCGTACTCGGTGTATTCGCCCGCGTTCGTGTAGCGGGCGCGGATGCCCTCGGTCCCACGCTTGACCCAGAGCGGAATGATCTGCTCGTCCTGGAACGCGTTGTGCAGATACATGTAGCGGTTGAAGACGTTCTCGACCGCGCCACGGTCCTGCGCACGCTGCGCGAGAGAGCGGACAGCCACGACTTCCTCGCGCAGGGTGGCCAGTTCGGCCTGGAGTTCGGTGAGGGATGACTCGACCACGGTGTCCGACATGATTCTCCTTCTGTCCGGCTCAGGCCGGGGTCGCCGTCTGCGCGACGGTCTCTTCGATGGCACGACGCATGAGCAC